>NGUZ01000099.1 GCA_002154655.1 Corynebacterium kefirresidentii
TTTTTTCTCAATCATGACACTATCATTTACATTCTTAGCCACTGCATTTTTAACTGCGATATCGAGTAATGGATTTTTATGATGTTTAATTTGTTCGTCTATAACTTTTAATCTAAAGTCAATGACTGGATTAGATAACGTCATAGCGCCCTGACGAATTTCAATTAATTCATAACGCCAATTTCGTTTTTCAATTTCTGCAATAAACCCGTGAATAGCATGTGGATCATAACAAATAGCTTGAACATCTAAATTGCTAGTTAAGATATATTTTTCAATGTAATCTAATACTTGATTACTGTTGATAATGCCGCTTTGTAAGTCAGTAATTGTGCAATAACCATGTTGCGCCATTTGTCTGTAATCTATTAGGTCACGTTCGATTTTTGCTTGAAGTCCACCTTTAGTAGCAACTA
>NGUZ01000100.1 GCA_002154655.1 Corynebacterium kefirresidentii
TTGTTCAGGACCTAGTCCATCAATAAGTTGATAATCACCTAATGCTCCTAATGTTAATACAGATAAAGCTTGAGTTTGTCCACGTGTAAATAAACCTGAGCCATGTGCTCGTGGCAATAAACCAACTTCAGATTCAAGTGGTCTAATTTCATCTGGTTTACGCCCATCAGGTCTAATTTTTTCATCAGCGATAAGACGACGTACTTCTTCTTTAACTAAGTCATTTAAAATTGCATAAACTTCATCAATTAACAATTCATTTTCAGGATCTGCTTCGTCAACAAATTCAGTTGCAATTTCAGCTTTTAACGTATCCAAGTTTTCGTCACGTTGTTGTTTATCAAATGTTAGAACTGTTTCTTTTAAGCCTTTTTCTTCAGTAAGTGTTTTAACTCTTGAAACCAGTGCTTCATCAC
>NGUZ01000101.1 GCA_002154655.1 Corynebacterium kefirresidentii
GTATCGCTGGTTTATTAATATTTGGCATATCTCCCATTTTTATTTTTGTTTTACTTTTTCTTAATGCTATTTTTGATGGTTTTACAAACCCAATTAAGAACTCAATGATTCCTTTTATTGAGAATAAAGATGCGATTACATCTGCTAACGCTTTAATGAATATGATGAGTAGTGTTGTTCAACTTTCTACGTGGGCATTAGGCGGCATTTTAATGAGTCTTATAGGTGCGAAATACTTATTTTTATTTGCGCTAGTACTTGAAATGATAAGTTATTTTTTTATTTTACGCCTTTCAGAACGTCAAATTTACAAAAATGAGAAGGCAAATATTTTTAGTAGTTTTAAAGCTGTTATTCGTGATAATTATCGTGATAAATTGAGTTTGTATTTAAACATTTCTATTATTTTTGAAT
>NGUZ01000102.1 GCA_002154655.1 Corynebacterium kefirresidentii
AATGTTCCATACTTTGGTATTTGCTTAGGTATGCAATTAGCGACTGTTGAGTTTGCACGCAATGTACTAGGTTTAGAGGGAGCACACTCAGCAGAACTTAATCCTAGCACACCTTATCCAATTATTGATTTATTGCCTGAGCAAAAGGATATTGAAGATTTAGGTGGCACGTTACGTTTAGGATTATATCCATGTAAAATCAAAGAAAACACATTAGCACATCAAATTTATGACGCAGTTAATATTGAGGAAAGACACCGTCATAGATATGAATTTAATAATGAATTTAGAGAACAATTAGAAGCTAATGGTATGGTGTTTTCTGGTACTAGTCCAGATGGACGATTAGTAGAAATGGTAGAAATTCCAGAGAATGACTTCTATATCGCATGTCAGTTCCATCCTGAATTCT
>NGUZ01000103.1 GCA_002154655.1 Corynebacterium kefirresidentii
ATACAATAGCGATTAAACAGACATTGTATCGCGTTAGTAAAGACTCACCTATTATTAAGAGTTTGAAAGAAGCTGCTGAAAAAGGTAAACAAGTAACCGTACTTGTAGAATTGAAAGCACGCTTCGATGAAGAAAACAACGTACACTGGGCACGCATGTTAGAAGATGCAGGTTGTCACGTTATATATGGTATGACACATCTTAAGACACACAGTAAAATCGCTTTAGTCGTTAAACGTATTGGTGGCGAATTAACATCATTCGTTCACTTAGGAACAGGTAACTATAACGACAAGACTGCGAAACTCTATACAGATATGGGTATTATCACTACAAATGAACAAATTGCAGAAGATGCCATTAACTTCTTCAATTATTTAAGTGGGTACTCAGTAAAACCAGAATATAATA
>NGUZ01000104.1 GCA_002154655.1 Corynebacterium kefirresidentii
CATAGAGCCAAACAATTTTGTTTCAGTCTCTTTTGAATGATAACTAAGTTATTGTGGGATTATTAATTTTTGACCATTAGAAATGTTATTACTTGATAAGCCATTAGCTTGTTTAAGTTTATTTACATTTTCAACAGTACCTTCTCCGTAGTATTGAATAGCGATACGGTATAAGTTTTCATTATCTGATACTACGTGAGTTTGTTGTCCTGAATTAGAGCTATTTGATTGATTATTATTGCTGTTACTTTGACTGCTATTGTTTGAAGTAGCTTGAGAGTTACCATTGTTATTGTCACTATTTGAGTTATTACCATTATTATCTGATGATGAACTGTTATCAGATGAATTTGAAGAAGTACTATTATCTGAAGAGTTACTATTATCATCATTTGAATTACTAGATGAATC
>NGUZ01000105.1 GCA_002154655.1 Corynebacterium kefirresidentii
ATACTTAAATATTGTCCCATTGATATATGATAACCAGCCATTACTGATATGATATAAGCTGTTGCCGATGCTGCAGGACTACATAATAAAGCTAAATTTGCAGTCAAAACAGATGCGGTGAGTGGTCGTTTAGGCTGGATATTTGCTCTAACAGCAGTCTTAGCAATAATAGGTTCTAAAGATAACGCAATATTTGCGGTACCTACACCAAATACAAACAGAAAGACAATCATTGGTGCGATAAAAATAATGGATTTCGGGAAACGCTCGATAATTTTAGAAGCAAGAAAGACTAAATAGTCTATTCCTCCCGTAGCTTGTAAAGTACCACCAGCGATACCGATAGATAAAATGATTAAAACTGCAGTGACAGGTGCTGAACCTGGAGGCAATTGAAAGCCGAAAAT
>NGUZ01000106.1 GCA_002154655.1 Corynebacterium kefirresidentii
CCAATATAGTAAGTAGTTCCGTTTACAATCCCTTTTATACCTCGCCCAGTAATCGAAGTGAATTCTTCCACTTGTACATTAGAATAAGGGATATTATCTTGCTCTGCCTTTTTCATTATTGCTGAAGCAAGTGGATGTTGTGAACGATATTCTAAAGCTGTAATGGTAGAGAATAGCTCTTTTTCTTCCACTTGGTCATTTAATACTTCAAAATCTGTTACCACTGGTACACCTTTTGTCAGTGTTCCTGTTTTATCAAATGCGACTGTCTTAATGTCTCCTAATTTCTCGAGATAGACACCACCTTTAACCAACACACCTTTTTTCGCTGCATTTCCAATTGCCGAGACAATCGAGATTGGAGTAGAAATAACTAATGCACAAGGACATCCAACTACAAGAACT
>NGUZ01000107.1 GCA_002154655.1 Corynebacterium kefirresidentii
TAATACACTTAACTAGTGAAATCTCTAAAATGTTTAAACCTTGTATTAAAAATAAAAACTGAGAAAAGCTCGGAAAGAGCGTTCTCTCAGTTTTTAGTTAACTACTACTTTTTAGCAGTGTAGCGGTTAAATAGTATATTGTTCTCAACTCCTGCGAATTGAGATTTCTTAATAATTAATCTAAAGTGTCTTGAACATCTTTTTTAGTTTGTTCGATGTCATCAGTTTTTTCTTCTTTTTGTTCTTTTAATTTTTCTTCTACTTCTTTTGCTTTTTTAGCATCTTCGTTTGTCATAATTAACACTCCTTGATAGATTAATGATTACAATTTAAGTTTACCCACATAAAAGTAGGATAAACTTATATAGGTCTCGAGATGTATTTTATTGTTTAATAAAGACAAG
>NGUZ01000108.1 GCA_002154655.1 Corynebacterium kefirresidentii
ACACAATACTCATGATGTTTCCCTCTTTCTCTGTTAAAATTTTTCACTCCAAATTAATGCGTAAAATAAAAATAAAATTAATGCGATGACAACGACAGCTAATAGTGTAATCATTGCGCTCCCTCCTTACTTTCATCAAAATCTTAACAAGAGTTATCTAATCGAAGTATTAACATTTAAGGAAAGTTATAAAGAAACTATAAAGATGATTAACAAAACAGAAAGATAAATGGATAATATGTTGTATATTAATTATGATGTGATTAAGAGGGGGTGCCTCATGGAAAGTACATATAAAAAAAGAGGGAAACTTACCATTTATTTAGGCTATAGCCCAGGGGTAGGTAAAACGTATGAAATGTTATCAAATGGTATTGATCAGTATCAAGAAGGTGCAGATAT
>NGUZ01000010.1 GCA_002154655.1 Corynebacterium kefirresidentii
TACTCCCCACTAATCGGAAACTGATTTCTCAGTCCAACTAATGGGGAGCAGTTCACTCCTCCGAGCAGCGGGGGCTGAATGCTAGGTGGCCGGCTTAATTACTGCAGGCCGAACTGATCCCAAGCGGCAGGGGAGAGGTTCTGGTACACGTGCTTGTGCTCTTGGTACTCGGCCAGGCCGGTGGGGCCAAGCTCGCGGCCGTTGCCGGACTGCTTGAAGCCGCCCCACTCTGCCTGCGGCAGGTACGGGTGGAAGTCGTTGATCCAGATGGTGCCGTGGCGCAGGGCGCGGGCAACGCGCTCGGCGCGGCCGGCGTCGGAAGTGTAGACGGCGCCAGCCAGGCCGTACTCGGTGTCGTTGGCGATGGCGATGGCCTCCTCCTCGGTGGTGAAGGTCTCGATGGTCACGGTCGGGCCGAAGGCCTCGTCGTGGACACAGTCCATCTCGCGGGTAGCGCCATCGATGATGGTCGGCAGGTAGTAGACGCCGGCGCCCAGGTCGGTGGTGCCGGTGCCGTGCTGGCCATTGGTGTCTTCGCTGGTGGCGGCGCGGCCGCCGGTGAGGATCTTGGCGCCCTGCTCGCGCGCCTTGTCCACGTAGGCGGCGACCTTCTCGCGGTGCTCGGCGGAGATGAGCGGGCCGGTCTCGGCCTTGTCATCGGTCGGGCCGCCGATCTTGATCTTATTGGCGCGCTCTACCAGGGCGTCGACGAACTTATCGTGCAGGGACTCTTCCACGACGATGCGGGAGCCTGCGGAGCAGACCTGGCCGGAGTGGAAGAAGGCGCCATTGAGGGCGTTATCCACGGCGACGTCGAAGTCCGCATCGGCGAAGATGACGTTCGGGTTCTTGCCGCCGAGCTCGAGCGCGGTGCGCTTGACGGTCTCCGCTGCATTTTTGGCGATGATCTTGCCGGTGACCAGGCCACCGGTGAAGGAGACCATGTCCACGTCCGGGTGCTGGGAGAGCGGGTTGCCGCAGTTAGCGCCGGCGCCGGTGATGAGGTTGCCTACGCCGTCTGGCAGACCGCACTCCTTGAGGGCGGCCATGAGCAGCATCGCGGTGTGCGGGGTGAGCTCCGCCTGCTTGAGGACGAAGGTATTGCCGGCGGCCAGGGCCGGGCCGACCTTCCAGGAGACCTGCAGCAGCGGGTAGTTCCATGGGGTAATCAGGCCGCAGACGCCGACGGGCTCGGCATCGATGCGCGAGCGCAGGTTGGGATCCTGTGGGTCCACCACGCGTCCAGCCTGGTGCTGGGCCAGGGTGCCGAAGAACTCGAAGGCATTGGCGATGTCGTCCATATCGCCCAAGGATTCCTCGTAGCGCTTACCGGTATCGGCGGACTCGGCCTGAGCGAAAAGCTCCTTGTGTTCACGGATGAAATCGGCCACGCGGATGACGAGCTTGCCGCGCTCGGCAGCCGGGGTATTAGCCCACTCGCCGTTGTCGAAGGTTTCACGTGCAACCTTGATGGCGCGCTCGGTGTCCTCGTCGGATGCCTCGGAAACCAGGCCCACGGTGGAGCCATCGGCCGGGCAGATGATGGTGCGGGTCTCGCCGCTCTGGGCGGCTTCCCACTTACCGTTGATGAACAGGGACTTCGGGGCGCCATCGGCATGCACGCCCTTCAGCAGCTCGGTCTGGGTGGGGTCGAACAAAGTGTTCTGGGTGCTCAAGTGAAAAGCAACCTTTCTCTCATAGAGGTAGTTGTAGTGGCCAGCTTAGCTATCTTCGCGCCAGGTGCGCTCGGGCTCGGCGCCATCGGAGACATCGGAGTCGCCCGGCTGGGTCTGCTGCATGTAGAGGAAAGCCAAGTGACGCTCGTAGAGATCCAGCACGTTATTGATGATCTGGTTCTCGGAATAGCCGTAGACGTCATAGCCCAGCGAACCGGTCATATCGTAGACCTCGAGGCGGTAGTACTCGTCGCCCTCGCCCGCGCTGAAATCGGGGCGCTCGGCCGCTACCGGGAAGAGCTGGTAGCGGAACATGCGCTCATTGTGCAGCTTTACCTCTAGGTCGAGCTGGGGCAGTTCGACGTCGGGAAGCTCGCTGGTGAGCAAGATGGCGTCGTAGCCGCGGGTACGCATGTGGGTAGCAACCTGCTCCAAAGCGTAGGTGGCGGTATCGCGCAGGTAAGTATCCATCTCCTTCTTGGAAGGGAAGGTATTGGCGCGGTCGAGGCGGTTCTTCCACAGGTTGGAATCCGAAGGCTCGCGCTCGGTGCGGGAGGAAATCACGCCATGCATTGCGGTGGTGCGGGCCTCGCGCTGCACGTTTTCAAGGCGCAGGGACTTCCACAGGGAGAACATGATGAGGTAGACCACGAAGGCGAAGGGCAGGCCCATCACGACGGTCGCGGACTGCACGGTGGCGATGCCATCGATCTGCAGCAATGCCAAGGTCAGCGCACCCACGGTTACGGACCAGAAGATGCGCAGCCAGCGTGCTCCATCCTGGCGGTTATCGGTGATGCGAGAGGTGAAGTTGGACATCACCAGTGCGCCGGAGTCGGCCGAGGTGATGTAGAGCAGCAGGCCGATAAAGGTGGTCAAGAAGATGACGATGCCAGAGCCTGGGAACTCGTGCAGCATGTCATAGAAGCCCTGTTCCGGCACGTTAATGGCGTTCTCGGCGAATTCGGGGTAGTCACCGGAGCGGACCATGTCCAAGGCGGTGTTGCCGAAGAAGGACATCCACATGAGGATGAACAGGAACGGGAAGGTCAGGGTGCCAAAGATGAATTGGCGCAGGGTGCGGCCGCGGGAGATGCGGGCCAGGAAGAGGCCAACGAAGGTTGCCCAAGCAATCCACCATGCCCAGAAGAAGAGGGTCCAGGACTGCATCCAGGTATCGGCGGCAGCCTGGTCCTCGGCGAAGGCAAAGGTTTCCATGGTCCAGGACGGGAACTTCGAGACATAGTCGCCGATATTGGTCACGATGGCATCGAAGAGGTAGGCGGTTTTGCCAAAGACCACGACGTAGACCATCAACGCGATGGCCAGATAGACGTTCAGCTCGGAGAGGAAGCGAATGCCCTTATCGACGCCGGATACAGCAGATAGCGTGGCAATGGCCACGGCGATAATGATGAGCGCAGATTGCAATCCGAGGCCCTGCTCAAAGCCGAAAATGAGGTGGAAGCCATAGGATAGCTGCACCACGCCGATGCCCAGGGAGGCGGTGACACCGAAGACGGTGCCCAGCATGGCCGCGACGTCTACTGCGGAGCCGATAGGGCCGTGCACGCGCTTGCCGATGAGCGGGTAGAGCGCGGAGCGAATCGCCAGCGGCATATTGAGGCGGTAGGCGAAGTATCCGAAAGCCATGCCCATGAGGGCGTAGAGGGCCCAGCCGGTCAGGCCATAGTGGAACATGGCGTAGACCACGGCTTCCTTGGCGGCCTGCATGGTCTCGCCCTCGCCCACGGGCGGCGCCATGTACATGGTGACCGGTTCGGCGACGGCGAAGAACATAAGGTCCACGCCGATGCCAGCGGCAAAGAGCATGGATACCCAGGAGAAAGTATTGAATTTAGGCCGCGAGTGGTCCGGGCCTAAGCGAATATTGCCGGCATTGGAGATGGCAATATAAAGGACGAAGACCACGGCGATGGTGGCGGTGAGAACGTAGAACCAGCCGAGATTAGTGCCGATCCAGCCGGTGACATTGGCCAAAGTTTCTGCCGCGGAATCACGGCCAAACCCGGCGTAGAGTGCCATGGCTACGATGAGCACGCCGGAGATGATAAATACCGGCCAGTTGGTCTTGGGAGCAGGGACCTGATCTGCGCCTACGGCATCGCCGGTTTCTGCCTTATAGCTGCCGACGAGGGCGCGGACCTGGTAGCGCGGGCTGCGCTTTTTGGTCTCCCCAGAGGGGGTTGCGAGAGAGGTGTTTTTACCCCCTTGTTGGGGGTCTTTACGTGAAGTGTGGGACTCCTCAGGATCGTGAGGGTCAAAGTTAGCCATCTACTTCTCCTAGTGTTGGTTGGTTTGGGCCGAATCTTTCGCACGGGTGCCCCAAAAGTCTCACAAGATCGCAGGGAGAGATAGGTGAGTGAAATGAATCATATTCGGGCGAACTATGCGCAAAGACTGCGGATTTCATCTCCAGAGAAATCCATCCGGACAAGGTAAATATACATTAAGATGGGCAAACTTCTAGCGGGATGTGTACTCTGGAGGCGGTGCCCGCACATAAGGCGATGTGAATAATTACAGACTTTTGTATAAATTACAATATTTTCACTTCCGGTGGGGCAATCTTGACGTGTGAAATATTTCACAGAAAGAAGGGGATTTATGGGTTTTATGGACAAGCTGACCAAGAAGCGTTCCGCTAAAAAGGTCACCGATGAAGTAAGCGACGTAGTCGTCGTTGGCGGTGGCTCCGCAGGCTCCGTCATCGCCGCACGCCTGACCGAAGACAAGAACACCCGCGTGCTGGTCCTTGAGGCTGGCCGCCCAGATTCCCTGTGGGATCTGTTCATTCACATGCCATCCGGCTTCTCTTTCCCAATCGGCGCAAAGAACTATGACTGGATGTATGAGTCCGATCCAGAGCCAGAGATGAACGGCCGCCGTGTCTACCATGCTCGCGGCAAGGTTCTTGGCGGATCTTCCTCCATCAACGGCATGATCTACCAGCGCGGTAACCCGATGGACTATGAGAAGTGGGGTCAGAACCCGGGCATGGAGAACTGGGACTTCGCCCACTGCCTGCCGTACTTCAACCGCATGGAAACCGCCGCTGCGGCTGAGCCAAACGATCCTCGCCGTGGCCACGATGGCCCGCTGTACCTCTCCCGCGGTCCGGCTACCTCCGAGCTTTTCCAGGCCCTGTTCAAGTCTGTGCAGGAAGCCGGCTACAACCTGACCAATGACGTCAATGGTTACCGCCAGGAAGGCTTCGCTCCGTTCGATCGCAATATTAAGAACGGCAAGCGTTGGTCCGCTGCCCGCGCCTACCTGTACCCCAACATGGATCGCGAGAACCTCGAGATCCGCACCCGCGCTTTCACCACCAAGATCCTCTTCGAGGGCCAGAAGGCCGTCGGCGTCGAGTACGAGTGGCAGGGCGGCGTTCACCGCGTTTATGCCGAGAAGATCGTGCTGTCCGCCGGTGCCATTAACACCCCGCAGCTGTTGGAAATCTCTGGCATTGGTGACCGTGAGATTCTGGAGAAGCACGGCATCGACGTCGTCAAGCACCTGCCAGGTGTGGGCGAGAACCTGCAGGACCACCTCGAGGTCTACATCCAGTATGAGACCACCAAGTCCACCGCTTCTTCCCAGCCTTACCTGGATAAGTGGCGCTGGCCGTTTATGGGTCTGCAGTGGCTGCTGACCCACAAGGGCCCGGTTGCTACCTCCCACTTTGAAGGCGGCGGCTTCGTGCGTTCCAATGAGAATGAGGACTACCCGAACCTCATGTTCCACTTCCTGCCGATGGCCGTGCGTTATGACGGCCAGAAGGCGGACGTCAAGCACGGCTTCCAGTGGCACGTCGGCCCGATGTTCTCCGATACCAAGGGCCACGTTCACATCAAGAGCGCCGATATCCACGACAAGCCGTCCATCCTCTTCAACTACCTGAAGACCGACCAGGACCGCCGCGAGTGGGTTGAGGCCGTACGCGTTGCCCGCTCCCTGCTGGATACCAAGGCTATGGAAGAGGTGGGCGCCCGCGAGTTCAGCCCGGGCCTGGATGTCCAGACCGATGAGGAGATCCTGGAGTGGGTCCGCAACGATGGCGAGACCGCGCTGCACCCATCCTGTACCGCCAAGATGGGCGCGGAGTCCGATCCTATGGCCGTCGTTAATCCGGACACCATGGGCGTATGGGGCGTTGAGGGCCTCTACATTGCGGATGCCTCCGTCTTCCCATCCGTGACCAACGGCAATATCTACGCCCCAACCATG
Source organism: Corynebacterium kefirresidentii (assembly GCA_002154655.1). GTDB lineage: Bacteria > Actinomycetota > Actinomycetes > Mycobacteriales > Mycobacteriaceae > Corynebacterium > Corynebacterium kefirresidentii. Next base: position 5,925 of record NGUZ01000010.1, read on the forward strand.
ATGGTGGGCGAGAAGGCCGCCGACCTCATCGCCGGCCGCACCCCGCTGGAGCCAAACCACGCCGAGTGGTACAAGGCCAAGCAGGATATGCCGCTCTACGCTGAGGGCGAGGCAGTCCGCGATCACAAGCACTCCATCCAGGGCGCTGACCACTAAGCAGCCTCCCGCCGGATTGCTCTAGCGCCGCGTTTCCCTTCCCTGGGGCGCGGCGCTTTTGCTTGCCGACGTCCCCTTGTTCCCACCGTCTCCCTAACGTCTAGGTAAGAGCCATGGTTTAATACCCTGGCAAGCGATTGCCCCAGTGAATCGAAGCGTCAGAGAAAAGGAGCCTGTGGATGCTAATTCTTATCGCGATGGTCATTGCTGCCTTGGCCGTTATTAAAAAACTCGACGACATAGATAAGCACCTAAAGGAGCTGCTCGCTTCGAGAGAAGATGGCGAAACACCGCGTTAATCGTGCGGGTGGCTAAGGAGATGGTGGACGAATTTCGAATTAACCAACTGCAAAAGGCCCATACCGACCGTGAAATGGAATTTTCCTGCGATGTAGCTTGAAGGCTATGGCTTCATGGAGCAAAGTGGTTTCCAAGCAGCAGTTCCAGTACTTCGTACGCGGGGTAGCCAACACTGCCGACTTCAAGGAAGTATCATTCCTGGATACCAGCGAAAAGAGTTAGTCATTTGGCTATTAGAAAGCTTCGCTACGTGTGGTTCGACTCGTACGCAATGTCCGTGAGTGTCTAGCCCTTGATGGAGAACCTGGTGTCAGTGTCGCTGGCCGCACCTACGCCGCCGTCATGTCCGCCGACACCCTGTTCATCACCATCCCCACAGGGGTGGGTGTGGACATCCACGTGAAGATTCTGGAGAACTTCGCCGCCCGCGTCGCCCCCGGCGTTGGGTTGGCAGCCGAACCGCGAAAGACCAGTCATCGGCTATCCCATCGACTAATTCTTGCAGGTGGCAGGACTTTCGCGTGACTGTTAGTTCAGCCCCTTTTAAATAGTTCATCGCATACTGTATAATTCAGCGCATGCTGACTATTGCTTCGCGCCTCGACGTCATGAACCGGCTCGGCCGGGCCATGGCTGATCCGACGCGCTCCCGAATCCTGCTAACCCTACTAGACGGTCCGAGCTACCCGGCCGTGCTCGCGCAAAGCTTGGATCTGACCCGCTCGAACGTCTCGAACCACCTGTCCTGCCTGCGCGATTGTGGCATTGTCGTCGCTGAGCCGGAGGGCCGCAAGACCCGCTACGAAATCGCCGATCCCCACCTCGCGGCAGCGCTCGAAGCGCTGGTCCACGCGACGCTGGCCGTCGACGAGAATGCCCCCTGCATCGACACTGAGTGCTCGGTGCCCGACTGCGGCGAGAAAGGAGCGGACGCATGAGTTCAGCATGTGGATGCGAACACGAACCCGTCACGGAGATTGACGAGCTCGATCGGCCATGGTGGAAGGACCCTGAGCTACTGCTGCCGATCTTCTCCGGGGTAGCCCTCATAACAGGACTGGCGCTGGACTGGTCCGACTTGGAGACGCCCGCGACGGTACTGTATTGGGTTGGCCTGCTGTTGGGCGCTTACACGTTCGCGCCTGGAGCGATCCGGAACCTTGTCACGAAGCGCAAGCTCGGCATTGGCTTGCTAATGACGATCAGCGCGGTCGGCGCGGTGATCCTCGGATTCGTCGGAGAGGCCGCGGCGCTAGCGTTCCTGTACTCGATCGCCGAGGCACTGGAAGACAAGGCGATGGATCGGGCCCAAGGCGGACTGCGGGCACTGTTGAAGCTGGTACCGCAGACCGCGACGGTGCTGCGCGACGGCACAGCGGCCGAGGTCGTAGCGAAGGACCTCGAGGTTGGCGAGCTAATGCTCGTGCGCCCCGGGGAGCGGATCGCCACGGACGGCATCATTCGATCCGGGCGCTCCAGCCTTGACACCTCAGCGATCACCGGAGAATCCATTCCGGAGGAGGTTGCGCCCGGCGACGAAGTGCCTGCGGGAGCGATCAACTCCGCCGGGGTGCTGGAGGTCGAGACGACCGCTGCTGGAACGGACAACTCGCTGACCACACTCGTGGACCTAGTCGAGCAAGCGCAGGCGGAAAAGGGCGACCGCGCCCGGATCGCCGACCGGATTGCCCAACCCCTAGTGCCCGGGGTGATGATCCTGGCGGTGCTGGTCGGCGTTATCGGCTCGCTGCTGGGCGAACCTGAGACGTGGATCACCCGTGCGCTGGTAGTCCTGGTCGCAGCGTCGCCGTGCGCGCTGGCAATCTCCGTGCCGCTGACGGTCGTGGCCGCGATCGGCGCGGCCAGCCAGTTCGGAGTGGTCATCAAGTCCGGCGCGGCGTTCGAGCGACTCGGCGGTATCCGTCACCTGGCAGTGGACAAAACCGGAACCCTTACCCGCAACCAGCCTGAGGTTACGGGAGTGGTCCCGGCAGACGGATTCGATCGGACGCAGGTGCTTTCCTTCGCGGCGGCAGTTGAGCAGCAATCGACACACCCCCTCGCTGCGGCGATCGCGGCAGCGGGGCCCGAAGCGCCCACCGCCTCGGACATCAGCGAGGAAGCTGGGCATGGCATCGGCGGCACCGTCGAAGGCCGACGGGTGCTGGTGGGCAGCCCCCGATGGATCGACGCTGGGCCACTGAAAGCAGACGTTGAGCGCATGGAGTCCGAGGGCCAGACCTGCGTCCTGGTCACCGTCGATGACGCTCTCGCCGGGGCGATCGGGGTCCGTGACGAGTTGCGGCCCGAGGTGCCCGAAGCCGTGCAGGCCCTGCACGCCAACGACGTGGAAGTAAGCATGCTCACCGGCGACAATACTCGCACCGCCCGGGCGCTGGCTGGAATCGCCGGAATCGACGACGTGCGCGCCGAGCTGCGCCCTGAGGACAAGGCAAGCATCGTCGCCGATTTCTCCTCCAAGACGCCGACGGCGATGATCGGCGACGGCATCAATGACGCGCCGGCACTGGCGGGTGCGACGGTGGGCATAGCGATGGGAGCGACCGGCTCTGACGCCGCGATCGAGTCTGCTGACGTCGCCTTCACCGGCCACGACCTCCGGCTAATCCCGAAGGCGCTGCAGCACGCCCGCCGAGGAAGCAGGATCATCAACCAGAACATCGTGCTGTCTCTGGCCATCATCATCGTGTTGATGCCACTGGCGATCAGCGGCGTGCTGGGCCTGGCTGCCGTCGTGTTGGTTCACGAGGTCGCCGAAGTGATCGTGATCTTGAACGGCCTGCGGGCTGCGCAAGCGAAGCGCTGAGGCTGTGACCGGCAAGTCTCATAAGGGTTAAACCACACGCCGAGCGGACACACCTTGGGCCAGGCACGTCATTCGAGTTCACGGTCCGTCTCCGTGGAATCGGGACCGTACTCGGTGACCTGTCCCTTCTCGGTGCGGGTGGGCATGGGGGCTGTGGGCGAGCCACCACCCGGCACGTGCCCCAGCCGGTCAAGGGCCCCGAGCGCTCGGCGTCTCCAGCGCAGATCGTGGAAGGATCGAACTTGCTCAGGGACCAAGCGTCACTGCGAGACTCTTTTCGTCCCGCAACTTGAATAGTTCAGCGGCCTTGATACCGCGGACATCCATTCGGAGTGCTGCCGAGTCTCATCGACACAACCCGCGACTACTTGGGCAGTGTGTTTGACAAAGGACCCCACCCTCATCAGCGTTGCCGAGCTCTCGCCGTTCCAGTTGCCGTAACCGACTAGATGCAGATTCTTCACCGCGATTTCGCGGCCGCGCATGAGGTGGCGGAATAGACCGAGAGCCGAACGAAAACCAGCGCACCAGATCAGATGGTCGTGGTCGTGCTCACTAAAGCTATCGAAGATGGGGGGGATGTCCCCGAGGTTCGGGCCGGAATCGCCGCCGAGAATCCGGCGGCGGCTGCGTCGGTGAACGAACGGACCGCGCTTCAACCTACCCCCAATAACGCGAAGCGTCATCAACGCCCAGCGTTACACGTTTAATTTGAACTCTACAGAGTGTCGGCGCAGTTTAACGTGTGCGAGATTCATTCTTGGACCCAGCCCAGTCGCTGGCGTTAACCTTGCACAAAACTACGGCGATGGTCCTGGACGGCCTTGCTGACTGAGCACCCGGCACCTCCATCACAGGCGTTCGTGCTCCCCACATCCTTCGCTCAAGCGGACTGCTATCCCGTAAACCGATGTTGTCACCCTTCCAGGACGGTAGCCTTATCAACCCAGCGAGCCAATAGACTGAAAGCCGCGAGCTGCTCCAACGCGACTTGCTCCTCACCACCGTCGTGTGGAACATGCATCCCGGGATTGCGGATAGCCGCGTACAAGCCCTCTGCAAAGGCGCGGGCGCCCCGATGCAGGTTCTCAAACGTCTTACTGCCATCATTTTCCATAAGCCGAAGGCGCGGCACATTACGCTTCGGATCATGGAGTGAAAACGCCTCGTTGAAAAGTGCTGTTTCAGATACGTCTAGGCGGTTCAGTTTCGCTTGGGTCTCTGCATTGACGCGGATGGCAGCCTGCATCACGGCTTGATGGTAGTGCCCGTGATTCCAGTAACCCTTGCCATTTTCCCACGCCCACGGATGCAGATTGGCTGCATCTAAGTCTGGCGTGTTCTCTCCGAGCTTTTCAGCGAGTTCAGACCGACGTTCAAGCGCTGTCTTGGCCCGGGCCGCTTGACCCCTCAGCCAGCTATACTCCTTGTCCTGGACCGGGCGTCCTTGTCTCCACCCGGGAAGCACTCGGTCAAGGATCATTTCAACGACATGGGCGAGTGCCGCAGCCTCAGTCGGCGATCCACTCATAACGGTTCCAAGGTAGGCGATGCCCGGGCCCATGTCGGGGACTACCTTCGCTGTGACTTGCAGGAACGCGTCTATCTCATTGATCGCCCACTCGGGGTCCAGCTCGGCCATGCCTCCATTATGACGTATGGGGCTGACATGGCCGGAGAGAACTGGTCTGATACCCCCCACCAGAAACACCCCGCATTGTTGCAGGCGCGCTGACGCGCGCCCATCATGGAAACCATGAGCGATCCCAACTTCACGATCCGCCAGATCACCTTCGACTGCCACGATCCCTCAAAGCTCGCCAAGTTTTGGTCCGCCGCAACCGGCTGCGAAATCGCCGCGGATTACGGCGATTTCGTGATGGTTGATTCCACCCCGGCGCTGGGATTTCAGCGCGTTGAGGAACCGACACCTGGGAAAAACCGCATGCACGTCGACGTTGGCGGGGCGGAGCGCGAAACTCTAATAGAACGCCTCAAAGACCTAGGCGCCACCGAACTCACCACCCACGAAGCGCCGGGATTGGTGTGGACCGTCATGCAGGACCCGGAAGGCAACGAGTTCTGCGTGGGTAACCCCGGGGCCTAGCTACACGTTGAACTTGAACTCGACTTGGTTCAAGTCATCCGTGTGACCCCGCGGGCGACCCGCGCCGGGTTGATGCGTGCGTTGGGGTGTGCAGCGGCACAGAGTTTTGGGTGACAGCATCCTTGGCTGGCGCTCCGCGGTGATCACTGCACGGCCTAGTGTGTTGGGTGCGCTGCAACTCATTGGCGGGCTTTTGTCCATATGAGCGTGTCTTCGATTCGTTCCGGTTTTAAGTCCGCCGCGTACCTACCGTGGTGGCGGGCACCGAGAATTACACGGAACAGGCCATCGCGGCCGGCAGCATTAATGACTTGACTGGCTGGCTCGCCTATAAGCTCGGGGTGGTCACGAACCTATCCAATCCGAAAGCACTCGTGTTCTTCGGCGCGGTTTTCGCGCAGTTTATTCGCCCCGATATGTCGCCCACGTGGACCGTTGCGGTGGCGGTAATCCTCTTGGCGATGTCCTTGACGTGGTTTTCTACCTTTGCTCTCATTGTGCGCGCGGCATCGCGCTGGATTGCGCATCATTCCGCGGCCATCGATATCGTTTCGGGTCTTATCTTTGCGGTGCTGGGACTCGTTATGGCGGTGGAGGGCGTCATCGAGCTCTTCGGTTAGTGCAGGTGGCGGATTTCTATAAAAGAGTTGATATAGGAGCTACCTAAATCACAGAACTTACCTGTTTCGCTGCAGGTGAGAGGGCACTTATAGTGGCATGCGTTGATCCAATGGCATGCGAGTATGGAGGTGTTAGGTGGCTATTAGCGCCCTCGTGACCCTGATGGGCGTGTGGTTCGCGGCGATGGCCTCGCCGGGCCCAGACGTAGTGCAAATCATTCGCTTAGGTGCGCGCTCTACGCGCGCAGCCGTATGGGCGGCGCTTGGTAGTACCACCGGCCTTACCATTTGGACCGTGGCCTCCTTGGCGGGGCTGTCCGCGCTGATTTCCGCGCACCCTGGGATCCTCGTGGCGCTGCAGGTTCTCGGTGGCTGTTACCTGCTGTGGATGGCCTATACCGCCATTACCGGTGGCATCAAGGAGCGTCGCGCGCCCGCAACCGTCGTGGGCACCGAAACCCGCACCCCGCAGCCGCGCGGGTTTACACCGGACGGCATTATCAAGGCGGGCACTGCCTACCGCATGGGGTTTATCTGCGATCTTTCGAACCCCAAGGTGGTCATCTTCTTTGGCGCCATCTTTGCCAATTTCATTGATCCCGGCATGGGCATCGTCGCCAATCTCATGGTGGGTGCCGTATTGATTCTGGAAAGCCTCGTGCTTTTTGTCGGCGTGGCTTTGAGTACTCGTGCGGTCTCAAAGTGGATGGCTAAGAACTCCGCCTGGGTGGATATTGTCAGCGGCGTGGTCTTCCTGCTGCTGGGTGTCATCATCCTTTTCGAGGGAGTGCGTGGTCTTATAGCCATGTAATCTGGGGCCATGATTTTTACCACTACCAATACCGTTGATGGCTATGAGATTACGGACTATATCCGCATCATCGCCGGGGAAACCGTCATCGGTATTAATATGCTGAAGGATTTCGGGGCATCCATCCGCAATATCACCGGTGGGCGCTCCGCCGGGTACGAGAGCGAGGCCATCAAGGCACGCGAGGCAGCGCTCGATGAATTGTGGCGTCGCGGGCAGGAGCTCGGGGCCGATGGTGTGGTGGGCATCGCCTTCGATTATTCGCCCATGGGAACGTCGAATGACATGTTGATGGTTACGGCCACCGGCACGGCGGTGAAGCTGCGCGCCCGTGATTAAAATCGGCAAGAAAACACTGGCCCTGTGCGCTGGGTTATGCGCGGCAGCCGGACTCATGGCGGGGTGCGAGGAAGAACCGCCGCAGCCGGGCAGCGTGCCAAATGAATCGCAAGGCGCGGCCGATGGCTATATCACCACGCTGCCGGATCAGGGCACAACGGCCAATGGCCGCTACCAGATCATTAACCTACAAAATCATCGCAGTTTTGTAGTCCACGTGCCGTTTAATGCCGACAAGCACCATCGCTTGCCCGTGGTCGTGGCTATGCACGGCTATGAAATGGATGCCGGCAATATGTTTAAAGGCACTGACTTATCCCAGGGCGATGCCATTACCGTCTTCGTCCAGGGTGCGGGTAAGGCATGGGCACCGGCGCCGTATGCGGTAACCAGCTTGGAAGATGACCTCAAATACGTCGATGACACCATCGATTTCGTCCGCCGTCACTATCCCGCCTCTGAAACCACCTATGGCGTGGGCTTTTCCAATGGTGGTGGATTCGCCCGCGCGGTGACGTGTAAGCGGCCGGGGTTGTTTGAGGCGGTGGCCACGGTCTCGGCGGCCAAGTATGACCGCGTGGAAAAAGACTGCGCCAGCGAGCCCACCGATTACCTGGATATCCACGGCACCGAGGACGTGCTGATGAAATATAGCGGTGGGCGCCAGCATGGTGCGCATTACCACTCGGTCAAACAATCGCTGCGCGGGATAGCGAAGGAGAATGGGTGCAATCCGTTTCCAAAGCGGCGTCGGAAAGAAGCGGTGGAGCACTTTACCTGGCGGGTATGTGATGCGCGCACCGAGCAGTACACCATCCACGGTGGCACGCACACGTGGAACGGCGGGGCCACGGACCATTCCGGTTTGGTGAAAGCGGAGTGGACCACCGATACGGTCCTGGATTTCTTCCATATCGCCCACCCGTAGCGATAGCCGCGCGCGGGCTGGGTAAGCTGGGCGGCATGCTAGACATTCCTATCAACGGAGACTCCATCAAATTGGGCCAGTTCATCAAGCTGGCCAGCTTGGTGGCTACCGGCGGCGAAGCCAAAGAGCTCATCGCAGAAGGCGTAGTTACGGTCAATGGCGAGCCCGAGACGCGCCGGGGTGCCATGCTCCACCCGGGCGATGAGGTGTGCATTGAGGATGCCTGCGCGCGCGTGGGCGAGCCGGACGATGACGATGATTACTTCGATGAAGCAACGGCCGACGATGACTTCGATCCGGAAAAGTGGAGGAATATGTAGATGCCAGCATTCGAAGCTGAAGTGGGCATGCCCTACTGGATTGACCTGACCACCTCGGATCCGCGCAAGTCCGCGCACTTCTACGAGCAGGTGCTGGGCTGGGAGATTTCCGCCGAGTCCGCGGAGGAAAAGCCCTATCAGATGGCGCGCCTGCAGGGCCTGCCCATCGCCGGGCTTATCCCGCAGCCCGAAGAGGCACCCATGCCGGATACCTGGGTGACCTACTTCCTCTCCAAGGACATCGCGGGCGATTGCCAGCGCGCCGAGAACCTGGGCGGACGCATCTTGGTGGCGCCACAGCAAGTGCAGCTAGGTCATATGGCCTTGCTTGCCGACGCCGCCGGCGGCATGTTCGGCCTCATTCAACCCGCCGGCCCAGAACACTTTGTGGCCGCTGGTGAGCCCGGTACCCCGGTATGGCACGAGCTCACCGCTACCTCGGGTTTCCAGCGCGCCATGGACTTTTATGGCGAGCTATTCAACTGGGAAATCCGGGCCATGCAGTCCGAGGATGAGAACTTCATTTACGCCACGGCGGAAGAAGACGGTGCGCCGTTTGCTGGCCTGTGGAACGCCGAAGGCCAGTTCCCGCCGCAGGTGCCGAGCTTCTGGCAGACCTACTTGGGCGTGCGCAATATCGACGCCGCTGCGAAGAAGGCCGTGGAATTAGGCGGCGAGGTCATCCGCGAACCATGGGATTCGCCCTTCGGCCGCATGTGCCTTTTGGCCGATTCCACCGGTGCCACCATCACCCTCACCGAGGTTGAAGACGCCCCCGAAGAGGAGCCGACCGAATCGGATGACGTGCTGGGGCTCGACCCGCAGTAATTGCGATGAGTGAGTCGCCACTGGTCAAGCGCGTATTGGCGGTCGTTGCCGTAATCCCGCCCGGCAACGTCACCTCTTATGGTGAGGTGGCCAAGGTGGCCGGCTGCGGTGCGCGCAACGTCGGTACCGTGTTAAAGCGCCACGGCGGCGGTGCTGCATGGTGGCGCGTGGTCCGCGCCGATGGCGCCTCCCACGATCCCGCCCGCGCCGCGGAGTTCTGGGATCGCGAGGCCATCGCGCACGCTGGCGGCCGCGTTAAAATGCACGAGCACGGAATCGACGCCCGCGAATTACAGGAGTTGATGAAGTGAGGGCCTGGATCATCCTTTTTCTCGCGATTGCTAGCGAAGTCGTGGGTACCATCGCGCTGAAATACGCCGTGGACCATTTCTGGATCTACGGCGTGGCGGCCCTCTGCTTCATTCTTGCCTTTGTGCTCCTGCACCGCGTGATGCAAGAAGGCGTCAACGTGGGCGTGGCCTACGGCCTCTGGGCATCCGGTGGAGTCATCTCTACCGCGCTGCTGTCCGCCGCGCTATTTGGCGAGCCGCTCGGCGCGGTAAAACTCGCCGGAATCGCGCTCATCATGGGCGGCGTATTCTGCGTAGAAATGGGAGCTAAGCCGGACAAGGACCACGACCACACCGTGGAGGTGGCACCACAATGATCTGGTTCCTTCTTTTCCTCGCCACCGCCATCGAGGTTTCCGGCACCCTGTGCCTGCGCATGTCCGCGGTAACCGGCCGCCGCTTCTGGGTGGTGCTCGTTGCCCTGTGTTATGTCTCTGCCTATGGATTCTTGGCGCTCGTGCTCAAGGCCGGCATGGATCTCGGCGTGGCCTACGGCATCTGGGCTGCCACCGGTGTTGCCCTGACCGCCATCGCCTCCTACCTCCTATTCAAGGAGCCATTTACCTGGCTGAAATCCCTCGGCGTGGTGCTCATTGTCGGGGGAGTGCTGCTCGTAGAAGCCGGTGCGTAGCGTCCATGGGGAGGCTACGATACTTTCATGATGAAAAAGCTGGCGGTAGGTTCCTTGGTTACCGCACTCTCCTTCGTTACCATCCCCGCCGCCCAGGCTGTCACGCTCGACCCGCACGCTGTGCCCGCGCGCACCCAAATCACCGTCCGGCATGATTCTGGGGCCACGGTTTCTACCGCTAATTCCCATGAGTCTCGCCCCGCGCTGTCTTTGAGCAAGCTCTACTTGGGCTACTGGGTCCTCAAATACGGTGCGCCGGCTGACAAAGCTCGCGTGGAGCATATGATTCGTGTGAGCGATGACAACGTGGCTACCGACTTGGACCGCCGCTACCCGCAGGCCATCCCCAGCATCATCCACGAGTTTGGCCTGCGCGAAACCCACTACACCGGCTACTGGGGGACAACGACCACCTCCACTGAGGATGTAGCGCGGTTTACCTCGCGTATCCAGCACGATCCCCTTGCCGCACCCATTATGACCGGCATGGCTAATGCCGCTCCCGTGGCTGCCGATGGCTACCGGCAAGACTTTGGTACCTCCCGTATTCCGGGTGTTACCGGAACCAAGTTTGGCTGGTCAGACAATCGCCGCATCCATACCTCGGTATCCACCGCCCCTGGATTTACCGTAGCCGCCAATACCTATGGTGATGCCGGCACCCATACAGCTGACGTCACCCGCGCCGTACATAATGCCCCAGGCGCAATCCCCGCAGCGGGCGGTTCTAGCGAAGCCATTGGAGCTCGTATCGAGCACGATCTGCATCTGCAAGGCCCAGCGCGACAGGTTATCCGAGATGCCACCCGCACGGCAGCGAACTACGAGCGTCAGGCCTGCGCGAGTGCTAATCAAGCGCTGGCGCAGGTAACGCCGATGCGTGTGTGCAACTAGGATTTGCGAAGCCACAACAGATGCAAAACAAGCACGTTTCGTCTCTCACGGGGTGTGAAAAGGGCGAAACGTGCTTGCTTTACAGAGCGGTCGGTGGCTTTAGTGCACGAAGGCGAGGGCGTCCTCGGCAGTACTGTGGCTATAGCTTTCATCGGACCTGGCGAGCTTATTGCCGCGCAGCACCAGCCAGATGCTCAGCGGGTAGAGGATAAGCGCTACCGTGACGGCCTGGATGATGGCGGCCACCTCGGAATCGTGCAGGTAGTTCCAGCAAAAGTGCAGGAGAAAAGCGGCGGCGAGGCAGCCGAGGAAGACGCCGATGCGCCACCACAGCGGCTTGGCCGCGGCATAGAGCGCCCAGCCGATGCCCCATCCGGCCAGCGCGGTGAGCAAGACGTGTAGGCCAGGGCCGGCGATAAGCCGCAGGCCCCACATCTCAAATAAGCCCTGGATATCGCTATCAGGATGCATGGTGGCGCCCATGGCGCCGTAGAGGATATTTTCGCAGGCCTCGAAGCCAAGGCCCACCACTGCGCCCACCATCCAGCCATGCCATGGGCGGTTGAGCTGGCGGAAGGACATGAGCACGAAGATTACGCCGGTGGCCTTAGAAATTTCTTCCGGATAGGCACCGCTCCACGACATCATGGCGTCGACCCAGCCGGAGCCAATGGCGAGCTGCATGACCGGGCCAGCGCTGATAAGCGCCAAGGCAACGGCTACTCCGCCGCCCCAAAGGAAAGCCAGCGTGGCCCATAGGCGCGCCGGGCGGGCCCACATGGGGCTGCGCTGCAGCAGGTAGATGACCAGCGCCACGAGTATGGCGGCGATGAGCAGGCTGAGCAGGCCCATCAGGGGAGAAATCAAAAATGTGCTTAGCGTCTGGAAAAAGAAGGCGATGAGTCCAATGCCGGATAAGATCCACAGCGTGGTGCGAAAGAGCTTAGACATCTAGAACATCAACTCCCCGGAGAAGTCAGCGAATTTTGCATCGGCATCGGCGGGCAGATCCTCTTGGCCGAAGGCATGCCAAATGCGAGAGGCGGTGGCGCGGGCCTGCTCACCCTTGCCGGTCACGGTAACCACCCAATCCTTGTTTTCGTCCTCGCCGGTGCCGTCGAGGGAGAGGGCGGCGGTGGAGGAGGGGGCGTCGGCAAGCAGGAGCGCTCCGTTGGTGCCGTCGAAGGTAGGGGCATCGGCAGGCAAAGGCGCCATGGCTAGAGCGCGGACCATGCGGCGCAAGGTGGTGGCATCGTCTTTGGCATCCTCAGTAAGGGTGGCTTGTACGCTGACATCGCCGCAGTTCCAGCCGATGCTGGCGAGGGATTCATAGTCGCGCTCGCAGTAAAGATCGGGAACGTCAATCTCCCAGTCCTGGCTGGGCTCAGCTAGGGTGACCTGCTCGACGTCTGCGGAAGAATCCCCCAGCGCCGCCTGCACGATCATGGGCAGGGCAAGAACCACCGCCACGAACGCAAAGACAGCGCAGAAAAGGCGCCGCGGCTGCGCTGGAGGAAAGCGATAAAAATTCATGGACCACACCTTATCTTGTCGCTTTGCCCTAGAGTGGCAAGCATGAAAGATCTTTATCAACTAGTCAATGGACCCTGGCTGGAAAGCCACGTTATTCCCGATGATCGCGGCGTGGACGGCACCTTTCACGCGCTGCGCGACGAGGCCGAAGAACTCGTCCACGATATCGTGCAAAAGGACAATGGCCGACCGGGCAAGCTCTATGCCTCCTTTATGGATACCGAAGGGGTTAATGCGGCCGGCATGGCTCCATTGGATGCGGATCTGGACCGCCTGAGCGCGGCCGACCCAGAGGAATTAGCGCAACGCCTGGGTGAACTCGAGCGCACCGGTGTCGGCTCCCCGGTGACCTTTTGGGTATCCAAGGACTCTGGTTCCGAGGACGCCATTGCCTATGTCATTCAATCCGGCCTGGGCCTGCCGGATGAGGCTTATTACCGCGAGGAAGCCCACGCCGAAACGCTGGCCGCCTATGAAAAGCATGTGGCAGAGATGCTGGAGTTCCTCGACCCAGCCCGCCTCTTCGGCCTGGGCGCCGAGGTAGCCGCCCAGCGCATCGTGGGCCTGGAAAAGGAACTTGCCGCTGGCCATTGGGATGTGGTCTCCACCCGCGATGCGGTCAAGACCTATAACCCGTGTGAGTTTGGTGAGCTGCCCACCATGGCTCGCGCCGTGCTCTCCGGCGGCAACCTGCCGGAGCACCGCGTAGTCAATATGATGCCGTCCTACCTCGAGCACTTCGAGAGCCTTTTTACCTCCGAGCGCATGGCCGATTGGCAGCTGTGGGCCACCTGGCACATCCTGCGCTCCCGCGCGGCCATGCTGCCGGAGGAAGTAGGCGCGAAGAACTTTGAGTTCTACGGCACCAAGCTCTCCGGCGCCACCCAGCAGCGCGACCGGTGGAAGCGCGCGGTAGGCCTGGCTGAGTCCCTCGTGGGAGAAGAGATTGGCCAGGTATTCGTGGATAAGCACTTCCCGGCTTCCTCCAAGCGCGAGATGGATGAGCTGGTGGCCTACCTCATTGCTGCCTACCGCGAGCGCATCTCTCAGCTGGAGTGGATGACCCCGGCCACCCGTGAGCGTGCCTTGGAGAAACTTTCCCAGTTCAAGGCCAAGATTGGCTTCCCGGATTCCTGGCGCGATTATTCCGGCCTCGAGGTCTCCGGCAAGGGCGCGGACCTGCTGGCCAATGCGCGTGCCGGCTCTGCCTTTTCTCATGACTTCGAGCTGGCCAAGATCGGCAAGCCGGCCGATCGCGACGAGTGGGTGACTACCCCGCAAACGGCCAACGCCTTTTATAACCCAGTGGTCAATGACATCACCTTCCCGGCGGCAATCCTGCGCCCGCCGTTTTATAACCCGAAGGCCGATGCCGCAGAAAACTTCGGCGCTATTGGTGCCGTCATTGGCCACGAAATTGGCCACGGCTTTGATGACCAGGGCTCGCAGTTTGATGGTCAGGGCAACCTGAATTCTTGGTGGTCCGATGAGGATCGCGCTGCCTTTGAAAAGCTCACCGCCAAGCTGGTGGAGCAGTTCAATGGCCAGATACCGACGGTGCTCAAGGAGGCCGGCATCGAATCTACTGGGGTGAACGGCAGCTTTACCCTGGGCGAGAATATCGGTGACCTGGGTGGCTTGGGTATCGCCGTGGTGGCTTTTAAGAACTACTGCGCCGATAAAGGCATCGACCTGCAGGGCAAGGAGGAAAATTTCGAGGTAGACGGTGCCGAGCCAGAGCTGGCTGAGCATACCTACAATGGCCTGCAGCGCTTCTTCCTGTCCTGGGCCCGCGTATGGCGCACCGCCATCCGTCCGGAGATGGCCACCCAGTACCTAGCCATTGACCCGCACTCGCCGGCGGAGTTCCGCTGCAACCTCATTGCGGCCAATATTGCGGAGTTCTACGAGGCCTTTGACGTGGCAGAGGATTCTGCCATGTACATTGCGCCGGAGGATCGCGTCACCATTTGGTAGCCCTTTCCGCCGGTAGGCGGTGCGCGTAGGCTCGGTGGCATGACTAACGCAGATGCTAACCAGGATCCGCACCGCCCGCTGGAGCCGGGACAGGAGTGGCACATCGGCGGCCAGGACCGCCAGATGGACGACAAGGAGCAGCTCGAGCAGCTCGTTGCCTATATCGATGCCCACTATGACACCCCGGATTTCCGCCCACCGTGGGCTGGGGGCGGCTCTCCTGAGGCGGATCAATATTGCGCGCTCTTGCCGGATCGCATTACGCATGCGGCAATGATGGTGCTCGGCACTGCGGTGGACCATGCGCTACCGGGCACTGCGTACACGGAGGGCATCAGCGTGGAAGAGTCCGAGGCGGGCGCAATTTTCCGGCCCAGCACCCCCACCGGCCGGTGGGCGGTGTCGCTCCATTCCGGCGGCTGGTGGCGCGGTGCTGGCCAGGCACTAGAGATGCAATGGCGCCCTGAGGTAGCCGCCGCCGCGCAACTATCTGGCACCACCATCATCGATGTGGACTATCCGCTTGCACCCGCGCACACGGTGGCAGAGATGGTCACTGCCGTGCAGCACGCCATCGACTATGCCCGCAAGCAGGGTGCTTCCAACGTCACCACCTGGGGATATTCCTCCGGCGGGGCACTAGCGGCGCTTGCGCCTGCCGACGCCCTCCTGCTCACCTTCCCCGATTTCGGTGCCCTGGAAAATCTGCCTGAGGACCTCCGTGCCGGCTATGCAATCCCGGCGGACCTTTCTAATCTCTGCCCGGTGACTTTCGTGCAGACCGCGACCGAGGATGAGATTGCTGCGCGTGTTTCTGTGCCCGGCGCCGTGGCGCGCGATTATGTCTCTACCCACCGCGTGTCTACCCCGGTGGTTGCCCGTCAGCGCGTGCGGGATGCGGCCGCGTTCCTGGCAGGAGAGTTGGAAAAATAACAATTGCCTGGAGGTTCCATGATAAAAGGGAACTAGTTTCAATAGGCTCGCGACTAGTTCCGCATGACCATATCCACTCATGGCGCGCTATCGCGCCTGCATAAATTCGCCGGCGTAATGATTGCGCCCTTCCTCATAGTCGCGGCATTAAGCGGGTTTCTCTATGCCTTGGCGCCCACCTTTGAACCGTGGATTTACCACGATGAGGTGACAGCCACCGCGCAAGGCAGCCCGCGCAGCCTTGATGAACAGATTGCCGCCGCCCAGCGCCAGCACCCAGATGGGACGGTGGTTCGGGTTGAGCCTTCCGAAGACCCGCAGGAGACCACCCGCGTGCTTTTCGACGACCCCACCGCCCCCAGTTCCAGCTATACCCACGCTGTCTTTGTAGACCCGGTGGACCTGCACATCACTGGCGAACTACAACAATATGGCGGCTCGCGGGCGCTGCCTTTCCGTACGTGGGCCTCTAATGGCCACCGCACCCTATGGTTGGGCGAGCCTGGCCGTCTCTATGCCGAACTTGCGGCCTCGTGGCTCGGCGCGCTGAGCATCCTCGGTCTCTACCTGTGGCTCAAGCGTAAACAAAGGAATAAGAAGCAGCCCTCCAAGGTACTGGCGCTGCACGCCCGCGTGGGTGCCTGGTTGTTGCCGGGCTTCCTCTTTCTTACCGTTACCGGCCTGACATGGTCGCTGGTGGCGGGCACAGGTATTGGCAAGGTGCGGGAGGAACTTAATTGGAAGGAACCGTCCGTGGCGACCTCCGTTGCAGAAGCGGGGGCTAGTACTGGGACAGGGGAGCATGCCAACCACGCCGGGCACGCGGGTCACGCCGGGCATACGGGACACCACGGTGCCGCAGAACTCGCCGGAGCCCAAACTGCAGAATCGACCGCCCGTAGCCAGGGTTTGACCGGGGTGTTGGAAATGACCCCACCGGAAAACCCCGGCGATGCGTGGGCTGTGCGCGAGGCTCGTGCGGCCTTCAAGTTACGCAGCGACGCCGTAGCGGTTACTCCGAACGGGGAGGTCATCGACCGCATCAATTCGGCCGACTGGCCGCTTGCGGCACAGCTAACCTCGTGGCTCATCCAGCTGCACATGGGTACGCTTTTTGGAATCTATAGCCAGGTTGCATTGGCGGTACTCGCCCTCGGCCTGCTCGTGGTGAGCATTGCGGGCCTGTGGATGTGGTGGAAGAAACCGCGCCGCCGCCTGCCCGAGCTAAAAATTACCCCCGCCGTGCTGGCGGGGGCGGTGGCCTACTCAATCATCGCGCCTCTCTTTGGCGCTTCGCTGCTGCTGTTTTTCCTAGGTGATTGGATCGTGCGGCGCCTGCGCGCCCCGAAGCGGGATCGGGGCGCGGCCGCTGGGGAGGTTACTCCTCGCCCTCGGGGCGAATCTTCATCTCGGAGTCTTTCCACAGTCCGGAACGGGTAATGTCCTCATAATCAATCTCGGCTGGGACTGGGGCATTGCCCTGTGAATCGGTACGCAGTTCGTACTTTTCGATGGCACCCCAGTCGCGTGCCCAATCATTATTGAGGTAGCTCGGGATCTCATAGGAGTAGTTGACCGCCTCCGCGGTGGACATGGCACCACCACCAGAGAAGGATTGGAAGTCCGTCAGCGAGGTCTGTGCCGAGGAGTCCGGCAGGATGCGATACTCCGGGATTTCCGTGACGCCGGCAAAGTGGTCAAAGGTGCGCTGGCACGGGAACTGTAGGGCTACGGCCCAGTCCAATAGCGCCGGGGTGTCCTTGGAGAACTGGTTATTGATGGTGTCCAGCTCTGGGACGCGCGGCGGAGTAAAGGCCAGCCAGTCATCCTCATCGGTGGAATCATCCGTTGCTACCAGGCGCACCACGTTGGCATCCTTTGGCAACTTATCCAGCGGCAGGCGCAGGTTGCGCCACTTTGGCGTGGCACCGACGGCGGAGAGTTCTTCCTCGCCAGTATTGGTGACCTTTCCGGAGTCATCGATGGTGCCGTACTCGAGGCTAAGCTTCATGCCTTCCTGCTCTACCCCGTTGACGTCGTGGTGGTAGATATTGCCGGCTGCAGATACGGCGAGCACGGGAGTATTGTCCTTGGCCTCTGGCAGGTTGTACCACTTGGTGGTCACCTCAGAGGTGGAGTCTTGCGCCTCGGAATAGGAGCCGAGCACCGGGACCTTGGTGTAATCCAGGTTGAACGGCAGGTGCATGGTAGAGCCATTGACACCCTCAGTGCCGCGTACTCCACCCTCCGAGGTATTGGTAGTTTCCTTGGACTTTTTGTCCTTTTTGTCTTGCTTATTCTTTGTCTCCTGGGAATCAGCGGAATCGCTGCTACCGCCGGATTCGGTATCCGCACCCGAGGTAGCGGTCTCCGCGCTATCGGAGGAGGAGTCGCTGGAGCCATCCGCGATGGCACCTACGGAGGCGGAATTCTGGTTTTCCGGCTCGATGGATTCAGGGATGAAGTTTGGCTCGAAGCCCTTGTGGGTCTCGTCCTGGTCCACCAGGGAATCGCCCAAGTCGCCTTCGACCGGGGTCAGGAAGGAATCATTGGTGTTGGTCTCCACCATGGTCTGATCCGCCAGAGCGCAGGTATTGCCGCGCAGGGAGGCCACGTTGCCCTTGCCCACGGAGTAGGAATCCGCCTGCGAGACGGTGGCCTTGGCAAAGGAAGCACACGATAGCGCTACCACGATGGCACAGGCCAAGGCGATGGGCGCGGACATGATACCGGCGGAGCGCGAAACCTTAGCGGCGGCATTTTTCTCAAATTCCGCCAGGGTGCCGGCCTCTTCTGCTTGGGACTTGCGGTAGCTATGGCGCAGGGACTGCACTATGCCGATGGCGAAGATGACCAGCGCGATGGCGAGGAGCACCTTATTGGCCTCGATGGCCTTGAATTGCACCGTACGATCCCACCACGGGATGCCAAAGGAGGAAACGTACCACCAGGCGTTCCAGCCGGCGAAGGAAATGGCCAGCAAGAAGACCACCGCAGCGATAGCGAAGGTGCGAGCACGCGGCGAACGCAGTGCGAATTGGGAGAGCACCACGGCACCGAGGGCGGCGATAACACCGGCCACGCCGGCGTAGATGCCAAAGTGGTGGGTCCACTTGGTGGGGGTGAACATGAGGAAGAACATGGACAGCGCCACGATAATGAGCAGGCGCTGGGTCGGGCCGACGGCAGCACCGACGACGCGGCGGTCCTTGATGAAGGCCGCCACGATGAGCACCAAGCAGAAGAGCATGGTGAAGACCGCGAAGCGGCGGGTGAGCGAGCCATCTACCGATTCCTGGAAGAGGGTGGAGTAGCGCGCGTACTCCGCGTACCACGGCAGGGAGGGGCCGACCTCGGAGCGCACGCGGGTGGACTCCAGCACGGTCGATAGCGTCTGGTCACCAAAGGCGGCAACCATGATGGCGGTGCCAGCGCTAAGGAATGGCGCAATGAGCGCGAGCCAGCCCAGGGCGCCACCGCCCATGGACGGCACGCGCTCGGCCATGGCGCGGAAGAGGTGCGGCAGGCTGACCAGGAAGACGCCCACGGCAAAGAGGCCGGTGGGGCCGGCGGCCAGGGTAATGGTTGCGGCGATGGTGCCCACGGCCGCCGGGAGCAGGCGGCGGGTGGCGATGGCGCGCTCAAAGGAGGCCCAGGTAAACATCACGCCAAGCGCCACGATGGGCTCGGGGCGGGTGCCGTTATTATAGGGCAGCCAGAAGGCCAAGAACATAAGCGCCGCGGTCCAGTGAGCGACCCGGCGGCCGTCGACAAGCTGGCCAAAGCGCGGGAGTATCTCGCGGGAGAGGATAAACCAGATGATGAGCCCAGAAATCAGGCCGGGCAAGCGCACGAAGACCGAGGCGGTGGAAATCTGGGAGAGAACGGCAACAAGGTCATAATAGGGGGCGCCGAAGGGCGCCTCTGGCACGCCGTACCAGCGGTAGTAGTTGGCCATGTAGGTCGCGTGATCGAAGATGCGGCTCATGGAGAAGATGAAGCCATCATCGGAGGTATTGGCGCCGAAGATATACCAAAATCCCAAGACGGCGGTCACCACGCCATCGAGCGGGCGCACCTTCTTCCACGTCTTAGGCATGAAGCCAAAGCGGCGGCCATCGAGGCGGTCGATGCGCCATAGGCAGAACAGGGATACGACCACCATGGCGGTGCCCAGCCACATGGCGATGGTCTTGAGCAACGTCGGGGAGGAGGTGAAGCGGGAATTGATATCGACGTGCACATTGAGGCCGTCGTCAAGCAGGGCCTGCACGTCCGCTTTATCGTCTATTTCGGTATAGACACCGGTGACCTGCGGGCGCAGATCCTCCTCGGTGGTCTTTTCATGATCCCCCACGCGCACGCTGGTGCCATCGCCCGTAGCAGAAATCTCAATCTTGGCGTCTTTAGGGAGCTTGGCTACCTCTTTGGAGTTGAGGGTAAGCAGAACCTCATCCAAGGAGACAACGGAAAGGCCCTCCTCATTCGCGCGGACAAAAAGGCCGCGGTTGGAGGCTTTCTTGGACTCCGGCGGGACGGTGCCGTAGACCATGGACTGTCCCTCACGCAGCTCATCGACTGCGGAGATAGGGATGGTGGCCTGAAGATCCTCCGGCGCCACGGAAATGAGTGGCGCGTTGATGGATTGCACGGAATCATGCTGCGGCCAGTCATAAGAGGACTGAGTTTGGGTCACCGGCAGTAGCGGGGTGGCTACAAAACACAGGAAACCAATCAGTCCGGCAATGATCGCGGTCCACCGCAGGCCCGCGGGGGCGGCGGCGAAGCGGGAGCTAGCAGGTCGCGCTTGGGTGGTATTCGTAGTGAGGCTATCTGACACGGCGATTAGTCTACGTCAGATAACCCTCTCCGCCCGCGGGCACACCCTGCCACGGGCGGGAAGTGTGGGTGAACTTACTTGGTGCGAACGGCTGTTACGAAGGGCCCGGTCTGCTTTAGCTTCCAGCCCTTGTCAAAGACATCGGCGTTGAAGAAGACCGCGCGATAGCGAATATTCGGCTGATTGGGGTAGATATCTTCTGCCAAATGCAGCTTGAAACCATCGTCCTTATTTTCTAAATCACCGCGGAAGATCATGACATCTGGGCTGCGCCACGCAGCGGAATCCAGGGCCTTGCGGAACTCCTCCGGTTTCATGTCCCAGGAATCGTTGGCCCAGGTTTCAATCTGCTCATTGCGGGTGCTGAACTCACCCAGTGGATTGGCATAGTGGCTGGTAAAGGCGTTAAAACCCCAGTATGGGTAGTAAGACATGAAAATCTTTTCATCCGTGAGTACCACCGTCTCATCCGGCGTATAGCCCTGGTCCTGGATGAAGTTGTGGATATCCAGGTAATAATGAGCAGAATCGCTAGTGAAGCGGTCGGCGCGCTCGCCATAGCCATCGGTATCGCTATAAGCGTGGTCGATGGCGTCCTCGTTGGCCTCCGGAATCTGCTGCGCATAGAAGACGCCGGCCAGGGCGAGGATAATGCCCAAGACCGCGGTGATTTGCTTATTGGTGGTGTGGGAGAAGCGCGCCGGGTAGAGGCGGTGTACGCCCAAGAGGCGAACCTCGGCTAAGGCTAGGACACCGGCGGTAGCAAAAAGGAGTACCACGATGATTTCGAGGCGGAAGCTCAGCAGCGTGGTGCCGGCCAGCGTTGCCACCATAGACACCACGGTCCACAGGTAGGTGCCGACGAGGGAGATGCCCAGCGCACGCACCTCTACGTCCTTGAGGCGAATGACAATATAGACCAGCCCCATAAGGCAGAGGAAGCCCACAATGCTAAAGGACAAAAATGGCACTGGAATCTGGGTGCCTTCCTCTGGCAGGTAGTGCTGCGCGGTGGTCTGCAGCGGTACTGGCGAGTGCATGACCGCCCATACATAGGGTCCCCAGGCGATGAGCGCAATGGCAATGGAGCCTGCCGCCATTACCGCCAGTCGCACGATGGGTCGCCACGTATGCTCAAATAGCGCGGTAAAAAGCGCGATGAGGCTGACCACGGTGAGCGCGGCCGCACCGGTGAAAAGCGTGTAGAAGGTGGCGGAAATGCCCAGGTAGAGTGTCACACCCAGGGTGGAGAGCCAAGAGCCACGGAAGGCGCGGGCGCTGAGCACCGCGACGGTGGGCAGGCCCATGGCGATGACCGCGGAGTAGGGCTCCTCAGCTGCGATGGTGAGCGTAATCGCGGTGGTGACTAGGGCGATGGCGGTGGCGACCGGTAGGGAGCTGGTGAGGCGCTGCCAGAGGGGCACCAAAATGCAGCCGGCTACAGCGATGGAGATAAGCGCCCAGGGCTGGTAGACCTCCCATCCCGGAATGCCCAATAGCGC
This sequence comes from Corynebacterium kefirresidentii, assembly GCA_002154655.1. Classification (GTDB taxonomy): domain Bacteria; phylum Actinomycetota; class Actinomycetes; order Mycobacteriales; family Mycobacteriaceae; genus Corynebacterium; species Corynebacterium kefirresidentii. The sequence continues at coordinate 27,821 of NGUZ01000010.1, forward strand.
GCCCAAGCGGCCGCCCAGCCAGAACCAGCCAATGGGGTAAAAGGACGGCATATCCTGGTAGTTCATATCCGCATAGCCCATCTCATCCACCGAGCGGGTGAGGAACTGGGTGCGGAAAGCCTGGTCCACCTGCACGCCGTCGAGCCACAAACGGGAGGCGGACAGCGGCAGGCCCACGGCAGCCAAGGTCAGCAGCGCGGGGGAGAGGTAGGTGACCGCGTAGGTCAGCCAGACCCGCCAGCGCGGCCGAGTAAAGGAATCCTTGTAGTGGTCATAAAGCCACCACACGCACAGTCCGCCGGCTAGAGCCAGCGTGACCACCACGCCCACTGTGCTCAGCGCGCGGGTGACCATGGAGGTATTAAAAGAAGGCAGAGATACCGTCTTGAAGGCAAACCAGCCCAGCAGCGTGACCACACCACTGGCTAGGGCGGTCAACACAATACCCAGCAGGGTCGCGCGATGAGTCAGCGCATCGGCGCGGTAGGCCTCGGTGCGCGGATTTTCGCTCACGGGCGTTGACTGGGTGGGTATAGCTGTGCTTGTCATGCCCATTAGTTTCGCATACCCAAGCGCCACAACCCAGATTTGGCGCGGGCAGGAAAACACTTGCTTTCCGACGCCCCCTTATACACCACCGCCCCCGCCCCTCCCCGCCGCGGGCGTGCGGCGAGACGGAGGAGCGGGGGCGAGGCGGCTGGCAGGCGCCAGTGCAGAAACCGCGGTGATTTAGAACGGCAGCTTGCGGAAAATGGCCTGCGGGATGAACTTGAATGCCAAAGAAACGTATTCAAACAGCGGGTGCACGAAGATGGACTGCTTGCCATCGAGCACGGCCTTCACGGTGGCTTCGGCAACATCGGAGACGTTGACGGTCAACGGGGCGTCGCCAGCCTCGGCGGACATCTTGGTACGCACCTGGCCCGGGCGGACAACCAGCACGTTGGCGCCGGTGCCGCGCAGGGCCTCGCCCAGGTTGATGTAGAAGCCGTCCACGCCTGCCTTGGAAGCACCGTAGACAAAGTTGGAACGGCGCACGCGCATGCCAGCCACGGAGGACATGGCGACGATGGTGCCGTGGCCCTGGTGCTTGAACTTCTCGCCCAGAAGCACGCCCACGGAAACCGGGGCGGTGTAGTTGGTCTGCGCGGAGGCGACGGCCTTGTCGTGGTTTTGCCACAGCTCCTCCTGGTCACCCAGGGTGCCGAAGGCAACGATGGCCACGTCTACATCGCCGCGTGCCCAGGCCTTATTGATTACCTCTGGGTGGGAGTCAAAGTCAGTGGCGTCGAAGTCTAGAACCTCTACGTCAGCGCCGCGAGATTCCAGGTCTGCCTTGGCCTGGGCGATGCGCGGGGACTCCGGGCGGGCAGCCAGGGTGACCTTGGCGGGTCCGCGCTGCAGGAATTCAGAGACGACGCCGAGGCCGATCTCAGAGGTGCCGCCCAGAAGCAGGATGTGTTGTGCTTGGCCTACTGCATTAAGCATGGTCAGTAAATCTCCTTAAAGGTGTTATTTCCAGTGATTAGTGCAGCTCGAGGCGGCGGGACATATCGGAGGCGAAGACGCCGGTCGGGTCGATTTCGTTGCGGGTCTTCAGCCAGCCCTCCATGCCCGGGTACATCTTGTGGAAGTTCTCCGCGGAAGTGCGGGATTCCTTGGCCAGGTAGAGGCGGCCGCCGAATTCCATCACGCGGCGGTCCAAGTCATCCAGGAACTTGCCCAGGCCCGGACGGATGGGGAAGTCCACGCAGACGTTCCAACCCGGCATTGGATAGGACAGCGGCGCGCGGTTGCCTTCACCGAAGAGCTTGAACACGTTGAGGGCCGAGTAGTGGCCGGAGCGTTGCATATCGCGGATGATCTCCTTGAACGGCTCCACGGCCTCGGTCGGTACCACGAACTGGTACTGCAAGAAGCCCTTGGAACCGTAGCCGCGGTTCCACTCGCCGATGAGATCCAACGGCTGGTAGAACTGCGTCAGGTTCTTGACCTGGTTCTTGGCCGGTGCACCCATGGTGTAGTAGGCCAAGCCCACAGCGGAGAGGGAAAGCTTATTCATGGTCCAGGACGGGAAGATGTCCGGCACCGTCATCAGCTGCGGCGCATTGAACTTCAACGGATCCTTAGCCAGCTTCGGGGCTAGCTCTTCCAGCTGTGCCAAGGTGGCCAGCGAACCGCGGGAAATGGTGGAGCGACCCAGCTTTGGTTCTGGCGAAATGACATCGAACCAGGCGGAAGAATAAGTGTAGTTGTGCTCGGAACCATCGGAGTGGAACGCGATGGTTTCATCCAAGTTATCGGTGCGGTCCGTATCCGCGATGAAATAAGCGGTTTCCGTCTTGGTCATGCGGATGGTGGCGCGCAGGATGATGCCGGTTAGGCCCATGCCGCCAACGGTGGCCCAGAAGAGGTCGCCGCTGGGGTCATCCTCGGAGCCTTCCGGGGTCAGGTGCAGCACGCGGCCATCGGCCACGAGCAGCTCCATGGAGACCACGTGGTCACCAAAGGAGCCGGCGGAGTGGTGGTTCTTGCCGTGAATATCCGGGCCGATTGCGCCACCGATGGTGACCTGGCGGGTACCCGGCAGAACCGGAACCCACAGGCCATAAGGCAGGGCAGCCTTCATCAGCTGGTCTAGGGTGACACCACCATCGACGTCCACCAGAGCGGACTCCGGGTCGATGGAGTGGATCTTATTGAGCTTTTGCATGTCGATGACCAAGCCGCCGCCATTTTGGGCGGGGTCACCGTAGGAGCGGCCCATACCGCGGGCAATGACGCCACGGCGCAGGTGGGCGGGCTTATCCGAGTTATCTTCTGCAACCTGGGCCACGGCCTTCTTGATCACGTCCACGTCTTCGGTGGCGAGAACATGGGCGGTCGTCGGGGCGGTGCGGCCCCAGCCGTGCAGGGACTTTTCAGTGGTATGTAATTCCATCTCTTACTCTTTGCTCGACGGATTTGTGTCGCCTCCCTAGCCTACCTAGCTCACACGAGGGTAGACGGAGTGACGCGAGTGATATTCAGAACAAAACGGACGCTTGTACTGTCCGAATGTGTCCGTTTATAGATCCATAAGCGCGCGGATTTCCTCCGGCAGTTCTTCCTGAGACTCAATAATCGGGCCATCGTACTCCCGCAAAAGGTCATAGACACGAGCGCGTGAGGAGGAATCCAGCATGGGCAATTCCTCTGCCATCAGGCGAGTCATGAAAGGACTCAACGGCACATCGGTGTGTTCCGTGGCCTCGAAGTGGCCGTTGCGCTTATCGTCTTCCGCACGCACATCCTGAGCCGCCTGCTGCGCTGGCGTCATGTGCTCTGTCTTATCCGAGTACATGCGCATTAGCTTACCGCCGCTTAAAGTGGTCGCTATGACCAACAACCACGAGACGCAAGATCAGCGCCAAGACAACTACGCCCTCGATGACACCCTGGCGGGCCGCATTACCCAAGCCGCTGCTGTGGGTATCGCGACCTCTTATCCGGATTGGATCACATCCAAAGGCGGTTTGATTACTGCCTATACCTTGTCTTTCTTTGGTTTTGGTGCCCTGGTGGCCTATACCAACGCGCACGCGGAACAGGATGGTGATGAGCCGCGCTCCCCGCAGGATGCATCCGATCAGGGACTCAAGCTCTGGGCCATTTTTGCCGCAGTGGTGCTGCTGCTCATCCTGGGCGGCTGGATGAACGTTGCCATTTCCCGCAGAATGGTAAAGTTCCTGCGTAAGCGCGGTGCCAAGCGGCCGTGGACCCTGCTGGGCGCCTTTGGCGCGGCACTGACGTTCCTGATTAGTGAGTTGGAAGCGCGCGATATCGCAAAACTAGCAGCCTAAAACTTGCGTATGGTGGGGCTCATGAACGCAGGGGTCACCGATATCGCACAGGCGCGGGCCAAACGCGCCAATAGCGTGGTATCCCTCAAACGCGAGCCCCTAACAATCATTTGCCAAGCCGCGAATATCCGCGCCGATGGCGAGGTGCACCGCCAGATTGGCTTTAGCGATGCCCTGACCTTCACCGAGTTGCACCGTGTGCTGCGCATTTGCTTTGGCCTGCCGGAGGAGGAATCCCCCTGGCACTTTTATGAACACACCGAGGCGCGTGGCCCGCGCATCGATCCGGAACGTCAGGCCTCCGAATTCCTCTGGCGCGAAGGCGATCAAATCGACTTCGCCTGGGGGCTATGGGACTTCGAGCTGGTGGTAGCTGAAATTTATCCGCGCGATAATGGCACCCCGGAAGCGCTATGCGTGGGAGGTTCGGGCTCGCTCTTTGCACCCTTTGAATTAACCAGCGTCAACCGGGAATTGACCGGGCAAGAAGTCACCGATGAGGTCCTTTCCGCGGTAGCGTCCCCTGTGCGTGATTTGATTGAGCGCACCAAGCTCTATGACTTTGTTCCGCTGCTGCAGGCGATGGACCTGGGCAGGGGTACCGAATTGTCACCGCAAACTGCCCGCGTGCTCGCCAGCCTGCCGCGCGAGGTTACCCATGAAGGAAAAGACGCCTTTTGGTCCATGGCGCTAGCTCTATCGTGCATGGGCGGCGCGGAGCTGACCGATTCCGTCGTGGAGACCACCATGGATGCCCTCGGCTGGGTCAATGACGATGGCTCGGCGCTGACCGGGGCTGAAGTGCGGGAGTTATGTGCGGCATCGTTGCAGCAATTGGCTGGGATAGGCGCCTATGGTGCCGAATCCGCCGCGCCGGTGGATCGGTTGGACATGTACCGAGCGCTCTTGCGCGGGTAGGCTACTCACTCGTGACTAACTCCGCTGATGACGCCGTAGAAGTAAAACCTTCGTCCACCTCGCTGCACACCCAACTGGTGCGATTTATTTCCGTGGGTGTAGGTGCCGCCGCCATTGATTATGGCCTGACGCTTTTATTGACGTACTTGGGACTGCACCGTTCCGCCGCCAAGGCCATCGGTTGGGTCTTTGGCACCATTGCCGCCTACCTGGCTAATGCGCGGTGGACCTTTGGGGCCAAGGTCTCCGGCCGTACGGCTGTCACCGTCGGGATCTTGTACGCCTCCACTTTCGCGGTTCAAAACTTCCTATACTGGGTGCTCAATGAGCCGCTTTTATCCCTTGGCTTAGAAGGCGTGCTTAAAGACACCATCGCCTTTGTCATCGCCCAGGGCGTGGCCACAGTGACCAATTTTGCCATTCAGAGGGCCTTCATTTTTAAAGAAAAATAACCTCACCACGGGAATCGAGCCCGACCAATCTGCGCGCGGGGTGTCAAGCTCTCGGTGGTGGCGGGTATGTGCCGCGCTTATCGATGCCCCCCTTGCCCAGCCCCTGCAGTTCGGCTTCGGCCTAGCTAGGGCGCCGGAAATCTTCCCTGCGCCCGCGGTTGTGAAGCTTGAGCCATTCGAGAAAGCCGGCCGGATCGTGGCGCTGGACTAGGAAGAACCAACCAAAGCGGGCGAATTCCTGTGGTAGTAGCTTGCGCATGCCGCGCTGCCACAATAAATAGCCGCGATTGCGGTAAGTGAAAAACCGCTTGAACTCACCCTCTGGGAACTGGGCGTGCATCTTGCCGCCCAAAATGGGCTTAAACTCATCCGATCCATCTGGGTGCAGGTAGCTTGTGGTCAGCGCCGTGCCGAAAGAAAGCCCGGAATTGACCAGCCGGCGGTGGTATTCCACCTCATCGCCACGAATGAAGAGCCGGTAGTCCGGCACACCAATGATTTCCATGGTCGCTGCGGAAATCAGCGCGCCGTTAAATAGCGATGCAATGCCAGGCAGGAAATCGCCCTCCAGCTCATCCATTCGCCGACGCCACACCAAGCCTTGGCGCAGGGGGAAGGCGAGCTGGTCGGGATCGTTGATATTGCATACCGCCGGCGAGACCTCATGCAAACGGTTGGCCTCGGCCACCCGATACAGCTCCGCAAGTACCGTGTGATCGGCGGGGCGGCCATCGTCATCGGCACACCACACGGCATCCGCGCCCAAAGAAAGGGCGGTGAGAAAGCCTAGCGCAAAGCCACCAGCTCCGCCCAGGTTGGTCTCCGAAGGCACGTAGACGCCGCGGTCGCCCGCCATGGACTCGACAAGTTCACGCACTGCATTTTCCGCACCATTATCCACCACGATCACCCACTGCACGGGGTGGGTTTGGTGTACCACCTGTTCGAGCGATGCCCGCAGCAGTTCGGCGCGCTGATGGGTAACAATGACGGCGGCGGTAGAACCGGTAGAAGTCAGGGTGGCAGTCATGGGTTCCATCTTGCCACCGGGGTGGGGGACCAGCGCAGAAACACTCCGCATTGGTGGAGCGAAAAAGTGGATATAGGCGCAGCTTTGCGGATACTGTGAAGCCTATGGAAAACTTCTGGCCGCCTTTTGCGGTGACCATTCGGGTCTGCGATGATACGGGCCGCGGGGTTGACCTGCGTGTCATGCGCGATGAGGACATCGCACAGGTAGCGCAGGTGTGTGCGGAAGATATCTATGGCGACGACATTCCAGAACATGCATTTCCCTGGCTTTTTGATGAGAAGACGAATACCCCCGCCGCCATGGCCCAGCACCGATGGGAGCACCGAGCGAAGCTGTGTCCCCAGAAGTGGACCTTGGATTTCATCGCTCGCCAGGTAGAAACCCAAGAATTAGTAGGCGTGGTGGACCTGGCGGCAGAAAATTTTGCGGCCGCACGGGAAATAGAAACTGCATCATGGGTGCTGCACCGCTTTCAAGGCCAAGGCTATGGCACGCTTATCCGCCAGGCGATGGCGGCGTTTTCCTTCTTGCACCTCGATGCGGGTTCGCTGTGCACCAGTTGGATAAAAACCAACCGCGCCTCAGCCCGGGTGAGTGAAAAGTTGGGCTACCGCGTTAGCACCGAGGCAAAAGAAGAGCCTGCGGGCCCAGAAAAATTAACCGGCCGGTGGTCAGCGCGCGCCTGAGCGCTGCGGACTATCACCGACCGGAAGGGGTGCAGGTGGACGTGACGGGTGTGGGGGACCAGCTGCTGCATATGCTCAGCTAGTTGCCGCTGGTGTCCTCATTTTCAAAACGCTCGCGCAGGTCGCGGACGTAGTCGCCCACCTCAGGTCCTTCGTACTCACCGACGACCTCGGAAACCTCGCCTACCGAGCGGATCTCACCGTGGTCGATCCACAAGGCGGTATTGCATAGCTGGGCCAAAAAGTCATTGGAGTGGGAGGCAAAGACCAGGATACCGGAGCGCTTCACCAGCTCCTGCAGGCGTACGCGTGCCTTGGCCATGAAGGCGGCGTCGACCGCACCAATGCCCTCATCCAACAACAGGATTTCCGGCTCAATGGAGGTCACCACGCCGAGTGCCAAGCGCACTCGCATACCGGTGGAATAGGTGCGCAGCGGCATGGAGAGATAATCGCCGAGCTCAGAAAACTCCGCAATCTCATCCATCTTCTTTTTCATCTGCTTGATGGACTGGCCCAAAAACAGGCCGCGGATAATGATGTTGTCGTAGCCAGAAACTTCCGGGTCCATGCCTACGCCCAAATCAAAAACGGGGGCCACTCGGCCGCGCACATCGGCAGAACCGCGGGTGGGCTCATAGATCCCAGACAAGAGGCGCAGCAAGGTGGATTTGCCGGCGCCGTTATGGCCCACCAAACCCACGCGATCGCCTTCGCGCAGGTGCAGGTTAATGTCCTTCAGGGCTTCCACCACGACGGTGTTTTGGGCATTTTTTCCAATGGCGCCACCGGCAGAAGAGAGCATGGCCTTCTTCAGTGAGCGAGATTTGGCATCAAAGATGGGAAAGTCCACGCACGCGTTATACGTATCAATCGAGACCATCAGTCAGTATCCTTTCGAGGAATCTCCACAAGTACAGGGCGTGGGCTTAGACCCAGTAGCTGACGCGGAAGCGCCACTTGCGCATGACCAAGCCGGCGATGAGCAGGCCGAGCACGGTGCAGCCGATAACGATCCACCAGTGGTAGGCGGCTACCGGCTCACCGATCATGGGTGCGCGGACGATTTCTAGGTAGTGATAGAGCGGGTTAATCTCCGCGATGCGGGCTCGCCCGGCCACAGCACCGCCTTGATCCTTCAGAGTATTGGTCATCCACACAATCGGGGTGACGTAGAACAAGAGCTGGGTTAAAGCCTCCAGCAGCGGGGCTACGTCACGGAAGCGGGTGGCAATGATGCCAAAGAACATCGTGACCCACACGCCGTTGACCAACAACAACGCCAAGCCTGGGATAAAGAGGAAGAACTCCCAACCCAGACTGCGCGGGAAGATGAGGATAAGCAACAGCCAGATGATGAGGTTATGGCCCAAAAATAAGGTTTGGCGCCACACCAGGCGGTAGACGTGCACCGAAAGAGGGGCGGGAAGCTGTTTAATCAAGCCCTCATTATCAATGAAGACGGTGGAGCCTTCCTTGATGCAGCCCGAAATGAAGGTCCACATAATAAGGCCCACGGTGACGTGGGGGAGGAACTCCGCAACGGGAATCTGGAAGAGCATGGAGTACAAAAGGCCCAAGGCGAGGGCCATCACGCCGGTGGCGATGGTGATCCAAAACGGGCCCAGGACAGAGCGGCGGTAGCGCTGCTTAATATCTTGAATACCCAGTTTGAACCACAGCTCGCGCTGCTGTGCACCCTGCGCAAGGTCCGCGAAGGCGGCCTTGAGGGTCTCGGACTGGGACGCTGGGGTGGCCTCGCCGTCTGGCTGGGAGGTCATGCGGGCGATATCAGCGCGCAGTTGATTGTTATCTTGCACGCTCAACACCCTAGCGCGCGGGCTGGGCAAACGGGAACTACACGCCGCTAGCCTGCGAAAACGGCCGTATTCAGCGAAAATCCAGATTTGGGAAACTTGGGCCAAACGCGTATACAGTAGGGAATCGACCGCCACTGAGTGGCGATGCCTAGCGCGAAAAAGAAGGGACCGAAATGCCAGCAGGAGCTTCGGCGCACTATGACGTATTCAGTGTGCGCGGTTTATATACCGGGCTATCTGATGGTTGGACCTACCTTAACGCGCACGCGGTTCCCCAGATTTCTGAGCGAGTAGCCTCCGGCGTGGCCCGCTCTTTCCGTATGTCTACCGCGGTGGCGCCCCAGGAAGGGCCGGGTGGCGCCCACTCTGCCACACCCGCGCCGGGGCGCTTGGAAGGAGATGGGAATTACACCGCTGCGCGCATGGCCGTAGCGGATCTGACCGGTTCCAAAGCAGACCGCGTGGTGCTCGGTCCCTCCCTGCCGGTTCTTTACCAGTCCTTGGCGCATGCGGCGCGCCCGCTTTTACGCAGCAATTCCTCACTAGTGCTCTCAAAGCTGGACCCGCCTTCCCTGTATTCAGCATTTTCTGAGGTCAAAGCAGAAACCCGCTGGGCCCAGCCAGACTTAGGCACGGGTGAGTTGCCGGGGTTCCAATTCGCCGAGCTTGTCGACGGCTCCACGCGACTTGTCGCTTTCTCTGCCGCCCACGAGCTTTTGGGTACGGTCTCCCCGACGACTGAGATCATAGACACCGTGCATGAACGCTCTCGCGCCTGGACGCTTCTCGACGTCTCTGCGATCGCCCCCTACCGCCCCATCAACTTCGATGAGCTCGGTGCCGATATCTTGGGTCTCGACCTTGGTCTGCTGGGCGGCCCGCAGCTAGCGGCCTTGGTATTCCGCGATACCCGTATGTTCCGCCGCCTCGATGCCCTTGATCCGGTGCATGCCAGCAAGGGCGCTCGCAAGCTGGAAACGCCAATTTCCTCTGGCCTGGCCGGCGGTGTCGGACCACTCGTGGACCATCTTGCCGCCCTCGCCGGTGGGGAGAATGGCTCCCGCCGCAAGCGCCTGCGCACCTCTATGGATGCGCTTAGCGCCTACCTCGAGGACCTGCGCGGGGACCTTTATTCCTTCTTGAGCACCTTGCCTGCCGTGCACATCCTCGGAGTGACAGGAGAGGCGGCCGCAGGCGCATCCGATGATCGCCTGCCGCGCCTTACCTTTGCTGTGAAGGGCGTTCCGGCGGAGACCGTGTACAAGCGCCTCTTTGATAATGGATTAGTCACCACGCTTGCCCCACAGACCCCGTTGCTTACGGAGATGGGCGTGGAGGAAATCGGCGGCGCCGTTACCGTTTCGCTTGGCCCCTTCAACACTTATCACGACGTCGAACACCTCACCCGTGTTGTAGCCTCACTGGCTTAAGCGGTAAGCACCAGGGTGCCGGTGACTTCACCGCTGTCGAGTGCAGCGTGGGCGCGGGCGGCGTCGGCAAGCGGGTAAGTGGCGTGCAACGCATGCTTTACTCGGCCGTCCTCCAACATGGGCCAGACATTTTCTACTGTGCCCGCCACAATCTGCGCTTTGTCTTCTAGATCGCGGGCGCGCAGCGTCGTCCCTTGGATAGTCAGGCGCTTGGGCAGCATGGCTCCTAGATTGATTTCCGCTTTGGTGCCGCCCTGCATGCCGATAATGATGAGCTTGCCATCCTTGGCTAGGCACTTCATATTCTTTTCTAGGTACTTTGCACCGATGATGTCCAAAATAACATCGCAGCTTCCCTTTAACTCTTCTAAGAAGTCCTGCTCCTTATAGTTGATGAGGATGTCGGCGCCCAGCTCGCGGCAGCGATCCAATTTCTCTTGCGAACCGGCCGTTACCGCCACTTCTGCTCCTAGCGCCTTGGCTACCTGGATGGCAAAAGTACCAATGCCACCGCCTCCACCATGGATGAGTACACGCTGGCCTTCGCGCAGGCCCGCCTCGATGCCTAGGCTGGACCACACGGTGCATCCGACCTCGACTACCGCTGCGGTTTCTGCAACGCTAAACCCTTTGGGTACGGGAAGTAGCTGCCCCTGCGCAACCGCAACGTATTCGGCATAGCCGCCACCAGCGAGCAGGCAGCCTACCTCGGTGCCTACCTCCCAGTCGGTATCCCCGGCATCCACGATGGTGCCTGCTGCTTCCAAGCCCAAGATTTCCGACGCCCCCGGAGGTGGCGGATAAGCTCCCATCGTCTGCAGAATATCGCCGCGGTTAACGCCTGCCGCCTGCACCTTGACCAGCACCTCGCCCGGCTGGAGCTGGGGAACCGCGACCTCTTGGAGTTCTAGGGACCGGCGCTCATGGGGATCGGTCTGGACAATTGCCTTCATTTTTCCTGTAGTCATAGGCCCAATCTAACGAACCTGGTGTGTCCTGCGCTACGAAAAATGCTGTATTTCAGCATTGCAGGTGGATTTTTGGGAAACCAGGCCATCTATTTAGTACACTGACTAAGTTGCTTCGTAGGCAAGAAGAGTGCCTTCGATATACAACGTGGAGACGTGGCAGAGTGGCCGAATGCACCGGTCTTGAAAACCGGCGAGGTAATACCTCCGCGGGTTCAAATCCCGCCGTCTCCGCCAACGTCTTAATTTATGGCTCGGCGATACCTCGGTAGCTTCTGGCTCACGCTAGGAGTTACCGTTTTCTCGTTTTACTTATGTGCGGATATCCCGGGAAGCCTCACCCTGGATGGTGTTAACCCGAACTTGGTCATGGCGGGGCACCGGAAAAACGGCTTGGGGTAAAAACCTGCTTCTTTTGGTGCTGCGGCGTTTCATACCGGGGGATGATGCGCCTGCTGCGGCGTTTCATATCGGGGGATGATGCGCCTGGTGCGGCGCAGACTTAATCTTGGAAATGTACAGGGCAAGTGAGATGTGATTGTGATCAAGCTCTGTAGCGAAGATAAAAATTACTCGGCGAAAGGACACCATGAGCACTTCGGAGTTTTACCTAGCAGCAGCGGAATCTACTAACCCTAACGATACGTGGTGGTTCCTCGGGTTCCTTCCCATCTTTTTGCTCGTCGCGTTCTGGATAGCGGCCTTAATTTCTATCATTTCTTCTGGGTACACGCTTGCAGCGAAGGTGCTCTTTATCGTCGCTACCTTCACACTGCCCTTCTTAGGACCGCTTATCTGGTTCCTCTTTGTTCGCGGAAAAGAAGACAAGAATAGAAGGGTCTAGACGGCTCGCCGTGGGGGCGCGTTAACACGCTCCTTGTTGTTCCAACCACGCGTTAATGCCGCCACGCAGGGAAACCACCTGTGAGTATCCGCGCTCGCGCAGAGCGTGGACGGCTTGGGCGGAGCGGATGCCGCTGGCGCAATATATAACGGCTACCTCGCCCGGTGCGATATCGGGGTTTTCACCGGCGAGGATGCGGTTGAGGGGAAGATGCGCTGAATTAGGAATGGTGGACCGGGCGCGCTCGGGGTCGGTGCGGACATCGATAAGCATGGCGTGGGCAGGGATCTCGCGGACCTCGGGGGCATCGTCCGGCTGGGTAGGCTCCGCCCCGGTGGAACGGATGGGGATATATTCCCACGTCCCAGAAAGGGCCTCGTAGTAGCCGAGCGTGCCCATAAGCGGGGTGCCGACGCCGGTAATGATTTTTAAGGCTTCCAAGGCCATCGCGGATCCCACCACGCCGACGATCGGCCCCAGAACGCCGGCCTGAGAGCACGAAGGAACCTCGCCTGGGGCAGGGGCAGTGGGAAAGACATCCTCGTACACGGGGCCCTTGCCCGACCAAAAGACGCTCATTTGCGCATCGAATCCCAAGATAGAGGCCCAAATGTGCGGAATGCCCAAGCTATGGGCGGCCCAAGAGCACAGGTAGCGGGCGTCGAAATTATCCGTGCCATCGAGGAGCACGTCGCAGCCGCGCAATTGCTCGAGGGCGGTGGCCGTTTCGAGGCGACCATGGCAGGTGATGTCCACCTCCGGATTGAGCGCACGGACGGCGGCCGCGGCGGAATCAGTCTTCGGCGTGCCGATGGCCGCGGTGGTGTGGATGACTTGGCGGTGAAGGTTAGAGGGGGAGACCACGTCGTCGTCGAAAAGCGAAATGCGGCCTACGCCCGCGCCAGCTAGGTAAAGCAGGGCGGGGGAACCCAAGCCGCCGGCCCCGATAACCGCTACGTGGGCTTGAGCGAGCTTGCGCTGTCCCTCCTCGCCCCAGAGCGCTTCTTGGCGGGCATAGCGGATGCTCATTCCAGACCCACCCAGTTAGTGGAGCCATCGCCGTGGCTTTGTTCCTTCCAGATGGGCACTTCTGCCTTGACGCGATCGGCGCATTCTTCGGCCGCGCGGAAGGCATCGCCGCGGTGCGCGGCGGCCGCAACTACGGCAAAGGCCAGGTCGCCGACCTGAAGATCCCCCGTGCGGTGAGCGGCCCAGAGGCGCACCGGATGGCTGGAGGAGACGGCGTCGGTGATGTCCTGCAGCTTCTCTGGCGCGGAAGGGTGGGCGCTATAGGAAAGAAGGGTGACATTCGGCCGTCCGCCATCATGATCGCGGACGACGCCTTCAAAGGTGACAACGGCACCCATGGCGGCCGTGGCGGTCTCTTCCTTGGCAGCGGCAAGGTGGGATTCAAGGGGCTGATCGCTCAAAAGCGTGCCAATGGTGCAGCCGGTCTGTTCGGCCACATAGGAGGGATCAGTGCTCATGTACTCCTTCTAACATATCGACGATCGGAACAATTAATTTATCCAAAACTGCACAGCCGTCTTTTACCCCGCCGGTGGAACCAGGCAGCGTCATAGCAAAGGTGGAGTCATTAACACCGGCAATCGCGCGGGAAGCCACCGCGGTGGGCACGCTTTCCAAGCCTCTCTGCCAGAAGGCCACTGCGATGCCAGGCAGCTCGCGGGTGATATGCGGCGCGACAGCCTCTACCGTCTTGTCATCTTGGGTCAGACCGGTGCCACCAGAGGTTAGGATGACCGAGGGTTCTTCGGCGAAGGCGGCAGCAACGGTGGCGGCAATATCGGCATCGGGGACGATGCGTGCAGCGGGGCAGTCAAAGCCCTTGCGTCGCAGGAAATCTACCGCGATAGGGCCGGATCGGTCCTCGTAGATACCCGCGGCGGCGCGAGTAGAGGCGACGATGACGATGGCGGTGCGCTGTGGGCTCATAGTGGGTAGACCTCAACTTCTTGGCCTTCCGCAAGGCGTTGGCCGGCAGGGATGCGGATGAGATGGGTGGCGTCGGCCGCTTGGGCGAGCAGATGGGAGCTGGCACCACCGAGGATATGGGCGTGGGAATCGACGCGCCCACGGCGAAATTGGTCCTTGCATGGGAGGCCTTCGATGCCTGCCGCGAGCGGAACGCGGAATGGCTCCGGAGCCCAGCCCAGTGCCGGGGCCACGAAGAGGCGGAAACTTACCAACGTGGAAATGGGATTTCCCGGCAGACAGATCACCGGCGTGCCGTGGAAAGCAGCGATACCCTGTGGCCCGCCAGGCTGCTGATCCACATGACCAAACCAGCCATCGAGCACTTGGCGTACTACTTCAAACTTCCCAGCAGAGATTCCGCCCGAGGTAATGATGGCGTCTGGGTGATGCTGCGCAATGGCTTCTGTCAAAGCGTGGGTTAAGGCCTGCGGGTCATCATCGGTGGTGATAAAGCCCGCGACGTCGATGCCGGCGCGGTGGGCCAATGCCGTCAATAACGGCGCATTGGCGTCAGGAATGGCGGCGCTACCACTGCCAATCTCTGCTCCGCCGGTGCAGATGAGGATCCGGGCGGGGCGGTAGACCTCCACCTCGGCGATGCCTTGGGAAGCAAGGGCAGCCAAGCGGACCGGCGTGAGCTTATCGCCCTGGGCCGCCAGGAGGGCGCCTTCTTCTAAGTCCGAGCCGGCGCGGCGTATAAATTGTTCCGGCTGGGTCTCCGGCACGGTGACATGGTCACCCGGGGCGAGGAATTCTTGTGGTTCGCAGTGCTCAATGGGCACGATGGCTGCAGTTCCTTCCGGAACTTTGGCACCAGTCATGATGGGGCAGGCCGCGTTGAGTGAGCCGTGGAGCACTTGGGCGGGCTCTGTACCGGCGGCGATGGTGGGGCCTACCTGGTAAGTCCCGGCCGCACACTGGGGAAGGGCGTAGCCATCCATTTGTGAATTATCAAAGCGCGGGGAAGGGAAATCAGCGCGGATATCCGCAGCTAAGACCATATCCTGTGCCTGATTAAGGGCCACGGTGGTTACGTGACGTACGGGCAGGGCCGCGGCGACCTCGCGCGCGTGGGTTTCAGGTGTGCGCATGACGGCTAGTTTACCCACGGTCTCGACACGGCAGGGGTGCGTAGGCATAGTAGAAGGCATGTTGACCGTTCACTATTTCGCTGCCGCACGCGCCGCCGCGGGGGTGGCTTCTGAGCAGGTAGACGCCCCCGCCACCTTGGGTGATCTGGTGGCGCAGCTGGGCAAGGACCATACCGGCACCACTGCGGCCGGCATGAGCCTAAAAGAAGTGTTGGGGCGCTGTAGCTTTCTTATCGACGGCGCTGGGAACACCGCCATGGATTCTCCCCTGGCCGGCGTGACCCGCGTGGACGTGTTGCCGCCTTTTGCGGGCGGCTAATCGCGCTGGCGCAGCGGACTGGTAAAGAAATTAATGACGCTGCTGACAATGGACAGCACGATGGCGCCGATAATCGCGGCGCCCCAAGAGTCGATGACAAGGTGGCCAATCCCGAGGTCAAGCGTATTGAGCGCCCACTCCACGATGATGAGCGCTGCGCCGTTTATGACGAGGGAGAAAAGCCCGAGTGTCAGGCACGTCAGCGGTGCGCCGAGGATGCGCAGCACCGGCGTGACTACGGCATTAATGATGATGAAGACGATGGCAATGGCGATGAAATTTCCGGTTTCGGCCGGGCTGATGGAGATTCCGGGAATGACAGTGACCACGGCCCACAGCGCCACTGCGATGGCAAAGACGTTCAGGGCGAAGTTAATAAGCGATCGCATTTAGCCTCCTATGGTTGCGTCCCACGCCTGCAGCAAGGCGTCGGTTTCTTCCCTGGTGGTAACGGTAATACGAATTCCCTCGCTAAAGGCGCGAACGAGCACGCCGCGTTCGGCGAGGCGGGCGGCTACCTCTTGTGGAGTGCCCAGACTGGCAAGATTCTTAGCCGGCAGCCACACGTGATTCGCCTCGGAATGCGGCACGCCCCAGTCCTGCAGGGCTGCTTCTAAGCGCTCGCGCTGGACGACGGTCTCCTCGGTACGCTCCCGCAGTGAATCCTGCGCCGCCAGTGCCGCGCGGGCGCCAACCTGAGCCACGGTGCTGGCGGAGAAGGGGATAGCCACCTTATTGAGGGCCTCAATGATATTTTCCGGGCCGAAGGCATAACCGATACGCACGCCGGCCAGGCCATAAGCCTTAGAGAAGGTGCGCAGGCACACCAGGTTGGGAAAGGTACCCACCAGCTCCGTGCCCAGCGGGGTGTCGGTGTCGCGGTTGTATTCGATATAGGCCTCGTCGAGGGCTACGAGGACGTCGGCAGGCACGGCATCCATGAATGCGGCGAATTCGGCCTTGGTAACCGTGGTGCCCGACGGGTTATTGGGATTGCACACGAAGATGAGCCTGGTTTTATCCGTGATTTTCTTCGCCATGGCAGGAAGGTCCACGCGCTGGTCTGTACTGAGCGGAACCGGAATGGGGTGGGCGCCCACCACTTGGGCGAAGATGGGGTAGGCCTCGAAGGAACGCCATGGGAAGAGGATTTCTTCGCCGGGAGTGGCGGCAATTTCTACCAGCTGTTGGCACAATGCGGAGGAGCCGGTGCCCACCGCTACCTGCTCCTGATCCACGCCCAGGTGCGCGGCTAGGTCCTCGCGCAGTGCGGTGGCCGCAATATCCGGGTAGCGATTGGCCTGTGCGGCTGCCTCTGCCATGGCCGCGGCCGCTTCTGGCAAGGGCGGGTGAGCCGCCTCATTAGAGGAAAGCTTGAGTGCGTCATCGTTGCGCGCACCAGCGACATAGGCAGGGATGGCTTTCAGATCGGGGCGAATCATGCCTACCACTGTAGGGCCTGCGCCTTTGCTGCGGGAGCGAAAGCAGGGGGCTAGTTTGGCAGCGGCGGGGCAGGCAGGTATTCTCAAACGAGGTTCCTTGTGAACCGTGGAGATGTGCCAGAGCGGCCGAATGGGGCTCCCTGCTAAGGAGTTGACCCTTCTGGGGTCCGGAGGTTCGAATCCTCTCATCTCCGCCATCTAATCCCGAGCGAGTGCGCTCGGGATTTTTTATTCGGGTTTTATTCTCGCCGGCGCCGTGAAGCGGAGAAATCTGCTATTTGCGCTGGTAATTGGCACAGCGGCGGAAGAGCGTGAGCATGCCAACGCCGAAGATGAAGCTTCCGGTAAAAGCCGCAGCGCGCAGGGAAGTGACCTCGTGGAAGAGGGCAGGCACCATGAGAATGGCGATAACAGAGCTAATGACTCCTAGGACGAGGAAAGTAATCGTCACGATAGGTCCCGGTGTGGATTGCTGCGGCATGGGGGTCAGTCCTTTCATCACTCAATTCTGATGAAAATAACTCTAGGTTGCCCTCCCAGGAGCTGCAATAGGACATTCTTAAGGGATCAAGCAGGGCCTTAGGATTCTAGGGCAGGAAAGACCTCGTCGCGCAGCAGGTGGGCGAGCTCGCGATTTGGGTTGGTGGGGTCTACCCATGCGAGTTCGGCAATCTCTGCGGCTGCGCGGGCAAGGACGGGGCGGGGATAGGTAAAGATGTGGCCGCGCACGGTTTCGCCGGGTTCGTTGGCGGCCGGCGCGTCGAAGGTGCCGAGCGGGGAAAGCTCCGGGAGGCGGACCTCCACACCGATTTCCTCTGCGACCTCGCGGGCTGCGGCCTGTGCAGGGGTCTCGCCAGCCTCAAGCTTGCCGCCAGGTAACTGGAACTTGGTGGAAGAATCTTTGCGCACGGTGAGGATATGGCCAAAGGAATTACGGAAAACTACGGCGGCAACTTCAATCATGGGCCCGACTATAACTCGCTGCGGCGGTTTAATTCAGAATGCCGGGTGCCCACTCGCGCTCCACTTGGGCAAGCGCTGCTTCTATTTGTTGCTCTTTCAAGCCGATGTCGGGAGTACCGGCGGATACCGGGTCACCGGCGAGCACGGCCAGTAGTGCCCAGCCATTATTAACGGTGGGGCTCACACGCAGATCGTCGGGGTTTTCCGCAATGGCAGTGCCATCTGACCTCATCAGTTCAGGCGGATAGTCGACAGCTTTCACGGTTGCGAGCTCTGGTAGTACTTCCGTGGAGCCATCAGGAAAGAACACCATGATGCGCGCATGGTGGAAGTAATAGTGGTCATCGCCTACAGGGTTCTTTTCTTCCTTGGAATCAAAGTGGTAGAAGTTTCCCACCAGTACGGGATAAAACTCGAGCCAGTTATTGGCCCACGCTGTGCGGAGCAGAGTGCGCTCATTGTGGGTCGAGGCCAGCCAGCGAACGGGCTTGGAAATGCCGAATGCGATGATGGGCAGGCTGATGAGCAAGGCGATGCGGAAATCGAGTCCGGTAAGAGCAAAGGGGAAGAGTCCCAGAATTACGATGCTACCCATATGGAAGAGCTGGAAGAGGAAGTCGAATTTCGTATGGTTCTTGGAGGGGCAAGGGCCGTTAGTAATAACGGCCTCGCGCAAGCCGGTGGCATCGGGGCGGGTATTTGGGGTGCTAACGCGCTTGATGTTCTCTTTGCTGAAAAACTCGTCCTCGTGCGGGGAGGATGGCACGTAGTTGCATAAGCGCAGATTCATAGGGGATGGGTACTCCTTGGCTCAGGGGGGCTGGCCTGTGCCTATGAGGCTACGGGAAGGCGAAGCGTTGCGTGGGCTTGTCGCGACGCAAGAGACAAATGAATATAAAGTGGTGCCCATGAGTGACTCGAGGTTTCCCCGTTCGGTGTTTGCAGTTGGCACCGACCCTGATCCGCGTTTCACGCTCGCTAATGAGCGCACGTTCCTGGCGTGGATTCGCACTTCCCTGGCGTTGATTGCTGGCGGAGTAGCACTTGAGGCCTTTGATGTTCCGCTGCCAGGCACTCTGCGTGCCGCGGTATCGGTCTTCATGTTGATAGTCGCCATTATCTTGCCCGTGGTGGCGTGGGGGCATTGGAAGCAATCAGAGCGCGCAATGCGAGAGAATCGATCGCTACCGTTTAGTTTCGGCCTTCCGGTCCTTGTTGCTGTAATCGTGGTGGTGGCTGGTGCGCTTTTGGTAGGCGAGTTCCTTGCCTAACCAGCCCTTTGATCCTGGTCTGCAACCAGAGCGCACGCGCCTGTCTTGGCAGCGCACCCTTTTGGCGCTTTCCTTGGTGTTGCTAGGCGTGATGCGGGCGGTGAGTGTGCACGCCTTCTTGCCGCTCGTCCTCCTTGCCGCCGGGGTGCTGGCGCTGGTCTTGGCGGTGTGGCAACGTGCCTCGCTTGTCGACGTCGCCCTGTCTTCCCAGGCTCCCCTTCCGCATGCAATCATTTTGGCCAGTACCGCCGGTCTGGTGTCTTTGCTGGCAGCCTTCGCCCTGTGGGGTCTATTCCTGTAGTCATCCCGGTGTCGTCATTGAGGTGGCTTCTGGGCGTCGTCATGCGGCCAGGGAGGATCTCTGGCGGATTTTCTGGGCAAATGACGTAGTCTAAGAAGGCTGAAGTCAATAACCTGGGGCTGGAAAGGCGGGTAGGCCATGGCGGAGACCACCGAGCGGGCTAGCGATATTGTCGAGGCATGGCTCAAACAAGAAGACGCCATTGACCCCACCAAGGCCCCGCGCCTCCAGGAACTCCTGGAGAGGGTGCCCCTGCAGGAACTCATCGCCGTCGTCGAGCGGCAAAATGCCGTCCGGTCGGCCTTGGCCCTGCGCTTGTTGCCGCGCCAGAAATCAATCGTCGTCTTTGATGCCCTCGATGCAAAGCATCAGGCCGATATCATCGATGAGCTGGGCAATGCTGATGTCTATGAGTTCTTCGACGAGCTTGATCCGGAAGACCGCGTGGCTTTGCTGGATGAGCTGCCTGCGGAGATTGCGGACCGGCTGCTGCGCTCACTGACTCAATCCAAGCGCGATGTCACGGGCGTGGTGTTGGGCTATGTCAAGGGTTCGGTGGGGCGCCGAATGTCACCCGAGGTGCCTGGAATCCACCCGGACATGAGCGTTAGGGACGCGCTGTTTAAACTGCGGGAGACCGCACATGAGCTGGAAACTATCTACACCGTGCCCATCACTCGCGAGGATAGGCGTCTTGTGGGAGTGGTGAGCCTGCGCGAAATCTTCACCGCTGATGCCGCGCTGACCATGGCCGATATTATGCACGATCCCATTTTTGCCCGTGCTAGTGCTGACGCGGAAGAAACCGCGCGTTGGTTCCTCCCATTGGACATTCTTGCGCTGCCAATCGTGGATGATTCGCACCGCTTGGTTGGTCTGCTGACGTGGGACGATGCTACGGACATTGTGGAGGAAGAAGATAGCGAGGACTCCGCTCGTGCTGGCGGTACCGAGGCCCTTCAACAGCCGTACCTATCCACGCCTTTGCTCAAGCTGGTGCGCTCGCGCATCGTATGGCTGCTCGTGCTGGCAGTTTCTGCGCTGTTGACTGTGCAAGTATTGGACTCTTTTGAAGGCACGCTGGCCAAGGCCGTGGTTCTCTCACTATTTATCCCGCTGCTGACCGGCACCGGTGGCAATACCGGCAATCAGGCTGCCACCACGGTGACCCGTGCTTTGGCGCTGGGCGATGTCCGCACCCGCGACCTCGTTGCCGTTTTGTGGCGCGAGCTACGCGTCGGCATGTTGCTAGGCGCCGTGCTCGGCTTGGCGGGACTGGGGCTGGCTACGCTGGTTTATGGCATGAGCATCGGCCTAGTCATCGGTTCGACGCTGTTTTTGATTTGCTCGATTTCTGCGACCGTAGGCGGGCTGATGCCCATCGTGGCTAAGACCATCGGTGCCGATCCGGCGGTCTTTTCCAACCCGTTTATCTCTACCTTCTGTGATGCTACGGGCCTCATTATTTACTTCCTCATTGCTAAGACCGTGCTGGGAATTTAACCCACCCTTCATTGATCGGGGGTAGGGGAGCGGTGGAGTGATTTCTGGTTTCGGGCAGGTGTGGTGTGTGCTATTCGGGGGTGCGGGGGTGGTTTATTGTGACGGGATATGGTTTCTGCGTCACATGTTTTGTATGGTCAGTGCATGCTTCGCAGTGAATTAGATAACTTTCTATTTGCTGTCTAGGCCAGCTAATAACCTGGGAAGTACGGAGCATATCCCTCAGCACAGTCCTCTCTTAGTGAAGGAGCGCGCGGTATGACCACCCCGCATACTCACGAATCCACCGCCCACACCGAAGGTGACGAAGCCCCTAAAGTCCCACGCGGCGAATGGCGCCGGCAGTTTATTGGCCTCTTCGTGGGCTTGGCATTGGCGGTACTTGTCTTCTTTATCTTCCCCTCCAATGCCATCGAGACAGTCCAAGGCTCCTCTGGCGCAGATCCGGAAGCCGAGTACACGCTTGGTGCCATCCGCGCTGTTGCAGCGGTGACGATCCTTATGGGCGTGTGGTGGATGACTGAAGCTATTCCGCTCGCTGCCACCGCGCTGCTTCCGTTGGTTATTTTCCCACTAGCTGGCGTCGGATCAATCAAGGAAGTAGGCGCCCCGTATGCCTCCGCCACCATTTTCTTGTTCATGGGTGGCTTCCTCATCGCGCTGTCCCTGCAGCGCTGGAACCTGCACCGCCGCTTGGCCCTCTATGTGGTGAAGGTGATTGGTACCTCTCCCAAGCGCCTGATCTTGGGCTTTATGCTGGCCACCGGATTTTTGTCCATGTGGGTTTCTAATACGGCTACGGCCGTGGTCATGTTGCCTATTGGCACCTCGGTGCTCGCGCTGACCGCAGAGACCGTAGGCGGCTGGGAGAAGCAAAAGAAATTTGCCACGGCCCTCATGCTGGGCATTGCTTATTCCGCGTCCATTGGTTCGCTGGGCACGCTCATCGGCACCCCGCCGAATGCCTTCCTGAACGCGTATATGGCCGATACCTGGGGCGTTACCCTTGGCTTTGGTCGATGGATGGCGGTCGGTGTACCGCTCGCCGTGATCTTCCTGCTGATTGCTTGGGCACTACTTATCACCATTTTCAAGCCAGAGATGAAGGATATTCCGGGCGGCCGCGAGCTTATCGACGATGAAATTAAGGCCCTCGGCCCCTGGACCCGTCCCCAGATTATGACCGGCGTCATCTTTGTTCTGGCCGCCGCAGCGTGGGTAATCCTGCCGCTGGTGCTTAAGGAATTTGAGAACTATGACGATGCCATCGTGGGTATCGCTGCCGGCATCGTGCTCTTTATTCTTCCGGCGGATAATCAGCGTCGCACTCGTCTGCTCGACTGGAAGACTGCCAATGAGATGCCGTGGGACGTTCTCTTGCTCTTCGGCGGCGGCCTGTCGCTGTCCTCGGTCTTTAATTCTTCCGGACTGTCCCTGTGGATTGGTGAGATGGCTAAGGGACTGAGCGTCCTCCCAGTTGTCCTTATCGTCGCCGCCGTAGCCGCACTGGTGCTCTTCCTGACGGAGATCACCTCCAATACCGCTACGGCTGCCACCTTCATTCCAATCATGGGCGGCGTTGCCGTGGGTGTTGGCCTGACCGCGGAGGGAGATATCAACGTCCTTCTGCTCACCATTCCGGTGGCGCTCGCGGCAACCTGTGCATTTATGCTCCCCGTGGCCACCCCGCCGAACGCCATTGCCTATGGCTCTGGCTACGTCAAGATTGGCGAGATGATCAAGGGCGGTCTCGGACTCAATATCATCGGCATCTTCCTTATTACCCTTACGGTGTACCTGCTGGCGGTGCCTATCTTCGGCCTATCCATTTAGCGCAAGAGACCACGTAGTCATTCCCTAATGAAAAACGGTATCATTAGGGAATGACTACACCCGTTACCGTGCTGTCCGGATTTTTAGGCAGCGGAAAAACTACGCTCTTAAACCATCTGCTTGCTAACCGCGAGGGGCGCAAGCTGGCCGTCATTGTCAATGACTTCTCCGAGGTCAATATTGACGCCGCTCTCGTTGCCGGCGAGGGCTACCTTGAGCGCGGGGAGGATCGCTTTGTCGAGCTCTCTAATGGCTGCATTTGCTGCACCCTGCGCGAAGACCTTATTGAATCCGTGGGCAAGCTCGCCCGCTCCGGCCGCTTCGACCAGATCGTCATCGAATCCACCGGCATTTCCGAACCCATGCCCGTTGCGGCCACCTTTGAGTGGGAGTTTGAGGATGGCACGACGCTTGCCGACGTCGCCCCCATCGACACCATGGTCTCCCTCGTGGACGCTTCCACCTTTCTTGACCAGTTGCGCCGTGGCAAGAGCCTTGCGTCCCAAAGCATCGAAGCCACGCCCGGCGATGACCGCACCGTGGCTGACCTCCTAGTGGACCAAGTTGAGTTCGCCGACCTTATCCTCATCACCAAGACCGACGTGGTTGATGCTGCCGAAGCCGAACGGGTCATCGCTACCGTGCGCGCCATGAACCCCCGCGCCCGCGTCGTGATTGTTACCAACGGTGTCATCGACCCGCGACTCGTCCTCGATGCCCACTTGTATGACATCGCTACCGCTGCCACCTATCACGGCTACGCCGAAGAACTGGCCAACCCGCATACCCCCGAGACCGAGGAATATGGCATCTCCTCGGTGGTCTTTCGTGCGGATCGGCCCTTTAATCGCGAGCGCTTACTTGCCGCCCTGCGGGCCAGCACCGGTCTGGTGCGTTCCAAGGGGTACTGCTGGATCGATACCGATCTGCGCGTTGCACACGCCTGGCAGCAAGCCGGCCCGAACCTCCAGATCATGCCCGCCTCCCTCTGGGCGGCCAATGGTGTGACCCCTGGTGCTGAAATTGTTCTCATCGGCATTGACTTCGACCACGAGGCCACCCTGCAGGCTTTCCGGGATGCCCTGCTTTCCGACGCCGAAGTTGCCGCCCTCATTCCTTCCTAAAGCCTTCCCACTTCTCGTGGGTAAACACCAAGTGAACTGGGGATTTGGTAGTTTCCCAGACCGTGGGTATAGTTATTTCTCGTTGCACAGCAGAGCACACGCACTGCTTAACAACGGTCTGCGCCCGTAGCTCAACGGATAGAGCATCTGACTACGGATCAGAAGGTTGGGGGTTCGAATCCCTCCGGGCGCACAAAATAAGCCGCCTTCGGGCGGCTTTTCTTGTATCTAATCTATTTCGCAGGTGCCCGTCTATGAAGTCTTCCTCATTGCTGCCGGGTCTCATTGCCGGCATTGTCCTTGGCCTCGCACTATGGCTCGGTTCTGGGAGCCTGTGGCTCCTTCTGGGCGGAGTTGTGCTTGGTCTAATATGCGCCCCGCTTCTCAAGCTTGCTGCTGATCCCTCTCGGTCGCGCAAATATCGCGATGATAACTTCCGCGATTAGATGGATTTTCACTGCCGCAATAAGTCATATGTAACCCCTTTATAAAATGCAGGACACGTATAAAACGTTCACAGCAACCTCCCAGACAGACTTAGTAGAAAAAGAAAGTCTTTATTAATAAGGGGACTGCGGCAACGCGCTCCCCTCTGTCTTGAAGGAGAACGCCCGGTGTCCGCATCTTCGCGCATCGTTGGGCTTGATATAGCCCGCTCACTTGCCATTATTGGCATGGTAGTCCTGCACATGGCCTCCCTCGTGTGGCATACCAAAGTCATTCTCAACGGCCTGCCCGCCGCGCTTTTTGCCATTTTGGCTGGCGTCACATTGATGATTATTGCCCGCAATTTCACGGTGACGACGCTTCTGCGCATCCTCGCCCGAGGCTGCATAATTACACTCATCGGCCTCGCTCTACTGCCCCTTGGAGGTGAGATTCAGGTCGTCCTAGTAGTAATTGGCATCACCATGATGTTGCTGTGCTGGGTTCCCCCGTTGCACTGGGCCTGGAAGCTAATCCTTTTCGCTGCGGCCACCGTAGCCGCGACCGTGAAATACGCTCCGCTGACCCTACCGCAGGTCTACCCACTGCTGGCCTATATCGCTTATTTCCTCGCCGGCATGCTGCTCTATGAAATCTATATTCGCAAGCAACGCGCAGCTGCGCAGTGGGCTTCCACTGCTATAGCCGGCATCGTTGCCGCTATCGGTTTTTACTTCCGCTTTACTACGGACATTCCTGGCTGGCTACGTTTTACCGGCCACACCGGCGTCGTGGGTGAGATCATGCTGTCCATTGCCGTCGCTGCAGTCGTCCTACACCTCTGCCTGCTTGCTGGTCGAGCTGCGCCCAAGCTGGTCTATCCCTTTGCTGCGCTGGGTGCGATGTCACTGAGCATCTACATCTTGCACGTGCTCACCGCCTACTACTGGCAAAGCCACATCGCCCTGCACAACACCGCCTGGGCCTGTGCCTTCATTGCCCTCTTCCTCGTTATCGCAACCCTGTGGCGCCGCCTGATAGGGAAGGGGCCGGCCGAATGGGCCGTCGCCAAAGCTATTGCCATCGCCGTTCCTGCCGGAAAGAAGGACTAATCATGCAGCACAAAATTTTCCCCGCCTTGCTCGCCGCCAGCATCGTGGCACTGACGGCCGCCCCGGCCACTGCACTCGAACACGGTGATCCAGCAACGGACTCCCCGGAGGCCCAGACTGTCGCCCAACTCAAGATAGGACGCGTGGGTAGTTTCGGTGATTGTACCGGTACTCTCGTGGCCGCCCAATGGGTGCTCACCGCACGTCACTGCCTCGAGTCTGTGAATAACACGGGCACCCAGGCCCGCATCAACGGAACCACCTACGACACTGATTCCTGGGCACTGTCCCCGCTTTCCGACGCCGCCCTTCTCCACCTCACCGCCCCTGTCACCGATACAAAGCCCGCAGAGATTTCCACCCAAGTTCCGGAACCGGGCAAACGCGGCACACTTTACGGCTGGAGCAGTAGTTCTTCTATGGCGCGCCGCGGTCAGTTGCCCCAAGCGGAAATGGAGGTGGCCGAGCTCCTCGGCGGTAGCCCCGCCGGACCTGCCGGCGCGGACGCTGCCGCGAGCGCCGGTGAGGATACCGATGTCGGAGAAAGCGTTCCCGCGGCCGAGGCTATGCCGGGGCTTAAAGCACCGGAGGGTACAGAAAGCGTGCCAGCCAGCGAGGCCATGCCGGGTGGGGCGCCCGATGGCCCGATGCCGCTTATCGAAAGCGCCATCCTTGATGTTCACTCCACCGGCCGAGCCGGTATGCAAGGCGGTGACTCCGGCGGCCCCTTCTTTGTCGACGGTAAACTCGCCGGACTCGCCACGGCGGGCACCGCGAACGGGGACCCAGACTTGCCTTCACCTAGCGCGGCTATTACCACGCTGGCCGGCACCAAGGACTGGATCGAGGGAGTGGTGAGCGGACGCGATAAGGAAGCGATTCTCACCGCGGAAACTACTCCTGAGCCGCCGAAAACCCCGCAGACTAGCGCTGACCACGCTTGGTTTTATGCCGGAATGGCGGTGCTAGGTCTTATTGCCGCCGCGGTAGTATCCCGCATTCCCGGCCTACGGGGTCGCAAGCGCTAGAAAATCTCGATGCGCCCACCCAGGGACTCGGACTGGCGCAGCTGCGCCACCCAATTCGGGCCGCCTGGGTGTAGGCGCAGCACCGGGCGGGAAGAAATCTTGACCGGGGAGACCGATTCCTTGCGCGCGCCAGAACGGGCATCGATACGGGTGCGGGCGCGATAACCGGCGTCGGAAAGCTCGGCGATGGAAGGCTCGGGGGAGTCGAGCTTCTCGCGGGCGTCGCGAAGCAGATCCAAGGCCTCGTCCAAAGCCTCCACCAACGCCGGGGCATTGGTTTCGCACATCTGCTGCACTAGCTCCGGGTGCGTACCGGCCACGCGCGTGGCGTCCTTGAAGGAACCGGCAGACAGGGACTGCGCCAAGATTCCGCCGTTATCGCCCACGACGGCGAGGATCTCGGCGAAGACGTGCGGCAGGTGGGAAATGCGCGCCACCGCTGCATCGTGGTTAGCTACGCGGATAGGAACCGCCTCCGCGTGTACCATCTGCGTCATGCGTACAACCTCGGTAAAGGTCTCAATCCATTGCTTAGGAATCTTTTCCCCACGCGCCTCGCACTCGGCGGCATAGTCATAAGTAATGCCCCACGCCGCACGGCGGAAGAGGTCCCGCTGGGAGTTATCCCAACCGGACTTGGAGGTGCCCGCCATCGGATGCCCGCCCACGTAGCGCGATTCCATGCCGCGTTCGAGGACCTGCTGGCGTACCGCAGTCTTTACGGAAACCACATCTGTAATACCGCAGCTAGGCGCGTGCTCCTGGATGGCATCGAGGACCTCGCCCACCGCGGTCATGGGAACAGCGATGACGATGAGCGCATCTTCGGCTTCCGCGCGGGTCAAAATAGCGGGAAGATCATCGGTGACGTCAAAGCCCTGCTTTACTGCAGTGCGGGCGCCAGAAGTGGAGTGGTTATATCCAAAAACGGGGTGTTTATATCCGGCTAGATCGCGCAGCAAAGAGCCGCCGATGAGGCCGAGACCGATTATGCAGATAGGGCGTTGAACATCTTGAGAACTCACGGTGACAATTGTGGCACAACACGACTAATCTCACGAGGTATGAGCAACGAAAATTACTCCTTCGCGGTAACCGTCGCCCGCACTGCGGGCCAGTGGCTGGTGCGCAGCTTCAACGATGACTTCGAGGATCCGCAGACCTCCATCAATGCGGTGCGCAGCCTGCGCTCTGAGGGCGCTGCGTTCGCGCTGCTGTGTGTGGAGGATGCCTATTTCATCGCCGTGCGCCCCGTGCCGGGCGGGGTGAAGATGCTCATTTCGGATGCCACCTATGGCGTTGATGATGACTTTGCGGCCGATTTCATGGATATCAACGACCATGAAATCCCGGATGTGGACCCTGAAGAGGCCGACCCTTATGGCGAAGGCGATTTCGATATCTTCGCCGATCTCGGCCTATCCGAGGATCAGGTGGGCTACATCATCGACAATGACGAAGACTGGCCCTCTGATATGTTGCTGCGCATCGCCGGCGAGCTCGGCTTCGGCGATGAACTGGAAGACGTCATTGATAACGCCTGAGCCCCTCCAGCGCGCAGAGGCCCGCATGCGCCGCGCCTTGGACGCCGCCACGTGCACCCCGGCAGGCGATGTGCCGGTGGGTGCGGTGCTTTTTGATGCCGCCGGAAAAGAACTCGCCACCGGAGTAAACCGTCGCGAGCAACGCGCCGATCCCACAGCCCACGCCGAGGTAGAGGCCATCCGCCAAGCAGTGCGCGTCCTTGGCGACGGTTGGCGCCTTTCCGGCTGCGAACTCGTCGTCACCCTAGAACCCTGCGCCATGTGCGCCGGAGCCTTGCAGGCTGCGCGCGTTTCCTCCGTGGTCTTTGGCGCCTTCGAGCCCAAGACCGGCGCGTGCGGCTCGCTAATCGATGTCCTGCGTGCCCCCACTGCGCCCTTTACCCCGCAGGTTCGCGGCGGCGTTCTCGAAGAAGAGTGCGCCGCGTTGCTCAGAAACTTCTTCGACGACCTGCGTTGAAAGTGCGTACACTGGAACCCATACATTATCCGTCTAATCAAAGGAGTGATTATGGGCGATTTGGAAAACAAGAAGGACGGTCTCGTAGGCAAGGCAAAGGAAGCCTACGGCGAAGCTACCGGCAACGAGGACGTAGCTAACGAGGGCAAGGCCGACCAGGTCACCTCCGAGGCTAAGGACAAGCTGTCCGACGCTGCCGAGGGCATCAAGGACAAGGCCAACGAGGTTATCGGCGGCCTGAAGGACGACTAATCCTCATCCGTATTTCTGCATATCGCTGCGCTGGCACCCCGCTGGCGCAGCGATTTTGTCGCTCGGGCGCACTCCCGTAATCTGGAACGCGGTGGCGTGTCCGAGCGGCCGAAGGTGATCGCCTCGAAAGCGATTGTTGGGTAACCCCCAACCGCGGGTTCAAATCCCGCCGCCACCGCACCGAGATCCCGGTCTGTTTGCGCAGGCCGGGATTTTCTTTTTCCCGACCAGGCCGCGGGGCGCGGGGGAGGGGCTGGCTGGCCGCCAGCTGTGAAAACTGGGACGCAGGTGGCTTCGCGATAGGGGATTATAGGGTGCGGCCACTACACTAGGGCGAAGTTCAACCCGTCCCCCACGCGAATGCGAAGGTACATCTACCCGTGGCTACATTGCTTTATCGTCTTGGGCGCTGGTCTTTCCTCCATAAGTGGAAGGTCATCGTGGCATGGCTGCTGCTGTTCGCCGCCGTTGGCGGTGCCGCCGCCTTGCTGATGAAACCGATGACGAGCGAGTTCTCCATTAAGGGAACCCCGTCTATCGACGCCACCTATAAGACCATGGACCTCTTCCCAGAGGGCGGCAACCCTGCCAATTCACCCTCGGTCAACGTGGTCTTCAAGGCCCCAGATGGCCAGAAGCTTTCTGATCCAGCAAACCGCGAGGCCATCGACGCCACCATCTCCTACCTCGAAGACAACCTGAAGATGGGCGATACCACGCGCTTTGGCAACCCGCTTGAGGTCTCACCTCGCCTGCAGGATCAGGTCATCCACCAATTCACGGATATGGGGCTGCCGGAAGCATCTGCCCGCGCTGATGCGGATAACCTCGCCATGGTCAACGATGACGAGACCATTGCGTATACCACCTTCAATTTTGACGCCGAGTCGCCTTATAGCGTGGAGCAAGCAGATAAGGACACCGTCACGGAGGCGATGAATATCGCCCGCGACCGCGGCCTTACGGTCGAAGGCAATGGCGCCGGATTTGGCGATGAGATCGCAGTCAATTCCACCTCTGAGATTATCGGCCTGGGCGTCGCCTTCCTCGTGCTCATTTTCACCTTCGGCTCGCTGGTGGCCTCGGGGATGCCCTTGGTGTCCGCCGTCATTGGCGTGGGACTCGGCGCGCTGGGCATGTTTATTGCCACCCATTGGATTGAGCTCAATAACATGACCCCGGTTCTGGCCATCATGATCGGCCTGGCTGTGGGCATCGACTATGCGCTGTTTATTCTTTCGCGCTACCGCGCCGAGCGCCGCCGCATGGACGGGCCCGATGCCGCAGGCATGGCGGTGGGCACGGCCGGCTCCTCCGTGGTCTTTGCCGGCGCGACGGTCTTTACCGCGCTCTTCGCGCTTATCATTGCGCGCATTGGCTTCCTCACGGCCATGGGCTTGGCCGCCGCCGGCACCGTCGCGATCGCCGTCTTGGTCTCGCTCACGCTCATCCCTGCGATGCTGGGCTTGCTGGGCGATAAGGCCTTCAATGGCCGAATCCCCGGCGTGGCCGGCAACCCGACCCGCAAGGGCAAGCGCCGCCGCGGGCCCACCATGGGCAACCGGTGGGTGCGTTTAGTCCAGAAGGTGCCCGGCCTGGCTATGGCGCTGGTCGTGCTCTCCTTGGGGGCTATGACTGCGCCGGTACTCCAGATGGAGCTTGCCCTTCCGGCCGATACTACGTCGAACCCCGATACCACCCAGCGCAAGGCCGCCGACATCATGTCCGAGGGCTTTGGCCCGGGCGTTAACGGTCCTTTCCTCGCCGTGGTCGATGCCCACACGGTCAACGCGGAATCCGGCGCCTTGGCCCCGCTTGTCGACGCCCAGTCCCAACCCGAACCAGCCCCCGCTCCCGCTCCTGCCCCCGAAGAGGAGATGCCTGAGCAGCCGCAGGGGGACCAGCCCGCAGCCGAGCCGGAGATCGCCCCGGCCGCTGAGGTGGTGGACACCTCCGCAGATGCGGCCGACGCTGCCTCCCCAGAGGATAAGGCCGCGCTTGCGTCCTTCCTCTACACCGCAGATCAGCTCAAAGGCTTGGGCGGGGTGAAGCACGCACAGATTGTCGGACTGAGCCAGGACAAGCGCGCCGCACAGATCATGGTCACCCCGGAAACCGCGCCCACGGACGCCGCAACGGTGAACGTCGCACACGCGCTGCGCTCGGCCACCGGCGAGATCGAGGACGCCACCGGTACCGACATCGGCCTGACTGGCCTGACGGCCGTGCAGCTCGATATCACCGAGCGACTCGAGGAAGCCATGGTGCCGTACCTGGCCATCGTCGTGGGCCTGGCCATCGTGCTGCTGCTGTTGGTCTTCCGCTCCATCTTGGTGCCGCTGGTTGCTGGCTTGGGCTTCCTGCTGTCCGTCGGCGGCGCCTTCGGCCTGACCGTCCTGGTCTGGCAGGAAGGCCTGTGGAACCTGGTGCCCGCGCCGGGCCCGCTGATTTCCTTCATGCCCATCTTCCTCATCGGCGTGACCTTTGGCCTCGCGATGGACTACCAGGTCTTCCTGGTCACTCGCATGCGCGAGCACATCTCTCGCCACCCGGAGGGCACCGGCGGGCGGTATAGCGCCGTCGACGAGGCCACCATCACCGGCTTTACCCAAGGCGCCCGCGTGGTCACGGCCGCCGCCATCATTATGATTTCGGTCTTCGTGGCGTTTATTAACCAACCGCTGCCATTTATCCAGATCTTCGGCTTTGCCTTGGCCGCTGGCGTGCTTTTCGACGCCTTCTTTATCCGCATGACCCTCGTCCCCGCCACCATGTTCCTCATGGGCCGCGCGACGTGGTGGATGCCAAAGTGGCTGGCGAAGATTCTGCCCACCCTGGATATCGAAGGCACCGCCCTGGAAGAAGAATGGGAAGCTAAACACGCTACCCCTACCCCTAGCCCTGCACACAAGGAAGAAGAGTAAAGATGGACTTGAGTTTCGACGTCGGCAAGCGCCTGCCCGAAGGCCCCGGCAAGCACGGCCGCAGCGGTGTCATCCACACCCCGCACGGTGATATCCAGACCCCGGCCTTCATCCCGGTGGCCACCAAAGCCACGGTTAAGACGCTGACCCCGGAGCAGATTCGCGCCACCGGTGCGCAGGCCATCTTGTCGAATGCGTACCACCTCTACCTGCAGCCGGGCCACGACATCGTGGACGAGGCCGGCGGCGTGGCCAAATTTGAAAACTGGCATGGCCCGACCTACACCGACTCCGGCGGATTCCAGGTCATGTCGCTGGGCGTGGGGTTCAAAAAGGTCCTGGCGATGGACGTTGCGGATCTCAGCGATAAGGACATCCGCGCCGCCAAGAAGGAACGCATGGCGCAGGTGGATGAGGACGGCGTGGATTTTAAATCCGTCATCGACGGCTCCAAGCACCGCTTTACCCCCGAGAAGTCCATGCAGATCCAGCACGGGCTGGGCGCAGACATCATGTTTGCCTTCGACGAGCTGACCACGCTGGTTGATACGCGCACCTACCAGGAGGAATCCGTCGCGCGCACGCACCGCTGGGCCAAGCGCTGCCTGGACGAGCACGATCGACTCACCCGCGAGCGCGCCCACCGCCCGAAGCAGTCGCTGTGGGGTGTTGTCCAAGGCGCGCAGTACGAGGATCTGCGCCGCCAAGCCACCCGCGGCCTGCTCGACCTTGACCGCGCCGCCCGTGAAGAAGGCAAGCGCGGCTTCGGCGGCTTCGGCATCGGCGGTGCGCTGGAAAAGGAAAACCTGGGCACCATTGTTGGTTGGGTCTGCGATGAGCTACCCGAGGACAAGCCACGCCACCTGCTCGGTATCTCCGAGCCAGACGATATCTTTACCGCCGTCGAAGCTGGCGCCGATACCTTCGACTGCGTGGCGCCCACCCGCTTAGCGCGCCGCGGCGGCGTCTACACCCTTGACGGCCGCATGAACCTTACCAATGCGCGCTTCAAGCGGGATTTTGCCGGCGTGGACGAGGAATTCGGCGGCTACGTATCCGAGAATTACTCCCGGGCCTACCTGCACCACCTGCTCAAGGCGAAGGAATTCCTCGCCGGCACGCTGTGCACCATCCACAACGTGGAGTTCATGATCCGCCTGGTGGATAATATCCGCGCCGCCATCGACGGCGGCTACTACGAGGCCTACCGCGATGAATTCCTCGGCCGCTATTACGCCGGCAAGTAGTCCTCGCGCTTCTTCACCCACTTAATGACCGCGGCCGTCACCGGCAGCATGACGGCCTCCATCAGGGTCTTCCACACAAAGCCCACGATGACGTAATTGATGAACCCGCCCACGGTGTCCACGCCGATGACCGGCGCGGCGATGGCGCAGAAGAGTAGCGTATCGCCGAACTCGCCCACCACGGTGGAGGCGATGAGGCGCGCAAAGAGGCCCTTTTCGCCGGAGCGCTTCTTCATCGCGGTTAGCGTCCAGGCGTTGAGGAGCTGGCCCACTAGGTAGCCGGCCAGCGAGGCGGCCAGAATCTGCGGCATCAGGCCGAGCGTGGCGGCGAAGGCCTCCTGGCCCTCGTAGAAATCGGCCGCCGGCAGCCAGATGGCGATATAGAAGCACACGGCCGCCAGAATGGCCATCGCGAAGCCGATATAGACCGCGCGCCGGGTGGACTTGAAGCCATAGCACTCGGAGAGCACATCGCCGACGATATAGGCCAGCGGGAAGAGGAAGAAGGCGCCGTCGGTAACCAGCGGGCCGAGCTGGACGCCCTTGGTGGCGTTGATATTAGAAATCAGGAAGGTCACCACAAACACGGTGACCAGCCAGGGGTAGAGGGTGGAGCGGACGGGAATGAAGCGCACCTCAGCGCCGTTCGATTTTTCCATGCCCGCCATTGTGCCAGCCCGTAGACTATGGGCATGAATTCCGCGACCACCGGCGCCGGCCGCTACGCGCCCAGCCCCTCGGGCGATCTGCACTTTGGCAACCTCCGCACGGCGCTTCTGGCGTGGCTTTTCGCCCGGTCGACGGGCAGGCGCTTTGTGGTGCGCGTGGAGGACATCGATAAGCAGCGCTCCTCCCAGGAATCGGCCGAGCGCCAGCTGGCGGATCTGCGCGCGCTCGGGCTGGACTGGGACGGCGAGGTCATCTACCAGCACGATCGCGACGCCGCCTATGAGCAGGCCCTGGCCCAGCTGCCCACCTACGAGTGCTATTGCTCCCGCAAGGATATCCGTGAGGCTTCCCGCGCCCCGCACGCCATTCCCGGCCAGTACCCGGGAACCTGCCGCAACCTCACCGAAGACCAGCGCGCGGCCAAGCGCGCCGAGCTTGCGGCCCAGAATCGCCAGCCCGCCCTTCGCCTGCTTGCCGACGTCCCCACATTCACCATCCACGACGCCCTCCACGGGACCTATACGGGCGACGTCGATGACTTCATCCTGCGCCGCGGCGGCCAAGACACCGGCTGGGCCTATAACCTGGCCGTCGTCGTCGATGATGCCTACCAAGGCATCGACCAGGTGGTCCGCGGCGATGATCTGCTCTCCTCCGCGCCGCGCCAGGCCTACCTCGCCTCGCTGCTTGGCATCGAACCGCCGGAGTATATCCACGTCCCGCTCGTGCTCAATGCATCCGGCGAGCGCCTAGCCAAGCGCGATGGGGCAGTGACCATGCGGGAGATGGGGGAGGAGGGGGACGTCGTCAAGCACCTGGCGGCCTCGCTGGGGTACGAAGCTCACAGTGCCGCGGAGCTGCTCGCGCAATTTGCGCCCGATCGACTCAGCCCTGAGCCATATATCTGGCGCGGGTAAAATCTGGGCCCATGGAAGTTCTACTGGTGCTCATTGGGCTCATGCTGCTGACCGTGTTCGTCGTCGCCATCGGTGACAAGATTGGGCTGCCGTGGCCGGCCCTGCTGACGATTATTACCGCCTGCGCGGTCTTCGTGCCCGGCCTGCCCCAGTTCGAGCCGCCCACCGAACTCATCCTGCCCATCTTCCTGCCGCCGCTGCTGTGGGCGCTGGCCCGGCGCACCTCGTGGGGTGTTATCCGCGAGCAATGGGTGACCATTTTGAGCCTGTCCGTGCTGCTGGTGGTCGCTACCACGCTGGCCGTTGGCTTCACGGCCTATGCCTTCCTGCCCGGCATCAGCCTGGCCGCGGCCATCCTTATCGGTGCGGCCATCGCCCCGCCGGACCCCGTCGCCGTTGACGCCGTGGCCGAGCCCGCCGGCATCCCGCGCCGCATCATCACCACCCTGCAGACCGAGGGCTTGTTTAACGACGCCGCCTCTATCGTCGCCTTCAATCTCGCGCTGACGGCCGTGACCCAAGGCGATGAGCTCTCCTTCGGCGGTGGCGTGCTCAACTTCTTCTACTCCGCATTCGTGGCGGGCGGCCTGGGGTGGGTCGTCGGCCGGCTGGTGGCTCTGTTTATCACCCACGTCCACGACGTCACCGCGCGCAACGCGTTGACTTGGGTGACGCCGTTTGCGGTCTACCTCATCTCGGAAGAACTCGGCGCCTCCGGTGTTATCGCCGTGGTCATCGCGGCCGTGGAGCTTAATTCCCGTGCCGATATCCAGGCCGAGGACCGCCTGTCCGGCCAGTCTTTTTGGGAGACCGTTGAGTTGCTTTTTACCGGCGTGGCCTTCGGGCTCATTGGCCTGACAGTCAGTACCGCCATTGGGGAAGTGGGTTCGGACCTGTGGCACTCCGTGGTGGTGGGCGTCATCTTGTCCCTTGTGGCCTTCGTCGTCCGCTTGGTGTGGATGTACATCTATTACCGCATCAACGTCTCCCGCGGCCGCCCGCGCGTGGCGCCGCTGCGCCTGCAGGAGGTGCTGCTGATGACGTGGTCCGGCATGCGCGGCCTCGTCACCCTGGCGCTGGTTTTGTCCATCCCGGCCGGCGTGTTCAGCTTCCACCACGAGCTCGCAGTCATCGCGCTGACCGTGCTGCTGGTCACTATGGTGGTGCCCGGCCTGCTGCTGCCGTGGCTGATGGAGCGCCTTGACCTCACGGAGGCCTCCCAGATTGCCAGCGATAAGATGCGCGCCGCCGTGGTGAGCCGCGCGCGTGCGGCCAGCATCGAGGCCCTGTCGCACTTCCGGCCGGACGGCCACATTACTGCCGACGCCGAGAAGGTCGACCCCGAAATTTCCGCCAACGTGATTCAGTGGTTCGAGGACCGGCTCGGCGATGGCGAGGATGTTTCCGATGACTCCCGCAAGCAGCGCGCCTGGCAGGCCCGCCACGTGGCTCTGGAGGCCCGCCGGACCGCTTTGGCGGCGGCGCAGGAGGAGCTGCTACGCATGCGCGGCGATCGGGCTTATAACCCGGCCATTGTGGACGAGGTGCTCGAGGAGATTGACCGCATGGTTCTAGGCGCCAAGCGCCACTAGGCTGGGCGGCATGGATCCCTTCGATTATGCGCAGCTTGAGGACGCGCTGGATTACCTCTACGACTTCCTCGACCAGGACCTAGCGGACCGCGTGCGCGCCGAGCGCGAATTCGTTCCGGCCGGGTTGGAGGGCCTGCTTGCCGACGACTCTCTCGACGACTACGTCTGGCTCTGGATCAAGGACCCAGGCCCGAATGGCTTCCGGCAATACCTGCGCGATGGGGGCTATTCCGAGGCCGAGGTCTCCCAGGCTTTCCTCTGGGCGCGCACCGAGTGGGGGATGAATACGCCGCCGCACGTCGCATGGCTTAAGGCGGATGGCTACGAGCCGCCGGTCATCGATTAGGGGAGAGGGGCGTCGGCAAGCGCGGCTCGCGCCCGTGTACAACAAAAATCCCGGCTCCATGCTGTGTAGCAGGAGCCGGGATTTCCTGTGGCGGAGGATGTGGGATTTGAACCCACGAGGGGCGTGAACCCCGCACGCGTTCCAGGCGTGTGACATAGGCCGCTAGTCGAATCCTCCGAGAAGAAACATTAGCAGCCGTGGCAATTATTTTACCAATCGCCAGGTCAGGACCTGTTTTCGGCGATCTAAAGCCGTTTTGTGTCGGATGGTCCTTGGGTCGCGCGCCTGCGGGCGGTGGCGGCCCGTGCGGCCGGAGGCTCATTTGGCTAAACCGGCGCGCGGGCGTTAGAGTATGAGGCAGGATTCCGCGTGGCGTCCATCCTCTGAACTCCCCCAGGGCAGGAATGCAGCAAGGGTCAGGAGGCTCTGGCGGGTGCGCGGGGTCCCCTTTTTGTATGGCGTGCGTTACTATTGGGGGCTAAAAGTCGCCCTATACATGGAAGGTAGACATACGCATGTCGCTTCTTACTTTGGAATCGTCCGAACTCGCGGAGCTCGCCGCCCAGGTCCGTAAGGACTACGAGGATCTTAAGGCTAAGGGCCTGAAATTGGACCTGACCCGCGGAAAGCCGGCCAAGGCACAGCTGGACCTCTCCAATGATTTGCTGGCGCTGCCCGGCCCGGGCCATTACACCGATGCGGCCGGAAACGACCTGCGTAACTACGGCAACCAAAAGGGCATCAAGGAACTGCGCGACATCTGGGGCAAGCTGACCAACATGGACCCAGAGCTGCTGATTGCCGCAGACTCGTCCTCGCTGAACATCATGTTCGACCTGATTTCTTGGGCGTTTCTCTTCGGCACCAATGATTCCGCACAGCCGTGGAGCAAGGAAGAAAAGCTCAAGTGGATCTGCCCGGTGCCGGGCTACGACCGTCACTTTGCCATCACCGAGCAATTCGGCTTCGAGCTGGTCACCGTGCCAATGGAGGAAGACGGGCCGGATGTAGAGGCCGTCGAAAAGCTGGTGGCGGATCCGGCGGTTAAGGGCATGTGGGTAGTGCCGATGTTCGCCAACCCCACCGGCGCCGTGATTTCTGAAGACAAGGCCCGCCGCCTCGCCCGCATGGAGGCCGGCGCACCGGATTTCCGCATCGTGTGGGATAACGCCTACGCCGTGCACACCCTGACCGAGGACTTCCCGGAAATCCTGCCGATTCTGGATATCGCCGCGGAAGAAGGCCACCCGAACCGCTTCTGGGCCATGTCGTCCACCTCGAAGATCACCTTCGCTGGCGCGGGCGTGGGCTTCTTCGGCACCTCGGAGGACAACCTCGAGTGGTACCTGGAGCACGCCGGCATCCGCGGCATCGGCCCCAATAAGATTAACCAGCTGGCGCACCACGAGTTCTTCGGCTCCGCCGAGGGCGTGCGCGCGGTGATGCGCCGCCACGCCGCGCTGATTAAGCCCAAGTTCGATGCCGTGCTGCGCATCCTGGAAAAGCGCCTGGGCGAGTACGAGGTGGCGCAGTGGACCAACCCGAAGGGTGGCTACTTCATCTCCCTCGACGTTGTCGACGGCACCGCCAACCGCGTCTGGGAGCTCGCGCGCGACGCCGGCATCCTGCTTACCCAGGCGGGCTCGGCCTTCCCCTATGGCCAGGACGACAATGACCGCAATATCCGCCTCGCCCCAACCCTGCCGCCGCAGGAAGAGGTCGAGGCGGCGATGGATGGCGTCGCTACCTGTGTGCTGCTCGCCGCCGTGGAGAAGCTGGGGGCCTAAAATCAACGCCGACGAGTCTGCCCTGTGGCTGAGTGAGATTATCCCGGCTCCGCTGGAGTTTCGCTACGTCGATGAGCGCCGGCTAGGCCTCGCCGCGCTTGCCGACGCCCAATCGCTCGCCCTCACCACCACCTTCAACAACACCGAC
Source organism: Corynebacterium kefirresidentii (assembly GCA_002154655.1). GTDB lineage: Bacteria > Actinomycetota > Actinomycetes > Mycobacteriales > Mycobacteriaceae > Corynebacterium > Corynebacterium kefirresidentii. Next base: position 66,108 of record NGUZ01000010.1, read on the forward strand.
ACCGGCCTGCAGAGCCAGGACGACGGCACCGATGTGCGCTGCGAGCTGTTGACGGTGGCGCGTACCGGGCAGCCCGAGGTGGCCGCCGCCATCAACGCCGCCGCCGACACCTTCGAAAAGGCCGACGGTCTGCTTCCGGCGCAGCCGGGCGTGATGCTGCCCTCCATCCTCGACGCGCCGGGAATTACCGTGCACCACGGACTCTTCATCGCGCCGTACCTGTGGGGCGGGCAGACCCCGCAGTTTCGCGAGGATGGCCGCCTAACTCTCATCCTGCAGCTGGTCATGCTGACAGATTCGGAATATGCGTTTGGGGTAGAAGAGGGCGTCGGCAAGCTGCAGGGGGCGGTGGCCGAGCAGGGCATTGACCTGCTGGACTGGTCGCGCGAGGGTTAGCCGGTAAACTGGCTAACCGTGGCTTTATACCGGAAATACCGTCCAGCAACGTTTGCGGAGGTCGTGGGCCAAGAGCAGGTCACCACGCCGCTATCCGCCGCCCTCGATGCAGGGCGCATCAACCACGCCTATCTCTTTTCCGGCCCGCGCGGCTGCGGCAAGACCTCCTCGGCGCGAATTATGGCCCGTTCGCTCAATTGCGAGCACGGGCCGACCTCGACGCCGTGCGGCAAATGCGATTCCTGCGTCTCCCTCGCCCCCGGTGGCCCCGGCAACCTGGACGTGACGGAGCTCGACGCCGCCTCGCACAACGGCGTGGAGGACATGCGCGAGCTGCGCGACCGCGCCTACTACGCGCCGGCCGAATCGCGCTACCGCATCTTCATTATTGACGAGGCGCATATGATTTCGCCCTCCGGTGCGAACGCGCTGCTCAAGGTGGTGGAGGAGCCGCCCGAGCACGTCATTTTCATCTTCGCGACCACGGAGCCGGAGAAAATCATTGGCACCATTCGCTCGCGTACCCACCACTATCCCTTCCGCCTGCTGACCCCGCCGGCCATGAAGGGCCTGCTGCAGCGCACCGTTGCGGCCGAGGGTGTGCGTGTCGAGGACGCCGTGTACCCCATGGTCATTGAGGCGGGCGGCGGTTCCCCGCGCGATACTTTGTCTCTGCTGGACCAGCTGCTGGCCGGCGCCGGGCCCGATGGCCTGACCTATGACCTTGCCCGGCCGCTTCTGGGTGTCACCGATGTTTCGCTGCTTGACGACGCCATCGAAACCCTCGCCAACCAAGACAAACCCGGCCTCTTTGCGATGGTGGACCATGTCATCGAGGCCGGCCACGACCCGCGTCGCTTCGCTATCGATTTGCTCGACCGCCTGCGCGATCTGATGATCCTGCAGGCCGTGCCCGGCGCTATCGAGGCCGGCCTCGTCTCCGCGCCCACCGACCGCGCTTCTGTGCTTACCGCCCAGGCACAGCGTTTTTCCGGCCCGCAGCTGACCTACTTGGCCTCCACGGTCAACGACCGCATCAGCGATCTCACCGGTGCGACTTCGCCGCGCCTGCTGCTGGAAATCATGTGCGCGCACCTGCTTATCGGGTCCACCGGCCCCGCGGCCGCGCCCGGAGCGCCCGTGCCTGCCGGCCCTGCGACCCCGACCCCGGGTGGTGCCGCCGCGGCAACCTCAGCTGTCGCAGGTGCCCAAGACCCCCAATCC
>NGUZ01000109.1 GCA_002154655.1 Corynebacterium kefirresidentii
GTTGCTATTCTATCTGCACTACCCCTAGCACCTGCAAAACCTGCTCCCATTAAGGTAGCAGCTAATGCTACTTTTCGTTGTGACCTAGCAACTTCATCTAATTCATCTGAAAGTTCATCTGCTCGGCCTTGTGCAATTTGCATGGCGATACTTTCTTTTAAAATATCGTTACGTAATTTGTCGGCTTGTCTACTTGTAGAACCATGTGCTAAGGACACTTCTCTTAAATTTTGTTTGAGTAAGTTGATGTTAGCTTTCGATTTAGTGATAGTGTAGTTCATTTCAGTTAAGTGATCTTTGTAGTTATCAACTGAACGTGTACCTTGTTTAAAAGCAATTTCACTAAGTTTTGCTCTGTTTTTAAGTTCACCTAAGCTATTCTTTACTTGGTCACTAGAA
>NGUZ01000110.1 GCA_002154655.1 Corynebacterium kefirresidentii
TTTAACACCATACACTGAAAATGGCTTTTGATTAATAGTACGATACCCCTTTTGATTAAGTACGGTTGTAATGGCTTTGAGGCCTTTATTATGATTCAAATATAAATCGAAAATTTCACGTACAATATTAGCTTCATTTTCATCAATAACTAAATCATTTTTCTGTGTAAGTGGATTAAGTGATAATTTGTAGCCTAAAACACGACCGGTGATTGCCTCTCCGCTCCTTGCCTTAGCATTCATAGAAAGTTTCACATTCGAAATCAAAGTCTGGCGTTCTATAGATCCTATTAGTCCAAACATTGTAACGAGTACTTCTCCAGAAGCATTGGATGTATCAATATTCTCAGAAATCGATTTATACCCTACATCATGTTCTTTGAATTCATGAATAATATT
>NGUZ01000111.1 GCA_002154655.1 Corynebacterium kefirresidentii
GCTTAAAAGACGCAGTGTATGACGGTCATATCAAAAAAGACCCAACATATAACATAGCTATAAACGGTACTGTTAAAGCTAAAGATGAACGATACAAATATATGAGTATCACGCATTATTTAGCGATGTTAGATTATTTTAAAAGTAGAGATGAACAAAGCTATATTTTTTTATACTTACTAGCGATTACTGGTGCAAGATATAGTGATTTAATCAATATGACATATAAAGATTTGAACAAAAGTGAAGGTATCATTCACTTACCTGGAACAAAAACAAAGAATAGTAAAAGAGATGTTGAAGTGTCGACTAAAGATGTTCTATTGATAAATTCAAAACTAGCTAAAATGCCGCGTCGTATTGACGGTAAACTTTTCAAATTAAGTCACAATGCTA
>NGUZ01000112.1 GCA_002154655.1 Corynebacterium kefirresidentii
TTTATAAATGTTTTCAATCATTTATCAGAAAATGGCGTTTTTATATTTGATGTTCACACTATTTATAAGATGAGTACGTTGTTTCATAATCAATGTTATATTGATGAAAATGAGTCAACCTTTTTAGCATGGGAAGCCATTCAAGGTGATGAACCTTTTAGTGTTTATCACGAAATGAGTTTCTTTATTGAAGACAATAATGGTACTTATCAACGTTTTAATGAATCTCACTATCAAAGAACCTTTGAAAAAGAAACTTATATAAACATGTTAAATCAAATAGGTTTTAAAAACATCGAAACATTTATTGACTTTAACCGAAATAATCACGATGATCATGGTGAGCGCCTGTTCTTCGTAGCTTTTAAATAAATAAAGTAACTCATCTCCTTGCA
>NGUZ01000113.1 GCA_002154655.1 Corynebacterium kefirresidentii
AAGCGAAATCATTTGTTAAAAAGAGGCGAAAGTGATCATGACTGAGAATAATAATTTAGTGACTTCTACACAAAGTATCATTAAAGAAGCTTTACACAAATTGGGATTTGACGATGGTATGTATGATTTAATCAAAGAACCATTAAGATTTTTACAAGTTCGTATCCCAGTACGCATGGATGATGGTACTGTTAAAACATTTACAGGTTATCGTGCTCAACATAACGATGCTGTTGGTCCAACTAAAGGTGGGGTTCGTTTCCATCCTGAAGTAGATGAAGAAGAAGTTAAAGCATTATCTATGTGGATGACTTTAAAATGCGGTATTGTTAATTTACCATACGGTGGTGGTAAAGGTGGTATCGTATGTGACCCACGTCAAATGAGTATTCATG
>NGUZ01000114.1 GCA_002154655.1 Corynebacterium kefirresidentii
ACAAGCATCATCAAAACAAAAAAACAAAAGTATAGCACCAGATCGTTTAAGTGCATCAAAACAAAAAGGCACGGTTGAGAAGGCTGCTCAAAAACAAGCTAAGCATATTGAAAAAAGAATGGAACATTTGGAAGAAGTTGAAAAACCACAAAGTTATCATGAATTCAATTTCCCACAAAATAAAATTTATGATATCCATAATAATTATCCAATCATTGCACAAAATCTAACATTGGTTAAAGGAAGTCAAAAACTGCTAACACAAGTACGATTCCAAATACCATATGGCAAAAATATAGCGCTCGTAGGTGCAAATGGTGTAGGTAAGACAACTTTACTTGAAGCTATTTACCACCAAATAGAGGGAATTGATTGTTCTCCTAAAGTGCAAATG
>NGUZ01000115.1 GCA_002154655.1 Corynebacterium kefirresidentii
AAAATTACTGGTGCTGGATGTTTACTCGGTGGTATTGTAGCGAGTTTCTTATTTAGAGAAGAAAATCCAACACTACAAGTGTTAGAAGAAGCAGTGAGCATTTATAATATTGCTGCTGAAATTGCTGAAAAGGATCAACAAGTGAATGGACCAGGTACATTTTTACCCAAACTGTTAGATCAAATGTATAACATTGACTTTAATACTTACCAACACCAAGTCAAAAGACAAGAGGTTGAATAATATGTTTAATTCATCATTATTAAACGTTTATTTTATTTGCGGTACGCAAGATGTTCCAGAAGGAAAAGATATTAGAGAAATACTAAAGCAAGCTTTAGAAGCTGGAATTACCCTTTTTCAATTCCGTGAAAAGGGGCCAACATCACTAGAT
>NGUZ01000116.1 GCA_002154655.1 Corynebacterium kefirresidentii
TCAAAAAGGATATCGTACCATTAATCAAAAACCATTTTCAGTGTTTGGCGTGAAATACATTTTGAATAATCCAGTCTATAAAGGCTATGTCAGATTCAATAACCATCAAAACTGGGCTGTACAGCGAAGAAGTGGCAAAAGTGATAAAAATGATGTGATATTGGTCAAAGGTAAACATGAAGCCATTATAAGTGAAGAGGTATTTGATAAAGTTCATGAAAAATTAGCTTCTAAAAGTTTTAAACCGGGTCGACCTATTGGTGGAGATTTCTACTTACGTGGCCTTATTAAATGCCCAGAATGCGGAAATAATATGGTATGTCGACGGACGTATTATAAAACGAAAAAGTCCAAAGAACGCACAATCAAACGCTATTACATTTGTTCATTATTC
>NGUZ01000117.1 GCA_002154655.1 Corynebacterium kefirresidentii
TGATCCTAATGCACGTGTTGCTTGTGAAACTACTGTAACAACTGGAATGGCTCTAATTTCAGGTGAAATATCTACATCAACTTATGTAGATATACCTAAAGTTGTAAGAGAAACAATTAAAGGTATTGGCTACACTCGTGCTAAATATGGCTATGATTACCAAACTATGGCAGTTTTAACTGCAATCGATGAGCAGTCACCTGATATTGCACAAGGTGTCGACAAAGCACTTGAATACAGAAATGATATTTCAGAAGAAGAGATTGAAGCTACTGGTGCCGGTGACCAAGGTTTAATGTTCGGATATGCTACAAATGAAACAGAAACATATATGCCTCTACCTATCTTTTTATCTCATCAATTAGCGAAGCGTTTATCAGATGTACGTAA
>NGUZ01000118.1 GCA_002154655.1 Corynebacterium kefirresidentii
ATCTACCACCTATTTTACTCCCTAAATTTGTAGAATTAATGGAACAAGGTAATCCTTCTTTGCAAAAAGTAGCTATTGCTATAGATTTAAGAGGTAAAGAATTATTTAAATCATTAGTAGAAGAAATTGATGCAATCAAAAGTAGAAACGATGTAATTGTAGATGTCATGTTTTTAGAGGCGGAAACAGAAAAACTAATTTCTAGATACAAAGAATCTAGACGAGCTCACCCTTTAAATGAAAATGGACAAATGTCTTTGATGGATTCAATCTTAGAAGAAAAGCAATTGCTTAGCAATATTCGTACAATCGCTAATTATATTGTAGATACAACTCAATTGACGACGAAAGAACTTAAAGCTAGAGTGAAAGAAAAATTTGAAGATGAG
>NGUZ01000011.1 GCA_002154655.1 Corynebacterium kefirresidentii
AGCTACCGGCGGGCCCACCCGCTCGGCCGGCGCGTTGGTAGTGCTTATCGACGGCCTACCCATCGCCCACCTCACCCGCGGCGGGAAAACCCTCACCACCTTCCTGGAATCGCTGCCGGGAGGCATCGACCCGGCGGAGGTATATCCCCGCCTGGTAGGCGCGCTCACGGATATGGTGGCAAGGGGAGTGCTGTCCCCGTTGGTTATCGAAAAGTGCAATGGCAGCCCCATTCATAAGACGGATACCGCCGCCCACCTGCGCGAAGCTGGCGCCGGGATTACTCCCAAGGGAGTGCGCATCTCCGCGAGCGCCGCTGCTCCGCGCACCCCACGTGCAGGACGCCGCGCCAGCGAGGCCATCGAAGAACTCAGCTTTGATGACTCACCGCCTGCACCGCGCAATAATGGTGGCTTCCGCCCGCGCAGCGGGTACCGTCGCTAAAGATCCACTGGAGGTGTTATGCCCGAAGGCGATTCCGTCCTGCAGCTATCCAACCGCCTGCAGTTCATGGCCGGACGCGAGGTCACCGGCTGTTCCGTGCGCGTGCCGCGCTACGCCACCGTGCATCTAGACGGCATGGTATGCGAGCGCGTCTGGCCCTATGGCAAGCACCTCTTCATGCAATTCGACCAGACCATCGTGCACACTCACCTCAAGATGGAAGGTACCTGGGCCATCCATTACGCAGGCGACCGCTGGCGCAAGCCCGGACATACCGCGCGCATCGTCCTGCAGCTAGCCAACGCCCCGCGCGATATTGAGGTCGTTGGTCACCAGCTAGGCTTCGTGGATATCTATCCCGCCGACCAATACCACCAACGCATCGCCCACTTCGGACCGGATATTCTCGACCCCGACTGGGACCGCGAAGAAGCCCTGCGGCGGCTAAATAACCGTCCCCAACGCGCCATCGGCGCGGCGCTGCTCGACCAAAAGGTCGTCGCTGGCATCGGCAATGAATACCGCGCCGAGGCCTGTTTCCTAGCAGGGGTGCACCCGGCCACACCAGTATCCGAGGTGGATACCGCCCGCATCCTCGACATCTCTCGGCGCATCATGTGGGCTAATCGCACCTCCCCGGTGCGCGTGACCACCGGCGTGCGCCGCGCCGGGGAGACGACCTATGTCTTCGGGCGCAATCGCAAGCGCTGCCGCCGCTGCGGCACCTTCATTACCAAGGGCGCACTCGGCGGCGTGGATGCCGGCGGCGATGAAGGCGAACTCGAGCGCATCATCTGGTGGTGCCCACATTGTCAGCCACTTCACCCCGCGCACTAAGACTCCCGCGCTAGTGTGGGGGACATGCGTACCTTTCTTAACATCGTTTGGTTTATCACCGGCGGGTTCCTCCTAGCCCTTGCATATTTCCTCTTTGGCATCATTGCCTGCATCTTCATCGTCACCATCCCCGCGGGCGTGGCGTCGTTCCGCATGGCTAATTTCGCCCTGTGGCCATTTGGCCGTTCGGTAGTGCAGCCAGTCAAGGGCAGCGGCTCCATGTCCACCTTCTCCAATGTCGTCTGGTTCGTCGTCGCCGGCCTGTGGCTGGCCATTGGTCACGTAACCACCGCGGCGGCACAGGTAGTGACCATCGTGGGCATTCCGGCCGCGCTGGCCAACTTGAAGATGATCCCGGTGACCTGCTTCCCGTTCGGCCGCAAGATTGTGGACTCTGATCACATCCCCTTCGGCTGGGAGCCGATGGTCAAGCTCTAAACCGCATTCCGCTGACAAAACAAGCACGTTCTGCCTAATGTTCCTTTGATTTGGGGCAGAACGTGCTTGTTTTACATCGTCGTGGGGCAAGCGAGGCCATAAAGCAGCCGCGTTATCCGCCCCGCCGAGTTGGTGGGAGGAGATAACGCGGCTCAAAGTAGGCGTTAGCGGTGGTTGCGGTACCAACCGATGAGCTCGTCGGTGGATTGGTCGCCGGATGCGGCATCCTCCTTGCCAGAGACGGCCGGCGCCAGGTCATTAGCCTGCTGCTTGCCCAGCTCCACGCCCCACTGGTCGAAGGAGTTGATATCCCAGATAACGCCCTGGGTGAACACGATGTGCTCGTAGAGCGCGATGAGCGCGCCGAGGGTTTGCGGGGTGAGCTCCTCAGCCAGGATGGTGGTGGTCGGGCGGTTGCCTGGCATGACCTTGTGCGGCACGATGGTCTCATCGACGCCCTCCGCCGCGATTTCTTCCGCGGTCTTGCCAAAGGCCAGCACCTTGGTCTGGGCAAAGAAGTTGCCCATGAGCAGATCATGCATGGAGCCGGAGCCATCGGCGGTGGGGTAGTCCTGCTTCGGTCGGGCAAACCCAATAAAATCTGCCGGGATGAGGCGGGTGCCTTGGTGCATGAGCTGGAAGAAGGCGTGTTGACCATTGGTGCCTGGCTCGCCCCAGTAGATTTCCCCGGTGGACGGGGCGGTAACCGCGGTGCCGTCGCGGCGCACGGACTTACCGTTGGACTCCATGGTCAGCTGCTGCAGGTAGGCCGGGAAGCGGCCGAGGTCCTGCGAATAGGGCAGCACGGCGTGAGTCTGGGCGCCGAAGAAGTTGGTGTACCAGACGCCAAGCAGGCCCATAAGCGCGGGGACGTTTTCTTCCAGCGGGGCGGTGCGGAAGTGCTCGTCCATGGCGTGGAAGCCCTCGAGGAAGCGCATGAAGTCCATCGGTCCAATGGTGCACATAAGGGACAGGCCAATGGCGCAATCCACGGAGTAGCGGCCGCCAACCCAATTCCAAAACGGGAACATGTTCTCGGTATCGATGCCGAACTCGGCTACCTTTTCCGCATTGGTGGATACGGCGACAAAGTGCTTGGCCACGGCGGATTCATCGCCATCGAATTGCTCGATGAGCCAGCGGCGCGCGGCGTGCGCATTGGTCAGCGTTTCCTGGGTGGTGAAGGTCTTGGAGGCGATGATAAATAGGGTGGATTCGGCATCCAGGCCATCGAGGGTGGCGGCCATATCGGCGGGGTCCACGTTGGAGACAAACTCGGCGGAGATGCCTGCGACCTCGTAGGAACGCAGTGCCTTGGCCGCCATGGCCGGGCCGAGGTCGGAGCCGCCGATGCCGATATTGACTACCTTCTTGATGGTGTGGCCGGTGTGCCCCAGCCACGAGCCGGAGCGCAGCGCGGTGGCGAAGTCACGCATGCGGCCTAAGACCTCGTGGACATCGGCGGCGACGTCCTGGCCGTCAACGGTCAAGTCATCTTCGGCCGGGATGCGCAGCGCGGTATGCAATACAGCGCGATCCTCGGTGTTATTGATGTGCTCGCCGGCGAACATGGCATCGCGGCGGGCCTCAAGGTCAGCGGCCTTGGCTACTTCCACCAGCTGCTTGACGATTTCCCCGTCGATCAGGTTCTTCGACAGATCGACGTGCAAGCCGGCGGCGTCGAAGGTGAAGTTGCGGGCGCGGTCTGCATCGGCGGAGAAAAGCTCGCGGAGGTTGAGGTCCTTTTTGTCCTCATATGCCTTCGCGAGCTCGCTCCACTGGGCAGATGCGGTGATATCCATGATGGTTGGCCTTTCTGGCAACTAGCGCATTGGCAACATTTACCTCTCCCACCGTAGTCCAGAAAGGGCAACCGCGTCGGGCCCTTCTAGAGGATGAGTGAGCCTGCCCAGCCAGCGATGAGCAGCGGAATATTGAAGTGAATAAAGGTGGGAATGACCGAGTCGCGGATGTGATCGTGCTGGCCGTCTGCGCCGAGGCCGGCGGTGGGGCCGAGGGTGGAATCGGAGGCGGGAGAACCGGCGTCGCCAAGCGCGCCTGCAGTGCCAATGAGCGCAACGGTGGCCGCGGGGCTAAAACCTAGCGACATGCACAGCGGCACGTAGATGACGGAAATGATGGGCAGGGTGGAAAAAGACGAGCCGATGCCCATGGTGACTACCAAGCCCACCACCAGCATGGCACCGGCGGAAAGGACCTTATTGGTGCCAAAGAGGTTAGCGGTGGCATCCACCAGTGGGCCGACCTCATTGGTGGCCGTCATGACCGAGGCAAAACCCTGGGCCGTGATCATGATGAAGCCGATGAGCGCCATCATCTTCATGCCATTGGTGAAAACGTCATCGGCATGCTTCCAATCCACCGCGCCGGTAAGCAGCAAAATACCCAGGCCGGTAAGCGCACCCACCATGAGGCCATCGGATTCGAAATCGAGCGCCTGCATGACAATCTGCACCGCAAAGGTGGCAATGATGGCCACGACGGAAACCCAGACCTTATAGGTAGAAGGGGTCTCTTGGTGCTCCGCAGCGGCGATGGGTAGGTCCTTATAGTCACGCGGTTTGCGGTAGCTAAAGAAAATAGCGATGAGCAGGCCTGCGAGCATACCGAGCGCCGGCACACCCATAACCTGCATGATATTGATATCCGAGGTATCCAACCCTGCCTGCTGGATATTAAAAAGCAGGATGTCATTTAAGTAGATGGAGCCAAAGCCCACCGGGATGAACATGTAGGTGGTAATAAGGCCAAAGGTCAGGCAGGTGGTAATGAGCCGGCGGTCTAGGCGCAGCTTATTCATCACCTTAAGCAGCGGCGGAACGATAAGTGGAATGAAGGCAATGTGAACCGGGATGAGGTTCTGGCTCATCACGGACATGGCAATGAGCCCGAGAACGAGCATCCATTTAGTAGCCAGGGCCGCCTTGGGATCCGCTTCGCCGCTGCCGCCGAGCTTGCGAATGAGGAAGTTCGCCAGGATTTGCGGCAGCCCGGCCGAGGCCACGCCCATGGCAAAAGCTCCCAAGAGGGCATAGCTCAACGCAATCTTGGCGCCGCCGCCCAAGCCATCCTGGAAGGCAACCATGGTGGCATCGAGTCCCATGCCGGACATGAGCCCGCCGACGATGGCACCCAAGAAGAGAGCCACCACCACATGCACGCGCACAAGGGCGAGCACGAGCATGACTATGACGGCGATGAGAACTGCATTCATGCTTAGCCAGGATACTGCATAGTATCGACTGGCCAGTAATTATTCGGCTATCCCAACCGCCCACGGCCCATGCGCAGCAGCGCAGAGGCAATAGTGGGGCCTTCTTCGCCGAGTTCATCGCGGAACTGATTTAAAATTGCGATCTCGCGCGTGTGGACGAGGCGGGTGCCGCCGGAGCTCATGCGGGTGCGGCCGATGGCCTGGGAGACTTCCGTGCGGCGCTTGGCAGCATCCAGGATGATGCGGTCCATGCGGTTGATTTCTTCGCGATATTGTTGGATCTCCGCATCAGATAGGGGATCATCCGTGCCCGAGGGCGTGCGGATGTCCAAGCCATTATTGACGATGTCCTTCTTATCTTCTGCGGTCATAAAACCATATTGTGCCACCCGCTTGTGCAAAAGGAAATAGCAGCTCGCACGGCGGATACGGGGCGTGTCCAGTAGGGCTAGTAGGTTGGAAGGCATTATGAACGAAAACTCTCCTTTTAGCCCTTCTTCGTCCACCGGCGGTGCACCCGCCCCGAGCCCCTTCGGCGGCTTCGGCGCACCGCGCTCGGCGGACCCGCAACCCGAATCCCCTGATGCTTTGACCGAGGGCCTCAACCCACAACAGCTCGAGGCCGTAACCCATTCCGGCAGCCCGCTGCTCATTGTCGCCGGCGCCGGTTCCGGTAAGACCGCCGTGCTTACCCGGCGTATTGCTTATCTCATGCGCCACCGTGGGGTGAATCCGTGGGAGATCCTCGCCATTACCTTTACCAATAAGGCCGCCGCGGAAATGAAGGAGCGCGTGGGCGGGCTAGTTGGCCCTGTGGCCGAGCGCATGTGGGTATCTACCTTCCACTCCATCTGCGTGCGCATCCTGCGCCAAAACGCGCAGCTGGTACCGGGCCTTAATACCAACTTCACCATCTACGATGGCGATGACGCCCGCCGGCTTTTGTCCATGATTGCCAAGGACATGCAGCTGGATCTGAAAAAGTACACCCCGCGCGTGCTGGCCAATCAGATTTCTAATCACAAAAACGAGCTCATCGGTCCCGAATCTGCGCTGGAAAAGGCGCAGCAGACCAAGAACCCATTTGAAACCACCGTGGCCCAGGTCTATGCCGAATACCAGCGCCGCCTGCGCGCGGCCAATGCCGTGGACTTTGATGACCTCATCGGTGATGTGGTGCGGATCTTCACCCAGCACCAGCAGGTGGTGGAGTTTTATCGCCGGCGCTTCAAGCACGTGCTTATCGACGAGTACCAGGACACCAACCACGCCCAGTATGCGCTGGTTGCCGCGCTCGTGGGCGGGGGAGAGCTCGGCCCTGACGCGCCCGAGCTGTGTGTGGTGGGCGATTCCGATCAGTCCATTTATGCCTTCCGTGGTGCGACCATCCGCAATATCCAGGAATTCGAGCGCGACTACCCGCAGGCGCATACCATCTTGCTGGAGCAGAACTATCGCTCCACCCAGACCATTCTCAATGCGGCCAACGCCGTTATTGCTAAAAATGAGAACCGACGCGAGAAGAACCTGTGGACCGCCCATGGTGAGGGCGAGCAGATCGTGGGCTACGTCGCCGATAACGAGCACGATGAGGCACGGTTCATCGCCTCCGAGATTGATTCCTTGGCGGATAAGGGGCGCAGCTATTCCGATATCGCGGTCATGTACCGCACCAATAACGCCTCCCGCGCGCTGGAGGATATCTTCATTCGCTCCGGAATTCCCTACAAGGTAGTCGGTGGCACGCGCTTTTATGAGCGGCGCGAAATCCGCGATATGGTGGCCTACCTGCGCATCCTGGATAACCCGGACGATACGGTGAGCCTGCGCCGCATTATCAATGTGCCCAAGCGTGCCATTGGGGATAAAGCACAAGGACACATTGCCCTCCATGCAGAAAACCACGGCATTAGTTTTGGCAAGGCGCTTGCCGATGTCCCTCGTGGCGAGGTTCCAGGCCTAGCCACCCGGGCCATTAACGCGGTCACCAAATTCAACGAGATGATGGAGGGGATCCGCAATCAGATCCCCTCCATGCGCGATGAGGTTACTGGCCAGCCGGATTTGGGTGAGCTGCTCACCGCCATTTTGGATGCCACGGGATACAAGGCGGAACTGGAAAACTCCAACGACCCGCAAGATGGCGCTCGCCTCGACAACTTAAACGAGCTGGTATCGGTGGCACGCGAATTTACCTCAGAGGCCGCGAACCAGCTCGCCGCCTCCGGAGCGGATGCTGTAGATCCTTCCGAGTTAGTGGAGGAGGGTGAGGCCGCGCCGGGCTCGCTGCAGGCCTTTTTGGAAAAGGTGTCGCTGGTGGCTGATGCTGATCAAATTCCGGATTCTGAGACCGGCGTGGTCACTATGATGACTCTGCACACCGCAAAGGGCCTCGAGTTCCCCGTGGTCTTTTTGACCGGCTGGGAGGATGGCCAATTCCCGCATATGCGCTCTCTCGGTGACCCGAAAGAATTAAGCGAGGAGCGCCGCCTAGCCTATGTCGGCATTACTCGTGCCCGCGAGCAGTTGTACCTCACCCGTGCCATTCTGCGCTCGGCGTGGGGCAATCCGGTGACTAATCCCGCCAGCCGCTTCCTCGGCGAGGTCCCTGCAGACCTCATCAGCTGGCGGCGCGAAGACTCCGATAGTTCCTTAACCGGTGCGTGGGGCGAGGACGATTACCAATATGGTCGTTCCTGCGGTCGCGACTGGTCTGGGTGGGGCAGAGGCGGGTCCCGCGGTAGCCAGCGCGCTGCGTCTTCCCCATCGCAACGCACTAGCAAGCCGACGGCAACCTCAATGCCTAAGAACAATAACCTCAACCTGGCCGTGGGTGACCGTGTCAATCACGCTAAGTATGGGCTCGGTACCGTTATCGAGACGTCCGGCTCCGGTAAGCGTGCCACGGTCACCGTGGACTTTGGTTCTTCTGGTAAGGTCCGGCTGATGCTCATCGGCGGAGTGCCGATGGAAAAGCTCTAGACCGTAATGCCGCGCTCGTTGAACCAGGAGACTGGGTCAACGGGTGCTCCTCCGCCTGGGTGAATCTCAAAGTGGAGGTGTGGGCCGGTGGAGTGTCCGTCGTTGCCAATGCCGGCGATTTCTTGACCCGCGGTAACGTGGTCGCCCACGTTTACCTTGAGCTGGTCTGCCGACATGTGGCCGTAGACGGAGATGGTGCCGTCATCGTGCTGGATGCGGATCCAGTTGCCAAAGCCCTGTGCTGGCCCAGAGTTGATGACGGTGCCGTCCATGACCGCCAGAATCGGGGTACCCACGGAGTTCGCAACGTCGATGCCGTTGTGCATCGTGCCCCAGCGCTGGCCGAAGCCAGAAGTAAGCGTGCCGGAGGTAGGAAAGACCACAGTATTGCCCGCGGAGTCCTTGCCACGCTTCGTGGTGAGTCCGGAGTGATTTCCCTGCGGAGCGAATGCTTCCTTCAATCCCGGTACAGAACCCGGATCCAAGACGATATTTACTCCGCCGGATTCGTTTCCATCTACCTGCGGGGTAGCCTCGCCGTTGAGAACGCCTACGGTAGTAGTGGCCAAGCCGACGAGGGCGTCGACCACACCTGCGTTATCTACGTTCGTAGCGGTGGGCTCGGAAGAACCGTCCGATACGTCCACGCTAGCCACTGGCTCTGCAGCAAAAGCGGTGGTGCCGGTAGCAAGAACGGTGCCGAGCGTAACGATGCTCAGCGCCACGTTCTTGCGTGCGCGGTTCATGCGCTTCATATCTTAAGTCCTTTTCATGGCTTGCATGGTCTCGGGACGCTTGCGCCCTAGTGAGGGCGGCGTCTTGCAACTGCCAACCGCGACACGCCGAAAGCTGAAATGCTTGCGTTCGAAATCGCTCGTGGCAACGAGTTAAAAGTTAGCCCGCCTGAACGGTCCGCGCAATCTTAAAAAACGCTGGTAGCGGCGGAAATAGTTCGAAATTATTCGAACATGCCAGCTTGTTGCGCGTGTTACGAATGTGGCTAGAGTGGCGTGTGTAAAGTGTTGGTTTAGGGTCTGGGGGTAGACTTTGGGGGTGGGTGTGCCGCTCTGGAAATGGCGTGTTGCGTTCAAGCCCAGTGATTAGCGTAAATGTGTATTTGCCTGCGACAAGGCTGCGTACTGGACTTGGCTGTGCGGCGCAATTTGTGTCTAGGGTCCGGTGGTGGAGCGCTTGTCTTGACGGGGCTTGCCTTTTGTTGGAGGCGCAATGGGAAGGCTGGGACGCATTTGAGTCGTCTTGGGGAAGGTTGGCTGCAGCCGCGGTGGTCGGGAGCCGGCGCTGGTGTCTTTAGGGGCAATTGTGGACATGAAAAAGCGCCGCAGGAAAGCCACTGCGGCGCTTAACAAGAAGAAGGTGTTGGGGTGGGGGTCTTAGAGGTCGATGCCTCGCTCAGCCAGCCAAGGCTGCGGATCGATTGCCTCGCCACCGTTCGGGTGAACTTCGAAGTGGAGGTGGGAGCCGGTGGAAAAGCCCATCGAGCCCATGCCGGCGATCTTCTGGCCGGCATGCACGTGCTCGCCAACGGCCACGTCAAGAGTTTGCATGTGACCATAAACGGTCATGGTGCCGTCGTCGTGCATGATGCGGATCCACTGGCCAAAGCCGGAAGCTGGACCGGAGTCGATGACCGTACCATCCATGACGGCAAGGATTGGGGTGCCGGGAGAGTTGGCGATGTCGACGCCCTTGTGGAAGGTGCCCCAGCGCATAGCGAATGGGGATGTGAATGCGCCCTCGGCTGGGCGGGCTACGGACGGTGCGCGAGCGGCTTCGTCAGCGGCGGCGCGCTCCTCGGAAGCCTGGATGGCCTTGTTGAGCTGATCGGATAGATCTGCAACCGGCTTTGCTTCAGCTACATTGAGGATCTGCGGAGTGGTATCAACGGGGGCCTCAGCAGCGTCCTCAGCTTGGGTGGAGTCAGAGGCGAGCTCGAAGTCAACGGACTGCGTCTTGGTGGTGGCCGCATCATCAGACTGGATGTTTGCAGCGGCTGCGCCACCTACGCCGGCGGTGGATACGGCACCTGCCGCAACCGTCATGACGGCGATGCGGCCCTTCGCGGTCTGCGAGGTGACAATCTTGCGATGGCGACCGGCGCCACGCTGAACTTTGCTTCGCATTAGGTCTTCTTTCGTCATTTTCACAATCTGCGCAATCTGAGTGTTACGTCCCCACCGAGTTAGTTACGAGATTGTGACCTTCTTGTTACCAACGAGATGTAACAGTAGCGTCTCGAAAAGATAACAGCAACCCAAATTAAGAAATTTTTAGGCGTTGCTCGAGGGAATTGCCCACGAGCAGGCAACATAATCCGAATGGCATATTATTACTGCGACCAAGATCCCACTCGGGCTGCGTGTGGGTCATATAAAACCGATGACTTTCCATTCATGTTACTGCAGCCAGAGTTAAAGGTGTGAAACCAGGGTGGATTTTATACTCCTAATATATATGTATGGTCAAGGTGCAGGGGTGTCGCCGGTGATTTTATGGCTACCTCGTCGCGCCACCCCAGATCTGCTGCCGGAAAGTGGCAAAGTGGACGCCGATGAACAAAAACACCAGCCCCCATTCTCGGTCAACGCCCCGCCCGCGTAGCCAGGCGCGGGGCAGGACGGTGCGCACGGAGCGCACCCCACGCGCGCCCCATCCCAGCGGGGCCCGCCAGCCCTCTGGATCGGCGCAACGTGTCGCCCGAAAGGCCGGATCTAAAGCCAAAGCGCGCCGTACTCCTGCGCCGCTGACTAGGGCAGGCCGCATCCGACGCATGCTTATCACGGCGGCAGTGCCCAACGTGGTCATTGTCCTTATCATTATGGCCATTGCCCTCGGTGGTCTTATGCTGGCCGGCTCACCCATGGCGTGGTGGTACACCATCGTGGCGGAGTCATGGATGGTCTTTAACCTCGCGCCAGTTTCGGCGGCCGAAGTGCACATGTCTTTCTTGCCCGCCTTACCCGCGCTCATCTTGGCTGCGGTGGTGGCGGTCCGCGTGCGCAACGCGGTTAAGCACAAGGTCAGCGTCAAAGACTTGCTTATTCTTCTCAGCTGCGTACTTGGCGTGCCAGCGGTTTTTACCATCATCGCCTGGCTGATGCTTTGGGACGCGGGCAAGGTCTATGATGTCTCCCCGCCTAACCTGGCACAGGCATTGCTGCGGGTTATCGTCCTACATCTTGCTGCCATGGCAGCCGGTATGGGCTCGCGCTTGTGGCGGGCATTGGCCAAGCGTTATGGGGTGCCGCGCCAGATTGTCGACGCCACTCAGATCGCCCTTCGCTACCTCGGCTACCTAGCCATTGGCGCCGCCGTAGTCTTTGTGGTGGTTTTCCTCCTCAATATTTCTCGCCAGGGCGAGATGATGGACGAATATCCCAGGGTCTCCGGTCTAGGTGTGGCCGGGCTAGTGCTAGTGAGCCTGCTATACATTCCCAATGCCATCGTCAGCACCGCTGCGGTGGTGGTGGGCTCAGAGTTTTCCATCGGCGAAGGTTCGGTCAGCCTCTTTAGTGCCCACCTCGTGCCGCTGCCACCGCTGCCGATTACCGGTGGAATCCCGGCCTCCGCGCCTAGCTGGGCCGTAGTGCTTCTACTTGTCCCGCTCGGCGCCGCAATCTACGCCTTATATAAAAAGCGGCCAAGCTTCCAGGACGTACTAGTAGCCACGGTGGCCTCCGCGGTAGTCATGTTTATTGCCTGCTACCTTGTCAGCGGCGACCTTGGCTACTACGGCGCCACCGGCCCGAATCTATGGACCGCCGCAGGCCTAACCGCCCTGTGGATGGCCGTTTTCGGCAGCGCCGTTGCCGCAGGTTTTGCCTTTGTGGCATGGCGCGCGGCGCGCACGGCACGTGTCACGGCCCCTGATACTCCCGATTCGGATGCCGCTGAAGACGACGCCCCTGAGGCCGTCGCTGAAGCCGACGAGACCCCAGTTGAACCGGAGCGCGAGCCCGTTACCGATCCGGAGATCGTTGACGCCGAAGTAGTTGAGGACGAGCCCGATGACGCCGCCCCTGACGCAGCCGCGGATGGGGAAGAAGGCACCCCGGCTGAGGATGCGGCGAAGCAGCAGGAGGAACCGGAGGAATCTGAGAAACACGAGGAATCGGACGAACCTGAGGACGCTGAGGAGAAGAAAAGGGGCGTCGCCAAGCCGGTTAGCCAACAGCTCAAGGGCCAAATGGGGGAGAGCGAGCAGGCTTCCTCGAGCGAAAATTCCTCCGCGGAAGGGGAGAGAGACTAGGCTATAGCGCGTGACTTCACCGATGCCTCCGCGCTATACCGCTGACCCTGAACGCCTCCGAGTGGTGGTGCTCGTTTCTGGAACGGGTTCACTGCTGCAAGCCATCGTGGATGCCCAAGCAGGGCACTACCAAGTGGTAAAGGTGGTGGCGGATAAGGAATGCCACGGTATTTCGCGCGCACAGGACCACGGGATCGATACCGAAGTCGTGGCGCTGGGTGCCGATCGCGCCGAATGGAATCAACGTCTGGTTGACGCAGTAGATGCTGCGCAGCCAGACGTTGTTGTTTCTGCGGGCTTTATGAAGATCCTGGGAAAGGAATTTCTCGACCGCTTCGAAGGCCGCACCATCAATACCCACCCGGCGCTGCTGCCAGCTTTCAAGGGAGCGCATGCCGTGCGCGACGCCCTAGACTATGGCGTGAAGATCACCGGCTCTACCGTCCATTTTGTGGATTCGGGAGTGGATACCGGACCCATCATCGCGCAGCGATCCGTAGCCATCATGGCGGACGATGATGAGTCCACTCTCCACGAGCGCATCAAACAAGTAGAGCGCGATCTCATCGTGGAGGTACTGCGCGCAGCAGACGTCCACAATGAGGAACTTATTATTCAACTCGCAGACTAAGACTTTTCGAAAGGCTTAATCCTCCTCATGAGCGAAGACCGCAAGCAGGTAAAGCGCGCCCTTATCAGCGTGTACGACAAAACCGGGCTGGAGGATCTGGCCCGCGCCCTCGATAAGGCAGGCGTGGAAATCGTCTCCACCGGCTCCACCGCGAAGAAGATCGCGGACCTAGGTATCGAGGTCACTCCGGTAGAAAAGCTCACCGGCTTCCCAGAGTGCTTGGAAGGCCGCGTCAAGACGCTGCACCCGCGCGTACACGCCGGCATCCTGGCCGATACCCGCAAGGACGACCACCTCAACCAGCTCTCCGAGCTCGAGGTAGAACCTTTCCAGCTCGTCGTGGTCAACCTGTACCCCTTCCGCGAGACCGTGGCTTCGGGCACGGACTTCGATGGCTGTGTGGAACAGATTGATATCGGCGGCCCATCCATGGTGCGCGCGGCCGCCAAGAACCACCCGTCTGTTGCCGTTGTGGTAGATCCTTCCCGCTACGGTGAGGCCGTGGAGGCCGTCAACAACGGTGGCTTCACCTTGGAGCAGCGCCGCGGCCTTGCCCGCGATGCTTTCCTGCACACCGCGGATTATGATGCGGCCGTCTCCGCGTGGTTCGTAGATCAGCTCAGCGAGGAGGGGCAAACCACCCCGCTGCGCTACGGCGAGAACTCTCACCAGGCGGCCACCGTTACCCGCATCGGCTCCAAAGGCCTTGCTAATGCCACTCAGTTCAATGGCAAGGAGATGAGCTACAACAACTACCAGGATGCGGATGCCGCCTGGCGTGCCGCGTGGGATCACGAGCGCCCCTGCGTTGCAATTATCAAGCACACCAATCCTTGCGGCATTGCCGTTTCTGAAGAGTCCATCGCCGCCGCCCATCGCGCGGCGCATGCGTGTGACCCGATGTCCGCCTTCGGCGGCGTCATCGCCGTCAACCGCGAGGTCACTGTGGAGATGGCCGAGCAGGTCAAGGAAATCTTTACCGAGGTCATCGTCGCTCCTTCTTATGAGGACGGCGCTATCGAGGTCCTCAAGGCCAAGAAGAATCTGCGCGTGCTGCAAGCAGAACACGAGAACCAGCAGGAAGAGCGCAAGTACATCTCTGGCGGTGTGCTCACCCAGGAACCAGATACCTACCAGGCCGAGGGGGATGACCCAGCAAACTGGACCCTGGCCGCAGGTGAGGCCCTCAGCGAGTCCGATATGGCCGAGCTCGAGTTCGCCTGGCGCGCCGTGCGCGCGGTGAAATCTAATGCGATTTTGCTGGCTAAGGACAATGCCACCGTGGGCGTGGGCATGGGCCAGGTCAACCGCGTTGACTCTGCCAAGCTCGCCGTCGAGCGCGCTAATACCCTGGCGGATGGCGCCAACCGCACCGAGGGCTCTTTCGCTGCTTCCGATGCCTTCTTTCCATTCGCCGATGGCTTGCAGGTGCTTCTCGACGCCGGCGTGAAGGCCGTAGTCCAGCCTGGCGGCTCCATCCGTGACGAGGAAGTCATTGCGGCGGCCAAGGAAGCCGGCGTTACGCTGTACCTGACTGGTACCCGCCACTTCGCCCACTAGCCTAAGCTAGTTTTCATGACGTTCCCTATCCGCCGGGCCTGGGGCCCGGCAGCTGCCCTCAGCGCCTGCGCACTCTCCCTGGGCGCGTGCGCAAGCGCTGAGGATGCAGCGGATAATTCCCCTACTTTTGTCAATACCGAGGCACGCGGCACGGCCGATCCCTTGTACGGAGAGACCACGTCTGCAACGACTGCGTCCTCATCCGCAGCCCCTGCTGCCGAGCGCGCCCCGTCCGACTCCACGGAACCTCCGGTCGCAGCCCCTGCCGATGACGTTCAAGCCGTACTTGATCGCATTGTGGCAGAACACGGAAATGTGGGCATTGCGGTCTCCGATGGCACCTCTACCGTCGAGGCTGGGCGCACCGCTCCCGAAGCCGCGTGGTCAACCTCCAAGGTGCCCGTGCTTATTGCGGCGCATCGTACGGGTGTTGCCGATAGCCAGCTGGTGTCCTCTGCAATTACTTACTCCGATAACGAGGCCGCCAAGGCCGCGTGGGCAGCATTAGGGGAGCCGACCGTGGCCGCACACGCCGCCCAAAGCGTTATTGCGGAGGCAGGCGATACCGCCACCCAAGTCCAATCCCAGGTCACCCGCCCGGAATTTACTGCCTTTGGTCAGACCATGTGGAGCGTGGGCAACCAGGCTAAGTTTATGGCTGGGTTGCGCTGCGTGGATGGAGCTCAGCCGATTATCGACGCCATGGGTACCGCCGATCCCGCGCAAAGCTACGGTCTACGCGCCTTGCCAGGCTCCTTTATGAAGGGTGGCTGGGGGCCGAGCCCCACTGGCGCCTACGACGTGCGCCAGATGGGTATCGTCCGGTTGGGTGGGCACGACGTTGCCGTAGCAATGATTGCCTCGTCCCCTGATGGCCAGTACGCCTCCGCTCAGGCGGTTCTTACATCCGTTGCCGAAGACCTCGCTCAAGCTGATACGCAGTGGCCCAGCCCCGCCTGCTAGGCCTGTCATTAGAAAGGAAAGCTTATGCCTTATCGCTCTCGCCTCCGCTCACTTATCGCCGCGGGGTTCGTCCCACTCGTGGCCGCTAGCCTCGCGCTTAGCGGCTGCAGCAACGCCAAGGATGAAGCTGCCCCTAGCTTTAAAGGCGAAGGTGGCGGTATGACTACGGTTAATAACTCCGATGAGGAAGCCGACAACGCAGAGGAGAACACGGACGCTCAAAAGACCGCAACTAAGGAAGAGGAAGCGCCTAAGGAACCGCCGGTCGTCACGGTCACGCAGACAGAAAAGCAGGAATCACCATCTTCTTCCGGCGGGGGTCAGAAGAGTGGTGTGGGTAACTATATTTCCAATTTCAACGAGTACGGATGGCTGGATGGCGGTTACGCCAACTGTCAGCGCTTTGAGCGTGCCTTATTCGCCGGTTCTGGGCCGGACGGCAGGGTCATCATTTGTGAAACCGGCGGTGGAGTCAAATTCTATCGCTCGTCGATGTTTGACGGACAGTTCCAAACGAGCGACGTTACCCAAGACGGGAATAACTACTACGTCAATGCGGATCCCTCGATTATCGTGGTGACCCCGAGTGGCGTCAGCGTGCGCGAAGGAGGCGGATTGGCCGCCACGGGAGAGTTCACGGAGTCGTGGCAGCGCTAATGAGGGGTTAGCGCGACTTCTTCTTGCGGTCGGCCGCTGCTGCGGCGGCTGCGGAGATGGAGTCGTTGCGATTCTTCAAAAGCTCGAGGGTAGTTTCCTCGGCGTTATCGGGAACGGAGGCGCCGAGGACGGCTAAGGCGGCGTCGGCAAGCATAGCGGCTGTCTCCGGCACCGACTGGGAAGCGTCGAACGGCGGGGTGCCGTTATTGGGCCGCATTTCGATGACGGATAGCGCAATGTGGAAGGGAAGCTCCACGCGGGGATCCTCCTCGCCCACAATGGCGGTTGCGGTAGAGCGGAAATGATTCTGCAGGCGGTCGCGCGATTCGTGGTATTCGGAAAACTCCGGAGAATTAGCCACCGGCAGCTGATATAGGCGCCCCACGTTCCAGCCGCTGGTAAGCAATAGACGTGATTCCGCGGCGACCAAAGACCACAGGCGTTGAGCCGGATCAGCATCAGTGCCGGCCAACTCATCGGCCAACTCCAAGGATGGTTCGATGGTGGAATTGAGCAGCGTAAGGAAAATCTCCGTCTTGGACGGGAAATGGTAATACAGCGAGGCCTGGCGGATGCCAACCGCATCTGCAATCTGGTGCGTGGATGTAGTAGCAAACCCTTGAGTAGTGAAAAGCTCGGAGGAGGCGTCCAAGATCTCCTCTCGGGCGCTGTTTCCCCTGCGCCGCGGGCTGTGTTTACGCGGCCTACCGACAGTGCCTGCCATGCGGTGGGACGCCTCCTTTCACAAGAAGAAATTGCTTTTAATTACCAACTGTACAATCTTATGCCCGACTAGGTACTGCTTCCGAATCCGCACCTTAGGGACTATTTATATTCTTCTGCCCGCTGCGTAATGGACTCAAACACGGCCGAGACAATACGGCACGCCGAGCCATAAGCAGTGCGATCCAACGGCGGAAGATCCCGCAGCGTGGCTGGGCGGTCACTGACGCGCTCGTACCAACGGCGCAACTCTAATGCATAGCCGGTACGCCACGCTAGATCCAAAGACTCTGCGTCGGTGGCGGTGAGGACAGCGCGCTCAACGCCAATCGCCAGGCGATCTACCGTCGGGCGAGGCCCCGGCGCCGCCCAGCGAGCGATAGCTGCAATGGGGGAGAGCAGTGTCGCCTTGATGTCCACAGCTGCATCTCGGTCCGGCAGACCGTCCACCATTTTCAGCGTAGGCGGGCGTTTGGTCAAAGCTTCTTCTAGGAGCGCTTGTTCTCCGCCGTTTCCCAGGGGAAGGCCGGCATCGACGCGCGCGGCAATCGAATCGGCGGCCTCGTGAGCCTGGAGGCCGACATCAGAAAAGACTTCCTGGAGATCGGAATCCTGGCCAATCCATTCCACAGGCATAGATGGCAGCTGGTCACCCCGAGCGGCAGCACCGGTAAGGCGTACCGGTGAGTTGACCCCAGGGGAGCGAACGATATCTACCAACAAGTGGGAATACCAGTGAGCCAATTCAATCTCATTATCTTGGTGAGCGACCGCATTGCGCAAGATATCTTGGGCCTCTGCGAGCAGCCCGCGGGCCGTAGCGCGAGACTGGCAGTGCGGGGCAAGCTCGGAGAGATCGAGTAGGGATTGGTGTAGGGCCATAGCTCACTGCCTTTCACTAGTGCGAAGCCGGTGCTTCCCCCAGTGGCTGCGGGGCGCACGAATGCTTTAAATCTAACACCTTGGCCGCGTGGGCTGAATATCTGGGTGTAAAGGCGGGAGTAAGAGGGAGAAAACGACTATCGCCGCCTGCCCTCGAGGAGGGAGGCGGCGATAGTCTATGGATCTTTTACCGTGTCACACTTGCCAGCGGCAAAAGTGCGCTGTTGATACCCAGCTACTGTTTAGCGGGTGGTGAACGGCAGGAGAGCCATTTCGCGTGCGTTCTTGACTGCGGTAGCAACCTGACGCTGCTGCTGCGGGGTCAGACCGGTGACGCGACGGGAACGGATCTTGTGACGATCCGAGATGAACAGACGCAGAGTCTTGGTGTCCTTGTAGTCCACCTTCTCGATGCCCTCAGCCTTCAAAGGGTTCTTCTTCGGGCGACGGCTCTGCTCCATACGGAACTTCTTTTGGTTATTGCGCTTATTAGCCATTGTGCAATTACCCCTTTACCAGCTGGACTTACGAACGCCCGGCAGCTCACCACGGTGAGCCATGCCGCGCATACGGACACGGGACAGGCCGAACTTGCGGAGGTAACCGCGTGGGCGGCCATCGGCAGCGTCACGGTTACGTACGCGGGCTGGGGAAGCGTCACGAGGCTGGCGGTTCAGCTCGAACTGGGCCTCCAGGCGCTCCTCATCCGGGGTGTTCGGGTTCTTGATGATCTTCTTGAGCTCAGCGCGACGCTCCGCATAGCGGGCGACGATTTCCTTGCGCTGCTCGTTCTTAGCGATCTTGGACTTCTTAGCCATTGATTATCGCTCCTCGCGGAATTCGACGTGCTTGCGGGCAATCGGATCGAACTTCTTCAAGGTGATGCGATCCGGGTTGTTGCGCTTGTTCTTACGGGTCACGTAGGTGTAACCGGTGCCCGCAGTGGACTTCAGCTTAATGATTGGGCGGATATCGTTACGTGCCATACTTAAATCTTCTCCCCACGTGCGCGAATCTTAGCCACAACGGACTCGATGCCATCGCGGTCGATGATCTTCATGCCCTTGGTGGAAACATTCAGGGTGATGGTACGGCCCTCAGAGGGCAGGTAGTAGCGACGACGCTGCACGTTGGGGTTCCAACGGCGCGAAGTGCGGCGGTGCGAGTGCGAGACCTGCTTGCCGAATTCCGGCTTGCGGCCCGTTACCTGGCAAATAGCCGACATGGGTCTTCTTTCTCCTAGCCGCCCACATCATGGCTATGGACAATGAAACGCCGACTGCCGAGTGAGGGTGGCAGTGCTCAAAAGTGAGGTGTGAGCGGGTGCGGCGCCATCGTCGAACGCCAGTAGACGGGGCGTAAAACGTATATTTTGACAACAGCAAGGGAAAATCTTACAACCTTGGGCGCGAATTACCTAATCGCTACCTTGCTGTGGTTGGTGGGGCTGTTTGTGGTTGTGGGGTGGCATTTGGCTGTAACGCCCCGCCATACGTGTTAGAAGAAACTGGTGTGAAATGAGTGGTCGGAGCGGGGTGGGGATTTCGCATCTGGGGTAGTTGACTGTAGGATAATTCAGGTTGTTGACCCGTGCTGCACGGCACGCGGTTAGCAGAGTGAAATTTGTACGTCCCAACTCGGGCACGATCCGCTCCATAGGTGAGTGGAACCGACCCGTAGTCCAACCCTGAGGGAATATATATGAAGAAAGATATTCACCCGGATTACCACCCGGTAGTCTTCCGTGATGCTGGTACCGGTCACTCCTTTTTGACTAAGTCCACCGCTTCCTCCGACCGCACCGTGGAGTGGGAAGATGGCAACGAGTACCCACTGATCGTTGTTGACGTTACCGCTGAGTCCCACCCGTTCTGGACTGGTGCACAGCGCGTTATGGATACCGCCGGCCGCGTCGAGCGCTTCAACCAGCGCTTCGGTGGCATGGCTCGCCGCAAGAAGAAGAACGCGTAAGGAGGATAATAGAAAATGGCAACTCCTAAGTTTAAGAAGTCCCGTGCGAACACCCACGCACGTCGTTCCCAGTGGAAGGCTGACAACGTGGCCCTCCAGGAAGTCACCATCGACGGACAGACCGTCCGCATCCCGCGCCGCTTGGTCAAGGCTGCCAAGCTGGGCCTAGTTGACGTAGAGCAGTTCTAAGCTCGTTTCGCACTTTCCCCGTTCGCTCTCTGTAGGAGGGTTGAGCGGGGATTTTTGCTACCTTAAGTATTATTTGGGGGGCTATGGGGGTAAATATTTCTCATAACTTCATGAAGTTGCCTTTCATCAGTAATAATTAGAACCATGAAAATCCTTGTGGTGGATGATGAACAACCCGTCCGTGAATCGTTACGCCGTTCCCTGCGTTTCAACGGCTACGATGTGCTGACTGCTAACGACGGCTTAGAGGCAGTGGAGACGGTGCGCTCTGAGAATCCAGAATTGCTGATTCTGGACGTCATGATGCCAAACATGGATGGCCTTGAGGTGTGCCGCACCCTGCGCAGTGAAGGCTGGGACCGTCCGATTCTCGTGCTGACTGCGCGCGATGGTGTATCGGACCGCGTAGCTGGCCTCGATGCTGGCGCCGATGATTACTTGCCAAAGCCATTCGCACTGGAAGAGCTCTTGGCGCGCGTGCGTTCCTTGGTTCGCCGCGCTTCCGCAGATTCTATCTCTGCCGAGGCTCCGGTGGAGAGCAAGCTTAGCTTCGAAGACCTAGAACTCGACGCTGATACCCGTGAAGTAAGCCGCGGCGGCCGCGCAATTTCTTTGACGCGTACCGAATTTTCCCTACTGCAGCTCCTTATGGAAAATCCCCGCAAGGTGCTTTCTCGTAGCAAGATTCTGGAGGAGGTATGGGGCTATGATTTCCCTACCTCTGGCAACGCGCTCGAGGTCTATATTGGCTACCTGCGTAAGAAGACGGAGGGAGACGGCGACTCGCGTCTTATCCACACTGTCCGTGGCGTTGGTTATGTCTTGAGGGAGTCTCATCCGTGATCTTAAGGAAGCCCGCTTCCCCTGCAGTGGCTTCCGGGAAAGCACAGCCCACACCTCTTAGTGAGTTCTCTGAAAGTCAAGGGAGCTGGGCTTCACGGGCGCCACTGCGGTGGCGCCTTGCTACTGTTACTGGCCTTGTGGTGGCGGTAGCCGTTGCCTTAATGACCTTGGCAACGTACTGGGTAGTATCTATGTCCCTGAATGCCTCCGTAGATGACCGCTTGGAGGCCAAAGCGGATGCCTTGTTGCGCAAGAGCCAGGACCCGCGGTTTATCGACAACGTGGATCAGGAAATTGACGAATTTAAGTCCTATAACCCTGATACGCGCGTTTCCTTATCGCCGCCCTCCACGAGCTTGTCTTATGGCGATACTATTCCCCTCGGTGGAGACTTCCATCGGACGGAAGACTATACAGATACCTCCGTGCGTACGGTCGGCGGTGAGCGTATTCTGGCCAAACGCCACGATCTAGGCTCTACCGTTATCGTTGCGCAATCTCTGGCTCCGACCCAAGAATTCATCGCCATCCTCGGCACGGTTTTGCTGATTATTGTTGCGCTTGGCATTTTGCTCGCTATCTTTGCTGGTCTCATCGTGTCCAAAACCGGCATGCAACCCATTGCGCGCTTGAAACGCGCAGTGGATTACGTGACGCAGACCAATGATCTGCGCCCCATCGAAGTATCCAATAATGACGAGATGGCTCAGCTGACCACATCCTTTAACCAGATGCTGGAGGCGCTGCAAGAATCTCGGTCGCAGCAGGCCCAGTTCGTCGCCGATGCCGGGCACGAGCTGAAGACGCCGTTGACCTCAATGCGTACCAATATTGAGCTTTTGATGATGCTTAATCGCGCCGGTGGCGGCTTTGGCATGAGCGATGAGGACCGCAAGGACCTTGAAGATGACGTCATGTCCCAGATGAACGAACTCTCCACCTTGATTGGTGACCTCGTTGACTTGGCACGCGAGGATGGCAACGAACGAGAACCGGAACCGGTGGACCTGTGCGAGGTCATGATGTCTTCCTTAGAGCGTGCCCGTCGCCGCCGCCCGGACGTGGAATTTCTGGTGCGCTTTATCCCGTGGGAGCTGGATGGTGACCCCTTCGCATTGGGCCGCGCTACGTTGAATCTGATGGACAATGCGGCTAAGTGGTCGCCGGCTACTGGCACGGTACGCGTGTCCATGGAACAGCTATCTTCCCACGAGGTGCGCCTGCGCTTTGATGACTCCGGTCCAGGCATTGCGCCGGAGGAGCGGGAGAAGGTTTTCGAGCGCTTCTACCGTTCGGCAGAGGCGCGTTCTATGCCTGGCTCTGGTTTGGGCCTGGCTATCGTGAAATCGGTGATTGAGCGCCACGACGGCACCATTACGATCCGTGAGTCCAATGATGGTGGCACGCGCATGGAAGTAGTCCTGCCGGGAAAGCCCGTGTCCGGAGAAATCTTTGTCGATGGTTTGGCAGAGCCGCATGAGGGGCAGCCGGGAGGCAATGAAGATCCCAGCGATCGCGGTGAAATCTTTGCTCAACGCTGGTTTAACCAAGGGTAGGCTGCGGCCCTTTATACTGGTAATCGCGTACAGCTACCTTTCAGGAATTCCTAGTAGGTTGGCAGATCAGTAACAGTCTTGACTAAGCGAAGTGAGGCATAGTTTTCTCATGAACATGAGGAATGACGATTACCGCGGCTTTGATGGTTCCTTCCCGGAGGGAACGTCCCAAGAAGGGCCGGGTAAGGCCGAGCCGGTACACGGTGGTCCGAACTTTGGAGACACCGGGCAACCAAACGCAAACGCTGGCACCGCCGGCCCCTATAGCAGCGACGCCGGCGCGCAGGAATATGGGACTGGCTCGTATTCACAAGGCTGGAACCAGCCGCGCGGCGGTGCAGAAGGAGCTGATCCCAGCGCACTAGGTTCACAGGCGCCGTACCCGCAGGGCCCGCAGACCCAAAGCTTTAATACTCAGGGTCAGGAAGGTCCGATGGTCACCCCGCTGCCCCCGCAACCGGAACAAAAGAAAAAGATTGGCCTCGGCGCCGCAACTGCCTTGGCTGCCGTAGCCGCAATCGCCGCGGGTTCAATCGCTGGAGCCGTGGTCGGTATGAATTCTGGGGGAGGCAACAACGATACGTCAGTGGTCAATGAGGCACTCAAGGCCCAGCCGGCCAATAACAGCACCGGCAAAGAACCAGAAAAGGGCTCCGTTGAAGAGGTAGCCTCCAAGGTTTTGCCGGCGGTGGTTTCTATCCAGACGATGACCCGGACGGGCGGGGCAGAAGGCTCCGGTTCCGTTATCTCCCCGGACGGCTACGTGTTGACTAATCACCACGTTGTCGCAGGCGCTGAGCACGGCGGCGTGATGCAGGTGACCATGAACGACGGCAGCAAGCATGACGCTGACGTGGTGGCTTCCGATGCGAATACTGACGTTGCCATTGTGAAGATAAAGGATGTCAAAGACCTGCCGTTCTTGCAGTTCGGTGATTCTGATTCCGTCGCCGTGGGGCAAGAGGTTGTGGCCGTGGGCTCTCCTCTGGGCCTTAATGCGACCGTGACTTCCGGTATCGTTTCGGCCAAGAACCGCCCGGTGCGCGCCTCTCAAGAAGGCGGCGAGTCTTCCTTGATTGACGCCATTCAGACTGATGCCGCGGTCAACCCGGGCAACTCCGGCGGTCCACTGGTGGACCGGGACGGAAATATCGTGGGCATGAACTCCATGATTGCTTCGCTGTCCAGTAATTCCACCGGGGAGGGCGGATCCATCGGACTGGGCTTTGCCATCCCGTCGAACTTTGCCAAGCGCATGGCGGACGAGCTCATTAATGATGGCAAGGTCACTCACCCGACCCTAGGCGTGAAGGTGCTGGCGCGTGACGACGGCAATGGTGCCCGTATCGCCGGGGTTGAGCCAGGTGGCCCAGCAGATAAGGCGGGCCTGAAGGAAGGTGACATCGTCACCCGCGTCAATGATCGCTTGATTGAAAACGCCGATGCTTTGATTGCGGCGGCGCGGTCGCAAGATTTTGGCGCGACAGTGACCTTGGAGGTTACCCGCGAAGACTCGGATGAGCCTCGTCAGGTAGAGGTAACCCTCTCAGGCGAGTAAATTACTGTGCAAGACCTCATGAGGTGCTGAATGCACCGTACCTCACACCGCCGAAAGGCCCTACTGCCTTAATTTAAGGAGAATAATGCCAGATTTGCAGCAGGACTTGACCGACTCCGGGCGACCGGAGGGCGAAGGCAAGCACGATTCCTTGATGGATGTTGCCGAACCCGATGATGCCTTCCTGCTAGCGAGCGAGCAGGAGGATAGCCTAGCCGCCCCGCGCCGCGCTCTCATCGTTATAGTCACCGATCACCCTGGGGAGCAATCCGATAGCACCTCTCAGTTGGTCAATGAGTTGCTCGCGGAGGCTAATTTCCGTGTCGATGGCGCCATCGTGGTGCGTTCCAAGAAGTCCAAGATTCGCCAGGCCATTGAGACCGCCGTGGTCGGTGGCGTGGACTTGGTGCTGACCGTGGGTGGTACCGGTGTAGGCCCGCGCGACAAGACCCCGGAGGCTACCCGCTCCGTCATTGACAAGATGGTTCCGGGCGTGGCCCAGGCGCTGCGTTCTTCCGGCCAAGCCTGCGGCGCGGTGGATGCTTGCACGTCCCGCGGCTTGTCGGGCGTTTCTGGTTCGACTGTAGTGGTCAACCTTGCCTCGTCGCGCGCTGCGGTTCGCGATGGCATGGCTACCTTGGCACCGCTGGTGCATCACCTCATTGAGCAGCTGCAACAATCCAGCGTTCAGTAATCACAAGGCATAGTCTATGACGTTCCGGAAAAATCGCCGGCGAGTCTTCCGTCAATCGGAAGCTGCCGATTATGACCGTAGTGCTGATAATCCCAGCACATCGGCTGCCCACGGGGTCGATGAGGATCGGATTGTTAACGTTGATGACGCGGAATCGGCCACCGCAGCAGAAGGGGAGTCTGGTCAGCGCGATGAGCAGTTCTACCGCGAGAACCAGCCCCCACACTATGGCGGCTAGTGCGAAGGAGAAGAGTACAATCACGCACTCAGTAAAGGGATAGATAAAAGCCCGCGGTTTCTACTTCCTCGGAAGCGAAACCGCGGGCTTTGTGCTGCGAACAGCGACAGGCGTATAGCGAAAGGCTACTTGGCCTGGTGGCGGCCGCCGCCGGTGGAACCGTAGTCTGCGTCCTCTGCGGCGTGGGAGGAATGGCTAGTGCCGGTTCCCGGGATGTCCGTATCAGAGACATTTTGGGCTTCGAGCAGATCGCGGATTTCTGCCAGGAGCTCCTCGGAGGTTGGGGCGGGAGCCTCAGGGTCGACACCGTGGCGGCGCTTAGCGGCCTCGGTGAGCTTATTAATCGGCATCACGATAAGGAAGTAGACTACTGCGGCGATAATGAGGAAGTTGATCGCCGCGGAGATGACAGCGCCGAAGTCCACAAAGGTGTTTTTTGCCTCCGTGATCTGGAAGCCAACGGCCCCAACCTCGGCGGAGCCGAGGGAGTTAATGATCGGCTGGATGATAGAATCCGTCACGGATTTGACGATTGCGGTAAAGGCAGAACCGATGATGACTGCGGTGGCAAGTTCGATAACATTGCCGCGCATAATGAAGTCTTTGAAGCCCTTGAGCATGGTGATAAGCACTAACCTTTCTGGGAATAACTAACGGTAGGTAAAAACCATGGACACTGCGAAACCTTAATGGAGCCGGTAACTGACCACAACTGTTGTGGCTGAAAAGGTCTAGTGTTGCTGCGGGTGAGCGCGATCACCAACTATGACCACCGTGAGCGGCTGGCTTAACGACGCCGCGGCAACATCATTGGCGTGGTCCTGGGGCAATGCGAGTAAAACGGTCGACGAGGAAGCCTCGCCTTCCGGGCTGGAGGTAGACACCACGCGTCCGCCGGAGGCGATAACGCGTGCGGTAGGGGTTGCGGCAGCCGCCCCCGCCTCAACTGCGGTCACCACATCCACCGTATCGCCATGATGCAAATGGGGGATGATATCGGGCTCGGCAAGTTTGACCGGAATCATCCGACCGGACTCGGCCCCTGCGCCACTCACCAAGCTGGAGACAAGATCTTCTCCTAGAAGGCGAGCATCGGTAATCACTTCGCCCTTGTTGGCGGCGGCGGTAATAACGCGGCCACTTAGTTCTTCTGGCTTTGCCGTTAGCGCAGAATCGGGGATGGAGGAGGCAGGAAGCCGGGCTAGGTCGACGTCGGCAAGCGCAAGCTCCGCTCCCGCCGGCAGATCGCGGCTAAAAACGGGCACGCGCGGTAGCTCCTTGGCCGCCGAAAGGGCCGAGACAAGCGCGGCAATAAGGAGGGCCACCGCAATGGCGCGGCGCACTACTACGCCGCGGCGGTGGCCAGGGGTGCGGAGTGTATAAACGAGGCGGGGCAAACGAGAAGTGGGCATACTTTTTTAGACTGCCCAAAACCGCTCATGGTTCCCGTACCCCGGAAACTAGAAGCGGGTGATGCCCTCAGCGGTGACGACGGCATCGACCTTGCGGTCGTGGTCTTCGGTAGGTAGCTCATCTAGCAGCTCGGTGGGGTAGACCATGGCGAAGACCGGTGGCTTGCCGTGGGGAAGTGGCTCTAGTGCGCGGTCATAGTATCCGCCGCCTTTGCCCATGCGGTTGCCCTTGGCATCTACGGCCATGGCTGGGGCGAGTACCAGATCGCACTCGGCCAGGACGCTGCTATCAAAGCTTGGGCCTTGGGGCTCATTCAACCCCATCGCACTTTCGCGCATTGCTTCTTTGCCGCGGTATTCAGCAAAGGTCAACGTGCCATTCTCCCCGGAAATTGGCAAGAATACGCGGGAGACATGATCCTTGAGCCACGGCACAAAATCGGCGCCGCCCGGCTCCGAACCCAAAGGCCAGTAGGCAGCCACGGTCATGGACTCGGTGAGTTCGGACTCGAGATGCTTACGCACGCCAGCGGTAAAGGCATCGTGGTCTTCGGCGGAAAGTTCGCGGCGGGCCTGGACCAAGCGGGCCCGCAGCTCGTTCTTAGCAGTCATGGAAGAGGTCATAAATTAATCATAACCCCGCGGCGTAGCGGTGCACGGGAAAATAATGTGGCGTTGTACGCTATTACGCATGGCTATAGAACGCGAAGATTCCGCCCGCGGAATCACCACGGTTGTAGTTCCAGCGGCAGGTATGGGCACCCGATTTTTGCCCGCCACCAAGACGGTTCCCAAAGAACTGCTTCCCGTTGTTGATACTCCCGGCATCGAACTCATCGCAGAGGAGGCGGCCTCTGTAGGCGCCCGCCGCCTTGCGGTGATTACCGCGCCCGATAAGCAAGAAGTCATGCGCCACTTCGAAGCTTTCCCAGAACTGGTGGACACCCTTGAATCCCGCGGGAAGGACGAGCAGGTTGCCAAGGTTAAGCGCGCTAATCAGCTCATTCACCCAGTTGCGGTGGAGCAGGAAAAGCCCCTGGGTTTGGGCCACGCGGTGGGCCTGGCAGAGGAGGTGCTGGGCGAGGATGAGGACTCCTTTGCCGTCATGCTTCCAGATGACATCGTGCTGCCTGCCACCGTCATGGCAGACATGGCTCGCGTGCGCGCGGCTTTGGGCGGTAGCGTGCTGTGCGCCTTCGAGGTCCCGCGCGAGCAGACCTATAACTACGGCGTCTTCGACGTAGAAGATACCAATGCCCCCGGCGTTAAGAAGGTCGTGGGCATGGTGGAAAAGCCGGCGGTGGAAGATGCCCCGTCTAATCTCGTGGCCACCGGTCGCTACCTATTGGATCGCAAGATTTTTGATGCCCTCCGCCGTATTAAGCCAGGCAAGGGTGGCGAGCTGCAGCTTACCGACGCCATCGAGCTCCTCATCGAGGAAGGCGAGCCCGTGCACGTGGTAGTCCACCAAGGAAAGCGTCATGATTTGGGAAATCCCGGTGGGTATATCCCCGCCAATGTGGATTTTGGTCTGCGCGATGAAAAGTATGGCCCCACGCTGTATAAAGCGATTAAGCAAATTATGGCCGAGTATGAGGATGAGTACGGCCTAAACTAGGGAGATTTCCCAAGGGCAGAGGACATGAAAGCGAAGAAAGGGCTGGCATAGACCTTATGCGTTCAGTTGATGACCAGTTGGCGCTAGTAACGGATGCGGCGAACACGCCGGAGCCGGTGCGCATCGGTATTTCCAACGCGCTGGGGTTGATGTGCGCCGAGGAGGTGCAAGCTAACCAGCCCCTGCCGGGCTTTCCACAGGCAGCCATCGACGGCTATGCGGTGCGCGCCGTTGATATCGGAGGCGAGCGCGGCCTGAGATTACGCCGACCCAAGGAGCAGGAGGAGCAGGCTGCGGAGGGGGAAGAAGAGAAGGCACCCCAGCAACCGGAGGTCGAGCGTTCCTTGCCCGTGGTGGGCGAGGTTCCGGCCGGCTCCAAGCAACCGTTGCGCCTGCAGCCCAAGCAAGCCGTGCGTGTGTATACGGGCGCGCCTTTGCCCACGCTTGCCGACGCCGTCCTGCCCCTCGAGTGGACCGACCGCGGCCGCAAGCGCGTCACCGCCCATCGCCCGGTGCGCTCCGGTGACTTTGTTCGCCGGGTAGGCGACGATATCCAACCTGGCGATGTGGCTGTATCTTCCGGCACCGTTTTGGGGCCCGCCCAAATCGGCCTGCTGGCCGCGGTTGGCCGCTCTAAGGTATTGGTCTATCCGCGCCCGCGCATCACCATCATCTCCTTTGGCCGCGAACTGGTTGATTTGGACCAAGAACCGGCACTGGGCCAAGTCTTTGACGTCAACTCTTATTCCCTCGCCGCCGCGGCCCGCGAGGCTGGGGCAGAGGTGCATCGCGTTGGCATCGCCGAGGGGGAGCCGCGCCGCATCCGCGAAGCGCTGGAAAAGCACATCGCTCGCAGCGAGGTCCTGGTCATCTCCGGTGCGGTTGGTGGAGCCGGTGCCGAGGCCATCCGTGAGATTCTTGATGACCTCGGTGATATCGATACCTCTCGTGTTGCCATGCATCCCGGCTCCGTCCAGGGGTTTGGTCTGGTGGGCGAGGAACGCATTCCTACCTTCTTGCTGCCGTCTAATCCCGTATCCGCGCTCGTGGTCTTCGAGGTATATATCCGCCCGCTCATTCGTTTGGCACTGGGCAAACGCAATGCGCACCGCCGTGTGGTGCGTGCCCGCGCGCTGAACCACATCGATTCCCGCCCTGGCCGGCGCGGCTTCATCCGCGCTCGTTTGATGCGCGATGCGGAAACCGCGGATTATCTGGTGGAAGGGCTGGGCGGTGCCGCGGGTGCCCCAGCGCACCTATTGGCCGGTCTTTCAGAGGCCAATGCCATGATTCGCGTGCCGGAAGAGGTAACGGAAATCCGCCCGGGCGATGTGGTCGATGTGTTGTTTTTGACCCAGCGTAGCTAATGCTCGATCCCTTCGGTACTGCGGCGGATAGGTTCCGCCTTCCCGCTACCGGCCCCACGGATGACATGCATCCGGGATGGCCGGAATCTACTCCTTTTGTTAAGCTTCCCGCTTCTACTGTCTTCCCCTCTGGGGCGCGGATGCGCCTGCGGCCGCTGCTGCGATCTGATGGGCATGAGTGGCGGCGCCAACGTATCGAAGATGAAAGCTTCCTCCGCTCAGTCGAGCCGACCCAAGCAGCACCTTGGGCGGCGGCGCATAGCCAGCAGGCGTGGTGGAATCACCTGATGTACCTGCGTACCGCCGCCCGTGAAGCACTGGTGGTCCCACTCGTCATTGAAGTGGAGGGTCAATTCGTAGGCCAAATCACCTTGGGGAATATTCAGCATGGCAGCATTCGCGATTGCTGGATTGGTTACTGGGTTTATTCCGCGATCCACGGCGCCGGGGTGGCTACGGCTGCCACCGCCTTAGGCGTGGACCACGCCTTTGGACGGGTGGGCCTACACCGGGTGACCGCTACCTATCTAGAGAGCAATCCTGCCTCTGGTCGCGTCTTAGCCGCCAATGGCTTTCGACACGAGGGATACTTGCGTCGCAATCTGCATATAGACGGTGCCTGGCAGGACCACCATTACGTGGCTTTAGTCAAAGAAGACTATGCCTCCACGGCTGTCGAGCGCCTGCGCCAGGCTGGCCGGTTGGCGTGAAATAGCTCCACAGTTGCTGGGATATCGACCTCAATTTTCACAGAAGTCACAACATTGTAATTTGTGGGAATTTGGGGTGCTATGGTGCGGTTTCACCGTTTAGAGTGGAGTAATCATCTGTATTCAAGGGGAAGGTCCTTTTCGTGTCGACAGCTGTGCCGGTTATCGCGATCATCGTGGTGTGGCTCTTCGTCCTCGCACCATGGATTCTGGGCAGGAATAACCGCCCAATGAGCCATACTGGTGAGGCCTTTGAAGATACTCGCGTCCTTTTTGAAGGAGATTCTGGCAAAGTCCCTGGCCGCCGGCGTCCACGCCTGCGTGCCGATGATGTGCACCGCCGCGAGGACCAGGACGAGGCGGACTATGAAGTAGTAGAGGCCGCAGACACCCGCGTGGATGAACCGGATGCCGAGGCTACTAAGCCCTCTTCGCGCTCCGTGACTATTGCCGGTGCTGCCCGCCGCGCTAAGTCCCAACCTTTCGGTACCGGCAGCCGTGCGTTTTCTGCGGCGTCTTCCTCCGCAGCTGGTGAGGACACTCAGCCAGAAGCAGAAACTATCGACGGCGAACTGGTCGAGGAAGCGACTGTAGAAGGCGACGATCCTGCAGTTGAGCCCCAAGCAGTCGCGGTCCCAGCCTCCCAGCACGCTGATACGGCGGAAGTGGGTGACGACACCGAATTCGATGATGCCGATGACGTACTTCTTGAGGACGAGGAAGACGCCGCAGACCAGGCCGCAAAAGATGACTCTACCGATATTGCTGCCGCCGAGGCAGAGGTCTTTAGCGCTCCCGCGGTCTCTACCGTGGCGAGTGATGCCTATGACTACGACGAGACTTATACCTCGCCGGTGGACCTTATGTACCCCGGTGCCGTAGATAAGGCCGAGGTCGCTGAGAAGGATTCTGCCGATTCGGAAGGCGCGGCTAACGCTGAGCCGGTATCCGTGGACAAGGCAGAGGCCGAGGACTCTGGGGAACTCATGGAAACCGCTGCAGCAGACGACGCCGGTATGGATACCAACCTGTCCGAGGATGAGGTGGAATTCGCGCAGCGTCGCATGGGCCGTGGCGGCTGGGATCCGGTAGCAGAAAAGGAAAAGTCTGTTACTCGTTACCAGCGCCGTCAGCGCACCCTGCTGGGCCTAGCCGTGGCCGTGGTACTCACGGTGGCACTGGGGATCGTGGCCGGCGGCTGGACCTGGTGGTTGGCTGCGGTGGCCGGTGTGCTCACAGTTGTCTATCTGATGGCTCTTCGCGCTCAGGTTCGTCAGGAACGAGCCCTGATGCGCCGCCGTGTGCGCCACTTGCGCCGCGCCCGTCTGGGCGTGCGCAACGCCGAGGATGAAGCTTTGAAGATTCCGCGCAACTTGCGCCGCCCAGGCGCTGTGATCGTGGAGATCGATGACGAAAGCCCTGACTTTGTGCACCTTCCGCTGCGCTATAACGATGGGGAAGACGGCGATTTTGATGGCCCTCACGCCGGGCCCGACGGCTATAGCCGGCGCGATGACCTAGCAGCCCGTCGCGCTGGATAGGAACTGGTGCCGGCTTAGCAGGCCGCGTTCCGGAGTTCAGTGGAAGGCGCCGACCGCGGGTTTGTGAGCGCGTTGTATTCCTGTGCTAGGCCATAATGTGGCACACCGCTGTCGTGCCATACCCCGGAGGTTCCGCGGCGGTGAGAGCCGATGAGATGGGTATCAATCATGCCGATCGCCTCCATGAGTGCGAAACAAGTGACGGGGCCAACAAAGCGGAAGCCCTTCTTCTTGAGCTCGCGTGACATCAACTTGGATTCGTAGCTCTTTTTCGGAATATCTTCCATTGCGGTGGGGTAGAGATTCTCCGGCGGTTGGAAGGACCAGATGAACTCCGCCAGCCCGCCCTCTTCACGTAGGGCGATGGTGGCTTTGGCATTAGTGATGGCGGCGCGGATTTTGGTCTCGTTGCGAATAATGGAGGCGTCGCCAAGCAATCGCTCAACATCCGCTTCGGTAAAATGAGCGACTTTTTCAGGATCGAAGTCGCAAAAGGCCGCGCGGAAGGCCTCGCGCTTTTTCAAAACCACCGCCCAGGAAAGCCCGGACTGGAAAGACTCGAGGCTCAAACGCTCATAAAGAGCTGCTTCATCAAAAATAGGCAGGCCCCATTCGGTGTCGTAATACTCCTTCAACATCGGCGAGGACATTGCCCAAGGCGGGCGGCCAAGTCCATCATCGTCATAGACTAAGGCGGTGCGCTCTTCGGACTGCGTAGCTGGTTTGCTCATGGTGTTCTCCTTTAATCTTTCTGCGTGGTTACCATTGAAACAGTCCGCGTCACTATATGCCGTTCCTTCCCCGGCAAAGGGCGAAATCCCCAGCAGTATGGGCGTAGGCCATTGCCTTCGCATCGGGTGAGGGGTTCAGGGTAATCTGTTCAGCATGAATAGACCTGCCGTACGCGATGCCGCTTTGCTTATTTTTCGAGCGGTCCTCGGATTAATCTTTATCGCACACGGCGTGGATAAGATGTTTATGACCGGCATGGACGAAACCGTGGGGCAATTTTCCGCCCTTGGGGTGCCGCAGCCACAACTTTCCGGCTATATCGCCGCCATCGGGGAGATGGTTGGAGGCGCCTTCCTCGTCGTCGGTTTGCTCACCACCTTTGTGGCCGGCGCGCTCGCCCTGCTGATGGGGTGCGCACTGTACTTTGTGCATTTGGGACATGGTCTTTTTGCTGCCGAAGGCGGAATCGAATACCCACTGGTATTGCTGATGTCCTTATTGATGATCGTGATTTTTGGCTCCGGTCGAGCCAGCATGGACGGGGTGCTCAGCAATGTTGACGCATAGCCAAGTCCAAGCGGCGATTTCTGCGCAGCTGGACGGTGAGCACTCAGATCTGGCAGAGGACGTAATCGATACACACTTGGAAAGCTGCGCCGAATGCCGCGCCTTTCGCGATAAGGCGGCCGCGCTTTCGCGATCATTGCGTTTTGTGGAGCCTGCGGAATCCGGTATGGCGCCGCCAACGGATCTCTCCGAGGTCATCTTGGCCGGCGTGGAGCCGGAATGGCGGCGCACCTCGAGCGCTCGCCAAGCTAACCTGACGGTTGCGCGTGCCGCCATGGTGCTCATGGGCGCCATCTTTGTGCTCTGGGCAGTGGTGCTCATCGTCCATTCCTCCGGGCTCGTACCGTTGGGTGAGGAAGGAAACGTTCTAGATCCCACGGCGGATCCGGAACGAGCCAACCTGCTGATGGAAGGCGCAGCCGTACGCTTTGGCATGGCCTGTGGCCTATTTTTTAGTGCCTGGCGGCCCGCAGCGCTTACCGGCCTGCTCCCGGTCTCGGCCACGATGTTTGCTTTCCTCTTCGGGTTCGGCATGCGCGATATTGCGCTGGGCACCGTAACCATGGAACAGGTATATTTACTTATCGCTACCGCGCTGGCGACCTTCAGCTTGGCGTGGGCTTGGGCGGCAGAAAAGGGCTACTTGGTGCGCGCCTGGTGGAAGTCCCTCAACGCGCAACCTCAATAAGCCCCGCTTTCGTGCGGCTAGGTCCAGCTAGGCAGCCACATCATGGAGTGGTACCAAGAATCTGGAATCTTGTAGCCGTACAAAATGGGAGAGAAATAGAAGAACATCGCCACTACCAGGGCTAGGTAGAACACGGCGGCGATTGTTCCCCAGCGTACAGGGCCGCCTGCCAAACTCTTGAGCCATCCCCACTGCACTGGCCTGCCATGGCCGATGAGCTGGCCGAGTGCTAAGGCAATGAGCACGATGACAAAGGGGATAAACGCAGTGGCATAAAAGAAGTACATCTGGCGGTCAAAGGCTGCAAGCCAGGGCAAGAAACCTGCCCCAAAGCCCACCAAGGGGATGAGGAAGCTGCGATTGCGACGAATGATAAGTGACCACAGTCCCCACAGGACGGCCGGGATGACCAGCCACCAGATAGCCGGCGTGCCAAAAAGGTAGAGCATCTTGCGGCACTCGTTGCTGCCATCACCGCATTGCAGGTCGGTGGAGGAGTAGTACAAGATGGGGCGGGCGGCTACCAGCCACGCCCAAGGCTTAGAATCCCACGGGTGGTGGTGGCCACCGGAGGAAGTCAGGCTGGCGTGGAATTCTAGGACAGAGGAATGGTAGTAGAACCAGCCTGCCAGGGATTCAGGCAGGTGCATCAGCCACGATCCATCCTCGATCGTTCCATCTACTTTGGCGTGGCGGTACACGGCGGTTTCGGAGGAAAACCACGCTCGCCAGGTCCAGGCGTAGAGCAGCACCGGCACCAGTACGAGGGAGGCTAGGGCAGCAGGAGTATCGCGCACGAGGGTGCCCACTATGTAGCGGCGTACGCCATAGCGCTTGCGCAGGGCAAGATCGCTAAAGACGGACATGAGGCCAAAGAACATGATGAAGTACAGGCCGGACCACTTCACCCCCAGGGAAAGGCCAAGACAGACGCCCGCGAGGAGTCGCCACCAGCGGAATCCAAAGCGTGGTCCGAAGGCGGAGGAGCCCAAACGATTTTTAAGGAAAGCGCTGTGGAGGCGCTCGCGCATCTGATTATGATCGCGAGCAAGTGCCCAGGCGGCCGAGACAACAAAGAAGACCTGGAAAATGTCCAACATGCCGAACTTGGAAGAGACCAAAAGCACACCATCAAAGACGGCGATGAGGCCAGCCAGGGTTGCTACCTGCCAGGATAAAGAGACGCGGCGGGCCAGGGACATCGTCAAGAGCACGGTGGCTGCGCCGAAGAGGGCAGTCATAAAACGCCAGCCCAGTGGGGAATAGCCAGCGACCCATTCGGACAGCGCCACAATCTGCTTGCCCAGCGGTGGGTGAACCACCAGGCCATAACCGGGGTTGGATTCTATACCTCCGATGAAGAGGTTATCCCAGCTTCGCACCATGTCCCAGGCTTGCGGAACGTAGTGCTTTTCATCAAAGACAGGAGTGCCCTTTGATACGGGCGCGGTCAATCCGGCAAAGCGGGTAATGAGCGCGAGTACGCCAACGACGCTAGTGCTTATCCAGTCAGCCTTGCCCCACTGATAAGTGCGGGGCGCTGGCGGGGCCACAGTGTCGTGCGTGGTGCGCGATGGGGCAGCGGTAGCAATAGTCACTTGGTTGAGTCTAGGCGACAAGGCACCGCGCCCGCGCATTAGAGAGTATGGAATGCTAGAGATATGTCTGTTTCAGGTCTGGATCCACTACCGCGCGGGGTCATCCTCGCCGCCACGCCGCTGGGAAACGTGGGAGATGCCTCCGCGCGTTTAATGCATGCCTTGCAGCATGCGGACGTCATTGCGGCCGAGGATACGCGGCGCGTGCGGAACTTGGCGCAAGCTTTGGGCATCGAGATTTCCGGGCGGGTGGTGTCCAATTTTGATCACAATGAAAAGGACCGAGCCCAGCAGCTTATCGACGCCGCCGCGGCCGGCACCGTCCTCGTCGTTACGGATGCCGGCATGCCCATCATTTCTGATCCAGGACTGTCTATTGTGGCTGCAGCAGCTGACCGGGATATTCCCGTGACTTGTTTTCCTGGCCCTTCTGCCGTGCCGACGGCCCTAGCACTGTCTGGCCTAGGCGTGGGTCACTTCCTCTTCGACGCCTTTCCCCCTCGCAAACCCGGCCCCCGCAAGGCCTGGTTGGAGTCACTGCGCAACGAAAAGCGCGCCATCGTCTTTTTCGAATCCCCACACCGGGTAGCCGAAACTCTAGCCGAGGCCGCGGATATCCTCGGCGCCGAGCGTCCAGCAGCGGTGTGCAGGGAGCTTACTAAAACCTATGAGGAAGTCCGGCGCGGCAGTTTGGGAGAGCTAGCCGAGTGGGCGGCCGAAGGGGCACGGGGAGAAATCACTGTGGTGATCGAGGGCGGAACCGCCGCGGCCGCTACCGCCGCAGATTTGGTTCCCCAGGCGATGGAATTGGCGGCGGCGGGGATGCGGCTAAAGGACGCTTGTAAGCAGGTAGCGAAAGGCACTGAGGTTTCGAACCGCGAGCTTTATGACGCCGCTTTAGCAGCTCGCAAAGACTAGCCCCCATCGACGTGCTGATTAAGTCACAACTTTTGGTACCCGTAGATGGCTTCACTAAAGCAAACTTTGTAACTGAATTGTTATAGTGTTCGGGCGTGTGGGTAGCTTAAAGCGCTATTTACATGGGGAAATGAAGCGTAAAAACCGTTCAAATTAGCGTGGAAAATTCCTGGGAAATGGCGCTGAGCAGCGAAGTTTCTTCCCGCTTCGTTTGATAATTGAGTAGTTCCGCACCACTGTATAGTTCATGACAAACTCGGAAAATATGGGCACAGGCGTGCCAGAAGAAGGAAAGGAACCGGTCGGCGCACAGGCGCAGCCGGCTTCGGCTTCTTCGAGCGAGCAGCCTATTGAGAATTATCAGACTGTAGACGAACAGCTGGACGCACAATCTGCCACCGGCCAGCTGCAGGATATGATTCACTCCGACGGTTTCCACCCGGAGCGCTACGACGATCCTGAGGTGGAGATTGCGGCCGATCGCGACAATATGCCAATCGATTGGTCCATCGTCGGCATCGCCGGCGTGCTTGTTGCCGCGATCGTTGTCTGGGGTTTGGCTGCCCCGGATAACTTTGCCAACTTCTCCGCTTCGGCCCTGACCTGGGTAGTCGACAACTTTGGTTGGGCATATATTCTCTTCGGCACCGTCTTTGTGGTGTTCGTTGTCTTCATTGCCGCCTCCAAGTTCGGTTCCATCAAGCTGGGCCGCATTAATGAGGAGCCGGAATTTTCCACGCCCTCATGGATCGCCATGATGTTTGCCGCCGGTATGGGCATCGGCCTGATGTTCTATGGTGCCTCCGAGCCGCTAGCTAACTACCGTGACGGCACCCCAGGCGAGGGAACCGGCAACGTTGGATCTTCCATGGCCTATGCAATGTTCCACTGGACAC
The DNA here is from genome assembly GCA_002154655.1 of Corynebacterium kefirresidentii. Lineage (GTDB taxonomy): Bacteria > Actinomycetota > Actinomycetes > Mycobacteriales > Mycobacteriaceae > Corynebacterium > Corynebacterium kefirresidentii. The sequence goes on from NGUZ01000011.1 coordinate 36,714, forward strand.
TGCACCCTTGGGCGGTCTATGCCATCGTTGGCTTGGCCATTGCATACTCCACTTTCCGCATCGGCCGTAAACAGTTGTTGAGCCAGGCTTTCGTGCCGCTGATTGGCGAGCGTAATGCCAATGGTGCAGTGGGCAAGCTCATTGACATCCTGTCTATCTTCGCCACCGTCTTCGGCACCGCCTGCTCCCTGGGCCTGGGTGCCCTGCAGATTCAGGCCGGACTGAAGGCATCCGGAATCATCGATAACCCCACCAACTCCGTGGTTATCGGAATTGTGTTGGTTCTGACCCTCGCGTTCATCCTGTCTGCGATGTCCGGCGTGGGCAAGGGCATTCAGTATATCTCCAATGCGAATATGGTCCTCGCCGCTGTGTTGGCGATCTTCGTATTCATCTTGGGTCCGACCGTTACCATCCTGAACCAGATTCCTGGCTCCATTGGTAACTACCTCAACTACTTCACCGAGATGATCGGCCGCACCGCCGAGTCCGAAAACGGCGCCGCCGCTGAGTGGCTTTCCGGTTACACGATCTTCTACTGGGCTTGGTGGGTTTCCTGGTCCCCGTTCGTGGGCATGTTCCTGGCCCGTATTTCCCGTGGCCGTTCCGTTCGCGAGTTCTGCTTGGGCGTCCTGCTCATTCCAGCCGGCGTATCCACCCTGTGGTTCGCTATCTTCGGTGGCACCGCCATCCACATGGAGCAAAACGGCGAATCCATCACCGGCGAATCTGCCGAGGAAGAGCTGTTTAACCTCCTGCAGTCCATGCCTGGCGGTTTCGTTGCCGGCATCGTTGCAGCAATCCTATTGGCTACCTTCTTCGTTACCTCGGCAGACTCCGCGTCCACGGTGATGGGCTCCATGTCCCAAAATGGTGCTGCTACTGCTAAGCCGTGGCTTTCCGCCGCGTGGGGTGGATTGACTGCCTTGGTAGGCCTGACCCTGCTCTTGGCCAATGAGGATGCACTGTCTAACCTGCAGAACGTCACCATCGTTGCTGCACTGCCATTCCTGTTCATTGTGGTTGGACTGATGTTCGCCATCTACAAAGCGTTGAGCGAGGATATTATCTACCTCGAATACCGCGAAGCACAGCAGTTCCAGCGCAAGATGGCCCGCGAGCGCCGCCTGCACCGCGAGTACCAGCGCACGCAGGTTCTGAAGAAGCGCCGCAACGAACGCCTGAAGCACCCGATGAAGCGGAAGTAAATCGCTTTCTTCGCGGCTGCTCTAAAAGCGCCCATCGTTTCCTTAGTGGTAGGGAAGCGGTGGGCGCTTTCTGCTGAAAATGCAGTTCACCTGCGGGAGAAATGTCTGCCCTAATCGTGTGTATAGGAGTCGGCTTCGATAAAGTAGAACCCATGACTGAGTCTGTAGTAGTTAATGTTGCTTGGCCCTACGCCAACGGCCCGCGCCACATCGGACACGTGGCCGGTTTTGGTGTTCCTTCCGACGTCTTTGCACGTTTTCAGCGAATGCGTGGCCGCAACGTACTCATGGTCTCGGGTACGGATGAGCACGGCACTCCGCTATTGGTACAGGCGGATAAAGAGGGCGTTTCCGTTCGTGAGCTCGCAGACCGCTATAACCGTCAGATCGTTACTGACTTGGCCAACCTTGGCCTGTCCTATGATCTCTTTACTCGCACCACCACCCGTAACCACTACTCCGTGGTGCAGGAGCTGTTCAAAGGCCTGTATGCCAACGGCTACATGCTCAAAGAGACCACCAAGGGCGCTATTTCGCCGTCTACCGGACGTACCCTGCCGGACCGCTATATCGAGGGCACCTGCCCAATTTGTGGTGCGGATGGCGCCCGCGGTGACCAATGCGATGAGTGCGGCAATCAGCTCGACCCCGTGGACCTTATCAACCCCGTATCTAAGATCAACGGCGAGACCCCGAAATTCATCGAAACCGAACACTTCCTGCTGGATCTGCCAGCCATCAAGGATGAGCTGCAAAAGTGGCTTTCTACCCGCGAAGATTGGCGCCCGAACGTACTGAAGTTTTCCCTGAACCTGCTTGAAGATATGCGCCCGCGCACCATGACGCGCGATATTGACTGGGGAATTCCTATCCCCGTCGAGGGCTGGCAGGACAATAACGCCAAGAAACTCTACGTGTGGTTCGATGCGGTCATCGGCTATCTGTCTTCCTCCATCGAATGGGCGTACCGCACCGGTCAACCTGAGGCCTGGAAGGACTTTTGGCAAAACCCAGAAGCCCGCCACTATTACTTCCAAGGCAAGGACAATATCACCTTCCACTCCCAGATCTGGCCTGCCGAGCTTTTGGGCTATGCCGGTAAGGGCAACAAGGGCGGGGAACTCCACAAGTACGGCGAGCTCAACTTGCCTACGGAAATCGTCTCCTCCGAGTACTTGACCATGTCTGGATCCAAGTTCTCCTCGTCCAAGGGTGTTGTCATCTACGTCAAGGACTTCTTGGCAGAGTTTGGACCCGACGCCTTGCGTTACTTCATTGCCGTGGCTGGCCCTGAAAACAACGACACGGACTTTACCTGGGATGAGTTCGTTCGCCGTATCAATAATGAGCTGGCAAATGGCTGGGGTAACTTGGTCAACCGCACTGTGTCTATGGCCTTTAAGAACTTCGGAGAGGTTCCCGCACCAGCGGCATTGGAAGAAAAGGACAAGGAAATCCTGCAGCTGGCGGAGGAGACCTTTGACACTGCCGGTGGCTTGCTGGAGCAGTCCAAGTTTAAGCAGGCGATTACCGCTATCATGCACGTCGTCGGCGAGGCCAATGCCTATATTGCAGACCAGGAGCCGTGGAAACTAGCCAAGGATGAGTCCCAGCGCGAGCGTCTAGCCACCGTGCTGTGGACTGCCCTCCAGGTAGTTTCTGACTGCAATGTCATGCTCACGCCCTACCTGCCGTTTACCGCGCAGAAGGTGCACGAAACCTTGGGCCGCAGCGGCGTGTGGGCAGCCCAGCCGGAGGTACACGACGTCAAGGACGATATTCCAGTAGAACTCGTGGGCGCTGGTTTGCCGCCAGAGGGCCACGAATATCCGATTATCATGGGTGACTACACCCAGCAGCAGGCGAAGTGGGAGCGCATCCAGGTCGAGCCGGGCACCGCTTTGGCAAAGCCCAAGCCGCTCATCTCCAAGCTGGATCCAGAGTTGGGCGAAACCGGCCCAGAGTGGGCGCCTGTCTCCAAGTAACACCATATAAATAGCCGCGTTATCGCCCTCTTTTTAAGAAGTTAAGGGCATAACGCGGCTATTTGTGTGCTCCAGTGCTGAGGGGCGCGGAGCGGCGGGGAAATACCTGGCGGTTAGCGCTGGAAATCGCGCTGGAGGTGTACCAGGCCGAGGCGGACGCCGTCTTTGGTATGGATATTCGGCATACGGCCGGTCTCGGTGAAGCCGAACTTTTTATGCAAGGCGATAGAGCCTTCGTTGGTATCGACGATATAGGTGATCATCGTCTGTACGTAGCTGTCATCAGCGGCGTAGTCCATGAGGGCGTCGAGAAGCTCGGAGCCTACGCCCTTGCCCTGGGCGGAGGGAGCAATGTAGACGGAATCTTCGACGGTGCCGTAATAGATAGCAGGGGTCACGAACTGGAAATAGGCGGCCCAACCAATGATTTCATCGTCGTGTACGGCTACGAAGACCGGGGAGCCGGCCTCAAACATCTCCTTGAGCCACTTTTCACGGTCAGCCACATCTTCTTGCCAGGTGACCAGGTTGGCGGCGGGTTTCGCTGCGGAGCCGGCGTTGTAGATGGCGGTGAGCGCGGGGGCGTCGGCAAGCTCGGCAGGGCGGATATGCATAGAAATTCCTTTACACCAGAAGTTGTAGGTGGGTGAGGCTCAGCCAACGATCGAACTTGTAGCAAACCTCTTTAAGAATACCCACGTTTTCAAACCCAAACTTTTCATGCAACTTAAGTGATGCCGCATTGGTGGAGACGATGAGGGCGAGCAGCGAATGAACCTTTTTATCGGCGCGCGCCGCCTTTACCAAGGCGCCAAGTAAAGCAGTGCCTACGCCTTGGCCCTGAGCGGTGGGGGAAAGATAGATGGTGGTTTCATAACAGCCGGTCCATACCTGCGGATCGCGGTAGGGGGGGTAGAGCGCCCACCCCAGGTAGTCGCCAGAATCGGACTCCGCGATGAGGCATGGGCAGTCCTTTTCCCACAGCTCGCGTAGGTAGTCTTCGCGCTCTGCGATGCTGGCCGGGGTAGCGCGGAAGATGACGTCGGTGTGTGCGATGGCCCAGTTGAGGGTCTCGGTCATGGCGGGCACATCCGCTACGCCGGCGGGTCTGATCAACATGGCAGCCAATATTACAATTGCGTGCATGGCTAAAAAGAAGCGACGACCCACTCCCGTTCCGGCACCGGGCCTCAGTGGCCTTATTGATGCGCACACGCATCTTTTCTCGCACAAGGACACCGATGAAGTGCTGGTGAATCGCGCACGCACCGCCGGTATCAGCCGCATGGTGACGGTTGGTGATGACCGCCGCGAATCGGCAGCGGCTCTGGCGACTGCACATGCCTTCCCGGATGTTTATGCTGCCTGTGCCATCCACCCAGTGCGCGCCAATGAGTTGGATGCGCCGACCAAGGCAGCGCTGGAAGAGATGGTGGCGGATCCGCGCTGCGTCGCGGTGGGAGAGACCGGCCTGGATGCGTACTGGGTGCAGCATGAGCCGGAGACCACCGCGACCATGGCCCAGCAAGAGGAATCCCTGCGGTGGCATATTGACCTCGCAGTTCGCCATGGCAAGACGCTGATGATCCACAACCGCGAAGCGGATGCGGACTTGCTGCGCATTCTTGCCGACGCCCCCGCTCCCCACACCGTCATGCTGCACTGCTTCTCCTCGCCGCTGAAGGTAGCGGAGGAGGCCTTGGAGCGTGGCTACGTGTTGTCCTTTGCCGGCAACGTAACCTTTAAGCGCAACGCCGAGCTGCGGCAGGCGGCTGCCAAGGCGCCGGCCGGCCAGCTGCTGGTGGAAACTGATGCGCCGTATATGACGCCAGAACCCTTCCGCGGGCAACGCAATGAACCGGCTCTTATCGGGCACACATATGAATGCATCGCCCGTGTACGCCACCAGACGGTGCAGGCGCTCGCGGCGGAGGTTAACGAAACCTTTGACCGCGTCTACGGCCTGGGCTAACTCCTGGGTGATGGTTTTCACAATTTCAAAACCCGCTGGCCAGGGGTGGCGTGGGTGTTTGGTGTGGCGGTTGTGTGCTCAGTGAGGCATGTGGCGAATTGGTTCTCGACTTTATGTTGCTGTTATCGTATTGTTATTAATCGTTCGTTTAGGTTTTAGGGATCCGCAGCGCCACCCACGGTGCGGCAGCAGCGAATCTGAGCAATGCAATTGCCTGCGCGGAAATTCTTGCTGGCCTAAACTCTAATAATTGTTGAAACCTGCACTATCGGAGATTCATTCAGCATGTCACCTCATCAAATCAAGCGCATCAATAACTCCCGCTCGCTGCCACTGCGCCTGGCAACGGGTGGCGTCTTGGGCACCTTGGCCGTGGGCGGCGTCGTTGCCGTTGCGGCACAAAAGGATGTCACCGTGGACGTTAACGGCGACAAGGTGGAACTGGCTACCTTTGCCAAGGACGTTGACGGCGCGCTGGAGGCAGCTGGCGTTCAGGTGAGCGAGGAAGACATCGTCTACCCGGCACCGTCCGAGTCTGTGGGCGATGGCGATGAGATCTCCGTTCGCACCGCCAAGCCGGTGGCCGTGACTATCGACGGCGTGCAGCAGCAGTTGTCCACCACCGACCTCACCGTTTCTGACCTATTGGGTAACTTGAGCGGCGTGGCCAAGGGCGCTTCCGTCAAGTCCGGTGACGCTGACGTGGACCAGGATGCCCAGTTGGAAGAGGGCATGGACCTAGAGGTTGTCTCCCCGAAGATCGTCAAGATTAATGATGGTGGCAAGGTAACTTATACCAAGATTGCTGCTAAGACCGTCGAGGACGTTCTTAAGGCGCGCAATATCGACGTTGATGACGATGATCGTGTCTTCCCGTCCAAGGACACCAAGGTCACCGATGGCATGTCCATCAAGGTGGATCAGGTTTCTACTACGACCTATGACTCTGAGGAAGAGTTCGAAGCCGAGCCTAACTTTGTTGATGACCCGGAGCTGGAAGAGGGCACCGAAGAGGTCCGCGAGGAAGGCGTTAAGGGCAAGCGCGTTATCACTCACAAGCTGGTGATGAAGGACGGCGCCAAGGAATCTGATGACGTCGTCAAAGAAAAGGTGACCGTAGAGCCTAAGGCTGCCACCATCGCCCGCGGCACCAAGAAGGCCGAAGAAGAAAAGCCAGAGGAGGGCGGTAACTCTGGTGCTGCTGCTCCGGCTGTCGCCGATGGCTCCGTCTGGGATTCCATTGCTCAGTGCGAGGCCACCGGTAACTGGGCTATCAATACCGGCAATGGCTTCTCCGGTGGCCTGCAGTTCACTCCATCCACTTGGGCCGCATTCGGTGGCACCGAGTACGCACCGGAGGCATGGCAGGCTTCCCGCGAGCAACAGATTGCCGTGGCACAAAAGGTGCAGGCGGCGCAGGGTTGGGGCGCTTGGCCGGCATGTACTTCCAAGCTGGGCTTGCGCTAGACTGAAGCGCTTTATCGCCGCACACTAAGTGGTGTGCGGCTTTTTCATCTCTTCTACTAAGTTAGAAGGCATGACTGATTCCACCGGCGCCGCGCTTTTGGGCCCCGTAGAGATCCGCGCCCTCGCGGAGAAGCTCAACATTGTGCCCACGAAGAAGCTAGGGCAGAACTTTCTGCATGATCCGAATACCATTCGGCGCATCGTCGCTGCGGCCGAGTTGGATCCCGCAGACCGCGTCCTCGAGGTGGGGCCGGGCTTGGGCTCGCTAACCCTCGGCCTGGTAGAGGCTGTGGAAGAAGTTACCGCGGTAGAAATCGACTCACGCCTGGCTGCACAGCTGCCCGATACCGTGGCTGAGCGCGCCCCGGAATATGCCCAGCGCCTTCAGGTGGTGGAAAAGGACGCACTGCGGGTAACAGAAGCTGACGTCACTGAGCCGACCGCTCTGGTAGCCAACTTGCCGTATAACGTGGCCGTCCCGGTGCTGCTGCACCTATTGGAGACTTTTCCTTCCATTCGTCGCGTGCTGGTTATGGTCCAGCTAGAGGTGGCGGACCGCCTAGCTGCGCAGCCGGGCAGCAAGGTGTACGGCGTGCCTTCGGTCAAAGCGGGATTTTATGGCAAGGTCTCCAAGGCGGGCACGATTGGTAAGAACGTCTTTTGGCCCGCGCCCAATATTGAGTCTGGGTTGGTGCGTATTGACGTCTTCGACTCTGCTCCGTGGCCCGTCACTGACGAGTCGCGTGCTAAGGTCTGGCCGGTTATCGACGCCGCCTTTGCCCAACGCCGCAAGACCCTGCGCGCGGCATTGTCGGGTCACTTTGGTTCGGGAGCAGCCGCCGAGGAAGCATTGCGAGCTGCGGACATCGATCCGAAGCAACGCGGCGAAAAGCTCGCCGTGGAGGACTTTGTACGATTGGCAGGAATCTAATGACCGCCCCCATCGATAACGAACCATTCGTCTACACGGCGCGGGCTCACTCCAAGGTCAATATTCACCTGGGAGTGGAGGAACCGCGAGAGGATGGGTTTCATGAGCTTGCCAGTGTTTTTCAGTCCTTAGAGCTACATGACACAGTAACGCTGACTGACTTGGGGAACCCCGAGGTAGATAAGCCACGCATTCAGGGCCTGAAGGTTACAGGCCCTCACGCGCAGGGCGTGCCAGAAGACTATACGAACCTAGCGTGGACCGCGGTAAACCGTATCATGCAGTACCTGTACAGCACCCATGGGCCGAAGGCGCTGCCGGAGGTAGCGCTGGAAATTCACAAAGCCATTCCTACCGCCGGTGGCATGGCAGGTGGTTCGGCGGATGCGGCGGCCGCGCTGCGATTGGCCGAGCGCTGCTATGGCGGCTATTACGGCATCGATTTGGTGGGGGAGCCAGTCCTAGACGCGCTGGGCGCGGCATTGGGCTCGGATGTTCCCTTCACCTTGCTGGGAGGCACCGCGCTCGGCACGGGGCGCGGCGAGCAGCTGACCCCGATGATGACGCGCGGTACCTACGATTGGGCGCTCATCGCCTCGGACCGTGGGCTTTCTACCCCGCAGGTCTTTCATAAGCTCGATGAGATGCGGGAAAAGGGCCGCGGCGGTGAGCCACACATGGACACCGCAGCGGTATCGCAGGCGCTCATCTCGGGCGATCCGCACCGATTGGCGCAGCACTTGCATAACGATTTGCAGCCGGCAGCGCTGTCGTTGCGCCCAGACCTGCGCAAGACCCTGGAGGCCGGTGTGGCCGCCGGAGCCCTAGCAGGGATTGTCTCCGGCAGTGGTCCGACGTGTGCCTTCCTTTGCGCTGGGGCAGAAGAAGCTCAGGAAGTAGTGTCCCAAGTGACGGTGGAGATTCCCGGAACCAAGGGAGTGGCTACCCAGGGGCCAGCTAGCGGCGCCGTGGTGCTGTAGCTAGAGCACCGTCATTTCGGTGGGCTCGATGTCGAGGTCGAAGCGGTTGACTTCCTTTTCCTGCAGGAGGTCAATGACTACGAGCTGCTTCTTCTGGGCGTCAGTGATAAAGGCATAGCCATCGGCAGCCTGCAGGATGGGCCCTGGTTGCTGCCATTCTTTGTTTTCCTTCCACCGGGAGATGGCATCAATTTGCTTGGTGATTTCACCGGAATCTGGGTCGATGACGTTGAGTTTGCCGTCGGTGGTCAGCACAAGTGCCTCGCCCAGCGGGCCGCGGGCTAGGGAGCGGAACCAGTAGGAGGCATCGAGGTCTACCTTCTTGGCCGAAAAATCCTTGGTATTTACCAAGGTTACGGAGGTAGGCCGTTCGAGCTCTGCGTCTTTGTCGGTCTTATTATCGGCCAGGATGACATCGGATTCCTCCGAACCGGCGGCATTGCCAGAGCGCTGGTAACCGCCTGCGCCAGCATAGGCAGAGGCGTCTACCTTGTGGAACTCCTTGCCATCAAAGACCACCGGGCCGTCCTCGCAGCCAAAGAAAATATTGCCGTTTCCAGCGGCAGCCTCGCCGTGGACGCCAGGGCATTTGGTGGTCTCAGTAAGAACTTTGCCCTCCTTATCCAGATGCTGGATGGCATGACGCTCGTCCTCGGTGCCCTTAGTGATGACTACCGAGCCATCCTTCAGCGGTACGGCCACGCCGTGGTGTGCGGCCCCGGTGTCAACGGTATTGACTGGCCGGGCGTCCTTTTTGCCAATGTCTTCGGTTTTATAAATCTTTGCCACGCCATCGCCATCGGAAAATAGTGCGGTAAAGCCATCGTGGTGGACCACGTGGCCGGCATGCGGTGCCTTAATGGGGGCGTCGCCAAGCGCGGGCTCAGCGGTGTAGTAGTGGTTGTGATCGCCATGGCCCTTTGTGATGCGCCCAGTGTCGTAGGTGAGGAAGCTATCGCCCTTAGTCACCATGACGTGGCGATTATCGCCGGCATCGCTGAGGCGAAGGAAGGCATTCATCTTGTCCTCGCCGATTACTTTGCCCGTTTGGGCGTCATAGGCGGTCAGACCATCCGCATGGGAGATAACGATGCGGGTGGGCAGCTGGGCTACCTCGGTTTCTCCCTCTTCGGCTTCAAAGCCTTCGTGTGAGTGTCCGGCGTGGTCATGCCCGTGCTCGTGGTCATGGTCATGGTCGTGTTCATGGGCATGCTCGGCCTCACTATGTGCGTGGTTGTGGGAGTGCAGTGAGTCCTTTTCTTCCTCGGTGGGGGCAGAGCAGGAAGCGATGGCTATCGCCGCAGTGGAAAGAAGGGCGCAGAGAGAAAGTGTGTAGCGTTCCATACATTGGCAGAGCATTGGTCTTGAAAATCAATGGCAATAGTTTGTAGAAATGCGGGGGTACAGGCAGGGAGGTATTAAGATGGACACTCGTTATGGCAAACCTGATTAACCTCGAGCAAGTCAGCAAAACTTATGGATTAAAAACCCTTTTAGACGGGGTGTCCCTAGGTGTGCAAAGCGGCGATCGCATCGGCATCGTCGGCGTTAATGGCGGTGGCAAAACCACCCTGCTGGAGGTACTTACCGGCATCGAGCCACCCGATGCCGGCCGCGTATCCCATACCTCTGATCTACGCATGGCCGTGGTCACCCAGCGCTTCGATCTACCCGATGAACTGACCATCGCCCAAGTCATTATCGAGCCCCTCGAACTGGAAACCTATGAGTGGGCATCCAATGCCAAGGTGCGCGATGTCTTGGGAGGCCTGGGCATTGTGGATTTGGGATTGGATACCCCAGTTGGCTCACTCTCCGGTGGCGAGCGCCGCCGCGTGAACCTAGCCGCCGCGCTGGTACAGGACTTGGATCTCGTGGTGCTCGATGAGCCCACCAACCACCTTGACGTGGAGGGAGTGCAGTGGCTCGCAGATCACCTCCTCAAGCGCAACGTGGCCGTAGTCGTGGTCACCCACGATCGCTGGTTCCTCGACACCGTAGCCACGTGGACCTGGGAAGTCCACGATGGCGTGGTTGATACCTACGAGGGCGGCTACAACGATTGGACCTTCGCCCGCGCTGAGCGCGCCCGCCAGGCCGATGCCATGGAACAGCGACGCAAGAACCTCGCCCGCAAAGAGCTGGCATGGTTGCGTCGTGGCGCGCCTGCCCGCACGTCCAAGCCGCGCTACCGGATTGAAGCTGCCGAGGCGCTCATCGCAGACGTGCCGGAGCCGCGCAATAAGGTCGAGCTCATGGCCTTTTCTAAGCAGCGCCAAGGCCGCGTGGTCATCGAGCTTGAGGATGCCACCGTCAAGGCCCCAGACGGCCGCACCTTGGTCGATCACCTCACCTGGCGCCTAGCTCCCGGCGAGCGCATTGGTTTGGTGGGTGTTAATGGCTCCGGCAAGACCACGCTGCTGCGCACCCTGGCCGGCGAATACGAGCTGGCGGCCGGCAAGCGCATCGAGGGCCAAACCGTGCGCCTTGGCTGGTTGCGCCAAGAGCTCGATGACTTGGATCCGCAGCGTCGGCTTATCGACGCCGTCGAGGACGTTGCCACCTATGTCCAGCTCGGCAAGAAGGAACTTTCCGCCTCTCAACTGGCTGAGCGCCTAGGGTTTTCCGCCAAGCGTCAGCGCACCCCAGTGGGGGATCTCTCCGGTGGCGAGCGCCGCCGCTTGCAGCTCACCCGCGTACTGATGGCCGAGCCCAACGTGCTGTTGCTCGATGAGCCCACCAACGACCTCGACATCGATACCCTGCAGGAACTGGAGTCTCTCCTAGACTCTTGGCCGGGCACGATGGTGGTTATCTCGCACGATCGCTACCTCATTGAGCGCATCGCGGATAATACCTACGCGCTCTTTGGCGATGGCAAACTCACTAACCTCCCCGGCGGCATCGATGAGTACCTGCGCAAGCGCGCCGCACTTGAGGCGCAACACAACTCCGGCGTGCTCAACTTGGGCGAAAAGAAGCCAGACAGCTCTGCTCCTAAGCCGGAAAAGAAGCTCTCTTCCCAGCAAGAACGTGAAATCACCAAGAAGATGAACGCGCTGGAGCGCAAGATGCACAAACTCGAAAAGGCGGCCGCACAGATTAATGAGAAGATGGCGACTGCCGCGGAAAAGGTCGACACTCAAGCCTTGACCGAGCTAGACGGAGAACTAAAGGACAACCGTAGCGCCTACGAGGAACTGGAGATGGAATGGCTAGAGTTGGGGGAGAAGCTCGAAGGGTAGAAGCCCGCATCGCCGATATCGTTGGTCACCTTGACCTGTGGGGCATTATCGGCGCTGCGGCGCTTTTTACCCTAGGCCTTACCCCATCCCTCCTGCCGCGTGACTGGCTCTACCAAGGGCTGGTCTCCGGCATTGCCGCAGGACTTGGTTATACGCTGGGTATTGCCCTCAAACACGTGTGGTACCGCCTCGTAGTGCGTTATGCGGCACCACGGTATTCCTGGCTGGATGCCACCACCTGGCCGCCCCGGCGCTACCGCCTTGCTTCTCGCATCGCCACCGGAGTTTTTGTGCTGTGGATGGTGGGCTTTGCGGTCTTCGCCGTGCGCTGGCAGCGTCAACTTGCAGATGCCCTAGCCGCCCCAGCGCCGAGCATTGCCAGCTATCTTCTTGTGGTTCCGCTCGCTCTTGCAGTATTCACTGCTTTCCTTTTCATTCTGCGCGTGCTGCGCTTTTGCGTGCGTTGGCTCTCCAGCCACTTTCCCCACCGCTTCCGCGCCGCCTATCGCGTCGTGGGCGCGGTGCTCATCGTAGCCCTCGTGGGCACCTACACCGTGGAAAACCTCATCCCCGGCGCCATCGTTGGCGTGGGCGAGAGGATCTTTACCGCTCAAAACGCCGACCCCGATCCCGCCATGAAGCGGCCCATGTCCGCAGAGCGCAGTGGTTCCCCGCAGTCCCGTGTGGACTGGAACGGCGTGGGCCTGCAGGGCTCGCGTTTCCTTTCTTCCGGTGCGCACCGCGCAGACTTGGAGAAGGTAAGCGGAAAGCCTGCCAAAGAACCCATCCGTGCTTATGCCGGATTGGGCAATCGTGACTCGAATGAGGAGCGAGCGCAGCTGCTTATCGACGAACTCGAGCGCACCCACGCCCAAGACCGCAAAGCCCTGCTTCTCATTATGACCACCGGTACGGGCTGGGTGTCTTCTTATTCTGCTCAAGCCTTCGAACTACTCTACGGTGGCGATACCGCCATTGCGGCTGCCCAATACTCCGCTATGCCTTCCGCCCTGCACTTCCTATCGGGCGGCGGCCAGGTAGAGCGCGCCGGGGAAGAGTTCATCAACCCCATCGTGGACTGGTGGAACGGGCTGCCAGAACGCAAGCGCCCGAAGCTCTACTTATACGGCGAATCCTTGGGTACTACGGGCATCGAAGCAGCGTTTTCTGGGGTGCGTGATATTGCCAATTCTGTGGACGGAATCCTCCTTACCGGCCCGCCGCATTTTAATCGCCTGCGCACGCAATTTGTGGAAAGGCGTGATCCCGGATCCTCCGAAATTTCCCCCGAATACGCCGGGGGCCTCGTGGTGCGTTTTGCTAACGATGACGCGCAGGTACGCCAGTGGGGACCGGTGCCGGAAGAAGAGTGGGGACGCACCCGCATGCTCTATATCCAACACCCCTCGGACCCAGTGGCCTGGTGGTCTCCACAGATGGCTTTCACAGAGCCGGATTGGATGCGTGAGCGGACGCCGTATTCTGCCGAGCGCGTGATGCGATGGATGCCCATCATCTCCTCTCTCCAAGTGGCGGCCGATTTGCCCGGTGCAAAAGATGTTTCCGATGGGCACGGTCACAACTATGGAGCATCGGTGCTTGATGGCTTTGCCGCCATCGCTGGTCCAGACGTGGCAGGAGCCATCGACCCCGATGAGTTACAGCGCGAATTCGCCGCGCTCGACGTCGGCGTTTACTAGGTGTTTAGCCAAACAGGGCCGCGATGGCCAACATCGCCGGCAGCGAGAGGAAGGTAGTGAGAAAAACCGTATCCCGGGCTACGGTTTCTCCTACCTCATAGGTGGCGGCATAGTTATAAACGTTCTGCGCCGTGGGCAAGGCAGCCAGAATTAACGCTGCATACAACTCCGCGCCGTCAAGACCTAGTGCTGCACCAACGGCCAGCGCGATAGCGGGCATTCCCACCAACTTCAATACCGTCGCGGTAATGGTGGGCAGGCGGTCTTCTTCCAGCAGCGCGTCGCCCTTTAAAGAGGCGCCAAAGCTCATGAGAATCATGGGGATAGAGGCGCCGCCCAGAATCTCCAGTGGCTTCATTACTACTTCCGGTACCTGCCATTTTGCCGCGGAGACGATGAATCCCGCCACCGCTGCCAACACTACGGGCGCGGTAACTCCTGAGACTACGGAGCGCCATATAGATCGCAGGCTTGTACCCTGCACATTGAGCCCCGCGATGATAAACGGAGAAAGCACCGCCATTTGCAGAACTAAGGCCGGGATAGCGTACGTGGCATCACCAATGACATAGGTAGCGATGGGCAGACCGATATTGACTGAGTTGTAATAGCTTGCCGCTGCGGCACCGGCCATGGTTTCAGCACCGCTGCGGGAAAAGAATAGCTGGCTACACAGCCAATACAACGCCATGGTGGCGATGGATGCAGCAGCTATAACAGCCACCACTGGGGACACGAAGGCAGAGGTATCGGATTTAGCCACGCTGGAGAAAATGAGTGCCGGCGTGGCCGCCCAAAAGGCCGTTCGATTGAATTGCAATCGTGCCTCGCCTTTGCCAATAACGCCCCTGTGCGCCAGCACAAATCCCACACCGATGACTACGAAAATGATTGCAAAACCGGTCAATACGTCCAGCAACAGTCAACAACCTTTCGCAGTACTAAAGAAAAATTCGCTGTGGGCAATTGTCCCATTATCTCTGTCGGCCATAAGACACGGGGGACCATAACAAAGTTGTATCGAAATGCCTGAGCACCACGGAAACGCCTTCCACACTGCTTGTGCTTTATGGCACGGTGGAGGGCATGAAGCTTTCTCACCGCGCAATCGTAGCCACCGTATCCACCGCTCTTGTCGTCACCGGTACTTCCACCGTGGCCTCTGCTCAGCCGGCCTTGCCGCCACAGATCCAGCAGGCTTCTTCGCAGGCTCAGCAGCTTTCTTCTGATCCTTTCGCCGCTTTAGAAGATTTCCGCCTCACCCTGCCGCCGCAGGCCTATGAGCTGGCTGAGAAGTACAATATCCCGCTGCCAGAATTCCTCGCCAAGCCGGTGGGCCAGGCGCCCAAGGTTGCCGGCCAGCTAGGCGCCGCCACTACCGCCCACCTTGAAAAGGCCGGGCACCATAAAGATGCGCGTGCAGCGGCTATCGCCCAGGAATGGGCCAATCAAGGTGCTGCCGGCAAGCTTGAGTACAAGGGCGGCATTGCTCACGGTTTGAATCACAAGGACGAGGGCCAGGGCACAGTTCGTCGCCTTAGCGAACAGCAGACGCAAGATCGCCTGAACTGGTTCAACCGTGACGTCCCAGTCAATGCTGGTCCCCAGCACGGCTTTGGCGTAGCAACTGCTTATGACGGTACCTATATCTATGTTGCGGAGTTCTTCCTCAACTAAGTCTGCCTTTCCCAACCCCGATTTCACCGTACCCATGGGGTTTATCTGCAACGATGACGAAGCCGCACGGCGCCGGTAGAATCGGGGCATGATTTTGATCAACGTACAGTTCCACGTCAAGCCCGAATACGCAGAGACTTTCCTCGATGAAATCAACTGGTACACCGAGGCCTGCAATGCAGAGCCGGGCTGCATCGACTTCAAGTGGTTCCGCGATCCAGAAGATCGTCAGCGTTTCTTGCTTCTGGAGTCCTACGCCGACGGCAAGGATGTCGAGCACGTCCAGAGCGAGCATTTCCAGCGCTCGACCGAGGAGTTCCCGAAGTACCTCGTGGAAACCCCAGACATCATTAACGTCCATATTGACGGCCGCACCGGTTGGGACAAGATGGGAGAGTTCTCCGTCGACTAATCCCATAGACAAAAGGCTCGTCCTCTACCACGCGGTAGAGGACGAGCCTTTTTCATGCCTTAGTTGCCATTAACGCACCACCCTTCGCGCTCACGGTGGTCGTTGTTATCAGTGGCGCACGAGCCCTCCGTGAGCGCGAAGGGCGGGGGAGGGGCTAGGCGCTTGCCGACGCCGTTATCTCCCCATATTGCCTTGCCTTACTGCGGCACGCACTGCGAGGACACGGTCTTGTCGTAGTTTGAATACCGCTCTAGAGCTTCGTAGAAAGCATCCGAGTACTCGCCGGTGCGTTCCGGCATTGGGTGAACACCATCGGAATAGAGGATTCCGGGGTCGCTCTGTGCGTGTCCGCACCAGTCAGCGACGTATACGTTGTCGTATTCCCTGGCTGCGTCGAGGACATCCTGCTGGGACTGGGACATCCATTCACGGTCACCATAGGGTACAGCCATGACAACGGTGCGGTCTTTGCCGATGATATCGAGAGCTTCCTTGATCTGATCCGGGAAAGCAGGGCCATTGGTACCGAACCCGAGGAAGACGGTATCGCGCAGCTTTCCGGAATCCTTGAGTTGCTGCAGAATCTGAATGCCTGCAGTGTAGTGGCGGGATACGTCTGCGTCGACGTAAATCTGCGGGAAGCGTTGTTTGAGGGCGCCGCTAGAAGCCAGCATCACTGAGTCACCGATGGCGGTAATGTCCTTGCCCTGCGGCATGGGGCGGGTCTTCGTATTCTTTGAGTTATCCTTGTCGGTGTCGCCCGCGACAGGCGGCTGCGGGGCAGCATCATTAGGTTGAGCCGGAGCATTGTTGCTGCTCTGGTTCTGCTGCTGGAGCTGTTCCAATTGCTGTTCCAACTCAGTCTTATCGCTGGAGTTAATAACGCCGTAGACTACGCCTGCTACAGAGGCAATGACGAGGAATGGGACTACCGGCCACATGGTCTTGCCAAAGCCATCGCGCAATTCGCTAAATCCTGGGCGGGATGACCAGTAGGTCTTCCACGTCTTCTTATATCCGCCGCGGCGGAAAGGATTCTCGATGAACTGATAGGAAATCTCGGATAGAAGCAGCGAAATTGGTACGGCTACAAGACCCAGGATCCAGGATTTATCGGAATTCTGGTTGCCCTCGAAAAGCGCCTTGAGCATCATGATGACCGGCCAGTGCCAGAGATACAGCGAAAAGGAACGCTGGCCAAACCAGCGCATGACCTTGGTCCTAAATAGGGGGGTCATAGGACCGTATTCGCGGACCACGCCCCACACCATAAGGACACCGAGCACGCTGGTGAGGAAGAGCCCACCGCGGTAGGTGAACTCCGCGTCATCCGGCATGAGGAATAGCTGCGCACCGTAGCCGATGAGAGCCAAAGTGCCGATGACCCCAGCGATGCGGGACTCAGCCTTACCCGCCGCGGCCCAAGAATCGGCCTGTGGATTCGATTGGGTAGAAGTCATCAGGAGAGACGCCACGGCGCCAGTGAGCAGGCCAAAAGCGTGGGTGTCTGTGCCGTAATAGACACGCGTCGGGTCCTCACCGGGCACGAAGATTAGCGCCATGGCCACGGCGGATCCGAGGGCTAAAAGCGTGGACACGAGGATAGGAAGTCGGCGCGGCTTATGGCGAGAAATGAGGAAAATACCCGTGATAAGGAGCGGCCAAATTACATAGAACTGCTCTTCCACGGCCAGCGACCAATAGTGGGCAAAGACCTGAATCTCATTGTCCGCGAAGTAGGACTGGGAGGTCGCAATCTGTGTCCAGTTATTGACAAAGAACAAAGTGCCCAAGAACTGTTGGCGCAAGCCCACCGCTAAGTCCCCGCCGATCCATGCCACCAGTGCGGTGCACATGACGAGAACTGATACTGCGGCTGGGAGGATACGCCGGAATCGTCGCACCCAGAAGTCCTTCAAGCTAATCCTGCCGGAGGTACGGAATTCACGCACCAGCAACGAGGTGATGAGGAATCCGGAAAGGACGAAAAAGAGGTCAACGCCCAAGTAACCTCCGGGAAGGAGGGCAGGGAAGAAGTGATACAGCACCACGGCAATGACCGCGAGGCCGCGCAGTCCGTCAAGCCCCTTGACCTGGCGGAGGCGGGCATGGCGCTTTTTCTTGACTACCTTGCTTTCAGGCGGTGTGGCCAGCGCCTCAGGGTCATTGGTCTGCTTTTGCAGCGGATACTTGGATTTAGTTTCCTCCTGCGGAGCTGAAAGTTTCTGTGTTGCTGGTTTCTGGGCAGCTGGCTGCGATTGGGCTGTTGCCACTGGTGCCTTTGGCTTATTCGGAGCTGGCTGTGGTGCCTTGGCCAGCTGTGCCTTGTCTCGCTGCCTCTCTTTTGCCGCGGCGGCAGCGGCGGCGGTGGCCGCTCCTGCTCCAGCTAGACCACCCGTCGCTGCGGACGTGCCAGTCTTTCCCGAAGCCGCCTTTGGGGCTGCTTGGGGCTCTGCCTTCTTCGGCTGGGGCTGTCCAGACTGCTGCTTCGCTTTAGGCTTTGGGACAGCGCGCGGTGGCTTTTGCTGAGCCGAGGTAGGGATGCCTACCTGCTGAGATTTACGGGCCAGCCCGCGGCTGATATCAGATGGTTTTACCTCTGGGCGGCGCTTTGTCGTCTTCCTAGCCTTGTCCTGAGGCGCCTTGTCCTGAGGCGTCGACGCCTTCGACTGTGGCTGTGGCCGTTGCTCCTGCTGCTTATCAAGACTGCTCTGTGAGGATCCGCTTTGGTCCTTCTTCGGCTGGGCTACCTTATCCCTATTGTGGGCAGCCATATTCTGAGTCGACCTAGTGGGCTGCAGGGAAGGGGCAGTCCCAGTCTTTGGTGCGGTTGCCTTCGGCGTGGGGGCAGTAGTGCTCTTCTTTTGTGTAGCAGTCTTCGGTGCTGATGCCTGCGGGGCAGCCTTTTGGTTTGCGGTACTAGGCGTGCGTGTTTCGCCCTTGCTCTTAGAAGCCTGTGAACCCTTAGAGGGCTGTGCTTTCTTTTTCGATGCTGGGCGTGGCTGAGTCGTCTTCTTTGCCGTGTCTTCCTGCCTGCGCTCTTGGGGGCGCGGATTCTGCGTTTTCTGTTGCTGACCTGCGGCTGGCTTGGCTGTGGTCGGCTTGGCTGCGGCAGGTTTAGCGGTGGCAGGCTTGGCCTGTTGCGGCTTAGCCTTCTGTTGTTTAGCTGGCTTAGAAGGCGCCTGTGCTTGTGCAGCAGACGGGCGCGGCGACGCCGGCTTCGGGGAAGGCTTTTTCGGGTTGGGAGAGGTGGACGGCTTGGGTGTCTTCTCCGGTTGTTGGGCTGCGGGTCGAGCCTGCTGCAATGGCTTCGCAGCGCCTTGTTGAGACGGCTTTTTGCCAGGCTTGCTCTCTGTCTTCGGAGGGGTATCGCGGGCAGAATCGGCCTTCGGGGAGCTCGGCGAGGTCGTGGAGCTAAAGCTGGCACCGCGGCGCGGTCGCTGAACCGGTTCGTGCGCCTTGCGTCGTGGCTTCTTCTCCTGCGCGTTCGATTGCTGCTGTTTCTCTACAGCTGCGGACTTAGGAGAAGCTTCAGGCTTGCTTTGCTTAGCGACGGCAGGTTTAGATGCGGAATTTTGGGAGGCTGGTTTGTCCTTCGCGGCTTTGTCTGCGGGCGACTGCGAGCCTGCCTTTGTCCGCTGCGACTTTGCGGATTGGGTCGTGCCGGAGTGCGGCTTCGCAGCCTCGGGGCGAGCGGTGTCTTTAGCGGCAGTAGGTTTGGACTCGGTAGCCTTCGCGGGCTTTCCTGTAGGTGTCTTTTTAGCTTGGTCCTTAGACTGGACCTCTTGCGCAGAGTGGTCCTTGGACTTGCCTTGCGGCGTCGTGGACTTTGCACCGGTGGTGGAGTCGGTGTTGTCTGATTTTTGGGGCGCGGAGGCCTTGTTCTCAGAAGGGCGAGATGTACTGGTGGAGCCAGCTTTGGGCTTTACTGCCTGATAGACCGATGGGCGTGGTTCATCTGAACGCCCAGGTTTCTTCTTACCCAGCAGTGAGCGCAAAATCTGCTTCACAAAAACTCCCAAAGCACTACGTATATTTTCTAAACGGACTATTTTAGCCTGCGTACGAGGTTTTCTCCCATGAGGGTGAAGTAAAGAAGCGGCACGCGGGCCGGAGGCGAAAATTCGATTCTAGGACTCTTCGCTGTCAAAAAGCTGACGCAGGACTGTCATGACACCAAATTCGGTATTGGGTGGGGCTATGAGATCGGCGATTGCTTTTAATTTTGGGTGCGCATTTTCCATTGCGATAGCAGTGCCGGCCTCGCAGAGGAGCTCATAGTCATTAAGGAAATCGCCAAAGGCAGCGGTGCGAGACATGGGAACCGCGAGGAGCTTGGCCATGGTGTGCAGCGCTTCGCCTTTATTGACGCCCGCGGCCATGACGTCGAGCCAGACGGCGCCGGAAATGGCGATATTGTGCTCCGGAACGGCCGCGAGGAGAGGCTGGTGGAGGTGCTTTTCGCTGCCGTCGGCGCAGTAAGCCGCGATCTTGATGATGTCCGCATCGAGTAGGGCATCGAGGTCATCTACCCATTCCACTGACCTGTAGTATTTGGAAATTTCTGCGCGGGCCTGCTCATCGGCGCCCTTGTGGACAAAGGCGGTATCTGGGGTACACAGCACTACGGTATGCGCGGCGTCGACAGTGCGGAGAGCGGAAACGGCGGCGCGCACTGCCGTGGTGGGCAGGGTAGTGGCGCTAATGACCCGATTATCGTGCACGACGACGGAGCCATTTTCTGCAATGAAGGTATCTTCATGCGGAAACATTTCTTGCAGGGTGGCAAGCTGGCGGCCCGAGGCGGGTACAAGGGTGACGCCGAACTGGCGGGCGCGGGTGCTGATCGCGGAAAAATCTGGTGGAAGCTGGCCGTTGCCGTCCAGTAGGGTGCCGTCCATATCCAGGGCGATGAGCTGTGGGAGCAAAATCCGAACCTATCTGTGAATCAATCAATGGTGGCTAAGGGGGTGAGCTGTGTGTCACACTAGGGGGTATGACCAACGCTTCACCCATCGTGTCCTCAATCCGTAACCATACCGGAGTGATTGAACTCAACCGTCCCAAGGCTCTCAATTCCCTCACCCCGGAGATGGTAGAACTCATCGCGGCGTCGCTAGCGCAGTGGCGTGAAAACGATGAGGTGGAGCAGGTGCTTTTTCTCTCGGCCAGCCCAAAGGCATATTGCGCCGGTGGTGATGTCCGCTATGCCCGCGAAGGGGTCCAGGAAGGAAAAGTAGGCGAAGTCGACACATTCTTTGCGGATGAATACACCTTAAACGGCGATATCGCGGAGTATCCCAAGCCAGTTATCGCGCTCATCGATGGCATCGCT
Organism: Corynebacterium kefirresidentii; assembly: GCA_002154655.1. Classification (GTDB taxonomy): domain Bacteria; phylum Actinomycetota; class Actinomycetes; order Mycobacteriales; family Mycobacteriaceae; genus Corynebacterium; species Corynebacterium kefirresidentii. The sequence continues at coordinate 57,626 of NGUZ01000011.1, forward strand.
ATGGGAGGTGGCCTGGGTATCTCCGCCCATGGATCCCATCGAGTAGTTACGGATAAGACCTTTGCTTCTATGCCAGAGATGAATATCGGCTACGTCACCGACGTAGGCATGGCCTATGCCGCCCAGCGCGCGGTGGGAACGCGCGGAAAAGCCTCGCCCGAGCTAGCGAAGTTCTGGGGTATCACCGGGTATCGCATGTACGCCGCAGACCTCCTGTGGAGCGGGCTGGCCACTCACTACGTGGCAGACGCAGAGGCTTTTGCTCACGCGGTAATTGAGCAGGGCATGGCTACAGCGCTAGCCCAGCACGCCACCGAACCCGCGGATGAGCCTGCTTTGGCTGGGCTTATTGATTCCATCGAAGACGCCTTTTCCCACGACACCTGGCAGGACGTTACCGCGGCTTTGGATAGCTACCCCGAGCTTAAGCAGCAGGTAGAAAAGCTGACTGCACAGGCGTGCCCTACTTCTATTATCGCGGCCATGGAGCTCTTCCGTGCCGAGCAGGAGTGCAGCAGCGTGCGCGAGGCCTTGGAGATGGAGACCAATTTGGGCGCCTTTATGTATCGGCGGGCGGACTTCGCCGAGGGAGTGCGTGCGGTCTTGGTAGACAAAACCGACGATGCAGCGTTTGAGCCAGCTGCGCTTGACGACGTCGACGTGGACGCCATCCGCAGCGCCCTACACGTCCACCCCGCGAAATGACGCGTAGGCGGCGCGGGCACGACCGGCATCGATCCAATCGGGAGGGCTAACTTCTAACGTTGCCGCTGTGGCTGTGGGCGTAGGCTTGGGCAAGTGCAGCTCCGGCGCATCGAGGAGGACGAGGCCCACGCGGCCGTCGGAAAGCGTAGTGCCAGCCAGCGTCCAGATGCCAAGGATAGGCAAAGCCAGGTGGGGCAGTTGTTGCCTGCGCGCCAGCTGGAGCGGAAGGTGTGGGCGAACCAACTCGGGGACGACCTCGTTCATGCCAAAGCGTGCCAAACTGCCTGCCCACCGGGCGGCCGCAGAGTCCTTAAGCGAGGGATCGGCCCAAGCCCAGGTGAATTCTTCTGCCGATATGGTGGCTATAAGCACCGCGTTCGCCGCAAACTGCCCACCGCGATAGGACACGGTAGCGGTGGCCTTGTCTACATCGAGTTCTATTGTGGCGGCGGGGAAACGGCCCTGGAAATAGAGTTGGTTCTCCACACCGAGATAAAAGGCATCCTCGAGGATGCTGGTGGCGCTAAAACCCGGGGTGATGCTGGAAATCTTGTGCACGCCGTGGTCGGCTGGTTCGAAACACACCGTGGTGCCATCGGAAAAATGCACGTACGGTTCTTCCTCGGTGGAGTCCATGTCCAAGTAACGAGCAAGGGTGAGGGTAGGGACCTTTTCATCCTCGTCCGCTCTGCTGTGTCGCAGGCCGTGCAGCAGGGCCTGGCGAAACTCCAGGCGAGGGTGAAAATCTACCGCAACGATAGCCACGTGCTCACCCTGCTGGGCGCGAAGTATCGGCATATTGCCCACGATGAGGGAAGCTAAAGCAATCATGCTTTCAGGGTCTCTCGTCATCGAGATACTCTGTGGCAAATCAGCACAATTCTCGGTGGCCGTGGTGGTCCAGTGCCAGGTGTCGGCAGAAATGACGGCTAGCCGCACGCCACGGAAATCAGAAACCTGCTGCGTGGAACTTATCCTCGCCTCCACTAGCTGATCGGTGACAAAATCGCCTTTACCATCCGTGGAGGGGCCGAGGAAATTAAATTCCACGTCGGTCGCCTTCCCAATGCGGTCTTGAAATGCGGCATTAACGCCCGCCTGAATGAAGCGGGCGTTATGCGCGGTGCTCGATATAGGGGCTTTCTTATCCATAACTACTGCCGAGCATACGGATTAAAGCGCCCATTAGGCTAGCTAGTCGATGGCGCGCACGGTAGCAAAGGCCGTGCGTACTATCTCATGCTTGGCGTGAGCACTCAGTGATTCTTCGGCCTGGGAGCGGCGGTGGATTTCTTTCATGCTCACCGCGGCGGCGCCCGCACAGGCCTGGAGGATGACCGCGACCTCAAAGCGCGATTTATCCGGAACGCGTTGGTGGAAAGCTTCCAAAACTTGCTCGGATACGACCTGGAATTGTTGGCGCTCTTCTGTGGTATGGCTCAAGTTTTCTAAAGCCTCGCCGATAGTGAAAAGAGAGGTGATGGAATGCAACTCTTTTCCCTCATTTTCGGTGGCATCGAGCGTTACCTGTTCGAAGAATTCAGAAATGGATGAGTTAGGGAAGACGGTGGGCACTTCCTTAGAAAACTCGGCAAGCACATTGGTGCCAAAGGACAGTAGCACATCAGAAACCGAGGAGAAGTAGTTGTGGAAAGTGCGCGGGGAAACCCCGACGGCGGCAGTTATGCCTGAAACCGTGGCAGCTTCAGCGCCACCGTCGAGGACGAGGCGCGCTGCCGCATCGGCCATGGCCTGGCGCGTAGCTCGCTTCTTTTCTTCGCGCAGACTAGTCACGGTGTGTTTCGCCTACCTTCTCTCGTTGGGTGTGCAAGAGCTCCTCGCGCTCTGAGTGCAAAGCCTCTCCCTCAATATCCATGTTTGGGGTGATCTTATCCAACCAACGCGGGAACCACCATGCCTTCTTATCCAGCACGAACATGGTGGCTGGGATGATCATCATGCGGACAACGAAGGCGTCGATAAGCACGCCAGCAGCCAGGGCAAAGCCCATGGTCTTAATAAACGGCTCATCCATCAAAATGAAGGCGGCGAAGACCGAAACCATGATTAGGGCCGCAGCCGTCACCACGCGGGCGCCATGCTTAAAGCCATTGGAGGTAGCGTTGCCAGCCGTCTTGCCATTGACAAATCCCTCGCGCATGCGGGTGACCAAGAAAACCTGATAGTCCATGGCCAGGCCGAAGGTAAGGCCGATGAGCATGATGGGCAGGAAGGAAAGAAGCGGCTGCGGGTCATCGACGATGCCGAACATACCCTCCTGCCAAATGGCTACGGTGATGCCGAAGGTCGCGGCCATCGACAAAGCGAAGCCGGCCGCGGCGATAAGCGGCACCCAGATGGAGCGGAAGACCAGCATCAAGACGATGAAGGCCAAGCCCAGCACGATGGCTACATAAGGAATGAGCACGTTATTGAGGCGCTCAGAGATGTCATCGAAGATGGGGGTGATGCCGGTGATGCCATAAGAGCCGCCGGTCTTTTCAAACTCACCCTGGTAATCGCGCAGGTGGTTGAGGGTCTCGGTGGTTTCTTCATCGGTCGCGCCGGTGGTTGGCGTGATCATGATCTGTGCAGCATCACCGTTGTCAGTGGTCTGCACGATCTGGGCGTTTTCTACACCCGAAGTGTTATTGAATTCCTGCAGCAGGTCCTGGAACGCCGGCATGCGATCCTGTTCGGACACGTTAGCTACGTCAACGAAGGCGATCATCGGCGCATTGCGGCCCGGGCCAAAGGCATCTGCCGTAATCTCATAGGCCTCGCGCTGCGGGGTACCCGGCTTCGCGGTGCCATCGGTGGGCATGGCCAAGCGCAGCTGGGCGAATGGTACAGCCAGGATGCCCAGCAAGACGACGCCGGCGATAAGATGCAGCCACGGATGGGCGCGCACACGGCGCACCCAACGCAGACCCATGGTGGGCTTTTCGTCCTCTGGGTCCGGCACCTTGGGGCCGGGGACGCGGCCGGCAAAAATCTTGGTGCCCAAAAGGCCCAGCAGGGCAGGAATAAAGGTATTGGCAACGAGCACTGCGATGATGACCGTTGCTGCCGCGGCGATCGCCATGGTGCCCAGGAACGGAATGCCGATGATGGTCAATGCAGCCAGTGCGATGACCACGGTGGTGCCGGCGAAGACGACGGAACCGCCCGCGGTACCCAGCGCCATGCCCATGGCGTGAGCACGGGTGGCCTTATCCATCTTCTTGAGCTCTGCGGCTAGTTCCTTAGGAGAGAGATCATTGAGGCCAGAGGAGGTAATGAGCTCATTGCGGAAACGATTAACAATAAATAGTGCGTAATCGATGCCGACCGCCAGGCCGATCATAGAGGCCAAGGTCGGGGTCATATCGGAAATGGTATCCGTGAATACGGTGGATACCTGCACGCCAAGGATGCCGATGCCCACACCAATGATGGCGGAAATGAGCGGCATGCCGGCGGCGACGAAGGAACCGAAGGTAATCAGCAGCACGATTGCGGCAACGATAAGGCCGATAATTTCGGCGCTGCCACCCATCTCTTGAGCAGCGGAGTTAAAAGCATTGCCCTGGTACTTGACCGTGAGCTCGCCCTCGTCGTACTTGTTCAACACCTCCGTTACCGCAGTCATATCCTCTTCCGGGATGTCCATGACAGCATCGGCGTCGAAGGTAATAGTGACGGTACCGGTAGTTTTATCCTCGCTGAGAGGGGAGAGCTGTTGCAGGTTCTTCTTCACCTGCTCCTCCGGCATGTGCTGGGCCTTCATTTTTTCGCCCATTTGCTTTTCCATGCCAGCGGCGGCCATAACCGGGCTGACCAACTTGTCTTGGTCCTTGAGCGCACCAGTGTCTTTGAGATCACCGAGGAGGTTATCCACCTCGCCGGCCACCTGCTTATCGGTGAGGTCTTTGCCCTCCGGTGCTTGGATAACCACTGTGCCCTCGGGAGCGCTCATGGCATCGGTGTCTTGGCCAAAGCGTTCCATCATCTTGTCTTGGGTGGTGGTCGAGTCCATCTCCGGCATGGAGAAGTTGGGGTTCGGTGACTTGGCAAAACCGGCGGTTAGACCCACCATGGCCACCAAGACGATAAGCCAGAAGGCTAGGAAGGGCCATACCTTGCGGTATGACCAGCTGCCTAGCCGGTAGAGAAATTCAGACATATGCGTGCTTTCTAGTCGAGTGAACGGGCAATGTTATGCGCGCGGATAAGCGCGGATATGCGATCCGCGAGCAAAGATTGCATTTCATAAGAAACATTGCACAGTCTATGCAAAATTGCCGAGCGCGCGCAAAGGTATGTGTGGTGCATCATAAATTGACGCTATCGAGAGATAAAACATTCAACCTCTGCAGCATCGGAGATTTCGGCGTGGAGCGGTAGACTATCCGGCATGCTCCATGCCGTTAGTTTCGCCCTTTTGGATTCCGTCAATGCCTTGCTTATTGGCATCCTTGTGGCCATCGGCATCATCTTGCCCCGTGGTAAGTACCGGCGCATCGCCGCATTGGTGGTGGTAGGAGATTGGGTCGGGGTGCTCGTTGCAGCGGCCGTGGTCATGTTTTTGCTGCTTGGGGTAAAAGATCAAATTGAGGCCATTTTGAGCTCGCCCATTGCCGGCTGGGTGCTGGTCGCAGTCGGCATCGCCGTGGCTATCGGCTCGTGGCGCTCCAAAGGGCAACCCAATGCCTTGGTCAACCGGCTACTAGAGCCGCTCCGCACGCCGTCGCTGATTACTGCACTCATCGGCTTTGTGATGGGTGTGGTGCAATCACTGACCTCGGTGCCTTTTTATTACGGGCTCATGCACTTGGCCACAGAAGATATCTCTCCAGCAGCGCAATATGGGGGCCTAGTGTGGTATGCCAGCCTAGCCCTATCCTTGCCTACCATCTGTGGCCTATTTATCGCTGTGGTGCGCGCACATCCCGATTCGGCGGCGGGCAGGCTTTTTGCCGCTGCCCGTGCCAATAGCACCCAAGTGGCTCTCTTTGGCGGTTACCTCGTGGCAATCTTTCTTATCCTCATGGGCGTATTGTCGCTCTAATCAAAAAGGACTTCATCCAGGCTTAATGCCTCACTAGATTGGCGCTGGGCGCACTCCACGTAGCGCGCCGCATGTGGGATGAAGGCTTCCGATTCTTCTGCGCTGAGTTCGCGGCGGACCTTGGCCGGCACGCCGGCGGCAAGGCTCCGGGGCGGAATGTCTGTGCCCTCCAGTACCACGGCACCGGCGGCGATCAGCGAGCCCGCACCGATCGTGCAGCGCGAAAGTAGCGAGGAGGACATGCCCACTAAAGAACCTGACTCTACGTGTGCGGCGTGGACCATTGCCATGTGCCCCACCGTGACATCATCTTCCAGTACGCAGGGGGTATCTTCTTCCACGTGGAAGGCACAATTGTCCTGAATATTGCACCGCGCGCCAATCCGAATTGCCCCTACATCACCGCGCAGCACGCTGCCATAAAATACTGAGGATTCCGGGCCGATTTCAACGTCTCCAATGATGGTGGCATTAGGCGCAATCCACGCGCTGCGATGGATGCGTGGCTTCTTTCCTGCAAAGGGTAAAAGGAGCATGTGCGGATTCCTTTCAAAAGTTATTCGACTACTAAAGCCAAGGCGGGGGAGAGCTCATATTCGCCGGGGTGGGGAAGGTGGTCTAAGAAGGCGTCGGCAAGCGCGGGCGTAAGCGGAATAACCCAGCCGCGCCGGGGATCCTTGATGGGCAGGGCATCCTTCTTTACAGTCGGGAAATGAACCGTTGCGGTGGGAGAAACCAGGGTGGCCGACTCGCGGGAGCGGGCTACCTCGCGCAGAACCTCCGCGCCGGGCTGATTTGTGACAATTATGATCAATGAGCCGGCGGTATGGATTTCCAGCCTTTCCACCTGGGCAGTGGGGGCAGTGGAATCGGGGTGCGCTAAGCGCGGGGACTGCGTGCCGGTGAGCCGAGCAAGTGCATCTTTTAATCCCATAAGCCTCTAGCCTAGTAAGCGCGCACGGTAACGGTGTGGCCGCGCTCTAGATCGAAGTAGGTGCGTTGTCCCGTGGCGGCAACGTGCTCGCGAGCGAGAGATTCGTCTTGGGTAACCGACGTAGCAAAAAATACTAAAGGGCCGTCTGGGCGGCGATAGATACTGAGATAGCGTGCGCCCTCTCGCCTGGCTCGTGCGAGGGCCGTGCGTATCGCGTCCGGAGTGGGCTCATCTGCTTTCAGCAGCGCCTTCCCGGTAGGAGTATAGGCAAACCCGGTGCGGGGCTGCTGGCCGGTTTCGACGTCGAAAGTTCCTTCCTCGTCCGCGAGCAGTTGCCGGAAAATGCGCTTCATTGGGTCCAGCGTAGTATGGGGCATCATGATTGACGCTAAGAACACCGCACTCGTTATTGAAGGCGGCGGCATGCGCAATTCCTATACGGCAGCCTGTATGGTCAAGCTCCTCGAAGAGGGCGTGGACTTTGGCTGGGTAGGTGGCGTCTCCGCCGGGGCTTCCCACACCATCAATTACCTCTCGCGCGATGCCCAGCGCACAGAAGAGTCTTTTACGGACTTTGCTCAAAGCCCCAGCTTCGGCGGCGTGGGTTCGCTGGTGCGTGGTAGCGGGTATTTCAATGCCGAGTACATTTATGAGCGCGCCGCGGACAAGGATTTTCCCTTTGATTGGCAGGCTTACCGCGACCATCCGGCCGATATGGTGCTCGCTGCAGCGCGCGCCGATACTGGCGAGTCTGTCTACTGGACGCGCCAGGACATCCACACCCCGGAAGATCTCCTCGTGCGTGTGCGCGCTTCTTCCACGCTGCCGTTGATTATGCCGATGCGATTTATCGACGGCGCGCCGTACGTGGACGGTGCTTTGGGCTCTTCCGGTGGCATTACCATTGCGCAAGCAGAAGAGGCCGGATACGAGAAGTTCCTGTTTATCGGCACTAAGCCGCGTGGGTATGTGCGCCCTGAAGTGGCGCGCCCAGCCTTTGTCCGCCGCGTCTTCCGCAGGTACCCCGCTATTGCCGACGCCCTCATAGCCCGCCCCGCCCTCTATAACGCAGCCAAAGACCGGCTTTTGGAGTTGGAGCGCCAAGGCAAAGCGCAATTATTTTTTCCGGAAGATATGCAGGTGTCCTCTACCGAACGCAATGTGTACAAGCTGCGGGCGAACTATCAGGCGGGTAAAGCCCAGACCTATACGGAGTGGCCACGGTGGAAGGAATTCCTCCTCGACTAGTTCACTTTGGATAGTTGCTGTGAGATGTACCGCTGCTGGGGGTGGTCGGTCGACGGTGAAACTGGTCTAAGCAGTAGCGATGCCGAGTGCAGGCTTTGAAGAAAGTGCCTTTCACGTGGCACTTTGCTGGAAAATGCCTAAACTATTCCAGCGTGTTAGCAATTTTTGATGGAAATATATGGCTGAGCATCTTTTTCATAGTGCTGCTCGGCACGTTATTTGGCATGATTCCTTTCGGGCCGCTGCGCTTTGGCGCGGCCGGCACGCTTTTTGTGGGTTTGGCCCTCGGCTCGTTTATTGACCTGGACAAAGACATTCTAAGCTCCCTGCAAGAGATGGGCTTGGGTCTCTTTATTTATATGCAGGGGCTCTCCGCCGGCGAGCGATTCTTCAAGGGCTTTTCTAAGCAGATGAAGCACATGCTCACGGCCACTATTGCGATCATCGTGGCCGCGGGCGCAGCCCTATTCTTTGGTGGCATGCTGGGACTAGACACCCTGGCTTCCGTTGGCGTTTTCGCCGGCGCCACCACCTCGACACCGTCGCTGGCTGTTGCCCAACAGCAAACGGGTGAAGAACTACCTGCCGTGGGCTACTCGCTGGGCTATCCCGTGGGTGTGGCGGTAGCCATCTTGGTGGTGGCCTTCCTACTCAAGCAAAACTGGCCTGCCAAGCGGGATAAGGATAATTCTGCCTCCAAGATCTTCCGCTCCCGCACCATCCGCGTCACCAAAGACGTGAACTACGATGATCTGGAAGAAAAGTTCAAGGATCACTTTGTGATCGCTACCATCCGCCGCGGCAATAAAGTGCGCGTGGCCGGTGACCGCCCCGAACTGCGCAAAGGCGATATTCTGCGCGTGATGGTCACCAAGGCTAAGGCCCGTGAGCTCACCCAAATGCTGGGCAAGCGCCAGCCGCAGACTCCGTTTGTGGATAAGCGCCTAGTTATTGAAACCGTGGCTGTATCTAACCAGGATATTGCCGGTCGCACCGTAGAGGAGTTGAACCTGTTTTCTCGCTATGGCGGCCGCATCGTGCGCGTACAGCGTGGCGATGAGGAGTTCCTAGCCAATAATGAAACCCACTTGGCCTCTGGCGATACGCTGGAGCTCATCGTGAAGTTTGACCGTTTGGGCGATATCCGGGATTACTTCGGTGACTCCGTTAAGTCCTACTCCGAGTTGAACTGGGTGGCACTAGGCGGCGGTCTTTTCTTGGGCTACCTGCTCGGCCAGGTCGTAGTACCGATGCCGGGAGGCGCCTCCTTCGAACTGGGCTTTGCACTCGGACCGCTGATTACCGGCCTGATCCTCGGCGCGCTGCACCGCACCCGCCGCATCCCGTGGCAGGTTCCGGCCTCCATTAACACCGCCTTCCAACAGTGGGGCCTCGTCATCTTCTTGGCATCCGTGGGCCTATCTTCTGGTGAGGCATTCCTGTCCACCGCATTCTCCTGGATGGGGCTGAAGTGCATGATCCTTGCTGCCATTGTTACCTCGGTGGCTGCTGTGTTGTTCGCCGTGGCGAATCGCTTCATGGGGCAATCTGAAACTCGCACCGTCGGCGGACACTCCGGCATTTTTGCCCAGCCAGCCGTAGTCAATTACGCCACGGGGCTTAGCTCCGACTCGCGTATTATGATCGGCTACGCCGCCACGATTGTGGTGGCACAGGTGGTCAAAATCGCCGTTGTCCCAGTGATGTTGATGCTTTAACCGGCAACCGAAAAAGGGGGTTAAGGGTCAAAATGTGTGTCTGGCTCGGCGTGTCGCGGGGGTTAGATTTGG
>NGUZ01000119.1 GCA_002154655.1 Corynebacterium kefirresidentii
ACAGATGTTGGTTTATAGTCTTTTGGCGTTTCAAAATCTACTGTATACGTTCCATTTTCTAAACCAGTAAATTGATATTTACCACTTTCATCTGTTGTTGTTGTTTTTAATACGTTACCATTATCATCTTTCAATGTAACAGTTACGCCTGCGATCCCTTTTTCATCAGAATCTTGGATTCCGTCTTTATTAGTATCTTCCCATACATAGTCACCTAAATTATATGTTGGTTTATAAAATCCTGAATCTATCGTTTCATTATCTGCATCTTTAATAATGGCAGTTGTTGTTGTGCCATCAGAATCTTTTTCATTATCATTACCAGAATTAACAGATGTTGGTTTATAGTCTTTTGGCGTTTCAAAATCTACTGTATACGTTCCAT
>NGUZ01000120.1 GCA_002154655.1 Corynebacterium kefirresidentii
CTGGTGCATATGATCATAATGGTATTATCCAAGAAGCAACACGAAAGGCTAAAGAATTGCATAAAGATTTATTAATTGTAGCAGATACATGTTTATGTGAATATACAGATCATGGACATTGTGGTGTTATTGATGATCACACTCATGATGTAGATAATGATAAATCATTACCTTTACTTGTTAAAACAGCTATCTCACAAGTTGAAGCGGGAGCAGACATTATCGCACCAAGTAATATGATGGACGGTTTTGTTGCAGAAATTCGTAAAGGTCTAGATAATGCCGGCTATTACAATATTCCAATTATGAGTTATGGTATCAAATATGCATCAAGTTTCTTTGGTCCATTTAGAGATGCGGCTGATTCTGCACCTTCTTTTGGTGA
>NGUZ01000121.1 GCA_002154655.1 Corynebacterium kefirresidentii
TGGAATTAAATGTTTATAATGGGGTGCCACATTTATTAATACCGGTAGTTACAAATCCACACAAAGCTTCTCAAGCATTAGAGAAGGTAGTTGCTGAAATGGAACGACGATATGATTTATTCCAGCATTCATCTACACGTAATATTGAAGGGTATAATAAATTTATACGCCGTCAGAATGAAGAACTTGATGAAAAACAAGCAGAATTACCTTATATAGTAGTCATTGTAGATGAGTTAGCTGATTTAATGATGATGGCACCTCAAGAAGTAGAACAATCAATTGCTCGAATAGCTCAAAAGGCTCGTGCATGCGGAATACACATGTTAGTTGCAACACAACGACCTTCTGTCAATGTCATTACTGGTTTAATAAAAGCTAACAT
>NGUZ01000122.1 GCA_002154655.1 Corynebacterium kefirresidentii
TGCGCAAAAAGAATTAGGTAAAAAAGAATTTACTTTTACTATGAATACTCAAGACACCCCAGCAGCGAAGATTGCTGCTGAATATATAAAATCGCAGATTGAAACAAATTTACCTGGTGTTACTCTAAAAATTAAACAAATGCCATTTAAACAAAAAATTACTCTAGAGTTAGCAAATAATTATGAAACGTCATATGCAGGGTGGAGTCCTGACTATCCAGACCCAACGGCTTTCTTGGAAATAATGACAAAAGGTAATGCTCAAAATAATACTGATTGGGGTAACGAAGAATACGATAATCTTATCAAAGAAGCTAATGGTTCTTTACTACGTGAACCTGATAAGAGAAATGAAGCTTTACAAAAAGCTGAAAGTATTTTACTT
>NGUZ01000123.1 GCA_002154655.1 Corynebacterium kefirresidentii
TGAGGATGTGCAAGGTCATTTCTATCATTTTAAATATCCTTACGCTGATGGTGATGGCTATATTGAAATTGCGACAACAAGACCTGAGACAATGTTAGGAGATACTGCCATAGTTGTTAATCCTAATGATGATCGCTACAAAGATGTAATTGGTAAGAAAGTTATATTACCAATTGTTGGTCGAGAGTTACCGATATTAGCTGATGAGTATGTTGATATTGATTTTGGTAGTGGTGCTATGAAGGTAACGCCTGCACATGATCCAAATGATTTTGAGATTGGTCAACGACATAGTTTAGAGAACATTATTGTCATGGATGAAAATGGTAAAATGAACGATAAAGCTGATAAATATGCTGGATTAGATCGATTTGAATGTCGTAA
>NGUZ01000124.1 GCA_002154655.1 Corynebacterium kefirresidentii
AGGCATCTCGCAATTGAAAACTTGTAGTCATCGTAACAGCAGGTTGTATAACACCTACAGTGTCACAAGTTAAATTAATTGCTGGTAGTTGAGGCATTAAACAGTTAAAACAAGGTGTCTCTCCTGGAATAAATGCTGCTTCTATATAAGTACTCTGCACGACACCACCATATATCCAAGGTACTTTCTCTTTAAAAGCAAAGTCATTAATTAATTGTCTTGTTTCAAAATTATCTGTCGCATCAATAATAAGATCTACATGTTTAGCATACTTATCTAAAAAATAATAATCGACATGTGTGATAAAAGTATTTAGTTTCAAGTCATGGCGCAATGCTTTTAAATGGCGTTCCGCTGCTACAACTTTAGGCAACATAGTATTAG
>NGUZ01000125.1 GCA_002154655.1 Corynebacterium kefirresidentii
AATGTAATTAAATAAGCCAGTAAATGAATTAATTAAAACCCACTTACTGGCTAGATTCTAGGAATGATGTCCTAGCTTCTATGAAATTATTTTAATTCACGACTTTCATCTTTAATCAATGGTTTGTCTGGTGATACAAACAACCATAAAATTGCTGCGATGACTGCTGGAATAATTAATAATTGGAAAGTCATTGTCCAACCAAGTGATGCAACCAACGCACCAGCTAAGAACGGACTTAATAATGCACCAATGTTACCCCATAAGTTCATCCAACCAGATACTGTACCGGCAAAGTTTCTACCAATGTCATTCGCTGCTGCCCAGCTCATACCCATTGATACACCCATACCACCTAAACCAAGTGATAACCAGAAAATC
>NGUZ01000126.1 GCA_002154655.1 Corynebacterium kefirresidentii
GCCACCTGTATATAAATAGCCAATTGCCATACAAACGATTCCTACTGGAATGATCCAAAATGAACTATTCGCTGCTAAAAAGATACCAAGTAATGCAGCAACGATATAAAAAGCAATTGCTAGATTCATGACAAGTTTTGGACTCATACCATTTCTTACGATAGCACCACCGATACCAACGGATGTGTGATCATCTAAACCTTTTTTAAAGTCATAGTATTCATTAAACATGTTTGTTGCAGCTTGGATAAGTAAACAAGCGATTAACATTGCAATAAATAACATGAACTTGATGTTATCTTGACTACCTAATAAAAAAAGTTTTGCAGTTGCAGTACCAACTAAAACCGGTACAACAGCGGCAGTTAAAGTATGAGGTC
>NGUZ01000127.1 GCA_002154655.1 Corynebacterium kefirresidentii
GTTGACTTACGAAATCTTCTTCCAATGTATTCATACCTTGAACGCCGCGTCCGCCACGGTGTTGTGAACGATACGTTGAAACTGGTAAACGTTTAATATAGTTATTATGGCTCAATGTGATGACGATTTGTTCTTCAGGAATTAAATCTTCATCTTCTAAATCATCTAAGCCACCTAATTGAATTTCTGTACGACGTTCGTCACCAAAACGTTCTTTAATATCGGTTAACTCATCACGAACTAATTGAAGTAAAACTTCGTCATCGGCTAAGATTTCTTCAAGTTCAGAAATATAACCGAGTAATTCGTTGTATTCATTTTCAATTTTATCTCGTTCTAAACCAGTTAAACGTCTCAAACGCATATCTAAAATAGCTTGC
>NGUZ01000128.1 GCA_002154655.1 Corynebacterium kefirresidentii
AAATTGGTGTATTTGGTACGTTCAGTGCAGGAAAAAGTAGTTTAATTAATGCCTTATTAGGTGGGCAATACTTAGTAAGTTCACCGAATCCTACAACTGCAGCTACGACTGAATTATCTTACGGTGAGGATAGTCAAATCACACTTAAAACTGAAGAACAACTATTAAATGAACTTAATCAACTCATTGAATACCATAATGTTTCTTTCGAATCACTCGAAGCATTTGTCCAATCTGATGTACAACAATTAAAAAACAAATTAGAAAAGAACCAACTTGCTTTTGTAAGTGCAGCTCACAAACATTTTTCTATGTATAAAGATATGTTGGATGAAGGTGTGAAACATACGATTTCTCAAGAGGAAATAAAAAAATGGAGT
>NGUZ01000012.1 GCA_002154655.1 Corynebacterium kefirresidentii
ATTATCGCGCGCCGTCGCGCCAAGTCCCAGGAGCCGCACTCCGCTGGCTCTGATGGCTCTGAGCCCGCCGCCCAGCCGCAGCCTCAGACCCAGACCCCGGCTAATACTGCGCAATCGTCCGCCGAGCAGCAAAACCCGCAGCAACAACAGCGGCCGCAGGTAGAGCCGCAGCCGCAGTCGGAGCCGGAGCCGGAGCCGCAAGAGTCCCAGGATCCGTGGCAGCGCGAACGGCGCATACCGCAGTCGGCGCCAGCCCAGCAGGAGCAGCGCGAGCCATTGGAGAAACCCGTACCGGCCCGCGCGGAGGAATCCGCCCAGGAAGCAACGGCGCGATCTGGGGGCCAGCCCGCTGCGGAGACAGCGTCGGAAATGGTGTCGGAATCGGCGCAACCGCAGGCAACGCAAGAGCCGGAAGGCGACTTTGCGGAAGCCGTGAGGGAGAAATGGGTGGCGTTGAGGGGGAGCGTCGGAAAGCGGAATAAGGTAGCGGAAATTATGCTTGCCGAAGCCCGCGTGCTTGGCTTCCGCGATGGCACGCTGACGCTGGGACACACCACCGGCGCCCTGGCCGAGCGTATCAACGCGCCCGCCAATAATGCCGTCATCGTGGAGGTGCTCAAGGAGGAGTTCCAGCGCGATGTGGCCGTGACCTGCGTGGTGGGCACTGACCCGAAGACCGCCGGTTTCAATGCCCCACGGCCGGCGCAGCGCAAGGAGGCGTGGACACCGAATCAGCCCGCGCGCGAGCCTGCCGACGACCAGGAGGCGGAGAGTAAACAGGAAAACACGCCGGGCTGGCGCTCGCGCATCGCACGGGCGACGCAGGCCGCCAAGCAGCGCGATGAATCGCAGTTCAGCAACGGCGTGCCGCTGCCGCCCGAACCCGAGCCGGAGACTTATGAGGCGCCGCCCGAGGAACCGCCGGCCTATACCCGCGATGACGAAGAACGCGACATGATGGAGGCCGCGCAGTCCACCGGCGAGATGGATCATCGCAGCGCTACCGAGGTAGCTATGGAATTGCTGGAGCGGGAACTAGGCGCGCGGCGTGCCTAAGCTGCGAACACGGTACACTCGGGCGGTAGCGAAATTTAAAGTTGATTTAGAAAGGAAACACCATGGCTGACCAAGACCCAATGCAGCAGGCAAATGACATGAACGACCTCATCGCGCAGGCCGCGCAGGTGCAGGCGGATCTGCAGAAGGCGCAGGAAGAAATCCTCGCCACCAACGTCGAGGGCCAGGCAGGCAATGGCCTGGTCAAGGTGACCATGACTGGCGGCGCCGAGCTCGTGGACTTGCAAATTGATAAGTCCATCGTGGATCCGGAGGACGTCGATACGCTGCAGGACCTGGTCATGGGCGCGTTCAAGGAGGCCCACGCTGCGGCCGGCCGCCTGGCACAGGAGAAGATTGGCCCGCTGTCCCAGGGCATGGGCGGCCAGGGCGGCCCGTCTTTTGAGGATGTCTTCGGCGGCAACCAGTAGCCCGCGCGATACGATATAAGGCCGTTGCCCCGGGGTGGGGCGGCGGCTTTTGCCGATTTTGGGAGTAATTGATGTTTGAAGGACCTCTGCAAGACCTCATCGACGAGTTTTCGCGCCTGCCGGGAATTGGTCCGAAGTCGGCGCAGCGCATCGCGTTTCACGTTTTGCACATGGAACCCGAGGACATCGAGCGGCTGCAAAACGCGCTGGGCGCGGTGCGCGACGGCGTGACCTTCTGCCGCATTTGCTGCAATATTTCGCGTGAGGATGTCTGCCGCATCTGCATTAACTCGCAGCGTGACGCCTCTACTATCTGCGTGGTCGAGGAGCCTAAGGATATCCAGGTCATTGAGCGCACCGGCGAGTACGAGGGCCGCTATCACGTTTTGGGCGGCGCGTTGGACCCGCTGGCGAATGTGGGTCCGCGTGATTTGAATATCTCCACGCTGCTGCAGCGCCTAGGCGGCGTGTTGCCGGACCGAGAGCTTGCAGATTCCACCCCCGAAGCCCCGCTTTACGACGCCACCCCCACCATCCACGAAGTCATTCTAGCCACCGACCCCAATACGGAGGGTGAGGCGACCGCCGCATACCTGGTGCGCTTGCTGCGCGACTTCCCTGATTTGAAGATCACCAGGTTGGCCTCCGGCATGCCGCTCGGAGGCGATTTGGAGTTTGTGGACGAGCTCACCTTGTCTCGCGCGCTTTCCGGCCGCCTGACCATATAGCACGTTGAGCGCCCTGGCCAGTACTGGGCGAATGCGGAGCTACAGCGGCTAGGGCACGGCGGCCGTAGGCCCGGTTCGCGCTCGGCCGGTGAATACCGGCGGGCCGTGCGCCTCCTTTGTCGTCGTGCTGCATCTGCTGCTGCGCCCGCTGTGCCTGTTGTCGGGTTCGTTGCTGTTCCCTATGCGTGTATGCCTGTCCTGGCTAGCGGGCGGGAGCCAGGCGATCCGGCCCCGAATGCGCGCCATCCGGCCGCGGCCCGGCAGCCCGTTGATGGAGTTGTGGTACGGGCACAATAGCGTCATGTTCTCAGGATGGGTGTGGCCGCCGCGGGAGTATTCGATGAGGTGGTGGGCTTGGCATTCGGAGGCGGGGCGTCGGCAAGCGGGCCAGGCGCAGCGGGCGCCTTCGGCCTCGAGCATGCGGCGTTGCTTGGCGGAGGCCTGCCGGGTGCGGTAGAGGTTGACTGGGCCGCGCTCGGGATGGATGAGCGTGAAGAGCCCGGCGCTGGCTAGGGTGCGGCGGACTAGTTCGGCGCCGGTGATGGTGGCACCGTTGGTCATAGCGAGGCGGATATCATCGCCGTTTCCGGCGAGGATTTTCAGGTAATCCGGCAGCTCGATGATGACATTGGTAGTCACGGTAGCGGGCGCGGCGGCGCGGGAGCCGTTAAGCCAGGCTAGCGGGTCGGATTTAGCAGCGGCCCAGATATCGGCCATTTGTGCGGCGGGGCCGGTGAAACTCAGGGTGGTTTTCTCCCCGTGCATTATCCGGCGTCCGCCGTCTTCGCGCTCGGGCGGAGGGTTGAGTTCGCGCAGCAGACGGGTAGCCGCGCGCGAGACGTGCGCGGTGGTGCCGGCGGTGGCGCAGAGCTGCTCGCGGAATTGCCAGCGCTTGGTGGGGTCGCTAATGCTGCGCGAGCGACGGGCGATGAGCGCGAGGGTCTCTAGGCAGTGGTGATTGCGGCGCGCGGCGGCCAGCGCGCGGGCTTGGTAGCGCGAATGGCTGGTGGGCGAGAGAAAGGCCGCGGCGGTCCGGCGCAGGGTGCGCGCTTGGTCCGCGGGCAGGGGCAGGCTGGAGGCGGCGTGGGCCTCTTCGAGAAGATCCACGCCGCGCTTAGCGATGTCGCCCAGCTGCTCCAATAACGTCATGTCCCGCAGCCTATTGGCGCGGGATGCGCGGCTACAAGGGGCAGCGGCCGAGCCTGTGGATAACTCGGGTTTTCAGGGCCGTTGGGCGAAGTTATCCACAGTTATGGGCCTATCTTTGGGAGCGCGGGGGCTCGGAGGCGTTGAAACGTTCGACGCGCAGGCGGTCAACGGCCGGAATTTCAAGCGGCTCAAGATCCGCGAGGGTCACGCCCATCGCCTGGGCGAGGAGGAGATCGGCCAGCTGCGGGTTTCGGGCCAGCGCCGGGCCGTGCATATAGGTGGCGATGACGCTGCCTTGGACGGCGCCTTCGTAGGTGCGCTGGGTGGAGCCATCGGCAAGGTCGGCGGTGGCGGCCTGGTCTGCATTGCCATTGCCACGGGTGAGCGTGCCGAGGGGCTGCGCGGAGGGGCCAAGGATGGTGGCGCCCAGGTGGTTTTCAAAACCGGTCAGCGGCTCGGTGAGGTCCGCGGTAACGCCAGCGCGGGTGGGTTTGGAAGCCACCTCGCCGATGGCACGGTCCTGCATGCCGGCCGTGGTGGCATCGAGCAGGCCGACGCCGTCGATGATGCGGCCGGAGGCGCGGAAGGACTCACCCAGGACCTGCAGGCCGGCGCAAATGGCAAAGACCGGGCGGCCGGCGTTAGCGGCGCGGGTAAGGCCGCCATCGGAAATTAGGTGGTCCGCGGCCAGGATCTGCGCGGTATCTTCGCCGCCGCCGAGGGTGTAGATATCCAGCGTTTCGGGCACGGGCTCGCCCAAGCGGATCGGGTAAATCTCCGCTTCGAAGCCGCGCATGCGGGCGCGCTGGCGCAGGACGAGGGCGTTGCCGTCGTCGCCGTAGGTACCGAGGACGTCGGGAAGCACTAGGCCGATATTAAGCATTGGTGGCCTCCTTGGAAAGCGCCTTCTTCAAATCGCGGAAGGCAGTGTAGTTGGCGAGGACCTCGATGCGACCCTCCGGGCAGGCGGCGAGCGCATCGAGCGGATCCGGGATGAGCTCGTGGGAGATATCGGCGTAGACCAGGCGCACCGCCAGGTCGGTGCCGCGCTCGCCGGCGGCCTTCACGCTGAGGCCATTGAAGCCTTCGAATTTCACGTCCCACAGCCAGGACATGTCAATGCCATCGGCCACCTGGCCGTTGGTGGCGATGACCAAGCCATCGGCGCTGCGGTCCATCATGGACAGCGCTTCTTGCCAGCCGGCCGGGTTCTTGGCCAGCAGCAAGCGAATCTCGCGGCCGCGCCAGTGAATGGTGGAGTAGCGACCGGCCACATCATCGATGCTTTCGGCGGCCGCAATGGCTTTGTCGAGGTCCACGCCGAAGCCGGCGACGGCGGCAGCGATGGCTTGGGCCGCGTTGCCCCGGTTAGCACGGCCAGGCAGCGCCAGGTTCAGGGGGCGTTTAGCGGTGGGGGTGATAATGCCATGCTTATCGACGCCCCACGTTGGCTGCGGCCGGCGGAATTCGCGGCCGTCGGCAAGCGGCTTGACGGCGTACCAGTCATCCTCGGTGCGCACGACGTGCCCGCCGGTGCGCGGGCAGGTAACGGAATCGCCGAGCCAGCCGGCGCCGGCCGAAACCCAGATGACATTCTTGGCGTCATAGGCCACGGAGGTCATCAAAACGTCATCGCAGTTGGCGATGACGAGCATGTCCGGGTGGGCTTCCACAGCGCCGCGCAGAGCCCGCTCGATCTTATTAATCTCGCCCACGCGGTCGAGCTGGTCGCGGGTGAGGTTGAGCAGAACTAGCGCCTGCGGGTTCAGGTTATCGGCTACGTGGGGCACGTGGAGCTCGTCCACCTCGAGTACCAGGTGGGAGGCGTCCTTGCCGGCCATGAGTGCGGAGATGATGCCGGCATCCATGTTGTCACCGCCGTCGTTGGTGGCTACGGTGTGCTCGGCGCGGACTGCAGCGGCCAGCATGCGGGTGGTGGTGGACTTGCCGTTGGTGCCGGTCACCAGCACGGCCGGGCGCCCACCACCCAGGTTGGTCATGATGGAAGGGTCAATGGCATTGGCGATTAGACCACCGATCATTCCGCCGGCGCCACGGCCGGTGGCGCGGGAAGCGGTGGTGGCCAGCTTCGCGGCGGTAGTGGCGGTGGTGGTGCGCAACTTCCTCAGCGCACCCGGGACTCTAAAACTCATGTCCCCTAGGGTAGTCGCGCGGGCGGCTTAGTCGTTCTTTTTCCCCGCCGAGCCGCCAGAATTTCGTCGGCCTCTGCCGCGACCACCGCGGCCGCCCCGGCGACGGCGGCGCTTTTGGTTCTTAGCGCCGCCTTTTTTGTTGTTGTGGGAAGAGCGTTGGGGCCGGGGCGTGGGTTTGCCGGATTCGGGTTCCGGGACGGCGTCTTCGATGCGGGTGAGGGCGTCAAGAAACGCGGTATCGGACATCAGCGGAATGCCCTTGCGGTGGGCGTGCATGGGTTTTCCCACCAGGTTAGTGGTCACGTTGCACACGACCAGCGAGGATTCGCGGGTGAGCTTCTCGGAATAATTGAGCTCCTCACGCATGAGCGCGGCGATGATGGTGTCCGGGTCCTCGAGGATTTCCGGAGCGACCACGATTTCCATGCCGCGGCGCAGTTCCTTGCCCGGCTCGTATTTGCCGGGGTTGTGGTGTTGGACGGGGGCTTCGGCAGCGTCGACTCGCACGTGGGAGCGTTGCAGGCCGAAGCGGTCGGCGCGCACGTCCTCGGGCGCATAGCTGCGCACCGTGCCGCCTCGTTGCTTGCGGTAGAGCGCGATGAGCAGCTCGGTTTGTTCGCGCGAAGTCTCGGGTTCGGGCCGCTTGGCGCGCTCCACCGAGGCCTGTGGCGAAGCGTCCAAGCCGCTCTGCTTAGCGACGCCCCCTAAACGCACATCATTCGACCGCACCTGCTGCGCATAGGAGGTGGCCAAAGTATCGATGATGCGGACAGGGGTGGGTACGTGTCCGACCTTCTGGCGGCGCCGGCGGCCCTTGTTGCGGCCGCGGTTGCGCGCGCGATTTTGGCGGGCTGCGGCCATCATGGCGCGGCGGGCTTCGGCGACGAGAAAGCCCCAGGTATAGGGGAGATCGTGGACGATGAGCGTGCGGCCGTCAATAAGCTTGTCCAGCGATTTGAGGATCTTGCCAAAAGCTGGCGCCTGCTCAATATCGGTGGTGCTCAGCCCGTGGAGGTGGCGCGGCCCGGCATCGATATCGGGCTTGAGGACGGCGTGGAATTGCTGGCCCTGCTCGCTGGTGTCGTTGAACGCAATGGCGTCGATAGTAACGATGCGCCCGGTGCTGGGGTGAATGCCGGTGGTCTGGATGGTCAGCGCCACATAGGGAAAGTCCGCCGCCTCGTTAGGCGAGTCGGCCTGCTGCGGCTGTTGCTGAGCCGGTGAGTGCGGTTTCGGTTTCGGCTTGGGTTTCGGGGCGTCTGGCTCCCCGGAGGCACGGACCGCACGGCGGGGCTTAGTGCGGCGCTGTTCCATGCCTGGTTTGGGCGCTGTGGACCTGGCCGCGTGGCGCGAAGCTACCGTCGCGGGCGACGGCGCTGGGGCCGATGCCGACGGGTGCTGCGGGGAGGGGCCAGGTGTGTTGTTCATTAAACTCAGTGTAGTATCCCGCATTTCGGGCAGGGGGACAGGGCGCGCCGCTTAATCTTCTACAACGACGACAATGACCTTCGGCGGGGTTGTTTGTTCCTCAGGTTCTTCAGGGCGCCCCGGTGCCTCTGGCTGCTGCGGTTCAGCCGGCTCTTCCGGCTCTCTCGGTTCTTCTGGTTCGAGCGGTACGAGGGGCTCATTCGAGCCGTCCGGCGCGCCGCGGTCTGCCGTGGGCAGTTCCGGTTCGACCTCTGGTTCTGGCTCCGGGGTGGGCACGATTTCCGAGCCAGGGATCGTCGTCGTTGGGACAGTAGTTTCCGGCTCTGGCGTTGGCTCGAGTTCGGAACCTGGGATAGTGGTGATCGGGACGGTGCTATCGGGCGCCGGCTCAGACTGAGGCTCCGAAGTCAATAACGAAGACGTCGTTGTAGGTGCAGTCGACTCTGAAGGCGTTGGCTCTGAGGACTCTGGTTCGGGCAGTGGCGTCTGTTTATCCGTCGAGATGGTGGCGCCGGCTTCAGTTGTGGTCGTTTCAGCCGAAGTCTTTTCCGAAGTAGGCGTATTTGAAGTAGGTAGGTCGGACGGCTCGGCAGGTGCGGTAGCCTCCGTCGACGTCGTGTCCTTCGATGATGACGTCGAAGTTGCAGAATCCGTAGATGCCGTGGTCTGCGCGGGCTCCGTGGTCTGCGTTGTCTGGAAAGGCTCGGCAGATGACGAAGACGTGGAGGTTGCGGTGGGTTCCTTCGCCGCTAGCTGCGGCGCCGGTTCAGAGCTGGAAGATGGCGCCGCCGCCGGAGTCGATTCGACGTTATTAGCCGCAGCGGCGGCGGCAGCGGCTGCGGCGGAGGCGGCGCGGGAAATTGCCTGGGAATCCTGGCGGTGGTGCTTGTCGTGGTGGCCGGCGGCAGGGGTCGTGGCACGGTCAGGATGAGGAGCGTGCGTCGGCCTCGACGGCTTAGCCGGCTGGGGCGTGGAGGCGTGGCGGTGCTGCGATGGTGTCTTTGAAGGGGCGTCGGCAAGCGGGTGCTGGGTCGCGGAAGTCGCGTGGGATGGCGCGGCGACACCGCTGGTGAGGCCAGCATCGTGGATGCGGGGCGTGGCGGGGTGTGCGGGGCGCTTGGGGCCATTGCCTTCGAAATGGGAAGAATCGTCGGTGGAATGGTTGCTTTCCGGAACGGGCGCGGTGGAATGCGAGTGGGTGTCCGAAAGAGCTTCGTCCTCATTAAGCATGTGGGTAGCCACGGTGGCGCCGCCACCAACTAGCACGGCGACACCGGCTGCGGCCAGGAGATTCGAGGTCATGGCCCCAGAAGCGCCGGCGGCACTGGCGGCAGAGGTGATGCCAAAACCACTTGCGGAGGAGGTGCCGGCGGCAGAGATTCCGGCAGTGGGGCCGCCGGGAACGCTGGTTGCGGCCTGTGCGCGGGCTGCGGTGGCCGCGGACATGACGGCGGCGCCACCGGCGACAACGCCCAGAACTAGGCCGGCGTGGTGCCTATTGGCAGCGTTGTGCGCGTAGATGGTCAGCGCGGGGCGGTCATCGGCGTCGTAGTGGAAGTAGCCGTGGGCAATGGCGAGGCGGCCGGATTTGGTGCAGTCGAGCACGGCGGGGGCAATCTCGTGCGCGGCCTCGCGCGGGAGGGAGCCTAAGAAGATGCTATTGACATAGACATCAACGGTATTTCGACGCAGGAAACCACGGGTGCGCAAGGAGACGAGGTAGTGCTCGTCGGTGTGCGGAAAGCCAGTGACGTCCTTGGAAAACTCCGTCAATGTGGCGGCGGCCTCGCCCGGCAGCATGGTCCAGCGCTGCGCCGGCGGGTTATTGGCGGGGATGCACAGGTGCGGTGCCGGCAGGAGCAGGTTGAGTGTGGGCCACTCTTCGCCGGAGGCATCTGTCATGCTCACGTGGGCGGTGGCGCGTGGGCGTAGGCCGGCGCTGAGAACCCAGTCAAAGAGTGCGTAGGCCTGGGAATCAGCGGCGCTGAGGCGGCCAAGGAGAGAGTCCCCGATCCGCACCGCGAAGCCTTCCTGGGCGGTGCGGGGGCCGAGCTCCGCGGAGAGGTAACCGCCTTCCGCGGCGGTGGATTCGAGCAGATCGCTGAAAACTTCTGGCGAAACATCCTCGACGGGCAGATTATGGATCACGCCAAAACCGTGGTCAGGGACCACGTAGGTGGCGGAATCCAGCGAAGTCATTGGGACCTTTCGATAGGGGGGTAATAGTAACACTGTATTTTAGGCACTGCCGTGGGCCATTTCCAATTTCCCCGGCCGGTGAACAAGGGTGTTATCCTGCCCGAAAGTTTTACAGAATAAAAATGAGCACGGCGATGAGCGCTGCAATCACCAGTAGGGCCATGACGGCGGGCCACCACCGGCGGCGGGGTGCGGGGTCATCGGTGCTTATGGCGCGGAAGCTCGTGGTTTCGAAGGTTTCCGTGGCGGCGGGGGAGGTAGGGGCGGCGTCGGCAAGCGAGGCTTCCTTTGAATCCGGCAGCGGCGCCCCCGCATAGATGCTGAGCACGCGGCCAGTGCTGCGCGGCGCATGGTAGGCGTGGGCCAGGGTTATGCCCTGCTTGGCGACGTCCACCCCTTCCAACCGCCCCACAAACTGCGGGCCCAAATAAGCATCGGTGCCGGAACCGGTGGTGCTGGGCGAGAGCGTAACCAATACGTGCATGCGGGCGTGGGCGGGAATGTCCAGATCCGCGGGAAGATCGGTGATGTCGATGGGTGGGGCATAGCCCAGCATTGTCCACGGGCCCGCTGGCGGATTATTCGCCGGCAGGCAAAGGCCCGGCCGGGGCAGCAGCAGCGACAGAGAGCCATCGGGCCCCGGCGCGGCGGTGGCTGCAGGGGTGAGCCCGGCGCGAAATAGTAGATCTATTTCGGGATACTCCGCGCGGTCGGCGCTGGTGATGTGCCCGATGGTGGAGTCGGTACGCACCTCCAACCCGCCGTCCGGGCGGGGTGCCAAGGTGACGGTGAACTCTCGGTTTTCCTTCGTCTGCGCATCGTAGATGGGCAGGGCCTGCACGGCGCCCAAGCCACGGTGCGGTATGAGGTAGGTAGAAGAAGGCATACCCACCCTTCTACCACGCCGGGGCGCGGCGCCGGCGAGCAGGCTTAGGCTAGGGCGCGGTTGACTGCGGAGTTAATCGCGTTGATGGAAGCCCGCGTGGTGGACCCGGCGATGCCCGCTCCCCAGACCTTGTTCTGGTTGACGTCGGCGGCGATATAGCAGGCGGCCTCGGCGTCGTCACCGGCGGAACGGGACTGCTGGGAGTATTCCATGACCTCGAAGTCGATACCCAGGGACTCCAACGCGTTGGCATACGCCGCAATGGGGCCGTTACCGCTGCCCGAGACGGTGGACTTTTCCCCATGGAAAGCCACGGTGGCGGTCACCGATGCATCCCCGTCTTCTGTTGGGGCATTGTCCATATGGAAAGACTCCAAGGCCAGCGGAGTCTCGCGGTCCAAGAACTCGGTGGCAAAGATATCCCACATGTTTTTGGAATTGACCTCGCCGCCTTCGGAGTCGGTGATTTCTTGAACCACGGTGGAAAATTCCGCTTGCATGGCGCGAGGCATATTGATGCCGTGATCGGTCTTCATGATGTAGGCAACACCGCCCTTGCCAGACTGAGAGTTGACGCGGATGACCGCCTGGTAGTCGCGGCCCACGTCCTTCGGATCGATGGGCAGGTAAGGAACCTCCCAGATGGCCTCGCGCATTTCTTCCCACGAGACCTCGGTATTATTCGCGCCGGGGCGGATGGTGGCTGCCAGCGCGTCCAAGCCCTTATTAATTGCGTCCTGGTGGGAACCGGAGAACGCAGTAAAGACCAATTCGCCGCCATAGGGGTGGCGCTCCGGCACGCGCAGCTGGTTGCAGTATTCAACGGTTTCGCGAATCTGCGGCAGATCGGAGAAATCAATCTGCGGGTCCACACCCTGGGTGAGCATATTCAGGCCCAAAGTGACGAGATCTACGTTGCCGGTGCGCTCGCCGTTGCCAAAAAGGCAGCCTTCGATGCGGTCTGCGCCCGCCATAAAGCCAAGTTCGGCGGCGGCGATTCCCTCGCCGCGGTCATTATGCGGGTGCAGTGAGAGCACGATGTCCTCGCGGCGGGCAAGATTGCGGTGCATCCATTCGATGGAATCGGCGTAGATATTGGGCGAAATCATCTCCACGGTGGATGGCAGGTTGATGATCATTGGATTCTCTGGGGATGGATCCATGATGTCTACCACCTCATCGCAGACCTCGCGGGCGAAGTCCAGCTCGGTACCGGTGAAGGACTCGGGGGAGTATTCCCAGCGCCACGTGGTATCCGGGTAGTCGGCGGCGATGGACTTAATGAGTGTGGCAGCATCGGTGGCCAGCTTCTTAATGGCGGGTTTGTCTTTGCGGAAGACTACGCGGCGCTGCAGCTTCGAGGTGGAGTTATAAAAGTGCACGATGACGTTCTTGGCGCCCTCGCAAGCTTCAAAGGTGCGGCGGATCAGGTGATCGCGGGCCTGTACCAGGACCTGAATGGTGACGTCATCGGGAATTTTATTGCCCTCGATGATTTCGCGGACAAAGTTGAAATCGGTTTGGGAGGCAGAGGGGAAGCCCACCTCGATTTCCTTGTAGCCCATCTTGACCAGCAGGTCGAACATGCGGTGCTTGCGCTCTGGACTCATGGGATCAATCAGCGCTTGGTTACCATCGCGCAGATCCACCGCGCACCACTGGGGAGAGTGGGTGATTTTCTGGCTGGGCCATGTGCGGTCCGGCAGGTCGATGTCTTCTACCTCGACGGCGAAGGGTTGATAGCGCTCGTGGGGCATGGCGGAGCCGCGCTGCTTATTCCACGCGGGTTGTCCTTCGCGGCGTGGGCCGGTGGGGGTGGTGATGTCGCGCGGGGCGCTGATAAAAGAGTCGGTGGGGGACATGGGGTGCGGTTTCCTTTTCTGGTGTCTATGGGGAAAGACGGCCAGCTGGGCTTGGGTAGCCGGACTCCGCGACGGGGCGCTGGCCAGTGCTCAGGCCGAAATCCCGCCGCGGCAGATAAGGAGTAGGTCATTCCGCTGTGTCATATCGGTCACACTACAGGCATTCTCACTGTGCGGCAAGAGATTTCATTCAATGAGACGCAGTGGTGGTGGGGTACCATGCCTTTCGTGTCTAATCCCCGCCATGCCAAGCCTCAAACATCGTCCATATTGCGTTCCTTGTGGGCGCCTGCCGCACTCGTTGCACTCATTGGAGCCGCATTGCGCGTAGGCGTACTCGCAGCGGTGGCCGCCGCGCAGGACGATAAGCTGTGGGGGCTGCTCAATAAGTGGGACGCTAAGCACTACGTAGAAATCGCCCGCGGCGGGTACTTTGGTGCGGATATTTCTACGGATGGGCCGGTCCATGAGACGACCATGGCCTTCTTCCCGGGATTCCCCTTCCTCGTGCGTGGGTTAAGCAGCATCTTTGGTACCGACGAAGCGGGCACGGCCATTGCGCTCAATGTGCTCTTTAGCATCGTGCTGGCTGCCGGTGTGATGGCCTTGGCTGCGCGCATGGGCATGGGGAAGTGGGCCCAGGTGCTCAGCGCTGTGGTGGTGACCAGTGCGCCGATGTCCATCGTGTTTTCCATGCCGTATACCGAGGCACTTTTTGGGGCCCTGGCCATATGGGCGGTGGTGGCGCTCGTAGATGAGCGATGGTGGGCTGCCGCGGCACTAATTTTTGTAGCCGGACTCGTGCGTCTTACCGCGGTGGATCTCGTTGCGGTCTTTGCATTCATGGTGCTGCTGCGGGCGCGAAAGAACTGGCGGGCCTGGGCCGCGGTGGTGTTTTCGGTCGTGCCGCTGGTGGGGTATTTGTGGTGGTCGAGCAGCCATCTCAAGGAAGTTGGCGGTTATTTTGGGATCCAGAAAGAACATTGGAACTCCAGCTTTGATGGCGGCAAAGCCACGGTTATCTGGCTTTGGGAGACGCTTAGCGGGGCTACTAACGGTGGATATCTGCTCAGTGCCGGCGTGATGATCGCTGCCCCGGTTTTCCTTGTGTTGGCATGGCGCCGCCTGCCGCTAGCGGCCTGGTTATTCTCTGCGGTGCTGATGGCGAACGTGCTGCTTTCTGATGGCATCATGCACTCGCGGCCCCGGCTGCTCCTGCCGGCGGTGATTGTGTTGTTGCCGTGGGTGAAAAAGGGGACGTCGGCAAGCGTGGCGGTTGGCGCCTGGGCCCTGTTCGGGGCGTGGTTTTCGGCCTATATGCTCGGCGTATTTGAGTGGGCCATTTAGCCGCGCTGGCTTACCGGGCTGCGGGAGAGCACGATGGTGGAGAGCACCATGACGGTAAGGGCGATGAGCATAATTGCCCAGCCGACGGCCGTATCGATGAGGAATTTCTCTCCCAGCACCATGTAGCCCAAGCCGAAGGCCACGATGGGTTCAAAGATGGTCATGGCCGGCAGGGAATGGGCTAGGGGGCCGGCATTAAAGGAATATTGCTGCACTACGGTGCCGGTGAGCGCGAGACCGATGAGGCCGTAGAACTGCCAGCTTGCCAGGAGCGTGCTAAGGCCTTCGTGGGTGAAAATGTCCACCACGGCCTTTGATAGCAGGGCGACGAAGCCGTAGATGACGCCGCAGGCTGTGCCCAACGCTAAGGGACGGTTATCCGGTAGCTTCATGGCTACCGCAGCAAGTAGTGCGAGGGTGACCAACCCTACAAGGAGTGCCGGCCACCAATCGCTCCATTCCGGGCGGGGGTTTCCTGCGACCGGACGGCCGTAGACGACCATGATGCCCACCGCGATGGTTAATGCAATGGACCAAAAGACCTCATGGAAAGGCATTTTGCGGCCGGAATACCACGCCGAAAGTGGGAGGGTAAACATTAAGGACAGCACCAAGATGGGCTGGACCACCAGCAGGGTGCCAAAGCCGAGGGCGATGACCTGCAGGCCATAAGCGCCAATGGCGGCCGCGGTGCCCACCCACCACAAGGGGTTGGACATGGCGGCGCGCATGACCGAATCATCGGCGTCGAGGGCGATGCGGTGGCGGATGACCGTGCCCCAAGCAACCGTCAGCGCGGATGCGAGCGCGAAAAAGATGGCGAGGAGGTTGCTTAACACCCGCTCAACGGTAGTAAAAAATCCTGCTATATGCATATTCTTCCCTGCATGGCGCGCGTTTTTCTGCGCTGAGGGAGCGAGCGTGTGGTGCGCTTAACGTTGGGGGCGTGTGAATAAAAATTAAGCATTGTCTAGGAATTATGATGAGGGCAAAGACCCTGCGGGGTAGCATGGGTCTTTGACTAATGAACGACAGGTATTTCCGGGCGTGTACACACACGCCAGGGATGCCTTGAACGACGAAAGGCGGCATCCTTACCGTGGCCCTGATCGTGCAAAAGTATGGCGGCTCATCCCTCGAATCCGCAGACCGCATCCGCGCCGTTGCGGAGCGCATCGTGGCCACCAAGAAGCAGGGCAACGACGTTGTCGTGGTGTGTTCCGCCATGGGCGATACCACCGATGAGCTGCTCGACCTTGCCGCCCAGGTCAACCCCGTCCCGCCGCAGCGAGAGATGGATATGTTGCTTACCGCTGGCGAGCGCATCTCTAATGCTCTGGTGGCCATGGCAGTGGAATCGCTTGGTGCCCACGCCCAGTCCTTTACCGGCTCCCAAGCCGGAGTGCTCACCACCGAGCGCCACGGCAATGCCCGCATCGTGGACGTGACCCCGGGCCGCCTGACCGAGGCTTTGGACGAAGGCAAGATTTGTATCGTCGCCGGCTTCCAGGGCGTTAATAAGGAATCGCGCGATGTCACCACCTTGGGTCGCGGTGGCTCCGACACCACCGCGGTCGCCCTTGCTGCCGCGCTGAAGGCGGATGTGTGTGAGATTTATTCTGATGTCGACGGCGTCTACACTGCGGACCCGCGCATCGTTCCAGACGCGCAGAAGCTAGACAAGCTCTCCTTTGAGGAGATGCTGGAGATGGCCGCGGTAGGTTCCAAGATTTTGGTCCTGCGCAGCGTGGAGTACGCCCGCGCGTTCAATGTACCCTTGCGAGTTCGCTCGTCTTATTCAAATGACCCCGGCACCCTAGTTACCGGATCGATGGAGGATATCCCCGTGGAAGAAGCAGTACTAACTGGTGTAGCAACCGATAAGTCCGAGGCAAAGGTCACCGTCTTAGGCATCCCGGATCGCCCGGGGGAGGCTGCGAAGGTCTTTCGCGTCATTGCCGATGCAGAGATCAATATCGATATGGTCTTGCAAAATGTCTCCTCCCTGGAGGACGGCACCACCGATATCACCTTCACCTGCCCGCGCGCCGACGGCCCGCGTGCCATGGAGCTGCTGAGCAAGCTGAAATCTGAAGGAGGCTGGGCCAATGTGCTGTATGACGACCAGGTAGGGAAGGTCTCCCTCGTTGGCGCCGGCATGAAGTCCCATCCGGGCGTTACCGCAGAGTTCACCGAGGCCCTGCGCGACGTCAACGTCAATATGGAGCTCATCTCCACTTCTGAAATCCGCATCTCCGTGCTCACCCGCGAGGCTGACCTGGAAAAGGCCGCCCGTGCACTGCACGAGAAATTCCAGCTTGGTGGCGAAGAAGAAGCCACGGTTTATGCTGGAACCGGACGTTAAACACCCACAGCAATTACAGAGGATTTATAGTCATGACCACTGTTGCAGTAGTAGGCGCTACCGGCCAGGTCGGCCGCGTTATGCGCTCCATCTTGGAAGAACGCAATTTCCCGGCCGATAAGGTGCGCTTTTTCGCCTCTTCCCGCTCCGCCGGCACCGAGCTCGAATTCCGCGGCGAGCAGATTACCGTTGAGGACCTCGCCGAGGTTACCGAGCAATCCGTCGCCGACGTTGATATCGCCTTGTTCTCTGCCGGTGGTTCTACCTCCAAGCAATGGGCTCCAGTGTTCGCCGCGGCCGGTGCGACCGTGGTGGATAACTCTTCGGCCTACCGCAAGGATCCAGAGGTCCCCCTCATCGTCTCCGAGGTCAACCCACAGGAAGCCAAGAACACCCCCAAGGGCATCATCGCGAACCCGAATTGCACCACCATGGCCGCTATGCCGGTGCTGAAGGTCTTGCACGATGCCGCGGGCCTGAACAAGCTGCATGTGTCCTCTTACCAGGCGGTCTCCGGCTCCGGCCTGGCCGGCGTGCAGGCGCTGGCCGCGCAGGTCTATTCCGTTGGCGAGCACAATGTGGGTTTGGTCCACGATGGCTCTGCACTCAATGACGAGGACTTTGGCCCGTATGTGGCGCCCATTGCCTATAACGCGCTGCCGATGGCCGGCAACCTCGTGGATGATGGCTCCCTAGAGACCGATGAGGAGCAAAAGCTGCGCAACGAATCCCGCAAGATCCTAGACATTCCGGAGCTGAAGGTTGCAGGTACCTGCGTGCGCATCCCGGTCTTTACCGGCCACACCTTGACCATCCACGCCGAGTTCGACAAGGCAATCACCCCCGAGCAAGCCACCGAGCTTTTGAGCGGTGCCCCGGGCGTTAAGCTTGCCGACGTCCCCACCCCGCTCGCTGCCACCGGCATCGACGAATCCTTGGTAGGCCGCATCCGTCAGGACCAGACGGTGGACGATAACAAGGGCCTCGTGCTCGTTGTCGCCGGCGATAATCTGCGCAAGGGTGCCGCGCTCAACACCATTCAGATCGCGGAGCTACTCGTCTAAGCAGGTGCCGCTTCGTCGCAGGTTACACAAAAGCTCGGCGCCCTCCTTCCTCGTTACGGGATAAGGAGGGCGCCGAGCTTTTATCTTGATTGACGTGGGCGAGAAGGCTAGTCCTCAGAGACTGGCTTGGCGGTGCCAGTAGCCTTGCCGCTATCAGCGGCAGCATCCTTTTTGCCAAAGTCAAGGTCGCTATCGGAGGACGGAACCTCCGGCTTGGTGTGCTGCACGTAGGTCACGGATGGCTCCGGATCTTCACGGTCGTAATCAATATCGTCATCGTTTTCGAGCTCTTCGTGGATCTCTTCTGCGATATTGGTGACGAACTCGGTGGTTTCCATATTGGATGCCGCAGCCAGCTTGCGCAGCTCGCGCTCATTCTTCTTGGTAAAGCGCTTGCGTGGGTCCAGGCGGCGGGAAACCAGCTCGTGTGCGCGCATGCGGCGGTCGGACTCATCGGCTAGCTTGCTGCCGTTTTTGATGCGGTTGAAGACCATCACCGCGATCATCAGCAGGCCCAAGTAACCCAGGATTGGGTAGACATTGCTGACCAGCGTCTGGAAGCCCACGAAGGACAGGACGAAGCCGACGATGCAGCAAACAGCGTAGACAGGGTAGAAGCGCTTAGGATTATTGCGGGTCAAGCGCTTACCCAGCGCGTAGAACATGCCGATGGCGGTATTAAAGACCATGCCGTAAATAACAAAGGTCATGAGCACACCGAGTACCGGGTGGATGCCGGTAATCAGGCTCAGCACTGGCATATCCTGACCGTTGACGTCCTTAGCTTCGAAGAACAGGGCGAAGACCAGCAGGGCCAATAGGATGAGGTAGAGCAGGCCACCGATAAGGCCACCAATGCCCACTGCACGGTTATCCAGGAAGTTACCGCCAATGACGATGGACATGGACACAGCCGTCATCACGTTTAGGCCGGTGTAGTTCAGTGCGGATAGCCACCAGTTGGGCAGCGAGGTATCTACATTATTAACCGCCCAGTCATTCATGGCGGAGAAGTCTACGTCCGCGTTCACAATGGTATAGCCGGTGGCAAGCACCACGAAGATGATGATGAACGGGGTGATGGTACCGATGACTGCGGTCACGCGGTCAACATCCATCAGGCCGACGAGCAGCACCAGAATCAGCATCGCGGTGGCGCCTACCCATACAGGAATGGACGGGAACTGCTGATTGATATTCGAACCACCGCCGGCGAACATGACGAAGCCGATGGCGAACAGGGTCACCAGGGTGGACCAGTCCAAAATCTTGGCGGTAAACGGCGATGCGACCTTGTCGTAGACAGCGGTATGTTCCTCGGCCTGGAAATACGAGCCGAGCTGCAGGATGGACACGCCGGTGATCATCATCAAGCCAGCGGCTAGGGCGATGCCCCACAAGCCCCACTTGCCAAAGGCCACGAAGAACTGCATAGCTTCTTGGCCAGAAGCGAAACCCGCGCCCACGACGACGCCGATAAACGCCATGGAAATTCCGATTGCGCGTTTTAACATGAAAGGGAGAAACTCTCTTACTCACACGCGCCGGGCCCGGCATTGGGATCGCGCAGGCCCGGATCGACGGTCGATTTATCACGTGTGTACACATCTAATAAACCACACATCGGAGAAATATTTCGGGCAAGAATCGCCCTAATTGTGGCCTCCTTCACCCAGCATCTGGTGCTCAATCTGCAGCTAAATGCCAAAAATTGGGGCCCTTGGGGCGCAAGGTAACCAGAACGTAACAATGTGCAGGTGACATTATCTCGCCGCCTTAAGGGGCTGGTATGGGGGTATTAACCTGTCCCTGCGATCAGATCCTTGCGGGCGCGCGCGACGCGAGAGCGGATGGTACCTACGCGCACGCCAGCAATCTTGGCCGCCTCCTCGTACGTGTAGCCCAGCACCTGGGTGAGAATGAGGGCTTCGCGGCGGTCGGCCGGGAGGGCGTCGATAAGCGCGCGGGCGTCGATCCACTCGCTCCACGCCGCGGAGCTTTCCGGCGCCGCGCCCATCGCATCCTCGTACTCCGTGGCAGACTTTCGCGGCCGGGCCATATCGTGGCGAATATTATCCACCCACACACGCCGGGCTAAAGACAGCAACCATGTGCGTGCCGAGGACCGGGCCGCAAAGCGTGGCAGGGCGCTGATAACGCGCAGATAGGTCTCTTGGGTGAGATCGTCGGCGCCTTCCGGCCCGCCTAAATGCGCTAGCAAACGCCACACATCATCCTGGGTAGCCTTAATAAACTCCGTCAGCGCCGCACGGTCACCGCGACCGGCCCGAAGGGCAAGGTCGGTGACGCGGGCGTCATCTGCTGCGGAGTGGTGAGTCACCTGAATGAATCTACCAGTAGCCCCTACACTCCTTTTAGACCCCTGACAACCGGTGATTCTTTTGCCACACTGGTAGTACATTTCTACTGATTGCCAGGAGGCACAATGACTGATTTTACCGCTGATGACATCCTGAACAAGGGCCAGCGCCCTGCTGGCAAGGGCAATACCACCCGCCCGTCTGGCCAGCCAGTTCCTTCCGAGAACACCTCGGTGACTGCCGGCCAGCAGGGACCGGTAGTGCTCAATGACATTCACCTCATTGAAAAGCTTGCCCACTTCAACCGCGAGCGCGTACCGGAGCGCACCCCGCACGCTAAGGGCCACGGCGCCTTCGGTGAGCTGCACATTACGGAAGATGTTTCTGCCTATACCAAGGCCAAGGTCTTCCAGAAGGGCACCGTCACCCCGATGATGGGCCGCTTTTCCACCGTCGCTGGTGAGCAGGGATCCCCGGATACCTGGCGCGATGTACACGGCTTTGCGCTGCGCTTCTACACCGAGGAAGGCAACCTCGATATCGTGGGCAATAACACCCCGGTCTTCTTTGTTCGCGATGGTCAGAAGTTCCCTGACTTCATCCACTCCCAGAAGCGCCTGGGCACCAATGGTTTGCGCGATGCGGATATGCAGTGGGATTTCTGGACCCGCAACCCGGAGTCTGCCCACCAGGTCACCTACCTCATGGGTGACCGCGGCACCCCGAAGTCGACCCGCCACCAAAATGGTTACGGTTCCCACACCTTCCAATGGGTTAACGAGGAAGGCGAGGCTTTCTGGGTGAAGTACCACTTTAAGACCCGCCAGGGCGTAGAGAACTTCACCGACGAGGAGGCCACCACCACCGCCGGCCAGAACCCGGATTGCCACCGCGAGGACCTCTACAACGCCATCGAGGAAGGCAATTACCCAGTCTGGGACGTCAAGGTACAGATCATGCCGCTGGATGAGGCGGAGAACTATCGCTTTAATCCTTTCGACCTAACCAAGGTCTGGTCCAAGAAGGATTACCCGCTGCACGATGTGGGCTACTTCGTGCTCAACCGCAACCCACGCAATTTCTTTGCGCAGATTGAGCAGGTGGCGCTCGATCCATCTAATATCGTGCCGGGTGTTGGCCTCTCCCCAGATAAGATGCTGCAGGCACGCGTTTTCGCCTACGCTGACCAGCAGCGTTACCGCATTGGCCCCAACTACCAGCAGTTGCCGGTCAACCAGCCGCAGAATGTGGATGAGGTCAATACTTATCAGCACGAGGGCAGCATGCAGTTCCTTTTCAATGCCCCGGAGGATCCGGTGTACTCGCCGAACCGCTATGAAAAGGGTACTGGCGTGCTTGACGACGCCGCTGTGAATGACCGCTCCCAGCTCGAGACCACCACTGCGGCTGAGCTCTACATCAATCCGGAGTCCTACGGCAGCGATCTGGTGCGTGCACCGTACGTTCGCCACTCCGAAGATGATGATTTCGTGCAGGCGCGCGACCTGTACGAAAACGTCTATGATGACGCCGCAAAGGAGCGCCTGGTTACCAATATCACCAATGCTATGGCAGGTGTATCTGAGGAAACCGAGGAGCGCGTTTACGACTACTGGACTAAGGTGCACCCAGCCCTTGGCCAGCGCGTGCGTGAGGTCTACGCCGAGAAGAAGTAATCCTTCCGCGGCAGTCCCTCCGCACTAAAAACGCCGCCCCCGTATCGCGCAGCTATAAAGCGCGGTACGGGGGCGAAGTCATGCTGTGCGACTAGTCGCAGCGGCGCATATTTTCGGTAAGAAAAGCGGGAGCCCCCTCGGCGGCCCACTTGTCTACGTCGTAGCACGGGGCGGTCATGCCGGAGGTGGCTTCGCCAATGGGCTCAATGGCTACCCACTGGCCATTGTCGTAGCGCGCCCAAGCCGTCCAGTCCGTGCTGTCCTTGCCAAAGTGCGCCCATTGGCCATCGCAGTCACTGACTCGGATATTTGTCATGCTTGGGGCCGCGGGCTGCAGTGCTTCTGGGGAACAATCGCCACGGCCGGTATCGGCGGGCGCGGCGGCCTGGTCTTCGCCCTCTTTATCGCCGGCTTCTGCGGGGGATGTGGAGGGAGCTGCTTCTACGGAAGTAGGTTCAGCCTCGGCGGTGGTCTCTTCGGCTTCCGACGTGGTGGCCTCGCTCGTGGCCTAAACGACAGGATGTGTTGGTGTGTTTGTATGGTTAGTCGGTTTGGCGTGCTGATATTAGGATTATTTCACTTATTCGGAGGGATATTCCAGCTTCGACCATGAAATACCGCCAAAGGCATGCCGGTGTGCTAGGCACCTAGGTTCACGATGAGGGGATGAGTAAAAATCATCCTCGATGCCCCGTCTGCGACGGGGCATGTACCAAACACGGAAAAACGAGTGCTGGGCGCCAACGATGGCGATGCCGCACCTGCAAAGCCACCTTCACCCGCGTGAATAACGATGCCGTGCAAGCCAAATGGTTCCGCCTTTTCATTTCCTGGCTCACCTCCAGCAACAGCCTGGCAGCAACCGCTAAAACCTGCGATGTTTCACCACGAACTTTGCAACGACGCTTCACACCGTTCTGGCTTATCCAACCACCCCGAAGCGTTGATAAGCAGCGAATCTACGACCAAATCTTCATCGACGGCACCTACTTCAACACCAAATGCCTTGTTGTGGCTGCCGACTCCAACCATGTCATCAATTGGTTCTGGTGCACGAAAGAATCCTCCTGGTCCTACATGCGCCTACTCGACCCGCTAGCCCCACCACAATTGGTTACCTGCGATGGGGATGCCGGAGGGCTTAAAGCA
Source organism: Corynebacterium kefirresidentii (assembly GCA_002154655.1). GTDB lineage: Bacteria > Actinomycetota > Actinomycetes > Mycobacteriales > Mycobacteriaceae > Corynebacterium > Corynebacterium kefirresidentii. The sequence continues at coordinate 21,815 of NGUZ01000012.1, forward strand.
CTACGCCAACTGTGGCCTAATACCCCGGTTCAACGCTGCATTGCCCACGTCAAACGCAATATCCAACGCGCCACCGGCCTTTATCCCACGTCCGCTATGGGCAAAGCATTACAACGACTTTCCTTTGAACTACTCGCCGTTGACAACCTGGATAAAGCAGCCGAATGGACCGTAAAACTACAACAGTTCGGCACCGTATTTAGCACCCAGCTCAAAGCCAGAACCTACGTCAAAGACGTCCCCTTCGACCAGATTCCAAAATCCAAACGCCGCAACAAAAAATGGTGGTACACCCACTACACCCACCGCGGAATCTACCTGCAGCTAAAGAAAATGAGCCAACAAGGCCACCTCTTTGCCTACCTCACCAAAGCTAAACAAGACCAACGGTTGGAACGCACGACCAACAAGCTAGAAGGCGCAGTGAACTCTCAAATAAAGAAACTCATGCACACCCACCGAGGACTGCGCGACGAACAACAACGCACCGCCTGCGACTGGTGGCTATACCTCCACACACAACTGCCTGACGACCCTGTAGAGATCGCCAGGCAGCAAAACTGGGGCCAGGACGCACTCGCCAAAGCACAAACCCTAGCCAACCAGGAAAAACAAGCCACCAGCGGCCACGAAGACGGCCGACCAGCAACCTACGACAATGCCATCGACACTGCCTACAACCACTCTATGGGAATACGCAAAGGCCACATACGCTAAACCCCCACCAACACAAAATGTCGTTTAACCCGACACGCCGCAAAACAACACAATCTGTCGTTTAAGCCTCGCTCGTGGCTTCTTCGGAGGAGGTCTCCTCGGCGGAGGAGCTAAGAGCAGTGGCGTCGGAAAACTCCGGTTCTGCGGACGTATCGGCGTCGTTGGAGCAGGCAACAAGGCCAAAGCACAGCGGCACGAAGGCCGCAGTGGCAAGGTAACGGGAAGGAGCTAGGGAATAAATGTGGGGCATGCCATATATTCTAGAGTAATCGGCAATGTGGGGTGCTCGGCGCGCCTGCCGCAGGGGAGTGACCTGCAAGGATAGGTTCATTACCATGACCTCACGCCTTGCTTCCCCAGACGCTGCGTCTCACTCCCGGTGGCGCAGCGTCCTCTTGATCTTCTTGCTTGCCCTGCCGTTGATTATCGGAGCTACGGTGGCGGGCCTCGCGCAGTGGGAACCTGCCCATGCTTGGTCTAGCGCCGCGCAGCCGTTTGGCGCGCCACGGGAAAATTCTTCCTCCCCAGAGGTGAAGGAAGCCGCCGAGGCAGCCAGTCGCGCCCAGGCACAGGCGAGCATGCTGAAATCGGGCGCCAAGCAACTCGACGACGGCACGGGGGAGCTCAACAAGGGGGCGGATGAGCTTGGAGGGGGCGTCGACAAGCTGGCGACGGGCTCCCAAGAACTGGTATCCGGCCTCAATCAGCTGCAGTCTGGAACCAATACGCTCGGTGGCGGCGCCACGGAGCTGGCCAATGGCGTAGGTGGCGCTGTGGACCAGGTGGTCGGCCTCGGGGCCGTCCAGGGGCAGATCCTGCAGGCCATCGATGGCACGATGCACGATCTAGAAGGCAATAAATCCAAAGAAGCGAAGGATATTCGCGCGCAGCTGGGTGATCTCCGCGCGCAGGTGAATAATTTCCGCCTGGATAATTCGGTCACTGGCCAGCTCAAGAGGCTTAAGGACGGCTCGCGCGATCTATCCAATCAGTTGGCAGTCAATGGCTACGCCTATCACGATGGCGTGAATCAGGCGGTATCAGGCGCACAAGAGCTCAATGAGGGCATTGCGGAGCTTAGCAAGCGCGTCGGTGAGGCGCAGGAAGGCGTGGACAAGCTTGACGACGGCGCCGGCAAGCTCTCCGGCATGGCGGCCCAAAATCAAACGAATGTGGGCGATATTCAGCGTGCTCTGCCGCCGGTGCATACTGCATCCCAAGGACCGACGCATTTGCTGAGTCCTATTGTGGCGCTGCTGATCTCCGCCTTGGTCTTGCTTGCAGGTGCGGCCGCTGGCGTGGCCTGGCACGTAGGGTTCCGCCCTTGGCTAATGGTGGCTGGCGGAACGCTGGTTGCGGCGGCCATCGGGGAAATCCTCCTCTTCGTGCTTGCCACTGGTTTTACTCCCCTGGCGGCGGCCTGGGCTGGGGTGGCGCTTCTCCTGGGCGCGCTGTCTATGACGGCCATTACGCGTGGCCTGCTAGGCCTGTGCGGTATTACTGCCGGCAGTATTCTTGCGGCACTCTTTGGCATCGGCCAGACCGCGCTGGTGGGTTGGTTGTGGAAATCCGCCGCAATTGCTGGGGTTTCTAAGGTATGGCAAGTTATTTCTAATCTTTTGCCGCTGAATTGGACTACCGCGGCCGTCACGGTGGCGGGCAACGAAGGCGAACAAGCCATCCTCTGGGCTGGGATTGCGGTATTGTCGGCTGTCACTCTCGTTGGGTTAAGTGCAAAATGGTGGGCCTTGTCCACAGTAAAAACTAAAGATTCAGTTAATTAGGTCTGAAAATGCAGACCTAAGAATAGAAAACATTGGTGGAAACTGGGAATCTTGGTGTCCGCTACCGTTTGTATTGAGCGAGTGCTACAGTTGGTCTTGCTCACAAAGCCTACTTAGGGGGTAGGCAAACGGTTTCTCCAATCCGTTGTGAGTGATAGGGAATAGGGACGACGCGGCGCTGTAGGGGCACCGCGTCGTTTCCCATATGTGGGGTATTTAGCTGTAATTTTTGCGGAAGGGCCTGTTAGAACGGCCGCTGATTTGTCGGGGTGGGGAAGTTTCCAGGCTTGGCGTATCGCTTGACTTGTTGACCTCGACGGATGCCTATTACTTCTCAGTTCTTCCTATTGTTCAGGGAACCGTGGAAAGCTTTGGGGTCAGCGGTATGGGTGCGGCTTGCGCGCTCATTATTGGCAACGTGGTGGGCACCTTCGTCTCGCCCTTCTCACCCGCATTATGGTTGGCGTTGGGGCTAGCGGAAGGCCAGATGGGTAAATATCTCAAGCTGGCTTTCCCCATTGCGTGGCTATTTTCCGCCATCTTGGTGGCCGCGGCGCTGTTTATGGGAATGTTGGCCTAGTAAAGAAAAGGCCCGCAGCACAGCTGCGGGCTCATGGTCGGGATAACAGGATTTGAACCTGCGACCTCTTCGTCCCGAACGAAGCGCGCTACCAACCTGCGCCATATCCCGGCGTTCCGCCTTGAAAAGCGGTACCTCGATACTTTAACGCAAGCTAAGCGCAATCAACAAAACGGCAGGTGGTTGCGTTTAGTCCACCTCAGTGATTTTTAGCAGCGTGGCGGAGGGCCGGCAGAAGATGCGTACGGGGGCAAATTTGGAGGTGCCCAAGCCATTGGAGACATGCATTTTCATCGGGCCGAAATCGTGGAGCCCCTGCACGCGGTCGCGGTCGATGCCGCAATTAGTTACCAGTGCACGGGAGCCCGGTAGGCAAATCTGGCCGCCGTGGGTGTGACCGGATAGGGAGAGCTGGTAGCCATCGGCTGCGAACTTTTCAAGCACGCGGGGTTCGGGAGCGTGGAGGAGGGCCAGGGACAAATCAGCATCCTCGTTGGGTGGGCCGGCGATTTCGGAGTAGTCATCTAGATCGTGGTGCGGATCGTCTACGCCGGCGGCGGCAAGACGGACGTTGCCCACCTTAAATTCATGCCGGGCCTGGTTGGCATCGCGCCATCCGTGCTCCATAAAGGCGGCGCGCATACCGCGCCAGGGCAGATCCACATAGGAGGGCTCGCGCTTCTTGCCCAGCAGATACTTGAAGGGATTGACCGGCCGCGGGGCCCAGTAGTCATTGGTGCCAAAGACAAAGAGGCCGGGGCGGGCGAGAAGCGGACCGAGAGCGCGCAGCGTATCGGGAACGGCCTGTTGATCGGAGAGATTATCGCCGGTGTTGACCACGAGGTCCGGCTCCAAGGCGTCGAGAGCGGAGACCCAGGCAATTTTGGTCTCCTGGCCCGGGATCATGTGCAGATCAGAAAGGTGGAGCAACCGAAATTCCGGTTTGCCACGCAGAGTGCCCTTGGGCAGGAGGGGGAGCGTATATTCCTTGAGCTCGAATTTGGTCAGTTCGCTATAGCCCCATGCTGCGGCGCCCAGGCCCGCAGCGGTGAGGCCGCCAAGAATACGTAAAAGTTTCACGGCTACCACCCTACCTGGCGTACATTGATAGGCATGAGCGAGCTAAAACAAACCATCCGTGCAGATCTGAAAACCGCAATGAAGGCGAAGGAGAAGCAGTGCACCAGCGCCATCCGTGCCTTGCTGGCCGCCATCCAGGCCGAGGAGACTAACGGCTCCCGGCACGAGCTGGAGGACGCCGATATCCTTAAGGTAATTGCGCGCGAAATTAAAAAGCGCCGCGAGTCCGCCGAGGTCTATGAGGAAAACGACCGCCCGGAGCTGGCAGAAGCCGAGCTTGCTGATGTCCCCTTCTTCGAGGCCTACCAGCCCCGTCAGCTAGACGAGTCCGAGCTGCAGGCCCTGGTGAAGGAATCCATCGCCGAGGTCGAGGCCGAAAACGGCGAAGCACCCACCATGAAGCAGATGGGTGCAGTAATGAAGGTGGCCAATGCCAAGGCCGCCGGCCAAGCGGACGGCAAGCGCCTGTCCGCTGAGGTCAAGGCCCAGCTGAGCTAGAGCGGGCGAGACCGCACTGGGCGGCGGAGCCTAGCGGCCAAGCAGGCTGCGGATATCGTTGGCAAAGTTATCGATATCCTCTTGGCGGATGCCAAAGTCTTCCGGGGAGAATCCGCCCCCGCCACCGTCACCGCCTGTGCCGCCAGTCGAGCGGCCCGGGCTAGTAGCACCGTCGGTATTAGCGCCGCCGGTGCTATTTTGCGTGCCGGTGGAGTTAGCATCGGCCACGCCGGAGGAGGGGGATTGGGAGGCCCCGGCGCCGTCGGAAAGCTGCAGCGTAATCTCTGCGCCCTTCTTCTTTCCGTCCTTGCCGGTAATGGCGCGAACTACGCGACCATAAGGCACATCGCCGCCGATGACGCGGGAAGTCTTGACCACATAGCCCTTAGCTTCCAAGGCCTGGCGCGCCTCGGCCTCGGACTTGCCGCGCAGGCCATCTAGGGTCTTATCGGCCGTGGTGCCGTTATCGTATTTCTTATTGTAATTTGGCAGACCAGCCTTGGTTGCTATCGGCAGCTGGGAGGCCATGCTGAAGAAGGTCTGCGCCGGCTCCAGGCCGCCGTAGAGGTTGCCCCAACCCGCGCACTGGCGCACCGGACCAGTACACAGCGGGACGGTGGAGGTGCCGTCGTTATAAATATAAGGAGCGGCGGAAATGCCCTCATTGAATCCCAAGAAAGCAGAGGACTGGTTGGATTCGGTGGTGCCGGTCTTAGCCGCAATAGGGCTGGAATAACCGGCCGCCTGGGCGGCATCCTTGGCCGTGCCCTGCTTGGCATCTTCGGACAAAGCATTGCTCATGGCGCGGGCAACGTCCTTATCCACCGCCTGCTCACACGGGGTTTCCTTAAGGTAGACCTCGTTGCCTTCCTTATCGGTGACCTGGGCGATGGGGTTGGGTTCACACCATTTTCCATCCGAGGCCAGCGTGGCACCCACATTGGCTAGCTCCAGCGGGTTGACCTGGTCCGGGCCTAGGGTAAAGGAACCCGAATTGGCATCCTTGGTGTGCTGGGCAATGGAGGTGTCCTTATCAAAGCTGCCCTTGTCATCGTAGGAGCGCAGGCCCAAGCGCACCGCCATATCAACGATGGGGGCTACGCCTACCTGCTCGGTGAGCTTGATAAAAGGCGTATTGGGCGAGTGGGCCAGTGCTTCCTGCAGCGTCATGGTGGCCTTATAGGCGCCAGCGTTTTCCACGCAGTAGCGGTCCGCCGGGCAGCCGGCGGCGCCGCCGTGACCAAGACCTTCCGCCTCGTAGCGGGCGGGCACATCCACGGTGTTTTTAATGCCATAGCCCGCCTCAAGCGCGGCCGCGGCGGTAAAGACCTTAAACACGGAGCCGGCACCGTTGCCTACCAGGGAATAGGGCTGCGGCAAGATGGTTTCATTCTTGTCCAAGTCCAAGCCATAGTCACGGGAGGAGACCATGGCCAGCACCTTGCGATCCGATGTGCCGGGTTTGATGACGTCCATGACTTCCGCCACGCCTGGGGCGTCCGGGTTGGTGTGGCTTTGCACGGCCTGAAGGGCCTTATCCTGCACCGTTGGATCCAGCGTGGTCTTGATGGTGTAGCCACCGCGGGCCAGCTGTTCCTCGCTAATGCCCTTCTTATCCAGGTACTTCAGCACATAATCACAGTAGAAACCGCGGTCACCCGCGCCGATGCAGCCATTGGCTAGGGTTTGGGGCTTCTTGCCGACGCCCAGCTTTTCCCCCTTATACTTATCCGCTTCCTGCTGCTTGATATAGCCGTTATCCGCCATGGATTGCAGGACGAGGTTGCGCCTTTCGGTTACTTCGCCGGCGTTGGTATAGGGGTTGAGGCGCTCAGAGGATTGGACCATGCCCGCCAGCATTGCTGCTTGTGGCACCGTGAGCTCAGAGGCGTGGGTGCCAAAATAGGTGCGGGCTGCCGCCTCGACGCCATAGGCATGGTTACCAAAAGACACCAGGTTGAGATAGTTGGTGAGGATGTCATCCTTATCTAACTCCTCATCCATCTTGGTAGCCATGCGCATCTCGCGCAGCTTGCGGGTTATGGATTGCTCGGTGGCCGCGGCACGCTCTTCATCGGTGGTAGCAGAAACCAACAGCAAGTAGTTCTTTACGTACTGCTGATCGATGGTAGAAGCACCCTGGGAGACACCACCCGAGGTCAGGTTGGTCCACAGTGCGCGGAAATTGCCCTGGAAGTCTACGCCTTCGTGATCATAAAAGCGCTCGTCCTCAATGGAGACGATGGCGTTTTTCATGGCTTTAGAAATCTTCTTGCCCTCCACCGGGTGGCGGCGCTGGCTGAAGACATAGGCCATGTCCTTGCCCTTGGCATCTTTAATAGTGGTGACGCCAGGGATATTACCAGCCGTCAGATCTTGCAGGTCAGATTGCATGGTTTCGTTAGTACGGGCAATCGCTACCCCGGAAATGCCCGCGAAGGGGGCAAGGGCCAGGGCGAGCAGCGCGCCTACCAAGACCGTAGACAGGGCTATCTTGGCCAAAGATTTGATGACAGTCACGCCCCATACACTACGTGGTCGCCCTTGGTGGGTGGAAGATCACTCGCACCCCCTAAAGTGTGACGTGTTAGACAATCTTCTACCTGGGTGAATAGACTTAGGAGCGTTACATAGTATTCCGTCTGGGAAGGAGCACACTCACCCATGACCGTTCGTGTGAAGACTGCTGGAATGTCTAATACAGCCCGAAATCCCGAGCGTGGTGAGTGGGTTACCCAGGCTAAATGCCGTAAGGGTGACCCGGATGCCCTCTTTGTGCGCGGTGCAGAACAGCGCAAGGCTGCGGTCATCTGCCGCCACTGCCCGGTGTTGACCGAATGCCGTGCCGATGCTTTGGATAACCGCGTCGAGTTTGGTGTTTGGGGCGGGCTGACCGAGCGTCAGCGCCGTGCATTGCTGCGCAAGAACCCTCACATCACGGATTGGGCGCACTACTTGGCTGAGGGCGGCGAGCTCGTCGGGATTTAAGAATTTTGACGGCGTGGGGCGTATTTAATAGTTAGAATGGGACCCATGACTAAATGGGAATACGCAACCGCACCTGTTCTTACCCACGCTACGAAGCAGATCCTCGATTCTTGGGGTGAAGACGGCTGGGAACTGGTTACCGTCACCCCTGGCCCGAACCCAGAAAACGTCGTGGCCTACTTCAAGCGCGAGGTGGCAGAGTAAATGGACTTTCATGCTCGCTTGCAGGAGCTGGGGTACGAGCTACCGGGCGTCGCCAAGCCGCTAGCTTCCTATGTGCCGGCCGTGCGCGTAGGGAATCAGGTCTGGACCTCCGGTCAGCTTCCCCTCGTGGAGGGAACCTTGCCGCTGACCGGCAAGGTTGGTGCCGAAATCACTACGGAACAAGCCCAAGAACAGGCCCGCATCGCGGCGCTCAATGCGCTCGCCGCCATCGATGCTGAGGTGGGTCTAGATGATATCTCCCGCGTGCTAAAGATCGTGGGGTTCGTGGCTTCCGATCCGGGCTATGCAGATCAGCCAGCAGTCATCAATGGCGCCTCGGATTTCATTGGTGAAGTCTTTGGGGATGCCGGAACGCATGCTCGCTCCGCCGTTGGTGTGGCTGCGTTGCCTAAAAACGCGCCGGTAGAGATCGAACTAATCGTAGAAATTGCTGCTTGATCGGATAGGCTAGTAACTATGGAGCACCCTGCATATAGTCAATTGCGTCCCGTCAGCCAATCCGTTGGCGTAGTCCTTTGTGATAACCCCAGCTACACCGCCCTTGAGGGTACGAATACGTGGATTATTCGCGCCGCTGAAGACTCCCGGGCGATCGTCGTAGACCCGGGTCCAGAGGATGAAGGCCATCTCAACGTTGTGCACCGCAACGCAGGTGAGGTGGCATTGATTTTGATTACTCACCGCCACGATGATCATGCATCTGGCGCGCAGCGCCTGCGGCAGATGACCGGCGCCCCCATCCGCGCATTCGACCCGAGCTACTGCAACGGCGCCGAGGCTTTGCAAGATGGTGAACATATCTCCCTCGATGGCATCACCCCTCGCCTCGAGGTTGTTCACACCCCTGGCCATACCGCGGACTCCACCTGCTTTTTTGTGTGGAGCGGTGAAGTAGGAAACTCCCGCCTCGAAGGCATTCTTTCCGGTGACACCATCGCAGGCCGTCACACCGTTTTGCTTTCGGAGACCGACGGAAACTTGGCCGACTATCTGCACACCTTGGATACCCTAGAGGAGCGCGGTAAGGATATCGCGTTGTTCCCAGGACACGGCCCCGATTTGGATGACACGTCCCAGGTAGCCCGCAAGTATATTGATCGCCGCCACTACCGCCTTGACCAGATCAAGGAGATCCGCTCCCGCTTGGGCGAGGATGTAGATCTGAATACCCTGGTCAACGAGATGTACGATGATGTGGATCCGGTACTGCGCCACGCTGCGGAGCAGTCCACGCGCACCGCGCTGAAGTACTTGGATGGCGAGACCAAATAAGCCGTATCTCCACATGTGCCCCTTTTCCTCCTAGTAGGAAAAGGGGCTTATTTTTAGCCCCTGCGCTGGTGTGCCAGGGAGATGTGGCCGGCCTCCACGTAATGCTGGGCAAGGGGGCGAAAACCAGCGAACCCCCGCTTTAAGCGGGGGTGTGGCGAGCTCGCGCTTACTTAGCGAGCGCGGCGGGCGAGGTGCTCGGTATCGACAATGAGCACGGACTTGCCCTCGAGGCGGATCCAACCGCGGTGGGCAAAGGTGGCGAGTGCCTTGTTGACGGTCTCACGGGAAGCGCCGACCAGCTGGGCAATCTCTTCCTGGGTGAGATCGTGGTTTACACGCAGGGCGCTGCCTTCCTGGACGCCGAAGCGATTGGCCAACTGCAGCAAGGTCTTTGCCACGCGGCCGGGAACATCCGTGAAGATGAGGTCGGCCAAGTTGGCGTTGGTGCGACGCAGGCGGCGTGCCAAGACGCGTAGCAGCTGCTGTGCGATTTCGGGGTGGTCACCAACCCACTTCTTGAGCAGTTCGGAGTTCATGGTGGCCGCCTGAACTTCGGTCACGCATACTGCGGAAGAGGTGCGCGGGCCCGGGTCGAAGATGGACAGCTCGCCGAACATATCGGATGGGCCCATGACGGTCAGGAGGTTTTCGCGGCCGTCCGGGGCGTGGCGAGCGAGCTTAATCTTGCCCGAGGTGATGATGTACAAGCGGTCACCAGGTTCGCCCTCGTCGAAGATGGTGGTTCCGCGCGGATAGCGCACGGTCTCCATCTGCTCGATGAGGTGCTGCACTGCAACGGGATCAACGCCTTGGAAGATTCCGGCGCGGGAGAGGATGTCCTGTACGCCTTCCACGTTTTACTCCTTGGATGTCGACTACGAAAGTCCATAGATGCGCCTGTGCCACATCTGGGTGCGGTCTTTCATGCACTCGACAATGCGGAACAAGCGGGGTCACTGTGTAACGGATTTCATCTTACAGTGTAATTGGTCACTTTTGGTACTTCAGCGAAATTTTGTCACACTATAGAAACTCTGATCGTGCTAGAGGCACAACCCCGGCCAGCGGGTTTGCGGCTTAGTCAGCGAAAACAACTGCCTCGAGCTTTTCCATCAGGAGGGCGAAAAGGGCGATCGCAAGCGGTACCAGAATCACAAGTGAAATCATGTTTTCCTAGTCTACTAAGCTCTATGCCATGACTTCAGCACTGTCAGCGGCCAGCGCGCCGGAGCTACGGGCACCGGAGATAAATAGGCGTTTGGCACAGGAGTATCCAGATGCGCGTTGTGCCTTGGATTATGACTCCCCGCTGCAGCTATTGATAGCCACGGTACTTTCTGCCCAGTGCACGGATGAGCGCGTGAACTCGGTGACCCCTGAACTCTTTTCCCACTACCCCGAGGCCGCGGATTATGCAGCGGCGCAGCGGTCGGATCTGGAGCGCATCCTGCGCCCGTTGGGTTTTCAACGAGCTAAGGCGGGACACCTTTTGGGCATAGGGGAGAAGCTGGTGGCAGATTATGCAGGCGAGGTTCCCCGCACGGTTAAGGAGCTCACCAGCCTGCCCGGCGTGGGGCGTAAAACCGCGCTGGTGGTGCTTGGAAATGCCTTTGGGATTCCGGGGCTGACGGTGGATACGCACTTCGGCCGCCTTATGCAGCGGCTCGGGCTCACAGGGGAGACGACGCCGCTAAAGATTGAGCGGGACATCGCCAAGCTCCTGCCAGAAGAAGAGTGGACAATGTTTTCTCACCGCGTCATCTTTCATGGGCGCCAGGTATGCCATGCGCGCACGCCAGAGTGCGGTGCATGCGTGCTGCGGGATATGTGTCCAGCGGCTAGTGGGCGCTAGGCTTAAGGCATGAAGAACTACGTCCTTGGCACGGTGATTGCCGCGATCCTCGTCGCCGTTATCGCGGTAGTGGGGGTCTCGCAATTGCGGGGTGGGGACGAAGCCGAGGAGGCGTTGCCGGCCGAAGCTGCTCCGCAAGAAGTCCCGCAGCGCCCAGACTGTCCAGCCGGCACCGTAGCTGGGGTAGAGCTGGATTGCTTGGGCGGTAAGGCCACCGGAAAGCGTGCCGATGAAGGCGTGAGCGTGGTCAACGTGTGGGCGTGGTGGTGCGAGCCGTGCCGCGCGGAGCTTCCCTATCTGCAAAAGGTGGCGGAGACGCACCCAGACTGGCAGGTAGTGGGTGTGCACGCGGATAAGAACGCGGGAAACGGTGCGGCTTTCTTGAATGACGTGGGAGTGGATCTGCCGAGCTTCCAGGATGCGGATAATAAATTTGCCGGTCAGTTGAGCCTGCCAGGCGTAGTTCCGGTGACAGTGGTGCTCAAGGACGGCGAAGTGCGCAAGCAATTTGCGCAGCCCTTTAGCTCCGCAGCGGAGATTGAACGGGCCGTGAAAGAGGCGATTGCGGCATGAGCCAACTTCGTCCCGAGTGCACACCAGAATGGCTCAAGCCAGCGTTGGGGGTAGACCCGAGCCAGGTGCAAGAGCTCATAGGCAACCGGCAGGCTTCGTCCCTCAATGGCACTACTGCGCAGGTGCCGGTCAAACGGGAGGCGGCTGTGCTTATGCTGCTTAGCGGCGAAAGTGCGGAGGAGGGCAGCATTTTGCTCACGCACCGCTCGCCGTCCATGCGTTCACACTCCGGACAAATCGCCTTCCCAGGCGGCCGCCGAGACCCCGCTGATACCTCGCTAGTGGATACTGCGCTGCGGGAAGCCTGGGAAGAAACGGACCTGCAGCGTAATTCCGTGACCCCATTAGAGCAGTGGAGCCAACTGCATATCCGTGCCACCGGCAATCCCGTGAGCCCGATCCTGGCGCATTGGAACCAGCCGGGGGAGGTCTATCCCGCCAGCCCCGATGAAACCGATGATGTCTTTCTCGTTCCCATCCGGGAATTGGTCGATCCACGCAATCGCTTCGTGGTGGGCTTTAGAAAATGGCAAGGACCAGCATTTCATGCCAATGGCTATGTCATCTGGGGGTTTACCGCCGGCGTGCTTTCGGCCCTCTTGCAGCACTCTGGGTGGAGTGTTCCTTGGGATAATAATTCAGTCATGGACCTGCGTGACTCCCTCAAAAACTCCCGCAATAATGAGAAGATGTCCTAACCGCTTGTGCCGCGGTACGTGTACGTCTTAACCCCAAATAGAAAGAATCCATAGCCATGACTCCTGCGCTTATCGTTGACGGCCTGATTGTGGTCGCCGTCCTGTTGGCGCTACTTAGTGGGTGGCGCAATGGTGCCCTCGCGGCAGTTTTGGCCTCCATCGGAGTGGGTGCTGGGGTAGTGCTGGGCATTGCTGTGGCACCTGCCGCATTGCGCCTGGTGGATCAGCCCTCGCTGCGCTTGCTGCTCTTGGTAGGAATTTTGGTGCTATTCGTGGGCATCGGGCAGCTCATCGGCTCCTCTCTGGGCGGCAGCGTGCGCGACCGCATGAAGGCGCGCAAGACACAGCGCCTCGATTCTGCGGTGGGTGCGGTATTCCAAGCTTTTGCCGCTCTGGTGGTTATCTGGTTGATTTCTATTCCCGTGGCCACCAACTTGGGCGGCGCGGCTGGCCAGGGGCTGCGCGATTCGCGTATCTTGGGCAACCTCAACTCGGCCGCGCCGGCGCGGGTAGCGGCGCTGCCCAATGGTGTCGCGGCGATGCTCAATGAGTCCGGTCTGCCGCCATTAGTGTCGCCGTGGCAAAACTCTATTAGCACCGAGGAGGTAGAAGAGCCGGACCCAGACGTGCAGGACCCGGAGCTGGTGCGCCGCATGCGGCCCTCCATCATTCACGTGCTTGGCGACGCCGAAGAGTGCTCCCGCCGCCTCATGGGGTCCGGCTTCGTGGTAGCCGATGACTACGTAATCACCAATGCCCACGTGGTGGCCGGCACACAGACCGTGCGCCTTGATACCAAGCTGGGGCTTAAGGACGCGACCGTGGTCTACTACAACCCAGACGTGGACGTGGCGGTATTGCATTCGCGCGACCTAGGCATCGATCCGCTGCCGTGGGCCCAGACCCCGGCCCAGACGGGCGATGATGCCATGGTGATGGGCTTCCCACATTCTGGGCCTTTCGACGCCGAGATGGCGCGTGTGCGCGATCGCATCACCATTTCGGGTCCGGATATTTACTCCCACGGGCATGTGGAGCGCGATTCCTACACTGTGCGTGGCAATATCCAGCAAGGAAATTCCGGCGGCCCACTGGTCAATACGGCTGGCGAGGTCCTAGGCGTGGTCTTTGGCGCCTCGGTGGATGACTCTGAGACGGGCTATGCGCTCACCGCTGATGAAGTCAACAGTCAGATCGGGGACGTCGCGCAGCTTACCCACCCGGTCGATACCGGTGAGTGCGTGGCCCACTAGGTATTTTCTTGGAGCCACGCCCCCAGCGTAGAGACGAACTCCGCCGGTGCTTCCACGTGCGGTAGGTTCTTCGCACCGGGCACGGTCGTGGCGGTAAATCCGTGGCGGGCGCGCAAGGCGGCGCGGCGGACCACGGGATTCCACAGTCGTTGTTGGGCGTGGATGAAAAGGACGGGTCGTTCCACTGTCAGTTCCACCCAGTTCAGGGGGACAACGGCGGTGCGCATACGGTGGTTCCACAAAATTCCGCGCCGAACGCTGCCGATCCGGGAGGCGCGCAGGCGTAGATCGAGGATGCGGTCAAAGGTGGCTCCGGCAAGCGAAGATCCAGTATCCAGCTCCAATTCCTTGCGGTAGGCGCGCGGACTAAGTAGCAGGTTCTGGGCGCGGGTAACGCGGGGTAGGCGGCACAGCAGCGAGCGCAGGTTAATCCACCCAAAATCCCACGGCCGGGCGGCAATCGCGCGGCGCAGATCCACCGGGTGGGCGGCGGAGATGGAAGCCAAGCCGCGCACCCGCTCGGGGCGCTCAGCGGCTAAGCACCAAGCCACTGCTCCGCCGGTATCGGCACCGACCACAAAGGCATCGTCGTGGCCCATGGCCTGGATGAGCCCGCTGATATCGCCCACCAAGGTACGAATATCTTGCCCCGCATCAATAGGTGGCTTATCGGACATGCCAAAGCCGCGCATATCTACCGCCGCGACGTGGAAGCCGCGCTGCGCAAGCGGCGCAATGACGTCTTGGTAGTCGAACCACCCACCAAAGGCGCTGTGGATGAGTACCACTAGTGGTTGCGTGCTCTCTCCCGCCGTGGCCACGTGTAGGCGGATGCCGCGGGTATGGACGAAGTCATGCGCATAAGATCCCTCCAGCTCCACCGTTGAGGGAGGCAGGGGTGCAAAGGCCATGGTGCCGCCTTTCTATAGTTGGGGCAGAAACGGTAGAGGATAGGGGAAAGTACACAAAATCCGCCCCAGGCTAGCTAGGGCGGATAGAGGGGAGCACGACTGCGTGGCGTGCTGCGTGTGCGTGGCGCCTGCCGGTTTAGGTGTAGAGGCCGTGGGTGGTCTTTCGGTCCAGAGACTTTTGTGCCTTGCCCGGAACCAGGTTCTTGAGCTCCTTGGTGGAGTCAATGGTCTTTTGCGGTGCCTTCACCTGCTTGACGTTCTTCAGACCAACAAAGGCCAGGATGCCGGCGAGGACGATCATGATCAAGAAGACGATCAGGAACGCTGCCCAGCGGTCCAGCCAGATGGTGAGGAGCTCTGCCAGGAAGAAGAAAAAGAAGAAAGAGCTATACAGCGCGATGGTGCCAGCGCCGCCGAAGAGACCAGCGCCAATTCCGCCCTTCTTTGCGGACTCTGCCAGTTCGGTCTTAGCCAGCTCCACCTCGGAGCGTACGAGCTGGGACATCTGCTCGGTGGCGTTGGAGACCAGCTGGCCTACCGAGGTCTCGGACGAGGACGTATCCACGTCACTCAATGGGATCGAGTTCACCTTCGGTGCAAATTGATCAGTACCGTCGGTATACAGTCCATCGTTGCTCACGATTAATTCTCCTCGCGTTTATCTAAACCTTGTAATGTCCCTAATAATAATGGAATCACTATTCTCCCATGGTGCCACGCATACGTAGGGACTTCCACGGCTATCCTAATGTATATGTCAGAAATTGACGCGTTATCCCCGCTGTTTCGCCTGCCGGGGGTGAAAGAAAGTGCAGAAAAAGCCGCCGCTGCCATTGCCCGTGCACACCGCCGACCTGCAGGATTGCGAAAGTTTGAGGTCATCTCCGCCGAGTCCCTTATTCGCGGTGCCCGTTCTAGCGTGGCGCTTGATGGCTACGCCATCCCCCCACATCCGGGCCCAGAAAATGTGGAAGAAGGGCCGTTGGCCAGCGCCGTAAGCGCCTACTCTGTGGCCGCGCCGGAGCTTTTGGACACCACGGTGCGCTCCTTTGCCCGAGCGCCGCTGCAGGTTCTAGCGCGCATTGACGTCGCGGCCGGTGGCACCGGTATCCCCACCGGTGAAAGCGCGCGGCTGCAAGGGCTAAGCAGACTTATCGCCCAAGGTAGTGGTCCCGCCTTTGATCTCCTTCTACCGAGCGTGGTCCATGCCGAGATAGCCGCAGGGCAGTTTTTCGGCCCTCGCAGCGGCCTCGTCGCTCGCGTTGCTTCCCGCCTTGCCGCTGTGCATACGGGTTTTGACCCGCGCGGTTTCGCCGTACCCGAGGTCTACTACACCCGCCACCGCGCTGAGTATGCCGATGCTGTGGATAATTACCGCACCGCGCTTGCCGATGCCCTCCTTACCCACCTCGCTGCCTGGGCAGCCGGTGGTGCAGAGGCCGATGCGATTGCGCGAGCCGCTTAAGAGGTATGCCGTGGCCCGCGCTTGGGGAAGCTGGGGCGGTCAGGGTGCTGGGCAAGCCACAGCCCGGCGCCGATAGCCGCCACGGTCCCCGCCAGCACGGAGGCGCCGATTCCGATTTCTTTAGCGGATGGCGCAGGCAGGAGCGGCACTGGGTCCTTAAAGGATCGAATATCCCACTCATGGCTGATGGCGTGGCGCTTTAATTGCTTGTCCGGGTTGACCGCGACGGGGTGGCCAACCTTCTCCAGCATCGGGATATCCGTAGCGGAATCCGAATAGGCATAGCTGGCATTAAGATCAATGTTTGCTGCAGCGGCAGTGCGCTCTAGTACCTCCGCCTTATGCGGGCCCTTGCAATAAAAGAGCACCTCGCCGGTAAAGCGTCCGTCTTTTTCTGCCAATTCGGTGGCGATGACGTGCTCGACGCCGAGCTCCTCCGCGATGATGTCTACCAGCACGGCAGCGGAGGCAGAGACAATGACTACGTGGTCGCCCGCGGCGCGGTGGGCACGGATAAGTTCCCGGGCCTCGGCATAGATGGAGGGAGTGACCACGTGGTGCATGGTGTCTCGGGCGATGGAGCGCACTTCCTCCACGGACCACCCCGTGACCATCGTGGTGAGCTGATCGCGGCTAGCGTCCATGCCTTCGCTGGAGAGGCCGGAAAACATATAGATGGCTTTCGCCAGGGAGAGCTGCAGTGCTTCGGCCGGGGAGATGAGCCCGTTGTGCAAAAATTCGCGGCCAAAGGCATAGGCCGAGGAGGTGGCGATGATGGTTTTATCGAGATCGAAAAACGCCGCGGTGCGTGCGTGATCGCCGTCGGCGCAGGTAGTGCTAGCGGGGCGGGTAGGAAAGGATTCGCGGGAATTCGTCATGGTGTGCTGCCGAGTGTAGCCGCCCTTCGCGCTTAGTGGTGTAGAAGTGGCTGCAGTTAATGGTGGTTGGCGTGTCAATAATGTGGGATTGGCAGCCCGTGCGGGGGATAAAGTAGTGAACACGCATTCGGTGCAGGTCAGCGCCATGGCCGTTGAAAAACTGCTGTTAGCTGTTGTGGTTGGGTGGCGAACATGTCATAATAATGCGTGCAAGGCCCCGATATACTGTGCGGCCTGCCCCGGCTCACCCCCCCGAGGCCGGGTTACTGACGGCCCGTGCGCACACCCCCCCGATGCACGGGCCGTCACCTATATCTAGCGCCATGTGATACGAGGTTATCCACAGGTTTTTAGTTGAAGTGGCAACCAAATCAGGGTCACACGGTGACTTATCGCGGGTTATCCACAGTGCCACCGGAGAGCCCTCGCTGCGGTTGCACGGATGCTTCAGGCTATGAGGCATGAACGCATTACATCCTGATTCCGCTGCCATCGTCGTTGCCGTCGGTGACGAAGCACTGCGCGCCGAGGCTATCCATGCCGCGGCTGCTACCAGCCACGATGTGCTTACCGTAACCGATCCCCGCGACGTCCCGCGCAGTCTGCCAGGCGCCTTTGCGGTCCTGGTTGATTCCCTCATGGCCCGCGTGGTGGCGGCAGCGCAACGCCCCCACACCGCGCCTGTGCCAGTACTATTCCTTGCCGCGGACCCTGGACCGATTGACTATGAAGCGGCATTAGCCTGTCACGCGGAGAGCGCCTTTATCATTCCCGCCCAGGTTAAGGAGCTGCTCGCGGGCATTGCTGCGGCGGGCACCCCGCAGGAGACGCGACCGGGCAGCGCCACCATCGCCGTGGTTGGCGCGAGCGGCGGGGTGGGTGCTTCTACCTTCGCGGCCGCATTGGCTCGCACCCAGTGCGCTGCGGATGGACGCGCCCTGCTTATCGACGCCCACGCATACTCCGGTGGCCTCGACCTCCTGCTTGGAGTAGAGGCGGAAGCGGGGGCGCGCTGGCCGGAGCTTACCGTAGGCGATGGCAGTATCGATGCCGCCGATCTCTACCGCGCGCTGCCCACTACGCCGGATGGGGTAGCGGTGCTTTCGACCGCGCGCAGTACCGTCGCGGATCCCTTTCGTCTGGAAAAGGACCTGCTCGCGCGAGTAGTGGGCGCGGCCCATGCGGGCGAAGGGCTATGCGTGGTGGATTGCACCCCGGAGACCGTTCCGGATGCGTGTACCCACGTGGTCATAGTGGTGGCCGCAGAAGTGCGCTCGGCTGCATCGGCCGCGCAACTTATTGCGCGCTTCGGGGCCGCGCGGCGCAGCTGTGTGGTGGTGCTGCGGCAACGCCAGTGGGCGTCGTTAAGCGCGGCGGAAGTAGAAAGCATCATCCACAGCACGGTATTGGCAGAACTGCCAACGGCCCGGGGCCTTACGCGCGCGGTGGAAATAGGCGGCCTCCCGCAGCGCCTCCCGGCACCCTTGCGCAAGGCTGCACACGCGGTCCTCGAGGAGGTAGGCGCGTGAGTGAGCAGAAAGTAGCACAGGAGACGCTGGAAAAGATGCAGCGTATCATCGCCGCCGAGCCCGACTTGGTGCATGATGCGGCAGCCCTGGCTCGGCGCATCCGCGCAGAAGCCGGCGTGATTAGTGACGTCGCGGTACTCGACCTACTACGCCGCCTGCGCCAGGACGCCACCGGAATGGGCCCGCTTGATGCATTGCTGGGGCGAGAGGGGGTTACCGATGTCGTTGTGAACGGGCCGCATGCGGTATTCATGGACCGCGGCGAGGGCCTCGAACGCACTGACATCACCTTCCGCGATGATGGCGAAGTCCGCCAACTGGCCAGCCGGCTGGCGGCAGCCTCCGGCACGCGCCTCGATGATGCTCAACCCTATGCCGATGGCCGCGTTAGCCGTCCTGATGGCGTCGTCTTGCGCGTCCACGCCCTGCTGAGCCCGCCTGCGGTGGCCGGAACCTGCCTGAGCCTGCGCGTACTGCGCCAAGCACAGACCACCTTGCCCCAACTAGTAGACAACGGCACGGTGCCAGAAGATATCGCTACGCTGCTGCGCACTGTGGTGGACAAGCGAATCTCATTCCTGGTTATAGGTGGAACCGGCTCCGGCAAAACCACCTTGCTATCCGCACTTTTGGGAACCGTCTCTGAGCGCGAACGCATCCTCGTCATCGAAGACACCGCCGAGCTCTCCCCGCACCACCCGCACTGCGTTAGCGTGGTCTCGCGCCGGGCCAACGCGGAGGGAAGCGGCGAGGTCACGATGTCACAATTGCTCCGACAAGCGCTGCGCATGCGCCCAGACCGCATCGTGGTAGGCGAGATCCGCGGCCGCGAGGTGGTCGATCTCCTCGCCGCCCTCAACACTGGACATGACGGCGGCGCCGGTACGCTCCATGCCAATTCGCTCTTTGAAGTCCCCGCCCGCATGGAGGCCCTCGCCGCCCTTGGCGGCCTGGACCGCGCGGCACTGCACTCACAACTGGCAGCGGCCGTACACATGGTGCTGACCATGGAACGCACCCCGCAGGGCCGCCGTCTTGCCCATATTGGCGTGCTCGAGGGAAACCCGGTTACCCCGCGCATCATCTGGAGTGCCGAAGACGGACCGGCGGATGGTTTTGCGGAATTTTCCGCACAACTTCTGGGCGAGCGCGCCGGGGAGGTCAGCCATGCTTAGTTTCCTCCTGCTCGCCGCCGCGCTGCTCCTGCCCGCGCCCTCTATCACCGGCCGCCTGGCTTCCGCAACGCGCCAGACACGAGCTAGCTCCGTGGTCATCCTGGGGGCGGTATTTTGCGGCAGCCTGGTCTTTTACTCAGTGGGTCGCATCAGCATCGCTATCGCCGCCGCCATAATCGCTTCGTGCGTGTCCTGGTACACCAAAGACCTCGTGGCCGCGCGTACGCACCGGCGCGGCCGCGAAGGGCTCGCCGCCTATTTGGGAGTGGTCACCGCGGACCTGCGGGCAGGGGCGACCCTGGCTGGGGCACTTGCCCGCGGGGTGGAGGCCCTGCCGGGAACTACCCCGCGCGAGGTAATCACCGCACTGGAATCGACTGCGACCCTCGCAGCTCGCGGTGCGCCGCCGCACATGGCGCTGACAGATGCTCAAGGCGGCAAGACCCTGCCGGAGCTTTCCCGCTTAGGCCATCTGCTAGAGCTTTCCACCTACCACGGTATTGCGGTGGCCAGCTTGCTCGACCAAGCCCAAAGCCGCCTCGATGCTTCTCGACGCCACCAGCAATCCACCTCCGCTAGCCTGCAAGGCCCCCAAGCGACCGCCACGGTGCTCGCGTGCCTGCCAATAGCCGGCATCGCCATGGGCGGGGCCATGGGCGCTAACTCGCTCGGCTTTCTTTTCGGCGGCGGGCTGGGCGGCGTCCTTCTCGTGGTAGGCGTGGCGCTGGCCTGCGGCGGCTTCGCTTGGTCGCGTGTCATTATTCGGAAGGCGGCTGCATGACCCCGCTCATCTTTGTGGCTTTGGCCGCCCTCGTTGGTCTCCCACCGCACACTGGCCGGCTGGCAGTTACCAGTGCGACTGAGACCACCGCCAAGACCCCGCGCGATGGCCCGAAAGCGCGTGGGGGACTGATAGGCAAGCTCAAGCCCGCAGCACCGCTGGACCCGCTGGCAGTAGCAGGTGACGTCGAACTCTTCGCAGCGTGCCTGGCCGCAGGGCTGTCCGTACACGGAGCTGCCACCGCGGTCGCTCGCACCGCGGACGCTCAGACGCAGGACCTGTGGGAGACCGTCTCCGCGCTGCTAGGCGTTGGAGTTTCCACGCAGTCCGCGTGGAGCCATATGAAGGGCCAGGCGGGGCTGGAGGACTTAGCACAGCTTGTCGTCATGTCGGGCCAATCCGGTGCCACCATTGCGGCCGGATGTCATCGAATCTGTACTTCTTTGCGCGCGGAAGCATCCGCCCACGCCACAGCACAGGCGGAGCGCGCAGGAGTATTCATTGCCCTCCCGCTGGCGGTGTGCTTCCTGCCGGCATTCATCGTTCTAGGCCTTGCGCCCGTAGTAATCAGCCTGGGCGCGCAACTTCTCTAAACCTCACTTGAAAGGACACTAATCATGCACGCACTTACTAAGTATTCCCAGCTCATCCGCAATGACGAGGGTATGAGCACCATCGAATATGCCATGGGCTCTCTAGCAGCAGCGGCGCTTGCCGGGGTGCTTTACATGGTCATCAACGGCGGCGGCGTGGTGGATGCTATCGAAGGCATCATTACCGACGCCCTCTCTAATACCCCCAGCTAGCAGCTCTACCTAACCCCAGCCGGCGGGATCATTCCCGCCGGCAGAAAGGAGGAATGATGCACAAGGTATTTGATGACGATGGCTCCGTGACCATCGAGGCCGCCTTAGCTTTAAGCTCCTTAGTCTTGGTCGCGGCGGGAATCGTGGGTGCTATTGCCACGCTGGCATCCTATATCGCCGCTGTGGACATGGCGGGCGCGGCCGCACGTGCGCACGCCATCGGCGTCGAATACCACCCCGCGCGCGAAGATGCCCAAGTCAGCGTGGAGGAAAGCGGTGGGCTGGTGAGGGCGTCGGTTAGCGTGGATGCCCCCATCGGCACCATGCGCTCCGAGGCAGTCTTTCCCGCCGAGGCGGGCGGAAATGAGTAAACCGCAACGCTGGGGCGAGGAAGGCTATGCCACCATCGCTGCGGCCGGCATCATTGTCGCCATCGTGAGTCTGCTGCTTATCGTGGCGGCAGTGGGCTCGCGCGTGGCCGCGCGCCACGAGGCGCAAGTAGCGGCCGACCTCGCTGCGGTCGCTGGTGCCTGGGCCCTTGCCACGGGCGAGGACGCCTGCACCACCGCGCGCGATACGGCCGCTCTAAACGACGCCACCTTAGAAACCTGCACCGAAGCCGGCCGCGACGTTATCGTCACCGCGGCAGTGCGCGGCCGGTCCACTCAGGCGAAGGCCGGTCCGGTATGAGCTGGCAGGAGGTAATGGTGCGGCTTATTCCTACCGTAGTGGCGGCCGTGGCGGGCTTCATTGCTTGGCGGGAATATCGCCGAAAGGTACGGGAAGAAAACAAATCGGATCGTAGGCGGGAACAAGATAGATGGTGGGGAATTGTGCAGTGGTGTATCGATAAGACTGACTCGGCGGAAAGCGCCGAAAAAATTACTGGATGGTATTTTCTCCCCACAATTCTGGGATTATTATCGGACGTTGAAGGAGATTCCCCTTTTATCGACACACTGTGGGATTTTGCCCAAGAGTTTAAAGAGGGTGAGCTCGACAAATCTGCCCCGAAAGAAGAAAGAGGCGATGCTCCATGAGGCATCCGCAAGGCTCGCCTTTTTACGAGCCGAATCCGGAAGTGCGGCGCACTCGCGCACGTGCAGCGGCGGAAATTCAGCGCATAATATTGGAGCGGTTTCCTCATCGGCGTGAGGAGCTGTTGCAGCGCAGCGCGGACTATGAACACGCGCGGGCGCAGCGAGTAAATGAAGAAAAAGGCAGAACCGCTTAGGTTGCGGCTAACCCTGCGTCATGGTGACAAGTGCACCGAGTAGCTTGATAGCACCATCTTTGCTGAGCGGATTATTTCCGTTGCCGCACTTCGGTGATTGCACGCACGAGGGGCAGCCGGATTCGCAAGGGCATGAGCGCACCGCCTCGAAGGTGGCCTCTATCCACTCGGGGAAGCGGCGGAAGCCTTCTTCAGCAAAGCCGGCACCGCCGGGATGGCCGTCATAGACAAAGACGGTGGGCAGCTGCGTATCGGGGTGCAGCGCGGTGGAAACGCCGCCGATATCCCAGCGGTCGCAGGTGGCGATAAGCGGCAGTAAGCCGATGGCGGCGTGCTCGGCCGCGTGCAGGGTGCCGGGCGTATCGGAGGCCGTCACGCCCATGGCGGAAAGTGCCAGCGGATCGATGGTATAGGCCACGGCTCGGGTAACCAGGCGCTGTTCGGGGAGATCGAGGGGGATGTCGTCACCAATGGTGCCGTCGGCAAGCCGCACTTGGTAACCGGTGACGCGATCGGTGACCTCTACCTCCACGTCCGCCACCCACAGGCCCGGGGAGTAATTGACCAGGTTATCGGCCTCGCGCAGGATGCGGATATCCGTGGTGGAGCGCGGGGTAGTCGAATAGTCCGGGGTCTCGGGGCGGGCCAGCGCCAGGTAATCGCTGAGGATGAGTTCCTCGATGACAAAACTTTCGCCCTGGTGCAGGTACACCGCGCCGGGGTGCACCTGGCTGGTGGCGCGAGCGGCATCGATGGTGCCGAGCAGGCGGCCGTCGGAAGAATCCACGATCATCACTTCCTCGCCGGCCCCGCCGCGCAGGGAAACGGCGGTATGCGCCGTTTCGGGGGAGAGCTCCTCCGGCGAGTGGGCAGGAATGGGTACGGCGAACCAGCCTCGCTCGCGGCGGCGCAGCAGGCCAGACTCGGCCAGCTGATGGACCACATCCTGTGCGTCCCAGGCAGCAATCGTGGCATCATCCAGTGGTTTTTCTACCGCAGCGCAATAGACGTGGCCGAAGAGGATATACGGATTGGCCGGGTTGAATACGCTGGCCTCCACTGGCTTGCCCAGCAGCGCCTCGGGATGGTGGACCAGATAGGTATCCATCGGCTCATCGCGGGCGATGAGTACTACGAGCGAGCCCTGCCCGCGGCGGCCGGCGCGCCCGGCCTGCTGCCAAAAACTGGCGACGGTCCCCGGGAAGCCGGCCGTGACCACGGCATCGAGCCCACCGACGTCGATGCCCAGCTCGAGCGCGGAGGTGGTGGCGACGCCGAGTAAGGAGGCGTCGTCAAGCGCGCGCTCTAATGCACGGCGGTCCTCGGCCAGATAGCCCGCGCGGTAGGCGGCGATGCGCTGGGCAAAATCGGGCCGGCCCAAACTACCGGAGAGTACCTCGGCCGCACGCATGGCCACCACCTCGGCCGAGTGGCGCGAACGCACGAAGGTCATGGTGCGCGCACCCTCGGCGATGAAAGAGGCCATCATCTCGGCCGCTTCGGTGGTGGCGGCGCGGCGCACCGGTGCCCCGTGCTCGCCCTCGGCGCCCTCGATGAAGCCTGGCTCCCACAGGGCTACGGTGCGCGCACCGGTGGGGGCGGTGTCCTCCGTAATCGCGCGGGCGGGCCGGCCGGTGAGGCGCTGTGCATGTCGGCCCGGGTCCTTCATGGTGGCCGAGGCATAGATTACCGTCGGCCGCGAGCCATAGTGCGCGCACAAGCGCAGCAGCCGCCG
The DNA here is from genome assembly GCA_002154655.1 of Corynebacterium kefirresidentii. Classification (GTDB taxonomy): domain Bacteria; phylum Actinomycetota; class Actinomycetes; order Mycobacteriales; family Mycobacteriaceae; genus Corynebacterium; species Corynebacterium kefirresidentii. Next base: position 45,849 of record NGUZ01000012.1, read on the forward strand.
CAACACGAGCGCCACATTGGCGCCGAATACGCCCCGGTAGGAATGGCATTCATCGATGACGATGAACTCCAGGTGCCGCAGCAGCCGCGCCCATCGGGCATGCGCCGCCAGCAGGGACATATGCACCATATCCGGGTTGGAAAAAATGAACCGCGAATGATCGCGTACGCCCGCGCGGGATTCCTGCGGCGTATCGCCGTCATAGGGTGCGGGCACCACGGTCTTGAGCGCCGGAATCCCCCGGCACAGCTCCAGCACCGCCTGCAGCTGATCCGAACCCAGCGCCTTAGTGGGGGTGAGATACAGCGCGCAAGCGGTAGGCTCCTGCGCCAGCCGGCTCAAAATGGGCAGCTGGTAGCCCAGGGACTTTCCCGAAGAAGTGCCGGTAGCAATCACCGCATCCTCGCCTTCCCAGGCGGCCTGTGCAAGCTCAGCCTGGTGCCGATACAGCTTGCCGACGCCCCCTTCTACCAGCTTCTCCCGCAACTGCGGCAATACCCACTCCGGCCACTGCGCATACTGGGCGCGCTGTGGCGGCAGGGTGGTCTGAAAGGTGAGAGTGGACTCATCGAGGCGGCGCTGGATGAATTCGAGGAGCTCTTTTCCCAGGGGATTATCCGTTTCCGGGTGAGACAATTTTTACCCCCTCGTGAGTTTGGTCTATCGCTTTGGCGTGGAACGTGTCACACTGATATAAGGCCAATGATGTCTTGGTGCGGTGTTTACACTTTAAGGTACTGCTAAAGGACGCATTTACCGAACCCCCTTGGTGCGGAATCGCTGCACCGATAAGCAAGAAAAGGACTGCACACCATGGCACAAGGAACCGTTAAGTGGTTTAACTCTGAAAAGGGCTACGGCTTTATCGAGCGCGCGGATGGCGCCGGCGATATCTTCGTCCACTACTCCGAGATTCAGGGCAGCGGTTTCCGCACCCTAGAGGAAAACCAGCAGGTTACCTTCGAGGTAGGCACCGGACCGAAGGGCGATCAGGCCCAGTCCGTGTCCGTCATCTAGGCGGCCTGTTCTCCCCGCTACGGCGTCTCCGCGTAGCCGCGGCGGGTATCCCACCACTCGGTGAACTTATTCTGCAGCTTCTGCAGGCCCACGCCGATGATGATGGCGGCAACGATGCTGACCACCACGGCGAGTACTGGCGAATTAGAAAAGGCCATGCCGCCGAGATAACCAATGGCCAGCGCCTCGCCAGCCCAGAGGGCGACGCCGATGGTGTCGAAGAAAACAAAGACGATCCACGGGAACCTCATGGACCCCAGCAGGATGGTCATAAACAAGCGGGCTGAAGGGATGAAGCGGGCGATGATAATGGCGGCCCCTCCGCCGCGGCGCATATTTCGCTTGACCCAGTTCAGCCCTTCGTAGGCCTTAGATCCCTTTGGCACGCGCTTAAGCAAGGGCATAAACCGCGTGCCTAGCAGGAAACAGAGATTATCGCCCATCATGGCGGCGATGAGCGCCACGAAGAACATGGTGGGCAGGTGGGGGAAGCCCTGCGATCCGGACCAGGCGCCGGCCATATTGAGCGGGATTTCTGACGGCAGGACGGGGAAGAAGCAGTCACCAAAGATCAGCGCGGCGACCAGCGGGTAGATCCACTCTGTGGACATGACGGTTTCGATCCACATAGTGATTGTGTCAACCATGAATCCTCCACGGGTGTCGGCTTAGGTGTGCTATTGTGCCCCACAATGCTTTCACAGCTACTGGGCATTCTAAGTAGGCCAGTATAGACCCGTTCTATGGGGGTACATAGTGCCCCTGAAAACGGCCTTTTGGCAGAACCGCGTATATGGTGCGAGAAAGGAAACACAGATCAACTGTGTACGCTAGGGGCGATTGCTGAAAGCGTGCATACCTTATTGTTCGCATCATCGAAAGGGATGAAGTCGAAGTGGCAGAAGCAGCCGGGCCGGGAAAGACCTTGGTGATCGTCGAGTCGGCGACGAAGGCGAAGAAGATTCAGCCTTACCTCGGAGATAAGTACATCGTGGAGGCCTCCGTAGGCCACATCCGCGATCTTCCCCGCGGCGCTGCGGACGTACCGGCTAAGTATAAGAAGGAATCCTGGGCGCGCCTTGGCGTGAACCCAGAGGACGACTTCGCCCCGCTATATGTGGTGAGCCCCGATAAGAAGAAGAAAGTCGCGGACCTAAAGTCCAAGCTGAAGCAGTGCGATCAGCTCTACCTCGCGACAGACCCCGACCGCGAGGGCGAGGCCATCGCCTGGCACCTGCTTGAGGTCTTAAAGCCCAAGGTTCCGGTACGCCGCATGGTGTTCAACGAGATCACCAAATCGGCCATCCTGGAGGCGGCGGATAATACGCGCGATCTGGATTACAACCTTATCGACGCCCAGGAAACCCGCCGCATCCTGGACCGCCTCTACGGCTACGAGGTCTCCCCAGTGCTGTGGAAGAAGGTCATGCCGCGGCTTTCTGCTGGCCGCGTGCAGTCGGTGGCTACCCGCGTCATCGTCGAGCGCGAGCGCGAGCGCATGGCGTTTATCCCCGCTGACTACTGGGATCTAGCCGCCACGCTAGATACCGGCGCTGCGGATGCGGATAATCCCGCTACGTTCGACGCCCGCCTCACGGCCGTCAATAGCAAGCGCGTGGCCCTGGGCCGCGACTTTGATGACCGCGGAAACGTGAAGAGCAAAGACGTCATCGTCATCACCGAGCCGCAGGCCAAGGCGCTAGAAACCGCACTGAGCGGCGCGGACATGCAGGTCGCTGGTGTCGAGCACAAGCCCTATACGCGCAAGCCTTATGCGCCGTTTATGACCTCTACGCTGCAGCAGGAGGCCGGCCGCCGCCTGCACTTTACCTCCGAGCGCACCATGCGCATTGCGCAGCGCCTGTACGAAAACGGCCACATTACTTATATGCGTACTGACTCCACCTCGCTGTCCAAGCAGGGCCTATCAGCTGCGCGCAACTCTGCCACCAGCATCTATGGCGCAGAGTACGTTTCTGATTCCCCGCGAGTTTATGACCGCAAGGTGAAAAACTCCCAGGAAGCCCACGAGGCCATCCGCCCGGCTGGCGAGACCTTCGCCACCCCGGGCCAGCTTTCCGGTCAGTTGGATGCGGAGGAGTTTAAGCTCTATGACCTGATTTGGAAGCGCACCGTCGCCTCCCAGATGGCCGATGCCAAGGGAACCTCCATGAAGGTCACCGTGGCCGGCACCGCCACCACGGATAATGGCAGCTACGACGTGGAATTCTCCGCCACCGGCCGCACCATTACCTTCCCGGGCTTCCTGAAGGCCTATGGCGCGGACGACGCCAAGGGTGACAAGAAGGGCGAGACCCACTTGCCGCATCTGGAAGAGGGCCGCGCCCTCAACGCCAAGGAAGTCTCCGCCGAGGGCCACTCCACCAACCCGCCGGCGCGCTATACCGAGGCCAGCTTGGTTAAGAAAATGGAGGACTTGGGCATCGGCCGCCCGTCCACCTACGCATCCATTATCAAGACCATCCAGGACCGCGGCTATGTGGTCTCGCGCGGCAATGCGCTGGTGCCCTCGTGGGTTGCCTTTGCCGTCGTGGGACTGTTGGAGGAGAACTTCACCGAGCTGGTGGACTATGACTTCACCTCTTCCATGGAAGACGAGCTGGACCAGATTGCCACCGGTATCGAGGACGGCACCGCTTGGCTCAATGGCTTTTATTTCGGCAACGCCGAGGCCAACGAGCAAAAGGCGGCCTCCATTGCCCGACACGGCGGCTTAAAGTCACTTATCGACGTCAACCTAGAAGCCATCGATGCCCGCAAGGTCAACTCCCTGCGCCTTTACACCGATACCGAGGGCCGCGATGTCTTCGTCCGTGTGGGCCGCTATGGCCCGTATATCGAGCGCGCCGTCGGCACCAATGACGACGGCAGCATCGAGTACCAGCGCGCTAACCTCTCTGAAACCGTCACTCCGGACGGCTTGAACGAAGAGCTAGCGGAAAAACTCTTTGCCACCCCACAGGGCGGCCGCGAACTGGGTGAAAACCCGGCAAATGGGCGCATGATTGTGGCTAAGGAGGGCCGCTTCGGCCCGTATGTCACCGAGGTCGTCCGCGATGATGAGCGGGAGAAGGCCGAGGGTGAGGCTGAAGAGGTCGTCGCCAAGGAGCGTGCCGAGGAAGACAAGCAACGCGCCGAGGAAGGCAAGCGCGCTAAGAACTGGGAAACCAAAACTGCCGCGAAGCAGAAGGAAAAGCGCGTCAAGGAGTACATCGAGAATAAGCTGAAGCCGGGTACGGCCTCGCTGTTTAGCTCGATGGAGCCCTCTACGGTGACCCTCGAAGAAGCCCTCCAGCTGCTGTCCCTGCCGCGCGAGGTGGGCGAGGATGACGGCGTGATGATCACCGCCCAAAATGGCCGCTACGGCCCGTACTTGAAGAAGGGGACCGATTCGCGCTCCTTGGCCAAGGAAGAGCAGATCTTCACCATCACCTTGGACGAGGCCCGCCGCATCTATGCCGAGCCAAAGCGTCGCGGCCGCGCCGCGGCCCAGCCGCCTATCAAGCAGCTAGGCGATAATGACGTCTCCGGCAAGCCCATGACCGTCAAGGATGGCCGCTTCGGCCCGTACGTCACCGACGGCACCACCAACGCCTCCCTGCGCCGCGGCGATGACCCGGAGCAGCTTACCGACGCCCGCGCGAACGAGCTCCTCTCCGAGCGCCGCGCCAAGGAAGCTTCCGGCGAGACCAAGAAGAAGTCCACCAAGAAGTCCTCTAAGAAGACGACCAAGAAGAAGACGACTAAGAAGGCCACCAAAAAGTCCACGAAGAAGGCCGGCAAGAAGGCAACCAAGAAACCATCGCCCGGCACGAAGAACGTGGTGAAGGCCGGATCGCGCAAGAAATAACCGCGTAAGGTGGCGGGCATGAACGATTTTCTTGCCCGCACCCAGGAAGGCGCGGCGGCCCTACGGCGTGCCGTATCCGATATCAGCGCACAGCCGCGACTGCTCGCCTCGGTCCGCGAAGACCCCGCCGTTGGCGCCGGTATCCTAGCCGGGATTATTGCCCAAGTGGAAAAGGCCCGCACCCTGACCCGTCCTTCGGCGCTGGGCGTGGCGGCTGTAACGGCGAACCACGCCGGCTATGCCTGGAGCCTGTATCGCCGCGGCGCGCGCAACGATGCCTTAGGTTGGGGCCTGCGCGCGGCCGTATGGGGTGCGGGCGTTGCCGCTACCCGTAGCCAGCCGACGGCCGCCGCAGTGGCAGTGGGCGGCGCGGCCGTGCTTGCCACCTCGGCGCTGGCGGGCGACCCAGTGCTGCGCACCGACGCCGGCAAGGGCATGAGTCACGGTGCTAATGTGCTCGTCGCGGCCGAGGGGCTAACCGCCTTGCGTGCGGCGCTGAAGCAGCGCAAGCACAAGGCGCGGCTAGTGTGCGCGGCCGAAACCGGCGCCCTAGTTATCGGCCATCTGCTGCTGATTGACGGCCTTCACCGCACCCGGTAACTGCGGCTGCATCGTCGGACCATAGGAAAGGCGGCGGTGCACCGCCTCGAAGGGGCCGCGGCGGTGGAAGGCTTCCAGCACGCAGGCGAAGATGAGAGTGGCCAACCACACCGCGAAGGCCATCGCCGCTTGGCCGAAGGCGCCCAGCTCGTGACCGAAGTTCAGCATAAACGGGTGCACGAGGCAGAAAAAGAGGATGGACTGCCCCACATAGCCGCTCATGGAGCGCTTGCCCAGCGCCGCGAAGGGCCACAGCACCGCGGGCAGCGGTGCGCCGGCCGAAAGTCGCTCCTGTACTGGCTGCAGCACCAACGCGAGTCCGGCTAGGATGCCGGGGCCAGTGAAGACGCCGAGGAAAGAGTTGGCATTATTGGCCGCATTCGCCCAGCGCTGCTCGATGACCCCAAGCGTGCTCAAAGACCACAAGGTACCGATAACCACGGTAATGACCACCGCGACGGCGACCCAGCGCAGGAGGGTGGGGCGGTGAGAGGGGACGTCGGCAAGCACGCCTTGGCGCGCCCACACAAAGCCCACCAGCATGACGGGCAGGTACATTAGCAAAATGATCGGCGTGGCCAAGGCCTGGCTGCCTAGGGTGACAAGCTGGCTGAGCAGCAAATCGGGGTAGGACTCGATGGTGCCGATGCCCTCCGTGGCCACCACGCCGAGGGGATCCAGCGCGCCGGAAATGAAGGCCACAATCCCGCCCAGCGCGCATAGTGTGAATAGAATATAGGCCACGCGCATGAGGGAGGAATCCCGCTTGCGCAGCAGGAATGCAATCACGATTCCGGCCACGCCATAGAAGAACATGATGTCGCCCCAAAATAGCAGCACCATGTGCACCGCTCCCATCACTGCCAAGAAGGCATAGCGCTTGGCGATGACCCTGCGCGCCCCCTGCACCGGAAACCCGCGCCGCCACAGGCTCAGCGCAATGAGCCCCACGCCAAAGCCCAGCAGCGTAGAAAACATGGGCAGGCCGCGGTTGTGGACAAAGAAGGCGGCGAAGACGACGGCCGCCTTATCCCACACGCTGCCATCGATGATGCCGCCGAAATAACTTGCTGGCCGGTCGGTGGTGATGATCCACGCCGTGGTCATATTGGCCATGGCGATGCCTAGAAGGGCCATGCCGCGCGCCACATCGGGCACGATCATGCGGGGCCGGGGAGCTGAGCTCACTGAAAAACCTCTTTATACCTCGGAACGTTCTGCCAGGGTAGCGCGGATAGGGCGAGCCAGCTGGGTCATGCGGTGACGGCCGCGCAGCTCAATGGATTTCATCATAGTCCAGCGGGCCTGCTCAGCTTCGTTAGCGGTTTTGAGCGTGGCGGCGTTGGTCAATACTTGGCCCGGGGTGTCCTTGGCCAGCTCGGTCAGGCGCGCGGCCTCGTTGACGGCATCACCGATGACGGTATATTCAAAGCGATCGGCGCCGCCGATGTGCCCGGCGACAACGTGCCCCGCGGCCACCCCGATGCCGGCCTGCAGTTCCAGCCCACGCAATTCACTGCGCAGCTCGCGGGCGGCCTGCAGGGCCATGGAGGTGGAATCATAAACGTTGAGGGGAGCGCCAAAAACCGCGAGGGCTGCATCGCCCTGGAATTTATTGATAATTCCTTTATTGCGGTGTACCACCTTGACGACGTGCTCGAAGAACTTATTGAGCTCCTCCACAACTTCTTCGGGGGAGTGGTTAACGGCGAAGGTGGTGGAACCGATGACGTCAATAAAAAGGACCGCCACTTTGCGGTCCTCTCCGCCTAATTCTGGGCGTTCCTCCAGCGCACGTTGGGCCACCTCGCTGCCGACGTAGCGGCCGAAAATATCGCGCACGCGGTTGCGCTCCCGCAGGCCACGCATCATTTCATTAAAACCGGCCTGCAGCACGCCTAGCTCGGATCCGTCATAGATATCGACCTCGGCATTGGTCTCACCGCGGCGTACCCGATTGATGGCGTTCTGTAGCTCCACAATCGGGTCCACGACGCTCATCACCGCAAAGCTGGTGCCGATAAAACCGGTAGCCAGAGCGGTAAGCGCCAAGGCGGTAATGGCGGGAACAAGATCGCCGGCGGTTCCAGCGAAAATCCCGGTGAGCTGGGCAATCAATACCAGGAGGATGCCGATGAGCGGCACCCCGGAAGTCATCAGCCAGGTGGATATCAGGCGGTATTTGATGGGTGGCTCGAGCGTAGAATCCTCAAAGCGCCGCGCCACCGCCTGGGCGGCAACTGGGCGCACGAGGCGCTCTGCCTGCAGGTAGGTCAGAATGATAACCACCAAGCCGGCCAGGGTAGCGGATACGCCTACGACAAGCCCCAAGCGGCTGGACTCCCGCCCGGAAATGACCACGGCCAAAATGATGCCGATGAGCCATACCGCGGCCGCTACTGCGGATTGGTATACGGGGATGCGCAGCACTAGGTTGCGCACCATATTTGGATCGTGCTCGTCTGGGTTGCGCTGCCAGTCCAGCACCGGGCGGAAGAGCAGGAGGGTTACGGCAATTCCGATAATCACGGCGAAGATGAGGTACACCGCGGCGACACCCATCAAGCTTGGCAGCTCGGCGGCAAAGTCCTTGATTTCCGGCATGGGAAGGAAATAGAGGACGAATGTCATGATCGCGATGGCGCCGATGAGGTTCGCACCGAGGACTAAGGCAGCGTAGACCGGCCATTGGGTTCCCATGAGCCATCGTGCGCCGCGCAATAGTCTGTTCATGTCTTCATACTTTAGTAAGACCAGTAGGCTAGGGCGAGTGAATACCGGAAGCGTTGCGCAAAGATTGGCAGATACCCCAGGCGTGGCCCGCACCATCCTGGATGCCGCTCGGGCAGCTCGGGGGATGCCGGGAGCAGACCCGCGGGCAATGAGCCATTCCTGGCTATTGACCGGCCCGCCGGGCTCCGGCCGATCCCTGGCCGCCCTCGATTTTGCGGCCGCACTCATGTGCACGGACCCGGAAGAGCCGGGCTGCGGCCGGTGCGAGGCCTGCCAGGCGGTGCTGGATGCGAAGCAGCATACTGACTTGGTGCTGGTGGATCCGCAGGAAGTCATCATTCCGGTGGATACGGTGCGCGAGGTCATCGGCCGCGCCGCGAGCCTGCCCACGGTGGCGCCCTGGCGCGTGGTGATCTTTAACAATGCTGACCGCCTCAATAACAACGGTGCGAATGCCCTGCTCAAGACCGTGGAAGAACCGCCGGCGCGCACAGTGATTATCATGTGCGCTCCTTCCGACGCCCCCGAGGACTTCTCCCAGACCCTCCGCTCACGCTGCCGCCACCTCTACATTCCCTCCCCGTCGGTGGAGAGCATTACCGCCCAGCTGGTCAGCGAGGGCGCCTCGGATCACGACGCCCACTTGGCCGCCCTCACCTCCCTCCGCCACGTCGGCAGGGCGCGGCGCCTCGTCAACGACCCGGTGGTACAAAAGCGCCGCGCGGTGGCCATCAACCTGGCAGAAGAGGTCTTCCACGGCTCCCAAGGCTTCCAGGCGGTCACCTCGCTGCTGAAATTGGTCGACTCGGAGGCGAAGGAATCGCATAAGGAACAGGAAGAGGCCGAACTGGCGAAGCTGGAGCAGACCCTCGGCGTAGGTGCGAAGGGCAAAGGCGCGGCTAAAGCGCAGCGCGATGCCCGATCCGCCATTAAGGATCTGCAGGACCAACACAAGAAGCGGGCGAAGCGGCGCGTGATCGACAACCTGGATTTAGTACTTATCGACCTCTCCGGTGTGTACCGCGATGCGCTCATGCAGAAAGTTGGCGCGCAGGTGGACCTGACCCACCCGGACTTCGCCGGTCTTTCTGGCGAGCTAGCGCAACGCGTGAGTGAGGAAGGCCTGCTGGACTGCCAGGCCGCCATCACGTTATGCCGCGAGCAGCTCACACAAAACGTCGGCACGCAGATTGCCTTCGACGGGTTGGTGGGCCGGCTGCGCCGCGCGTGCCTATAAACGGGTGCCCGCTCGGGGCCCGATTTCTATTCCGCGGCGCCCCTAGGTTAAACTTTCTCTTGCTGCACTGGCGCATGCCAAGCAGCGTGCCGCCTTAGCTCAGTCGGTAGAGCATTTCACTCGTAATGAAAAGGTCGCGAGTTCGATTCTCGCAGGCGGCTCCACAGTGGCCGCAGGTTATATAGCCTGCGGCCTTTCGCGTATTCGTGGGGCGGCGCGCTAAGCCTCGCCGTGGTTATTGAGCAGGCGCGGGACCACCTTGCCGGTGGCGTTGCGCGGGAGCTTGTCCATGAAGTGCACATCGCGCGGCACGGAGTGATCAGCAAGCTTGGTGCGGACCCACTCGCGGATGGCGTCGGCCGTGAGGGCCTTTCCGGTGGTGTCGGCAGTAGGCACCGCCCACACGGCGATGCGTTGGAAGGTCTCGCTATCTTCCACGCCACCGGCATGGACCTCGTGGATGCCGGGCATGGCTTCGAGGACCTCTGTGACGGATTGGGGATGAACATTTTCGCCGCCGACGATGATCATGTCATCGGCGCGGCCGACCACGTGCAAGAAATCATGCTCGTCGATATAGCCCAGGTCACCGATGGAGATGAGTCCGTCGATCTTATTGAGGCGCAGGTTGGGATTGGTATAGCCGGTCATTGCGGTGGAGTTGGTCAGGTAAATCTCGCCTACCTCGCCGCGCGGCACCGGGTGGCCTTCCTTATCGAGGATGCGCAGCTTCGTGCCGGAGGCTACGCGTCCGGCGATGGTGGGGTTGGCGGCCACCTGGTCCATGCTGGCGGTCGTTGCCAGCGCGAGCTCGGTGGAACCGTAAACGTTGCAGAGGATGGCGCCGAAGCGCGCATTGGTCTCCTTGACCACCTCCGGGGTCAGCGCATTGCCGGCCGAAGCGATGAATTTCAGGCTCGAGGCATCGAACTCACCGGCCGGATCCCGCTCTACCAAGCGCTTAAAGAAGATAGGGGAGGAGATCATGCCATCGAGGCGGTAGCGCTGGACATCGTCAAGCACCTGCTCCGCGTCGAATACGCGGCGGGTGACGATGGTATTGCGCAGGCCGAGCGCGATATTGATGCAGGCCCAACCCCAGGTGTGAAAAATGGAGGCGGTCAGCTGCAGGCGCTGGTCGGCGCGCCACGGAATCGTATCCACGATGGAGGCCAGCACCACCGGCAGGGTTGGCTCCGGCCGCACAATTCCCTTCGGAATACCCGTGGTACCGGAGGACATGAGCACGATGGAGCCGTGCTTGGGAAAACGCGGCAGCTCCACGGCCGGTGGATTCTTCACAATCTTGTCTAGCTTCGGCAGCTGGCTTGCCCCGGTATCGTGCGCGATGATGACGGGAATATCGGTATCCACGCGGTCGATGAACTCATCATCTACCACGAGCACGTTGATGCCGTTTTCTTCGATACATCCAGCCAACTGCTCCGGCGAGGAGCCCACGTTGAGCAGGTAAATGGAAGCGCCCGCATAGCCCTTGGCGCCGAGTGGGATGATAATGCCGCGGCCGTTGCGCGCCATCACGCCAAGGCGGATTTCGGGCAGGTCTAGCGAGCGGAGGTAGCGGGCGAAGCCCTGGGCGTGGGTGCGCAGCTGACGGTAGGTGAGGGTGCCGTCGTCGTCGATAAGCGCTAGGCGCTCCGGGCAGGTGAGGTATCCCTGCTCAATCTCACGCGCGGTGGTGAAGCGGTAGCGGGCCAGGTTAGGTAGCAAACTGAGCTGGGCCTTCGCGCCGCCTTGGTGGCTGATGAGTCCGGCGTTATAAAGTGCCGGCACGAACCGGCCGAGGGCTGCTGCGTGGAATGTGAAATCAGAAAAATTCACGGTTGGGGTAGCTCCAAATAAGCGAAGATAACAAAAAGGTAACCATGGACGATATCGTGAGAGAGGCGCGCGGTGTTGCCGCCAACTCGAAATATGTTACAGAAGTGACTACAGTTACCTGAAGTTACTGGTGTTTCTAGAAAAGGATCTCATGAAATCTCTGCAGCTCAAAGTCCTCTCCGTGGTGGCTTCCGCGCTGGCCGTAGTGGGTGTGGCGGTCGCGCCACAAGCTTCCGCCGCGGAGCGCAACCTAGTAGCCTTCGGCGATTCTGTCCTCGCGGATCCAGATGCCGGCTCCTACTTTGCTCACCGTTTCGATCCCTCTAAGGGTGTGGGCGTGGATTGCCCTACCTCCAATAACTACGCCAAGCGTGCCGGCGCCAAGCTGCGCCTTCCGGTGCGTGATTTCTCCTGCTCCGGTGCCGTGTCCATGTCTCGCGGCCCGCAGGTTTCCCAGCAGGTGGACGCGGCCATTCGTAGCGGCGCGCTGACTCCGGCTACCAACCGTGTGGTAATCACTACCGGTTTCAATGACACCTATAACCACCGCGAGCTCAATCTGCCGCAGATTCGCAAGCAGTTCGCGGATCACACCGCACCGCAGATTGAGCGCATCAAGCGTGCGGCTCCGAATGCGCGCGTGCAGATCGTTGGCTACCCCACCATCGGTACCGGACCGTACTACTGCCTCTTCCATTTCGGTCCGCGCCCAGCTGATTCCACCTTCCTGCCCGGCATTCAGGACTTTGAGAATAAGGCGCAGTGGATGCAGGTGGACCTGGCGGCACGTACTGGCGTGCAGTTCTTGGATATGAAACCTTCCACCCGCAATAACGGCATGTGTGCCGATGCAAATCAGCGCATGTGGGCTGGTCTGGTGGACTTTAGCGCTGGCGATGGCAACCTTCCCATCCACATGAACCAGCGCGGCCACGAGCATGCGGCCAATGTCATTGCCCACTCCTAAAAAAGATTTTCATTAATGCGCCGATTTTGAAAATATCGGTACGCTCGGGCGCATGACTGTAAAAGCTGTTATTGCCCGTTCCAAGGGCGCGGAAGTCGAAACCGTCAATATCGTTGTCCCCGACCCCGGCCCTAATGACGTCGTCGTGCGCGTACAGGCCTGCGGTGTATGCCACACCGACCTTGCTTACCGCGATGGCGATATCGAAGACGCCTTCCCCTTCCTGCTCGGCCACGAGGCCGCGGGCGTGGTGGAGACCGTAGGTTCTGCGGTCACCCACGTAGAGGAGGGCGACTTTGTCATTTTGAACTGGCGCGCCGTATGCGGCGAGTGCCGCGCCTGCAAGAAGGGTGAGCCGAAGTACTGCTTCAATACCCACAACGCCTCTAAGAAGATGACCCTCGAGGACGGCACCGAGCTCACCCCTGCGCTGGGCATCGGTTCCTTCGCGGAAAAGACCTTGGTCCACGAGGGCCAGTGCACCAAGGTGGAAGATACCGACCCAGCCGCTGCTGGCCTGCTGGGCTGCGGCATCATGGCGGGTCTCGGCGCGGCCGTGAATACCGGTGACATCCAGCTCGGCGAGTCCGTAGCCGTCTTCGGCTGCGGCGGCGTTGGCATGGCTGCCATTGCCGGCGCCAAGCTGGCGGCCGCGGCAAAGATCATCGCCGTGGACATCGACGAAGCCAAGCTGGAGACCGCTCGCGAATTCGGCGCGACCGATACCATCTGCTCCAAGGACCTCTCGGAACAGGAAGTCATCGACGCCGTCCGCGAGCTCACCGGCGGCTTCGGCACCGACGTTTCCATCGACGCCGTGGGCATCCAGCCCACCTGGCGCCAGGCCTTCTACTCCCGCGACCATGCCGGCCGCATGGTCATGGTGGGCGTGCCTAACCTCACCGACCACGTGGATATCCCCGCCATCGACCTCTACGGCCGCGGCGGTTCCATCAAGCCAGCGTGGTACGGCGATTGCCTCCCGGAGCGCGATTTCCCCGCTTATGTAGCGCTGTCCAAGGCCGGAAATTTCCCGCTAGAAAAGTTCGTCTCCGAGCGCATTGCGCTTGACGACGTCGAGCAGGCCTTCGCCACCATGAAGTCCGGCAAGGTCCTGCGTTCGGTGGTGGAGTTCTAATGCGGATCGATAGCACAGTTACGTCCGGCAAGTTCCGCCTCGATGGTGGCGAGTGGGACGTGGACAATAACGTCTACGTCGTGGGTGATGACTCCAATGTTTATGTGGTGGATCCCTCTCACGATCTCGATGCCGTAGCGGAGCTGGTAGGAGATCGCCACGTGGAAGGCATCCTGCTCACCCACGCGCACAATGATCACTGCGAGCTCGCACCCGAGGCCGCCAAGCGCTTCGATACCGAGGTCTATCTGCACCCGGACGATGACATGCTGTGGCAGGAATCCAACGGCGATGCCCCGTATACGCCGCTGGCGGATCGCGGTCAGTTCGATATTGGTGGCGAGAAGATTACGGTCTACCACACCCCGGGTCACTCGCCGGGCTGCGTGGTGCTGCACGTGGGCGAGACGCTACTGTCGGGCGATACGCTCTTCAACGGCGGCCCAGGCGCCACCGGCCGCAAGTACTCCGACTTCGATGTGATCATCGAGTCGCTGAAGAACGTGGTCTTCACGCTTCCGGAAGACACCAAGGTCCTGCCGGGACACGGCGACGCCACTACGGTCGGCGCAGAGGCCGCGCGCATCGATGAATACATCGAGCGCGGTTACTAGCCGCTAGTACGCCCGCAGGTACTCGCCGTAGCCAGACTTAAGCAGCGGCTCGGCGAGTGCTTCTAGCTGGGCGCGGTCGATAAAGCCCGCCTCATAGGCAGCAACCTCGGGCGATCCGATAACGATCCCGGTGCGCTTTTGCATCACCTCAACATAGGCGGAAGCCTCACTCATAGAGTCCACCGTGCCGGTATCGAGCCAGACGCTACCGCGGTGCAGCCGTTGAACATTCAGCTCGTCGCGGCGCAGGTACTCCTCATTGACGGCCGTGATTTCCAATTCGCCGCGGCCGCTGGGCTGGATGCCCTTGGCAATGTCCACGACGGAGTTGTCATAAAAATACAAGCCCACCACCGCGTGATTTGAGCGCGGGGCCTCCGGCTTTTCCTCGATGCTGAGCGCGTGCCCTGCGGCGTCGAATTCCACCACTCCGTAGCGCTGCGGATCTGAGACTTCGTAAGCAAAAATGATGCCACCCTCCGGATCCTGGCAGTGGGTGAGCTCGCCGCCGAAGCCGTGGAAGATATTATCGCCGAGCACCAGCGCGACGCTATCGTCTCCAATAAAATCCTCGCCAATCAAGAAGGCCTGCGCGAGTCCCTCCGGCCGCGGCTGGACCGCATAATCGATCATGAGTCCGAGCTGCGATCCATCGCCAAAGAGCCGCTGGAAGGCCCCTGCATCCTCCGGGGTGGTGATGATGAGGATTTCCCGAATACCCGCCTGGATGAGCGTGGTCAGCGGATAGTAAATCATCGGCTTGTCATAGATGGGCATGAGCTGCTTCGAGATGCCCTTGGTAATCGGGTAGAGCCGCGTGCCGGAACCGCCGGCTAAGATGATGCCCTTCATTTAATCCTCCGGGTAGAGCGCTAGGTACAGGGCCAGCGCGGCGCGCCAATTCTGCGGCTTGAAGCCGGTGGCCTCGATTTTATCCAGCGCAAACGTCGATTCCTTGGGCCGCGGCGCCTCCGGTCCCGCGATCTCACGGTACTGCTCGGTCGTCACTGGTGTGACCTCGGACGGATCGTGGCCGAGCCCGATGAATACCGCCATGGCAATCTCATCGCGGCCCACGGTATCGCCCGAATTGGATAGGTTATACACGCCGTAGTCCGCGCCGGACTGGAGCAGGTGCACGATGCCCTTGGCTAGGTCCTCGGCAAACGTGGGGCGGCCACGCTGGTCATGAATGACCTTCGGCTCTACCCCCTTATTCGCCAGCCGGCGCATGGTGGACATGAAATTTTCCCCCTCGCCAAAGACCCAGGAAGTACGGATGACGTAGTGCTGCGGCGCGGTCTGCGCTGCGGTATCACCCGCGGCTTTCGACGCCCCGTACGCACTGAGCGGAGACGGCAGCTCCGCCTCGGTGTGGACCTCGTTCGCCCCGTCGAAGATATAGTCGCTCGAGACATGCACCAGCGTGATCTGGTTTTCTGCGGCGATGCGCGCCAGCTTTGCCGGTCCTTCCGCGTTGACGGCCCAGGCAGCGGCGCGGTCGTTTTCGGCGCCGTTGACGTCGTTGTACGCCGCGCAGTTAATGATGGTCGAGTACTGCTTCCAATTTCGCTCCGGCGGATCGGTGATGTCGAAGTCGGCGTGGGAGCAGAATTCGGCGTCGCCAAGCAGGCGCTTCAACGCCCTACCCAACTGCCCATTTGCACCCGTGACGAGGATGCGCCGGGCGGGCATCGGGCTCACCTCTTCGAGGCTGGGGTGCTGCTTGTCTTTCTCAGAAACCTCGGTGGGCACCATCGGCCAGTCCACGATGTCGAGGTTCACCGCGGCATAGCGCGCCTCGGCCGACCAGTGCTCATTGACCAGGTAACTATAAGAGGTATCCTCCAGCGCTTGAAAGCCATTGGCGACGCCCCGCGGCACAAACACCGCCGTCTCCGGCCCAATCTCGTGGGTAATAACCTCGCCGAAGCTCTCCGACCCCTCGCGCAGGTCGCACCACGCACCAAAAATCTTGCCCTGTGCCACCGAGATGAGCTTGTCCCAAGGCTCGGCGTGCAGCCCGCGGGTAGCGCCGGCGTGGTTGAAGGAAATATTGTTCTGCACCGGCTGAAAGCTCGCGAGTTCGGGCGCGAGGCTGGTGAGCTTTTCCCGCTGCCAATTTTCTTTGAACCAGCCGCGATTGTCCCCGTGCACGTCGAGGTCGATGATGAGTAGTCCCGGGATGGCGGTTTCAGTTATGTGCATGTCTACTGTCCTTGCTGCTTGTAGCGGGTCTCTACGTCTTCTTTCTCGGGCTTCCACCAGTCTTCGTTATCGCGGTACCACGCGATGGTGTCTTCGAGGCCGGCGCGGATATCCGTAAACCGCGGCGCCCAGCCCAGCTCGCGGCGCAGCTTGGTGGCATCCATGGCATAGCGCTGATCATGGCCGGGGCGGTCCGCCACGTGCTCATAGAGCGCGCGTCCATCGCGGGTATGGCCCATAATTTCACAGATAAGCTCGATGACCTGTTTATTATTAATATCCTGCTGATCCGCGCCGATAGCATAGGTCTCTCCAATCTGGCCGCGCTCTAGGATGGCGAGCACTGCCTCGTTGTGGTCATCGACATGAATCCAATCGCGGACCTGCTCGCCCGTCCCATAAAGCTTGGGCGTGCGCCCGGAGAGAATATTGGTGATCTGGCGGGGAATGAACTTCTCGATGTGCTGATACGGCCCATAATTATTCGAGCAATTCGAGATGGTGGCGCGCAGCCCAAAAGAACGCACCCATGCGCGCACGAGATGGTCAGAACCTGCCTTGGTGGCGGAGTACGGGCTGGAGGGGGCGTAGGCGGTGTTCTCGTCAAACTTGGTTTCTGCCCCAATCTCGAGATCACCGAAAACCTCGTCGGTGGAGACATGGTGGAAGCGGGTATCGTGCTTCCGGCACGCCTCCAACAGCGTGAACGTGCCCACGATATTCGTGCGGAGGAAGGGGGAGGGGTCACGCAAAGAATTGTCGTTATGGGATTCGGCGGCGAAGTGAACTACTACATCGGCGGCAGCGACGAGTGGTTCTACCGTCGCAGAATCGGCGATATCACCCTCGACGAAGTCGATATCCAGATCGGCGAGGTTGGCGCGGTTTCCAGCGTAAGTGAGCTTGTCAAGCACCGTAACGCGGGTATCGGGGCGCGCCTGGCGCATGAGGCGCACGAAATTGGCGCCGATAAAACCGGCGCCGCCAGTGACGAGCATCGTTTGCATGGTTATCCAGTGTAGGGCAGTCGGACGGGCTGCT
>NGUZ01000129.1 GCA_002154655.1 Corynebacterium kefirresidentii
ATAATACGTTTTAGTCCCAACTACTGGTAATAGTTGGGACTGGGTAATAAAACGTTACAATACGTTAGCTATTTAATTTGATATATGTATTATATACAACAATATCTACAGTTTGCAAGTCAAAAAGTTATGTGGATTTGTAATGTTTTATTACCTCTATTCAAATTTAATTGGAAAGAGGTTTTTTATTATGTCTCGTAAAAATATTAAAAATCAAGCAAATCAAAACTTTTATATGCTACATAAAGCATTATTTGTTAATGAAAAATATAAAAAATTAAGTGATAGTGCCAAAGTTACTTATGCAATTCTCAACGATAGAGTTAGCTTGTCGATTAAAAATAATTGGGTCGATGATAATGGGGATATATATTTCA
>NGUZ01000130.1 GCA_002154655.1 Corynebacterium kefirresidentii
ATAAGTGACCAATCATTCTACCAAATAAATTCTTCACAAACTGAAAAATTATATCAACAAGCAATAGAGTATGCGCAATTGACAGGTGAAGAAACAGTTCTTGATACATATTGCGGTATTGGTACGATAGGTTTATATATGGCTCCAGTAGCGAAACATGTTTATGGTGTTGAGGTTGTACCGTCAGCGATTAAAGATGCACAACAAAATGCGACTTTAAATGGATTTGAAAATACAACTTTTGTCTGTGGTAAAGCAGAAGAAGTCATTATAAAATGGAAACAACAAGGTATCAAACCAGATGTTGTTATGGTAGATCCACCTAGAAAAGGGTGCGATGAAACCTTCTTACAAACACTGCTCAAACTAAATCC
>NGUZ01000131.1 GCA_002154655.1 Corynebacterium kefirresidentii
ACTTATTATGTTGAAGCGACATCATCAAATCCGAAAGTGATTGATAACTAGGGAGCAGGAAGAATAGTAAGTGTGTGGGGCAACGATGGTCTCATGCACTTATTTTATTTGTATGTGTTAGTGTTGTAGATAAACATGGAATTGGAACTTTAATTATTGGATTGGTATAGTATAATATAAAGGTATTTTAGAGGACTGGATTGTTTCGAATGATGTGGATTGTTCGAAACTTCATTTTTTTAATTATAGAGTGCAGAATATAAGGAATTAGACTGAAGGCACTCTAAAATATAGAGTAAGTTGTCGGAAGTAGAAAGGATGAGCCGCTTGATACGAATGAGTGTATTGGCGAGTGGTAGTACGGGGAATGCCAC
>NGUZ01000132.1 GCA_002154655.1 Corynebacterium kefirresidentii
AATAGCAAAACTAGACGTGGACGTGTAGGTAAACAAGTAGCACAGACATTGCAAGCAGGCGAAGTTAATCAAGGTGTGGTTATTAACCCGCTTAAAGATAAAACAGATTATGGTTGGCATTTTGAACAAGCGGTTTATGATTCGCAAGGTATTACAAGAACGGTAAAAGCAAATGGTGGTAGTGGGAATATTCCTAAAACTATCGAAGGGTTACGCATACGCAAGTTGACACCGCTCGAAACTTGGAGACTTCAGAGCTTTACAGATGAACAATTCTACAAAGCTAAAAATAGTGGTGTAAGTAATAGCCAATTATACAAACAAGCAGGTAATGCAGTAACTGTTAATGTCGTAGATGCGATTGTAGGTGAGT
>NGUZ01000133.1 GCA_002154655.1 Corynebacterium kefirresidentii
TAATAATCAACGATTATCGAAATAATAAAAGTTCCTAAAGCGAAGAAAATGCTGTTAAATAAATTGTTTAATATGTATGTAGAAGTTAGAATTTCTTTTGGTGTGTTGCGCTGAATCATTGAATTTAGTGAAATATAACGCATGTCTTCGAAAATGCCCATAAATAATGAAAATAACAATGCGATCATTATTGAATGGTGAAGAATAAAACTTAAATTAATAAATGCTAAAAGCAAAGGAACGTAAATAATTATTGGATAGTTTATTTGTGTGAAGAAACGATCCTTATGGTTTATCCATAGTCCTGCAATAATTGTGCCACTAAAGAAAAGGGCATTGATTAGTCCAAACCAATAATCAGGGACATGTAAA
>NGUZ01000134.1 GCA_002154655.1 Corynebacterium kefirresidentii
AGGTATTCCATATCAAATTAAACTCACTACGACTTCAGATGAAAGTCGTAAACAGTTGCCGGACTATTTTGTTGAGAGTATGTTAAAAGCTCAAAAAGATGGAGACAATGTTGTGTTTTTACGTAAATGGCAAGATTTGGGAGTTAGATACGGTGATTTAGAAGAAGTTATGAATGAAGTGTACGAAGAAATCATTGCTTTATATCCATCTGAAAAGTTAGCATCTCTAGTTCAAACTGCATTAGAAACTGATATTGTTATTCCTCAGCAACAATATCACCATGTAACTTTAAATGAATATAAAGAGGCTACTGATTGGAAAGATAAATTAAGAATGTTAAAAGAATTTCCAACACCTACACTTCAAGATAT
>NGUZ01000135.1 GCA_002154655.1 Corynebacterium kefirresidentii
CATAGATAGCAACTTCATCTAAATGTACAATACTGTCTTTTATTGCGCCAGTTAAACTTAATTTTTTACCAACAATTTCATCTTCAAATTTAGGCCATAAAATTCCAGGTGTATCTAATAATTGTAGAGATTGCCCAACTTTAATCCACTGTTGTTGTTTGGTTACACCTGGTTTATTACCAGTTTGTGCAATATTTTTACGTGCTAATTTATTAATCAAAGTTGATTTACCAACGTTAGGTATGCCAACAATCATTGCTCTAATTGCTCTAGGTTTAAGTCCTTTAGCCTTCTCACGTTCAAATTTTTCTTTTGTTGCTGCTATAGCTGCAGTTTCTACACCTTTTAAATTTTTGCCATGCTTAGCATC
>NGUZ01000136.1 GCA_002154655.1 Corynebacterium kefirresidentii
CATAGGGTTCACGCTAACCGTGTTAGTTGGCGTTATCGATACAAAGACTGCCGTACAAGGTTTCGGTAATCCTAGTATTTGGTTGATTGCAATGGCATTCTTTATCTCTAGAGGCTTCGTTAAAACTGGACTCGGTCGTCGTATCGCACTTCAGTTCGTAAGATTATTTGGGAAGAAGACACTCGGTCTAGCATACTCACTTGTCGGTGTAGATTTGATTTTAGCACCAGCAACACCTAGTAATACTGCTCGCGCAGGTGGAATTATGTTTCCAATCATTCAATCGCTCTCTAAATCATTTGATTCTGATCCGAAACAAGGCACCGAGCGTAAGGTGGGGTCATTTTTAATCTTTACTGAATTCCACG
>NGUZ01000137.1 GCA_002154655.1 Corynebacterium kefirresidentii
CGAATGGACGTGTTACTACACCAACAGTTAATGCTCCCATTTCTTTAGCAATCTTAGCTACTACTGGTGCAGCACCTGTACCAGTTCCGCCACCCATACCAGCAGTTACGAATACCATATCTGCACCTTGGATTGCATCTTCAATTTGTTCACGTGACTCTTCAGCTGCTTTTTTACCAATTTCTGGATTTGCACCAGCACCAAGTCCGCGTGTTAATTTCTCACCAATTTGGATTTTAGATTCTGCTTTAGATAAGTTTAAAGCTTGTCCGTCTGTATTAATTGCAATAAATTCTACATTGTTCATGCCATGGTCGATCATACGGTTAACAGCGTTGTTACCACCGCCACCTACACCGATGACTTT
>NGUZ01000138.1 GCA_002154655.1 Corynebacterium kefirresidentii
AAATGAACTAGATAGATGTCATATCGAAGCATATATAGAATTTTTATTTGAATATGCAACTAATAAAAATTTGCAAAGTACTAAGAACTTTGTGAGGGAAGAATTAAAAACAATTAGAAGATTCTTAAACGATATTATAACTCAAAACTATGCTATAGCACCGTACCAAGATATACGATTTTTAATTTATCCACAAGACTTACCTAAACACGAAAAGAAAAATAGTAGCCAAATCGATTATATCCCAGATTTTGTATTGGAACAGCTTTTTGAGCATATAAATGATTTGCACAAAGATTTAATACCTGTAGTTTGGATAGCTTTTAAAACAGGACTAAGAATTTCTGATGTATTAACATTAAAA
>NGUZ01000013.1 GCA_002154655.1 Corynebacterium kefirresidentii
GCTGGTACATCGCCGGCGACGGGGAGGGTCCACGGGCCGGGGGAGGAAAGATCCGCGGCGTGGACGAGGAAGCCATCCATCGCCGAGTTGGCGTGGGGCGGCACGGGAAAGCGCGCGGTGGCATCGGCGGCGAGGACGCGGCCGATGAGGGAGGCATCGACGGCGGCTGACTCGGCCGGCAGGGGGGATGCCAGGGTGAGGACGGCGTCGAGGTGCGCGGAGATGCTGCGGGGCGTGGACATGAAAATAAGGTTAGCCGCCGATGGCAGACATCGGACGGTCCGGTTGCAGAAAGCCTTCGTCATCGATGCCATGGCCAGGCTTTTTGCTCCACATTTCCCCAGCCCAGGCCTCCATGATCTCCTCATCGCTGGCCTCAGAGCGCAATAGATCCCGCAGCGGGGTTTCGGAATTGCCAAAGAGGCAGTTGCGCACGGCGCCGTCGGTAGTCAGCCGCGTACGATCGCAGTCGCCGCAAAAGGGGTGGGTGACCGAGGCAATGATGCCCAGTGTGCCGCGCGTTCCATCCGGAGCGGTGGCCTCCCACAGAGCGGCGGGGGCGGAACCGCGCGGTTCGCGTGCGGGCTCTAGGGAGAAGTGGGAGCGTAGGCGGCTAAGGATATCTTCGGCCGTTACCATGTCCTCGCGGCGCCATTGCTCGCGGGGCCCAAGCGGCATCTGTTCGATGAAGCGCAGCTGAGCACCGTGGCGGACGGCATAGTCTGCTAGCGGGACGATGTCTTCTTCATTGACCCCGGGCATGACCACGGCGTTGATTTTGATGGGGTGGAGGCCTGCGGCATCCGCAGCGGCGATGGCCTGGAGCACGTGATCAAGGCGGTCGCGGCGGGTGAGCGCGGCGTAGCGCTCGCGGTCGATGGTATCGAGCGAGACATTGACGCGGTCGAGCCCGGCCGCGGCGAGGGCATCGGCCCGCTTTTCAAGTCCGAGCCCGTTGGTAGTCAGCGCGGTGGATGGAGCGTGGCCTTGGTCGGTGCGTAGCTCCTTAGTAGCGGCAATAATCTTTTCCAGCGACTTACGCAGCAAGGGTTCGCCGCCGGTAAAACGCACTTGGCGGATGCCCAGCTTGCCGACGCCAATTCGAATCAATCGGATGGTTTCCTCATCGCTCAAGGTCTGCTCTGTGGGCATCCACTCTAAACCTTCGGCCGGCATGCAATAGGTGCAGCGCAAGTTGCAGCGATCCGTGAGGGAGACGCGCAGGTCGCGGGCTTGGCGACCATAGCGATCCAGCAGTGCGCGCGTGCCATCAGCAGCCGGGGCGGGCAGATCCGCTGGCAACTGCGCCCGGACCACGGTGGGCAGGGGCAGGGAAACTAAGGGTCGCTGCGTGGAAGAGGTCATTGGTGCCAGTCTAAGAGAGGGGACGAGGTACACCAAGCTGCAACGGCTTAGAGAAGGATATTATTCCTAGTTTTCCCGGCTTAAATCGGTGGCTTCGGTGGCAGCGAGGCGCTGCGATTCGCCTGGACCCTTGAGCCGGATGATGTTGTACTCGCCTTCTGCCAGGTGGGTGCGCAAATCCTTCTTATCGAATTTGCCCACGGAAGTTTTATCGATGGACTTTACAAAGGTCCAGTACTCCGGCAGCATCCAACTCGGCAGTTCCTTGCGCATGCTGGCGCGCAGGCGCTCTGCGGTTTCGATGGTGGGAGAAGCACCTTCTGCCAAGACGGTAACGGCCAGTGGGCGCTCGACCCATTGCTTATCGGGGTAGCCGATGACGGCGGCTTCCACGACGAGTTCGTCGGACATGATGAGGTTTTCCAGCTGGACGGAATAGATCCACTCGCCGCCGGAGCGGATGACGTCTCGGGCGCGATCCTCTACGGTAAGGAAGCCGTCCTTGGTGACCGAGCCGACATCGCCAGTGCGCAGCCAGCCATCCGCGGTGAATTTGCCCTCTGCAGCCTCGACCTGCTTGCCGCGAAATTCGGAGGCGATTTCGCCCGGCTCAGCGGTAGGCGAGTGGTAGTAGGAACCGGTGACCAGGTTGCCGCGTACCTGCAGTTCGCCCGCGTTGCGGTCGGTTCGGGCCACAACTTGGCCGTCATTGACCACGCGGTATTCCAGCGAGGCGGGGATGCGGCCCTGGGAGATGCGGTAGGCCCACCGCGTATCGCCCGAAGCACCCTGTGGAGGGCGGGCGACGCTGCCGACGGTGGAGGTTTCCACCATGCCCCACACGTGAACAACGTCGACACCGTAGCGTTCCTCCCACATCTTGATAAGCGTCGGGGGAACGGGGGAGCCGCCGGCATAGATTTCCGTGAGGGTCATACGCTCTGGCGGATGGTGCATGTAGTGGACAAAGAGCTGGATCCAGATGGTGGGAACGCCGTGGGCCACGCGCGGAGAAGTAGCGGCGATAGCCTTGGCAAGGGTGGGGGCGGATACGTCGGCGTCGGGAAGCACGAGCGGGGTGCCCGTCATGAAGCAGGTAAAGGGAACGCCCCAGCTCAGCACGTGGCAGATGGGAATGCAGCACAGGAAGGTCTCACCGTGGGTGATGCACAGCGAGTCCGAGGAGCGCAGCTGCATGGCCTCCAGATACAGCGAACGGTGCGAATACAGCACCCCCTTGGGGGCACCCGTGGTGCCCGTGGAATAACAGAGCGCCGCGGCCGTGCGCTCATCGAGCTCCGGCCAGTCATAGACGGTGGAGCGGCCATCAATTAAAGCTTCATAGGAATACACTTCAATCCCACGGGGGAAGAGATGGGCAAACTGCTGCGCAGGCTGTGCGCCGGTAAGGATGACGCTTTTCACGGAGTCGGTACCCACAAGCACCTTGCCTAATTGCTGCGCCAGCCGGGGATCGCACACGATGGCAGATATTTCCGCGTGATTAATAATATGGCGAATCTGGTCATTCATCAGCTGCTTATTGAGCGGCGCAAAAATCGCACCCTTGCAAGCAGTGCCAAACATGACCTCGAGGTGTTCGGCGCAATTCCACATAAAACTGCCCACCCGCTCATCGCCGGTAATGCCCAAATCATCATGAATAGCGTGGGCGAAGGCGGCTGCGCGAGCGGCGATATCGCGGAAGGTAACTTCTTCGGCCGGATCAAACTCAGAGCCGGTGCCCTCACCGTGCCAGGTTGTCACCGTGGTGCTGCCGTGCACCGAGGCGCCGTATTCCAAAATGCGGGTCAGGGAGAGGGGGATATCCATCATTGTGGAAAGCATGCCTCTACTGTAGCGGTGTCATGGTGCGGGCGTTGCGGTCTATGCGTTATACTTGTTCGCGACTGGTAGGAAACCGGAATTTTTAGCTCCCCTTTCCTATGGATTCGGGCCCAGAGAAGTTTTGCCCGCAGTCGTTTCTTGATTTCTTCCGGTTCGTGCACCCGCTGTGCGAATTCTCCTTGAGAACATGGAAGAGGCCTCATACTTATTGCCCGGCAGGACGCGCATGCGCCTTGGCACGAGGGCGAGAAGTCCTAGAAAAATACACATTGGCTTCCAGTGCAACGCCGCGAGCACAGGCTACGGCGGCTCCCGCATCATCGGACCTGGTCAAGCAACGAAAGGATATCCGTGAGCGAAACGGACAACACCGCAGCACAGGATCTTGCATCCCTGAAGCTGCCGGAATTGCGCAAAATGGCCGCAGAGCGCGGCCTACGTGGTGTCTCTGCCCTGCGCAAGGGGGATCTCATCACCGCCATCAAGACTGGTAAAGTTCCGCCAAAGGCCAAGGCCAAGGTGGAAAGAGCCGCTCGGGTAGAAAAGGCGGAAAAGGCAGAGAAATCTGATAAACCAGAAAAGCCACGCGCGCAGGCGCAGGACGATGCGCCGCAGAAGGCGGAAAAGCAGGAAGAATCCGGCGAGAAGCAGGATAACCGCCAGCAGGGCTCTGGCGAGGAACAGCGCTATGAGTCGCGTTCCCAGGCTCGCCGCGCTCGCCGCAATCGCGCCCGCCGGCAAGAGCGCCAAGAGCGGCAGGAGCGTCAAGAGCGCGAGGAACGCAGCCACAACGAGGAGCAGGGTGGCAATAAAGACAACCGCGAGAATAACTCCCAGGATGGCTCCGATAATCAGGGCGATAAGAATGACCGCGGCGATAATAAGCAGCGCGGCAATCGCCACGATGACAACAATAATCACGAGCGCGGCAACCGTCGTGGGCGCCGCAATCGCCGCAACCGCCGTGGCCGCGGAAACAATAATGACAATAACGGCGGCAACGATTTGCAGGTCCGCGAGGGCGATGAGCTGCAGGCCGTCGGTGGCATTTTGGACGTGGTAGACAATAACGTCGCCTTCCTGCGCACCACCGGTTACCGCGCCGCGGCTTCCGACGTCTTTGTCAACAACGGCATTGTCCGCCGCCTGGGCCTGCGCTCCGGTGATGCCATCACCGGTCAGGTTAAGGTCTCCGGCCCGACGCATACGCACGGCAATGGCCGCAACCGCCGCAAGTACAACCAGCTGGTACAGGTCGATACCGTCAACGGCATCGATCCGGAAGGCGCAAAGCAGCGCCCGCACTTTAATAAGCTGACCCCGCTGTATCCGAATAAGCGCCTGCGTTTGGAAACGGACCCGAAGATCCTCACCACTCGCGTGATCGACCTCATTATGCCCATTGGTAAGGGTCAGCGCGCGCTTATCGTCTCCCCGCCAAAGGCCGGTAAGACGACGATTTTGCAGAATATCGCCAATGCGATTTCTACCAATAACCCGGAGTGCTACCTCATGGTCGTCCTCGTAGACGAACGCCCTGAGGAAGTTACGGATATGCAGCGTTCCGTTAACGGTGAGGTTATTGCTTCCACCTTTGATCGCCCGCCATCAGAGCACACCTCCGTAGCCGAGCTGGCTATCGAGCGTGCCAAGCGTCTGGTGGAGCAGGGCAAGGACGTCGTTGTTTTGCTCGACTCCATTACCCGCCTGGGCCGCGCCTACAATAATTCCTCCCCGGCTTCCGGCCGCATCCTCTCCGGTGGTGTGGACTCCAACGCGCTCTACCCGCCAAAGCGTTTCTTGGGTGCTGCCCGCAATATCGAAGAGGGCGGTTCGCTGACGATCATCGCCACCGCCATGGTGGAGACCGGTTCTACCGGCGATACCGTCATCTTCGAGGAATTTAAGGGCACCGGCAATGCCGAGCTGAAGCTGGACCGTGGCATTTCCGAGCGTCGCGTCTTCCCGGCCGTGGACGTCAACCCGTCCGGCACCCGCAAGGACGAACTGCTGCTCGTACCAGAGGAGGCGCGCATCATGACCAAGCTGCGTCGCATCCTTTCTGCCCTGGATTCCCACCAGGCCATTGACCTGCTCATTAAGCAGCTAAAGAAGACCCGCTCCAATGGCGAGTTCTTGATGCAGGTGGCCTCCTCGGCCCCGATGGCTGCGGATAAGGATGAAGAAGATTATGTCTAATCAGGTTTCCCTCGTTGATGACATTGTGTCCGAATACCAGGGCATTGAGATGCAGATGGGCGATCCGGAGGTGGCCGGCGACCAGAAGCAATTCCGCAAGCTCTCCAAGCGCTATGCGGAACTGCGCCCCATCATCATGGTTAATAATGAGCTAACCCAGGCCCGCGAGGATCTCGCGGACGCCAAGGAGATGGCCTACGAGGACCATGACTTCCAAGAAGAAGCGGACCGCCTCGAAAAATCCGTGGAGAGCTTGGAAGAAAAGCTCGCTGATCTGCTCGCACCGCGCGATGAGCAGGACTCCGAGGACATCATTATGGAGATCAAGGCCGGCGCGGGAGGCGAGGAGGCGGCCCTCTTCGCCGGTGATTTGGCCCGGATGTACGAGCGCTACGCGGATAAGACCGGCTTTAACTGGGAGGTCCTGGGCCTCAATGAGTCGGATTTGGGAGGCGTGAAGGATATGACCATTTCCTTCCGCTCCAAGTCTCCCTCGCGCGATGGCGCCTGGTCCGTCTTCAAGTTCGAGGGCGGCGTGCACCGTGTGCAACGTGTCCCGGTCACCGAGTCCCAGGGCCGTATTCAGACCTCTGCCGCGGGTGTGCTGGTGTACCCAGAGCCAGAAGAGGTGGAGTCCGTCAATATTGATGACAAGGATATTCGCGTCGACGTCTACCGTTCTTCTGGTAAGGGCGGCCAGGGCGTGAATACCACCGACTCCGCGGTGCGCATTACCCACCTGCCAACTGGGCTTATCGTTACCTGTCAGAAGGAACGTTCCCAGATTCAGAACAAGGCGCGTGCACTGCAGGTCTTGCAGGCCCGCTTGGACCAGATGGAGCGTGAAGCTCGCGAGGCTGAGGCCGGCGAGCAGCGCGCCTCCCAGGTACGCACCATGGACCGTTCCGAGCGCATCCGCACCTATAACTGGCCGGAGAACCGCATCACGGATCACCGCATTGGCTACAAGGCCAATAACCTGGACTCTGTTTTGAACGGCGATATGCATGACCTTATTAAGGCTTTGCAGGACCAGGAGCGCGCCGAGCGTCTCGAGGCCGAGGGCTAAACGGGCGTGGATAACACGTATGGACAGGCGCTGCGCCATGGGGTGCAGCGCCTTCGTGCTGCCGGGGTACCAAGCCCCGAATGGGATGCGCGCATCATTGCCGCGCACCTTATTCATTGCGGCCACATGGATATCCCGCTGGACCAAGCTCCTATGCCCGGTTTCGATATGGCCTATGATGCGCTGCTACGTCGCCGTGAGTCCCGCGAGCCCCTACAGTACGTGCTAGGCAGCGCTTGGTTCGGTCCGCTGGAGCTCAAAGTGGGCCCTGGCGTATTTATCCCGCGGCCGGAAACCGAGGTGATGGCGGACTGGGCGGTGCGCAATGCGGACGGCCCGCGGCTGGTGGACTTGTGCACTGGCACAGGGGCGTTGGCACTATATCTGCACCACTACTTACCTGAGGCGCAGGTGCGGGCAGTTGAGCTTGCCGACGCCGCCTTGGCCTACACCACTGCCAATACCCGCGGCAGCGGGGTGAAGGTCATTCAGGCCGATGCTACGGATGCCACTACCTTGGCGGAGTGGAACGGGACCGTGGACCTTATCGTGACCAACCCGCCGTATGTACCGGAGACGCCGGACCTCGATCCGGAGGTCTACCATGATCCACACGACGCGGTCTTTGCTGGTGCGGATGGGATGGGCGTCATCACCGGCCTCATCCCGACGTTCGCCCGCCTTTTGCGCCCGGGCGGCAAGGTGGCCATCGAGCACGATGACTCCACGAGCGAAGCCGTACAAGCCGCAATGGCCCGCCACGGCGGCTTTGAAAGAATTTCGGCGCTGCAGGACATGACGGGAACGCCCCGCTTTGTCACTGCGGTGCGCGCGGTAGACTAAGACACCACCGAGGGCAAGAAGAGGAAAGACTATGCAAGGAAAGATTTTTAACTGTGCCGATGAGGCCGAGCGCGAAGAGGGCCTGAACATTGCGGTCAAGGCTGCACAATCCGGTCGCCTTGTGGTCATGCCCACCGATACGCTGTATGGCCTTGGCTGCGATGCCTTTGATAATGATGCCGTAGCCAATCTCTTGGCTACCAAGCAGCGCGGTCCGGATATGCCGGTACCGGTTTTGGTTGGTTCCTGGGATACCGTTCGCGGTCTCGTGGCTTCCTATACCGATACTGCGCGTGATTTGGTTGAGGCCTTTTGGCCGGGTGGCCTGTCTATCGTTGTTCCTCAGGCGCCATCCTTGCCGTGGAACCTCGGTGATACCCGCGGCACGGTAATGCTGCGCATGCCGCTGCATCCCATTGCGATTGAGCTTTTGCGCGAGGTTGGTCCGATGGCTGTGTCTTCCGCCAATATTTCTGGCCACCAGCCACCAACCACCGCGCTTATGGCTAAGCAACAGCTGGGTAAAGCCGTGACGGTTTACTTAGATGGGGGAGAGACGGCCGTCGGTAAGCCTTCCACCATCATTGATCTCTCCGGTGAGCGCCCGTATCTGCTCCGTGAAGGCGCGCTCTCGGCCGAGGAAATCGGCAAGGTCATCGGCCTCGATGCCCAAACCCTGCGCACCCGCCCCCAAGCCTAAGGAGGTATTCGCGTGAGCGGCAGTGGTGTCCCGCTGCGCGAGTTGGCCCTTGTCATCCTCGTCGCAGCAGCATTTACGTATCTGACCACCGGTGTGGTGCGCTCCTTTTTAGTGCGCACCGGCCGGGTGGCGGAAATTCGCCTGCGCGACGCTCACACGCAGCCCACACCCCGTATGGGCGGCGTGGCCATGTTTACCGGCTTTGCGGCGGCAATATTCCTCGCAGCCCAGCTTCCAGCCTTGACTCGCGGCTTTATGCCCGTCACTCCGGAAATGAATGCGGTGCTATGGGCGGCCTTGGCGCTGGTGCTCGTTGGCGTGGTCGATGACCTAGTAGAACTCAGTGCCGTCGTGAAGCTTTTTGGCCAGCTTTTCGCTGCCACGCTCATGAGTGGGTTGGGCCTTACCTGGACACTACTTTTTATTCCGTTTGGCGGCGGCACCACCGTTGTGCTGGACCAACTGCAAAGCACCCTGCTCACCGCATTCTTTACCGTCTTGCTTATCAATGCCATCAACTTTGTAGACGGGCTTGATGGCCTGGCAGCAGGCCTTGGAATGATTGCAGGAGGGGCAATTTTAGTCTTTTCCTTGACCGTCCTCCATGACCAGGGCGGTGCTGTATCGGCCTATCCGCCAGCCATTATTAGTGCCGCACTGGTGGGAATGTGCGCCGGCTTCTTACCCCATAACTTCGAACCATCCCGCATTTTTATGGGCGACTCCGGCTCCATGCTTATCGGCCTCTTGCTCGCTGCGGCCTCAACTTCTGCGTCCGGCAAGATCAACATGTCTCTGTATGGCACGGTGGATATTGTCGCGTTAATGTCACCCATCATCGTGGTCGCCGCAGCGGTATTTATTCCAGTCCTCGACCTTGTCTGGGCTGTTATTCGCCGCCTATCGCACGGCCGTTCACCGTTTTCTGCGGACAAGGCGCACATTCATCACCGCCTCCTCAAGCTTGGGCATACTCATAGGCGTACCGTGCTAGTGCTCTACTTGTGGGTTTCCGCAGTGGCATTTGGTGCGGTGTCCTTTTCCATCGTTCCCGCGCCGGTGGCCATTGGCGTGACTATTGTGGCCCTGCTTCTCGCGTTTGCAGCTACTCTCGTGCCCTTGCGGCAAGGAAAGATTGGTCCTGCTGCCCGAGAGACCGTCGTGGTGGCGGAAACTGAACCTTCGTGAGGTAGGCTCGGTCTCCGTGAATGATCCTAAAGTAAACTCTGATTTTGATGATCCGCGTCTGCCCCTCAAGCGCGCCGTGCAGCTAGGTGTCAAAGCGTTGCTTGTCATTATGTTGGTATCACTTGCCATTTGGGGGGGATTGAAAGGCCTTCCCGGAATTTGGGGCGTCTTAATTGGTGCAGCTCTAGGCGGAGGATTCGTATTGTGCACGGCTCTTTCAGTCCTATTTACAGCCAAGTCAACCCCCTCGACAACAATTGCAGTGGTGCTCGGTGGGTGGCTGCTTAAGCTAGTTTTGCTCTTGGGGGTTTTGGCAGTAATTAGGGAAATGGATTTCTATGACACGTGGGCCTTGTTTCTTAGCGTAGTTGCAGCTCTTGTTGTAACCCTCGGAACTGAAGTCTGGGGGATAGTTACTTCTAAAGTGACGTACGTGGCTTAATCGGCGTTCAAAGAATGCTGCCAAAAGCTTGAGGCAGCTCAGCATCATGGGGATACCGAGCAGCTCTATTTCATCTGTTACTTGCGGTTATGAGAGATTTATACCCCCGACGAGGGGCGGGTGAGATGTGGTGTGATGAATTCCACGCTTATGAGTTTGGCCAGCAAATCGCAGGTTTATAGCTTAATTACTTACTTTGGAATTGAAGAGTAGCTTCTATGGGGCCCCCACGTGCAAAAACTCAGGATCCAGCTGATACGATTCACTTCGGGTTACCGTGGAAGTAGGCACGTGCTCTCTTCCGGTATTGGTAAATCCCTGTCTTGTTCATGCTGATGTGCGACGGAGTCCGTGAACAGGACAGAAAGTTTGAGACGTCCATCGCACCACAAAAGCTTTTACAAGCTGTGTGGCCCGAACACGGGAGAGAACGCTGAGCGTTACAACATTGGCTATGAAAGGGCACTTCCACACGCCCGATCTAGGTGAAGAATTCTTCCCGGGGCAAATTGATGCCGACCATCTTTTTTTCGGTGACTTCGCCGGCGGATGGTTCGCGCTTGATCGCCTGATGCTGATTCGAATCTTGATGACGCTAATTGTGGTGATCCTTTTCTGGGCCGCCTTTAAGAACCCTAAGTTGGTTCCTTCTGGCATTCAGAATGTGGGCGAGAATGCGGTCGACTTTGTCCGTATTCATATCGCTGAGGACATTTTGGGTAAGAAGGAGGGAAAGCGATTTCTGCCAATTATCGCTAGCATCTTCTTCGCGGTTCTATTCATGAACGTTGCGACCGTTATTCCGGGGCTTAATGTCTCGCCGAACGGACGTATTGGTATGCCAATTGTCTTGGCCGCGGTTTCGTACATTGTGATGATTTACGCGGGTGCCAAGAGGTATGGCCTTGGTAAGTTCATTCGCTCCTCGGTAGTGATTCCGAACTTGCCACCGCTATTGCATCTTTTGGTGGTACCGATTGAGTTTTTCTCTACGTTCATCTTGCGGCCGGTTACCCTTGCTATTCGTCTCATGGCGAACTTCCTTGCTGGACACATCATTCTGGTTCTTCTCTTCTCTGCTACGAACTTCTTCTTCTGGCAGCTGAATGGTTGGACCGCACTGTCTGGACTAACCATTATTCTGGGCTTGGCTATGAGCCTGTTCGAGATTCTGGTTATCTTCCTACAGGCGTACATCTTCGCTCTTTTGACGGCGGTGTACATTGAGCTGTCCTTGCACGCTGATTCGCACTAAGGACGAGGTCGACGAGCGCGACCGAGTAAACCACCTAATTTAAACCATCGACATTCAGTCTTGAGACAGACTGAAATTCTACGAAAGGGAACGACTTTCACCATGAACGAAATCATTCTGGCAGCGGATGCCGCTTCGAAGTTTGAAGGACTGGGCACCATTGGTTATGGCCTGGCGGCTATCGGTCCAGGCATCGGTATCGGTATCGTTGCCGGCAAGACCGTTGAAGCTATGGCCCGTCAGCCAGAAATGGCTGGCCAGCTGCGTACCACCATGTTCCTGGGTATCGCCTTTACTGAGGCCTTGGCACTTATCGGTCTCGTTGCCGGCTTCCTGTTCTAAGAGCTCGAGTTTTCACACCGAATCTTTTAAGACGGGAGACCAATGAATAACGTCGTTTACTTGCTTGCAGCAGAGGGCGGAGACAACCCAGGTTCGGGTAGTTTCTCTGTTCTTCTGCCCAAGAACTATGACATTTTCTGGTCTTTGCTGTGCTTCATCGTAATTCTGTTGCTGTTCTGGAAGTTTGTAATTCCTATGTACAGCAAGATGTTGGCAGAGCGTGAAGACCGGATCGAGGGCGGCTTGAAGCGTGCCAAGGCTCAGCAGGCCGAGGCCAAGGCTGCTCTGGAAAAGTACAATGCTCAGCTGGCTGATGCTCGTGCAGAGGCAGCCGAGATCCGCGAGCAGGCGCGCGAGCGCGGCAAGCAGATCGAGGCCGAGGCCAAGACCAACGCGGAAGAAGAGTCCCGCCGCATCGTCGCCAATGGCGAGAAGCAGCTGGAGGCTTCCCGCTCGCAGGTTGTTACTGAGCTGCGTTCCGAAATGGGCCAGAACTCCATCAACCTGGCGGAGAAGATTCTGGGCGGCGAGCTTTCCGACGCCTCTAAGAAGTCCTCCACCATCGATGGCTTCTTGTCCGAGCTCGACTCTGTGGCACCGGCCGGAAAGTAGGCAACTATGAAGGCAGCTAGCCGCGAAGCACTCGCAACCTCGCAATCTCGCTTGGATGAGATCCTTGCTGGCGAGAATAACGTCGCCACCGCCGCGCAGGCGGGCCTGGATATCTTCGAGGTTGTCGATGTCTTGGATGCAGACCGCGAATTGCGCGTCGCATTCACCGATATCGCCGCTCCGAGCGAGGCACGCAAGTCCCTGGCTGAGACCCTGTTTGGCTCCAAGATTTCCGGTGGCGCATTGCGCATCATCCAGGAAGCTGCGGCCGCACAGTGGTCCACCCCGAAGGACTTTGTCAAGGGCTTGGTGTCCCTGGGCCGCCGCGCACTGCTGCGCGGTGCTGAGGCGCAGGGGCAGCTGGGGCAGGTAGAAGACGAGCTCTTCCGCCTGTCCCAGATCCTTGACCGTGAGGGCGAGCTCACCCAGCTGCTTTCCGACCGAACTGCTGATTCCGCCCGCAAGCGCGGATTGCTGGCAAACGTGCTCTACGGCAAGGTCACGATGTTTACTGAGGCACTGGTGCTTCAGGCCATCTCCCGCCCAGAGCAGAACCCGATTGATGATGTAGCCGCTTTAGCTGATTCTGCAGCAGACCTGCAGGACCGCACCATTGCGCGTGTTACCGCAGCGGGTGAACTAAACGAAGGCCAGCAAGCAGTACTCGCTGAGAAGCTGGGCAAAATTTATGGTCGTGCGATGTCCATTCACTCTGAGGTTGACACCAGCCTCCTCGGTGGCATGCGCATCCGCGTCGGCGATGAAGTCATTGATGGCTCCACGGCAGGCAAGATTGCCCGCCTGCGTGCCCAGATGGCATAGCCGAAACGACAGAAACGATTTAAGTAAGTGCTGGAAGATACTACCGAGAGCAGGAAGAACATGGCGGAGCTGACGATCTCCTCCGACGAGATCCGTAGTGCGATTGCGAACTACACCTCGAGCTACTCCGCGGAGGCCTCCCGTGAGGAGGTCGGCGTGGTCATTTCGGCAGCTGACGGTATTGCGCAGGTTTCTGGCCTGCCATCCGTTATGGCGAATGAGCTGCTCGAGTTCCCAGGCGGCGTGATTGGCGTCGCACAGAACCTTGACACCAACTCCATCGGTGTCGTGGTCCTGGGTAACTTCGAGTCCCTCAAGGAGGGCGACGAGGTCAAGAGGACCGGCGAGGTTCTCTCCATCCCAGTGGGCGAGGAATTCCTCGGCCGCGTAATTAACCCATTGGGTCAGCCGATTGACGGCATGGGCCCAATCAACGCTGAAGAGGAGCGCGTCCTCGAGTTGCAGGCACCGTCCGTGCTGCAGCGTCAGCCGGTTGAAGAGCCAATGCAGACCGGCATCAAGGCTATCGACGCAATGACCCCGATCGGCCGTGGCCAGCGTCAGCTGGTCATCGGTGACCGTAAGACCGGTAAGACCGCGGTTTGCATCGACACCATTTTGAACCAGAAGGCTAACTGGGAGTCCGGCGACAAGGATAAGCAGGTACGCTGCATCTACGTCGCAATTGGCCAGAAGGGCTCGACCATCGCTGGTGTGCGCCGCACCCTTGAGGAACACGGCGCACTCGATTACACCACCATCGTGGCCGCACCGGCTTCCGATTCCGCCGGCTTCAAGTGGTTGGCACCGTTCTCCGGTGCAGCGCTGGGCCAGCACTGGATGTACCAGGGCAACCACGTCCTGGTTATCTACGATGATCTGACCAAGCAGGCTGAGGCCTACCGTGCCATTTCCTTGCTGCTGCGCCGTCCGCCGGGACGCGAGGCATACCCGGGCGATGTGTTCTACCTGCACTCCCGCCTGCTGGAGCGTGCTGCCAAGCTTTCCGACGACATGGGTGCTGGCTCCATGACCGCACTCCCGATTATCGAGACCAAGGCAAACGACGTCGGCGCCTTTATTCCGACCAACGTCATTTCTATTACTGACGGCCAGGTCTTCCTGGAGTCTGACCTGTTCAACCAGGGTGTTCGCCCGGCTATTAACGTCGGTGTTTCCGTCTCCCGTGTCGGTGGCGCTGCACAGACCAAGGGTATGAAGAAAGTTGCCGGTAACCTGCGTCTGGACCTGGCCTCCTACCGTGATCTGCAGGCCTTCGCGGCATTCGCATCTGACCTGGATGCTGCTTCCAAGGCTCAGCTGGAGCGCGGTTCCCGTCTGGTTGAGCTGCTGAAGCAGTCCGAGTCCTCCCCGCAGCCGGTGGAGTACCAGATGGTATCCATCTACCTCGCCGAGGCTGGCATCTTCGACGTCGTTCCCGTTGAAGACGTCCGCCGCTTCGAGGACGAGGTACACGAGTACCTCAACGCCAACACCCCAGAGGTCTTTGAGCAGATTTCCGGCGGCAAGCCGCTGACCGATGAGTCCAAGGACGCATTGGTTGCGGCAGCTAAGGATTTCCAGCCGACCTTCCGCACCTCCGAAGGCCATAACTTGGGCTCTGAGGCACCGGTAGAGCCTTTGGATGAAAACGACGTAAAGAACACCGAGCTCAACGTCTCCCGCAAGACGGCTAAGTAGAGTTCAGAACTCATAACTAACCGTCTAGATTAAAGAAGGGAGGAGAAACGATGGCTAATCTTCGCGAACTACGTGACCGCATCCGGTCCGTTAATTCGACTAAGAAGATCACCAAGGCCCAGGAGCTTATTGCTACCTCGCGCATTACCAAGGCGCAGGCCAGGGTAGAAGCATCTCAGCCTTATGCGACTGAGATGACCAGCATCATGAATAAGCTGGCCTCTGCCTCTACGTTGGAGCATGACATGCTGCGTGAGCGCGAAGACGGAAACGTCGCAGCCATTCTCGTGGTCACTTCTGACCGCGGTATGTGTGGCGGCTACAACAACAACGTCTTCAAGAAGGCCGCACAGCTGCAAGCTCTCCTGGAAAGCAAGGGCTACGAGGTAGTTCGGTACGTTACCGGCAACAAGGGCATCGGCCACTACAAGTTCCGCGAGGACGAGGTAGTTGGCAGCTGGGGCGGTTTCTCTCAGGACCCAACCTGGGAGGCCACCCACGATGTGCGCCGTCACCTGATTGATGGCTTTATTGCTGGTTCCAACGGCACTACCAAGGGCCGCGACGGCCTGCATGCGCAGGGTGAGGGCGCAGGTGTACGTGGCTTTGACCAGGTACACGTTGTCTACACCGAGTTTGAGTCCATGTTGACCCAGACTGCGCGCGCACAGCAGCTGTTGCCAGTTGAGCCGGTTATTCAGGATGAGGAGTACCACCTCGGTGACTCCGCTCTGTCCGACGCCGAATCTGCGGAGGATGTTGCCGCCGGATTCGAATTCGAGCCGGACGCAGATACGCTGATGGATGCTCTGCTTCCGCAGTACGTCTCGCGTATCCTGTTTGCTATGTTCTTGGAGGCTTCTGCCTCCGAGTCCGCTGCACGCCGTACAGCTATGAAGTCTGCTACTGACAACGCAACCGAGATGGTCGAAGACCTCTCCCGCGTGGCTAACCAGGCCCGTCAGGCACAGATTACCCAGGAAATTTCAGAGATCGTCGGTGGCGCTGGCGCGCTATCTGACAGCGCAGAAAGTGACTAGATTATGACTACAGCTCTGCAAGAGCAGAATGCACAGTCTTCGGCAGTCGCCGGTCGTGTCGTGCGCGTCATCGGTCCGGTTGTGGACGTGGAGTTCCCACGTGAGGCACTGCCGGCCCTGTACAACGCACTGCACGTCGACATCAAGCTCGAAGCTGTTGCAAAGACCGTCACCCTCGAGGTCGCTCAGCACCTCGGTGACAACCTTGTCCGTACCGTGTCCATGGCACCGACCGACGGCCTCGTCCGCGGTGCCGAGGTCATCGACTCCGGAAAGCCAATTTCCGTGCCAGTCGGCGACGTCGTCAAGGGCCACGTCTTCAACGCCCTCGGTGACTGCCTCGACGAGCCGGGTCTCGGCCGCGATGGTGAGCAGTGGGGCATCCACCGCGAGCCGCCAGCGTTCGACCAGCTCGAGGGTAAGACCGAGATTCTGGAGACCGGCATTAAGGTCATTGACTTGCTGACCCCGTACGTTAAGGGCGGCAAGATTGGCCTCTTCGGCGGCGCAGGTGTGGGTAAGACCGTTCTCATTCAGGAGATGATTACCCGTATCGCCCGTGAGTTCTCCGGTACCTCCGTCTTCGCCGGCGTCGGCGAGCGTACCCGTGAGGGCACCGACCTCTTCCTGGAGATGGAAGAAATGGGCGTGCTGCAAGATACCGCACTTGTCTTCGGCCAGATGGATGAGCCGCCAGGAGTCCGTATGCGCGTGGCTCTGTCCGGCCTGACCATGGCGGAGTACTTCCGCGATGTGCAGAACCAGGACGTGCTGCTGTTCATCGACAACATCTTCCGTTTCACCCAGGCCGGCTCTGAGGTTTCGACCCTGCTGGGTCGTATGCCTTCCGCTGTGGGTTACCAGCCAACCCTGGCTGATGAGATGGGTGTCCTGCAGGAGCGCATTACCTCGACCAAGGGCCGTTCCATTACGTCCCTGCAGGCCGTCTACGTTCCTGCCGATGACTACACCGACCCGGCTCCGGCAACGACGTTCGCTCACCTGGACGCCACCACCGAGCTGGACCGTGCTATTGCTTCCAAGGGTATTTACCCAGCAGTGAACCCGCTGACCTCTACCTCTCGTATCCTCGAGCCGGGTATCGTTGGCGAGAAGCACTACGAGGTTGCACAGCGCGTCATCGGTATTCTGCAGAAGAACAAGGAACTCCAGGACATCATCGCCATCCTTGGTATGGACGAGCTGTCCGAGGAGGATAAGGTCACCGTTCAGCGTGCCCGCCGTATCGAGCGCTTCTTGGGCCAGAACTTCTTCGTCGCACAGAAGTTCACCGGCCTGCCGGGCTCTTACGTGCCGCTGTCCGAGACCATCGACGCCTTTGAGCGCATCTGCGATGGCGAGTTTGACCACTACCCAGAGCAGGCTTTCAACGGCTTGGGCGGCCTTGACGACGTCGAGGCTGCATACAAGAAGTTGAACGAGAAGTAGGGAGAGGCACATGGCTGACATCACCGCCGAATTGGTTTCCGTCGAGCGCCTGCTGTGGTCTGGACAGGCCTCCATGGTCACGGCTGAGACCACCGAGGGTGAGATCGGCGTGCTTCCCGGTCACGAGCCAATGATCGGTCAGTTGATCGATAATGGCGTGGTGACCATCCACCCAGTGGACGGCGAGCGCCGCGTCGCCGCCGTGCAGGGTGGTTTCCTCTCCGTTACCCAGGACAAGATCACCGTCCTCGCTGATTGGGCCATCTGGTCCGATGAGGTGGATGAGGAGAAGGCTCAGAAGGACTTTGCTTCTGAGCACGAGCTCGCCAAGTCCCGTGGCGAGGCCGCACAGCGTGCTGTCCGCCGCGCCAAGGCTTAGTACCTTGGATTGATAGGAGAGGGCAGCAATAGCCGCCCTTCCTGCTCTCTAAAGGCGCCCCGGTTTAAAACGGGGCGCTTTTTGCGTTTTCTTTGCCTTTTCTTATTGGCGTATAGGTCCTGCCAAGCGCTACAATTCAAGAATCAGTTTCTCCACAAAGCGAGGATGGCGCGAAGGTCCATGAATTCAACGGTGGTTACAGTGCTTCTGTGGGCCCTTGGCATGGCCCTATTGCTGGTTATTTTTCTGGCTGCGCTTCGCTTTTTTACCGTGCGTTCCCGCGGCACTGCCGTCCTGCTACGCCGAGTACCCGCTAGAAATTCCCTTTCTTGGCGCCATGGTTCGCTGCGTTATGAAGGCGAATTTGTGGAGTATTTCAAGCTCCGCTCCGTTTCTCCGCGCTGCGACCTGCGTATCAACCGCCTCGACATCGAAGTAGTAAGCACCCGCTCGCTCGATGATGCCGAGGCTTCTTTTATGTCTGCCGCCACCGAGGTTGTTCGCTTTCGGGTCAAGGGCCGGGAATATGAGTTGGCATCTGATGCCCACGGCATTATGGCCTTTGGGGCGTGGGTAGAGGCCGCACCATCCAAACGTCAGCAGCGCTTCGACTTCCAGCAACTTCGCCAGCGCGCTACCCGTCAATCCAAGCGATAAGGTTACCCGCTAGGGTAGAGGGCATGCGTTTAGTAATCGCCCGATGCTCCGTAGATTACGTGGGCCGTTTGGATGCCCACCTTCCCATGGCAGACCGTCTACTCATCGTCAAAGCTGACGGCTCTGTATCCGTGCATGCTGACGACCGTGCGTATAAGCCGCTTAATTGGATGACCCCTCCATGCACTTTAAAAGAATCCGCCATTGAGGACCTAGACGGTGACGATACCGGCGAGGTTTTGTGGCTGGTGGAAAATCCTAAAGGCGAGCAGTTGCGCATTACAATTGCTGAGATCCATGAGGAAATCTCCTATGACATGGGTGAAGACCCAGGCCTAGTCAAAGACGGCGTGGAGGCTCACTTGCAAGAGCTTTTGGCAGACCAGATCGATACCTTGGGCGATAGCTATACGCTGGTACGCCGCGAATACCCAACGGCGATAGGCCCGGTAGACATTATGGCGAAAGATGAAAACAACAATAATGTTGCCATCGAGGTGAAGCGCCGCGGTGGGATTGATGGCGTGGAGCAGCTGACGAGGTATCTGGAGTTGCTTAACCGCGATGAGCTTCTGGCCCCAGTATCTGGTGTATTCGCGGCCCAGGAAATCAAACCGCAGGCCCGCACGCTAGCAGAGGACCGAGGCATTCGGTGCGTCGTATTGGATTATCAGGAGCTGCGTGGGCTCGAGTCGAATGAATTGCGATTGTTCTAATGCCACGGCGGAATAGACGCAAACCGCTTGAGCTTCGATCCTTGCCTAAGGATGGGTCGACTTTTCTCGGCTCCCAGACGGTCGAGGGGCCTAGCTGGACGCACGGTGAACCCTATGTCATGCGGCATATCGGTTCTGCGCGTGCCCAGAAGTACTATGTGTGCCCAGGGTGTAATCAAAATATTCCTCCCGGGGTGGCCCATATCGTCGCGTGGCCGCGCGACGTGGGCCGCCAGGGAGACGATCGTCGGCACTGGCACCGCCACTGCTGGGAGCGTAGGTAGACTAGCGGGCATGATTGTTGCATTCTCTGTAGCCCCCGCAGTAGTCAATAATGACTCCCAAGAAATGGCTGACGCCGTCGCTGCGGCAGTGCGCGTAGTCCGCGAATCTGGCCTTCCTAACGAGACCAATGCCATGTTCACCCTGCTTGAAGGCGAGTGGGACGAGGTCTTTGGAACTATTAAGAAGGCCACTGACGCGGTGCGTGCGGTATCCCCGCGCACATCTTTGGTGGTCAAGGCTGATATTCGCGAGGGCGTAACCAATCAACTGACTGACAAGGTAGATGCGGTTAACCGCCGCCTTGCAAAGGAGGACTAGATGACTTCAGCAAATAACGCTTATGTAGGAGGCGCGCTCGACCTCAGCCAAGTAAAGGCGCGGGCCGAGGCACGGCAGAAGGCGCAGGAATCTCCCCAGACCACTGCTGGCGGGATCCAGCCCTTCTTCACGGTGACGGAGGCTAACTTCGACCAGGACGTGGTGCGCCGTTCTACGGAAGTTCCGGTGATTGTACTCATTGGCACCGCCCGTTCCACGCAGTCGGAGCAGCTAAAGACCGATCTGCAAGGTTTGGCAGCGCAAGGAAACCGCAGCTTCCTAGTTGCCTACGTGGATGCAGATGCTACCCCACAGGTTGCGCAGGCCTTTGGCGTGAAGAACCTCCCCACTGTGGTGGCCCTGGGCGCTGGGCAGCCGCTGACGAATTTCGAGGGTGCACAACCACTAGATGCGCTAAAACAATGGGTAGATGCCCTGGTGCAGAATGTTGGCCCACAGTTGAAGGGCCTACAGAGCGATGCGGGAGAGCCCCAGACCCAAGAGGAAGAAGAGGATCCGCGCCTCCAAGAAGCAGAGGGCTTCTTAAATGCTGGCGACTTTGATGGTGCTCTTAAGGTCTATAACTCCATCTTGGAGGCTGAGCCCGAAAACGTGCAGATTAAGCAGGCCCGCGATACAACCGTACTGCTCAAGCGCCTTGATCCTGCCAACCAGACTGAGGATCCGATTGCGGCTGCGGAAGGGGACAAGGGGGACGTCGATAAGCAGATGCGTGCTGCCGACGCCGAAGTGGTTGCCGGCGCCCCAGAAAAGGCCTTTGATCGCCTCATCGAGACGATGAAGGCAACGGCCGGTGATGAGAAAGCTCGCGTGCGCGAGCGCTTGCTGGAGCTTTTCGGGCTCTTTGAGGGCAATGATCCGCGTGTGATGGAAGCTCGAACCAAGCTGGCGAGTGCCCTGTACTAGCTTGGGTAAGATGGGAAAGCATGACTTCAGTGCTTTTCCTGTGCAATACAAATCGCGGCAAGTCGCAGATGGCTGCGGCGCTTGCCGCCAAGCATGCGCCTGAGTGGGATATTTACTCGGCTGGGGTGCAAACTACCCCGGAGCATACCCAGCAGGGCATCAATCAAGAGGCCAAAGCTTCCCTCGCGAAGGTGGGGGCAGAAATGACTGGTACTCCTGCTCTAGTGGATCCCCACCTTGCTGCCACTGTCGACCACGTCATCGTGGTAGGTGATGCGGAATATGACGGGCCAGCGCAGAGGTGGGCCATCGAGGATCCTTCGCTGCGTGGTCTGGAGGGTGAAGAGCGCATGGATGCGCTTCGCGATGATATCGAAGCGCGCGTGGTGGAGTTCCTACGCACGCAGCGATAGGCGTTTTATTGCTCCAGTACGTACCACTGCACCGAGTTGGCCGGTAGGTGAAGCGTGGCGGAATTATCCGCCACGTGAATATGCTGAGGAAGCGGGTTCCCAGCGCCCTCATAAACGGCATCATCGGTGTTGAGCACCATTTTCCAAGCACCATCACGTGGAACCCAGAGGCCGTAGTCGGGAATGGAAGAACCCGAAAGGTTGCACACGGCGAGCAAGGCAGAGCCGTCTGCGCCATAGCGGACGTAACCCAGCACGTTATTGTTCGAGTCATCGGCCTTGACCCATTGAAAGCCGTCTTGGCTGAAATCCTGGCTCCACAAAGCTGGAGTGTCGCGGTAGATGAGGTTGATATCGCGCACGAGGCGCTTAATGCCCCGGTGCCACTCATTGCCCCAACCATCGAGGTTGCCCCAATCCACGGAATGCTCCTCGGACCACTCGGTGGTTTGTCCAAATTCCTGGCCCATGAAGAGCAGATTCTTGCCAGGGTGGGAGAACATGTAGCCATACAAAGCGCGCAATCCGGCGGCCTTATTCCAGTCGTCGCCAGGCATGCGCTGCCACAGTGAACCCTTGCCGTGGACTACTTCGTCGTGGCTAAACGGCAACACGTAGCGCTCAGAATAGGCATACACCATGGAGAAGGTGAGCTCGCCATGGTGATAGGAGCGGTGGATAGGCTCGTGCTTGAAGTACTCCAGGGTGTCATTCATCCATCCCATATTCCACTTCAGGGAAAAGCCCAGCCCGTTCTCGGAAGTAGGAGCGGTAACGCCCGGCCAGGAGGTGGATTCCTCGGCGATGGTGAGTACGCCAGGATGGGTGCGGTTGAGGGTGGCGTTGGTTTCCTGCAGGAATTGGACGGCTTCTAAATTCTCGCGCCCGCCAAACTGATTGGGTAGCCATTCATCGCGGGAGTAGTCCAGGTAAAGCATGGAAGCGACGGCGTCTACGCGCAGGCCGTCAATGTGGAATTCTTCAGCCCAATACAGGGCGTTGGCTACGAGGAAATTGCGCACCTCATTGCGGCCAAAATCAAAGACGTAAGTTCCCCAATCGGCCTGTTCGCCGCGGCGGGGATCGGGGTGCTCATAAAGCGCTTGACCATCGAAGCGGCCTAAGGCCCAGTCATCTTTGGGGAAGTGGGCTGGCACCCAGTCCACGATGATCCCGATGCCGTTTTCATGCAGTGCATTGACTAATGC
Organism: Corynebacterium kefirresidentii; assembly: GCA_002154655.1. GTDB lineage: Bacteria > Actinomycetota > Actinomycetes > Mycobacteriales > Mycobacteriaceae > Corynebacterium > Corynebacterium kefirresidentii. The sequence goes on from NGUZ01000013.1 coordinate 21,779, forward strand.
GCGGAACTCATCCGGCGAGCCCCACCGCGCTGAAGGCGAGTAATAGCCAGAGACTTGGTAGCCCCAAGAGCCGCCGAAGGGGTGCTCGGCCACGGGCAAGAGCTCGACGTGGGTAAAGCCATGCTCCTTGAGATAAGGGATGAGCTCCTCGCGAAGTCGGTTATAATTCGCCCCGACCTTCCACGAGCCAACGTGGACCTCATAGATGCTCATCGGGACATCTAGGTTGCCGGTGCGCTTGTCCATCCACGCGGAATCAGACCAGCCGAAGCTGGTGGAATCCACGATCGAGTCAGTTTCCGGCGGGCAGGCGGTGCGCTTGGCCAATGGGTCGGCCTTGTCTTTGCGTCCTTCCTGGCTAAAGACGGCGAACTTATAGTGTTCGCCAGCACCGATGCCTGGGATAAAGACCTCCCATACGCCGGTAGAACCGAGCGAACGCATTGGGTACTGGGTAGGATTCCAGCCGCAGAAATCGCCCACGACGGCAACACCTTGGGCATTGGGGGCCCATACGGCAAAGGACACACCGCTTACGGGGCCCATCTCTGCGTCATAAGAACGTAGGTTGGCGCCGAGGACATCCCAAAGGCGCTCGTGGCGGCCTTCGCCGATAAGGTGCAGATCTAGGGATCCGATGGTGGGCAGGAAGTGATATCCGTCTGCCACGGTGCGGGTAGGGGCGCCGGGGTAGGAGATTTCGAGGCGGTAATCGCAGTTCTCGCCTACTTCCGCTTCCCAGATGTCATCGCCGACCATATCCATGGACACGGATTTCGTGGGGGTATGAAGCTGTACCGCGGTGGCACCAGGCTGGCGGGTACGGACGGTACCTTCATGCCAGCCGTAGAATCCGTGTGGGTCATGGTGGCGGCAGTCATTGAGGCGAGCGAGGTCAGCGGCCGGGATGTTCATATAATCAGGGTACCTAGATTGGGCGCGTTCCGGTGGACAAATGTTTACGGGCGATAGTCGGTGACCTCGCGCCAGGTGAGCTGCTCCTGCAGGACGTGGTCGGCAGGGGGAAGGACGAAGACATGGGCGACGTCGCGAAGCGGCTCTAAGCGCACAAAATTGCGCTCGGACCAGTGATAGGCAGAGCCGGTAATCGTGTCTTGGACAGTATAGGACTCGCCGGGATGGCGGCCGATAGCGCGCATATCTACCGTAACGGTCGCTTCTTGCGCATTGCGCGGATCCAGGTTGACCACGACGAGAACCACATTGCCGGTGGCTGGATCGGCCTTGGAATAGGCAATGATGGCGTCATTGTCGGTGTCATGGAAGCGGAGGGTGCGCAATTGTTGCAATGCGGGGTTATCGCGGCGAATCTGATTGAGCAGCCGGATATAGGACTCTAAAGAGTCTCCTGACGCAACCGCAGCAGCAAAGTCGCGCGGCCGCAATTCGTACTTCTCCGAGTCGAGGTATTCCTCGGTTCCTGGGGCTACCGGGGTGTGCTCATAGAGCTCAAAACCGGAGTACACGCCCCATAGTGGAGACATGGTGGCAGCGAGGACAGCGCGTATGGCGAACATGGCGCGCCCCCCGGTTTGCAAAGACTCATGCAGGATATCCGGGGTATTGACAAAAAGATTAGGCCGGCAAATATCCGCCTGCTCTACGTGCATCTGGCCAAATTGGGTGAGCTCATGCTTCGTGGTCTGCCAAGTGAAGTAGGTATAGGACTGGGAAAAGCCTGCTTTTGCTAGCCCGAAAAGGCGAGGGGCGCGGGTAAAGGCCTCTGCCAAGAAGATGACATCTGGGTGGGTGGCGTGCACGCGGGTGATCAGCCAGTCCCAGAAGTTAGCCGGCTTGGTGTGTGGGTTATCTACGCGGAACGTGCTCACCCCGGCTTCTACCCAAATCATGAGCGTTTCATAGATTTCGTGATAGATGGAATCCTGCGCGTTATCGAAGTTGAGTGGATAGATATCCTGATACTTCTTCGGTGGGTTCTCAGCGTAGGCGATGGTGCCATCTGGAAGGACAGTGAAAAATTCTGGGTGGCTGGTGGCCCACGGGTGGTCGGGCGATGCCTGCAGCGCGAAATCAAGCGCAACTTCCAGGCCAAGTTCCTGGGCGCGAGAGACCAGCTTCTTGAAATCCTCTATTGTGCCCAATTCGGGGTGGGTGGTGGAGTGGTCCTGGATAGCCCACGGGCTTCCCACATCACCGGGCTCAGCAATGACCGAGTTATTTTTTCCCTTCCGATGCATCTTGCCAATGGGATGAATGGGTGGAAAATACACCGTATCGAAGCCCATATCGGCCACGCGCTCTAGTGCTTGGGCAGTAGTGTCGAAGGTGCCGTGCACTGGATTTCCCTCTTCGTCCCAGCCGCCCGTGGAACGGGGGAAGAGCTCATACCACGAGTTATAAAGCGCGGCCGGGCGCTCCACGTAGACCTCGTGAATGGCGCCTTCTACTAGGAGATCACGCAGGGGATGGGAGTGCAGGATGTCTGCGACCTCGTCCGAGAGCGCTACCTGCACGCGCTTATCGACGTCCAAAGACTCATCCTCCAAGTCCCGTGCAGCAGCAAAGACGGGCGCCACAATATCCGAGGGGGTTTGCAAGGCCGCCCGAGAAAATAGATCCGCACCATGCTGGAGGTCATTGGCCAGTTCGGCAGCGGATTGCCCAGCCGCCATCTTTTTAGTAACCGCGTTCTTCCACGTAGCAATGGGATCGGACCAGGCATCGACGCGGAAGTACCAGGTGCCTTGAGTGCCTGGGGTAAAGACGCCGTGCACTCGATCTTGGTCTTTGGGGTCTACCTGCATGGTAACGGAGGACGTAGCCGTGGACCGCGCCGCCCAGGCAGACAAAGTGGCCGAGACCGCGTCGTGGCCTTCGCGCCAGACCAGTGCGGTGACAGGAATTACCTCGCCCACAACGGCTTTAGAAGCTACAGAACCGGCGGAGATAAGCGGGCGGACATCGTCAATACCAAGGCGAGTAGTCATGCCCATAAGACTAATGCAGCTGTGTCAATTTCACCGGGCAAAGAATAAATCAGTCACAATGGAGGGCGTGAACGACGTAACTCCTACAGATCAAGATTGGCTCGTAGATTTTCGCGGCGTCGAGTTGCGCCGCGGCGGCAAGACCCTCGTTGGTCCTGTGGACTGGCAAGTGGAACTCGATGAGCGCTGGGTCATTATTGGCCCCAATGGCGCGGGTAAGACCTCGCTAGTGCGCATGGCCGCGGCCGAAGAATTCCCGTCGAAGGGCACCGCCTTTTTGATGGGGGAGCAGATCGGCAAAACTGATATGCGCGATCTGCGCGCGCTCATCGGCATCTCCTCCGCTGCAGTGCAATCGCGAATCCCCGAAAATGAGCGCGTGGACGATCTCGTCGTCTCCGCAGGCTATGCAGTGCTGGGCCGCTGGCGGGAGGAATATCAGGACATGGACTTCTCCCGCGCTGATGAGATTTTGGCCCAGGTAGGTGCAACCCACCTGAAGGAGCGCACCTGGGGAACATTGTCAGAGGGCGAAAAGAAGCGCGTCGTCCTCGCCCGCGCACTCATGACTAACCCAGAGCTGCTCATCCTAGACGAGCCTTCCGCCGGAATGGACCTGGGAGGCCGCGAAGACCTGGTGGGATACCTCGGCGATTTAGCCATGGATCCAGATGCCCCAGCCATCGTCATGATCACCCACCACGTGGAGGAGATCCCATACGGATTTACCCACGCCATGCTGCTGGATGAGGGTAAGGTAGTGGCAAAAGGTCTGATTAATTCAGTCCTCACCTCAGAAAACCTGACTCGCGCCTTCCACCAGCCCATTCAGGTAGACCGCATTGGACAGCGATACTTCGCCCGCCGAGCTTCTCTATGACCAACCCTTTTCATGACCGTATCGATGCCGTTGACGCCAGCGATACCACCGGCTTTAACGGTGGGCGCTTGGCGGCAACCGTCCTGCTTCTACGGGACGGCACCGACGGTCTTGAAGTATGGGTACAAGAGCGCGTGCACACCATGCACAATTACCCGGGGCATTCGGTCTTTCCCGGCGGCGGCGTGGACCCACGCGACTTTCCGCCGCGTTCCTGGGACTCGGGCGAACTATGGGCCGGAAAATCCGTCATCTCCATGGCCCGACGGATGGGCGTAACAAAGTATAAAGCGCACGCGCTAGTATTCGCCGCTGCCCGGGAGCTCTTTGAGGAAGCTGGCACCCTCTTTGCCATCCGCGAAGACGGAATTGTCTCCAATGCACGGCGGTATCACAAGGAGCGAAAACTACTCGAGAGCCACACCATTTCCTTTACCGAATTCCTCAGCAATAACGGCATGCGTGTCGACGCCGATATGCTCCTTCCCTGGGCCCGGTGGGTAGGAAAGGGAAAGAGCCACTGGTTCGACACCTTCTTTTTCGTCGGGGTGCTGCCCTCTGGCCAAGAACCCGATGGGGATACCGATGAGGCGGACGATGCCGGATGGTTTTCTCCCCAACTCATCCTGGACGGTTGGCGCGCCGGGCTGGTGCGCCTGGTCATCCCCACCTGGGCGCAGATGCAGAGGCTGAGCAGATACTCCTCAGTTCAAGAAGTCCTCGATGATGCGTCCTTTTCTGACCTGCGCCCTGTTATCGGGGATCCGCGCGAGGACCCTCGTTACCGCGAATTCTTTTCCACCACCCCTTTAGACCGCATATGAGTTATACCCCCGCAGAAGTCAGCTTCTTGATTGAGCACCACGAGGAAATTACGCACCTCGATCTCGCCTTGACCAAGGCCTCTCGGCTTAAGGACACCGAAATCTTGAAAGAGAAGTTCGGCGACTATGGCCGCGCAGTCATGGAACTGGTGACCGCCCGTAGTTCGGGCAAGCTTCCCAGTGATTGGCTGATGGACGCCGACTCAGCCCAACAAGCAACCCCCGTCGAGGTTGCGGCATACCGGGCGGCATTTCTTGCAGAGCAGGGGGTGGGCAGCGTCCACGACATCACCTGCTCCATCGGTACGGAAGGTCTTAATTCTCCGCTCGACTACTTTGGCTCAGACTTGGACGAGTCGCGCGTGAGAATGGCGAGGCACAATCTTTCTTCGACCAAGATATTTCGCGCTGATGCGCTCACCACTACAACGACTGCCGATGTCCTCCTTGCAGATCCCGCCCGCCGCGCCGGAGGTAGAAGAATCACCCGGCCGGAGGAGCTCGTGCCACCGCTTCCAGAGGTCGTCGACAAGCATCGCGGCAAAGAATTGGCCATTAAGTGTGCACCCGGCCTAGATTTCAGCGAATGGAACGGCCTTGTTACCGTCGCAAGCGTCGACGGCGGAGTAAAAGAAGCTTGCCTTTATACCCCAGGCCTAGGAACCGGCCGAAGGGCAGTAATGATTCGTGGACACAAGCTAGACGTCCTCGATGATCAAGAAACAAACCTGCCCGAGGCCGGAGAGATTGGTAGCTACCTCATTGACCCGGACGGTGCCGTTGTACGCGCCGGCTTGGTGCGGCATTACGCGGCACGGGAAAGGCTGCACCAAATCGATGAGCGCATCGCGTACCTGACAGGGGAGAGGATTCCGGAAGGAACCTCGGGATTTCCATTCATAGAAAAAGTACCCCTAAAGAGATTAAAATCCGTACTTAAATCCTATGACGCGGGGAGCTTGGAAATCCTCGTGCGCGGGGTAGAAGTGGACCCTGACCAGCTGCGGAAGAAGATGAAGCTCAAGGGGAAGAAGCCTTTTGCGGTAATCATTACGCGAATTGGCGCACAAGGAATCGCCTTGCTGTGCAAACCCCGAGTATCATCGTCCGAGGATAATTACGCAACATAAATATATCGGAAAGGTGAGTGCCCAATGCCAACTATCGTGGCTCTGGTCAAACACGTGCCGGATACGTGGTCTACCAAGTCTTTGGAAGATGACCACACCCTGGATCGCACCTCCGTGGATAACGTCATTGATGAGGTTAATGAGTATTCCGTGGAACAAGCCCTGCGCCTGCGCGACGAAAACCCGGATGCGGGTTATAAGGTCGTCGCGCTGACCATGGGGCCGGCCCAGGCAGACGAAGCATTGCGCAAGGCACTGGCTATGGGTGCCGATGACGCGGTGCTTGTCTCCGATGATTCGCTGGCGGGAGCGGATGCGCTGTCGACCGCATGGACTCTCAACGCTGCGCTGAACAAGCTTGGCGACGTCCAATTGATCACCGCTGGCACCGAGGCCTCCGATGCCTCGACCGGCCTACTTACTGGATTGCTCGCCGAATACCGCCAGCTACCCGCACTTACCGGGCTGCACAAGGTAGAACTGGCGGGCGGTACGCTGCGTGGCACGCGAGATGATGCGCGTGGCACCTGGGAACTAGAAGCGCCGCTGCCTGCAATTGTTTCCGTGAACGATAAGAGCGACAAGCCGCGCTTCCCTAACTTCAAGGGATTGATGGCCGCTAAGAAGGCGGAAATCACTACTTTCTCCTTAGCTGATTTGGGAATTGAGGCAATTGCGCCCACTACCACCGTTGCGGCCGCTCACAAGCGACCACCGCGCACCGCTGGCGAGGTTATTTCTGAGCCCAACCCGCAAAATGCAGCGAAGAAGATCGCTGACTTCCTAGCCGCAAAGAACTTGATTTAGGAGTCGATATGTCTCACGTTTACGTATTAGTTGAGCACGATGCGGAAAAAGTCCTACCCGTTACCGGAGAACTGATTACGGCCGCGCGCGAATTGGGTACGGTGTCTGCAGTGGTCGTCGGCAAGCAGGCAGATAAGTTCGATGCTGACCTTGCCGCCCTTGGCGCCGCGCAGGTGGTCCAAGCAACGGCCGAAGACTATGACCAGCGCCTCCTGATTCCAGAAGTCGATGCCTTGCATGCTCTCGGCGCCGCGAACCCCGCACCTATCGTGCTGGCCGCAACTCCCGCCAATAACGAGATTGCCGGCCGCCTAGCTGCCCGCCTCGCTTCCGGCGCACTGGTCAATGTCAGCGGCATCGCCGCTGATGGTTCCGCCCAGATGACCATTTTTGGTGGCTCCTATGAGACCACCTCTACCGCTACCGGCCAGTGCCCGATCTATACGCTGCGCCCAGGCGCGGTTGAGGCCGCACCACAGCAGGTTGAAGCGCAACCAGCCCCAATGCCGTTGCCGGCCGCTACTGGCAAAGATGTCAAGGTAACTTCCTTTACCCCTGCCCAGAAATCTGCACGTCCGGAAATTACCGAAGCCAAGGTGGTCGTCGCTGGCGGCCGTGGCGTAGGTGATGAATTCGGTGATGTTGTCGAGCCGCTTGCCGACGCCCTCGGCGCCGCAGTCGGCGCTACCCGCGATGCGGTAGATGAAGGCTTCTATGACGCTGCCTATCAGATCGGCCAGACTGGCGTTACCGTTTCGCCTGAGCTCTACATTGGCTTGGGTATTTCGGGTGCCATTCAGCATACCTCTGGTATGCAGACCTCTGGCACTATTGTGGTGGTCAACCAGGACCAGGATGAGCCGTTCTTCCAGATCGCTGACCTTGGCGTTGTGGGCGACCTCCATGAAATCGCCCCAGCCTTGACCGAGGAACTGAAGGCACGTCAGTAATGCCGCATTATTTTGACTACGCTGCTACCCAGCCGATGCGCCAGAGCGCGATTGACGCGTGGGTAGCTGCGGCTGGCTCCCTGAACTCCGGCGCGCAGTATGGTTCCGGCCGCAAGGCTCGGTCTGTGCTCGATGATGCCCGCGAGAAGGTTGCTTCGCTCCTCGGCTGCGAGCCAATCGAGGTGATTTTCACTTCTTCTGGCACAGAGGCAGACAATATCGCCATTCAGGGACTTTATGCGGCCGGTAAAACCAACCGCATAGTTTCCACCGATATTGAGCATCCCGCCGTGCGCGATACCGTGGCTAAGCTGAACAATTCGGGTGCTGCCGTCGAGATTCTTCCTGTCGATCGCTCCGGACACATAGCAGACCTGTCGGCTCTAGACACGCTTGCCGACGTCGCTACCTGCATGTGGGCCAATAACGAAACCGGCGCCATTCAGCCGGTCGAAGATATTGCCGCCCGAGCCAGCGCGGTGGGTACACCGGTACACGTTGATGCCGTGCAAGCGGTAGGAAAAGTTCCCATCGACTTTTCCCACCTAGGGATCACCAGCCTTGCAGCTAGCGCCCACAAGTTCGGCGGTCCCCGCGGCATTGGCCTACTTCTAGCCAAGCGGAGTCCCGCACCCCAACCCATTGCCTATGGCGGTGGGCAGGAACGCGGAATTCGTCCTGGAACTGTCGACGTCGCTGGTGCTTCCGGTCTAGCTGCGGCTTTGGAGGAATCCGTCGCGGAAATTTCTACTCAAGGTGAGCGGATTTCCGCGCTTCGCAATAAGCTCCGCGATGGAATTCTCGCCACCATTGACAATACAGTCATCAATTCCGCTGAACCGTGTTTGCCTTCTCACTTGCACGTCTCTTTCCCCGGCGCAGATGGCGATAGCCTCATCATGCTGCTAGATTCCCTGCAGATTGAGGCCTCAACCGGCAGCGCCTGTAGCGCAGGTGTAAACCGCATGTCTCACGTTTTGGAAGCGATGGGAGTAAGCGAGGCTGAAGGAATCGGCTCCTTGCGCTTTACGCTAGGCCGGCTTACTTCGGAAGAAGATGTCGATTACGTGTTGGCTCATCTTCCCGAGGTAATCTCCCGAGCCCGATCCGTCTAGCTTTCATTCCTTTCCTTCGCCGCTGCCCGTCGGGCGGCGATAGCTTGGCCCACCGTTAGCGCCCAGTTCTTGTTCTTGGGCGCTAACGGTCCTTGGGGCTCGTCATATTCCCAGCGCCCATCATCAAACAGCCACACAATGTCCCCAGTGTGCGGATCCATGATATAAAAAGCACCGCCGTCAGTCTTGACGTTATGGTGGTGCTGGCATAGTGAAACCAAATTGCTCCCTGCAGTTTTCCCTCCCCGAGCATGGTCAATGCGGTGGTCTTTCTGGCAGCTTTCCGCAGGGCGGTAGCACCCCGGCCAGCGGCACACCCCATCGCGGCCTTCCACATAGGCGCCTATGAGCGGGGGAGTAACGTAGCTTTCGCTTTCCATTTCTTTGGCTAAGTCCATGTCTCGCGTCTGAGCGGGGCGCAGGTTATCCGCGGTCTCTGGGCTTACCCATCCGAATCCCCGGATAAACGCGGGTGCAGACTCCTGATCATGGGCGCGATACATGTGCAGAACTACCTTAGTCCGAGACTCAATTTCACCCAGAATCAATTTGGCCAGTGCTTCTGCCTTGGAAAGGCCATGTTCCGCGGCGGCTTTGCTGATGTGTTCGTCGATAGCTATAAGGGTAGCTTCGTCAAATTCAACTGCTAGCCCGGCTTTGCCACCGAAGCTGGAGTAGGTGAAATAGGAGTTATTCTTCGTGGGAGCCTCTTTGTTTTCTTCGGTGGAAGGGTTTTCAATAGCAATGAGGCCATTGAGTTTTCGCCGTAAATTCGTGTTGGAGGGCAGTACCTGTCTCGGGTTCGAGGGGGTCAAATAACGAGATAGTTCTTGGTCTATCCTCTCGAGGGTTTCCGCAGGGACATCACCGAGCTTGCTAAGTACGGCGTCGATAGTAACGAGGCGAGAGAAATCCAGGAAGTAGTAGGTTTCCTGCAGGGCCATTGTTAGAGGTAACTCAGCCAGCCGGTAGAGCGCCATGGTTATATCGCGCGTGCGCCGCTCACTCAATCCCGTACGGGTGGCAAGGGTATGGCAAGAAATGTCGAAATCGTCTTCTAAGTCTGGTTTGGCATCTTTCCAGAAAAGGTAATCTTGCTTTCTGATCTCGGTCGCTTTAACTGCTAATGGATCTTTAGGATCATTGACTATGTAATAGGATTCCAAAATTATTTCCCCCGAATATTAGAACTGCTGAACTAATCTTCACAGTGTCTATCTTACGCTGTGGGTGCGCCCGCCACAAGAGGGGGGCAAAAATGTGTTCTAAATGGTGAAATTGCCTACGGTGACAGAAATAGAAGAAAAGAAAATTATCTCAAGTGGCGCGTGTTAAAGATGTTGATAGAGTGAAACCATTGTTAGACTCACGCGCATGACTTCAAAGAAGGCACTCCGAAAGAGTATTACTGCGGTAGTTACCGTGGCTGCACTAGCTATTAGTGGTACCGCTGTTGCCCAGGCGGTGAGCTTTGGCGCCCCTAAGGGCGTGGACGTTGCGGCACACCAGCACCCGGGCGGCACGCCCATCGATTGGTCTAAGGTACGTACTGACGGTCAGTCTTTTGCATTTGTAAAAGCAACTGAGGGTGGGGATTGGGTAAATCCGCACTACGTCGAAGATGTTCAGGCCGCCCACGCTGCCGGCCTTAAGACAGGCGCATATCACTACGCTCGTCCATCGACTGACGCCAAAACGCAAGCGGCGAACTTTGCCGCGCAGATTGCGCTGGCGCCAGATCAGACATTGCCCCCCGCACTCGATATCGAGGTGGATGAAGGTAAATCCGCGGCCCAGTTGGAGCAGTGGATCGAAGAATTTACCAGCGAGCTCAAGCGCCTTACCGGCCGCACTCCCATGATCTACACCTACAAGTACTTCTGGATGGGGCAGATGAATAACTCTCAGAAGTTCTCGGATATGCCGTTGTGGCTTGCGGCCTATCAGGATCAGGCGCCCGAGGCCGTGGGTGGCTGGAAGAAGCTATCCTTCTGGCAGCGTTCTGGCTCCGGCAAGGTGGCAGGAATTCCTACCGACGTTGATATGAACCTTTTTAATGGTTCCAAGCAGCAGCTGCAGTCCTTTAGCGATGGAAATTATGTGGATGTCGGCGGCGCGCTCGAACAGCTCGTGGTGGGCGATGGCGTTGACCTAAGCTCGGACAGCACGCCGCTTATTGGCGCTATCCTGGCCCTCGCAGCAGGCCTGATTGCTATTCCCCAGCTTGCCGACGCCGCCGAAAAGTCCGGCCTTGACCCCCAAGCAGCGCAAGGCCTAGCAGGCTTCGTGAAGACCTTGCAGGACAAGGATGCCCTCCCAGTAGAAGATCTGGGTGATATGGCGAAGGGCAACTTCTCTGTCGGTGACCTAGCAATCCTGCTGGACAATGCCGGTCACGTGAACAACGTTAAGTCTGGCAATGTCTCCGAGTCCGAAGTTTCGGAGGCTAAGAACGCGGCCAAGAAGGCTGGCGCTGATGTTCCCGATTTCGATGCGGGCCAAGTAGCCACGCTACTTAATCGCGTGCTGCAGTAGCACCAGCGAAAAACGCGCGGGTCCACGCCTCGTCCTTGTAGTGGGCGGGCACCGCCCCGCCAAGGAGTGCCTTAGCCAGCTGAGCGGCTTCAATGGAGCCCTCGGCTGGCATTTCCGTATCTGATGCCACAAGGATGATGTTTCCGTAGCGCCGGCCCTTAAGCATTGGTGGGTCCGCGATGACCGCGAGGTGGTCAAAAACCTTGCTTAGTCCGACCAGTTCGCTCTTTGCTAGCTGGAGATCAGAATGGTCTCCGCAATTGGCAATATAGAGTCCGCCAGGCTCTAGTGCCTGCTTTGCAGCCTGGAAGAACTCCACGGTGGTGAGGCTAGCCGGAGTCTTATCGCCAGCAAATACATCCCGGATGATGATGTCGCGGCTGGCGGGCAGGAAGCCCTCGGTTTCTTTGCGTGCTTCGCCGGCGCGGATCTTCACGGTAGGGGAACGGGGGACGTCGAAAAGCGTACGCACCAATTCCCCCAGTTTGGCATCGAGTTCGACCACCGTGTGGCGGCTACCCGGGAGCTTGCTGGCAAAATAGCGTGGAAGGGAGCAGCCTGCGCCACCTAGGTGGGTGACACGCAGCTTATTCGCTGGCCGAGTATTGAGGTGTTCGACGGCCGCTGCAATCCAGCGCATGTATTCGAACTCCAATTCTTCTGGCTCGCCCAGCACGATGTGGCTACTCGGCACGCCGTTAACGTTGAGGATATAGGCTCCATCGCGGAACTCATCCGCCACAACCTCGGCTGTTCCGGTCGAGATTTCGAAGGTGCCGGTGATTCCTTGTTCGGTGGAGGCTCGCTTTCTTCCCATGTGACACAAGCTTAGGGAATGGATTCGATTTAAACCGCGTTGGGGCTAGGGAGTAGACTTTCGGGCCTGTAGTCAAGGTGAATTGGGGAGCGAGATGCGAGTATTGGTTGCCATGTCCGGCGGCGTGGACTCATCTGTTGCCGCCGCCCGGGCGGTAGAAGCTGGCCATGAGGTGATTGGCGTTCACCTCGCCCTGCACAAGGACGCGCAGCAAACCAGAGAGAAAGCGCGCGGTTGCTGCTCGCTGGAGGATTCAGCCGATGCTCGCCGCATCTGCGATAAGTTGGGCATCCCCTTCTATGTGTGGGATTTTTCGGAAGAATTCAAAGAAGAAGTCATCACGGACTTCGTGGATTCTTATGCTCGCGGCGAGACACCTAATCCTTGCTTGCGCTGTAACGAGAAGATTAAGTTCCGAGCACTGCTACAAAAGGGCATGGCGCTTGGCTTCGATGCTGTGGCGACGGGTCACTATGCCACCATTGACGAAAACGGCTACATGCGCCGTTCTTTGGATGAGAATAAGGACCAGTCTTATGTCCTGGGCGTCATCTCGGCCGAAGAGCTGGAGCACTGCTTTTTCCCGATTGGAGATACCCCGAAGCCGCAGATCCGTGAAGAGGCCGCGGCGCATGGCTTTTCCACCGCGAAGAAGCCGGATTCTTATGATATCTGCTTTATTCCAGACGGCAATACGCAGGCGTTTTTGGGCGCCCGCATTGGATTGCGTCCCGGCATGATCGTGGATCAAGAGGGTACGGAGCTCAAGGAGCACGATGGCGCGTGGAACTACACCATCGGCCAGCGCAAAGGCCTGGACATCAAGGCGCCGGCTGCCGACGGCCGTCCCCGCTACGTCACCGACATCGATGCTTCTACGGGCACGGTAACCGTCGGTGCCCGCGAGGACTTGGCCGTGACCTCGATTCAAGCTGATCGCCTGAAGTACCTTCACCCAGCCATGGATGGGGACTTCGAGTGCGAGGTTCAGGTGCGTGCGCATGGTTCCGTGGTGCCTTGTGTCGCGCACGTCGACCGCGAGGCGGATGAGATGCGCCTTGAGCTTAAGGAACCGCTTTCCGGCGTGGCCCGTGGCCAGGCAGCGGTGCTGTATTTGCCTTCGCCAGACGAGCTTGGCGATATCGTTATCGGATCCGGCACGATCTGCGGAACTAATTAAGCACGCAGTTGGCAATGAGGCGGTCTAGGGCACGGACATCGATATTTGGGCCAATGTTGATTTTGAATTCGCCAGCCCTAGTCCACAGCTGCAGCTCCGCGTTGAAGTCAAGGAGCTTTCCTGCGTTTTCCGTGGACCACATGTTGATGGAGGAATAGGGCAGGGAGTACATCTCTACCTTTTTGCCTGTAAGACCTTGCGCGTCGCGGATGATGAGGCGCCTATTGGTAAATACGGCGGCATCGCGGACTGTCTTAAAAGCGCACACTGGATATTCCTGTTCGGCCAAGACGGTGGAAATGTCCTGGGGAATTTCGCATTCGTTGTAGAAGGTCCAGCCGGAGTATTTTTCCACGCCCATAGTAAGGTTCCTTTCGAAGTGATACGTCGCGTATCGGATAGATAATTCTGAGAAATAATACTAGCGCCGAGGTGAATATGGATGCTTTTGGCTTAGGCCCTATGCCGGGATACTCCATGAGTGAGGCGGCAGACATCGTGATGGGTGAGACCGGTGGTCTCCCGCACCTTCCGCAGTTGCCGGACCGCGGGATTTATGCTGGGGCCATTGGACGCACAGCGGGTTTGTTGGAAGCAGTCTCCATTGACCGCGGACCGCGCTCATGGGTGCTCAGCGATCGGCCGCAGCTCATCTCGCACCGGATTGTCGACCAGATGAGCCGGGACGTGGACGAGATTCAGGAGGTGTGGGGCGAGTCAGTTCCCCGTATCAAGGTCCAAGCGGTAGGACCGTGGAGTTTGGCGGCCGCTGTGGAGCTAGGAAACGGGCACCGCGCGATTACTGATTCGGGCGCTTTCCGGGACCTGTGTGGTGCACTATTGGCCGGAATTCAGGAACACAAGGCACAGGTGGCACAGCGCTTTGGGGCAGAAGTGCGAGTGCAGCTGGACGAGCCCCTGCTTGCCGACGTCCTTTCGGGCACCCTTCCAGGGACCACCGACTTCGATACGATTAGGGCTGTTCCCGCAGACCAGGTCAATGCGACACTGGCGGAGTTTGGCGCGGACTACCTACGGCTTCGCAAACCCCTATGGGAAGTGGCGGCGAAGACGGTGCTGCTCGATTTTGCTGGTCTAGCCTCGCCCGAGCATCTCGATGGCTTGGGGCAGTGGATTGATGGCGGCGCTCGCGTCGGATTGGGCGTGGCAGGGCAAGATGCTCGCACGGAAGCTATTGCTATTGCACAGCACTTTGACCGCATGGGACTGTCGCGGGAGCGAATTCCAGAGCAGGTTGATATCTTCCCGTGGCCGGTGGAAAAGGCCGCGCCCAGCTACTCCTTTGCCGCTGAGGTGGCGGGCATCCTCATCCGCGACGCCGGCGATCTTTAATCGACACGTCCGCGGCTATCCGTGGCGGTGAAGTATTCACCCATATAAGGGATGACGTAGCGCAGTTTGCCGTGTGCGGTGGGTTCGATGAGGTCGGCGTCGATAAGCCGCTGGCGGGTGGCCGACAGTGAGCGCACCGTGCGGTCCATGTGGCCCGCGATGTCTGCGATAGTAGCGATGCCATCGACTTCGACTGCGGCCATTGCTTCCAAAAACTCCCGCTGCGCCGGCGGCAAGGGCAACGTCGCAGGCTGGTGCACCTGCGCTCCCATAATTGAAATCGCATCTGGAGCTATCGAAGCAATCGTCTCCTGAGAAATGCCACTTTCTTGATTCTGGCGACTGCGCTCCCATGCCAGCGAGCCAACCAATTGTACGAGGTACGGGTAGCCGCGGGTAAGCGCTGCGGCGTCCCTAATCGCCTCGGGGCTAAACTCTAACCCCGAGCCAGACGCTGTGTGCTCTAGAGCCTGCTGCGAATTGGCCGGAGAAAGCGGTCCTAAGACGAACTTCTGGGCCCGGCGCAGAAACGTCACCCCGGGCAAATCCAATAGGTGGTTGACCCCTTGGGGTAGGCCGGCGGCTACCAAAGCGATATCAATTTCATCGCGCACCAGGTCTTGGTAGGCCACGGCGATGGTGGTGAGCTCTTCGACATCGGCGTCTTGCACCTCGTCGATGGTAAGCAGGATTCCGGTGCCTTTTAGCTCTGCGGAAAGCTCACGCAGGCGAGTATTCAGCGTGGGGGTGAAGCGATCTTCCTTTTGATGGTCGAAGCCGATTGATCCCACGCCGCCGATGCCGATGCGGCTGACCTTCTTCTTGTCGCTCGGCGAGAGTTGTTCAAGCAGCCTGGGGATGGTGGTATTGACCAGTTCCTCGACCATGGTGGAGCGCCCTGAGGCGCGTAGCGTTACCCACCCTCGGGCCTCGGCGATGTCCTCCAACTCGTTGATGAGAACAGTCTTGCCGATGCCCCTTGCACCGCTGAGCACCATGGAGCGGGAAGCATTGCCTGCCGAGCCATCGAGCGCAGTGCGGAAGCTATCGAGCACGATACCGCGCCCGACCCAGAACAGGGGAGGAGCGCCGAATGTAGGGCGGAACGGATTTTCCATATGGTTAGTGTAACCCTTGTTATCGGAGATTTGGGAGACTTTTAGTCGTACTTGGAGATTTAGGAGAATTGGGAGACTTTATCCTATGAGCGGCCATGCAGTGGAGACATCCGAGGCATCGCGACCCTTGCCCTCTAAGTACTTCTTGAATGCTGTCCGATCCTCGTACCACTTGACCGCCTGGAACTCCATGAGCTCGTTTTCATCCATTTGTGCCAGGTTGGGGTAGCGCTGGCGTACCTGTTTCCATGCCACACGGGCGGCCGCCAGGGCGTCGGCAGTAGCTTCGTGGGCGTTGCCCAACTCGACGCCGTAGTGCTCGCACACGGCGCCAAGGGTGCGCTTGCCCTTGCGCCATTTATCGCTGACGCGGTCGATTACATAGGGGTCATAGACTGGGCCGGTGACCGTGAAATCGCCGGTGAGGCTTCGCAGCACAGTGAGATCAAAAGCAGCGTTGTAGACAATGAGCGTTAGACCATCCTCCCAGGCGGCCTTGATGGCCTCGACCGTATCTTTCAGGACCTCTTCGTGCGGTCGGCCCTCGGCGCGGGCTTTTTCGGTAGTGATGCCATGCACGTTGGTCGCTTCCTCCGGGATCTCGATTCCGGGATCGGCGAGGTGCTCCACCTTTTGTACATCGCGGCCATCAATGCGGACTAAGGCAGAGGTGACGATGCGGGCTTCTTTGGGATTGGCCGAGGTGGTCTCAAGGTCGAAGGCGAGCATGCGGGAGGCGTCGAAAGTCATGATCCATACCTTAGTAGCTAGCCCCGACACGAGGGATAGCTACACTTGGGCAGCGTGACTAATCCAGTTGATCTGCACCGTGAATGGAATGACCTTGCGCAGGAAGTGCGCCGGCACCGCAACCTGTACTACAACGGTGAGCCGGCTATTCCCGACGCCGACTTTGACGCCCTCTTCCAACGCCTTCTTGCGCTCGAAGAAAAACATCCTGAGCTTGCTGTACCTGATTCGCCTACCCAGCAGGTGGGTGCTGCACCGAGCGCCGGCGAGGATATTGAGCACCTTGAGCGCATGATGAGCCTGGACAATGTCTTTAGCGCTGGCGAGATGCAGGATTGGCTAGACAGGACTCCCGCGAAGACCTATCTCACTGAGTTGAAGATCGATGGCTTGTCTATCGATCTGGTCTATCGCAATGGGCGTCTGACCACCGCCGCGACCCGTGGCGATGGCACAGTGGGCGAAGACATCACTGCTAATGCACGCGTGATTGAAGACATTCCGCATGAGCTCAAGGGGACAGATGAATACCCGGTCCCAGAGCTGATCGAGATTCGCGGCGAAGTCTATATGCGACCCGAGGATTTTGAAGAGATCAATGAGGAGCGCGCGGCCGATGGCAAGGAAAAGTTTGCTAATCCGCGCAATGCCGCGGCAGGTGGACTGCGCATGAAGGATCCCGCCGAGGTGAAAAAGCGCCGCCTGAAAATGGTGTGTCACGGCCTAGGCGCGCGCGAGGGATTTTCACCCACCTCCCAACATGATGCTTATAAGGCAATTGCGGCTTGGGGGCTGCCCGTTTCCCCATATACCAAGCAGGTTCACTCGGCCGAGCAGGTCCAGGACGAGGTGGCACATTGGGCAGAACACCGCCACGATGCCATCTTTGAGATGGATGGACTCGTCGTCAAGGTAGATGATTTGGGTTCGCAGCGCGCACTGGGTGCGACTTCCCGCGCCCCGCGCTGGGCCATTGCCTATAAGTATCCACCGGAAGAGGTGACTACAAAGCTCAAGGGCATTGAGGTGGGTGTTGGGCGTACCGGGCGAGTGACCCCGTTTGCCATCATGGAGCCGGTCTTTGTCTCCGGTTCCACAGTGTCCATGGCTACCTTGCATAATCAGTCAGAGGTAAAGCGCAAGGGCGTGCTTATCGGGGATACCGTCATCATTCGCAAGGCGGGCGAGATTATCCCGGAGGTGCTCGGACCAGTGCGCGAGCAGCGCGATGGTAGCGAGTATGAGTGGACTTTCCCGGAGAATTGCCCGGCATGCGGCACGAAGTTGGCTCCGCAAAAGGATGGTGACGCCGATTGGCGGTGCCCCAATACCCAATCGTGCCCAGCACAACTTTCCGCGCGCTTGGAGTATTTGGCCTCGCGCAAGGCACTGGACATTGAGGCCCTGGGCGAGAAAGGGGCCATGGACTTAATTGAAAATGGCATTCTCGTCGACGAATCAGAGCTTTTCGAGCTCACCGAGGAAAAGCTATTGGCCTCAGACGTCTACACGGCGAAGAAGGATACAAAGGACAAGCGCTCCAAAAGAGAAGGAAATGTCAAGGTCAATACGGCCGGACAAAACTTGTTGAAGAATCTGGATGAGGGCAAAGGCCGTGACTTCTGGCGCGTCTTGGTCGCGTTGTCTATTCGTCACGTAGGCCCAATTGCCGCTCGGGCACTGGCCTCCCGCTATGGATCCATGGAAAAGCTACGCGCCGCCAAGACGGAGGAGCTGGCAGAAGTCGATGGCGTGGGTATGACCATCGCACGATCTTTCCATGATTGGTTCGAAGTGGACTGGCATCGCACTATCGTGGACAAATGGGCTGCCGCAGGGGTGGCTATGGAGGTAGCGGTGGAAGACCACAAGGAGCAGACTCTAGAGGGGCTGACCATCGTGGTGACCGGTAGCTTGGAGAACTTCACCCGTGATTCCGCGAAAGAAGCTATTGTTTCTCGCGGCGGAAAGGCTACCGGTTCGGTCTCGAAGAAGACCTCCTATCTCGTGGCTGGCGAAAACGCCGGTTCGAAGGAGGATAAAGCCCGTGAGCTGGAAATCCCGATTCTCAATGAAGCGGAATTCCAGCAGCTATTAGAAACAGGTGAGGCCTAAATCGGTCCGGCTACTTGAGGAAGCTGCCTAAGATGGTGCCGATGTGACCTAGGTGCTCCACCTCGGAGGCTAGATAGTCAGGGCCGCCGGTGCGGCCCATGGCTATAACTAGGCCGGTATCGCCGAGCGGGGCGGCGGCGAGTGCGGAGTCAAGCAGTGACCAGCTATCTGGCACCCACTCGTCACGATCAGGGCTGAGCACACGGGCGCTTTCCACCTCAATATCGTGAGGAACGGTGCCGTCATCTTCGGGGGCGGCATTGGAAGAAGCTACGCGGTGGATGGGCTCGTTGTTATCAATGACGATGCACCATGTGGAGGTCAGTGCCCTTGGGATCGCGGCTACTACCTCTTCCATAGCGGCAGTGACATTCGTGGCATGGGCAACGCGTGCTAGGAGCTCGATTTGCCCGCGGCGGTCTACGCGTCCGCTGAATGGGCGGATGGAGTCGACCTCCACTCCCTCGACAGAGGAGGCGGCGGTAATGAGGACATCGGCCATGGTGCCTTGCGGCAACTCAATGACAATGTCATCCATGACCGTTCCATCGGGAAAGTTTTCTACGATATCGACCGATTGGATATTGCCGTCGACGAGTCCAAAGGCGTCGGCAAGCTGGCCCAAGCTGCCAGGAGCATCGGGGAGCAGTACGCGGATCAAAAAGGACATGGTCTTGCACGCTTTCGGTAGTTTGTAGTCCCAGACATGATACGTGCGTCACAATGCGGGCTTCAAGCAACGCAAATTTGGGGTGACGCGGCAACCGTCGTGGTCGGTGCAGTACCATGGGTCGTTAGCAATTCACATAGTACATGCTGCCGGTGAATATTTTTCACCCGCGTGTCAATTATGCAGAAAAAGGATGGAGTTCGCGTGTCTGAGATTTCGCGTGATGAGGTAGCCCACCTCGCCAAGCTTTCCCGCCTGGCCCTGAGTGAGGAAGAGCTAGCCCAGTTCGCAACGCAGATTGATGAAATTGTTGATTCGGTTTCCGCGGTGGGAAACGTTGATACCGAGGGCGTGGAGCCGATGAGCCACCCGCACTCCGTGGACGCCCCGATGCGCGAGGACGTTATTGTGCGCACCCTTACTGCAGAACAGGCCTTGGACCAAGCACCGGCCGTAGAAGAAGAGCGCTTCGTTGTGCCACAGATTCTGGGAGGAGAATAAATGTCTAACCTGACCGTTCCCGCGGAGGGCCTGACCTCCCTGACTGCTGCCGAGCTGGCGGAAAAGATTCACGCCCGTGAAATTACTTCCCGCGAGGTAACCCAGGCATTCCTAGACCGCATTGCAGAGACCAACGAGGAGCTCAACTCCTTCCTACACGTGGGCGCGGAAGAAGCCCTCGCGGCTGCCGACGCCGTGGATAAGGCACTCGATGCCGGCGAAGAGCCTGCTTCCGGTCTGGCCGGCGTGCCGCTGGCTCTGAAGGACTTGCTGGTTACCACCGATGCGCCGACAACCGCCGCTTCCAAGATGTTGGAGGGCTACGTTTCTCCCTATGACGCCACCGTGACCAAGCGCCTGCGCGAGGCTGGAATCCCCATCCTGGGCAAGACCAACCTGGATGAGTTTGCTATGGGTTCGTCCAATGAGAACTCTGCTTTTGGCCCAGCGCATAACCCTTATGACACGGAGCGCACCCCGGGTGGCTCCGGCGGTGGCACCGCTGCCGCACTCGCCTCTGGTCAGGCGCCGCTTGGCATTGGTACAGATACCGGCGGTTCCATCCGCCAGCCAGCTGCGCTGACCAATACCGTAGGTGTAAAGCCAACCTACGGCACCGTGTCCCGCTACGGTCTTATCGCTGCTGCCTCGTCCCTTGACCAGGCGGGCCCGTGCGGCCGCACTGTCCTCGATACCGCGCTCCTGCACGAGGTCATCGCTGGCCACGATGCTTTCGATGCCACTTCCGTTGATAAGCCGGTAGCGCCGGTTGTCGCCGCTGCACGCGAGGGCGCTAAGGGCGACCTTTCCGGAGTGAAGGTTGGCCTGATTAAGCAATTTGAGCGCGATGGCTGGCAGGAAGGCGTGATGGAGAACTACCATGCCGCCGTTGAGCAGTTGCGCGAGCAAGGCGCGGAGATTGTCGAGGTAGATTGCCCGCACTTCGATGACGCACTGGCTGCGTACTACCTGATCATGCCGTGCGAGGTGTCCTCTAACCTGGCGCGTTTCGACGGCATGCGCTACGGCCTGCGCGCGGGCGATGACGGCTCCCACTCTGCCGAGCAGGTCATGTCCCAGTCTCGTGCAGAAGGCTTTGGCCCGGAGGTCAAGCGCCGCATCATGCTGGGTACTTATGCGCTGTCCGTGGGCTACTACGATGCCTACTATCTGCAGGCGCAGCGCGTGCGTACGCTCATTGCCCAGGACTTTGCTCGCGCCTTCGAGCAGGTTGACGTACTTGTTTCCCCGACCACCCCGACTACCGCGTTCAAGCTGGGGGAGAAGGCCGAGGATCCGATGGCAATGTACAACTTTGACCTGTGCACTCTGCCGCTGAACCTGGCTGGCCTGTGCGGCATGTCTGTGCCATCCGGTCTGGCAAGCGATACCAATTTGCCCACCGGTCTGCAGATCATGGCGCCAGCCTTCCAAGATGACCGCCTGTACAAGGTTGGCGCCGCCTATGAAGCCGGCCGCAATAAATAAGCGGCTTCCTGTGGGGTCCCTGGCGATTCCATAAAGGTTTATCTACCCCCGTTGAATTTATATTCGGCGGGGGTAAATTATTGGGTATGCATTTCAAGAAGACCGCAATTTTTTCGCTGTCCGCCGCTGCACTCATGGGCGTGGGCGTTGCCAATGCCGCGCAGGTGCCCTCCATCGATCCGGGGTTCAGCATGACCGCGCCGACCAACTCTGGGCTTATTGCCCCGCTGCCGAAGGGCGCGGAGAAGCTGGAACCTCACATCGAGGGTCAGACCATCACTGGAACTCTCCACTCCATTAAGGAAGAAGGAAAGTTTAGCGTCGAATTTGCCAAGGACCACTCCTTGGTGATGAATGATGGCTGCAATACCTATACCACCACCTACCAGGTGGCAGCGGATGGCACCATCAGCGTCGGCGAGTTTAACTCCACGCTCGCGGCTTGCGATGAGCATACGCAGCAGCTTTCCGACGCCCTGCTCGGCCTCCTTGAGTCCAAGCCTTCCTTCTTTAACCTCCCTGGCGGCAACGTTGCCTTGGGTAGCAAGGAAGCGGCGGCCGAGTTTAGTGTTGCCAAGTAAAAACTCGCAGCACACTAAAACTAAAAATGCGCACCATGTCTTCGGGCATGGTGCGCATTTTGTGTGTGGGGGGGATTACTTGGCGTCGGAAAGCGCATAGGCTGCGCCCGCCGATGCCGCGGTGACGCTCAGGACGGCTGGCCAGGCGCCAATCTTCTTCGCCAACGGGTGGGAGGCGCCGAATGCGCCCACGTAGAGTGCACACAGGCCAGCAGTGGTAGCCGGAGTGGTTTTCTTTGCCCAAGAGCGGCCTGCCCACACGCCAGCGGCGGCGAGGATAACGCCGCCGAGCGGGCGGATTCCGGTCTCGCGGGCGGTCACCCACCCGCCGATAAGGCCGAGGGTGACAGTAGTGGCGGTAGAAACGTCTTGGGGCTTTTTGATATCAATCATGGACATGCGGCCAGTCTAGGCCGATAATTCTGACCCCGCTAGACTTTATGGCTATGACTGTGGAGACGCACTTGCCGCCTGAGCGCCAAGCATGGCGCGCCATGTTTGCACTGTCCCTGGGATTCTTTGTGTCTCTTCTGGACCAATCCATGGTGGCGGTCGCGCTGCCGAACCTGCAACGCGATCTGGGCGCGGGTGTGAACCAGGCCATGTGGGTATCCGCGTCCTATTTATTGGCTGCAGTGGTGCCCTTGCTCTTCGCCGGCCGCCTAGGCGACGTCTTGGGCCAACGTCGGATGTTTTGTCTGGGCGTGGCTATCTTTGGCGTCGGGGCGATGGTTTGTGCCATAGCTCCCCAAGTAGAAGTACTCATTGCCGCGCGTGCCGTGCAAGGCGTTGGGGCATCTCTCCAGATGCCGCAAAGTATGTCCGTCATCAATCGAATCTTCGCCCGCGAGCGCCGTGGGCGCGCGCTGGGCGTGTGGGGCGTCATCGGCTCGATTGCAGCACTTGTCGGTCCACTCGCCGGAGGCTTCTTAGTGGGGAACTTCGGTTGGCAGGCCGCCTTTTGGGTACACATTCCTTTCGTGGGGCTGGCCATCGTGCTGGCGCTGTTGTGGGTGCCCGAGTTGCCTACTACCGCGCAGTCCATCGATGCGCCATCGGCCGTTGTTTCTCTGATCGCGTTGGCGGCGATTGTCTTTGGCATCCAACAGGGACCGGTACTGGGGTGGGGCTGGACCATTTGGCTTATTCTGCTCGCCGGAGCAATCGCTAGCGCAGGATTTATTCGATTGCAGGCTACCGCCGATGCGCGCGGGGCGAGCCCGTTGGTGCCGCTGATGCTCTTTCGCGACCGCAATTACCTTGCCGGCTCGGTGGGCATCATTGCTATGGGGTTTATGGCGGCTGCGGTGATGCTACCCATCATGTTGTGGCTGCAGACCATGCAGGGCATTCCAGCAGGCGAGGCTGGCATTATCGTGGCGCCAATGGCTCTGGTTTCTCTACTGATATCTCCGCTCGCGGGAATTATGGCGGATTATGTGAATCCGCGAATTCTTGGGGTGGTGGGATTTTCCCTCCTTATTCTTTCGCTGCTTGCGGCATGGTGGGTGATGCATGTAGACGCCTTGCCGTGGGTGCTCGGGCTGCCCATTGCAGGCCTTGGTGTGGGGCAGTCTTTCATCTGGGGTTCCAACGCTGCTACCACCTTGCGCGATATTTCGCCGGAGCTCATGGGTGCTGCATCCGGTGTGTATAACACCTCCCGCCAAGTGGGATCCGTAGTGGGCGTCGCCTTAGTGTCTGCCGTTATGCAAACAGGTGACCCAGCAGTGGCAATTATTAATTCGCTCCTTGTCATCGTGGTTGCGCTGGTGGTGGGCTTGGTTTCTGCTCTTTGCTTTCGGGACACTCTGCAGGGCTAAAAATAGCGCGCTAGATTGGTAGGTATGCGTCTAGGTGTTTTAACGTCCGGTGGCGATTGCCCCGGCCTCAATGCTGTAATTCGTGCGGTTGTGCGTACCGCATCCAATGAATTTGGAGATACCGTCGTAGGCTATGAAGACGGTTGGGTGGGCCTGATGGAGGACCGCCGTCGCGATCTCTATGATGATGCAGAAATCGACCGCATTTTGTTGCGCGGCGGCACCATCCTAGGCACTGGCCGTCTGCATCCGGATAAGTTCAAGGCGGGTCTTGATCAGATTAAATCCAATATGGCCGATGCCGAAGTGGATGCCCTCATTGCCATCGGAGGCGAAGGCACCCTCAAGGGAGCAAAGTGGCTATCCGATAACGGGGTGCCGGTAGTAGGCGTTCCAAAGACCATTGACAACGACGTCAATGCCACCGACTACACCTTTGGTTTTGATACCGCCGTATCCGTAGCTACCGATGCTATTGACCGCTTACATACCACCGCGGAATCCCATAACCGTATTCTGATTGTGGAGGTTATGGGCCGCCATGTGGGGTGGATTGCCTTGCACGCGGGCATGGCTGGTGGCGCGCATTACACGGTGGTGCCCGAGGAGCCCTTCGATATCGCAGAAATCACCAAGGCGATGGAGCGCCGCTTCCAGATGGGGGAAAAATACGGCATCATTTGCGTTGCAGAAGGTGCCCTCCCAAAGGAGGGGACGATGGACTTTGAAGCCGGCGGTGTGGATCAGTTCGGGCACCAGACTTTCAACGGTATTGGCCAGGTCATTGGCGATGAGATCAAGGCGCGCACTGGATATGACGTGCGAACGACGGTGCTGGGACACATCCAGCGCGGCGGTACGCCGACTGCCTATGACCGCGTTCTGGCAACTCGATACGGCGTGCACGCAGCCCGTGCTACCCATGAGGGCAAGTCAGGTATGTGTGTAGCTCTCCATGGTGAGGATATTGATCTAGTTCCGTTGGAGGAGGCAGTGGGAACCCTCAAGACAGTGCCGGAATCGCGTTACCGCAATGCACAAGCGCTCTTTGGGTAGAGACCGCGCACATTTCGAATATTAGGATAGCGCTCCCACTGCGTGGGAGCGTATTCTTTTGTCTATGAGTATCGATAGCATGACAGATAATCGGATGGCGGCGGCTACTGGGCCCTCCGCAGCTCAAGACCGCCAAGCATTTATTGCAGCGCTAGGCTTTCCCGTGCTTGTGATTATCGGTGGAGTGATTGGATACTTCGCACCGAATACCGCAGCCTCCTTTGCTCCGCAGGTCACCCCGCTGCTGGGCATCGTCATGTTCGGGATGGGACTTACCCTCAAGCCGGTGGATTTTGCCTTGGTGGCACGCCGTCCGCTGCCCGTTCTCATCGGAGTGGTAGCGCAGTTTGTCATCATGCCGCTGGTGGCGCTGCTGGTAGTCGCGGTGATGGATCTTCCCGATGCTGTAGCTGCCGGCGTCATCCTTGTAGGATGCGCGCCCGGAGGAACGAGCTCTAATGTGGTGTCTTATTTAGCGCGTGGTGATGTAGCCCTGTCGGTGACCATGACCTCGATTTCCACCCTATTGGCACCGGTGCTTACCCCATTGCTGACCTTGTGGCTGGCAGGGGAGTATATGCCGGTTTCCGCTTCGTCTATGGCATGGTCCATTGTGAAGGTGGTGCTCATTCCGGTAGTCGCCGGCATTCTCATCGGCATGCTGGTTCCGCGCGTGGTGGCAAAGATTAACGCGGCATTGCCGTGGATCTCGGTTGCGGCCATTTCGGCCATTGTGTGCATCGTGGTCGGCGGCGCGCACGACACCATCGCTACCGCCGGCGCCCTCGTCTTTGCCGCAGTGGTAATCCACAACGGCTGCGGCTACGGCTTGGGCCACCTGGCCGGAATGCTGACCAAGCAGCCGATCGCCGCCCGTCGCACCATGGCCGTCGAGGTGGGCATGCAAAACTCTGGCTTGGCCACCTCCCTGGCATCGACCTATATGAACCCATTGGCCGCCCTGCCAGGAGCCGTCTTTTCGGTATGGCACAACCTCTCTGGTGCGGTGCTGGCAGCCATCTGCCGCTATTCGGATTCCCGGAACTAGGACCGGGAAACCCGCTAGAAATTG
The DNA here is from genome assembly GCA_002154655.1 of Corynebacterium kefirresidentii. Taxonomy (GTDB): domain Bacteria; phylum Actinomycetota; class Actinomycetes; order Mycobacteriales; family Mycobacteriaceae; genus Corynebacterium; species Corynebacterium kefirresidentii. The sequence continues at coordinate 47,513 of NGUZ01000013.1, forward strand.
ATCGTGACCGCAGGATAGGATTCGTCTACATACCAGGGCTCTTTCTGCACGGTCAGTGGGGGCTGGCCTTGCTCGAAAGAGAGGGTGTCGCCGTCTTTGACGGTGGCGCCTTGCAGAACATGGTCTGCGATATTGACCAGCTTGTAATAGAGATCGGTGGGATCCATGGATTCGGTCGCTGCTTGGACTTCCGGGTGTCCGGCTTGGACCAGCCCAACGGTATAACCCAAGATCTTGTTTTCTTTTTGGGTAAGCCACACCGGAGCGATGTGCATTGGGGCAAGGTTATCCCGAACGGCCTCGAGGAAAGTATTCGGCGCGATAGAAACGTTTCCGCGGGGGTTGCGGACTATCAGGCAGTCGGGGTGCTCGGCTACCACCGCAGTGGCCTTGGAGAGTAGCTCAAGGTGATCGCGGCGGGTCTCGCGGAATTGCTTCGCGCGATCATGTTCGGTCTCACGGGGAAGCACGGACACGAGGATTTGTGCGGTGGCGGAATCGAGGCCGCGCGCATCCGCGCTCAAAATGGGGTGGAGGCCATAGCTATCGCGGGTGGGAGGGGTATCGACGGGTAGGTAGTGCAATAAGAAGGAATCATCAAGCTCGACCATGATGCTTCCCGGATTCTTGCCCGGCATGATATCTCCAAGGCGATCGCCAAAAGTGGTGGTCAGCCGTTCGCTTATCTCATCAGGGGTAGGAGCAGTGCGGAAGACTGCGATGTTGATCAATGGGGCATCGATAAGCGCGGCATCAACGCTATGTGGTGTAGTCATAATATTCAGCTTAGGGGCGTGAGCGCGCGGGCGCATGGACGTATTAAGATGGCACGCATGACTGCTGCGATGTATGACCTGATGGACTTCGATGAGGTCCTAGAAAAGTTCGAACCGGTAATGGGCATGGAAGTCCACGTAGAGCTGGATACGGAAACCAAGATGTTTTCTACCTCTCCTACGAACTTCAACGCAGCGCCTAACTCCAACGTTGACCCGGTCTCACTGGGTCTGCCCGGTGCGCTGCCGGTAGTAAATTCCAAGGGCGTGGAGGGCGCCATCAAGATTGGCTTGGCGCTTAATTGCTCCATTGCGGAGTCTTCTCGCTTTGCCCGCAAGAACTATTTTTACCCGGACCAGCCAAAGAACTACCAGATTTCCCAGTATGACGAGCCGATTGCCTACGACGGTTACCTGGACGTAGTGCTGGAGGACGGCACCGAGTGGCGGGTGGAAATTGAGCGCGCGCACATGGAGGAAGACACCGGCAAGCTGACCCACTTGGGCGGCGTGGACGGCCGAATTCACGGTGCTACGGCTTCCTTGGTGGATTGCAACCGTGCGGGCATTCCTCTCATTGAAATTGTCACCAAGCCGATCGTCGGCGCCGGCGAGCGTGCACCGGAGGTGGCTAAGGCCTATGTTTCCGCCCTGCGTGAGCTCGTGGCAGCCCTAGGCGTTTCCGATGCCCGTATGGATCAGGGCTCGATGCGAGTGGATTCCAACCTGTCTCTGCGCCCAGTGGGTCAGGAAGAATTCGGCACCCGTACCGAGACCAAGAACATCAACTCCCTGCGTTCTGTGGAACAGGCGGTTCGCTTCGAGATGCAGCGCCAGGCACAGGTACTCGAAGATGGCGGCACTATTGATCAGGAAACCCGCCACTACCAGGAGGCCGACGGCACTACCTCCAAGGGGCGTCCGAAGGAGACCGCGGAGGACTACCGTTACTTCAATGACCCGGATCTTCCGCCGGTTATCGCCCCACGCGAGTGGGTAGAAGAACTGCGCCAGACCCTTCCGGAGCTGCCATGGGTTCGCCGTGCGCGCATTCAGGAAGAGTGGGGCATCAAGGATGAAGAGATGCGCGACTTGGTTAACGCCGGCGCACTCGACCTCATCGTGGATACCGTTGAGGCCGGCGCGAAGCCGGACGAGGCGCGCTCTTGGTGGGTTTCCTATCTAGCAGGCAAGGCCAACGAGGAGGAAACCGACCTTGCCGGTTTGTCCATTACCCCGCAGCAGGTGGCTCGCGTTATCGCGCTCGTCAATGAGGGGAAGCTGACTACCAAGCTGGCGCGTAAGGCGGTAGATGGCGTGTTGGCGGGCGAAGGCGACGTCGACGAGGTCGTCGAAAAGCGCGGCTTGGAGGTCGTGCGCGACGATGGAGCCATTGAAAAGGCCGTGGATGATGCGCTGGCAGCTAACCCGGACATCGTGGAGAAGTACCGTGCCGGCAATAAGAAGGTAACCGGTGCCATTGTGGGTGCGGTCATGAAGGCCACCCAGGGAAAGGCCGATCCTGGTCAGGTCAATAAGCTCATCGCAGAGAAGCTGAACTAAGCACCACGTTAAGCCAGCCGCGCTCGCACTTCCTCGAACAGGACGCGTGGCTGGCTTTTTTGTGCCCTCATTTCCTGTCAAAATTGGTGATTATTTTCGTTAGGCGAGGTCAGTAGGGTTGGGCGTAGGGTTGTGGGCATGTCAATTAAGAGCAAAGTATTGCAAAAGGAAAACCCTGAAGCACCCTTTAAGGTCGTAGAAATCGAGCGCCGCGATCCGCGCGAAGATGACGTGGTCATTGATATCAAAGCTGCAGGCATTTGCCACTCCGATATCCACACCATTCAAAACGAGTGGGGCGAAGCCCACTTCCCACTGACGGTGGGCCATGAAATCGCTGGTGTTGTAGAAGCCGTGGGCGATAAGGTCACTAAGTTCAAGGTGGGCGACCGCGTTGGCGTGGGATGCTTAGTAAACTCCTGTGGCGAGTGCGAGCAATGCCGCAATGGACAGGAACAGAACTGCCTTAACGGCAATGTAGGAACCTATAACTCCGAAGACGTTGACGGCACCATTACCCAAGGTGGCTATGCACAGAAGGTAGTCGTCAATGAAGGCTTCGTGTGCACCATCCCCGAGGGTATTGACTTTGATGAAGCAGCCCCGCTGCTGTGCGCGGGAATCACCACCTATTCGCCGCTGGCCCGCTGGCAGGTCAAGGAAGGTGACAAGGTCGCTGTAGTGGGCCTAGGCGGATTGGGCCACATGGGTGTCCAGATCGCGGCGGCCAAGGGAGCAGAAGTGACCGTGATTTCCCGCTCCTTGCGCAAGGAGAAGGAAGCCTACGAGCTTGGTGCGAAGCACATTTTGGCCACCGGTGAAGACGAAGACTTCTTTGCCAACCACCGCGGCGAATTCGATGTCATCCTATCCACCATTTCTGCCCAGTACTCCCTCGATGATTACCTGCAGCTGCTCAAGCCGCGCGGCATCATGTCCGTGGTGGGGCTGCCACCAGAGGACCTGGGAATCCATATGGGCAGCCTCGTCGGTGGCGGTAAGGTGCTTACGGGCAATAATATCGGCGGTATCGCCGAGACCCAGGAGATGCTGGACTTTTGTGCCGAGCACGGCATTGGTGCCGTCATTGAGAAGATCGGCGTCAACGATGTCGATGCTGCCTATGAGCGCGTGGTTGCCGGCGATGTGAAATTCCGCTTTGTGATTGATACCGCAACCTTCGAAGACTAAGGCGTTTGGTTGATTTCACTGAATCTCCATATGTGATTTAGCACAACATCGGTATGCGTCAGTAGGTGTTTGGCGGGTCACTTACGTACCATTCCTTAAGGAACGCATATCGGTGTTGTGTAGCCCACGTGCTGGGGAGTGGGGGACATAGGGGCCGCGCGCACCAGTATGCGAGAGATATTCGCTACAAAAGTTAGGCAACTGTGTCTTCTAAAAACATTATCGCCATTGCAATGTCCTTCGTGGGCTTGTTGGTCGGCGCAGGCTTTGCCACGGGACAAGAGGTGGTGCAGTACTTCACTGCCTTTGGTACCTGGGGTATTCCTGGCATCATTATCGCCGCACTCATCATGACCCTTGCAGGTACAGTGTTCTTGCAGTTGGGAAGCTATTTCCACGCCTCGGAACACAATACTGTTTTCCGCAATGTCACCCACCCGATCGTCTCCAAATTGCTGGATGTGGCGGTCATCATCACCCTCTTTGCCATTGGCTTTGTGATGTTGGCGGGTGCCGGCTCTAATATGCAGCAGCAGTTTGGCTGGAAGACGTGGATCGGTTCCACGCTCATGCTGGTCTTGGTTCTGATTGTTGGCATGCTCGACGTGGATAAGGTTTCCAAGGTTATCGGTGCGGTAACGCCGACCATCATCATTGCGGTCATTGGTGTAGCCATCTACACCGCACTTAATATGCCGGATGATATCGGTGCTGCCATGGACGCCTCCAGTCAGATCGATACTCCGATTGGCAACTGGCTGATTTCCGCACTGAACTACAACGGCCTTGCTCTGATGCTAGCCGTATCTATGTCCCTGGTTATCGGCGGCGATAATATTAGCCCGCGCGAGGCCGGCTGGGGCGGCGTCGTGGGCGGCATTATCTACTCCGTCATGATGGGGCTTGCCGGTTTCTCTTTGCTGATGAACTCGGATAAGGCACAAGGCTCCGATATTCCGATGTTGTCTCTGGTCGATGACGTCAATCCCACATTGGGCGCTGTCATGGCGGTCATCATTTACTTGATGATCTTCAATACCGCCATCGGCATGTTCTACGCGCTGGGTAAGCGCCTGTCTGCCGGCCATGAGAAGCGCTACCCGGTCATCTTCGTCATCGGCTGCTTGGCTGGTTTCGCTGTTTCCTTTGCCGGCTTTAAGACCTTGATGAACTACATCTACCCAATCATTGGCTACATGGGAATCCTCATGGTCGCCATCTTGGTTTTTGCCTGGTTCCGTAGCCAGTCCCAGATCCAGGACGAGGCAGTGCGCCGCGAGCGCGTACGTGCCCTCATGCACCTGAAGCTGCACCCGGACAAGGAATATGACGCCGAGCGCTACGACGATGAAATTGGCCAGCACATCGAGGACTCCAATATGGATAACGAGGCCCTTTATGATGAGCTGGTGGAGGAAGTCACCGAGAAACTCGACAGCGACGATGACGTGGACTTTGACAAGGAAAAGTACGAAGAAAAGCGCCACGATTACTCCTACTACACCGAGCGTGATGCGGTAGAAACCGACCGTACCCCGGAAGAAATTGAAAAGTGGGTCGAAGAAACCGGTGCATCCGGCGATCCCGAGGAAGATGAGCAGCAGCCGAAGGCTGACAAACCGAAGAATTAAGCGGACAATGGGTGTCATGAGTATCTATGCACCCGCATCTGACCGTTATGATTCGATGGAGTACCGCCGAGTAGGTAACTCTGGTCTGAAGTTGCCGGCCATTTCCCTTGGTCTATGGCAGAACTTTGGAGACGATCGTCCCCTGGCCACGCAGCGCGAGATTCTACGCGCAGCGTATGACCGGGGGATTACTCATTTCGATTTGGCTAATAACTATGGCCCGGAACCTGGCGCCGCCGAAGCCAACTTCGGCCGTATTTTCGCTCGCGATTTCCGTCCCTTCCGTGATGAAATGATCATCTCTTCCAAGGCCGGCTGGGTGATGAATGATTCCCCCTACGGCTTTGGTGGCTCCCGCAAGTACCTGGTGAGCTCCTTGGACGCGTCCCTCAAGCGAATGGGCTTGGATTATGTGGACATCTTCTATCACCACCGCCCGGATCCAGATACCCCGCTGGAAGAGACCCTGTATGCACTGCGCGATATCGTAGCTTCCGGCAAGGCCCTCTACGTGGGCATTTCCTCTTACGGGCCGGAGCTTACCGCGGAGGCCGTGGAATTTATGGAAGAGGAAGGCTGCCCGTTGCTGATTCATCAGCCGAGCTATTCCATTCTCAACCGCTGGATTGAACGTCCCGGCGAAGACGGCGAGTCGCTGCTTGACGTCACTGGGCGTAGCGGATTGGGAGTCATCGGCTTCGGGCCGCTGGCACAGGGCATGCTGACGGATCGCTATATTGATGGCATTCCCGCAGATTCCCGCGCGGCAAAAGATAAGACCTTGGAAAAGGATTGGCTCAATGAGGAGAACCTGTCCATGATTCGCGCTCTTAACGATATTGCGCGCAAGCGTGGGCAGTCTTTGGCTCAGATGGCTATTTCGTGGGTACTGCGCGACCAAGGCGACCGCACGCTAACCTCGGCGCTATTGGGCGCCTCTTCGGTGGAGCAGCTCGAGCACAACCTGGGGGCATTGGATAACCTCGCCTTCAGTGCGGAGGAGCTGGGCGCGATTGACGACGTCGCCCACGACGCAGGCATCAACCGTTGGGCCGGTGCCACTGCATCTCGCGTGCGCGGTAACTAGGCGGCCCTTTGAACCCGGCCCCTAGAGCAGGAGCAACTTGAGCGTTAGGCCAATCATGATGACGCCGATACCGAAGTTGATCCAGCGCCATACCGTGGGTCGGGACAACACGTGGGAAAAGCGTGCGGCGCCAAAGCCGATGAAGGGGAACCAAGTGAAGCTGGCGCAGATAGCACCCACGGCGAAGAGCCAGCGCCCTGATTCGCCGTATTGGTTGGCGATGCTGCCAAGCATGACCACCACGTCTACGTAGGCGCCTGGGTTCAGCCACGTTAAGGCCAGGGCGGTCAATAGTGGCTTAACCCAGGAGGGGGAGCGCTTTATCTCCACCCGAGTTTTAGTCTTCGTCGTGCTGCGTGACGTGGAACCATCGAAGGTGGCTACTTCCTGCGGGACCTTAGGCTGTGTGGATTCGACCTCAATGGCCTCGCCCTTGGTCTTTAACGCATCGCGGAAGCAGGTAAAAGTAAAATAGGCCAGGTAAGCCGCGCCAACGTATTTCAGGACTTGCAGGGCGTTGGGAAACTTTTCTACCAGGTAGCCCACGCCGGCTGTGCCGGAGGTAATCAGGATGATGTCGGAGAGCGCGCAGACGGCAATGATTAAACCGATGTGATCACGGCGGATGCCGAATTTAAGCAGCATGGCATTTTGCGGCCCGACGGCCACGATAAGCGATAATCCCAGAAAGAAACCAGCAAGCACGATGGACATGCTTTCTAGTGTGAATTCTTAGGCTGGATTAGTCCAGTTAATGCTTCTTCAGTTGGTTTAGAATAGCTTCATGAACCCGGTGCACCTAGAAACTTTGCTTGCGATCGTGGACGAAGGCAGCTTCGATGTTGCCGCAGCCGTGCTCGGTATATCGCCGTCTGCGGTGAGCCAGCGTATCAAGGCCTTGGAGTCGAGCACCGGACGAGTACTCCTTCGCCGTGCCACCCCGGTAACCGCCACGGAAGCGGGGGAGATCCTGGTTCAATCTGCACGCCGCATGGCGTTGGTGCAGGCGGAGACGGATGCCCGCCTAGGTCACCGCTTGGCCCGGGTCCCGCTTTCTGTCGCAGTGAACTCGGATTCCCTAGCGACATGGTTTCGTAGGGTTCTTAACGATACCGCGCGGCGGGGCGACGTCGCGTTGCGCATCCGGATTGAGGATGAGGCCCGCACCTTAGCTATGCTGCGGCGGGGCGATGTGCTTGGCGCGGTAACGAGGGAAGCCACGCCGGTCTCGGGCTGCGAGTCTAGCTTTTTAGGTACGATGCGGTACTTCCCAGTCGCGGCACCACATATTGCAGAAAGCTTCCATAGCGGTCACCTGACCTGGGAAACTTTGCCCCTTGTAGGCTATGGGCCCAACGATCAAGTACTGGATGATGCAATGCGTGAGCGCTTCATTGATTCGGCCGTGGTGCGTGCCCGGGTGTCACAGATTCCCTCTTCCGAGGGCTACCTCGAGGCCGTTCGCGTTGGCCTGGGGTGGGGATTGCTACCCCAGGCCCAAGCGCTGCCTCTATTGGCAGCAAAAGAGCTGGTGCTTCTCGACGACTCCCCGCTCGATATCGACCTCTACTGGCAGCGTTGGCGCTTGGAGTCAGAGGTTTTGAGCGAACTTACGCGTTCGGTAATCGAGGCTGCGGCCGATCTAGTGGCGACGTAGCACGCGTGCTCGCGCGGCGCGCCGTGGTGGGTACCACAAAAGTGCAGGCACGTGCCCTAAGTTGGAGCTATGAGCGATAAGCAGCAACCGGATAAAGCCACCCCGTTTGATGAGGATATGGACGTGCCTACCTACAACGCGAAGCCCGCTAGTAAGGATTCTGTCTCCGGCCAGGGGAAGTCGAAACCTGGCCTCTTCGAGCGCGCCGGCCGCGCTGAGCCGCAGGAGATCAAGCCTTCCCAGGCACGGCAAGACCACCCTGAAACTGAGGTAATGTCCTACTCCAGCGCGAATGAAGCCGCGCGCCAGCAAAGCGGCGCCAGCGAGGAAACCGTAGCGTTTGCGCAATCGGAGTCGGCCACGCCGGTCAGTGCCGAGGAGGAATCGGCACTTGCTACTGCCGACGCCTCTGAAGAAGGTGCCGCCAGCGCAGAAACCGTAGAGGAGCGCGAGGCCCGCTTGCAGGCGGAACAGGAAGAAAAAGAAGGCTACCACCGCTATGGGCGCCGCGGCACTATCGACTTTGGTCTGCTATTCATTCGCATCGCACTGAGCGCCTACCTAATCATTGCCGGTGCAAAAACCTTCTTCGAGCTCGGTGATAGTCAGGGCTTGTCCGGTCTAGAGGGCGACTTTGCTAACTATGCCTGGGATACCGCACTGTCAATTGCGGTTCCAACCATGCAGCTTATCGCTGGTGTATTCCTGTTGCTGGGACTCATTACGCCTCTGGCTGCCATGCTGGGCTTGGTAGTGACCGGCTTTACTGCCGTGCATGAAATAGCGCAGACTGGTGCCGGCTTGGACGTCTTTAGCTGGCCAGATTCCGTATGGCTTTCCCTAGTCCTCTTCGTTATCGCCGTGGGCCTGCAGTTCACTGGCCCGGGCTTTATCTCCCTAGACTTCAAACGCTCGTGGGCACGCCGCCCGCTGGGCACCTCCTGGGTCTTTGTGCTTATCGGCGTAGCGATTCTCGTAGCACTGTGGTTCTTCGGTGCGGGAGTTAATCCGCTGAACTAATCGCCAAAAGATTATCCGTCGCGCACGCGGCGGATTTTCTTTTACCCCTTGCTTTCCGGGAGGGAAAGTATGATACTTTCTAAAGTGGAAAACAACGAAGTTCGAGGGTGAAAGGGATAGAGACGATGGAAGACAGCGTGCACGAGGCACTGGCATTTAATGAAGAAATGGAGCAAGACCAGAGCGCAGGGCGGAAGACCGCGCTTAATGCATTGTTTGCTGCGGCGTTAGCAGGACTGTGGTTTGGCCTGAGCCAATTTGGGGAAGGTATGCCTCTATGGTTATCTCTCGGAGTCATAATTGCCTGCGTGGGTGTAGGCCTTTGGGTAGGCGCTAAAAAGCGTGACGTACGTGCAGGCTATAGACAAAATCCTTTTGACCAGCCGCAGCCGGACTGGAAATACTATCTCGGATTTTTTCTAATGTTTGCCCCTACGTTTTTCCAGATCTTTCTCGAAGGGCACATGGTGATTGCGGCCATCGTATTCACGCTGTGGGGCTTGGGTATGTTTTGGGCTCTCAATTCGGGAGCAATGGATATGTCCACGCGTGGCCATAGAGACGACAAGCAGGCGAGCGGTGATGAGTGAGCTTGATCCAGTAATCCACCCGCTTAACCGGTTTAAGATTTGTGCGGTACTTAATGCTGCCGGGGCAGTGGAAGGCGCCATCAACAAAGAGATGCGCTTTGCCGCGATTCGAGACAAGGTGAATCAATCCGATGCCACGCTGTCTAAGCAGCTAAGCGCACTGGAAAAAGAGGGGTATGTCAGTCGCTTTCGTGAGTATGGATCCTCGCGTGGCAAGGACACGGTGTGGGTGATGCTCACGGCCAAAGGTAAGGCGGCATTCGATTCGCACCTTGCAGCGCTTAAGACGCTAGCGGGGCAGGAGTAGCGGTATTTGCGTTCCGGTTATTGCGCTGGGAGGCATAGAAAGCGGCTGCGAAAAGTGCGACGGTCAGTATGGTTAGCCACACGAAGTCATCCACCCAGAACTTCTGGTAGCGCTCCATGGCGTGGACATCGACTTGATCACCCCACCACCACTTGGGCGGGACGGTCAGCAGCATGGCTGACCAGGCGACGAGGACGGTAAGCAGGCTGCCCGCGGCCCATCCCGTAGAAAGCCAACTCCAAGCGCGGTAAAGGAAGACTGGGATGATGAGCGTGAGCCAGACCCAGTGGTGTGACCAGGAAACGGGGGAGATGAGCAGGAGGGTGAGGGCGGTGACCAACTGGGCGTCGACAAGCAAATGCTCTTCGCACAGGCGCTTAATAAGCCACGCCGCGAATGCAATGACCACGAGGGAGGCGGTGATCCAAGCAATGTTGATAGCCAGACCATTGGCATCCATGGCCTCCGAAGAAGAATACATGCGCTGAATGGCGCCCTTGATAGAACTATTGGACTGGTAATCAGTCCCCACGCCGAAGTCGCCGCCAGAGCCCATATCGAGCAATTTGGAACTGAAGAACTCCACGAACGCGTCCCAGCGGAAGGCCGCGGCAAGAAGTGTGGCCGCGACAGCGGAAAGGAGCGCTGTGGCAATCTGCTTCCACTCCTTGCGCATGAGGAAGTAAAGCAGCATGGCCAGAGGGGTTATCTTGATGGCGGCCGCCAGACCGATCAGGATTCCTTGCGGTAGGAAGCGCCGGCGCGGAACGAGGTCGAGGACAACGAGCGTCATGACCACGATATTGATTTGGGCAAAGCCGTTATTGAGGTCAACCGGCTCAAAGCGCAATACAATTGCCCAAGTAATGGCGGTGACGGGCAGGAGGAACTCTGGCTTTTTCAGCACTGCCTTGAATACAAAGTAGAGGCAGAGGAGCACGAGAAGATCCGAGAGGACGACCACGATGTCGCCTGCCATGTCGTGGTCAATGCCATCGAAGGCCGTCAGTGGGACCATGACCAGCGCGCCAAAGGGTGGATAAATGAAGGGCAATTGAATATCGCCAGCCAGCATGGGTTCGCTGTAGACAGAGCGGTGTTCAAGGAAGGCCTTGACGCCTTCGCGGTAGACCACCATATCGATGGGGAAGTCCGTAATGTGGATATCTTGGACGATCTTCCGAGCGCCAAAAATGAGCCCCAGTAAGGCCAGGGCATAGCGGAATAACGGGGTACGCGCGAATTTCATCGCAGGATATCTTATGCGATTTGCAGGCAAAAGGCGCGCACCCCACCGAAGCACAGCAATTTAGCAGCTATCTCCTGCTAATTCACATAACCGTCAACCACGCGAACCGCGCCGCGGTCAGCTGAGGTTGCCATTGCCGCATATGCACGCAGTGCCTTAGTGATCGGGCGGTTTCGGCTTACTGGGGTCCAAGGGGATTCGCGCTGTTCTTGGGCGGCGCGGCGGCGCTCCAGTACTTCCTCATCCACGTCTAGGGTGAGCTCGCGCTCGTGGATATTAATGGAGATGGTGTCGCCGTTTTCGATGAGCCCGATAAGTCCTTGGTGAGCAGCCTCGGGGGAGATGTGTCCGATAGATAGGCCGGAAGTACCGCCGGAGAAGCGGCCGTCGGTAATCAAGGCACATGCCTTGCCCAATCCGGCGCCCTTGAGGAAGGAAGTCGGGTGGAGCATCTCTTGCATGCCAGGCCCACCGGCCGGGCCTTCATAGCGGATGACCACGACATCGCCCGGCTGAACCTCCTTATTGAGGATGATAGATACCGCTTCTTCCTGGGATTCCACGACCCGTGCAGGGCCGGAGAAGGTCCACAGCTCCTCTTCGACGCCCGCTGCCTTGACGATGGCCCCGTCGGGAGCGAGGTTGCCGCGCAGGACAACGAGGCCACCATCGGAAGAAAAGGCATGCTCGGCGTCGTGGATGCAGCCATTGGCGGCGTCGGTATCGAGCTCGTCCCAGCGGTTGGATTGGGAGAAGGGCTCCGTGGTGCGCACGCCGCCGGGGGCGGCGTAGTAGAGTTCGCGGGCCTCATCGGTGGCGTGAGGGTTGCGGATATCCCAGTCATCGAGCCACTGTTCGGCGTTGTCATATAGCGCTGTATGTACCTTGAGATTGAGGTGCCCGGCGCGGCGAAGCTCGCCCAAGATTGCGGGAATGCCGCCGGCGCGGTGAACATCTTCAATGTGGTAGGTCCCGTTGGGCGCTACCTTGGACAGGCAGGGTACGCGGTAGGAGATGTCGTTGATGTCATCCAGGGTGAAGTCCACCTCGCCTTCCTGCGCGGCCGCCAAGGTGTGCAGGATGGTATTGGTGGATCCACCCATGGCCATGTCTAGGGCCATGGCGTTAGTGAAAGCTTCCTTGGTAGCAATATTGCGCGGAAGCACCGATTCGTCTTCTTCGCCGTAATAGCGACGGCACATATCGACGATGGTGGTGCCGGCCTTTTCGAATAGGTCGCGGCGGGCCGTGTGGGTGGCCAAGGTGGTACCGTTGCCGGGCAGCGCTAGGCCGAGCGCCTCGGTCAGGCAGTTCATAGAGTTGGCGGTAAACATGCCGGAGCAGGAACCACAGGTGGGGCAGGCAGATGCTTCGACCTGAGTCAGTCCTTCATCCGAGACCTCATCATTGGCGGAGGCCGTAATCGCCGTAATGAGGTCGGTTGGGGCGTGGGCTACGCCGTCTACAACGACCGCCTTACCTGCCTCCATTGGCCCACCGGAGACAAAGATGGTGGGGATATTTAACCGCAGGGCAGCATTGAGCATGCCGGGGGTGATTTTATCGCAGTTGGAGATGCATACCAGGGCGTCGGCAGTGTGGGCATTGGCCATGTACTCGATGGAATCGGAGATGATTTCGCGGGAGGGAAGCGAGTACAGCATGCCGCTATGGCCCATGGCAATGCCATCATCGACTGCGATGGTGTTGAATTCCTTGGGCACTCCGCCGGCCTCACGTACGGCATCGGCGACAATATCGCCGACGTTTTTGAGGTGCACGTGGCCGGGGACGAATTGGGTATAGGAGTTGGCGATGGCGACGATCGGTTTACCAAAATCATTTTCCTTGGTACCGGTTGCGCGCCACAGGGCCCGGGCGCCAGAGGCCTGGCGGCCGACGGTAGTTACTTTTGAGCGCAGCGGGAACATGGTTTAAAGTCACCATTCCTTCAAGGGATGTGGGGGAGAGCGTCGGTGGCGTATTTAGTTTTCGGCCGAGGGCTTGAGCTCGGGGTGGCGCTCAAGGTAGTCCGCATACTCTTCTTTGCTGAGCAGGACTTGCTGGCCGTCGCGGTGGACGATAACCACCTTTTCATCTGCCGCTTCACGGCCCTGGGTAAGGGCGTCCGGGATGCGGCCGCGGGAGGCCTCCGAAAGGCGTGGGAGCGAGTTAAAGGTGATACCGGGCAGGTTGTGCTCCGCGCCGCTTCTCGTACGAGCAAAGGCGCGGGAGCGTTGGAACCCGATACCGGCAAAATCGTCCCAGGGGATCTGGACCTTTTTCCGGAAAGCATAGGAAATGTCGATCCCGGATTCGGAGACCTTGGTGCGGGATTTTATGACCCACCACAGCCCAAGGACGGGGATGATAAACAGCCATGCGAGGTATTTGGGGGCCCACCCAATGCTCAATAGCGCAATGGTGGACAGGATAAGGATGCCCAAGATGTGGTCACGGGATGGCTTGAAAACCTCTGCCTGGGTGGTGGACTGATGAGGTTTATTGTCCTTAGGTGGTGGAGTCATAGTGTGCAAGCCTAATTCACAAGGGTGGGTGAGGGCTAACCTATTTTCACGCATGTCTCACTATGTGGGAAACTGATCCCAAATGGGGGTAACTGCCATAACCGTAATACCTATCGGTGTATAGTCATGCTCATGATCATTATTCGACTTCAGGTAGTACCAATGCGGCGGTGACCGCGGCGCTCATGACGTCGACGCTTTTCGCCCCCGCAGACACACCAGTGAACTGGCCCCCGAAAGTTGGACTGGTTTAATTCTAGGCGGTTAGGGCTTCAAG
>NGUZ01000139.1 GCA_002154655.1 Corynebacterium kefirresidentii
AAAATGCGTCAAGAACAAAATAGTTCAAATGTCTTAGAAGTGAGTTTAATTATTAACCAATATCACAACTTATCTCGTACGATTCGTCACAATAAGAATAGAAAGCAACAAAAAAATCAAAACAAAGAAGTATATGAACTTACTACACAGCAACAACAAGATGTAAAATTGGAAGCATTATACATCCAACGTACCATTTTAGATGAATTAATTTCACGAAATAAAGTAACTAATGAAGTTGCAACCCAATTACGAGAAAACATCAATTACAATGAAATCGTTCTAGCACATGAAGTAAGCAACGCTCACTAAAAATCAATTAAAGCCCATAGATAATGTAACCTTGCATTATCTATGG
>NGUZ01000140.1 GCA_002154655.1 Corynebacterium kefirresidentii
GTGCATAAACAATGTATCTATCATTATCTTGATATGTGTGCATGAATGTACCACGTGTATCATTAAGCCATTTCATAAAGTAGTCTACTAGATAGGATAATGTCCATTTCCTAGGTAATATCATTCGCATCGCTGTTCTTATATCATCATATTTAGACATCTGTAATTCAGCATTTATATGTGGTCGTTTAATTTGTGTGTTTGTCTTTTCCACAGGAACGCCGTAATTCTCTAGCCTTTGTACTGTCTCAATATCAAATCGACTACCACTTATATATACTATTTTAGACACACCTTGTTGAGCTGCTGCTCTGGCAAAGTTATCTGCGGCAATCAAATTTAAATCTCGTG
>NGUZ01000141.1 GCA_002154655.1 Corynebacterium kefirresidentii
CACAATAAAAAAGTAAACATGCTAAAAGAATGTGAACACTTATTACCAGTTACAAACGAAACATTTGATAAAGATTTCGATTTATTTAATACCCAAAATGGCTATCTTAATTTAAAAACTGGCGAACTTAAAGAACATGACAAGCAGCAATATTTTACCAAAATATCTAATGTTGAATACACCGATAAATCAGATTGTCCTAAGTGGGAAGAATTTCTTAATGACATATTCTTAGATAATCGAGAACTTATTAAATTTATCCAAAGAGCAGTCGGTTATTCTTTATCAGGGTACACAACCGAACAAGTATTAATGGTTTTATACGGTAATGGTCGTAATGGTAAATCG
>NGUZ01000142.1 GCA_002154655.1 Corynebacterium kefirresidentii
ACAAATCATCGAAGAATTGGGAAAGAGACCTTTAACCCAAAACCTAGTGCCAGACGAGTACAAACAAGACAAGAAAAGCAAGAAGTAAATGATGATGTATTAACGTTTGATAAAGTCGTCATTATCTGTATGAGTAAATTAAAAATGTACGACTTAACCAAAATAGAAATGATGACGTTAAGAGAATTCAATTATCGCATGTGGTCGTTGGAATACGAACAACTCGATAAAGATATGGATATGTACAAACTTGCTTTTGCTATACGTGACGCTCAGGCTGAACAAAAGAAACGTGGTGGCAAAAAGGGAGAAACTGAGTATCGTTTTAGAAGTGCTAACGACATCAT
>NGUZ01000143.1 GCA_002154655.1 Corynebacterium kefirresidentii
CACTCGCAAACGCTGGAACATCATGATGTTCTGTTAACCAGAAACGCTTGTAGCCTAAGTCATCAGCGAGTTTCGCAAGTCTTGTGGTATCTTGTAAAGCTTGCGTCGCATCCTTGCCTTCATCAATCATGGCATAATCTAATATATTGAAATCCACTTGGCGCTCATCTCCAAAGTTAATTGTTTAGTCCCTTAATTATAATACCCACCACCATTTTAACGTGTTTAGTGAAATTTTGTAGGAATTTAGTTTATACGTCACACAAATGTTCTAGTGTTTTTCTTCTTTTTCTGAAAAGGGGTGCTAAAACAGTTCACAAACAAGTCGATTGAGTATTGTCATAAA
>NGUZ01000144.1 GCA_002154655.1 Corynebacterium kefirresidentii
GGATGCTCCATTAACGATAAAGGTTGTGCATTATGTTGATAATGAATATTCATTACTTCTAACCCATTGAACAACCCTTGTATTTGGTCTATAAATGGACTTTTTTCTTTATCCTCACCTTGTGCACCCATTAAACTATATGAAAATGTAACTTGTTCACTGCCTCGTGTCATTGCAATATAACAAACAAACGCTTCATCCATTTGTAAGATATCTGATGTAGGACTTAATTCAACTTGTGCTTGTTGTTCAAACACTTTCTTTTCTTCATCTGTTATTAGACTAGAAGAAGAAACCGGTTGCGGCATAGCACCATCGTTCATTCCAACCATATAAATATGTTTTT
>NGUZ01000145.1 GCA_002154655.1 Corynebacterium kefirresidentii
AAATGTGCAGATATGTGTCGTTTGCAAGACTGTGGAAAGTGTGATAATCTAGTTTTGTAAAATTCGTTAAATAAAAATTTAACAAACTTAACGGAGGTAGTTTGATGGAACTTGTAGAGAAATTGTCTAATCGTCAATATATCGATGGTGAATGGGTAGAAAGTTCAAATAAAAATACAAGAGATATTATTAATCCTTATAACCAAGAAGTTATCTTTACGGTTGCAGAAGGTACTGCTGAAGATGCAGAAAGAGCAATACTTGCAGCACGTCGCGCATTTGAAGATGCCGAGTGGTCACTAGAAACAAGTGAAGTCAGAGGTAAAAAAGTAAGAGCAA
>NGUZ01000146.1 GCA_002154655.1 Corynebacterium kefirresidentii
GGCTTTACCGGAATTAGTAAGAGAGTTAGAGCCTTCTGGTACCCAACAGTTATGGATAGTTGATATATACTCTCTTGTTTTAGCTGGCTTTATAATTCCATTGAGTGCCTTTGCTGATAAATGGGGAAGAAAAAAAGCATTATTAACTGGATTTGCTTTATTTGGCCTCGTTTCATTAGCTATATTTTTCGCAGAAAGTGCAGAGTTCGTAATAGCTATTCGATTTTTACTTGGTATTGCAGGTGCTTTAATAATGCCAACTACTCTTTCAATGATAAGAGTAATTTTTGAAAACCCTAAAGAAAGGGCCACTGCATTAGCTGTATGGTCAATCGTTT
>NGUZ01000147.1 GCA_002154655.1 Corynebacterium kefirresidentii
CTTTGTGGATATCAACAGTTATTTCAGGCTCACTTTGTTTTTCTTCAATTTCATATTTCTCTAAATTTAGATTGAGTAAGTAGTCATAAAATACTCGTAATACCTCCCGTTCTTTTATATAAACTGGTTTTAAGTTAGGCATTATTTTACAATTATTGCAGTAATAATTTTTATGCGTTGTATAGCCATTTTGTGTTTTCTTTCGATTGGTATTCATCGTTAATTTAGCGCCACATGTTGGGCATGTGAGTTTACCTCTAAACACAGATGTGTGAGCAACCACTTTTGTATTCACACGTTCATTCAGTCTATCTTTAATTTTATTGTACATTTCTTC
>NGUZ01000148.1 GCA_002154655.1 Corynebacterium kefirresidentii
TTACTACCTTCTATACCTAACATTGGATCAATGCGTTCATACGTTTTAGCATCTGGATTGCTTAACGTACCATCTAACACTGGAGATAGCATTACAATATGTCCCGGTTGTGGAAGTGTAGTTTCTGCTTTTAAATATTCGGGAAATGACAATGCAATTTGTCCCCCTGCAGAATCTCCCATCACAATAAGCTGTTCACTACTTTCAACTTTGGCAGCTTGTTTATCATAAATAAGTTTTAATAATTCGAATGTCGTACGATAATCACGATGAGGTACTTTAGGATAAATTGGCATAACGACCTTCGCATCAAGTTGTCCTGCGAGTTCATCTAT
>NGUZ01000014.1 GCA_002154655.1 Corynebacterium kefirresidentii
TCCTTGTGCTCCGCAATCTTATTCGGAGTCTCGTTATTCGGAGTCTCATCACCATTGGACTCAACCTCAGTAGAGGTCAACTCCTCAAACGCAACAGCAGCATCAACCGGCTTCTCAGCATTATCAACCTTGATATCAACCGTGGTGAAGCCCTTAGAAGAATCCGCCTCAAAATCAGCAGAACCAGTACCCAGAACAGTCTTACCGTCCTTGGACATCAACTTCGCATCCAGGTGGTAGTTCTTACCATCAACCAGACCCTCATAGGTCACAGTGTCAGTAACAACCGCACCATTGACGACACGAGACGAACCCTCAGCAAACTTAGCCTCAGTCTTAATAGACGGCTCCAAAGTCTTCTTGGAGTTAACAGTCTGCTTACCGTCGTTGAGATCCTTGTGCTCCGCAATCTTATTCGGAGTCTCGTTATTCGGAGTCTCATCACCATTGGACTCAACCTCAGTAGAGGTCAACTCCTCAAACGCAACAGCAGCATCAACCGGCTTCTCAGCATTATCAACCTTGATATCAACCGTGGTGAAGCCCTTAGAAGAATCCGCCTCAAAATCAGCAGAACCAGTACCCAGAACAGTCTTACCGTCCTTGGACATCAACTTCGCATCCAGGTGGTAGTTCTTACCATCAACCAGACCCTCATAGGTCACAGTGTCAGTAACAACCGCACCATTGACGACACGAGACGAACCCTCAGCAAACTTAGCCTCAGTCTTAATAGACGGCGTCTTAGTGGACGGGTTAGAACCACTTCCTCCATCTTCTGGCAATCCAGGCTGATCTGGGGTAAATACACGCTGGCCATTTGGCTTACCGTTCAAGTCGCCGTCTGGACCAAGAATCGTGATATACGCATCTGGCGCGTACTTTGGAATTTCTACGTTTGGATCCTTTTTAAATGCTTTATCCGCAAACACTTGCTGCGCATCAACTATTTCTAGCCCGGTCAGTTCCTTAAACTCTTTTTCGGAACCAGTGAAATTTGGATAATTGTCCTTACCAAACGGATCTTGATAGCTAGGATCCTCTCCAGTAATAGTCAAGTTAGCCGCTGGACGGCTCGCTGGGGCACCGATCAGCGCGACTAGATAGACCGTGTAATTTGACGCTGCTGCCAAGTCTTTCTTGGCCGTAGCGTCCCGAAGCTTGATAGCGACGTTAATTGCTGCATCATGAAGACCATCCGGAATTGATGCCTTACCAGCCTGATCCTTATCATATAGATACCTATTCTGCATTGGGTCAAGCGCGAGCGTGTCGATACACCACCCCCAGCCCGCGTTATTTTTCTGATTTCCTTGACCAAAGCCGGTACTAATCGGTTTACCCGCCCAGACTAGACCAGCAAAATCTTCGTCAGAGCCACCTTTTGAATGCTCAGGCCCCAAATCTTCATTCGGAGTCACTGAAATTCTGCCATCATCCGCAGCTCTAGCAGCGCCAGCCCCGGGAACGGTGACCATGGCCGCAATTACCGCAATTGCAGCAAGCACTGCAGTAAAGACCATCCACCCCTCTCGGGATATGTTTCTTAATTTACTCATTCTTTCCTCTTCGAGCGGTACAAATACTTACATTCGTTTTCCTGTACGGCGAGTGTTTTCGCTGAACAGAACCTGAAATTGAGACTTGAACACACTGCGGTTAATCAGGGTTTTGAACCCAATTCTGGATTAACTCTTATTGTGCTCTCAGGATAATATCACGGGAAAATTTAAGGCGCCAGCCAGAAAACATTAGGAAACTGCACGTTATGCAGGAATTCTAATCTCACACCCACAGGTAGTTGCTTTTATTTTCACGGGCAGCCCAGTTTTAAATACATATGTTCGGCACCCGCTAGGCATTTTCTAAGACTAGAGAGTTAAACCGATACCTTAACCAATACTAAGATTAGATTTAACAAGACTCATATAAACACTTCCACACGCTGCGCTTTATCTAATTTCGTGCAAATTTAAAAGGGAGATTTGCACGGAATTTCTTCGCGTTAATCTGGGACTATCCACAGAAGGTTGGTGCTACAGGTGTGACTGGAGATCATTCGAACGGAGCGTGCACACGTTCGATATACCAGACGTGTAGTAAGCCTTAATCTTATTGCCATTCACCTTCAAGAAGGCATATGTGAGCAAAAACTCTGCCCAGGGTGTCCACAATCACACTTAGGGGCCTCACACAAGGGTGAGGGAGAATTGGGCAAAGAAAAATCCGCACGGGCCTCGGCGAGCAAATGCTTTACCTAGACCGCAGTGCGGATCCTGAAGGAATATACCAGGCCTTAAAGAACGGCAGTGACCTGGTAACCCTTCTCCTGCAGGAGCTGGGAGACTGCCTCGAAAGTAACGTCGTCCTTGTCCGGGTTGTAGGTCTCCGGATTCAGGACAATATTGGCGGTGTCGCCTTCATAGCGGACACTGATAAAGTCGTAGCCGGCTTCGGCATGCGCGGCGTCGATAAGAGCCTGCACGTCGTCGGTGTTGCCCTGCTCAGCAACAGCAACCTGCTTCTGCTCAGGTGCCGGCGCAGCCTCCTGCGCTGGGGCGCCCAGGCCAAAGAAGCTCATAATCGTGGCGAGTAGGCCACTCAAAAGCTTAATAATCATTGAAGTAACTCCCTGTGTATTAGTGCGCGGAAATAGGGTCCGCGAAAGCTGAAAATTCTCTGTGCTTAAAGCCTGCTTAATTTTAACTTATCATTTAGGTATGCACAACAGAGAAAGACTTAATTCAGCATGTCAAGGCTGTGAGGACAGCTAAAAAGCACCTATATATCCCAGCACCTGCGCTTCGCCTCTAGGGTGGAGCTTGCTCCCCTAAGGAAGCGGGGAATTACCCAGGCAATAGGAAGACCTTGGGTTGTCTATCAGAGGGGCTGGAGGAATCCGCCCTTTATGGACAAATGTTAGCTACTGGGACCAGAACCCAAACAGTGGAATGCCACGCGATTCATAAAGGAGCGCTTCAGCATCACATCAAACTGGTTAGGCTAGTGAGCCGGCGACCCGCTGTAGATGTCCTGTCGGTTCGTTAACGGGAAAATCTGGGTAATAAACTGGCAGACAATGCCACTAATCAGTACAGGAACCTGCTCTACCCGTGGGGAAGCCGGAGATATTCACGGCTAATCTATAAAGCTGAGCGTAGCCAGGAACAGCAGCAAGACCCCCGCCGATTGCGGCCGGGATACAGTGGCATCGCTCGATGCCCGAGAATCCAAAAGGATAGGCTTTGCAGAAGGACGCACCCAGCGTAGTCGATGCGGCTTGAACAACAACCGTTGCGACACCTTCATTCCTGCCCTAGCCCCCTCAACAAAGAGGGACCCGTCGCACTTCAATAGTTCACTGCAAGCGAAGGTAGATCAGTTACCACCCCTACAATGGCGGAGGTTCGGAGGTAGGACACCTTCACCTTTATTTGTCACTGTGTCGAATATGCCGATGCTAGGGGACTGAAGCCGTCGTGGTTTCCTTGGTATTTTCAATAAACTTTTTAAAGTAAATTGATGGTGTTATCTACTACTGTCGCCTGGGAAAGAAGTCTTATCGAGCGCGTTAGGAGAGGTGCCACTCCTCCCCTCCTGTAGCTACGCAAGCAGCTTCCGAAGAAATACCAAGAGCCCCGCCACGCAGTGGAAACACTACGCGGCGGGGCTCATATGACGATTGAAAGCAGACTTGCTTTACTGATCCTCCATCACATCGTGACGCACGATGGTCTGGTCGCGGCCAGGACCGACGCCGATATAGGAAATGCGGCAGCCGGACAGCTCCTCTAGGCGCAGGACGTAGTCTTGGGCCTTTTGCGGCAGCTCCTCAAAGGTGGAGCATTCCGTGATGTCCTCGTCCCAGGCAGGCATGGTCTCAAAAATGGGCTCGGCGTGGTGGAACTCGGACTGGGTAAGCGGCAGCTCGTCGTAGCGCTTGCCGTCGACGTCGTAGGCCACGCAGATAGGAATCTCGCCAATACCGGTGAGAACGTCCAGCTTGGTCAGGAAGTAATCGGTAAAGCCGTTCACGCGGGTGGCGTAGCGCGCAATGACGGAGTCGTACCAGCCACAACGGCGCTTACGGCCGGTGTTGACGCCGATCTCGCCGCCGGTGGTCTGCAGGTACTCGCCCCACTTATCAAAGAGCTCAGTCGGGAACGGGCCAGCACCCACGCGGGTGGTGTAGGCCTTGATGATGCCCAGGGAGGTTTTGATGCGGGTTGGGCCAATGCCGGAACCCACGGAAGCACCACCGGCGGTCGGGTTAGACGAGGTCACGAACGGGTAAGTGCCATGGTCCACATCCAGCATGGTGGCCTGGCCGCCCTCCATGAGTACGTGCTTACCGGACTCGAGGGCTTTGTTGAGCTCGAGCTCGGCATCGATAACCATCGGGCGTAGGCGATCGCGGTAGCTCAAGAAGTATTCCACAATCTGGTCTGCCTCGATGGCCTTGCGGTTGTACATCTTCACCAGCATCTGGTTCTTGATGTCCAGCGCAGACTCCACCTTCTGGCGCAGGATGGACTCATCAAAGATGTCCTGCACACGGATACCGATGCGCGCGACCTTGTCGGCATAGGTCGGACCAATGCCGCGGCCGGTGGTGCCAATCGCGCGCTTGCCCAGGAAGCGCTCCTGCACGCGGTCAAGCGTCTGGTGGTAGGGCGCCACTAGGTGCGCATTGGCGGAAATCTTCAGGCGCGAGGCATTCGCACCGCGGGCTTCGAGGCCATCAATTTCATCAAAGAGCGCCTCGAGGTTAA
The DNA here is from genome assembly GCA_002154655.1 of Corynebacterium kefirresidentii. Classification (GTDB taxonomy): domain Bacteria; phylum Actinomycetota; class Actinomycetes; order Mycobacteriales; family Mycobacteriaceae; genus Corynebacterium; species Corynebacterium kefirresidentii. Next base: position 4,773 of record NGUZ01000014.1, read on the forward strand.
TTACCACGCCATTGCCCAGCACCGGGGTAGCGTTCTCAGACAAAATGCCGGCCGGCAGGAGCTTCAGCTCATATTTATCGCCGCCTACCACGACGGTGTGGCCGGCGTTATTGCCGCCGTTCGGCTTGACCACGTAGTCAACCTTGCCGCCGAGGATGTCGGTCGCTTTGCCCTTGCCTTCGTCGCCCCACTGGGCGCCGACAATGACGATCGCTGCCATTGTTTAGTCACTTCCTCATTATTGAAGCCAAAATACTCTCCAACTTTACACTTTCCCGGCCCAAAAAGCGCGCGTAGCATGGTGCGCATGCGTTTTTTGTTCCTCCGCTGCGGCGCCCCGGACATCCCCATGCCCACTGAGGCCCACGATCTCTCGGCCGTTCCTACCCGCAAAGAGCTCGCGCTTATCGACGCCTTCCTATCCCCCCTCCTTCCCACCGACCCCACCCCCTCACTAGACGACATCGCCGCGCAACCCGACGTCCGCCACCTCGGCGCACCGGAGCCAGCCCCGCAGGCGCCCCACCTCACAGAGCCCGCCCGCATCGTCGTCGCCGGCTCCGATGCCGCCCTCTCGGCCGTGCTCACCCGCCTCATGCGCTCCGATCGCCTCTGGGCCGAGGTCGCCTTCATCCCAGTCCCCTCGGCCGCCGCTCCTTCCGCCGCCGCACAGAACTGGGGGCTTCCCACCGACCCGGCCGAAGCCCTCCACTTCGCCCGCACCGCTCCGGTCCGCCCAGCCCCTCTCATCCGCAACGATTCCGGCCTCGCGGTCGCTGGCTCTGCCACCATCTCAGATGCCGCAAACGGCGCTTTCACCGGCGAAATCATCATCGACGACCACACGCTCGCCGCCTCCTCCCCCAAAACCTTCGGCGCACGCCTCGTCCCGATGACCGACGCCCCCGGCATCCTCGCCGCCCGCGCTACTTCCCCCGTCGAGTCCCAGGGCCGCCTCCGCTCGCTCCTGCGCAAGCCTTGCCAGCTCGACCCCGAATCCGTACGCACCGGCCGCGCCGTCCAGGCCGGCGGCCCACAGCTGCGCGTCATCGTCGATTCGGTCCCCCACAAGCGGCCGGTGACCCGCGTGACCTTCTACCGCCACCTGCGCGATCTCCAGATCGTCCGCCCTTAGCCCCCGCCCGACGTCCTTGCTTCCGACGACGTTAGTCGTCGCGCCCCCACACCTCGGGCGGATAGGCCGGATGCTGCGATGTCGGTACCAGGTGCGCCACGGCCGACTCACGCGAGAGCCCGCACACCATGAGCATGTCGACCACAATGGAACGCGTCTGGCCCAAAATCATATAGGCCGATAACGTGCCGTCCTTGTCAATGATGTCTAGCCCGGCGCGCCCGCCCACGATGCGCAGACGCTGCACGAGGTCCGGAATCTCAATCGCTTCGTCGTGCCCGTGCTGTTTGCCTTGGCCGTAGAGCTCGCTGATGGCGAGCATGATTTCAGAAAGCTCATCGAGCAATTCCACCTGCTCGTCCGAAACCTTATCGCGGTCCTCCGTCAGGCCCAATGCCTGGCGGGAGAGCACGCGCACACCGCGCACCGCGTTATCTACCGGCATGAGGATGCGCTCCAGCGAGCGAATGCTGCGCCGCGATGCCCACAACAGGGGCGAGACCTCCGAGGCCTCCCTGCCTGACTGTGCCGCGCTCAGCAGGGTATTCACGCTGTCTTGCGTACCGCGGACCGCCTCGCGCGCATCGCGGATAACGGCGGGGTCTTGCTGGCGGATGCCATACGTGACGTCGGCAAGAATGCTTGAGGCAATTTTAAGCACCTTCGATACCTCGCGCCGCGCCTCCACCAACGGCGAATTGGGAATCAACGCGATGGTTATCAGGCCAATGCCCGAGCCAATCATCGCGTCGATCGCGCGGTGCAGGCCACCCGGGCCCTCCGTGGGTGGAAAAATCGTCGCAATCAAAATCGCGCCAAAGACAATCTGGTTAGTAATCAGCGGCGACTTGGTCAAAAACGAGCCCACCACCAGGCCCGCGCCCACAATGAAGAAAATCTGGAACGGCCCCTGCCCCACAATCTGAAAGAGCAGGTCGCCCACGGCTACGCCGATAATGCCGCCAATCGACATCTCCAGCGCCTTCTTCATCCTGTCCCCACCGGACATCCCCAGAATGATGACTGCAGAAATCGGCGCAAAGAACGGCTGCGGGTGCCCCACCACATCGCCGGCCACCCAGTACGCGAGCGCCGCACCAATGGTCGCCTGCACAATATAAACAAACCGCGAACGGATGCGGTTTACCCGCGAGAGTACCGAGCGGTCAATCACCCGCAGCTTTTGCCGCGTTGAGACTCTTTCCTTCGCTTCCGACATGACTTCCAGCATAGAAGACCGCCCCTACCATCGCCGCCGCCCCCGCGCATCTCGGCCGCCGGCTAGCTTGTGGACAGCTCTTGCCGACGCCCCCTTTTCCCCCACCCATCCACAATTTCTCCTTCCCCGGCCGCGCACCGCTTGTTCGCCCTTCGCGCACCTCTTAGCTTCGGTCGTGTGAACACCGAATTTCTCTTGCTATGCCGCCGCGGCGTCGACCTCGTCGCCGAATTTCAGGGCTGCTCCGAAAACTCGCTTCTCGAAGCCGGAGCCAGTCCCCTTCTGGCTGCCCAGCTCACCCGCCTGCAGCACGTCTACTTCGGCCGCACGTCGAATACCCGCAAGCAGCGCCACGCCCGCGAGGCCGCCCGCAGCCGCGGCCATGACCTCACCACGCTCGATAGCATCGAGTCTTATACCCGCCGCGTGCGCGATACCAACCGCGCCTGGGATGTGCGCCTAAAACTCTGCCGCACCGAGGCCCGCCTGATTCCCTCCGTGGCCAAGAAGCTGCTCAAGCAGATCAATCCGCCCCGCCGCCCGGAGCCCGGCGTGCGCTATACCCGCCGCCCCGACGGCCCACACACCATCTCCATTACGGCCGATCCCACCGATATCGCCGATATCAAGGGCGTGCTCTCCTCCGTGAATAAAGACGATCCCCTCGCCGCCGCCAAGAAGGTCCTCCTCGAGGGCAATCCCGGCGCGCTGCCGGCCGTGCATACCAATGTCATCCTCACCCTAGACCAGCTCGACCGCATCGTCGCCGCGCCTTCCGACACCTCCGATATCACCCTCCAGCTCACCAACGGCGCCCGCATGACCGGCGCACAGCTGGTTGCCCGTGCTCTCGCCCGGCGCGGCTACGTCAGCCTCGTTCACCCCGAGCACGGCCCGGTAAACCTGTATCGCACCGAGCGCATGGCCACGTGGAAGCAGCGCATGCTCGCCGCGGCCGAGCACCCCGTGTGCGCGTGGCCGGGCTGCGCTACGCCTGCCGACGACGCCCAAGTCCACCACCTCACCGCCTGGTCCACTGGCGGACCCACAAACCAAGAAAATCTGGTCACCTTGTGCGCGCACCACAACGCCGTCAACCAAGATGACCCCTCCCGACCCACAGAACGCGGCCGCATGGTGCGCGTCAATGGCCGCATCGCCTGGGTGCCGCCGTGGAGCAATACCCCACGCTTCGTCCCCAGCCCCGCCCGTCCACCGAATCCCCACACATAGCCACCCAGCCCTTAGCCCCCGGTCCCACCACCAGCCAGCACCTCCCCGCCAGCGCCGCCCGCGGAAACCTGGTCCTAGCCGAAGGCATAAAAAGGCCGCCTCCCACGCGGGGAAGCGGCCAGTTCGGCGTGCCTACTTAAGAGGCTGTCGCAGCTTGGAGACGCTACTTGGAGAGGGACTTGCCCACAGAGTGCAGGTCCTGGCAAGACTCAATGACACGCTCGGACATGCCCTGCTCTGCCTTCTTCAGGTAGGAGCGTGGGTCATAAACCTTCTTGTTGCCAACCTCGCCGTCAATCTTGAAGACGCCGTCGTAGTTCTCCATCATGTGGCGGGCAATCGGGTTGGTAAAGGCATACTGGGTATCGGTGTCCACGTTCATCTTGATGACGCCGTAGCGAAGTGCCTCTTCAATCTTTTCCTTCTCGGAGCCGGAGCCACCGTGGAAGACGAAGTCGAAGGCGTACTCGTCCTCACCCAGGCCGAGCTTCTTCTGTGCAACCTTCTGGCCCTCAAGCAGGACCTCTGGGCGCAGCTTCACGTTGCCTGGCTTGTAGACGCCGTGAACGTTGCCGAAGGTAGCGGCCAGCATGTAGCGGCCCTTCTCGCCAGTGCCCAGGGCATCGATGGTCTTCTCAAAGTCCTCTGGGGAGGTGTACAGGTTAGCGCCTGCCTTAGCCTGAACGCCGTCCTCTTCGCCGCCGACGACGCCGATCTCAGCCTCGAGGATGACGTGCGCGTTCTTAGCCTTTTCCAGCAGCTCCTGGGCGATGACCAGGTTCTCGTCGATTGGAATAGCGGAGCCGTCCCACATGTGGGACTGGAACAGCGGGTTCTCGCCGCGGTCGACGCGCTCCTGGGAGATAGCCAGCAACGGGCGGACGTACTCATCGAGTACCTCCTTCTGGCAGTGGTCGGTGTGCAGCGCGATATTGACGCCGTAGTGCTTCGCGGCCTCATGAGCGAATGCGGCCAATGCCTGAGCACCCTTGACCTTGTCCTTCAGTGCCAGGCCGGAACCGAAGGCTGCGCCGCCGGTAGAGAACTGGATGATGCCGTCGGACTCGGCCTCCGCAAAGCCCTTCAGAGCTGCGTTAATGGTCTCAGAAGAGGTGCAGTTGATAGCTGGGAACGCGAAGCCATTCTTCTTCGCGGTATCCAGCATCTCGTTATAGACCTCAGGGGTTGCAATTGGCATGAATTTCCATCCTTAAAAGTGGGTTTGTGGTCAAACACGTTCCAGCACCCAAGTATGCCCGTTTCACGGAATTTCTGCCGCAAAAACTCTGTGACATTTTCAACCCGTCTATGCGCGCCGCACAACTGGCCCGCCCCTGCGGACTATTTAGATAGATGCCGCGTCACGCGAGCGCAGGCTTCCATCAGCATCCATCCGGAAAGTTGCACGGATAAATCGCGCTCGTCCACGCGGATGATGCCTACCTTCTCACTCATGGTGCGCCGGCCGAAGCCGTAGTTATGCGGCAGGCGCGCATCGGACAACCAATCAGAGCCGAAGATCGGCAGACCATCAACCTCTAAGCGGTGCTCCCACACCGACTCGGCCGAGGCCATCACCATGCGCGCGGCCAGCTTCTTCGTCGCACGGTTGGCGGGAGAATCGCCGGGCAGGCGCACGGCGACGTCGGCAAGATAGCGCATCAAAATGCCCTTAAACAGGCCACCGTCACCATCGCCGGTCTCCCAGTCCACCACGCCCGAGGGGGTAGCCATGCCCGAAGCCACGGTCTGCACCAGGCCGCGGATACGGATTATGTAGTCCATCATCTCGGAAGCCAGCTCGGCCTCGTGTACGCTGTCGATCTGCTCCAAATCACCGATACCGGCCTTTTCCCGCAGCGCCAGCACAATTTCCAAGCACGCACCTAGGACCACGCCTTGGCAGTAGGGGTGGATGTTTTTTACCACCTCAGGGCCGTCCATGCGCATGCGCACGCCGTCCATGATGTAGCCGTCGTCATCAAGCAGGTGATCGTAGATCCAGTCGATGATGTGGCGCGCTTCCTCAATGCGCCCCATCCGCGCCAACATGATGGCACCCGGGCCATTGGAAGGCACGTTCATGAAATTCTCGCCGAGGCGCCACGGCAACACGCCGAGCGATTCATCGAGTCCTTCGTGGATATTGCGCTGCAGCTCCGCCAAACGCTTCGGCGTCTTCGCCTTCTTTAGCTCCTCCACGCGGCCGAAGGCCAAAGCGAGCCACGCCTTGTCATCGTAGTATTTATTCTTCGTCAGCTGCGTCAGGTTGCGGATACGAATACCCCGCATGGTGTCGAAGATGCGCTGCCGGCGCACCTTGGTGTTATTGCGCAGCGCCGCATCAACGAGGCAATCCAAATAATGGGCCTGCCACCAGTAGTGCCAATGGATGAAGAGCTTTTCTTTCGTGGTAGGCGGCCAGCTCACCACCGCAAGATTGGTGCGCGGCAGGCCCCACACAGGGTGCGCGTGGCGCTCATTGATGGCCGCTTCTGCAAGTTCGGCGCGGTGGGCCCATTTTTCTTCCACGATTCCTCTATCACTCCAGTTACGCGGGTAGATATAGCTAGTGTAACGATCTTCCTACCAAGAATCGGCTAGATTAGCGTGCTGGCGAATCCAGGCGTGCATGGCGATTCCGGCCGCGACGCCTGCATTGATGGAACGAGTAGAGCCGAACTGGGCGATGGAGCAGGTCATCACAGCGGCGTCCTGGGCTGCTTGTGACACGCCGGGGCCTTCCTGGCCGAAAAGTAGAAGGCTGCGCTCGGGTAGCTCGGCCGTTTCCAGGGGCACGCAACCGGGGGTGTTATCGATGGCGACGACGGTTAGCCCCTCCTCGGCCGCCCACGCAATAAGCTTCTCGACGCTCTCATGGTGCATCAAGTGCTGGTACCTATCCGTCACCATTGCCCCACGCCGATTCCACCGCCGGCGGCCGACGATGTGCACGGTATCGACGGCGAAGGCGTTGGCGGTACGCACGACGGTGCCAATATTGGCATCGTTTTCAAAGTTCTCGATAGCGATGTGCAGGCTATGCCGGCGCTTATCGATGTCCTTTTTGATCGCTTCCCTGCTCCAGTAGCGGTAGGCATCGACGACGTTGCGACGGTCGCCTTCAGCCAGCAGCTCTGGGTCGTATTTCTCGGCCTCTGGCCCTTGCGGCAGCGGACCTTCCCACGGGCCTACGCCATGGCGTCCCTCGTTCCACTCGGTCGGGCCCTTGGCCTCGTCTGCGTTAGGCAAGGTCAAGGTCGCCCAGGCCCAACAGGGAGCGGTATTCGAGGCCTTCTGCAGCGATGACGTCGCCGGCGCCAGTCTCGCGGTCCACGACGGTCGCCACGCCAACGACCTCGGCGCCGGCCTCGCGCAGCGCAGCCACGGCGGTCAACGGGGAGTTACCGGTGGTCGTGGTGTCTTCTACGACAAGGACCTTCTTTCCTTCCACGTCCGTGCCCTCGATGCGGCGCTGCATGCCGTGCTTCTTGGCTTCTTTGCGCACGACGAAAGCGTCGATATCGCGGCCGTCGGCATGCATGACGGAAGTAGCAACAGGGTCGGCGCCGAGCGTTAGGCCACCGACGGCCGCGAAATCCCAATCGGCGGTCAACTCGCGAAGCAGCGCACCGATGAGGCGGGAGGCCTCGTGGTGCAAGGTAGCGCGGCGCAGATCCACGTAGTAGTCAGCTTCCTTGCCCGAGGACAGAGTCACCTTGCCGTGGACGACGGCCAGTTCCTTGACCAGCTCGGCAAGGCGGGCCTTCTTCTCGGCATCCAGGTTCTGGGCGTTCGCGGTGTGCGCATTGGTGTTGTGAGAATCCACAGTCATCTGCTCCTTGTCGTGGTTCGTGCGCGGCGGCTCGTGCACGGCGGCAGGCCGCCAGTATTGGTCTCTAGGCTACTCTTCCCGGTGCGGGTCCGATTCCTCGGCCGCACGGGAATCGGCCCTGCGGGCATCGGCCGCGCCGGGGGCGGGCCCACTAGTGGAATCTTCGGAGGGACCGTCGAAGATGGAGGCAGCGCGGAACTGCTGGCGCGGCAGGCGGGCGGTATGAGAATCGGGGGTGGGGCGTTCGCGGCCGTCGGCAATAGCGTCTACTTCGTCGCCGCCTAGCGCGCTGTGTTCGACCGGGCCGCGGGTTTCGGAGTACGCCCGGGACGGCATGTGCAAAGGCTCTTCCGGCCGCTGGATGACGGGACGCTCAAACACGGGCGCACCGGCAGCCGGCGCACCGCCGACAGCTTCCGCGATGGGCTGGGCGGGAATCTCGCGGGCTGGATCCAATTCCTCTAGTCGCACCACATGAGTGGCGGAGGAGCGCGGTGGCAAGACACGGGCGGCGTCTGCTAATAGCGCGAGCGGCGGTAGCATCGCTTCCCATTCCGCGGAGCGCGCCTGCTTCGTAGTCTGTGCTAGCACCCACTCAGTTTCCATCCACAGTGCGGTGACCGCTTCGGGCATTTGTTGCAGGGCGACGTGAACACGTTCGTCTACCATGCGCTCGGTAACAGCGCTATCCGAGGAATACACATCAAACCCCTCAAGAGTCATGGCTAAAAGCAGGTCCTCGGAGGCCTTCGTGTCTTCGCGGTCGAAGCGACGGAAATCCACCACCATGTCTGAGGCCGCTCCGGTGCGCATCGCCATGACGTTGACGCCATCGATATCCATCAACAGCATCTCGTGGCCGTACACGTTTCCCGCGACAATGTCTTTTGGCGCCGCACCGGTAGAGGCCACTCCCCTCGTCCATTCGTCTACGAGGTAAGGATCGGACTTCATAAATTCAAAGCCTTTTGCTTCTGCCCAATTGCGGCGCTCGCGACGCAATGTTCCCGGCAGAATCGGCCGATGGCGGGTGTGCGGCTTGGAGGGCGCGCGGTTCTCGCTCGCGGTCTCCTGGCTCGGATCATGGCTTCGCTCGTGATTCGGCTCGTTGCTCGGCTCCTGGTCTGGTTCGTGCTCAGGGGTTGGCTCAGCATCTTGCTCGGCTGCGGGTTCCGGTGCGGACTCTGATGCGGCTTCGGCATGGGACTCGGGAGCTGGGGCAGCTGGCGTAGAAGCCAGGTTGGCCGAGTCGACAGCGGGGGCATCGCTAGAGGTCGAGTCAACGGGAGCGGCATCGGAGGAAGCAGACTCGGCGGACTCGGTGGTCTCGGTGCCGGGCGCGGGTTCGGGGGAAGCGGCGTCGACAGGTGCAGCGTCAGCAGAGACGGTGTCTGCAGGCGTGGCGTCAGCGGGCGTCGGGTCCGTGTCGGCGGAGAGTGTAGGGGTGGAGGTGCGCTGCTTGCCGTCGTAAAGCAGCAGGGCACCGCCGACAATGCCGAGAAGTAGCGCCAAAGCAAGAATTAGAAAAGCCATCACCCCACGATAGTAGTAGGAACAATCAAGCCCTCAGCGCTCGGCGCGCGGAGGCGGGAGGCTGAGGGTGGGCGATTAGCCGTTGACGGTGAGGCGGTCGCCGCGTTCGACGGGGTTCTTGGGGTTGGCGGACCACTGGGACCAGCCGCCGACATAGTGGCGCAGGCCGGTGAAGCCGGCGTCGTGCATGGCGGCGAGGGCGAGGGCGGAGTGGTTGCCGGAGCCGGAGTAGATGATGGCGCCTTGGACGTTGTCGGGGGTGAGGCCGGCGTCGAAAAGCACTTCGCGGATTTCGCCCGCAGACTTCCAGGTGCGCAGGCCGTCGTTGTGGAAGAGGCGCTCTGGCACGTTGACGGCGCCGGGGATATGACCGGCCTTAAGGTCGAGGTTTTCGCGGCGGCCGGCAAAGCGGTTGCGGGTGCGGGTATCGATGAGCAGACCATCGTGATTGCGCACATCATCAATGGTGGCCACCGGCATCTGGCCGGGGTTTACCGTGGCGCTGGCGCCCACGGCGAAGTTGCCAGGGCCGGTCAGCGTGGTATAGCCCAGGTGACGCCAATTGGCCAAGCCGCCGTCGAGGATGCGGACGTTGTCCAAGCCGGCCCAGCGCAAGGTCCACCACGCGCGGCCGGCGAATAGGCCGCGCCCCTCGTCATAGACCACGACGGGGCGGTCCTCACGGATTCCCCAGTGGCGGAAGTGCTCCTGCAACTTATCCGGATCCGGCAGCGGGTTACGTCCAACCTGTGAACCGGGGAGGCCGGCGAAGGAATTGGCGGTATCACTAAACAGCGCCGTCGGAATGTGTAAAGAGGTGAACTGGTTATAGCTCTGACGCAGCTGCGGCTGCCAGTGGGTGGCCAAGAGGGTAAAACGTTCGCCGTGATAAATGGATTCGCGGAGTTCTTGTGGGGAGACCAAAATGCTCATGCCCCGAGTCTAGGGGCATGAGCAGGATTTGGCGCGGCGGGCGGTACGCGGCCGACTAGCGGGCGGCGATGTCTAGCTCGGCACCGCCATCTGCGACGTCCACGTGGACAGTGTCGCCATCGACGATATCGCCGGCCAACAGCTTCTTGGCGAGCTTGTCACCAATGGCCTGCTGGATGGTACGGCGCAGCGGGCGGGCACCATAGGCCGGGTCATAGCCGCGCTCGGCCAGCCAGGACTTGGCAGAATCCGAGACTTGCAAGGTCAGGCGGCGGGCGTCAAGGCGCTCGGCCAAGCCACGCAGCTGGATATCGACAATGCCGCGTAGGAGCTCCTCAGAAAGGGGCTCAAACATGACCACGTCATCGAGGCGGTTGATGAATTCAGGCTTGAAGGCTTTCTTCACCGCATCCATGGTTTCCTCCCGGGTGCCGCCGGCGCCCAAGTTGGAGGTCAAGATGATGACGGTATTGCGGAAGTCGACGGTGCGTCCCTGGCCGTCGGTAAGCCGTCCTTCATCTAAGACCTGCAGAAGAACGTCGAAGACATCGGGATGGGCCTTTTCTACCTCGTCGAAAAGCACGAGCGTGTAGGGGCGACGGCGCACGGCCTCGGTGAGCTGTCCGCCGGCTTCATGGCCGACGTATCCCGGAGGAGCACCAACGAGGCGGGAAACGGAGTGCTTCTCTCCGTACTCGGACATATCGATGCGAACCATTGCGGATTCATCGTCGAAGAGGAAGTCTGCCAGGGCCTTCGCAAGCTCGGTCTTGCCCACGCCGGTGGGGCCCAAGAAGAGGAAAGAACCGGTCGGGCGGTTCGGATCGGCCACGCCCGCGCGGGAGCGGCGCACAGCATCCGATACCGCGGTAACGGCTTCCTTCTGTCCCACCACGCGCTTGCCCAGCACGGATTCCATATTGAGCAGCTTTTCGGTCTCGCCCTGCAGCATCTTGCCGGCCGGAATGCCGGTCCAGGCGGAGACGACCTCAGCGATGGTGTCGGGGCTTACCTCCTCATCAAGCATCGTATTGCGCTGCTCGGTGGCCTTGACCTCGGCGGCCGCAAGATCCTTTTCCAGCGGCGGAATCTTGCCGTAGTTAATCTCAGAGGCGAGTGCGAGGTCGCCATCACGCTCGGCGATTTCTGCTTGGCGGCGCAGGTCATCGAGTTCTTCCTTGATGTTTTGTACATCATCGATGGCCTTCTTCTCATTAGCCCAGCGGGCCTTGAGCTCGCCGAGCTTCTCGCGCTGGTCCGCAAGCTCACCTTGCAGGGTGGCCAAGCGGTCCTGAGAAGCGGCGTCAGATTCCTTCTTCAGCGCCAGCTCTTCAATCTCCATGCGGCGGACGATGCGCTCGAGCTCATCGATTTCCTGCGGGGAGGAATCAATCTCCATGCGCAAACGGGAACCGGCCTCATCGACCAAGTCAATGGCCTTATCCGGCAGGAAGCGGTTGGTGATGTAGCGATTGGACAGCTCGGCGGCCGACACCAACGCGGAGTCCATAATGCGCACGCCGTGATGCACCTCGTAGCGCTCCTTCAGGCCACGCAGGATACCGATGGTGTCCTCCACGGAGGGCTCGGCAGCGTAGACCTGCTGGAAGCGGCGCTCCAGGGCGGCGTCCTTTTCGATGTACTTGCGGTACTCGTCCAAGGTAGTGGCGCCTACGAGGCGCAGCTCGCCGCGGGCCAGCATGGGTTTGATCATATTGCCGGCGTCCATGGATCCGTCGCCAGTAGCACCGGCGCCGACGATGGTGTGCAGCTCGTCGATGAAGGTGATGATTTCACCCTCGGAGGACTTAATCTCATCGAGCACGGCCTTTAAGCGCTCCTCAAATTCGCCGCGATACTTAGCGCCAGCAACCATAGAGCCTAGATCCAAGCTAATGAGGGTCTTGCCCTTGAGAGACTCAGGCACATCGCCAGCCACGATGCGGCGGGCCAAGCCTTCCACGATGGCAGTCTTGCCCACGCCGGGCTCGCCAATGAGTACCGGGTTATTCTTCGTGCGCCGGCTGAGCACCTGGACCACGCGGCGAATTTCCTGGTCGCGGCCGATGACCGGGTCGATCTTGCCTTCGCGGGCGCGCGCGGTGAGGTCCGTGGCGTACTTTTCCAAGGCCTGGAATTGGTCCTCCGGATTCTCGGAGGTTACCTTGGCAGCACCGCGCACGGAAGGGAAAGCGCCCTTGATGGCGTCATAAGTAGCACCGCGGCCGGTAAGCAGCTCGGCGGCATCGGTCTTGGAGCCGGCGATGGCGGCTAGCAGGACTTCGGTGGAAACGAATTCATCACCAAGCTCGCCGGCCAGTTCCTGCGACTTCGTTAGGACGTTGAGGCCGTCGCGGTTAAATTGCGGGTTGGCCATATTGGCGCCCTCCGCCTTGGGATAAGAATCAACAAGCTCGCGGGCTTCCTTGAGCACAGTATCCGGATCTACGCCGGTGGCCTTAAGAACCGGAGCGGCGATTCCGCCGTCCTGGCTGAGGATTGCCGCCAGCAGGTGAGCCGGGCGGATATCCGGGTTTCCATTAGAAGAGGCGGTTTGCAGGGCGTCCTGCAGGGCCTCTTGTGTCTTAGTGGTGGGGTTAAATGAGTTCATGTGTGCGTTGCTCCTTCTAAGATTTATTCACCCACTGTAGGGCTTCACTTAGCACAACGCACCCAAAGTTGAGCCTATTCCACTCAACCTAAATATTTTTGAGCGTAGGTCGCTCAACTTTGCACAGGGTGATTAAACCTGCTTGAACTCCTCGTTTTCATGGCTAAGAATCTGCAAGCCATGGGCGATGGCAAAGAAGGACACGGTTACCGCCTGGATAAAAAGCGCCCACTTGAGATCTTCATTAAAGCTCTTGAAATCGCCGATGCTGCACAGATGGGCAATGCCATTGGCCCCTGCCCACACGGCCAAAGTGCTGATATAAACCAGCTGGTCGGTGGGAGTAATTCCCATCTCGATGACAAACTTGCGGAACAGATCCATCATGATGGCGAAGTTCTTGGTCATGCCCTCATGCGAGCTACCATCACCATTGTGCGGAACGATGGAACCGCTGGCCAGCGCAATAATGGAGCTGAAACGCTCTGGGTACATCATCGCGTAGTTAAAGTAGGCGGCCGCAACAATCTGCAGGCGGTCTACCGTGGGGGTGTCATCCGGAAGCTCGGCGAGGCAGGCCTCAAAGATCTTCGCCATCTCTGTGGTGGTGAGAGTTTCTGCCACCTCACGCAGCGCGAAATCATTGTCCACGATGGTGGTCAGGAAGTCTTTGGAGGTACCAAGCTTGTCGGCCACGTGGTTAAAGAAGCGGCGGTCGACACCACGGCGACCCGCAACGCGCAGCGAGGCCTCAATAATGACTTTCTTGGCTTCCTCCGGGTCCATTTGCTCGAGGTTATCCGGGACCACGAAGGGCTTTTCACGTTCGCTGCCCATGACTTTTTCTACAATGCCGCGGGCATCGTTCATAATGGGGCGGCGCTGGGGGATCTGCTTATTTTTAAACCAATATTGCAGGGCATCAACCACGAGGCGATCCACCTGCTTCAGGTTAGCGGCGCGAATAACGGCATGCTGCAGGCGCAAGATGCCCACCACGCTCAGGTGGCCCATGCCATGGATGAGCGACCAGAGGGCCAAAGTAATGCGACCGATTTCCAGGGGCGAGATATCCCCGTCTGCCGCTACGACGGCACCCTGCTCTTCGGCAAAGCGCTTGACGACGTTCAGTGCCATGTCCGCACCCGGCGTGCCCGACTTTTCCCCCTTAGCAAATTGGCAGACCTGCTCCTCGTCCATGGCATCGTGCCGCTCGAAGAGGTAGTGGTAGATGGCTGGCTCGTCTTGCGCGTAGGCGAAATAAGCTTCCGCCAACTGCATGAGGACATCGCCGCCAGAGTTACCCTCTGGCAGGTGGCGCGCCGCCTCCACCATGTACTCAGACATGCGGCAATCCAAAAAATCTGGAATTTCCGCAAGCATGTCAGCACCGCTGGCGAATTCCTCAGAAACCGCTTGCGGCGAGAGTCCAGCCTGGTCTGCCACAGATTCCACCGTAACGGCCTGCTCGCCTTCGCAACCCGCTACATAAACAGCAGCTTCCAGGATAATCACCCGCCTGGAAGCCCCATCCAACTGGTACATCTATTTCCTCATCACGCCAGAGATTGATACCAGCTGATTCTAACAAATTTTAAGGTTTAGGGATAGTCCCAATCGATTGCACTTTTCAAGTATTTTTACCCTCACCGATGTTGACGGTGGTAGCGGGGCCGATAGGCCATGGTCACGACCGCAGCCGCGTCCACCCGACTCGCACTGGGAACCATTTTCTAAGTTTTGGTGCGCCCAATCTCATAGTTTTTTAAGGTAGTGATGTGGGAGGGGGGACGTCGGCAAGCGCGGCTATTCCTGCCTTTGCCCTACATGGCCAATACCCTCTTGGAAGATGGTGCCGCGCGGTGGCATAAGACGCATGGATTTAAAGGCAATATAGACACCGATGGAAATCGCCAAGGAAATGGCACCGAAAATGCCGGTAAATCCGTACATGACGGCCATTGGCGCGATGATGGTCCACGAGATTTCAAAGGGTCCGAAGCCGATATAGGCCATGCCATATTCAGACAGAGTGCCGGACTTGAGCTTGGGATCCACGATCTTCAGGATGGCAATGCCGGTCGCCACGGTGGCGGTGGCCCAGCCCCAGCCAAAGATGCCGCGCTCAATCCAGCGCTCACCAAAGAACTCGGCTGGGAACCACAGCAAGAAGAACACACAGAAGATGGTGCCGAGGATAAAGAGGAGAAGAAGCGCCTGCCAGTAGGAAGCAATGGCGGCCGGAACGATGGCGGCCACGCCGAAGGCAATGAGGTAGTCCGTGGCTGCTCCGGAGATGGAGGAAATGGAGTCCTTATCCAGGTAGTCCTCGGCGCCAACGAAGTTCATAAGCGCGCGGAAGATTAGGCCCACCACCATGGACATGGCAAAGAGCGGCACGGAGACATTCTCCCAGATGCTGCTCAAACCCTGGTTGATGCCGTAGGCAGTCATTACTGTCAGGATGATGAAGCCGAAGTGCAGTGCGAGAGGTTCGATGGACGAGGGATTGGTGGTAGCGCGGCCAAGCGACGGACGATCATCAATGTTTTTGATGTAGCCGCGGCGCAGCTCTTCCGGCAGTTCCTTGGGCACGTGGGAAACCTTGCCCTTGCGGATACCCCAGTTGCCGGCGATAACGCCGCCAATGATTGCGGCCAGCGTGCCGACGGTCGCCGAGGTAAAGCCCAGCGAGGATGCCGCATCAGCGCCTACACCTTCGAGCGCGCCACCCACGGCCGCGGCGGTACCGAAGCCGCCGGTAAAGCCAACGGGCAGCATCATGCCGAACCAATTTGGGGTATCAAATAGCGGCGCAAAGAGGAAAAGGCCCAGCACGATGAACAGGCCCCACTGGCCGGTAAACATCATGGTGGAGTAGCCCCACATATTGCGCGCACCCTTGCCCATATTTCCGCCTACTTCCATGGAGTAGGCCATAGATGCAAAGACCACCGCGATGAGGATGGAGGTGTAGTCGCCCAAGTTATCGGAGAAGTTAATCCACCCCAGCACGTTTGGACCAACCAGCAGGCCGATGAGGCCGGCGGTGATCGGGGCAGGTAGCAGTAGGTCCTGGAAGATGAACTTCACTTGGTGACGCAGGACGTTACCGATGACCATGAGCAAAGAAATCCAGCCCACATCCAGCATGAGCGTATAAGCGGAAAAATCTTCCATGGAGACCCTTTCTAGCTGTGCAATTATGGCGGCTTGCCCCCGTTAGAGGGCAGACGGATAGGGAATACAATACCTTCCGCTAAGTGATCCACAACATAGGCTCCCGTTTTCACCCCCACTACAGCTTTCAGTATGTAGCTCAACCTCCGGTGCGGCACCGACTATTAGGATGATGAGACATGTGGGAATTGGGCGAACATTTTCGAAATTACGCGAACGAGTACCGCGATGCGGTGCACGAGCATTTCTTTAACGCGGTGCCCGAATCCCGGCAGATATTCGCCCTGTCTATGCGCGATACCCATACCTCTATGGTCCCCGCGCTGGCGTGGGTGATTGAACATACGGAGCCGGGACAGCCCCTGCTTTCCGAAGTCTCTACAAAACTCACCCAACTCGCCCGCGATCACCGCCGGCATGGGTTTCCGGCCGAGATTTATTCTCGTTTTGAAGAAGCCCTAGTAGCGGGCCTGCGGGTCCTGGCACTGACGCAGTATCAGTACGATTTCGCCCGCGATGTCATCCACCGCATATGCACGACGATGGCCGAGGGTGCCGGGGAATCTGATGCCGCCGGCGAAGCACCGGCGCACTCTGCGCAAGTGGTGGCGGTAGACCACCCCACCCGTGATACTTCTATTATTCGCGTGGAAGCCGGCTTAGCCGTGCCCTATCAACCGGGACAGCACTTTCCCGTGACCACGCAGTACTTGCCCGGTCAATGGCGCATGCTTACTCCCGCGCAGCCTAGCGACGGAACCGGCCAGTTAGTCTTCCATGTCTCCACCGCGGGTGAGGCCTCTCGGTCCCTCGCGCACGCGCAGCCCGGTGATTGGTGGACCCTTGGCCAGCCCGCTGGTGGAATAAGCCTCCACAACGCGGGCGCAGAAGAGCTAATCATCATTGCCTACGGCACCGGATGGGCCACGGCCCGCTGCGCGGCGCTCGCCGCGCTGGACGACGGCGACCACAATCACGTACCGCGCATCTTTGCCGTAGCGGGCAGCCCCGGTGCCCACTATGACACCTACTTCCAGCAAAATCTGGCAGCGCTAGGAGTCCGAGTGCGCCGCATCGTGCGGGAAAAAAGGGACCCGTGGTTGCTCAACGCCCGCGAATTGGCCCCCGGTGCCGATTATGTGGTCTCCGGAGAGCCGACCGATGTAGTAGTCAACGAGGTGGAGTTATCCACAGGAACTCCCCCGCGCTTTCTGCTCGTCGGCCCCGCCGAAGAGGTTGCGGAAGGTAAACAAGAGTTGGTTAAGAAGGGCTTGGACAAGCAGCAGATCGATGTCCTTAGCTGGGGCCGCGACGGGCGCTGGCAGCCGGAGGATTACGCAGCACTCACCTAGTCCGCAGGGGTCACGACCGGCAAGGTGCGGCGGGTTTTCGCTACCTCATTCGGATCGATCTCGGCATAGAGGATGTCATCTTCGTAGCCAGCCTCGGCCACGCGCACCCCGTTCGGATCGACGATGGTGGAATGACCAATGCCCGTCGGGCCGGAGGGATTGCCCGCCTCTGCGTCACCGCCCGGGCGCGATTGGCTGGCCGCCACAATGTAGCTGGTGGAATCCAAGGCACGCGCGGCCGTAAGCAGGCGCCACTGCTCCAGCTTGCCGGGGCCGTCTGCCCAGCTGGTAGGCACCACGATAAGCTGCGCGCCCTGGCTAGCAAGCTCCTTGAACTGCTCCGGGAAGCGAATGTCATAGCAGGTGGCCACGCCCACTACAAGGTCATCAACATCAAAGGCAACCAGTGATTCGCCGGCCAAGACAGTATCCGATTCGCGGTAATCGAAGGCGTCATAGGTATGAATCTTGTCGTACCCGCCTAACACGCCAGGCCCTGCAATAAGCGCTGTATTGCTAACCCGATTGATGGTCTTGCCATCGCGCTCAACGGTATCGGCTGGGCAAAACATGCCGGCTACGACGGTAACCTCGAGTTCTTCTGCCAGAGCTTGGATCGCCGTGGCAAACGGACCTTCGAGTGATTGCGCCTGCTCATCAAGACGCCCGGAGCGGAAATTCTGTGACGTGGCCTCTGGCAGCACGATAAGTCGCGCCCCGTTTCCAGCGGCTTCACGGATCTTAGCTAGGGCTATCTCCTGGTTTTCGGTGATATTTCCGGTGGATGTTAACTGCACTGCTGCTACCTTCATGCCTCCCAAAGTAATGAAGCGGAACCGAGTTATCCACAGGCTGCCTCTGTGCCCATAGCGCTGAACTGCGATGTCCATCAGGCTAAAGGGCATGAACTATGTAGAAATTCCCACGCACTTACCCGATTATGTCCGTTCCCTGCTCTCACGGCCTCCGCTGCCACCGCCGACGGCCGCGCTCGATACCGCCTGCCGAACCGCGGACGCGCTGGAGCGAGCCCGGTCAGCTTGGACCAGCACCGTGGCCGCAACTGAGGATGCCACGGCCGAGCAATTGCGCTCCGTCGCGGACTTCCTCAGCACCGCCGCCGGGGTGGATTCCCGGCTAGGCCAAACCCTAGGAGCTGCTCGATGACCCTTTCTGCGGCTTTAAGAAATGGAGCCAGCCAACTGCGCACAGAGCGCTCTGAACTGCACGTTCGTTTTATAGATTCGCACCATGATTGGCGTGGTCTATCGCTGGGAGGGCCTGCTGGCGACGCCGCTCGGACCAGCTTGGCAGGCTATACCGACTGGCTGGCACCGTCGTTGCACCAGATGGAGCATGTTGCCGCCACCCTTGACCGCCACGCCAACCTGCAGGCCCGCCGTGAGGAACTGGAAGACCGCATCATCGCATTCCTAGGTGAGATAGACGAGCACAATGTCGCGGCGGCCCGCGCCGCTGGGCTCCTATTAAATCAGGTACGAGCATTGGGCGATTCCCTCGATTGGCTCTGTTCCCAAGAAATTGATGCCCTGTGTACGCCTGCTGGTGTTTCTCCTCCCGTGCGGTTTGAAGAATTTTCCGATCTACCTGTGGACACCGTTCACGAGATTAACCTAGCCCAAGCCAACGAGCACGTAGCTCAGCTGGCCGCGAAAAACCCAGATATGAAGGTATTAGAAGCAAGCGACGGACGGCTGGTTGCCATGGTAGATCCAGGCGAATTCCGGACCACGCCGGCATCGCTCACCACATTTATCGAAGGAGTTCATTCCTCCGATCCAGAAACCTGGCAGCGCGCGGTGGACCGGGGCCGCAACTTAGCTAAAGCCAGCGGTGGGCCGGCCGTGGTGTGGTTAGGCTACCAGGCGCCATCTTCCCTGCCTCGGGCGGTTCATGCTGATCCCGCGCGCACCGCCGGCTCGGAGCTCGTCCGGTTTCAGCGCGCGCTTGGTGCGCGTTATCCGCAGGCCAAGCGGACCGTCGTGGGATATTCCTATGGTTCAGTAGTCACCGGGCACGCCGCTAAGGAGGACAAGATTGCTGATGACGTGGTGCTCGTCGGCAGCCCTGGAGCCGGCGCCAGCCACTCCTCAGAACTCCATGGACGCATCTGGGCAGCCACCAACGCGCACGACCCCATCGCCATTGCGACGGGGCCTCACGGTGGCATCCATGGCCCCGATCCCACCACGGATGCCTTTGGTGCCACTCCCCTTCCCGGCGCAGATGGTCTTCCTGGTGACCACGGCACCTATTGGGAGGACCCACGGTTCCTGCGCGGCCTAGGCCAAGTGGCACGGGCGCACTAGGCCGCACGACATTGTGGAACCGCCTGCACAGATTTACCCACGGGAGGTGTTTTAGAACAGACCGGCCGGCTGATCCGAGTAGGAGACCAACATATTCTTCGTCTCCTGATAGTGGCCCAGCATCATCAAGTGGTTCTCACGGCCAAGACCGGATTCCTTGTAGCCGCCAAAGGCGCTGTGCGCCGGGTAGTCATGGTAGTGGTTTACCCATACGCGGCCTGCCTGAATATCGCGGCCGGCGCGGTAGCAAATGTTTTGGCTACGCGACCATACGCCTGCACCGAGGCCAAAGTTAGTAGCGTTAGCGATGGCAATCGCCTCGTCATAATCTTTGAACGTGGCTACAGAGAGTACTGGGCCGAAGATCTCCTCCTGGAAGATGCGCATGTCATTATTACCCTTAAACACGGTGGGCTCAATGTAGTAGCCCTTTTCCAAGCCTTCTACCTTGTTCACGTGGCCACCGATGAGGGTCGCCGCGCCTTCCTGCGGGCCAATCTCCAGGTATTGCTTAATCTTGTCCATCTGCTCCTCAGAAGCCTGCGCGCCCATCATGGTTTCCGTATCAAGTGGGTGACCGATCTTGATCTTCTTCACGCGCTCAATGGCCAGCTCCAAGAATTTATCTGCGATGTCCTCGTGTACCAGGGCGCGGGATGGACAGGTGCAGACCTCGCCTTGGTTGAGGGCGAACATAACGAAGCCTTCAACGCACTTTTCCAGGTAGGAATCATCTTCATCCATGATGTCTTTAAAGAAGATAGATGGGGATTTACCGCCTAGTTCCAGGGTGACGGGGATGACCTTGTCTGCGGCGGCTTTGTTGATGATCTTGCCCACTGGAGTAGAGCCGGTGAAGGCAATCTTGGCAATGCGGTCCGAGCCGGAGAGTGCCGCGCCTGCCTCCTCACCTAGTCCGTTGACGATATTGAGCACGCCAGCAGGGAGGAGGTCACCGATAATATCCATGAGAAGAAGGATTGAGGCAGGGGTTTGCTCCGCTGGCTTCATAACAATGCAGTTACCTGCAGCTAGTGCGGGCGCGATCTTCCAAGCGGCCATGAGCAGCGGGAAGTTCCACGGGATTATCTGGCCCACTACTCCGAGCGGCTCATGGTAGTGGTAGGCCACGGTGTCCTGGTTGAGCTGGGATAGGCGGCCTTCTTGGGCGCGGATGGCGCCGGCGAAATAGCGGAAGTGATCTACGGCGAGCGGAATATCGGCGGCAAGGGTTTCGCGCACGGCCTTTCCGTTCTCCCAAGTTTCAGCGACCGCGATCTTTTCCAGATTTTCCTCGATGCGGTCCGCTATGCGGTGCAGGAGCAATGCGCGTTCGGCCGGGGTGGTTTTGCCGAAGGTCTCGAAGGCCTTTTCCGCGGCGTCGATAGCCAGGTTGATATCGGCTTCTTTGCCGCGAGCTACCTGGCAGAATACCTCGCCGTTGACCGGACTGATGTTGTCCATATATTCGCCGTCGACGGGTGCTACCCACTGGCCGCCAATGTAGTTGTCATAGCGTTCGCGGTAATCGACGATGGAGCCTTCGGTTCCCGGAGCTGCGTACAGGGTCATGGTGCGTGTCCTTTCCTGGAGAATACGAGGATCATCGGTGGTACATGACACTCGTTATTGTTTATGTGCCATAGGTCACCTTTGTGTTGAATATACTAACCCCAAACTTTGCAACGCGCACTGATTGCAGCTACCTCCTTTGCAAGCCTTAACATCGCACCGCCACTGTGCAGGCAGAAGAAAACCCCACAGCCAGCGGCGACGCTGGTTGCGGGGCGGGATGTACTCGTCTGCAGAGTAAGAATTAGTCCTGACCGTTACCACGGCCGCGGGCGCGTTTACGCTCGCGCGCGGTACGCGGACTCCACATCACCACGGAGGTAGACCGAGGGACATGGACAAGCTCACCGCTGCGCTGCGGGCGGCGCCCGGCGGCCTGTTCGCGCAGGGTCCGAACCTCTTCAGCTAGGGCGTCGCGCTCGGCTTCAAGGCGATCGCGTTCCTCGGTCAACTCGATGATGGACTTGATTCCGGCAAGATTGACGCCATCGTCTTGGGATAGCGCTTGAATCTTGCGCAGCAGCTCGATATCGCGGTCGGAGTAGCGGCGGCCACCGCCACGGGTGCGAGCCGGGGAAACCAAGCCCATGCGGTCATAGGTTCGCAGGGTCTGGGCGTGCATTCCGGATAGTTCCGCGGCCACGGAAATCACATATACCGCGGTGCCGGAATCTTCTGCCTTTCCAGTGCTCATTCCTTAACACACCTCCTACCCTAAGCCTTCTCGGCGCCGGCCCAACCCGCACGCGGGTTGAAACCGGAGTCCTTTTCCGCTTGAGCATAGGTGCGCAGGGCGCTGGAGGCGGCGGCATCGAGCTTGGTGGGCACGGTAACCTGCACGGTAACCAGCAGATCACCGGAGTTGCCACCGCGCTTGGCGATGCCCCTTCCGCGCACCCGCAGCGTGCGTCCATCCGGCGTACCAGCGGGGATCTTCACGCGCACCGGATTATCCAAGGTGGGAACCGCGATGGTATCGCCCAAGGCCAGCTCCGTGAAGGAGACCGGAACGGTAACGTGCAGGTCATCGCCTTCTCGAGTGAAGACCTTGTCCGGTTTGACGGTTACCGCCACGAAGAGATCACCGGCTGGAGTGCCGTTCGGGCCGGCTTCGCCCTGACCAGCAAGGCGAACCTTTTGGCCGTCAATGACGCCGGCGGGGATACGCACGGTGATATTGCGGGTCCGATGAACTGTGCCGGTACCGTGGCAGTCCTTGCAGGGGTCCGTGATGCGGCGGCCGGTGCCATCGCAATCCTTGCAGGGGGCGGAAAAGCCGAAGGCGCCGCGGTTTTCAGAGGTAAAACCGGTGCCGCTGCAGGTGCCACAGGTAGAGGTCTTGCCAGAGGCGGAACCAGAGCCATGGCACGTGGTACACGGCGCATTGCCGCTCAATGCCAGAGGGATGGTGGTTCCCTTGGCGGCCTCGCGGAAGTCGAGGGTTATTTCCGTTTCGACGTCGGCCCCCCGCGACGGTTTAGCTGAGTGGCCAGCACTACCGCCGCGGTTGAAAACGCTACCGAAGATATCCCCAACACCGCCGCTTTGAGCCGCTCCTCCAGCGGATCCTCCGAAGAGGTCCGAGAGGTCGAATTCTTGCGCACCTTGTCCACCCATGTGCGTGGATCGAAACCCGCCGGGAAATCCGGCGCCTCCCATCCGTCCAAAGCCCCCACCGTTACGGAGCATGGCCTTGAACTGGTCGTATTCCTTGCGCTCAGAGGCGTCGGAAAGCACGTCGTAGGCTTCCGCCACCTTTTTGAACCTTTCCGCTGCTGCGGGGTCGTCAGGGTGGGTATCGGGGTGGTTTTCGCGTGCTAGCTTGCGGTAGGCACGCTTAATTTCATTCTGTTCTGCGGACGAGGAGACCCCCAGATCCGCATAATAATCTTTGTCTGCCCATTCGGGTTTAGCGCTCACTGGGCATCTCCTCCTTTCAAAGAGAATCGATAAAGTTAAGTAAAAGGGCGCCGCGGGAAGGTCAATCGTCAGTTCCCAGGGCGCCCTTTATGTTATTTACTCGGAATCTTCCGAGCCGCTGGACTCATCGCTGGGGTCCGCGATGATGACCAGGGCATTGCGCACGAGCCTGTCGCCCACACGGTAGCCCTTGCGCAGCACGGTGCCCAGCACCTGCTCATCGCCTGAAGACAAGTCCTGCACGGCCTCGTGAACCTCCGGGTCGAAGGCGTCGCCTTCTTCGCCAAAGGCGGCAAGCTCGTGCTTTTCCAGCGTGCTGTGGAGCTTATCCGCAAAAGCCTTGAGCGGGCCTTCCAAGTCACCGTGTTCATCGGCCAGTTCCAGGTCATCAAGGACAGGCAGGAAATCTGCGATGACCTTGGCCTTGGCGGTCTCGATTACGGCTTGGCGGTCACGCTCGGTGCGGCGGCGGTAGTTGGTGTATTCCGCATTCAGACGCTGCAGGTCTTCCGTGCGTTCTGCCAACTGTGCTTCCACATCGCTGACGCCGGTGCCAGCGGGCTCTTCACCCGCGGCCTCGGCCTCTACCTCATCAGCGTTGACGTCTGCCAGCGCTTCTTCAAGGTCAGCATCGAGAGTGGGATCCAGCTCGGCTTCTTCGGTGGCATCAGCCTGCGCTTCCTGCGCGGCCTGGGCCTCCTCAGCCTGCTCGGCAGCAGCCTCAGCGCGGTCAGCCGAGGTAGCCTCCGGATCCGTGTTTTCCGGGTCGCCTGGGTTGTGCGGCATTCCGCTGTCCTGAGTCATTACTTATTGCCATCCTTGTTCTCATCCTCGTCAACGACCTCAGCGTCGACAACGTTCGGGTCACCCTGCGCAGCACCAGCATCGGCAGCGCCCTCAGCGCCTGCCTCAGCAGCCTGTGCCTCGTAGATCTGCTTGCCCATCTCCTGGGATTCGGTGGACAGCTTCTCCACTGCGGACTTGATGGCCTCGAGGTCATCGCCCTTCAGGGCCTCATCGACGGCGTCAGCAGCCTCGGTAACCTTGGTCTTAACGTCCTCGGATACCTTGTCAGCGTTGTCGTCCAAGAACTTGCGGGTCTGGTAGGAGGTGGACTCTGCGTTATTGCGCAGCTCCTGCTCCTCGCGGCGCTTCTTGTCCTCTTCGGCGTGCTGCTCGGCGTCCTTGACCATGCGATCAATTTCTTCCTGGGACAGGCCGGAACCATCCTGAATCTTGATGGTGTTTTCCTTGCCGGTGCCCTTGTCCTTTGCGGTTACGTGGACGATGCCGTTGGCATCGATATCGAAGGTGACCTCAATCTGTGGAACACCGCGCGGTGCCGGAGCAATGCCGCCGAGCTCGAAGGAGCCGAGGAGCTTATTGGCAGTAGCCATCTCGCGCTCACCCTGGAAGACCTGAATCTGTACGGAAGGCTGGTTGTCTTCTGCGGTGGTAAAGGTCTCGGACTTCTTGGTCGGAATGGTGGTGTTGCGCTCGATGAGCTTGGTCATCACGCCGCCCTTGGTCTCAATGCCGAGGGACAACGGGGTGACGTCAAGAAGCAGCACGTCCTTGACCTCGCCGCGCAGAACGCCTGCCTGCAGGGCAGCGCCTACGGCAACAACCTCGTCCGGGTTAACGCCCTTGTTGGCATCCTTGCCGGTGAGTTCCTTAACCAGGTCAGATACGGCCGGCATACGGGTGGAGCCACCAACGAGAACAACGTGGTCAATATCGCCGACGGAGAGGTCGGCATCCTTGATGACCTGGTTGAACGGAGCCTTGGTGCGATCCAGCAGATCCTGGGTGATCTTCTGGAACTCGGTGCGGGTCAGGGTCTCGTCCAAGAACAGTGGGTTCTTATCGGAGTCAACCGTGATGTACGGCAGATTGATATTGGCCTGCTGGGAGGAGGACAGCTCAATCTTTGCCTTCTCTGCAGCCTCGCGCAGACGCTGCACGGCGCGCTTATCCTTGGTCAGGTCAACGCCCTGGGAGGTCTTGAAGCGGTCTACCAGCCAGTCAACGATGCGCTGATCCCAGTCATCGCCGCCCAGCTCGTTATCGCCGGCGGTTGCCATAACCTCAACCACGCCATCGCCGATTTCCAGCAAGGAGACGTCGAAGGTGCCGCCACCCAGGTCAAATACCAGGATGGTCTGCTCCTGCTCGCCCTTTTCCAGGCCATAAGCCAAAGCGGCTGCGGTTGGCTCGTTGACAATACGGAGCACGTTCAGGCCTGCAATCTGGCCAGCTTCCTTAGTGGCTTGGCGCTGTGCGTCCTCGAAGTATGCAGGAACGGTAATAACGGCGTCAGTAACATCCTCGCCAAGGTAAGCCTCTGCATCGCGCTTCAGCTTCATCAGCGTGCGAGCAGAAATCTCCTGGGAGGTGTAGTCCTTGTCATCAATGTTGATCTTCCAGTCAGTGCCGATGTGGCGCTTGACGGAGCGAATGGTGCGGTCAACGTTGGTTACCGCCTGGTTCTTAGCGGACTGGCCAACCAGAATTTCGCCGTTCTTTGCAAAGGCAACGACGGAAGGCGTGGTGCGAGAGCCCTCGGAGTTAGCGATAACGGTGGACTCGCCACCTTCCAGTACGGAAACGACGGAGTTCGTCGTACCAAGGTCAATACCTACTGCGCGTCCCATGATTTCTTCTCCTTTTATCTTGGGGTAATTAATAAAGTTGATTGTCGGTGACTCAACTTCTCGTTGTGTCCGAGCGCTACTATAACAGAACTTCCACACCCAGTCACACAACCTTGAGCCTGTGTCACTCAATCTCTACAACGGGCAGCCTACAAAAGTTATTCCCCAAGACTCAACTTTTTCTCAAATATCCCACTTTTCCCAGCTCACCGCCGCTCTTTCCGACGCCCACTTTCCCACCCCTGCCCATCAACCCCCTCCCCCACACAGCCCCATACCCAAACGGAGATCCTTAAATATCTCTAAGAGGATCCAAAAGTTACCTCAGAAAGGATCCAAAAGAGGATTGGCGACGCGCCCCCACTACCGCATACTAGGAATCACAGCAGTTAAGAGCTGCTACCCCAGAGAGAGATTGTAGTTTTACTCCGCCGATCCGAAAGGAATGTATATGTTCGATTCCCTCGCAGACCTCAGCTCCGCCATCGACTTCGAGGCACTCGTAAAGGGCATCAAGGGCCTCATCGAGACCTCTTCCGAGTCCAACACCGACTCCGAGGGCCTGTCCTCCGTATTCGAGGGCCTGTCCTCCAAGGATGACGCAGAGGCTGCTGCAGAAGCTAAGTAATTAGCACTCTGCACTCCTTCATGAAGACCAGCTAAACCCCTCACCTTCTACCTCCGCACGGTACCCACCACAAGGAACCGCGCACGAAGGTGCGGGGGTTTCGCTGTTTTCAATCGCTGCTCTACGTTCGCTGCACCCGCACCGCTGTACATAGACTAGGGAGATAAACCCCGTTGAGCCTTAGCACCCAGGAAGCGTGGACCGCATCGTGCCGAAATCTTCACAGCCACCCATCTACCAGCGCATCCGCGCGGCCATGACTCTGCAGCGAACCGCCGCGTTAACTGCGGTGATTTGTGTGGCGCTAACATTACTTGGCGCATTCCTTACCCCCATAGAGCATCAGTTGTCGGCAGCCATCCTCGGATTGGTTCTTACAGTGATAACTACTTCGGGTTATCGCTGGCCGTTAGGCATGTCAGGTACATTTATTGCCGCTTGGCTAACCGCTACATTTCTCACTAGAACCCCTTTCATCTGTTCGGTGTTCCTAGCCCCGATTTTCCTAGCCGTAGTTGCTTACCACGGCAAACATAGCCGCACAATTGCAATCGGCCTGCTCCTTTGGATATGTGGACTCATTGATCCTGAGACGCTTGAGCTAAGCATTCACCCTGCCCCAGCCTTCACTTGGGGAATGCTAATTGGCGTCGGTGGTGTGATTGGAGCAACTTTCGCCCACTCAGCAAACCGATATAGATCTGCCATGGTGGAGTGGAACAATGACGTGAAGCGCCGTCAATCCGATCTGGCAGAAACCTTGCACAACTCGGTAGTTTCTAACCTAACGGTAAATACCATGCAGCTCGAAGCCCTGAACCTCGAGTACTCCACCCAGCCGGAACTAGCTAAGAAACTCGATGAGCTCAGTGATTCCATGCGCTCTGCCATGTCTGAAGTACGTGCACTGACCAAAGTCCTACGAAATAATATCGATGGGATTAACGACGGCATGAGTTTTGGTTCAACCACAAAACCAACGAGCTTCGCCCAACTAATTTCCGAAGAAGAAGAGCGTCTTTCCCGTCTCAACCGGTCACCCATTGTTAAGGTCACAGGCGAGGAGTTTGCGCCGGAATTTCCTCAAGAAATTCTTGAGCCCATTGCAGCCATCACCACAGAAGCGTGCCTCAATGCAGTGAAGTATTCCCCACCGGGGGCGGAGATTCTGATTTCCGTTCGTCCCCATATGGGCTGGACAGTCATCACCATCACTAATCCCGTAGCTAAGCCAACAAGTAAGAACACAGAAATGTCCTCCGGTATTGGCATGTCCTCCATGAACCGGATCGCGGCCACGATTGACGCACGACTGGATACAGATTTGGAATCGGGAAACTGGGAATTGAACCTATTTCTGCCGCCCAGCGCCCACAAGCGACGTTAATTCCACCACGTTGTATAGCAAAGGCTTAATTCATACACTAAGCTTTCGCTTGTTTCTGCCTATTCAAACTTTCGCAAAAGGAGCGCCTTGATGCAGGCCGCACTCGCAACTCTTCTCACCCCATTCGTGTTGTCCTCTTCCATCTTCGGTGCCGGCCCCACCCCTGGTGAGCTACCAGAGACTACGGCATACGCATCTCCTGTCGATATTGCTTTTGGTTGCCCGGCACCATGGTGCGTGAAGTAAAAACTTCCCTTTTGGTCGTCGATGACGACCCACTTGTCCTCGAAGCTTTGGGGCGTTACTTCGCCTCGGCTGAGGACATGGAGGTGCGCGCCACCGCAGAAAATGGCAAGGTCGCCCTCGGTATATTGCAAGAGCAAGACTTTGACGTCATTGTCGCGGACATCCATATGCCCGAGATGGATGGCACTACCCTCTTGCGCGAGGTCAACAAGATGGAAGACCCGCCGGTCTTTGTTGCGATGACCGCGATGGACAATGATGAGACCCTCAAAGAGGTCATGTCCAATAAGGCTGCGGCCTATATTCTGAAAAGCTCCAAGCCGGTCTACATCTTGGATACCGTGCGCGAGGCTGTACGCGGCGGCACGGTTGTCACCCCGCAATCCCTCACCCGCTTATTTGAGCAACTTCCCGATTGGAACACTGAGGGAAGCGATGCTGATGTGGCCGCCGCAACCGCAAGAATTAAGGACAACCACCATATCTCGCCTGCTTTAGAGCAGGTTCTGGACCTGGTCTGCCAAGGCAAGTCCAATGAAGAAATTGCCAAGAGCACGCACTACGCACCGGGCACGGTGAAGAAATATGTATCTACCCTGCTCAGTGAATTCCATGCCAAGTCCCGCCTCGAACTGGCGGTGAAGGCGCTCAAGGCTGGCTACGGTTCTTAGACCCCGATTGTTGGACAATCCGGGGGTGGAATACCCCCGGATGTGTCAATACCCCCTCTAAACCCCACATGCTGGGGTTTATTTTTTGTTTTTCTACCCCCGTCTGTCATTTCCCAAAGGAGACTAGCATCACGTTTGTCGCTTCCCTATAATTACGGCAACAACAAACTTCATAGTATTTCCTAGGCAACAATAGGAACCTGAACCTGCAGGGTTGCCGCACGTCAGAGCGCTATACCGCTCACGTTTCTTCCTCTGCCCCTATAGTCACGTCATAGAAAGCAGGTGAGTGTTGAACACCAACCTGGCGCGCGTTCGTCGCAGCAGCGATAGGCCCCCCGTCCGCATTCGGCCCGCATAAAGGCCCGCTGAACATCGCATTTCACCACGAATCTCTGCGATCCTCACATTGCGTCGCGCGCACCCGCGTGTTCGCTCCTCACCCAGCTGCACCCTGCAGCACCACATAGCTCACCGCTCACCATCCAGACGCCGTATCGCCCAGCAATTCCAGACCGGCGCAGATACATCTACCTTCACTCCCGAGTGAAAAGTGGTGTCTAGGATGTGACCCGTTTGAAATAGAGGTAGAACCCATATGACTTCTCCTGCAAATACCCGCTTGCCCATCTCTGATGATGTGGAAGCAGTCCTGCCCGCAGCGATTAGCCGCGCCCACGACTGGTTGAAGTCCACTGCGGACGAAGAAGATAAGGCCACCGAACAGCTCGCGGACCTACTGCGCGATGAGGACGGAGTGAAGTTCACCATGGACTTCGTCGACCGCGTCATGCGCCCAGAAGATGACAAGGTTGCCGCACACGCGCTGAAGGATATTTCCTCCCACTATGACCCGTCGTTCCTAGGCAGCATCAATGGTGCGCTCGTTGGTGCCGGTGGCTTCTTCGGCCCAATCCTGCCCAACCTGGTCATGCCGGTGGCCCGCCTATACATGCGCAAGATGGTTGGCCACCTCGTTCTGGACGCCGAGTCTGATGCACTCAACAAGATTCTGGACAAGGCCGCCGAATCCGGCGAACAGCTCAACCTCAACCTGCTGGGTGAGGCCGTGCTCGGTGAGGAAGAGGCTAAGTCCCGCGCGCAGCGCACCCTCAAGCTCATCCAGAACCCACGCGTAACCTACGTTTCGGTCAAGGCTTCCTCCATGGTGGCCCAGCTCAATCACTGGGATATCGATGGCTCGGTAGAGCGCCTCAAGGAGCGCCTGCGTCCGCTGTACCAGGCTGCGGCTGACCGTACCGACAAGGTCTTTATCAACATGGACATGGAGGAGTACCACGATCTCCACCTGACCATCCGCCTGTTCAAGGAGCTGCTCAGCGAGCCGGAGTTCCTCACCCTGGATGCCGGCATCGTGCTGCAGGCTTACCTGCCAGATACCTTCGATGCGCTCAAGGATGTCGCTGACTTTGCCAAGGAGCGCGTGGCCAAGGGCGGCGGCAAGGTCAAGGTGCGCATTGTAAAGGGCGCGAACCTATCCATGGAAACCGTGCAGGGCGAGGTCCACGATTGGCCGCTGGCTACCTACACCAACAAGCTCGACGTTGACGCCAACTACTACCGCCTACTGGATTTCATCCTGCGCGAAGAGTACGCCGATAGCGTCCGCATCGGTGTAGCAACCCACAACCTCTACACCGCAGCAATGGCCTATGAGCTGGGCAAGAAGCGCGGCGTGCTGCACATGATGGATTCGGAGATGCTGCAGGGCATGTCCCCAGCGCAGCAGGCAGCGGTGCGCAAGGTCTTTGACGGCCGCCAGATCCTCTATACCCCGGTGGTCCACGCAGACGACTTCGACGTCGCCGTGTCCTACCTGGTGCGCCGCTTGGAGGAGAACTCTGCGCCGCAGAACTTCCTCTACGCACTCTTTGCCCCAGGCGAGGAGCCGCTGGCGGACCAGGAAGAGACGTTCCGTCGGGCCGTCGCCAAGCGCTGGGACACCTTCGCTGGCGCCCGTCGCACCCAGAACCGCCTCGAGGAGGATGGCCGCCAAGCACCGCGCACCGGCCGCTTTACCAACGAGGCTGATACTGACCCGGCTCTCGCCCCGAACCGCCAGTGGGCGCAGGAAGCGCTCAAGCGCAACCCGGGCGAGCATGGCATCGCGGAGGTCACCGACCCAGCCGCGGTAGAAGGCCACATCGCCCGCGCCAAGGAGCTGGGCACCGAGTGGGGTAAGCGTCCTGCCGCCGAGCGCGCCGCGGCCCTCGAGGCGGTCGCGGACGAAATTGCTTCCCAGCGCGGTAAGTTCATCTCCGTGGCTGCGTATGAGGCCAATAAGACCGTTACTCAGACCGACCCTGAGGTCTCTGAGGCGATTGACTTCTGTACCTACTACGGCCAGTCCGCGCGCCTGCTGGAAGAGTCCTACTCCCAGTTCACCCCGCACACCGTCACCGTGGTAACCCCGCCATGGAACTTCCCCATTGCCATCCCGACCGGCGGCATTGCGGCATCCTTGGCGGCTGGTTCGGCGGTTATCGTCAAGCCAGCCCCACAGGTAGTTCACTGTGGCAAGCTCGTGGTAGAGGCCTTCCGCACCGCCCTTGAGGCGCAGGGCCTGGATCCGGATCTGGTGCAGCTGGTGCTCACCGATGAAGCCGAGGCCGGCAAGGCGCTGCTCTCCCACGATGACGTGGACAATGTCATCCTCACCGGCGCGTCCGATACCGGTGCGCTCTTCCGTTCTTGGAAGCCCAAGATGAACATCATGGCAGAGACCTCCGGCAAGAACGCGCTCATCATCACCCCAGCGGCGGACCCTGACTTGGCCATCGATGACCTCTATAACTCCGCTTTCGGCCACTCCGGACAGAAGTGCTCGGCGGCCTCCCTGGTCATCTTCGTCGGCGCGGCCGGCAAGTCCGAGCGTCTGCGCACCCAGCTATTGGATGCCGTCAAAACTCTTAAGCCGGGCCCAGGCTTTGATATCACCACCACCATGAACGGCCTAGCCGAGGAGCCAAGCGAGAAGCTCCTGCGCGGCCTAACCCAGCTCGAGCCGGGCGAGAAGTGGCTACTCAAGCCGGAAAAGCTCAACCAGGAAGGCACCCTGTGGTCCCCGGGCATTCGCGATAACGTGCAGCCGGGCTCCTGGTACCACAAGAATGAATGCTTCGGCCCCATCCTTGGCATCATGTACGCCGATACCTTGGAAGAGGCTATTGCCTGGCAAAACGACACCGGCTACGGCCTGACCGGTGGCATCCACTCGCTTGACGACGCCGAGATTGAGTACTGGATCGACAACGTTGAGGTGGGCAATGCCTACGTCAACCGCGGCATCACCGGTGCGATTGTCCAGCGCCAGTCCTTCGGCGGTTGGAAGAAGTCCGTCATGGGACCGGGCGCCAAGGCTGGCGGCCCGAACTACGTGGCGCAAATGGGCGAGTGGGCCGATGGCGAGCTCAAGCCGCGCAACGTGGACATTGCCCCAGCTAGCCTCGCCGCGCTGCACCGCCTTCGCGATAACCTCTCTGGCAAACTCACCGAGGAGGACATCACCTGGCTATGGCGCGCCGCTGAGCTGGACCAGGTGGCTTGGCAGGAAGAGTTCGGCCGCAACCACGACCGCACCGGCCTGGTCTCTGAGGCCAATATCTTCCGCTACCGTCCGCTGCTGACCAAACTGCGCGTGCGTGTGGGCGAGGGCTATGCGCTGCGCGAGGTTGCTCGCCAGGTGCTGGCCGCCGCCATCACCGGTACCGCAACGGAAATCTCCGCCACCCCGGAGGTTGCCACCCAGATGCAGGACCTCGGTTTCGATGTTAAGGCCATTACCGACGAGGCTTTTGCCACCGACGTGGCCAATGACCCCTCTTCCCGCGTGCGCGCCTTGGGCACCGTGCCGGATTCCATCTACGAGGCCGCAGTGCGCTCCAACTCCGTGGTGCTGGACCAGCCCGTGCTTGCCGACGGCCGCCGTGAGCTCATTCCTTACCTCCTTGAGCAGGCAGTCTCGGTAACCATGCACCGCTTCGGCATCATCCGCAACGTAGGCAACCTGCGCGAGGAGTAATCTCCCGCCGCATTAAAGGCACTCCCTGGAGGTAGCGTCCCACCCGTGGGCTGCTACCTCCTTTTTCATATATGCGCTGCGGATTTTGTGTGGCATAGTAGTAAGCAATGTCTACGTCACATAATTCATCTTCCCGCGACGAGGCCCAGCGCCCGTCTGCACAGGAACAAGGCACCGCAACGCAGATCCAGAAGCCAGGCGAGGAAGATTCGCATACCCTCGTCGCTTATGATGATGCGCACCTCGGTGCAGAAGCCGCCAGCGAGCACCCCGCTGAGCGCGATGATAAATCTGCCATCCTGGCCAAGGACTTCCGCACCATGGCCAAGGTCTCGGTGGTCTTTATACTCATCGTCGCCGGTCTGGCCCTGGCGGGCTATTTGCTCAAGTTCATTTGGGTAGGCCTGCTCCCTGTCTTGCTCGCCATCCTTGTCTCCACGGTGCTTTATCCAGTCAGCGCCTGGCTGCGCGGCAAGGGATTCCCGCGCTCGCTCGCGGCGGTGAGCACTTTGCTCGGCCTCATCATCATCTTCTGCGGCGTCTTTGCCGCCATGGCCCCGGTTGTCACCAGCCAGAGCCAGACGCTCATTGACCAAGCCGAAGATGGCATTAACCAGCTGACAGAGATGGTGGAAAAATCCCCCATCGATATCCAAAGTGACCAGCTGCAATCCGTGCTCCAAGACGTGGTCAAGTTTGCCAAGGGCCAAGCCTCCACTATCGCCACCGGCGTTATCTCCGGCTTTTCCATGGCCAGCTCCATCGTCGTAGCCGCACTGATTATGCTATTTGTCACCTTCTTCATCATCAAAGACGGTGACAAATTCCTGCCTTGGCTGCGCAAGTACACCGGCAACTCCACCGGCTGGCACGTCACTGAGCTGGGCGCGCGCATCTGGAAGACCTTGTCCGGCTTCATTCAAGCGCAGGCCGCCGTAGCCATGGTGGACGCTATCCTCATCGGCCTTGGCCTATGGGCTCTGCAAGTTCCGCTAGCACTCGTCATCGCGGTGGTGACTTTCTTCGCCAGCTTCATACCTATCATCGGTGCTGTCACCGCCGGTGCTTTGGCAGTTATTATCGCCTTGGTATCCAATGGCCTGACCAATGCACTATTGGCCTTGGCCCTTATCATCATCGTCCAGCAGGTTGAGGGAAATCTCCTACAACCACTGCTGCAATCCAAGGCCATGGGCCTGCACGCCGCCGTCGTCCTGCTTTCCGTGACCGTTGGCTCCACCCTGGCCGGCATCGTCGGCGCCTTTCTCGCCGTCCCCGTGGCCGCAACCATCGCCGTTGTCGTGCGCTACCACGCCGAAATGGCTGCACTGCGCTCCGGGGAAGTCGAGCCTTCAGATATAGACATCATCACCGGCTCCAAGGATGATCCTGAAGACTTCAGCGACGTCACCTACGAGCATGACGAGACTCCACGCGATAAGGTAGAGCAGCTCTACCAGTCCATGAGCCCGCTGAGCTAAGACTCAGCCACCACTAGCAGCGCGCCGGCCCTCCGCCGGCGCGCTTTAGTATTTAGCGCAGAAAGCCTAGGTCCGTAGCGGCCGAGGCGAGCTGGCGAGCGCCTCGGTCGAGGACGTTGGCCCACGTACCCTTAGACTCCTCATTCGCGGAATCGGAGACCTGCTTGAGCAAGGTGCAGGGCACGTCGAAGCGCTGGCATACTGCGGCAATGGAATAGCCTTCCATGTCGCAGAGCTGGGATTTTTTGGCCAGCTCAGTGCGCAGGGCGGTATCGGAGACAAACATATCGCCCGTGGCCAGCCCACGAACCGGCAAGCGGCCGGAGGTTTCCAGCTCGATGACCTCTGGCAGCAGGTAGCGGTTGATATCGGTAAGCACCTCGAGCTTAAAGTCGTGTTTGGTGACCTTATCTACTTCAAAGACGCCAGCCATGCCGTCGACAAGCGCGCCGGCCGTGCCGATATTGACCACGCGCTCGGGAAGGGCGCCGTTAGCGCGGGCGTCGGCAAGAGCCTCCGTTAAGGCAATGGCCGCTGGAACCGTGCCGATTCCAGTAATGAGCAGGGGCTCGCCCTCCGGAATGTGCGCGGCCTCCGCATCGACAGCGGCGACGAAAAGGGTACGTCCGTTGAGATTCTCCATGTCTGTGAGAATACCTGCCCGCCCTAGTCGAAGTTCAACGTGCGGTTCTTCTGGCGCAGGCGAATAGTAATATTCTTCTGTCCAGCGCCGAGTGCGATAATTTTCCCGCTGAGCACGCGCGCGACCGCGAGGTCGACCTCCGTGGGGGCTTCGGTCGCCACCTGTGCCGTGGGTAGCCAGGCATCGTGTGGATCAGGTGCGCCAAGGTGAATGAGCCGCTCGCGCTCCACGTCAATCCAATAACCTTCAGTGGCCATAAAGCGATCGTGGCTCCCATCGAAGGAATCGCGGCGCCACCCGCCCTCGGCCACCCGAAAGACATACGGGCAATACCCAAAGCGCGAGGGCACGATATAGCGCGTCTGCGGGCTAACGCGCCAATGGCCGCGCGCGGAGCTCCAGACTTGGCGGTAGGTATCAGCCAGGCTCATACCCAGCCGCAGGCGCTGTTGCCGGTCCTCGTCTAGCCCCGCATCTTCTACCTGCGTATTTAGCTCACCCAGGCGCGTAGCATCTGCCACGTACATGCCCAGCCATGCCTCCTCCGGCGTTGTATACGGCCCGGTGATATCGCGGTGAAAGGACCCCGGAATTGCCTTGTGCGCGTCCTGGGGCAGGCGCTGGCGCGCAGCAAAAGCCCACAGCCGCGGATGCCCCATGCGGTAGAGCATCACCGTCGCCCGTGGCAGGCGGTCATGCACCTGTTGGCGCGTCAAGTAATCACCAGCACTGATGCGCCGCAGCAGCTGCTTGGCGACGTCCCCCTCCATCTTCTGCTCCACTCCCGGCGAGACCTCCATATCCGGCAGTTGGCTAAGCAGCATCAGATCGATGATGTCCCCCAAATCAAAGACCTTATTCAATTCCGACTGCGCTTCGGAGCCAAAGGCCTCGATTGCGTCATAGCCTAGGGCTCCACCCAAGCGGCGGATGAGATCCGGGGACACGCTCACCCGGTTGCGAGTTGCATGTAATTCCGCGGCGTTGAGATTGCGGTCCAGCCCCACGAGGGCTCCTTTCTCCCCCGCATCGGGGAAATAATTTGTGGTCATGCTTGGGATTAAGCCGGACATTGGTCTTTATGGAAGCCTTTCATCGCGCTCCTCTCGCGGAGCAAGAGCATTGTTTAGAGGCCTTCCTAGGCGATTTTGGGGCTCCTCCGCTTCGCCACCGTTGATTCTTGGCCGTCCAACAGTTGCCAATCTTAATCCTTAGGGGTTACATCATGGAAGATGCATTACGGTGTAAATACCCCTTTCGTAGTCTAATTCGAGAGAATTCTTGCAACCCGTATGGCTATAGTATGACACGGAATGATTCTTAGTCATTCCCTTTCTTTCGTATTTCTCTCTCTGGACAGCGCACAAAGGAGCATTACCTTTGAATGACAAGAATTCCTGGGGTTCATCAGATTCGAATGAATCTGCCTCCCCTGTACAGAACCCCGGTACAGGAACAAACACCGGTTCTTCAGGCAAAGGCAAGCGCACCGCAATTATTGTCGTTGCCGCTCTCGCCATCATTGCGCTTATTGGCGGTGGCGCCTGGGCGCTAACGGGAAACAAGGATTCTGATGGTTCGAGCAGCACTGAACCGAATTTTCATTCTCAAGAAAACAGCAGCGAGGAAACTACCGAAGGAGCGGCTTCTGAAGAAGAATCCACTCCTGAAAAGAAAGCTGCGTCTACACAAGCTAAGAGCGCTAGCACTGGACCTTCCACAGAGGAGAAGTGTGGAACGCTAGCCGATGACCTAATGGACGTTCCAATTGGCACGCTTCAGCTGTTTTGCGATGGCACCTGGCTTTACATGGCCCAAAAGCAATCCTCAAATTATGGACTGTTCTACTGGACCGATAATGAGTGGAAGTTGTACCGGTCTGACAATACGACTGGGGACTCCGTCAATCAGTGCTACGACAAGGGCAAGTTGGACACGGCTGGCGTCCCGAAGGAGCTGACCAACCAGCTCCAACTCTGCGATGCACAGCAAACGCAAACTCCAAAGGTTCGCGACAGGCCCATTACCGCCGAGGAGGAGTTTCCGCCAGAAGATTATTGGTACGGCGAATGCGATGGCAGCTACGTACTCATCGCAGAATCGGTCATCATCCCGCCGGCAACTGATCCGATTTCCGAGCCCTACCGAGTGCACAAAAAGTACCCAGGTTCCAAGATAATCCGGGGCGGCGCATGTAGTTCCCTGCGCAGCCGTACTGAGAGCGGCTCTGTCTATGCCATCATCTACGAAGCCGGCCACAGCGTGGAAAAGGTTTGCGAGCTCAAGGCCAAGTATGGCGGTAATGCCCGTTCCCTCAATAATGACGCGGATTTCTCTGACCCCTGCTAACCCGATTCCGCGTTCGATTCCCTGTCACTCCCCTTCTGCTGCGTTGTCTCCCTACACCCGCTACAACGCAGCGTGCACCCCTTTGACTTTTCATCTACCGCCTCAATTTGAAAGCAATATCTTATGCCTAAATCATCTGCCCACCTAGGCCGAATAAGCCGTATAAGCATTGCAGCGAGCGCCGCCCTTATTAGTTTCTCCTTGGCTTCCTGCGATGACGAAACGTCGGATACAACCGCACAGGAGTTTTCGGTTGAGTCGGCGTCAATGTCCGTTACGGAAGAAAGTAGCGATGCCAAGCCGGAAGAATCGCCCACTGACTCTGCTGCGACGGAAGAAGAACCTACTCGGCCGGTGCCACCGAACGTGATGATGGATGACGAACAGCCGAGCCCGGAAGCCGACACCACTTCGTCGTGTGGCGCGGCAGATGCCCAAGCTGCTTTCTCCGAGGGCGTATCCCAAGTAGCTCCGTGGGGCACCATCGGATGGGAGCTTTTCGATTCCTCAGGCTACGATCCCTGTGCATCTCTATCGTGGGAAACTCTGATGATTGAGGGAGGAACTAGTTCTTCGCCCTTCCACATTATGTTGTTTAACCATGGCGAGTATTTAGGCACCGCAACGGCAAAGCCCTATGGATTCGCCCCCACTATTGAGCGCGTGAGTGACTCCGAGATCGCGGTAACCTACCACTGGCCGCGCGAAGGCGAAGGCAACGCGAACCGCTCCGGTACGACTGACGCTGGCTTCCGCTGGGATGAAGGCCAGCAAAAGGTCATCATGTCCGGCGACGTGCCGCCAACGTCTGTAGGCAGCTAGAGGTGTAATCAATCCACCGCTCTTACCCGCCCCCTGGCCTCTGAAGAATTTCTCGCAGGCGTCAGGCGCGATTTTTCCGCTGATGTATTTTCGCACTATGAGCAAACAACAAATTCACCAGCACATCGCAGTTTTTGGTCAGGCTGGAAGCGGAAAAACAGTCCTTCTTTCCTCACTCTTTGGCCGCCTCCACGAGCCATCGACTATCCATAAGAACGGGTACAGATTCCTAGCGGACGATTCTGCGCGCGGAAATAAACTGCTCCAAAAATACTTGGGAATGAAGGAGCAAGCCCAAGCTCCGATGCAGGATAAGTTTGTTTCCTCTCCATTCGGCTTTAAATTCGTCCCGGAGTCACAGCCCTTGGACGCGAAGAAGAAGACTTCGCACATTGGCATTACTTGGCATGACTATCCAGGCGAATGGTTCGAGTCAGAGGTCAGCTCTGAAAGCGAACGAAATGATCGGGCTCATACTTTCCGCCAGCTGATCCAATCAGATGTGGCGCTAGTTTTGGTTGACGCACAAAAGCTGCTCGACCACGAAGGCGACGAAGATCGCTACCTCAAGTCACTATTCGGCACCTTCCGGAACACATTGCTGGGCATTAAATCCGACATCATTGCTGACAATGAACGGCTGGAGCAGTTTCCCCGCATCTGGGTTATCGCGCTTTCTAAAGCCGACCTCATGCCGGAGTTGGATGCGCACAGGCTCCATGAGCTCGTCGTTCTTCATGCCGCTGATGAACTGAACGCGCTGCGCAAAGTCCTGGCCGATTTTGTCAACGGCGACGAGGCTCTATCCGTCGGAGAGGACTACATCGTCATCTCTTCAGCTGAATTCAAGAACGGCACAATTGATTTAGAAAAGCACAAAGGCGTCGACGCCTTGCTTCCGTTATCTACGATTTTGCCTATCCAGCGCTACCAGCGGTGGAATGTATTGCGCCTTCTCCCGGCTGGCCTAGCGGACGAAAAGATGGTGAAAAGGGGACTTGGTATAGCACAATCGGCTTTTGCGATGCTTGGCAAAGTAAACAAGATGCCATTCAATTTCCTAGCGAAGGCTCAAGGTATCGCCGGTCTGGTTGACCCCCTCATGTCTGCGGCTATTCCGGTAATTGCTGAAGCTCGAAAAGATGCGGTTGAAAAGCATGCCTTTAAGGAATTGTTGCTCACAGATTTCGTCATGAAATTGCGCGAGAGCATAGACAACGACGTTCTCGAAAGGTCGCCCCGATGGAAATAATCTGGGCTACTCGAGGCAAACACTGGGGTCATAAATTCTTACTCGATGGTGGCTATAAGGACCCATTGCCGCCATATCTTGAGGCATTTTCGGGCTTTGAAAACTCCCGCCACGTGTTTGAGCGCTGCAATGGACACTTGGCATTAAGGTTTCCAGATCCAGAGGAACGCCATGATGAATCAGGTCGCTTGATTTACCACGACCTAGTTATCAGCGGCCATGCCATTACCGATGTACGCTCCTACGACGAAGCATGCTCTTTTATGTGGCCCTTGATTGCGGACGAATACAGCAAGCTCTGGAATGCAGAAAATTAGAAAAGAATCTGGGCTCTTTAAACAGTTAATCGCCGCCGTGAATATCAAGACCTTATCCCCAGAGGAATAATGAAGATGACTGATGGCTGGAATTCAACAGAATTCGCGGAGAAGATGAACTGCCTACTAAAGCGATACTACGCAGGAGACAATGGGCTTTCTCCGGCTGCAGTAGAACTTCGGGCGGTGTGGAGAACTGCAGGACTCGCATACGCCATTTTCACAGTCTCGAATCCGAAAGGAATTGCGTATGTGGGAGTGGAAATGACGGTTCTTCCGGGACCTAGTTCTGCCATGTCGGAAGAAGAAACCGCTATAGAAGGCTGGTTGGACCGATTAGCCGGAGATACGCTGGCCAGCGCATTGAACTACAACGAAGATGACAAAATCCAATGGCAGGGAAAGGTCGCCGGCAACACTCCAGAATTTTTCTCAGAGCTAGGCCCCGCTGTGGGAGAAATATTCTTCCCATAAGTACCAAAAGCCTAGAGGGGCGCGGCAGCCAAAAGTGGCCGCGTTCTAGGCTTTCGCGGGGAGCTAGGAGCAGGTTATCGTGGCCAAAGCGTAGCCGAAGGAGAGATAGGAATGAGCGAGGAGACGTTTCAGCAGAAGCTCGGGGCTTTTGCTCTGGTGGCGGCGGTTGTCCTGCTGAGCGTGAACTTAACCGTAGTAGGGCCTACGGTGTTCGGTATCTCCACGCCGCTACTGCTCGGAGTCACGGGCATCATAATGATACGCGGTGAGAGAAGCAGCAGTGGCGCGAAGGACTACTAGCGCAGGCGATGGCCCACGAAGCCGGCGGCGAGGGTGTTGCCGGAAGATTGGTCGATGAGCAGGAAGTTGCCCACCGCACCACGGGCGGCGTAGTCCTCGACGGGGAGCTCGGCTTGGGTTTGGACGGTGATGTGGGCGATATCGTTCATGGCGACAGACTCGGGGTCTTCCACATCGGAGACGCCATCGAGGTCCAGGGTGCGGGTGATGGCGGCGATGCGGGCCTTGACCAGGGAGGAACCGTAGCGCAGCTTTAGCATCTGTCCGGGCTTGATGTCCTTTTCGGTCAGGCCGACCACCGTGGCGTCGAATTCGCGGCTGGCCGCGGGGCGTTGGGACCCAGCGATGAGATCGCCGCGGGCGAGATCGATGTCGTCGGCAAGCAAGAGCGTCACGGAGTCGCCGGTGGCGGCGGAGTCGGCGGGGCCGTCGGCAGTGTCAATCTGGGTGATGGTGCTGGTGCGGCCTTCGGGCAGGTGGACCTCATCGCCCACGGAGATGGACCCCGCCTTCACGCGGCCGGTATAGCCGCGGTAATCGGAGGCGTGCTCGCGGATGACGTACTGGATGGGGAAACGGAAGTCCAGCTCATCGGCGCGGCCGGTGGCCACGGGGACGGTCTCGAGCACCTCGAGGACGGTCGGTCCGGTGTACCAGGGCATATTAGAGGAACGCTCAACCACGTTATCGCCCTTGAGCGCGGAAATCGGCACCACGGTGGTATCGGTGATGTCTAAGCGCGCGGCGATCTGGTTGAACTCAGACTCAATATCGCGAAAGACCTGCTCGTCGTAGTCCACGAGGTCAATCTTGTTCACCGCGAGGACTACGTGGCGCACGCCGAGGAGGGCGGCGACGTTGAGGTGGCGGCGGGTTTGTTCGACGACGCCATGGCGGGCGTCGATAAGAAGCACCACTACCTGCGAGGTAGACATGCCGGTGACCGTATTGCGGGTGTACTGCACGTGCCCCGGGGTATCGGCGAGGATGAAGGTGCGCTTATCCGTGGCGAAGTAGCGGTAGGCCACGTCGATAGTGATGCCCTGCTCGCGCTCGGCACGCAGGCCGTCGACAAGCAAGGAAAGGTCCATGCCATCGAAGCCGCGATCGGTGGAGGTGCGCTCCATGGACTCGACCTGGTCCGCGAGCACGGACTTGGTGTCATAGAGCAGGCGGCCGACGAAGGTGGACTTGCCGTCATCGACAGAGCCGGCGGTGCACAGGCGCAGGGTATCGCGCTGCTTGAGGGCGCCGACATTCGGCGCGAGGGTGGTCGTCATCAGAAGTAGCCTTCCTTCTTGCGGTCCTCCATAGCGGACTCGGAGAGTTTGTCATCGGCGCGGGTGGCGCCGCGCTCAGAAAGGGTGGAAATGGAAATCTCCGCGAGCACCTCATCCGGCGTCGATGCCGTGGATTCCACGGCGCCGGTGCAGGACATATCGCCCACGGTGCGGTAGCGCACGGTGCGGGTTTCCAGCTCCTCGCCCTCGGCCGGGCCACCCCATTCACCAGGGGCTAGCCACATGCCGTTGCGCTTGAATACCTCGCGCTCATGCGAGTAGTAAATGGAGGGCAGCTCGAGTTCGCGGGCGCCGATATATTCCCAAATATCGGACTCGGTCCAGTTGGAAATGGGGAATACGCGAACGTTTTCGCCGGCCATCTTGCCGCCGTTGTACAGATCCCAGAGCTCGGGGCGCTGGCGGCGAGGATCCCAGCCGCCGAAAGAATCGCGGATGGAGAAGATGCGCTCCTTGGCGCGGGCGCGCTCCTCATCGCGGCGGGCGCCGCCGCATACGGCGTCATACTCGCGCTCGGCGATGGTCTCTACCAGCGGCACCGACTGCAGCGGGTTGCGGGTACCATCGGGGCGCTCCTGCAGGTCGCCGCGGTCGATCCAATCCTGGACGCGGGCGACGTGCAGGCGGGCACCAGATTCTTCCACGAGGCGGTCGCGGAAGTCGATGACCTCGGGGAAGTTATGCCCGGTATCGACGTGGAGGAGCTCGAACGGCACCGTGGCCGGCGCGAAGGCGCGGCGGGCCAGCTCGAAAACAACGACGGAGTCCTTGCCGCCAGAAAAGAGGATGCCTACCTTGTCGAATTGCCCGGCCACCTCGCGCAGGATGTGGATGGACTCGTTTTCAAGGTCTTTTAGGTGTGGAGAAAGTGTGCTCATTATTCGTGTAACCCGCATTCTGTCTTGCCGTCTGCAAATACGCGCCCGGACCGGGCATCGTCGCCTTCGCCAACCGGGAAGGTCAGCGGGGCGCAGCCGATGGAGCGGTATCCCTGCAGGGTAAGTGGGTGGATGATGAGGCCGTTGTCCTCGATATAGCGGTCCGTATCGTCCAAATCCCAGGTGATGATGGGCGAGATCTTCAACCGACCGGTGCGGTCGAGGCTCAGCGCCGGGGCGCTAGCGCGGTGCTCGGAATCAGCGCGGCGCAGGCCGGTGACCCAGCCGGCATACGGGTCCATCGCCATATTCAGCGGCTCGACTTTGCGCATGCGGTTATAGGCCGCGGTATCGCGGGCATAAAGGCGCGGGCCGTAGACCTCGTCTTGTTCCTCTGGGCTCAATAGCGGCAGCACCCGCACTAGGGGCAGGTCCGAGTAATGCTTTTCTACCTCATCGGCCACCTGGAGGGTTTCCGGGAAGTGCCAGCCGGTATCGATAAACAGCAGATCCGCATCGAGCCCGGCGCAGTGGGCGAGCTCGGCCAAGACCGTATTTTCCATGGACATGGTCACCGCAAGGCGGCCGGGAGCATGCTCGGCGGCCCATTCGGTGATGGTTTCGGCAGGGGCATCGTGCAGCTTATCCGCCCACTGGTCCACCAATTGCTGGTTGCGCGCGGCTACCTCGGCGTCCAGCGGCGCGGTATCCCGCGTGCCTTCCGGGGAGATGCTGGGGTCACGGTAGTTCTTGCCACCGTCCAGCAGGTTCGTTGTTGGGTTCATGCCGTCACACATTAGGCAAAACTCCAAGGCGGTGCAGGAGATTATGTGCGAAAAGCCGCTGAGCTTGGCGGGAGCTGCGAATAAAAAGTTTCCAATCCGTACCAAGCGGACTAGATTTACAGACAAGACAGTCTATTGCGGGGTGGCTACACCCCACACGAGGAGGCACTTCCATGCAGCGTATAGCCATCATCGGGGAAGGGGCAGCAGCCCTATCCACCGCCGAGAAGCTTATCAGTGCCGGCACGTGTGTGGACCTCATTACTCAACGTACCGCACCATTCGGTCTACTTCGACGCTTTGCCGGCCTCGCAGGCGTGCTTGCCGACGCCGTCTCAGGATCCCACTGCGGCCTCGGCACCACTCCCCGGCTCCGTCTCATCGGCAACGTGCGCGTAGGGCCCGACGGCGATATCACCCATAACGAAATCCACCGCCTTTCTGCCGCCGGCGACCGCGATCTGCTCATTCTCGAGCTCAAGGCCCGAGGCGTCGCCGTAACTACCTGGGAAGGGCTGTGCGCTCCCCTCGAAGACTTCGAGGATTGGCACCGCGTCATCACCCGCGCGCAGCTGGCGCATGTGGGGATTTAAAGGAAGACTCAGACTAGCGCCCCGCTCACCCTAGATATAAACTTGCACGGCTACCCAGCCACGGCAAGGAAAGGGGCGCGAGTCCATGGATCTGGTTCGCATTCTCATACGACGGTCGGCACCATATACGCCGTATTTCATAGCAGTGCTCGTGCTTCAGGCCCTCTCCACGGCCGCCACACTCTATCTCCCATCGCTCAATGCCAAGATCATTGATGAAGGCGTGGCCCAAGGCGATGTGGATTTCATTTGGCACACCGGTGGGATCATGCTTGCCGTTGCTTTTGCCCAAGTCATCACCGCCATTGGCGCCGTATGGTGCGGCAGCCGCACCGCCATGGGCGTAGGCAGAGATTTACGCAGCCAAGTTTTTCGCCACGTCAATTCCTTGTCTACTGAGGATATGGGCCGCTTTGGCACTCCTACGCTTATCACCCGTGGCACCAATGACGTCCAGCAGGTGCAAATGGTCTATATGATGATGCTCAACTTCATGGTGACCGCGCCGATTATGTCCATCGGCGGCATTATCATGGCCATGCGCGAAGACGCCGGGCTGTCCTGGCTGGTGTGGGTGTCCGTGGCAGTATTGCTTGGCACAATTTCCGTCATCATTGCCCGTCTCATGCCACTCTTTCGTATCATGCAGGACAAGCTGGATGCCATCAATGGCACCCTGCGCGAGCAAATTACCGGCATCCGCGTGGTGCGCGCCTTCGTGCGTGAGGCCTATGAAACCGAGCGATTTACCCAAGCCAATAAGGAAATTACCCGCCTGTCCCTGAACATTGGCCGCCTTTTCGTGGTGATGTTCCCGCTCATTACGGTGATCCTCAACGTGGCCAC
Source organism: Corynebacterium kefirresidentii (assembly GCA_002154655.1). Classification (GTDB taxonomy): domain Bacteria; phylum Actinomycetota; class Actinomycetes; order Mycobacteriales; family Mycobacteriaceae; genus Corynebacterium; species Corynebacterium kefirresidentii. The sequence continues at coordinate 49,295 of NGUZ01000014.1, forward strand.
GGGCGCGGTGCTGTGGTTTGGTGGCCATCGCGTAGACGGGGGATTGGTCAATGTCGGATCCCTCACCGCATTCTTGCAATATCTGCTCCAAATTCTCGCTGCGGTAATGATGGGAACATTCATGGCGATGATGCTTCCGCGCGCCATCATTTGCGCCCGCCGCATCACTGAAGTACTCAACCATGAGCCGTCCATTACCCCGCCGGAGTCCACCACAACCCCGGAGACGTCCACCGGTACGGTGGAATTTCGCAATGTCAGCTTTTCCTATAGCGGCGCAGAGGCACCGGTGCTAGAGGATATTTCCTTTACCGCGCAGCCCGGAACTACCACGGCCATCATCGGCTCGACCGGCTCGGGCAAAACCACCCTAATTTCCCTTATCCCGCGCCTATATGTTCCGACGGAAGGCCAGGTGCTTATCGACGCCACCCCGACGACCTCCCTGGCCCGCCAGGACATCGTCCAGCGCGTGTCCCTCGTTCCGCAAAAGGCTTACCTTTTCAGTGGAACGGTCGCTTCCAACCTGCGCCTTGGCCGCCCCGAAGCCACCGATGAGGAGCTCTGGGAGGCACTGCGCGTAGCCCAGGCTGATTTCGTGGAGGACCTAGACATGCCTATCGCTCAAGGCGGCACCAATGTCTCCGGCGGCCAGCGCCAACGCCTATCCATCGCGCGCATGCTGGTCGCCCGCCCGCTGGTTTACCTCTTTGATGATTCCTTTTCCGCGCTGGACGTGGCTACCGACGCCAAGGTGCGCGCCGCAATGCAGGCTTCCTTCGCACAACGTGAGCAACCGGTGACCAGCATAATCGTCGCCCAGCGCGTGGCATCCATTCGCGATGCCGACCAAATCCTGGTACTCGATGCCGGCCGCATTGTTGACCGCGGCACGCACGAGGAGCTCCTTGGGCGTTGCGCTGTGTACCAAGAAATTGTTGATTCCCAAGAAACCGCCGCTGCTGCAGGAGGCGCGAACTAATGGCTGAAAATACCGCCTCCACCGCCGAGTCCACGGAGCACTCCACCGGCCCCATGGGCGAATCTGCTCCGCGCCAAGCCAAGAACTTTTGGCCCTCCATCAAGCGCCTCTTTTCCTTGCTTGCCCCGTTTAAGCGCAGCCTATGGGCCGTAGCAGCGATGAATATTGTCTGTATCTTTTTGGCAGTTGTGGCACCCAAGGTCATGGGCAAGGCCATGGATGTCATCTTCGCCGGAGTTATCTCCCGTAACCTTCCTGCCGATATAACCGCCCAACAAGCCATCGATGGCATGCGTGCGCAAGGACAGGACCGCTTTGCTGACATGGCCTCCGCTATGGACTTCATCCCTGGCCACGGTATTGACTTTCAGCGCTTGGGTACGCTCATCATTGCCGTTATCGCAATGTATATCGTCTCTTCCGGCTTCCAATGGTGGCAGGGGGCCATCCTCAATAAGGTGAGCATGGATACCGTATTTGACCTGCGCGAGCGCGTTGAAGCGAAGGTGAACGCGCTGCCGCTGAACTACTTTGATTCCCAGCAGCGCGGCGATATCCTCTCGCGCACCACCAATGACATCGACAACGTGCAGCAGGCACTGCAGCAAGCACTCTCGCAGCTGTTTTATAACGCGCTTTTGGTCATTGGCATCACCATCATGATGTTTAGTGTTTCCTGGCAGCTCGCACTGGTTGCTCTCCTAGCTCTGCCGCTTACCGCACTAGTCATCGGGGTCATCGGTGGACGCTCACAGCGCCAATTCAAAACGCAATGGCGCTCTACCGGACAGCTCAATGGCCAGGTAGAAGAATCCTTCTCCGGCCATGACCTTGCCATCGTCTTCGGCCGCACAGAAGCAATGACGGAGGAATTCGACCAGCGAAACGAAGAGCTCTATCGCTCTGCGGCAAAGGCACAATTCCTCTCCGGCATCATGATGCCGATCATGCAGTTCCTGTCCTATCTGTCCTACGTTGCCATCGCGGTATTGGGTGGCCTGAGCGTGGCTAATGGCCACATGACTTTGGGCGCAGCCACTGCGTTTATCCAGTATTCTCGCGAGTTCAACCAGCCGCTGGGCCAGCTTGGTGGCATGATGCAGCAGGTCCAATCCGGCGTAGCCTCGGCCGAACGCGTCTTTGAGCTTCTCGACGCCGAAGAACAAGCCCCTGACACCACCAACGAGGATCTCCCCGGCCGCGCCCAGGGTCTCGTTGAATTCCAAGACGTTGATTTCTCCTACTCGGAGGATAAGGAACTTATCACCGGCCTCAACCTGCGCGTGGAGCCCGGCCAGACCGCGGCCATTGTCGGCCCCACCGGCGCTGGTAAAACCACCTTGGTCAACCTGCTCATGCGCTTTTATGAATTAGACGGCGGTCAGATTCTCATTGACGGGCACGATATCTCCCGTATGCCCCGCCAGACGCTGCGCTCCCAGGTGGGCATGGTGCTCCAGGACGCTGTGCTCTTCAAGGGTTCGATCATGGAAAACATCCGCTACGGCTGCTTGGACGCAACGGACGAAGAGGTCATCGCCGCTGCAAAGGCAACTTATGTGGACCGCTTCGTGCACGCCCTGCCCGATGGTTATGACACCATCATCGACCAAGACGGTGGTGCTATCTCAGCCGGCGAGCGCCAGCTCATAACCATCGCCCGCGCTTTCTTGGCCCAACCCGCGCTACTCATCCTCGATGAAGCAACCTCTTCAGTCGATACTCGCACCGAAGTACTCGTCCAACAAGCAATGAACGCGCTGCGCGCGGATCGCACTTCTTTTGTCATTGCTCACCGCTTGTCCACCATTCGCGATGCTGACCTCATCCTCGTTATGGAAAACGGCACCATCGTCGAACAGGGCTCGCACGACGATCTCCTTGAAACCCAGGGCGCATATTGGCGGCTACATCAGTCCCAGTTCGCCCAAGGCTAAAGGCTGCAGCCCGCTACCCACCTATATGCAATTGAACTTGGGGAGCGTTGAACCTATGACCGGTGAGGTTCACCAGCTCCATGGTGACGTCCTCGAGCGCAATGTGATCCATGAGGGGGTCAGGAATGTTAGCGTCCGGAACTGAGTGTGGCTTGGGCACCCCCAGTTGGTCGAGCACATCGTTGACGTTTTCGGCCCCTAGATCAATGTCCACCGGAATTGTTGGCGTATTTTCAACAGCAGGGGTGGCCCTCAGTCCCGAAGCGAGAACCGTGACCGGACCATCCGTCACGGTTGTCTCGGCGTCGCCAGTAGTCAATTTTCCCTGCCCCGTAGCGCCAGGAAGAGTCAAAGAAAGTCCGCGTGCCACCAACTTGTCACCCACGAGTTTCAAGGCTCGCTCTTCACCATTCACGGAAGGCACAGTCACAAGCGAAGCGCGTACGTTGCCAGTCAGTGTGACCTTGTCTGCGGTGACGATGCTGTGCTCCGACTGGGCTAAGGCCAAAGCTTCTTGGGCACTGGATTCCTCCGGGTCGCTTACGGCGCACACAACTGCTGCGGAGCATACCACAACGGCCGCACTAGCCTTTAGAGCAAGCGACGAATGGGACAACAACTGTTTGAAAGATTGAGTGCCCATACTCAGCCCTTTACCCTTCCCCGTTCTCTAGGCTGCCAAGCAAAGGTGAGTGCGCCGCCGATTATCCCCAAGAGCGAGCCGATAACAAACCCTCCAATATTGGAGGTCGGCAAAGCAACGATTGCAACTAGAATTCCCAGCACGCCAACGTAGGTTGCCGTTTCCTGCCTAAACCAAGCCCCTAAACCAAACATGATAAGTAGGGCACCGATGAGCAGGGTAGAAACACCGGAAACGGTAGAGATCATCACCAGTAGATCCGAAATATGGATCGTTATATAGGCAGGGGCGGCGATAACTACCCCGGAAAGAATTAATAAAAGCCCGCCAGCGAAAGGACGCTTTTTCCGCCAAATTTTAAAGCGCTCCCACCTTCCACGCTTTTCCTCGCCAAGATTTCCTTCTTCCACGGTCTCTTCTTGCAATCCAGATTGGACATCACTGTCAGAGACCTTGTCTTTGTCCTCTACCACCGGCATGCTGAGGGTTTCTTCTTGCGAAGAACTAGCAGCCATTCTCGTGTCCTCTCTTTACATCCACGTTTACGCCCTTTGCAGAAAGCTTTTCCGCCCCCACGGAGGTGGTGCGGATGTCATCTGCGCTCAATACCACCTTTTCGGAGTTCAGTCCCCACGCGCCAGGTGCTGCGCGATCATTTACTTGGTGCGCATCAATACCCACGTTGGCATTGGTCAGATCTAGTTGACCCTTGATGTCCGTTGCCCCAACCAGCAGGTTTCGCACCTCAACACTGTTATCACCTTCGGCCCGCAACGCAAGAGTGGTCTCGCCGACGCCAGGAACGTCTGGAATCGTCGCCGACAAGCAAAGATTTGAAGCCAAGGCATGCTCGAACTTCAAACGCGCTGCAGGAACCGTTTCCTTAGCCATATCGTCCTTGTCCACAAAGATAGACAGCCCCTCGCCTTCCAAGTGACTCATGGAGACTTTAAAAAAAGTACCTGAAAGGGCCAGGTTTGCAGTCAAACCACCTTGCGCTACCGCAAATCCGGTTACACCAAAAGCCGCCAACCCAGCAGTCAGCGCCACCGCAAATTTTGGAATGCTTATTCTGCCCATGAAGGGACCTTTCTCTAACAAAAATAACCTATGCAGAGCTAAGGCTTCCCGCCGCTCTCGCTGCTCTGAAGATCTCCATTGTGCCAAGAAGCCACGTGACCATTAAGACAATCACACAGCTAGCTCAAAATTGCCTTTACTAGTAATTTTTCACATTCTAACACAAACTGAGACGTGGAACACGATCTTGCGCTCCCAATTGCATAATTCACCAAACCATCTAATAAATAGGCACACCCCTTCGCTTTCGGAACTTTGAAACGGAAGCGAGATCGGTCGCAATAAACCCCCAGCTCGGAAGATCGCACCCCCATAGACCTCGTCCACCCCAATAACATGCCCCTCGGTACCAGTTTGTGCTTCACGCAACATAGAACCCCCTGTGTGTGATACGCTACACAACATTCCATAGTTAACATTTAGAGAGGGCTTTCCAATGTCTAACTTGCCTGATTCCAAAAATTCTCCTGAAATTAGTGAATCTAGCCAGGACACTGCTAACAACGAATCTAAGCGCAAGCTGCGCCGTGCCCCATTAGGTCCTGACTCCCTGCTTTGGAAATGGGGCTCAGACAACCGCCTACAGCTCTTGCGCGGGTACACCGGAATTTTGCAGAATATGCACCCGGCCATCGGACAATCACTGCTCGACCACTCCAAGTTTTTTGACGAGCCCTTCGCACGCCTTCAACGCTCCACACCGCAAATCATTCAGTCCATCTACGACGATGGAGACTTAGCCGAGCGCATCCGCGATTATCACGTGACTATCAAAGGAACCCTGCAAAGCGGCGAGCGATACCACTCCCTCAATCCGGAAACCTATTGGTGGGCTCACGCCACCTTCGTCTATCGCGTCATTTATGCACAGGATCTATTTGGCACGCCTTTTACTAAGGCAGAGCGCGATCAACTAGTCCGCGAGGGCGTTACGTGGTGGGATAAGTACGGCATGTCTGAACGTCCAGTCATTGACAATTATGACGATCTCGTCGCCTATATGGATGACATGGTTGAAAACGTGCTTGAGCGCAACGAGACGGTCGACTTCGCGCTGCGCACAGCTCGTGTAGAACCAGTCAAGGCCCCCGATGGTGTCCCGCCTCGGTTGTGGAAAATTATCTGGAAGCCGATCATGCGCAGCACTATCTGGCTCACTATTGGCACCCTGCCAGAAAAGTATCGCCGGATTCTGGATCTGGAATGGACCTCGCGAGACCAAAAGCGCTTCGATCGCATAGCTAAGGCTATTCGAAAGGCATTCACCCTCCTCCCCGAGGACAAGCGCTTCATGGAACCGGGCCGCTCACTAATGATCAAAAACGGCATGATCGAGGGCAAATACAAGGAGCCTAAGACCATTCAGGCCTACCAGCCCAAGAATGAAGCCGCCGAGGCTTCCGATACGGCTAAACCGAATGCCGAAGGCGATTCTAATGACGCAGTTGCAGCGCGCCGCGCTGCAGGCTGCCCGTTCTAATTCATCCACACCGGGTTCGTGAGCAGACCAGCTCACGAACCTTTTAGCTTTCTGGAGTAGCTTTTCATGCCATTACCACACCGCCTAGAAGAACGACCCTTACCTCAGGACCTTTTATCGGAGCTACAGCAACTATCTACAAACTTCGCTACCGGCTCCTTAGATAGCAGTGAACACCATGCCGTTAACTCGCCGCTCTTTGATGAAGAACTTGGCTGGGTCGGAACGGGAACTGCCGCAGATGTTGATGAAGCATTTCTGCGTGCCCGCAAGGCCCAAGAAAGTTGGGCAGAACTTGACGTCAAAGACCGAGTGAAGATTTTCCGGCGATTCCACCACCTTGTGGGAAAGCACCGAGAACTCCTTGCAGATTTCATTCAGCTAGAAACTGGCAAAGACCGTACCGCTGCATACGACGAAGTACTCGACGTACTCAACAATGCACGCTACTACGCCAATATTGCCCCTAAACTGCTACCAACTGCTAAGCGGCCAGGAGCATTCCCCCTGATCACCAGCACTTCTTTACAAAGGATTCCCAAGGGAATCGTAGGCCAGATAAGCCCTTGGAACTACCCTCTCGCCCTAGGGATTTCTGATGCCATTGCAGCCTTAGTTGCAGGAAACGCAGTGGTAGCGAAACCAGATTGGTCCACGCCCTTTTCAAATCTCATTTCTCTCCGCCTACTCCAGGAGGCGGGTCTTCCCCATGATGTTCTACAAATCGTCACGGGCTCTGGGGAAGTTGTAGGTGGTGCCATCTCACAGAAGTGCGATTACCTCATGTTCACAGGCTCTACCCAAACCGGCAAGATTTTAGGAAAAACGGTGGGTGAGCGGCTCGTAGGGTACTCCGCTGAACTTGGCGGTAAAAACCCGATGATTATTGCTCCCGATGCAGACATCGAAAAGCATATTGACACCATAGCCATGGCCTGCTTTTCCAATTCTGGACAACTCTGTGTATCCATCGAGCGAATATATGTTCCTGAGTCCATCTATGATGAATTCTTAAGAGCCTTTCAAAGAGCCACGGAATCCATCGTCTTAGGCAAGGGACTGAATTGGGGTTACACTATGGGCTCTTTGATCGGTCCGGAGCAACTGGACCGAGTGCAAAGAATGGTTGATGATGCAAGAGCAAAAGGGGCAACGGTCCTTACAGGTGGAAAGCCCCGACCAGACATCGGTCCATATCATTTCGAACCCACTGTTCTGACCAATGTGGGCGCGGACATCAAATTGGCAACCCAAGAAGTCTTTGGACCAGTAGTTTTTGTCCAACGAGTTCGTGACATCGATGAGGCAATTTTCCTGGCAAATGAAACCTCGTATGGACTAAACGCATCTGTGTTTGGCAAGCCGGAGACTGCGCGCGCCATCGCAGAGAGAATTGACGCCGGAGGTGTCACCATTAATGACGGTTACGCGGCGACGTGGGCATCTATTTCTACCCCACTGGGAGGAGTAAAGGAATCCGGTGTAGCTCGCCGCCATGGTGAAGAAGGCCTGACAAAGTACACGGAGGCCAAGAACATTTCCGCCCAGCGAATTATGCCGATGCGAGGTCCGCGGTGGCTGCCACGCCGGTTCTACGGCGGCCTCATGACCACCGCTCTTCGCTTAGGCAGGATCCTCCACTTCCTTCCCTAGTCCAAGACATCACAAAGCCCCACAACGTGTGCTACTCTTCACATAAGCATACATTGTGTGTATTATCACATATCATTCCGTGATAGTTACACCCACCTAAAATCCATTACCCGATTCGAAAGGTTCCGCGCCCTACCGCTGCAACCTCGAAAGGAACAGTAATGTTCAAGCCCTACCGTCGACCAACCGTTGCCGTGGTTGGAGCCGGGGCGGCAGGATGCGCTGCCGCCTCTGAATGCGCATTCGCCGGATTCGATACGACACTTTTTGATAAGAACTCGAAGATTGGGGGTCAGTTCACCTCACCTAATGCGCCAAGAGTCTCGCGGTCTTTTCATTTTCGCACCCCGTACCTTCGACTGACCAGAACCGATGGGTCACCGGCGTCGATTTCGAAGCACCTCGAAGCTGCCGTCGAGGCAAGCGGTGCTATTTTTCGCAGCTCGACAGAGATAACCGCAGCAGAATTCGACGCCGGAGAAGGTCACTGGACCATTTCCTACAGTGGAGACTCAGGGTTTGAATCCACATCCTTTGATGTTCTCATTCGAGCCACCGGAGAAAGTTCACCTTGGATTTCAGTTCCAGGTCGGCCACAAGCCAAGGTCGATGATTTTTATCTTCATCACGGAATTGAGGTGCTGGGGCTTCCCAATGCATTATTCGTTGACGGGCCGGTGCCACAGGATTCTTATTTGAAGCGACATCCACTCGCAGCAGTAGAAGCGCGCGCTGATCATTGCCGACGATACATCCGCCAATTGGAGATCCGCGGTCCAGGCGCACTGACCGTAAAGCGCGATAAGTGGCTGGTTCAGCCGGGTACCGTCCGCGGCATACGAACCACCCTTGCAGGATTCGACGCCGGCGCGCACACATTTACAACTGCTAGCAATTATGACGCCCAGACCGTCTCTTCCACTACCAAATAGCGCAAAAGCTACCGCCCTCTAGGAGGCATGATGACTAACCTGAGCAATCCCACCGGCATTACTTACGATGACTCCACGGTCCATACAAGCCAGTCGGAACTCCCAGAACTTGGTCCGAATTCTTTACTGTGGCAGCGCTTTGGTGATTGGCGTTCCGCCTTCGTCGCTCTATCCGCCGGACTTCTCCAAATTGCGCACCGCGACATTAGCCGTTCCCTGGTCCAGCACTCCAATGTCTTTGACAATGAGGTAGCCCGCTTGGTTCGCTCTGCATTCCCAATTATTCGAACGGTTTATGAGGGACCAGAAGTTGGCGTCATGATTCGTGATTTTCACAAAGACATTAAGGGAACTCACCCCGATGGAAGTCGCTACCACCCTCTAAACCCTGAGGTCTATTACTGGGCGCACGCCACTTTCGCTGCTATGCCATATGCCTTGGCGGGCAATTTCATGAACCCTCTGAGCAACGAGGAGCGCGAGCGTTTATTCCAGGAGACTCGGACTTGGTACAGCTTCTATGGCGTCGCTGAACCCGATGATGCACCTAAGTCATATGCCGAGTATGAAAAATACATGGATCGAATGATCGATGAGCTCTCAATAAGCGAAACCATTGAGCGTTCTCGCATTATCAATGGGTTGACACTAGACAGCCCTGATCCCAAAGTCCCTAACTGGCTGTGGCGCCCTGTTTCTCCATATGCTTCACGCCTCTTGTTGTGGGTAGCTATTGGTCTCATTCCTGACAAGCTGCGAAACAAACTGGGTTGGGAGTGGACTAAGAAGGACGCGCGCAGGCTCAAGCTTTTCTCTCGCAGCGTCAGAGTCGCATTCTCAGTACTGCCCCGAAAGCTGCGTATGGTGCCTATCGCTTCTCGTGCGTTCGATCGCGCAGAGGCTGAGGGCGGCTTTCGTTATTAGGAGGTCACGCCTCCGCACTGAATGCAGACTCTCTGATTTCCACCCCTAGGCTTTAAGGTAGAGAGAAACGTGGAGCATCAGTTTTAAAGGAGCACGCATGACCACCGTGTTCGGTTGGATCGCTATAGCCGCATCGATTCCGGTGTGGCTGTACTTTTTCACCCGTGTATGGGCCCTTTTCAAATTCATCCGCTCGGGCGGGCCTACCCAGCTCAAACGCACCGATAACCCGGGCAAGCGTTTATGGCGCGTTATTGCGGAGGTCTTTGGCCACTCCCATTTCAAGGGAAAACCTCTGGTCAATGCCGCCCACTGGCTGGTGATGGTGGGATTCCTTTTCGGCATCCTGGTGTGGTTCGAAGCCTATATCCAAACCTTCGCACCGAATAAGGGCTGGCCGTGGCTCAGCCACTGGCCGGTCTACCACTTTGTGGAAGAAGTCTTGGGCATCGCGACGGTGCTCGGCATTGGCTTCCTCATCGGTGTGCGCCTCAAGCTCGGCGATACCAAGCGTGGCAGCCGCTTCTTCAATTCTCAGACCGCCTCCGCACGCTGGGTAGAGTTCATCGTCTTTTCTGAGGGCCTCGGCATGATCTTGGTGAAATCCACCAAGATCGCCACCTACGGCGGCGGTTCCGCCTGGGCGGATTTCTTGAGCATCCACTTGGCCAAGCTCTTCCCCGAGTCACCGGCCCTAGTGAGCTTCTTCGCCCTATTCAAGCTGCTGTCCGGCATGCTATTTATCGTCTTTATCTCCCGCAATTTCCAGTGGGGCGTCATGTGGCACCGCTTCACCAGCTTTTTCAATATCTTCTTCCAGCGCAATGCCACCGGTGAGAAAGCACTGCAGTCCTTGCCCACCCCGGATTTGGAAGAGGACATCACCCCGGGCAGCTGGAAGATGCTGCTGGATTCCACATCGTGTACCGAGTGCGGCCGCTGCCAGGAGCTTTGCCCTGCCTGGAATACCGAGAAACCGCTGAGCCCCAAAAAGCTCATGATGGACCTGCGCCAGGGCGCACTGGATAACTACAACCCGCACGAGGGCGTGGATGTACTGTCCATGGCCGGCGTTATCGATGATGATGTGCTGTGGTCTTGTACCAACTGTGGTGCGTGCGTGGATCAGTGCCCTACCGATATTGAGCACATCGATCACATCGCGGACCTGCGCCGCTTTAAGGTGCTAGCGGAATCGGACTTCCCCTCCGAGCTCACCGGCCTATTCAAAAACATGGAAAACAAGGGCAACCCGTGGGGCCGGAATAATTCTGAGCGCCGCGCCTGGATCGATGAGGCCCGGGCCGATGGCATCGATGTACCCATCATCGGTGAGGACGAGGCGGACTTCTCCGATATGGAATACCTGCTCTGGGTGGGCTGCGCTGGTGCTTATGATGACGATGGCCGCCGCACCACCCGCGCCGTCGTAGACCTGCTGCACACCGCAGGTGTGAAATTCGGTGTGCTCTCCACAGGCGAAACCTGTACGGGCGATCCCGCACGCCGCGCTGGCAACGAGTTCCTCTTCCAGATGATGGCGCAGCAAAACGTAGAAACCCTCAACAATGCCTTTGACGGCGTACCGGAGGGCCAGCGCAAGATCATCACCACTTGCCCGCACTGCTTTAACACCATCCGCAACGAGTACCCAGACTTTGACGGGTATTTCGACGTCTTCCACCACACCCAGCTGCTCAACCGCCTGGTGCGCGAAGGCCTGCTCAAGCCGGTGCCGCGTACGCCGGAGAACCGCAAGCCGATTACCTACCACGACCCTTGCTTCCTCGGTCGCCACAACAAAGTCTTCGATCCCCCACGCGAACTACTCGAGGCCACCGGCGTGGAACTGCGCGAGATGGACAAGAACCGCGACGAGGCCTTCTGCTGTGGCGCCGGCGGTGCCCGCATGTTCATGGAAGAAAAGCTCGGCACCCGCATCAATGACTTCCGCACCGAGCAGGCTTTGGAGACCGGCGCGGAAGAAATTGCCACCGGTTGCCCCTTCTGTAATGTCATGATGACCGGCGGCGTGAAGTCCTTGGCGCAGAATTCCACCCCCGCCGCCAAGGTCAATGACGTGGCAGTGATGCTGCGCAATTCCATTTCCCTCGATGAGGCCGGCACCCTGCCTGAGCCCCACCCCAAGGCCTTCCTTGCCACTCCGGTGCGCCACCAGAAGGCTGCGGAGTCCACCGAGCCTGCCCCGCTTGCCGACGCCCCCACTTCCGACGCTCCTAACGCTCCCGCCCCCTCC
>NGUZ01000149.1 GCA_002154655.1 Corynebacterium kefirresidentii
CCAGCTGATGGAAATGAAACAAGAGTAGCATGGGAAGTAGCTCTTGAATCAGAACAAACACCAACTTCTTTAGTATTAACTCGTCAAAATCTACCATATTTAGATGTAGATGAAGAGACAGTTGAACAAGGTGTTCGTAAAGGTGCTTATGTTGTTTTCGAAACTGAAACTAAACCTGAGTATCTATTACTTGCTACTGGTTCAGAAGTTAGCTTAGCAATTGAAGCAGCTAAAGATTTAGATAAACAAGCTAAAGGTGTACGAGTAGTATCAATGCCTAACTGGTTTGCTTTTGAACAACAATCAGAAGAATATAAAGAGTCTGTAATTCCTA
>NGUZ01000150.1 GCA_002154655.1 Corynebacterium kefirresidentii
TTTAGGTGCAGCGCCTGAATAAATAAATGTACTTGGCAATGTCGCTGCATAGAAAGCGAAATCCTCTGAAGGTGTTTGAGGTTCACAAACTTCAATACCTTGTATATCATCTGCATCCGCTTCTTTAATTGTTTGTGCAACATATTGTGTAAATTCAGGGTCATTATATAATGCTGGATAATCCTTTTTAAATTCGAACTCACATGTAACGCCAAACGTTGATTCAAGACCTTCTACTAAGTGTTTCAATTCTTTTTCAATTGTGTCACGTGTGTCATCAGTTAGCGCTCTTACATCACCTTCAAGTTCTACCGCATCTTTAATAACATTAAAT
>NGUZ01000151.1 GCA_002154655.1 Corynebacterium kefirresidentii
TAGAGCATTTATTTATAAAAATTATACAACTGATAGAAAAAAATTAGTTCATGCCATTTCAATCATACTGATTTCTATGTTAATGGGTTTGAGTCTTTTATCAATCCTTGTCGTGTTACATATCTTTGATGCTTCCCATATAATAAATAAAGTAAGTTGGGTTCGATGGATTTTATATGTTGTTGCATTATTTTTACCTTTATTTATTGCCTATACCATGATTAACCCTATTGATCGTAACAATAAATATTTAGGTGTTTATTGCACATTAGTATCAAGTTTTGAGTGGCTGGCAGCTGCGACAGTACTCTATTTATCAACAGTTATTGTAGAT
>NGUZ01000152.1 GCA_002154655.1 Corynebacterium kefirresidentii
ATGATAGACAATCCTTATAGCGTTTTTGAACTATTAATTAATCTTTAGCAATATAAGTAGTTAATGTACCAATATTATCAATAGTAACTTTGACTTCATCACCAGGTTGTAAGAACTGAGGCGGTTGTAAACCTGCACCTACTCCAGCTGGTGTGCCAGTAGCAATGATATCTCCTGGATGTAATGCTACATATTTAGAAATTTCTTCAATTAAATCATCAATTTTATTAATCATTTGACTTGTATTACCATCTTGACGAATATCATTATTAACTTTAGTTACGATATTAACATTTTCAGGTGTTGGTAACTCATCCTTAGTTACAATATAAGG
>NGUZ01000153.1 GCA_002154655.1 Corynebacterium kefirresidentii
ATTTGAGCAAGGTTTGCTTCGCTATCGTCTAAACTTTCTTGAGATACTGGAATTTGACCACGATATGTTTTTATTTTGTAATCAATGTCAGTGAATTTTGGTTTAGCTAACTCTGGGTTTTTTTCTAATTCTTCAACTGCAATCATTGTTTCTTGTGCAGGATTTAAGATTGGATGAGAACCTGCAGCAGTTGTAACTGGTTGAACGTTTACGAATTTTTTAAGGTCAACTACCGTTTCAGGTAATTCTTCTGGCACATATTTAATATCCTCTGGAATTAAAGGTTGTGCATCAACTGATTTAACGTTGTCACGTTTATCCCCTTTTGATTTG
>NGUZ01000154.1 GCA_002154655.1 Corynebacterium kefirresidentii
ATGAATTTAAACCTTATGCTGTCTATCATGCTGCAGCACACAAACATGTGCCGTTAATGGAATATAATCCGGTTGAAGCATTCAAAAATAATGTATTAGGAACAAAAAATGTGGCTACAGCGGCAAAAAATGCCAATGTTAGGAAATTTGTAATGGTATCTACTGACAAAGCAGTTAACCCTCCCAATGTAATGGGAGCATCTAAACGTATGGCAGAGATGGTAGTTCAAGGATTAAATGACGAAAATGGAAATACTGATTTCGTAGCAGTTCGATTTGGGAACGTTTTAGGATCTCGTGGCTCAGTTATACCATTGTTTAAAAAGCAAATTG
>NGUZ01000155.1 GCA_002154655.1 Corynebacterium kefirresidentii
AGGCTTTAGACACGAAACAATCATACCGCCTAAAGGTAAACCATTTATAACTCCAGCTAAAGATACGACTATGCCGTTATCTAAAGGTACTCGTATTTTAAATGGTGCGCAAACACATGCTATGTTAAGTAACGGTATGACACCTATGTTTAATACTGGAACTATACCTCGTTTTGCTAGTGGTACTAAGAAAAAATTATTCCAAGCAGTAGGAGAAACTGCAGGAAAGTTTTTTAATAGTGCAAAAAAACTAAAACACAATGCTATGGATAGTATTGGCGATAAAACCAAACAAGCTAAAGAATGGGGAGGCGAAAAGCTTTCTCAAAT
>NGUZ01000156.1 GCA_002154655.1 Corynebacterium kefirresidentii
GTATTGGGCTAACAAACAAAAATATGATTTAATTGCAGAGTTTCATCTTGACGCAGCAGGTTCAAGTGCAAGTGGTGGTCATGTAATTATATCTAGTGCCTTTAATGCAGATAGTATTGATAAAGGAATACAAGATGTGATTAAAAATAATTTAGGTCAAATTAGAGGTATTACTAAACGTAATGATCTACTCAATGCAAATGTATCGGCAGAAATTAATATGAATTACCGATTAACTGAATTAGGTTTTATCACTAACACATCAGATATGAATTGGATAAAAAAGAATAGTGATAAATATTCAAAACTGATTGCGGGTGCTATTCATGG
>NGUZ01000157.1 GCA_002154655.1 Corynebacterium kefirresidentii
TCTACACCGTTTGTTTTCGTAGTGTCTACGCCATTGTTATTTGTTGCTTGGTCTATCGCATTCTTAGCTGTTGTCACTGCTTCATCGACTTTCGCTTTTGCTGCTGCTTTTTCTTCGTCTGTCGCATTAGGCGTTTGATCGATTTCCGCTTTTTTAGCTCTAGCTGCATTTTCTATTGCTGTTTTTGCTTCGTCTTTCTTAACAACCGTTGGTTGCACATTGTTGATTGAATCTACGCCATTTGTTTTCGCAGTGTCTACACCTGCGTTATTTGTTGCTTGGTCTATCGCATTCTTAGCTATTGTTACTGCTTCATCAACTTTAGCT
>NGUZ01000158.1 GCA_002154655.1 Corynebacterium kefirresidentii
AAATCGCTAGTAACCACAGGCGCCGTTGGCGGCGTTGTATCGGTCGCTTTTTTCGGTTGAGATGTAGAACTATTTGGATGTTCTGCATTATCGTAAGCTTTCGCAGTAACATTACCTTCCGGTATAGGTTGAGTTGGCGTAATGATGACATGACCATTAGCACCAGTCGTACCTGAACCAATCACATGATTATCTTTATCTAGTAACTCAATACGAGTATTCGGATCAGAAGATACATCAACTGGAGTTTTAGTTGTTGCCTTACCAGTTAAATCAGTATTAACGATTGGGCTACCTGGAGGTGTTGTATCAGTCGCTTTCTTCGGT
>NGUZ01000015.1 GCA_002154655.1 Corynebacterium kefirresidentii
ACCATCAAGTAACCTCCCGGCTACCTCTCGGCGACTTGGATTAATGTAGTCCACCCCCAACAAAAAAGACAAATCCCCAGGATAACGGGCATTATGGCAGAGTTTTACCTGGTTAAGTGGCCCCATAGCTACTAATGCCTCAAGGAAGCCTGCAATCGAGATGCTTTCTCCCATATTTGAAAGGCCTCTCTGGTGGACCGCTCCCCTTTAGGTGGGCGATCCCTAAAAAATGGATTGGGGAGAGCGGACAATTATCAGCAAGATGACCACCGGGCTCCTTGCATGGAAAAAGGCCCCCGATTTCTCGGGGGCCTATCGGTGGAGCTGCCGGGAATTGACGCAATAACACTACCACCAGCATCTATTATAAATGCACCGACCCTCATGGGACTAGCATGGGACTGCATCGAGGAAAGCTACGCTTTAAAACGCAAAAAAGACCCCCACCCGCTAAGGGTGAGGGTCGAGGTTAATCAGTGTCCGGGTAGGTACTTATCTTCCACTCGGGATAGGTCATCATCGGCGGGGGTGGAAGCGTGATGTTTTTCTCCACCGCCCAGAACTGCAACTTCCTCCAGTACCCAGCCACGTAAAGCTGATACTCGTGATGAATCTTGTCTTTCTCCTGGAGCGAACCAATCTCATTGTCCAAGCGTTGAATTGTTGCTTCCATGCGATCTAGGCGGCGCGCATCACTAGCTTTGTCCTCTTCGATAGCTTCCTGCTTGTGGCGCTGAATGGCGCGGGCTGCTGCGCCTATCAGGCCACCGTATTCTGCTGCCGCTTTGGAGAATAGGCCGGAGACCATGGCGAGGATAATAAGCAGCGAGAGGACGAATCCCCAGGGTGATTTCGTGGCTGATACAAAATTTAGAATGGCTTCCTCACCCATCGTTCCCCTTTCTGTTCGCCACGACTGCCATGCGAATAGTCAGGGTGCACGCGATGGTTGCCCAGATTCCTGCGGTGGTGAGGTAGCCGGTGAAAAATCGCCAATCGTCCAGGGGGTGGAGGTTAATATCGTCTAGCACCATGAGGGAGAACACGAAGTAAATGGCGGCAGTGACGATGGCTCCGTCTCGTATTACCCGAGTCCAGTTTTTTACCAGCCCAATCGCGTTAGCAATCGATACCAGGATACATACCGCACCCCACACGATGGGCGGGTCCAGGGACTCCACTTGGAATACGCCATTGCCGGCGTGTGGGTTTCCGGTGACGTAATCCAAGCCGCGTGCGAATAGCTGGAGGGTGAGTAGCGCGGTGATGAGTCTTAGTGTCCGCGTCATTTCCTACTCCCCTGCGGTGGTGGGGCCGGTGTAGACCGGCAAGGTGGGCGCATCCTCCGGCTCAGTTGTGGCGGGCTGCTCAATGACTACACCTACAGGGGCTTCATCGGATTCACGGCCCGTATTCACCGCGGCGAGGAAACCACCAATGAGTGCGGCTAATCCGCCGGTTTGGCCGAGCCAGCCGTCCACCTCGTCAGGGCTGACGATGCCGAAGGCGACGAGGGCCAGGCCTACGGCGGCGACCACGACGTACACAGCGAGGCGAATCCACCACGGGGTGCCGATGACAGCGCGAGGCTTTGGTGCGGGATTGGTGTAGTGGCGTGCCATTAGTGCTTACCTCCTAGGAGCTGGTCGAGCTTCCGCTCAATACGGACAATCATCTGAATCATGTGAGCAAGGGCGTCAACCGGAGTAATCCCCTTCCCCTTCTCGTTCAGCCCTAGGTGCTTCCAGCCGGGGTAGGACGCCTCAATGTCTACCGTGCCGTCCTTGCGAACGATCTTGTCGCGCCCGCCGGTCAGCTGCTGCCGAATATCTTTCACATCCGAGCCAATGGGGTCGGTGATGCGAATATCGACGTAGCGCTTGGTCTCCTCGGCTTTACGGTCTATGTGGTCAAGGATTCTTTGAATCTCAGACATACTTAGCTCCTGCTTTCCTGTGAATAGTGCTTCCAGCTCGCCCCGTGTACCTCTGTAGGCGTTGATGTCCACGTTGGGGTGGCCCGCGACGGTGCCACGCGAACCGAACTGCAAAAGGTCTGGTTTACGGTCACCCAATGGGTAGTCCCAGCCGGGGTGATGGTCTCCGCCCTCACTCGCGTACAACGCACGCGGCTCACCAACCCCATTACTGTCCCCGTAGTTGGAGCACCAGAGCGCGCCGAGTCCCTGCATGGACGGCTCGCCACCGGGCATGTGCTCCCAGTACCACGCGCCGGAATATACGCCGGGGACACGGTATCCGCGCCGCTCAAGTTCTCGTTTGGCTTCCCACACGTCCTCGCCGTGCAACAGGTAGTGGCGTGGGTCTCCCGGTGGGAACCGCTCGTCGATGCTCTCCACGTCAATCCATACCGGCAGGTCTCGGCGTCCGCCCATCTGCTGGTCGATAACATCAACCTGCTGGGCGATGGTGGTGCCTTCCGATGGGGCACGCAGATACCAGTAGGTGGAGATGAGCATTCCGGCCTGCTCGGCGTCCGCCAGGTGCGAATGGAATACCGGGTCGACGTAGGTGCCGTCACATAGGCGAATGATGGCAAACTCCATGCCCTCCTGCTTAGCCTTGACACAGCTCAATCCATCGTTATGTTCACTGATGTCAATTCCGTGCAGTGTTCCGCCCTGCTTCCCCACAGTGTCGCCGGGCTGTGCCGCGCCCGCGAGATACGGGGCGGGGTCTTGGTGGGCACCACCCAGTCGCCCCGGTGCTCCCCACACCTCGAAATGAAGATGCGGGCCGGTGGACTGCCCCTCATTACCGACCACACCAATCTGCTGGCCTGCGCGTACACGGTCGCCAGCCTTAACCAGAATGCCGTCATGCTTCACGTGCCCGTAGATGAAATCCTTGCCTACACTGTCCTGGCAGTCGAGCCAAATCCACGAGCCGAAACCAGACACGTTGTAGCGCTCCCTGCCTTCCACCACGACACCATCAGCCGCCGCATAAATCGGCGTGCCAATCGGTGCAGCGAAGTCCAGACCGGCGTGGAATGTGCCCCAGCGTGGCCCATAGCCACTAGACACCTGATAGGTGCCCTGCCTCATTGGGTGAGTAACCATAATTACGCCCTCCTTCACGCAAAAATTAAAGCGCCCCGTGGGGCGCTACTAGTGGGGCACGGCTGGAATAGAAAGTCAGCCGTGGCGTTGCACCACGGGCGAAACCAGCCATGAAACGACCAATCCAAGCCTTCACCTTGTCCACCAGGTGCACACCATCAGCGATATACATGGCTCGCGGCAGATAGCCTGCCGCAATATCCTTAGTGTCCTGCGCGCTTAATTCAGTGCCTAAAATCTCAGCCGCATTGGACTGCAAAACATTCCGCATATCCAAAAACTGCGTAGGCACGGTTGCCACAGCCCAGTCACGAATTTCATCAGCAGCCTGCACACCATCAGTATCACCATGGGCTGGGACGTAGCCACACATAATTGTTTCCGGCCCCCACGCATCAAGGGCGTCACAGTAGGCGCGGATAACGTGCTGCCCAAGCGTCTGCCCCGGATGATGGTACTTATTGCGGATAGCATTCCCACCAAACCACACAATGTGCCAAGAGTTTTCTTTCTCACCCGCACGGGTAGAAATCCACTGCGTTGGCTTATTGATAGGCATGTCTGCGTCCCCGCCGGATAGGTACACGACCCATGAGGATTTTTCCGCAGAATACTTCAACGATGCGGAGCGATCATTAATCGTTCCCAACACTGCGTAGGTGCCGTCTGTCCTCACCATAGGGTCCCAATCGAGGACTACTGGGACTTCGGTTTTAGGTTTGAGAACAACGCCCGGCTGGATGAATGCGCCTCGCGCTCCGTCCTGGAGAAGGATCTCGTCAGGGCGAGCACCACCTACGCCGAAGTTCGTAATGTCCCATTCTGGTCGGGCTTTCACTAAGTAATCAGGCCAGTTTCCTTCACCACCCACCTGCGAATCACCGTGAGTTACAACCGACTGAAAATCAGTCGAATTAGATTCTCCGCCGGCTGACCTCTTCTCCCAAGTAGTGAACGTCCCATCTCCCATTCGGACGCGACGCCATGTACCACCCACACCGTCGACGTTAATCGTGGTCCACTCTTGGATGAGTCGCCCGCCACCAGCTTGCTTTACCCACAGATGAGCTGATGCCTCTACCGTTCCGGGAAAGTTTTTCAGACTCTTGAAGGTGCTGTAGCTATCCACCTGGTAGTGGCCGGGAATGGTGAAGTCATTAATGTTGGAACCTTCAGTAATTGATACAGATTCCCCGTCAAAAGCACGCTTCCACGGAAACCAGGAGCCGTCTGTCGACTTAGCCCTACTCCACCGCCGCGCAGGGCCATCCACACCTATTTCTAGCCATTCTTGAACAATGCGCCCGCTACCTGCAGGAGTTACCACGATACGGAGTCCGCCAGATGCGGCTCCCTCCGGCTTATTCTTTAGGCTCTTAGCAATAGAGTAGGTATCGGACTCGTAAATTCCGTATTCGGTGAGCTGATTCAGATCCTCGTTTAATCCCAGCTTCCTCCGATACCAGCGAAGAGAACTGGGCGCATTGGCTACCGCCTCATTAACTAGTTTTTGCATCTGCTGCTTGATGTCTAGATATTCAGCCATCTTTGACGGCAGATTCAGGGCGTTGACGATGGCTTCCCATATTTGCGACATGCCATAGGCGGCGATGAAGGGGATCGAGTCACTCCACCCCGGGCCTTCTACATACAGCCACCCTTTTACCCCTTCGAGGACTGTTATTGAGAACTGTCCTTGACTGGTGACTTCCACGCGCTGGGGTTGGCTTATGGTGACCCCTGAGCCGGTGGCTTGTGCCGTGGCTGCTTTGATGGTCACGTTGGAAACGTCTTCGAGTGGCTTGGTGGTTATGTCGGAAATAGTTCCGTCGAGTTTTACGGCCATGAGCATCTGTCCTTTCTAGGGTGTAAGCGGGGTCGGTGACAGTGGGTTCCTTTTAGAGTTTTTCTATTAGCCACATCAGGGACTGCCCTGCCGTGGGGAGGGTTCGTAAATAAAGGCTGGTTTTCTCCGCCAGCTTCACGACAACGGATGGATTCAGCTCGGCACGTGACGTGTTCGCCGGGGTGACTGGTACGGCAGTCGGCCCTCCTAAAATGGCGAGGTAATCTGCGGCACCCAGCCATAGTTCACACCTGTAGACTCCAGGCGGGACCGTGACTGCCACCGTGCTGGTTTCAAATGATTCTGGTACTGGCGTTTCTGCTTTCAAGGGAATGTTGATTCTGGCGCTCCCGGGCTGTGTGGTTCCAGAGCAGACGAGTCGCTGAATGCGGGAGTCTTGTACGTCCTTTTTTGTGGCTAGGTTGTCGAGGTCTTTTTTCAGCGCGTAGCTTGCAAGGTCGGGGCTTGAGGCGTTTTCTAGCGCGGCCACCCTTTTGGATAGTTCGGCGTTTCCGGTGTTTGCGGAGTCGGCTTGGGCGGCGATGTGGGCGAAGGCTTTGCCCGCTTCCTGGCCGGTGTGCTCGGCGTCGGAGACCAAGTTTTCGGCGTCGTGGCGCCCATCAATGGTGTAGTTCTTTTCCACACCATCGCCACTGTTGGGGTTAATGCCCATCGTCTAGTTCCTCCATCGCTTTTAGACGCTCTAGGCGCATGGCTTCGGCGGCAAGCTGGGATAGTTCTAGGGCGGTAAGCCCATCGAGGGTTTTAGGCGCTGGTGTGGTGGATTCGGCGCGGGCGCGCTTCTGGTTAATCGGTATCCACGCCACCTGCTCCCCCGGTGTGCCCGTACCGCCTAGTGGGTCAAGTTTCACCGCAGGGCCAAGCGCCAGGGTCACGTCGTACAGGCCGGGCTTGGTGAACTTACCGGTGAGGGTGCCGTTGTGGCGGTGTAGCTCAATGCCGGGCGGCAAATGCCCCTCCATGATGCGCACACCGCGCTTATCAGCCCCTGGAATCGTAAACTCCAACGACTGCCCCACGCTGGCGCGCTGGCGGTCGCTGTTCGTCTCGAAGTCCACCGCCCACCCAAGCGTGACGGTATCCGCATCGCCTACTTCAAAGCGGGCGCCTAAATCATCAAAAATGTGCCGTGCCACGGCAGACTCGCGGCCCTCCGGCACCACACCCAGAAACAGGCCCGCGTACGGGTGCTCCGATGCTGGCACCTCTGTGGGCACAATGTAGCGGTAATCCACGTTTATCCTCCCTTTGTCACGGCCAACCGGCCAATCACAGCCCGAACGTTCTCCTTGTTGGCCTGGTACAGCTCACCCGGCGACGCCAACGAGGCGTAGTCACCAATACGAAGCTGCCAGCCCACCTCGTTGCCGGGCTTCGAGGTCCACGTCAGCCCAGACACGTAAGCAGCCCACACCATGCCCCAGGCGGTGACGCCGATGGTGTCGCCCAGGTCGAAGTCACGGCCCGGCAAGTATGGGTCGGGGCTGTCGATGGAGAACTCGGCGGAAATGCCTCCCTCCGTCTCCTGCTTCGCCTGCCACGCCTTCTGCAACGACTCCACCGTGTTGGCTTCACCAGTTTTGGAGATAGCCGTGAAACGAGACCGGCCGTAATGGAATTGCCGGTTCTTATCCACGTACTCGTTGAGGACGAACAGCCGGTCAGCGGACATCTCCGCCAACAACTCGGCACCACCTTTAAGCCCCTCCGCGATAGGAGGTCCAATACCCGGCACCGCAGCAATCGCGGCAGCAAACGCTGACTTAATGCCGATATTCGCCGCCTTGTTCACCATGTCCGGGGACTTGCCACCCACCAGCCAGCGGTGATCCGTGGATTTGCGCAGCTTCACGTCTGGGGAGTCCATGAGGGTGTAGACCACCCACGGGCGCCGGCCATCGCTGTTCTTGATGTCCACGTCCGCGAACTCTGTGGTGGAAGTGATGTAATCATCGCTGCTAATCGTTCGCTTCAACTGACGGAAAGCCTGCCCCACGATGCCGGCCGCGCCCGTAACCGTAGCCCTAGGCGCGAAGTCAATAATCGTCGTCGGCAACGAGAGCGTCGTATAGGACGGGAAGGGCTGCGGGTCGCCGGGAAGCCACAGCCATGCGAAAGGCTGCACGCCAGCCGCCGCCCACGTAGCTTTCAAAAGGTCCCAGGCGTTATCCCACCTAGCGGACACTACGCACCATTCGGAGCGGTTACCAGACATGACCGGGGAGCAAATCACCGGGTGCATCGACGGATTGAACCCTTCCCACTGGGCGGGGTCGGTGTAGCCTGCCGTCCACGAGAACATCGTGCCCAAAAGGCTCGGCTGCTGGTAACCAATCAGGTTACGGCCAATGAGCTTGCGGGATACTTTCTCAGCACTGCCGTCTTGGCGGTCCTCCCACTGCAACTGCACGACCTTAGACCGGTTGGAGGGGTCAGCCCACAACGGCAAGTGCTTTAGGTGCTCCATCGAGTCCACGCCCGTGAGCTCCACCTCGGCGGGGTTGCCCTGCGGGTCACCACCACGTGGGTTGATTTCCAGAATGCGGTAACAGCGGCGTTTAAGTCCGGGGCGTTCCACCACGACGTGGACCGCGCCGTGAATAAGCGCGTCCAAACTGCCGCCACGGTCGAGGTTGCGGAGGTCATCGCGCAGTAGGTAGTCCACCACGGGGTTGACCGCACCCGGCGAAATCTCACCCGGCAGGGTCATGGACATATTGCCCACGTCGGCAAAAATGCCACCCCACTCGGCTTCCAACCAGTCCTCAATATCGAGCACCGGCTCCCAATTCTTGTCGTACAGGCCGACGTACTGCCCGTGGACTTGCATAACCGCCTCGCGGTGAGCCTTATGCTGTACCCAATCAACCATGCTCTACCTCCACGGGCTAAGAAAGCGCGGGGTGACCTCTAGGGTGAGCCCCGCGCCCAACTGAAAATCATTCTTTGTGTGCGGCTGTAGGGTCTCCCCTACGAGCACGCCGCGCAGCGATGACCACGTGCCAGAATCAACCACACCATTGGCGTCGGTGACTTGGCCTTGCATGCCGCGCTCCAAATCAATCCACCTCGTGCCCGGGCCTTGCGCCAGACTGACACGCAGCCCGCTAGGCAAGGTGAAACTGGTTGAGCGCCCGTCCCACTTCAAGCGAAGTTTCGGAGGCAAATCACCCGGCACCGTCACAGTGACGTTACCCGTGTATGCCCTAATACCCCCAGACCAGAACCCATCAAGGCACCTATACCGAACACTATCCTCAATAAGGCGAGTTCCAGACGGATCTAGCTCAACCTCCGCGAAACTCACCAAACGAACACGCGCCTGACGATTCCCACCATCACGCGCCACGACCTTCAACAGGCCATCATCGAAATAGGACCACGAATTACGCCAATCCCGCAACGTCTCCATCACCGAATCATCAGGCCCCGGACGAACAACAACATCCAACTCGCCATCAAACGCCGGAACCTTCGACCCCGTCACACGAGAACCGTAACGAGTGACCGACTCCGCCGAAGAAAAATCCACCTCGCCGAAGCCGCCACCAAAACCGCTCTCTTTAAGAACCACACGCTGCTCATCCGCTTCCGCGTCAAGCATCGAGTGCAAGATGAACGTCTCACCAGGGCGATGCGGCGCAGTGTAGGTGATTTTGTAGCCCGGATACTCCGGCATAGTGAAACCAGAGTATCCAGAACCAAACCTCACAGGATTCACCATCTACATCGCACCTCCCCTAGTAGTCGCAGCAACAGCCACACTCGTACGGCGCCGCAGCTTGCCAATCTCCTCGGTATTAATCGTGACTTCGTCTTCGACCTTGTCCACGCGCTTACGCAGCACCTCCTGGCCCTCAAGGTTGACCACAAGCGTCATTCCATCATCAGACTTGAGCCCGCCGCGCTTAATGTCACGCCACTGGTCACCGTTGAACACCGGCTCCGGCTCATTCGACAAGTTCACGGCAATACCGCCAGGCTTGAGCCAGCCGCCCTGGTCGAACACTCCAACCTTGTTCAGCAGCTCCTCAGCCGCGCCCATCTGCTGCGAATAACGGCCAGGGAAAGCAGACACCTGCACCTTCTGTGCAGCGGCTCCGGGGTCCATCGACTTGTAATCAAAGGACTTCAACTTGTCGAAGAACATGCCGGCGGAATCGTACGGGGTCATACGCTGCTTCACCGTGCCCCACGCGCCGTTATCACGCTGCTGGAAAAGACCCACGGAATCATAATCCGAGCCGACAGCATCGTGACGGTACTTCAGCGACTCCGGCACAGCACGGTTCGCCCACATTCTCAGCGGGTTCCCCGACTCCACCAACGCCGTCGCAATACCAATCCTCGCGGCCAGCTTATCCAACCTCATGTCCTTGGCCTTGCGAGCAATCTCACCGGCAAAGAAATCGGGGCCCCACGTCGGGCCTTTTTTCTTCTCCGGTTTAGGCGCTGCAAGCTGCGGGTCCTTAGCCATCTTCGCCGGTGACAACGACGTTGCCGCATCGGACTCAATGGCTTGGGCATTCTTCGCGGCCACATTGGTGCGCGGCTGCTCTTTAACCTGCTGCGTGGTGACGATACTCTCGCCGCTTGGCAGCAGGTCCTTGCCCTTGGTGGTCAGCAACTTCTTAATCGTGGAATCTTTCATGCCGAGCATGTCGAAGATTCCATCCACCGCGAAATCCAAAATGGACTGGTCACCCAGCCCCTTGGCGGCGGTGGCCTTAGCCGCATCCTCCGGGGACAGTGCAACCGTGACTGTGCTCTCGCCAGTGCTACCAGTGGTGTCATCAGCGCTCACAGAGACGGGCACGCCGTCAATGGTCATAGTGCTGCCGTCCGGGATGGCATTCTGGTCGAGAATTTTGTTCATCTTCGGCGGCTTCGGCGGCTTAATGGTCTTGTAGAAGAACTCGTTGAAATACGAGTCCCAAGCGCCAGCAGCACGGCCACCAATCTGACCGTTACCACGGGCGCCGCCCATCTCCACGTTCGTGCCATCAGGCAGCGTACCAGCAGTGTGTCCACCAGCCGGCCCGCCGTTCTTGAAACCGATACGAAGGTCGCCCTGCTTACCGCGCCCGCGATGGAACCCGTGCGAGGACAGCCACGCGGCCTCATTGCCAGTAGCAAACTTACGCGGGAACGGATTCAGGCCCACCGCAAACGCGGAAATTGAACTCATGCTGGCTGAGCAGTCACCCCAGTCTGACGAAGCCCATTTGTAAGGGGCCCCTTCAAGTGATCTAGACGCCTGATAGCCCCTAACACGTGCTCCTTCGACGAAGGAACGAATCTCCTTAGCCGTGATTCCGCCGTTGGCGAAGTACTGGGCTTTAGCCGGGGCGACTTGGGAAGACGTGCCGGGATTGACCAGCTCGCCCTTCTTGTCCACTACCGACAGACCGAAAATGTCGGCGGTCTTGGCGAGAATCTGGGTCGAGCGTTTCCGCTTGGACTTGGCTAGTGGGATGTAGGATTCTCCGCCGGTTTCCGGCTCCGCCCAGATTCGCCACTCGCCGCCCTTAGCAATCTGCGCCTTATGCTGCTCCTTAGAGCCGCCGTTAGCGTAGCGCTCTAGCTTGTCGATACCGCCGTCGATGTAGGCGCGGGTGATACCACCCTGCGCCATGTAGACGCCGCCGTTCGAAAACCCAATCATGCCGCGAATCTTGTCCGGCATCACCGAACCAATAGCATTCTCAACCTGGCCGAACATGGACTTAATACCATTAATCAAGCCGCTAATAATGTTCTTACCGGCGTTGACGAGCCACGAACCAGCAGAAGCGAATACGCCCTGCACTTTGCCCGGAATCTGTCCGAGCACGCCCATCATCTCGCCAATCTTGCCTCGAACCGTGCCCACCATTCGGCCAATAGCCTGACCAAATGACGCAGCCACCCGCTTCGCGTTCTCGAAGATAGACTTAAAGAAGTTCATCGCCGAGTTGATAACGCCATGGACGATGTTGGAAATCGCTTGGCCCATCGAGCTGAACCGATTACGGATATTGGCGAAATTACCTGTCAGCACGTCCGCTAGCAGGCCGGCTGCGTTACGGAAGAAGTTCCACGCGGGCTTAATAACACCGTTCCACACATTGGAGATAAGCGAACCCATCGTGCGGAACGCGCCGCCAATCACAGCGGTGAAAATCGGCACGACAAACGAGGCCACCGACTGAACCACCGACATGAACAGCGACAGGACGGGCTGAATCGCCCCAGACCACACGGCAGAAATCACACTGCCGACAAACTGAATCGCCGTCCAAATACCCGTAAACGCAGCCGAAATGACCGAACCCAAGAACTGGAACGCCATCATCATGGCGTCAACGACAGGCTGAATCCACGTCTGGTAAAACTCACCAAAGCCCTGGGTGAACTCCGACCACTTCTCCTGCATGCTATTCCAGGCGTTAATCGCCGTGACCTGCAGAGCAAAAAATCCAGCCTTAATAAACTCCACGACCGGAGCAATCCAGGTTTGATAAAACTGACCAAACCCAGTGGTGAACTCTTCCCACTTGGCCTTCATAAAATCCCACGCGGCAACAGCACCATTCTTCACATCCACGATGCGGTCGCGGAAGAACGTCAGCGCCGTGAAGATTGGGGAATCTTCACTAATACCGAGCGCGGCGGCATAGTCAGTCGTGTCACCAGTCTTCAAGAAATCGAGGGCACCGGAAAAAATCTCCTTCACACGGTCAACCGCGCCGGTGACCTTCTCAACCGTGGCATCCCACGCACCAGAAATCATGTCACCAATCTGGGAGAAAACAGGGCCGAAAGTAGACTGAACCCAATCCAGACCAGCCTTAAACTTCTCGACCACCCAATCCCAGCCAGCGGCCAGAGCATGGGTAAACGAGTCCCACATCTTGCGGCCCGTCTCCGTCTTCGTAAAGAACAAGGTTAGGGCGCCAACAACTGCAACAATGCCGGCCACAATCCACGTAATAGGAGAAGACCACATCGCCGTGTTCAGCAACGTCTGCGCAATCGCAGTCTCCCTAATCGCGGTCTTCATCTTGGCCATAATGCCCACAAAGCCACCAGCAGCCTGGAAACTAGACACGGCATTATAAGCAACCATGCCAGCCGTCAACGAGCCGAGAGCACCAACAACACCCAATATCGGGCCTTTATGCTCACCAAGAAACTGCAGCCCACCAGCAGCGGCCTTAACCGCCCCAACGAACATAGGCAACACCGTGCCCGCAGCATCGGCCAGACCATCAACCACAGAACCAATAATCGGTTTCAGCTCAGTAAAAGCCTGCGCCAACTCCCCCTCAACCGTGGCCTGCAGATTACCCAACATGCCCTCAAACGTGGCAGTAGACTGCGCAGCCTCCTGGGCAATCGGCTCATTACCGAGCTCCATCACCGCATCGTTAAACTCCTCAGCGGTAATCTCGCCCTTCTCCAACGCATCACGGAAATTACCCGTATAGGCCCCCGCATCCAGCAGAGCCTTCTGCAGTTTGCCCGATGCGCCAGGAATAGCGTCCGCCAGCTGATTCCAATTCTCCGTAGTCAACTTGCCCGCGCCGGCCGTCTGCGTCATCACCATGCCCACAGACTTAAACGTTTCTGCGTTACCACCCGCGACCGCGTTAAGGTTACCTGCCGCCTCAGTCAAGCCGGTGTAATCCTGAATACCGTTCGCAGCCAACTGGGCGGTCATCGACTGAATATCACCCAAGTCATACACAGTGCGGTCCGCATACTCCTGCGCAGCGGCAGTAGCCTGCTCAATAGCCGACGTATCCAAACCGGCAAAATTCATCGTTTGCTTGAACTTGTCAGTCGCATCAGATGCGTCCATTGCACCGCGCATGAGGTCACTGAATGAACCAATAGCAGCCTGCGTAACCGCAGAGAACACGCCACCCACGACACCAGCAACAGCGCCGACACCCAACTTCATACGGCCAAACGACTCATCAGTATCGTCAACAGCCCTAGACAGCTGACGCGACTTATCCGAAGCATCATCCGACGCATCAGAAAGCTCACGCTCCGCATTCTCCAACGACTCCGCAGCCCGCTTGGACTCCGTCATCGCCTTCTCAACACCACGCTCAGCCTTCTCAACATTCAGCGCAGTGGACTCGACTTTGGCGCGCTTGGTGAACACGTCACCTTCGGCCTTTGCTAGCTGCTCCGCCGAAGCCTTACCCGACTTCTTCATGTCCGACAGCTTCGACTCCGCAGCTTCCAACTGCTTAGCCGCCGCCTGAGACTTCAACACCTCAGAGTTACGCTTAGCTTCAGCGTCCGCCAATTCCTCCGAGGACTTTTTCACACGGTAATTGGCTTTCTCTACCTTAGCGGCGGCAGAATCAACACCAGACGCAATACCCTTTTCAATGGAGTCGCCAGCCCGCTTAGCGGCCTTCGATGCAGGCGCCAACAGCTTCGACTGAAGCTCCTTATTGATGCCAGATAGCGACACCGTCGTTGGCAAAACTGCATAGCCTGCTGCGCTCATTAGGAAACCTCCATCAAAAAGAGCCGCAGGGGTTATCCTGCGGCGTTAAACTCCCTGGCTCGCTCACGAGCCCGTTGCATTGCAATTTCGCGCTCTTTGGCGCGACGCTCACGCTTAAGCTGCTCCCAGCGTGGATGCTTTTGCTCAGTTAGACTTGACCAAATATCCATCAGGACCGAAGAAATCTCACTGACAGGTGGACGGTCTTGCACCACGGAGTGAAACAGGGACTCCGGCGGCAAATGCTCCGCAAGCAACAGCATGCGTCGCAGAGTCATGCGCGACGCGCCCCCACTAGGGCGGTAGAAGTCGCGGTAATCCAGGTGGTAGAAACGCTGAAAATCAACCTCCACCAAATCCTCATGCTGAGCAATGAGGTACAGCAGCCTTATTTTCCCTGGCGGCGCTCACCCCACGCCTCAAACACCTGACGAAATTCCTCAACAGACAGGCCAAGGTCAATGAGCTTAAAGACCTGGTCTTCACCAATAATGGCTTCAAGCACACTCGGAATGTACTTCTGCGCGTAACGCTCGTGGAACACGAACATCATGCCGGCAGGAGCTGCTTCACGAGTCCAGCGATCTTCAATCTCAATTTCTTCACCATCAACGTCGATGGTGAAGGTGGGGTATTCGATGTTCTCGTCTGGGGTGTCGGTGGTGGTTTCTTCGATGGCTTCGGCCTGGGCGCCGGTTGCGTCCTTGGGGTCGATGTTGTCGTTCTTTTTCTTGCGAGTAGTCATGGCAGACCCTTTCACATTGAGTTATTTAGTAAGAAACTTGGGCAGACCTTTGGGTGGAGGGGTAGGGGCGGTCTGCCAAAAAATCTCCCCTACCCCATCGACCTACGCCGAAGCGCCAGCCTCGGTGTCAGCGCCGCGAGACGGAGCTTCCTCCGCAGCGTCACCAGTGTCGTTCTTATCCTTAGAGAAACGAATAACCTCCGGCAGCTCATCCGGCGTATCGTCACCACGCAGACGCAGGTAGTCATACAGTGCTCCGAACTGGTCCTTACGAATCTCAGCCTTAAACTGAGTTACGGAAGCACCATCATCGTTACGCTCATTACCGGAATCTGCGTACACCAGAGCACGACGGCGAGAAACATCAATGTAGATGTCACCGAAGCTATTGGTGGTCTTAAACGCGATGAACACCTCAGCAGGGTTCTCCGGCGCCATAAGAACACCAGGCTCACCCTCCTTGAAGTCAGAGCCTGGCCACAGCAGCGGGAAAGTCACGTCGTTCATTTCGAGCGCATCGAAACCACGAACGTCCTTCTTGAACTTGTTATTCAGCAGCTGCAGCACGCCACCAAACGAGTTGATTTCAGTGCGGTCAACCTCCGGCTCCTGCGTAATGGCGGAACCATCGTTGAGAAGGCCTACAAACTTCCAGACCTTCGGGTCAAACGAACCATCAAGGCCAATCTTCGGGTCAGCCTCAGTAGAGGTATAAACCTCCGCGTCCTTCCAGACATCAATCATCCGGGCGCGGTCAGTCTCGAGGGCCTGAGTGCCCTGGTCAGTGTTAGGGGAAGTCATTTAGGAAAGTCCTTTCTTAGTTGATGCAGCCACGACCGTGACTGCAGCGACCCATCCTTTAATGTCCTCGTCTTTCACAACGAGGAATGGGCCGGGAGAAATACGAAAACCCCCAACAGAGTGGGGGTATAACAGCCAAGCGTTTATCTCACTAGCAGCACGTCGAACTTCCGGCTCATACTTGCCGTACACATTCACACGCACATTCTCAGTCGACGTAGCACGGCCCGAGCGTGGAGAACCATCACTCGACACCGTCACTACCGGGCCATCATCAACCGACCACCCCTGCGGGATAGCCGCCGCGACCCTAATCGACTTCGCCACCACGCCACGCAAAGCGCGGCGAATGACCTCCGGGGCATTACGCTGAATGAAGTAATCCACCAGCATCACCTCGGGTTATAACGGTGAACATCCAGACCCTGCGAAGCAGCAGCACGAGTCAAAGTGCCATACTTGGCCTGCATCGCCAGCCCCTTCGCATGAGCCAACGTCACCAGCGCGACAGGGCGCCCATGACGGTCAGTCTTCATCGTCACAGTCACCGGAACATCACCATCAACGGAACCAGCGACCGCCTGCGCTTTCGACTCCAACTGCGGGGCTAACGAGGAAAGATTCTTCTTGTACCAAGAATCCGGGATATTCAATCGAGGTTTCCCAACCTTAGCCATTAGCCCCCACCCCTTACACAATCAAAAACCACAGACGGGCGATGCCGCCGATAAACAGGGCGACGATGAGCCGACCAATCCCACGCAGTAATACGCACCTGGTACCGCTTACCCCGCACAGTGACCTCATCACCATCGGCAACCTCAGTACCAGCCGGCGCCCACACACGCAGAATGTCCTTCGTGCCCTGCTTGTCTTCATCCGACATCTCAGACAAAGACAACGGCTGCACCGACTTCACCCACACCTCACGGTCAGGCGCCCCGGCTACTGGGTAACCATCATCATCCACACCACCAGCGGCACCATGAACAACTATCGCTTCCGCCACAAGTACACCTCCGGCCAACACCGAGGCGGCGGGAAACTCCCACGAGCGCCACCAGGCATACACAAACCGAGCTGCGCACGCTGCGCACCAGTCAGACGCACACCACCAAAGCTCACCGAATCAACGTCAGCATAAGTGATACTGTCCGACTCCTGACCCGTAGTGGAAGACACCGAACGAACCCCCGCATTCGGCCCAACGAGTATTGCAGCAGACACCATCTCAAGAACCACACGACGAGCCACCGCCCCCAACCACGGCACTGTTTCCAACTCCTGGTCGAAGTCACGGCCACAACGCATGAACTCAACCTCGATGAGCTCTACCGCATCGTCGATGAACACGCCTAGGCGCTTCATCTCCTCACCAGTCAACGACTGCGGCAGCCGCTCGGCCACATACTCGGCGTTAATCTCAAGCATGCTGCACCTCCCTCACTATTGGGTCGCGGCGATGAGGTCCTTCTTCGACAGGCCCTTAGTGACAATGCCCAAAGATTCGGCGTACTTACGCCAATCATCAATCAACGCAGCACGAGCCGGACGCTCCACCTCCACAGTGGCCGCCTCCGGCTTTTCCACAGACTTCGACTCCGCCTTATGCTTCTCCACAGGCTTCACCGCCGACTTCGCAGACGCGTCAACCAGCGCACCACAGGACTTAAGCCACTGCGCGGTATCATCATCCACCTCAACGACAGAGCCCGGAGAATACAACTTATCCTCCGGGCTCCAATGCTTCGCTAACGTGACCTTCACCATTAGGCGATACCAGTTACCTTGACCACGGCCTTCGGGTTATCAACCGCAATAGCGCGCTTACGCACCAGGTCAGAACGCCACGACATGGTTGGGCCACCAAGCTCAGACTGGCCCCCCTCAGAGTACAGAGGGGTTGCGGTCAGCGGCATAGTGTCAGACTTAAAGCCGGCACCCTGAGCCTCAAAAACATAGGCGGTGCTCGGCTCAATCAGACGGGAAGTAGCCACACGCAAAGTACCGAAAAGCTCCGTGTCACGCAGACCACCAAAGATGGAATCACCATTCTGGTCCAGGAAGATGGGGTTATCCAGAGCAGCGTCACCGATGTAGTACTTCTGAATCTGCTCGTTACGAATCAGCTTCGTGTAGGAAACCGGGTGTAGCAGGATGGTATTCGGCTCGTAATCGAACTGGCGGTTTATGTCATCGTCTTCATGTGCGGACTGTACAATCTCAACCGCGTCGAACGCGTCCTTGGCTGGGTCGCCACCAGTCCACGGTGCGGATGCCTGCAGCTCAGGAACCTTAGCCGCTTCAAACACACCAAGTACCGCGTTGATACCGTTACGGATGACGGTCTTT
This sequence comes from Corynebacterium kefirresidentii, assembly GCA_002154655.1. Classification (GTDB taxonomy): domain Bacteria; phylum Actinomycetota; class Actinomycetes; order Mycobacteriales; family Mycobacteriaceae; genus Corynebacterium; species Corynebacterium kefirresidentii. Next base: position 17,357 of record NGUZ01000015.1, read on the forward strand.
TCCAGGGCCTGAATGTGGCGGTTAACCTGGTCAACCTTGTTCTCGTTCTTCATCTCATAGGAGATACGGATAGCCTCACCGGTCTTGATGCCGTACGCAGCCTTCAGTGCGCCAAGCTCCGGCGCGGACACCGGAATCTCACCGAATTCGGCGATCTCCTCCGCATCATCAGCAAGATACAGTCCAGCCGCTTCACGGAACGCCACAACGCCCTTATTGTCCTCAGCCTGACGGAAGAACAGGTCCTCCAGGAACTGCCCCTGCAGGCCATCGACAACACGCTGAGGGATGAAGGTCGGGTCCTCCATCATCTCGGACACAGTCAGCTTCGGACCATCGTAGGCGCTAGTAATAAGCTCACTCATTCTTATTTCTCCTTATCAAAAAGTTGGGTTAGCCCGCAGATGCCGGAGCAATAACAGGGGTCACGAGGGTGGTACGTACGGTCTTACCGTCGCCATTTCGGGCGGCGACGCCTACAAGCAGGGAACCAGAGGTGGATACCTTGCCATCAGCGGCGGCATAGATTGGGGTGCCCTGCTTAATAGCAGCGGCATCACCATCAACCTCAAGCGGTACGGTTGCCGGACCAATGTGCACGGCAACGATGCCCGGCGCGCCGAGCGCGAGCGTGTTCGTCGGCTGCTCATCCTTAGGGGCAGTGGCATTCTCAGTGACCGCACCGAAGACAGGGCCTGCAGCCGCAGCATGCTTAACGCCGTTCTCGCCTACCTGAACGAGACGGAACTTAGTGACATCTTCTTCGGCCTTGTAGCTAATCGGGCCGGAACGGAAAGTAGGATTCGACATTGCTTCTTCTCCTTAGTGAAAGTTCTTACGGGTCAGGAAACCAACCTTGTCGGCCTTAGCGCGCACGGTCTTAGCCTCATCCGGCTCCGTGTCCTTGCCGTAACCAATCTCCGCACGCGGGATAGTGCCAGCAGGGTTAGAGCCGTAGATGTCGCGGGCAGCTTCGGGGTCGCGCTTCATCGCTGCAATCGCCTTAGTGCGGCGTGCTGCGGAGATGCGGCCCTCCTTAATCCAGCCGTCCACCTCGGCGACGAGGTCGTCTTCCTTCTGCTGCTCCATGGCCTTCCAGCCGTGCTGGGCGGCTGCCTTGAGCTCGGCGTAGGTCTCAGCGTCCAGGGTGACAGTGTTATCCGCTGGTGCAGGGGTCTCCGGGACGGTCTCCTGTGTGGATTCTTCCTCAGTATTAGCCGCGGCCTTCACCGTTACAGGAACGGTCAGCTCCACCGGGGCGTCCCCACCGTTCGCGGTGACAGTGAACTCCACCTCAGTGTCCGGCTCCACGTTGGAAGGGGCAGTCACCTTAAGAACACCAGTGTCCTCAGCGACCTCACCAGACCAACCGTCCGGCGTGCTGGTCAGCTCAAACGTGACGCCAGCGGGCACCTCCCCCACCGGCGCGACCTCAACCACGCCAGTGGGCACGACAGTCGCATCCTCCGGGTACGCAAGGTCAACCGTGGCAGTCACCGTGACCTCCTCATTAAAAAAGCCGGAGAGTGCGTTCTGCACATCCTCCGGCGTCTTGCCCAGCTCCTGAGCAAGCTGATTCAAGATACTCATCTTGTCTCCAATCTGCCCATCACTGGGCGTAGTAGAAATGTCTCCCGATACCGACCGGGTGACAGGCGGCGGCGGAGCCGCAGCCCGGTTAGCGAACTTGAAACGCCGCTTCGCCAACGACGCCGACGGCGCCGGAGCCTCGGACTTCTCCGTAATTACCTCGTCCGCCAGGCCAGCCGCTACCGCTTCCTCGGCGGTGTACCAGGTCTCCGCGCTCATCGCGTCGAGCCAGTCTTGTACCTCACCGCCGGCCTTACCGGCGTAGATGCGGGCAAGCTTGCTATCTTGCCGCTCCAGGTCCTCCAGCGTCTTGCGCACATCATCCGCGTTGCCGTCGGTAAACGTCCAAGCACGATGGATCATGAGCTCCGACGACTCCCGCATCAGCACACGGTCAGCACCACCGACCGCAATGAACGATGCGGCAGACGCGGCCAGTGATTCCACAATCACCGTGACCTCACCGTCATAGCCCTTAAGGGCGTTCATGATGTCAATGCCTTCATAAACATCGCCACCACCAGATGAAATACGTACCGTAACGTCACCGGAGATTTCGGAGAGCTGCGCCATTACCGACTTCGCAGTAATCGCATTCTCAGGCTCCCAAAAATCCGGCCCAATCGGGCCATACAAAAGAATCTCGCTCATACCGGGCCTCCTTCCTCACTACTCGTAGAAGTATCGGAATCACTCGAAAGCGTGACGCCTATTTGCTCCTCCATGCGCTGCCGCTCCTTCTTCGACTCCAACGCGTCCGATAGTTTCTGCTTCGGTGGAAGCGTGTACCGACGGCGCAGGTCCTCCTCTAGGTCCTTATCGCCAAGAATCAACCCGGCATTCTTCAAACCAGCAAGGTCAGCGGCGCTGATTTCCTTCTTCGACGCAATCGGGTCAAACGTCACTCTTGGCACCAAACCAGTGTGTTCAGGGAACGCAACCCGAACGAGGTCCTCCACCACGTGTTGAGTGGCAATATCAGCCAACCATTCCGCCGTGGTTTGTAGAGACTGGATAAACAAATCCGATTGGGTTTCCGCCAGTGCGTATGAGCCGCCCTTGCCCTCAAGGTTCAGGAAATGCGCCAACACTGACTTAGCAATCATCGAATCGTGGTAATTAATCGCCTCACGCGGCGAAACCAGCTGCCCCGACGTGCCCAACAATTGAAGCTTCGCACCAAACGGAATCGACGCCCCCGAATGCTCACCAGCACGAAACCCCTCAACGATGGCTTGCCCATCCTCAAGGTCCTTATCTGGGTCCATCGCCACATCCGAACCCGTATACACCGGCACACCCATACCATTACGGTCCAGGGTATTCAGCTCAAGACGTAGCAAAGAATCGCGCAGCTTCCAATGCTTATACGCCGGACGCAACACCGACTTACCAGTCCACTGTGACCCCTCATCATCAAAGACATACGCCACAAGACGATCCACCGGAATGACACGCGCATTATCCACACGGGAACTAGACCCCAACGGGGTCTGACGAATCGACGCCAAACCACCATCATCATCAACGTTGATTTGGTCAATCGTGCCCGGCCACCTAGGCGCCAGCTTCACCAAATGCTCACGCCCATCCAGGCCAGGCTCATACACCTGCTCGAAGAACATGTGCCCAAACTGCATGGCTTTCAACGCCTGCTCCAGGTGCTTCTCCCACGACACGCGGCCAGTACGCGGAGCGAACGGCTTATTCGGGTCCTCACCCTTAGCGCGCAGGCGCAGGTCCTCACACACCGCGGAAACAATCTCATCCGGCGCACCATTCGGCTCCACAAACCACGTAGCGCGACGAATCGGCAACGTCACTGCACGCAGCACCGACGTAACCTGAGCATCCTCACGCCCCATCTTCGCAAACACCCGCGTTGAATGAGGAAAACGCAGCTCCCAATTATCTTCAGCCAAAGCATGATTACGGGTGGCCCGCGCATGGCCAACCTCACGCACATTCAAACCAGACATGCCGGCCACCTCCTTAGAAACTCATCTCAGACACACGACGCTGCTTCTTTACGGCACGCGCCGAACTCACATAATGACGGGTGCGCTTCACATCAACCTCAACATCGCCGACGCCAAACTCCTGCAAACCCCACACCGCAAGCGACGCAGCCACAAGCACAGTCACATCACCGGAATAACGGTCAAGACTGCGATACCGACCATTCTTAGAACGCTCCTGCGCCACCCCCAACGCATCTAACCAGCGCTGCGAACCATCATGCGCAATCCGATTCTCCGCCCACATGCGAAGAAACAACTCATAGGCTTTCGACACCTGCCCACCACTCAACGTCTCCGGGGCGACACCAATCCCCCGCATCGGCTCGACCAGCGTTGAGCACTGACCAGACGGGTCCAACACAACCGCCGACGGGTCATTCAACCCCACCGTGGCACGAACCTTCTCAACCACAAGGGCACGGTCAAACTCCTCATACGGAGCCAGCGACAAATAAACCCTCTCACCCCACTGAGCAGCTGACACCATCCCCACAGACTCACCATCCGGCGTGACATCTACTGCCAGACACGATTCCCCCAACGACGACGGCATCAACGCAGACGCAGCAGACCACGACTCAACATCAACAATCGGGACAAAATCATCAACCACATCGCCATCACGAGGAACCCACTCACCCTGGCCCAGCGTCTCCACCAAGAAAGGCTCGAGCAACGCCTCCGATGCTCTCGCTGACGCAGCCTCAGAACGCACCTCGTCCAGCTGCACCCCCGGGCGAGGCTCATTTACCAAGGACGGGTTCGCTTTCGCCCACGTCGCTTCGTCGAACGGATCGTCATCCGTTTCGCGGCACCACTCCTTAAACAGCATGCCGTCAGCACCATCCAACGCAGCCCACCGTTTCGCTGAGAAGATCGCCCCGTGGAAGTGCTCACGAATGTTCACCGGCGACGAAATAAACACCTTCTGCGCATTAGGCCGCGCCTTCGTCGTATTATTCATCGCCGCATAAACCTCATTCGGGAGGTCAAAACACTCATCAAAAATCAACCAGTCAAACGACAAACCACGACCAGTTTTCTTAGTGCGCGTGCGGTAATAAATCTTCGCCTTATTCGGAAACTTAATAGCATCCTTGCCATTGCCAAGCACCGGCTTCGGGAACTCCCCCGGATGCTCATCCTCCCACCACTCCATAAGAGCAGGGTTAGCCTCAATAACATCCCACAAGCGGTCGCGGGCATCCATGGCCGTGTCGAGGAAGTGAGCCGAATGCATGATGCGTTCCGCGCCACACAGGTAAATAGCCACCAGCTCCAGGGCCACCAGGACCTCGCCCTTACCGTTCTGGCGGGCTAGCGACACCACAACCTCACGCGAGGACCACATGCCCTCATCGGTCTGCAGCAGCGTATCCCGCAACAGGTCCTCCTGCCACGGATACAGGCTCAACCCCGCCCAGCGGACAAACTCGCACGCCTTGTCAGCAAACTCAGCATCACCAGACGGAACGTTTTGGTGAGTCGGTGTCTGGCAACCAATAAGCCACTCAGGTTTAGCCACCACACACCTCCCTAACTACTTTCCCCACGCCTCCCTGGCGCGGCGGAGCTTCTCAACCAGCCGAGCGCGCTGCTCACCACTCAGACCCTCAACCGCCTCGCGCACGTCACGCGTGCCGAATGATGAACGCGCCAGCGCCCGCCTGTACTTGTCACTCACTTCACGGCGCACCATCCGCTACACCACCTTGAACCCGCCGAACTTATCCCCCTTAGACGGCGAATCAGTGGCCGACGACCCCGAACGCTGCCCAAACAAGTCAGGACGCTCCTTCACCCAACCCCGAATCTCCGCCGAAGCCATACGCTCCACCTTCACCGCCGGATGCTCAATAGGCTCCCCCGACTCTTTAGCAGCAACAGGCCCTTCCTCAGCAATAATCACGCGAGCTTCACGAACACGCCCAATCAATTGAGCCACTATTGTGACAGCACGGGCATCAAACTCATTCAGTTCCCTACCGTCCGCTAACGCCACCTCAATGTCATCAACACTCATTTGCTACCTCCATCACTAAAAGCCCGTCAGAGAGCCACACAAGACCGAAAAATCACGAATCTGAACGGGGAGAGAGACGGGCTGACTCGAGGGCAGACGGGGCGGAGTCAGGCGGGCAACCCGCCTAAGATTATTGGTGGCGGGTTTCATTAAGCCGGTCATGCCCAGACGAAGCCCTGGCCAGCGTCTTCCCTGCTGGGGTCGCTCTTTCGCGGCCGGTCCCATGCGCCGCCAGAGCGGTTGCAGGTGCGGTGCAGGAGGCGTGTCGCCTTAGTCGCTTGTTTGTCCTGGGCGTATTTCAGCGCGCTGCCTGGGCCGTGGTCGGCCTCTAGTGCGGCGTTATCGAAGTTCTTGGTTGCGGTCTTGAACATTGGTTTGCCGCATTCTGGGCATGGTGTGCCGTCTTTGAGTTGTGCTAGGAGTTTGCGGCGTTGTTGTTGATGCGCATGCCCGTAGCCGCGTTCATGTGTGCTTTTCTTGCCTTTGGGTTTGTTGTCGTACCATTTGGCGGCTGCAATGAGTGAGCCTTTGGGTCGCTCGGCCTTGCAGCGTTTCATCACGACGTCTTTGCCTGGATCAATTTCGTGGATGACCGCTCCCTGGGCTTCGTAGTCGTCGAGCTGCTTGGGTGTGGGTTTGGTGTGGATGAGCCACACTGCGCAGTCTTGTTTCATGGCGGCGTCTATGGCTGCTTGCCGTGCTGCTTTAGCTACGGTAAGGATGTGCGCCGCGTGCTCGTGATTATCGACATCAGTTCCGGCGAGTGCGTTGGCTATGTGGTCAAGGTCAATACGTATATCGCCGGGTTTCGCGTGTGCTCTTATGTAGGTGGATTTGCCGGCTGCGGGTGGACCGGTGACTATGTGGATGGTCATGGCCCCTCCCGTGTTGTTGTGCTTGGGGGTTGCCCCTCCCCCTGGGGGTGTTGTTTCCCCCTCCCCCCTTTGGTGCCTTGTTCCGGTCATGATCCGACGGCCTGCGCCTCGGGTGTTGCTCAGAGTTGCCTAACGTTTCAATGCGTGATGGTTAGTTGCAGTGAGGTGGCTACAAGGCTTGGTTAAAACGACGAAAACCCCAGCTGTTGCCGGGGTATAAGTTGTCGTCGCGTCGATTATAACACACAGCGTGACATGTGCCTTCTATACTCCGGAGAAATATCGGGAGTGGGACTGACGGAGACTTTCTTCACTTGCACTAGCGACCGCCACTATTTCGACGTCAGGGTCAGTATTGACCTGGTCTAAACGCAGTCGCTCGCGGGTTGCTTCGGTCAGTGAATCGTACTTCTCACATCGAACAGATCCTTTTTTGCGGTGGTATTCAACCAAGAATGCTGACATGAAGATCTTCACTTTCCTTTCTGTGTAATGCTCGACCGTACTCTAACCAATTCGGAAAGTCTATCTTCGAGTATCCCATAAGCGCGGCTCCTCAGTTGGCGAACCTCCGATTGCAATGGTCCGACTCGTCTCCTGGAGCTAAACGGCTCAAAGACTCTATCAGCTACCTTCTCCGCTTGATGTACAGCATCTGATGCTTCATGGAGGAGTTTCATCTCTGCAAGAGCCGGACCGTTTGGCTTTGCGCCAAATTCCAAGTAGCGAATATCCCTGCCGTAAATATCGGCCGCAACCTCATAGAGGTTGGCCCATTGAGCTTGCATGGCGGTTCTTATTTGAAATTCTGCTCTCCCTGCTGGAGTTATTAAGTGTAAGTGCATGGCTCGGTAGCCGGAGTGAGCATTCTCCCTCATGTCGCTAATCTTCACTTTGCTTGCGCCGGCATTCAAAAAGTCTTTCTTAAAAAGCTCTGCGATCTCTGTTTGTTCGGACAGAGTTAGGTCGCAGTCAAACCTGAAACCTGCTACATCCCAAATGTTATCCAGCGCATAGTTTGGCATCCTTCGAAGTTTTTCTACAAGAGTTCCGTATGTCTTGACTCGTGCAGCAAAAACATAATCACCCGAATCTGGCCGAATCGAACCCTCATTTTCATTGAACGGATAGATTAGGCATCTGACTGTGTCGGTTGCGATTTCCATCAGGGAGTCACAGAGTACGGCTTGGTGTTCAAGGAATCGACGAAGGATTTCTTCGTTGTACGGAAGGCCTTTACGCAGGTTTCTGCCGACCTTGCGCACTTGGTTCCAAGTGAATACATCGCGATCGGGCTGGGTGGTTATGAAGTCCATGTCAATTCTCTAGAAGCTGGATGATATTCCTAATCGGATAGGTTACCTGGCCGTGCCTATTGACTTTCGATTCTACCTTTCCCCGTTCTGTCCACTTCCTTAGCAGTTCGGGGCTTACGTTGTGGCCCTGCTGTCTCAGCTTGTAGCAGATGGTTCGTGCTGTGAGCCATACTTCCTGCGGCTTGTCTATTGGTTCTGGTGGTCGGGTGCGGCGTAGTTTGTGGTCGAGTTCTCGTATTTGGTGGTTGAGTTCTTCGAGCATGAGGGGTGCTACGTCGAGTTGGCTTATGGGGCCGGCGTTCCAGGCTATCCAGTGGCACATGCGTGTGCCGTTGCGTTGGAATCCGTGGGTGTAGATTTCGCCGGTGAGGGGGATGTATCTGGCGGCGTCTGTGCAGTATTCGTTGAGTAGTTCGGTGAAGTGTGCGTCGTCTGAGAGTGTCCAGATGGGGAATGGTTCGCTGGGGCCTTTTTGTTGGTTGGCTCCTTGGGTGGAGACTTCGGGTGCGGGTGGGCGATTGTATTTGGCTTCGTCGAGTTCTTCGTATAGAAGTTGGAGTTTTTTGGCGGCGTGTGCGAGGTCTTCTTGGTTTGTGGTCATGTTTCCTCTAGTGGGGTGTGGTTTCGCCTAGAGGTGTGATGGTGATGTGGGCGCCGGGTGGCTCGTCTTTTTTGGCTCGGCGTTTGAGTGCTGTGATTGCGGTGATGGTGGAGTCGTCGGTGATTATACCGGCGGTGGTGAGTGCGTCGTCTATGGCGCGGATTAGTTTGTCTAGGTCGGGTTTGACGGTGTGCCAGCTGCCGGGTTGTGGTTCTTTTTTGCGGGCGGGCATGACGAGTACGAGGTCTAGGTGTTGTGGTCCGGTAAGTGGTGGTCGACCACGGTGGGTGTGTTTGGAGATTTGGGAGACTTTGGTGCGCCAGGCTTTTACGTATTTGGAGGATTCGACCATGCGGCCGCCGCCGACGTGGCGTTTACTTCCTTGTGGTCGTGGTGTGCCGGGGACGAATGCTTGGAAGGCTGGGGTCATAGCCAGCCTCTGTGTGTGAGGGTGTTGGCGGGTTGGTCGCGTATGAGGGTGATGCGGTCTGCCCAGTAGCGGTCTAAGCCTAGGAAGGCGAGGGCTCGCGGGTGGAGCGTGGCGATCTGTGCGGCGCATAGGGCGGCTGTGTGGTTGCCTAGGGGGTAGAAGTATGCGCCGGCTACCACTCCCCACGTGGGGCCGCTGGTGGACGCGAGGGGTTGGGCTTTGCGGACTTTGGGTTTATACATGCGGGGTTACTTCTAGTGGAATGATGTAGTCCAGGTCTTGGTGGTCGGTTTGTAGCCACTCGGTGCCGTTTAAGTACCACCAGGCTTGTTGTTCGGTGGTGTGGTGGGTGCGTACAACGAGCTGGGGGATTCCGCCGCAAACGCTGGCGATGAATGGTGTGCCTGCTGGGGTGTGTAGATGTTCCAAAGGACTCTCCTTTCTGGGCATAAGAAAAGACCCCGCGGTGTTGCGGGGCCTGGTGGTTAGGACTGTTGTTGTGGTGTGGGTGGCTTATCCTCGTTGTCCATTGCGGCGATGGTTTCCAAGGCCCTCTGGGCGATGTAGGGCGGGACGATTGGGGGTTTATGCCCGTCTCCTAGCCAGAAGCGGGCCTGCTCCGGGGTCATGCTTCCTGCTCTTCCTCTGCCGTCTCCCACTCTCCTATCCAGCGGCGGTGCGTGGGGTCACCGTCAAAGTAGTACACGTCGGTCATGCCCCTGTAGTCTCCTACGTATTCGGCTTCTTCCCATTTACCTTGTGGTGGCTGGCCGTCTGCCTGCCATGCGCGGGGCAGGTCGGGGCGCGGGGTGATGGTGTCGATGGGCGTGGGGTAATAGTCCTCTATTTCCGGTGCGAACATTTGCGCATATGGCCCATCACAGCAGAGGAATGTGTGAACGATGATGGCGCGACAACCCTCAGTTGCCACGTCAGCCCACATGCCTACAGTGTCGGCGCGTTCCTGTGGGGTCATGTCTGCGAGGGTTTTCATGCTTCCTCCGTGTGTTCTCCTAGGATTTTTATGATGGTGGTCTCTATGGCGTTGACTACTCGCTTTTGGACTATTACATCCTGGCTATTTTCGGCGGCGAGGCGTGTTTCTTCCATGAGGTATCCGAGCGCGTCGCGTAGGTGGATTACTTCTTGTGCGAGTTGTGGGGCTAGGGCGGCGAGTTTTACGTCTTGGTCGTTCCTGTTCCAATCGACTGCTTGGTCTGTATTCCATAGCACTTCTCCGTGCTCGCTGGTAATACAATCGGAGTCTTTTGCTTTCCACGGCCCTGGTGTGGCCTGGTCAAGTAGGTGTTTCAGGTGGGTGGTGGTGAGGTCAGTCATTGGTATTGCTCCCATTCATATCCGAAATCAGTTTTGGTGATTTCCAGTTTGCGGAGTAGCTCTTCTACTGTGCAGGTTTCGGCGCTCTCTAGGACGTTGGCGATCTTCCACATGTCTTGTTGGATATCATTTCCGTCCAAGGAGGAATACTCCCCTTGTGCTGCTTCTGCGTAGGCGTATAGCGCTTGGATTACTGCCTGTACATTTTCCTGCCTCATTCCTGTACCTCCGTGAGGGTGTAGCGGCGACCAGTCGGAGTGAGGTTTGCGGGGGCGAGACTGTATGCCCGGTACGGGCCGTACCACTTTCGTAAACATAGGATTTGCGTTTCAGACTCGGGGTGCAGCATGACTACCTTTCCCAGCTTGGGGGTCTCTGCTTCTGCGAGGTGGTGATCGTCGCTGTCCCATTCGACCTCGGCCATTGTGGGTTGTGGCTTCGGCGGGAGGGCGGCGAGGATGGTCATTTTGGCGCGGCGGGTTCCAGGCAAGCGATTACACAGCTTCTCTAGCGCGTAGTGTGCGTCGAGGATTTCTTGGCGGGTTGGGTTAGTCATTGGTGGTGTCCTTTGCTTGGTCGGCTAGTCGGCGGGTTTCTGCTTCAACTTCTTCCCATGTCCAGGTGTGGAGGTTTCCCCCACGAAAGACGGGCGCTCCCATATTGGCAAGCTGGGCTTCGGGGTGGTGTCCGTCTCCGAGGTGGTTGGTGTCGAAGCCAATCACGCGGCCCTCGTGGTAGGTGATTCCGCCGTGAACTTCAATGTCAGGGTGCACCTCAATCATGTCGGGAAAATCAAGCCACGGGTGGTTTTCTGGCACTTCTATGTAGCCGTTGATGGTGAACGGCCCCATCTGTGTCATGCAGTTGATTCCCCGGTGAGTGAAGTAGCGGGCGGTGTCGTTGGCGATGCAGTCGAAAGGGTTGGTCATTGGTTTTCTCTTTCTGTAGTGGTGTTACTGGTTTTCGGGGTGTGGGGTTTCTTGGTCTAGGAGCTTTTTGATGATGAGGTTGAGTAGGCGGTTCTCCACCACCCTGATATTCAGCTGCACGGTGAGAAGCCAGATGCCGGTGGTGCTGAGGGTGCCGCCTAGTCCCTCGAATGATGGTTGGGCTATGAGAAGCGCTAGGCATAGTAGGGCGGTTACTCCGAGGGCGATGATTAAGGCTCTGTCTACTCGGTGCATGAGGGGCCAGTATTGGCGTAGTTGTGCGATCATTGGTTGCTTTCTTCGATGTCGATGGGTTGCGCTCCGCCTGTGAAGCCTTGGTAGTGGCCGGGTTGTATGGGGTTGGTCATTAGTTTTTCTCCTTGTGGGTGTTGGTGGCGTTTTTGTGGGCGGTGATGTGGGTGGTGGGGTCTTGGCCTTGGGGTATGCGGGTTTGGTGGATGGTGTGGTTGTGGTGGTTGCGGGTTTCGATGAATGCGGTGGTTTCTTCGACGAATACGGTGATGTGGAATCCGTGGTAGGGGAAGTTCCAGTGTTGGATGTAGGGGTGTGGGTGGTGGCGTTGTGGGCGCCTGGTGTTGAATTGGCGGCGGCATTCCTGGTCAATGATGTCGACCCATAGGCGCCATTCGGGGTTTTCTGGAGGGGTGGTCAAAATGGTGGCTCCTCGCGTGGCTCGCGGTGGTCGCAGCGGCGGGCGGGGTTGGTGCCTTTTACCCATCCGTTTTCGTCGCAGAGGTCGCAGTTGTTGATTGCTTGGCGGCGTTGTTTGCGCTCGTCTGCTTTCGCGGCTGTTTGGCGTTGCTCATAGGCTTGGCGGGCTTCTGCGCATTGGCCGCAGTTGGGGACGGTGCCGGGTGCGAGGTGTTGGTGTTCGGGGCAGCGGCGTGGGTCGGGTTGGCTGGCGGCGTGAGCCGCCGCTAACTCGTCGAGAGAAGTGGGGGTCGTTGGGGCGGTTGTGGTGGCCGCGTTGGCGGTGTTTTCGGCCTGTTCCCCTCCCCCCTTCTTATTCTTCTTCTTGCTAGATTTTGCTACCCCTTTTGCTACGGGTTTGCTAGCGGTTTGCTTAGCACCGTGCTTAGCACTTGCTGTAGCACTTGCTAGGCGTTTGCTACTTTTCGCAGCGTGTGACCTACTTTTAGCTAGTCCCCCGGCGCGTCCTGCGGCCCGTCTTTTCTCCCTAATTGCCTCAATTTCTGCCCTTGTTGTTTGGTGTTCTGTGAAGTCGTGGATGAGAAAATCACCGTTTTCAAGCTCCACAAGGGACGGTGTTTCGGGGTCGTTTTCTAGCAACTCCTGGCAAACGTCTAGCAAATGCTTAGCACTTGCTACACGGTGGTCAATTACCCCGTCGGTCTGCATCCGGCACGACCATAAAATCATCTCCAAAAGCCCCAATTTCGCCCTATCAGACAGGACCATAATCTTCGGGGATTCAAAGAAATCATGGGTGATATTCGCATACAGCCGACTATCTTTCGGCATCGTCTTCTCCTCCTTTCTCTATGGATTGGAACAACTGGATTAGTGCGTCGAGGAATGCTGGTTGGGTGCAGTACAGGTCGTTAGCTTCGAGCCATGCGCGCATGTCTTCTCGGGCACGGTGGTCGGGGTTAGGCATGGGCAAAAAGTCCGTTGGGGTTAAAAGAAACCCCGCCTGTGGACTGTGAAGGTCCTAAAAGGCGGGGTTATGCGGTGGGGTCGACGAGGACGGTGGAGGTTGCTTTAAGGGCGAAGCGGCCGTCTCTGGTGGCCCCGTGAACTGTGCCGTCGTATTCGGCGGCGTAGGTGATGCGATCGGGTATTGAGCCTGGGTCGAAGGCAGCAGGGAATAAGGCCACACGTTTGCCCTTATAGTTGGGGAGCTCTGCGGCCTTAATCTCGATGTAGCCCATTAAAATGGCGGGTTCTGGTCTTGGCCTGCCTGGGCTGGCGGTGTGGACCATGCGCCGCTGGTGGCTGTCTGGCCCTGCCGGGCGGCTTGGTCAAACTGTTGCGACGCCGCCGACTGTCCACCACCACCCTCACGTGGGTTACGGTTCACCTGGGCAGTAGCGAATCGTAACGACGGCCCAACTTCATCTACGTCAATCTCGAATACAGTACGGTTATCGCCCTCTCGAGTCTGGAAAGAACGCTGCTTTAGCTTTCCGGTAACGATGACGCGCATACCCTTAGCTAAAGAGTCTGACGTGTTCTCCGCGAGATGTTTCCAAGCATTGCAGGTAAGAAAAAGCGCTTCGCCGTCCTCCCACTGATTGGTTTGCGAATTAAATCGCTTCGGCGTGGATGCGACGCGGAAGTTGCATACTGCTGCGCCTGCTGGGGTGAAGCGTAGCTCGGGGTCGGCGACGATGTTTCCGACGATAGTGATTGGGGTTTCGCCCGCCATTAAAAGCCCATCTCCTTGAGTTGTCGTTTGGTGGCGTTGATGCGGATGTAGCAGTCAGTCTTGCGGGCCCTGGACTCGCACGGGTAGTCGCTGAACGGTCGGATTTCTCCGCGGTGAATCCGGTTCGAGAGATTCCGCGCACGACCAATCAGCTTCTTTTCCGCCTGCCCCTCCGCGTCTGGGTATAGCCACACGTAGGGAACTTTCGCCCACTTGCCGGGGTTGGCTAGCATTTCGTCGATAAGTTCCTCGGCGCGCTCGTTGTCGATAGTGGTCCTGCCTTGGATTGGTAGCAGTTCGTCTACAAATACAAAGCCCATTTACTTCTCCTGTAGTTCGTTCCAGCGGGTGCGGCCGAGGTCGAGGATGGCTTGGGGTACTTCTGTGTCTTGGCGGATTTCGTTCATGAAGTCAGTTACTTCTTCTGGGCTGGTGAGTTCAGCTAGGGCGTTCTTGACGTCCTCAACAAACTGGTCGTCCTCCGGCTGCGGTTCCGGTTCTGGTTCCTGCTTTTCCTTCGCTTCCAGGGCGGCGCGCACCGCATCCGCACCCCGCTCCTGGCTCTGGTCCTGGCGGGCAGCGTTGGCTTTTATAGTTGGGCGCTTGCTGAACTCATCACCGGACTGCTCAATATCTTCTTTGATCTTCATTCCCTTGGTGATGTGCGGGAAGAACTGGTCGGCGGCTTCACCGACACACTTCCAGAACAGCATCTTCTCCGGACGTTTGGTGTACTGGGTCTTATTCTGTGCGACAAGTCCTTCGCGCTCGGCGCGCTTGAACGTGTAACGAACCGGGTACTGCTGTCCCGCAGGGCTGGTAAACACGACCTGAACAACTTCTGGGGTGTATTCCACTTTCTCGTGCGTGTAGCCAGCGTCGAGCGCCAGCGACAATGCCGTCTCGCCGTAAAGTGCGGGCGTTCCGTGAACGACGTAGATGGACTTACCGACCTGCTGCGGTGCGATGCCAAGGGTGGCAGCTTCGAGGATGGCAGCGGCAAGGTCTGCGGGCTTGCCTTTGAATGCTCCGGCGTAATCGGTATTCGCCATCTGCTCCGCGATGTTCGCTGCCTTTGCCCATGAGGTGACGTAGTCGTCGAGGAACTGCATCACGTCCGCGCTCTTTGCTTCTTCACGGCGCTGCGCGGCGTAGTCAATTTCTCCGCTCTGTTGCTGGTTCTTGGTTGCGATTTCTTGGGTCATGGTTATAACTCCTTGTTGTGGTTGAGGATGGCGCCTACGGCGTCAATAGTTTCCGAGGCTTTGTAGTGGTCGGTGTAGCTATCGGCATCTTTGGCGAGGTCACGGAATGCACGTATAGCGTCGCGGGATGTGAACAGCGGACCCTTGACTTCGGTTTGATTTTCATCCCAGGGACTGGGGCATGAGCAGCCAGATGTGCGGGCGGCGTAGTAGCATTCGCCTAGCGGGTCGTAAAACACTGCTACGATGTCGAACTCGTAGCTGCGGTCTTGGTTGATGGCGGCGATGGGGTGCCATTGTGGGTATCGCTTTTGAAGATTGTCCCCATCGACCCAATCCATATCGTAGATCCTCCAATTTGCGGCATGATCAGGATTAATGTCGGTCATTAGCACTCCTTGTAGGGGTCTTTGAGTGTGTATGTGGGGTCGCTGATGGCTGCGGCCGCGATGGCTGGGTACTTCTTCTTGAATGCGGCCTGGTCCAAAGTGGTCTTTTGAACCTCTGGGTCCATCAGCAAATGGCGAGCCTCATCCGGCACGTTCTTCTTCGAGAAGCGCCCAGCTAGTGGGTAGATGAATGCCTTGCCGTCGACGGTGATTTTCTTGCCCTCGGCCTGCTTAATCAGTGCGGCCTTGGCTTGCTCAATGTCTTCGTTGAGCTCGGCCCGGCGTGCTAGTAGCTCCATCAGGTCAGCGACGTCTGCTTCAGCTAGCTCGACTTCGCCCTCTGGCTTGGCCTGGACTTGAACCTTGAGTGCGTCTATCAAGTCCTGCGGCGGCATGGGCGGCTCGGCATTGCCCAGCGTCTTGGTGAATGCGTGTACCTGGTCGGTGATTCCTGCCCATAGGTCGGCGTCCCATTCGACGTCGTAGATAGCTGGCACTGTGGAATGCAGCTGCCTAATCACACTTCCCTGGTGAATGCCGGAAATGCCTTGCTGAGCTAGTGCCTGTGCGTAAATGTGGCCGGGTAGTTCAGCATCGTCGCCCCAGGTCTTCGTTGAATCCGAGGTCTTGCATTCCAGGATGTGATAGCGACCTGGCTTATTGTGCCCAACCTTGCGGTTCATGGCCCTGTCATCCAAGGTGGCGATGTTCTCGAATGGAAGGTCGGTGTCGGTATAAGCAACTTCCCGTCCATGCAGCTGCCATCCTGGATTCTTATGCTTCCACCACTCGCACAGCGAGCGCTCGGCAACATGCCCCCAGTCGAGATGATCACCCTCGAGCTGCTCGGGCTCAGCAAGGCCAGACATCACCATCCACAACTCGGATGCGGTCTGCCAAGGGTTTAGTCCCAGAATCGTCGGCACCTTGGAGGCCGTCACGATACGCTGCCACTCCTCCGTTCCGGGGCGCGGCGGGTGCTTGAGAATCTTCGAGGTCATGCGTTAATCAGCTTTCTTTCTTCCCTCTGGCGGCGCGCCGGCGTGATGTAATCCCCTATCGTTTCGACCGGGGTTCCATACACCTGAGATAGCCGCTGAATGGTCAGGTCGCGGGAGATGCCGCAACGAGTGAAGTGGTCAAACTCTTCTTGAATGATGCGTATATGAGTGCGCTTTTTCTTCCGCGTCATTGCTTGCCCCTTGGTGGGTGGTCGCGCAGCAGCTCATCAATGCGGCTTGCTTCTTCCGCGTTGGGAGCCTCAGACGGCGTAAGCCCGAGGTGGTGATTCATACGCCTATTCAGGTTTCTAATTGCGTCAGACAAAGCACGGTCACGGTAATAAGCGCGATTGGCGTCATCTTCGAGTTGCTTAATGCGGTGGTTAACAACCACCGACAGGGCCATAGTGCCCAGCAGGTTAATCAACACGATGGCGCTCATTGCAGCAATCCAGGTGGTCACAGTGCAATCCCTCCAATCAGAATGCCGGCGAATACGGCCGCGCCAAAGACGCAGCCAAGTGCGTAATCTTTGAGGTGACTCATGCGCTCACCGCTAGTGATAGGCTTCATCATGTCCTCCTTGTTGTGGTGATGAGGTGGATTAAAAATGGATTGAGAAAGCCCCGCGCACTTCTACTGCACGGGGCTTTTCTCATGGGTGGGGAGTAGAGCGCGCCGACGCGGCCGACGGCCAGGCCGCGCATAGTGGTTTGCTTACGAGACCCGCTAGGCGAAGCGGTCGAGTCTCTCTACTCCCCCAGTAGCCTGCCGGGGAGTTGCACCCCAGTAGCTGTGTCTCCACAGCTCCTTGTCAGGCCTGTGTATTCCTGCCCAGACCCGCCGCACAGCGGCAAGGGCTTTATGCTGCGGTGTTGACCTCCATGTATCGGGGCAGGTGCGTGTAGTGAATGAGATAGGGCGTGCCGACTGCGCTTTGGTATGCGGGGAGTCGGCCGGCGGCGCAGTCCTGGCGGATAGTGCGGTGCGAAAGGCCGGTTATTGCGGCGAACTGCTGAACGGTGAGGTTGGCGACCCTCTTGCCGAGGACGGCTTCAACCATTTCCATCAGTTGCTTGGTGTTCATCGCCACACCACCCAGAAAGTGCGGGTGCGGGGCTTGCGGTGCCTGCCGCGGCGAAGAAGTTTCTTGATAAGATTCATGGTGATTCCTTTTGGTGAAGGTGTCGTGGCCCCTCTTGTGCTTGCTGGCGTGTGGAGGGGCTATTTTCATGTGGTGAGGTGGGTGCAGGCGCAGGTTGGTGGCGGGGCCACCCACGCCTTCACTTACGGCGGTAGTAAGTCGCCACACCCACCCGGTGGCCTGCCGGGGAATCGAACCCCGGAGTCTTCTGTAAGCACATTCCTTAGCCCCTGTAGTAGGTGTAAAAGAATTGTGTGTTGTCCTGTCAGGCCTGTTATTTATGTCGGCGCTGTTCGCTCCCTCCTCACCACTCCAGGGTGAGGGTTCCTGTACCTAAGTACTTGCCGGAGTCCTGGCACCCTGTCGGGCGGCCCAATGGGGCCTGATCTATGAACCACGCTCGTCCGGCCGGTATCTTCCAGCGCTCTTCACTATTGAGTTCTCTGTACTGCGTGGCCGTCCAGTCCCTCGTCTATCCCCTAGGGAGGGGCTGGCGGCCTGGTGCCCGTGGGGAGGCTTGCACTCCCCTGCCTGCTCGTCGGGCTGTGTTTATTTACTCGGGCGCTTAGTGCGCTTTCCTTGCGGTGGCAGCGTCGAGAGCGGCCTGCTCTGCTTCGGTAAAGAGCTCTTCGACGATGCTTGGTTTGAGGTGTTCTTTGAGTGCGGCTTTGAGGTAGCCGAGTCTGTAAGCGTCGGCGTATACGGTGTCGAGAGTGTTCATGGTGGGGTCTTTCGTTAGTAGATGCGGTAGGTGTGTTTTTCGAGGTGTTTCTCGATTTGTTCTCTGCGGTAGAGGACGTGGCGTTGGCTGGGGCGGATGCGGTCCCAGTTGTTGTTGCGGGCCCAGCGGCGCAGTGTGTCGGGGCTGCAGCGGAGAAGTTCGCAGGCTTCTTCCGTGTTGAGGTATGGGGAGTTGTTCATAGGGGGCTCTCTTTTATGCGGTGGTGTAGTACTGGTCCCACACGCGCTGCATCAACGGACGGTCAGCTTCGGTGTAGCCGTTGACTTGGCGCACCTGGCCGTTGGGTAGGGTGAGGTCGTACTTTTGCGGCTCCTGCCCCTTTTCCAGCGTGTACAGTGCCTTCATCCGCTTACCGAACATCGGAGCCACGGACTTCATCTTCTTGTTGGACAGGTTCTTCGACTTCAAGAAATCCGCCGTGTACAGGGGCCGGGTCTTCGGGTTGAGTTCTGGTGCCTCACCTAGACCACGTGCCAGAACGATGCGGGCCTTCGCTTCTAGGTGGTCCGGGTGGATAAGCCCCTTAGCTGCCTGACACAACTCCATCTGCATCTGCGACTGGCGCATCAAAGCGTTCAGTTGGTGTTCCTCGGCGCGGGGATTAATGGCGCCGCCCTTGTGGAAATAAGAATCGAGGGCGTTAGCGGCTTCGAGCTGATAGGCCTCAAGCGTGGGGCGGGCCGCTTCGGAGACGCGGTTAGTGTCGATGGTGGCAAGCCACATCGTCAACGTCCGACGGTCAACCATGCTCATTTCGCGCTGTTTGCCGTCCGCGCCAACCGTGTCGATGAGCAACACGGTTGCCCACGACTTGCCCTTTAGCTTGTTTCGCTGGGCACCCCACTCAATTCCGAGGGCGTCGCAGATGTGGCGAGCTGCAGCCCATTCGGTGCCGTCCTTTTGCACCGCCATGATAGGGCTTGAGGTCCCGGGAACCGGGATAGTCACGAGTTGGTTGTTCACTGTGATAAACTCCTAGTCAGTTAGTTTTCTTTGGCTCGGTGTTCCAGCACCGGGCTTTTTCTTATGCGACGGACCGCACTCGAACTCGTCGTGTGCGCATTACTTCTTCGGTTACGTCGAATACGTCCTCAAATGACACGGGATAGTTGGTGAGGATGGAACCAATAAGTCGGGGTCCTGCCTCTGCCTTGTCGTTGAGTTGGCGGCTAATTGTTGAGGGGGCGCAATCGAGTTTGTCTGCGAGGGCTGCAATGCCTCCGGCTTCATTGACTGCATCCTCCAGCCACGCTTTGCGGACTCGAACCGTATGAAGGAAAGTCATGCAACCTCCTTGTTTGTTCTTTTGCAAACTCTGTTTGTGCTTGCAAAATTGAAATTACATGACTGTTTGTTCCTGCGCAAGTTGTGTTTGCTTTGTCGCTACCACTTGCACTTTTGCACCTGCGCAAATATGGTTAAGGCATGACTTCAACACGTTGGTGGCAATACATCGAACCCGTAATCAGCGGCATGACAATGCGAGACGCCGCGAAAAAGGCAGGATTCAACCAAAGCGCCTTCACCCGCTGGAAGAACGGCGCCAAAGCAGACCCAGACTTCGTTGTTAAATTCGCTCGAGCCTTCCACCTCAACGTCCTAGAGGCCCTCGTAGAAGCCGAGTTCATCACAGAGAGCGAAGCTAACCTCAAAGAGGTCACAGTGGGAGGACCCGCGCTCCCTGACTCCACCAATGAGCAGCTTTTGGAAGAAATCCTGCGCCGCTCCGATCCGCAGGCGCGTTACATGTTCGGTAACGAAGGCGATCGGGACACCATCGGTCTAGCCCCACATCTCACCCCCGTGTCCGAGCCGTCTGCTTCACTGCATGGTGATGATGATGGCCTAGTCGAAGAATGGGACGAGACTATTCCGCACGCGGCGGATAGCAGCCCTGACGAGCAGGCCGAGCGTGAGAAACGAGGTGAGGATTTGATTGATTAACACTGATGCCCTCATTGATGTGGCGCAGCGGCGTGGGTATCGGGTGAGGTGGCATCGTGGTGGCCCGAAAGCAGCATGGCTCCCCCACCACAACACCATCAGCCTGCGCGTCGGCATGGATGATGTCACCACCCTGTGTTCCCTAGCCCACGAGTTGGGCCACGCGCATTACGGTGACCCGCCGGGCCACCACGGCCCCCACGAAATCCGCGCCGACAGGTTCGCTGCTCGGCTACTGATTAGCCCCGTCGACTACGCCACCACCGAAGCTATTTATGGACCACACCCCTCCGTCCTGGCCCACGAGCTAGGCGTAACGGTCAAAGTCCTCAAAACTTGGCAATCTCTCTACGAAAGGACCGCAGCCTAATGGATTCCATCACCCGGAGCGTTATCGCTAACGAGCAAGAAGTGCTCAACGCCGCCCACCAATTCGCCCTGGCAAATTTCAAGAAATACAGTGTCAACCTCACTGGAAATGAACTCGCCATCCACAACAAATTCCTTTGGCAAAGCCAAGATACGTCCATTGTGGTGGAAAATGGCGTACTCACGGCCTCGCACAATACCATCGAGGCTATGGGGCGCTCGGTCAAAATCATCCAGGCCATCGACTCCCTCCTTGACGATCAAGGTTGGAATGAGGCGATTAGGAAGACGGGCGCAAACTCAGTGAAGTCTCCTGCTACGCGTGACCGTATCCTTGCTCTCCTCTACCCCGATGAGACGGTCATTGCCGCTACTCAAGGGCTTTCTCTAAGTAAGACGAGTATTATCGCTGCGACTGATCGCCGGGTTCTACTTGTGAAGGCTGATACTTTTGGATTTGACTCCGGTGATAGGTCAATCTCGCTGGAGAAGATTTCTTCGGTCTCCACATCTCGGGGTCTGGCTTTTGCTTCGATTGAGCTCACGACTTCTAATGAGGAAATCAAGGTGGAGAAAGTCGCTAACAATGAGGCTGACGGATTTGTTCGCGAATTGCGTGCCCGGCTCGATTCTGCCTCTGAGCCTGTGAACGTTTCACCGGTAGCCTCTGACAATCTTGACCAGTTAACTAAGTTGGCAGACCTGCACGCCGCTGGCGTTCTCACAGACGAGGAATTTGCAGCCGCAAAGGCTAAGGCTCTCGGCCTGTAGCTCTACGAGTCCCACTCAAGTGAGCCCAAAGATCGCAATATTTAATGAAAGACAGACGGCATGACTAATCAGTCCCCCTATTCCCAGAAGCAGGAAGAACCGCAAAAGAAGAAGCCTTGGTGGAAGCGCTGGTGGGTAATTCTCATCATCATCTTTGTCCTCATGCTCATTATCGGGATGTTCCGAGAGGACACCCCGACTGATACTTCTACCGGTTCGGATGAGGCCACCACAGAGCAAGCCCCAGCCGAGGACAAGCAAGAAGAGGAATCCCAGCAGGAAGAAGCCCCCGCGGACGAGGAAACTGCACAGCAGGAAGAAGCACAGCCGGAGGAAGAAAAGAACAACACGGTGAATGTCGCCGGCCAAGATTGGGAGTGCCTGCCGGTACCAGATGAGACGATGCAGCGAATCATGGACGGCGACAAGTGGGACGATGGTGCCCACGCCACCGTGGATAAGGCTGTCATGGTCCAGGGCGCGGACAACAACTTCATCGCAGCGAATATCGCTTGGGAAGGTGAAGATGAACCATTTGCCGCGGACTTCACCGCACCAGTGGACGGTAGTGGCCCGATTACTTCCGCAAGCCCCGGCACCGCGGAGCTGTTCAACTGGCCGGAAACGCCGGGCGGCCCGTTCGACGGCACCGACGCCGCTAAGGAGTGCTTAGCGCAGTAAAACTGGGGGTGGCCCCGTGGAGCTTAGCTCGGACACGAGGCCACCCTGGGCCCACGGGGGGGATGTGGACCACCAGCAGTATAAAACAAGACCGCGCCCAGCGCTCGGCAAGAGCAAGACCTCCAGTCTCAGTGAGGAGCGTTCACCATTTTTAACCGCACTCCCCTGCCGTGTAACGCGGATGATTAAAGCCTAAGCATTAAAATATGCGTGTTCCTGCGCGCAACTCACCGCCACAGGGTATCGTTCTCAACGAAACTACATCTCTATCTCCGTAGGTTTTAATGCTCCTAACCACCAACCCGCCATCGGCAGCTAAGGAAGACTTAAGCGTCGCCTACATGATGCAACTCGCGGCAAACCACGGAGTAAACTTTTCCAAACGCGATAAAGACTTCATCGCCATTGACGGATCCGTAGAGTTCGCAGAAGCAGACTTACGAATACAGCTCAAAACCACAGCCGAAGAGAAGTATTGGAACGATTCCTTCAGCTACTATCTAGAACCAAAGTGGCTCAAAAAATGGAGCCAAAACCTATCACCAACAATGTTGGTAATCCTAACCGTCAACTCCCCACTCGACGATAAGAGTGCCCATACGCCATTCTTTGAGATAAACGAAGACAATTACCTAGTTCGCGGTCGAGCTTACTGGATTCGAGTCGACGATATAGCCCAAGAGCACGTCAAAAACAGTGAAAAAGGAAAAACCGTATCACTCAACCAATCAAACCGAATAGACGACACGACACTTAACCATTGGCATGAAATACTACTAGAGAACTTCGGCTGGAAGGAGGTGTAACAGTATGACCCCACATTCCGACACGCACAACAGCCAACCCCAAATTGAACGAGAGTCAATCGTCGAGTGGATGAAACTTAACGACTGGGAAGTATCATCCTCAGGCGTCGGTGGCGAACTCTGGAAATCCACAACAATTAAAGGGGCGGAAATAGGTATCCCCTTTGGCCCGCTTGATGATTTTTCAATTGAGTCCATCTCCAAGCGTTTAGCTCATTGGAACGCCGTCAATCAATCCACGTTACTGGACACGCTAGCTACCTACATGGTCGACGTTTCTCGTTTCATTGCCGATGTACCGCTTAATTACACAGCCGGAAAGCCTGGAGCTGAATTACGAATCGTCTCCCACTTGTTTGGAGGGACAGGGAAAATATTTCGTGCAGCCGCACGCACCAGCCGCTCCACTGCCCAAGTTATCGGAAGCAACTTCAATGAACTCGATGAAATAACTTTCTCCAACGCTATCGCTGGAATGACAGAGATTGGCTCCTACGCCCTCCCCGTCTATGTGCCCGTAGGAAGCCCTGACACCGACGGATCAATCGGGCTCGCCGCCCCATCGAAGTCACGGCAGCTTACCAGCACTGTAGCTAATGCACTGCACGCAATCGAAGAGCATGTCATCACGCCCGCAAAAATGGATGTCACTGACGACGTTATCCGCGAAATGGTTAGCAAAGGCGTTAGCAAGGAATTGCTCACAGCGGTCAGCGAACTCATCACGGTGGACGGCACAGATGCAAAAACGAGCTTCTCGTGGGCGCCGTCTCATGCTCAGGTTCCTGGAGCCTCCAAGCTGCCGACTGAGGTAGAAATTCCTCACGAAGCCCGTGGCTTAGTAGATAAAGTTGCTGACCGCTTTAAATCTTCTCCACAGAAGAAGAGAGAGTTTGTCGGCGAGGTGCGCGGAATACTCTTGGGTGAAACTGCTGACGAAGTGATTTCGATTGTTGCTGTACCGCGTGCAGGTTCATCCAATGATGAATCTGCGCCTCTTTCAAGCACGGTTGAGGTAACGCACCGTCATGTGTCTGATAAATTTCGCGACGAGTTATACCGATTCATGAGTGAAGGCACAAAAGTCGAATTCACTGGCGTGGTTGAGAAAGTTAGCAATCGGCGTCGGATTAGTAATCCGTTGAACTTCCGTGAGCGCCCGCAGCAAATTGATCTGAATGCCCAAGATTAGAACTATCAGGCGTAGTCGAGGCAGTTTTTTCTTGTCGCTTCGCGTCTAGGTCTCCCACCCCATCGGGGACTGTTAGTGTGGCGTTCACCGCGTCGAGGACAGCTGCTTTACGGTCATCCGTGGCGCGCATATACACCTCAGTGATGGTGCGCAGGTCCCGCTGGCCGAGGAACTCTCCAATGGCGGGAATGGGCATACCAGCCTCAGCTAGCGTCGTAATAACCCAGTTACGGCCATAGTGCGGGGTAATGGTCACGCCCTTATGCCCGGCGCGCGTCTTCGCTCGGTCGAGAATAGACCTATAAGAAGTATCAGTGACGATTTTTCCAGCGCCAGTAGTAAACAACATTGCGTCTCGTCGTCCTGCTGCACGATGGTCAAGGTGCCAGCGTACGTCATCGTGGAAGGCAGGGAATATGGGAATGGTGCGGTAGCCGGCGTCGGTTTTGACGGTGTCTTTGCGTACCATGCCCACGCCCGGTTCTTGGGAGCGGTAGCAGTTGCCGCGGATATGGATGAGGATTGTCTCGCCCTGGTCCTCGATGTCACCGCGGCGCAGTCCAAGTGCCTCGCCGATGCGGAGGCCGTGGAAGAAGGTGAGGATGGCGATGAGTTTGTGGCTGCCGTCAACGCGTGGCTTGGTGTGGTCGAGTTCGTTGACGATGTCTTGGAGTATTTGGCGGGTGGGGAGTTCTTTCTTTTTGAGTTTGGGGCGTTTGGTGGCTTCTTTGAGGGTGGCGGGGTTGGCGGGAATCATGTCACGTTCTACTGCTGCAGCTAGTGCGGTGCGCAGTCGCTTGTAGGTATTGAAGCAGGCGGTGGGGGCGTGGTCGATGGTGATGGCGTCCCACCAGGCGGCGACGTCGCGCTTGGTGAGTTGGGTAAGTGGTATGTCGCGAAGGCGGGCTGCTTTACCGCTTGTGTGAGTGATGCGCAGGCGGATGTCTTTGGCGTAGTTCTGGGCGGTGGAAGGCTCGAGTGCGTCTGGGCCGTGGGAGCGTAGTTGCATCCATTCGTCCATCCATTGGCCTACGGTGCGGGCTTTGTCATCGCGCGTTTGGGTGCGGGTGGCTGGCGGGGTCCATTCGTCGAATTCGATGAGGCGTTGCTCAGCGCGTAGCCATGCCGCGGCGTCGTCGGGTGATTGGTAGGTGCGTGGGGCTTTGTGGCGTTTGCCGTCGGGGCCTTTGTAGTAGGCGCGGTGGCGGCCTGATGGGAGGGTTTCGATGGTGCCGAATTGGCGGCGTCGTGGGACTGGGGACATGTGGTGAATCCTGTGGGGCTTGGTTGGGGATTTTGTGGGACTGGCGTGGGACTAGAAGGCGTTTCGTGGGACTAACGTGGGACCCGAGTGCTTCTAACTGCACGTTACTGCACGCACCAGACATGTGCCATAACCCCAGCTCACACCCATAAAACAAGAAAAAGCCCCAGCTAGATTGTGTTCTAGCTGGGGCCTATCGGTGGAGCTGCCGGGAATTGAACCCGGGTCCTTCGTCACCTTGCCAGGGCTTCTCCGTGCGCAGTTCGCACAGGATCTCTGCTCGGCCCTCCGGATCGGGCGAACACGTCCGGATGATGGGCCCAGTCACCAGTAAGAGTCCCGACTGGTCCTGATGACCCGGCCAGCCGGCTAGTTCCTTAGTCGATGCCAGGTTCTAGGTCAGGAACGAAACCTAGGCTGACAGACACGCGTCGCTGTAATTAGGCAGCGAGGGCGTAGTCACGCTGAGAGTTCTTCTCTGCGTTTATTGGTTGCTACGACGCTTATACGGTGGTCGTTAGCCTGCACCGGCACGCTTCCCCTGGCTCAGTGCACGAAGTCGAAACCAAATCAACCCCATGCGGTAGGGACGGGATAGTGCATCTTCCCTACGGTTCGTACAACACTACCCCACCCACTTTTATTTCCTCAAGTGCTCCTTCAGCCACTCTTTGAGGACCACTGCGTGGTTGACCTTGCGGTTGGCGGCGGCAAAGAGAAGGGTGGCGTCGGCAAGCGCAAGCAGCTGGGTGAGCTCTTCGGAGTCATTGTCATCCAGCTCAGCCTTGTAGCGGCGGGCAAACTCGTCGAAACGATCCTCGTCGTGGTTCCACCATTTGCGCAGCTCCGGACTCGGCGCGACTTCCTTGAACCATTTCTCGTAGTCCACATCGCTCTTAGCGATGCCCCGAGGCCACATCCGATCCACCAACACCCCGGTGCCACGAATAGTGTCCTCGCCTTTGACGACGTCGTGGACTTTCGCTGTCTTAAACATTGATGCCCTTCACGCGGCGGCCGAGCTCGCGGGAAATTTCACGGTCCTGGTCGCGGCGCTTAATATCCTCTCGCTTGTCATAATCCTGCTTGCCTTGGGCCAGCGCAAGCGAGAGCTTGGCGTAGCCATTTTTGAGATAAACCTTGAGCGGAACCAGGGTCTTATTGCCATTGCGCACCTGGCCATAAAGCTTGTCGATCTCACGGCGGTGCAATAGAAGCTTGCGGGTGCGCCGCGGGCTGTGGTTCGTCCACGAGCCCATGGAGTACTCCGGAATGTGGAGGTTCCGCAGGTACACTTCGCCATCGTCAATGGTGGCGAAGGCATCGTTGAGCGAGATTTTGCCCTCTCGCAAGGATTTGATCTCGGTGCCGAGCAGGACAATGCCGCACTCGTATTCCTCGAGAATTTTGTAGTCGTGCCGGGCCCGGCGGTTGGTCGCAAGCGTAGCCTCGCCGGATGCCGCCTTCTTGTTTTTCTTGCCCTTCTTAGCCATAGTTATGCCAGTGTAGTGCCCTTTTGACTGGCCCGGCAAACAGACTATTTGCGTACATATGACCGCAGGGTGATATGGGCTGTGACGGCGGTAACCACCAGCGCTAGCAGGCCGACGAGCGGGAGGGCAATCCAGAGATCGCCGGATTTCATAGGAGCCAGCAGCTGGGATTCATAAAGTCCCTGCAGGGACGGGTCTACTACTTGGGACTTGCCCAAGAAGATGCCGGCCCCGCCGAGGAGTACACCGATGAGGGAAGCCAAGACTGCTTCCATGACGAATGGCGCCTGCGTCATCCACCGGCTTGCACCCACCATGCGCATGATCTCCGTTTCGCGAGTGCGGTGGAATGCGGCAATTTGCACCATATTAGCCACCAAGAAGATGGCCGCCACAGACATCACGATGGCCAGGATGAAGGTGGCATTGCGAATGGAGTCGAGGTTGCTAGCGGCATTGCGCACCTCTTGCTGCTGGTCGACGACGTCCTCTACCGCTGGGTTATCCCGAATCGCATCGATGGCGGAAGCGTCTTCTGGGTCTACAAGCCGCACGTGGAGCGCGGCCGGCAGCGCATCAGGGGAGGTTTGCTCCACCATCACAGGGTCGGTGTCTTGAAAAAGTTCTTTGAACCGCTCATAGGAATCTGCGCGGTTGCGGTATTCCACGGACTCGACGGAATCATCCGCCTCTAGCTGATCCTTGATATCCGCACAGGCCGGACTCGTGCAGTCTGGATCCCCGGCAGAAATATCCTCATTGAGCTGGACCATGACCTCGACGCGGTCGAGATAGATATCCTTGGTGTCCTTGGTCAGGTTGGTCACCATAATGCCGGCGACAACGAGCCCGACCGCAATCGCGGTGGTGATAATCATGGCAATGGTCATAGTCAGGTTGCGGCCAAGCCCCTTGGTGGCTTCGCGGAAAATAAATCCTAGCTTCATGCTTCCCCCTCATAGGTTGCCTCGTGCTCATCGCGCACGAGAACTCCATTGCGCAGCTCCAGCACGCGCTTGCGCGCCCTATTGACGGCGCGGGCATTGTGAGTGGACATGACCACGGTGGTGCCGCGGCGGTTGATGCCCAGCAGTAAGTCCATGATCTCGTCAGCGGTGGAGGGATCGAGGTTGCCCGTGGGTTCGTCGGCAAGCAGAAGCTTCGGCCGATTAACCACCGCGCGGGCGATGGCCACACGCTGCTGCTCACCACCGGAGAGCTCATGCGGATAGGCGTTGTGGCGATCTTGGAGTCCCACCAGCTCCAATACCTGCGGGACCGCAGTGGAAATGCGGTACTTGCTCTTGCCAATAACCTCCAGCGCAAAGGCCACGTTTTGATACACCGTCAGCTTTGGAAGCAGGCGGAAATCCTGGAAGACGTACCCAATGGACTGACGCAGCGCGTTGATCTGCTTGCCAGAAAGCTCATTGACGTGGAAATCGTCGAAGTAAATATCGCCTTCAGTTACGTTGCTGTAGCGCACCATCAGCTCCAAGAAGGTGGACTTACCGGAGCCGGATGGACCGATCAGGAAAGCGAATTCACCATCCGCAATCTCGAAAGACACCCCATCGAGCGCTGGGCGGGACTCGGCGGAGTAGGCCTTAGTCACGTTGTCGAATCTAATCACGCGAATCACTGTAGCAACCAAAGTTGACACCGCGCTGTGAACTATATTTAAGTAATGTGGTCTAAGACACTAATTTGTTCCGACCCAATCGACAGAAAGTGCCGATACTATGGCCGAAACCGAAACTAAAGAAAAACCACGTTCTGCAAGCGGCTTCCTGGGCACTGTAGAAAAGATTGGCAATAAGCTGCCGGATCCGTTCTGGCTCTTCGTCATCCTCGCGGCAATCGTGGCTGTGACATCCTGGCTGGGGCACCTCATTGGCATGAGCGCAGAGGATCCCAAGACAGGCGAGACCATTGAGGTGCAATCGCTGCTGACCACCGAGAATATCTCGCGCATGGTTACGGACGCCGTGGAGAATTTCACCAGTTTTCCACCGCTGGGTGTCATCCTTGCCGTGATGCTCGGCGTGGCCGTGGCCGAGCAGTCCGGCCTGCTTTCCGCCTTGGTGCGCGGCATGGTCACCAAGGTCAGCGCCAAAATGCTTACCTTCGTCGTGGCGTTGGCCGGTGTGACCGGCTCTGTGGCCTCCGATGCCATCTACGTCATCCTGATTCCGCTGGGAGCCATGGCCTTCCACGCGGTGGGCCGCTCCCCCATCGTGGGTGCAATGGTGGCCTTTGCCGCCTCGTCAGCCGGATTTAATGCCTCGCTGATTCTGAATATCACCGACCTCCTGCTGGCGGGCATTTCTACCCCGGCCGCACAGTTTGTGGACCCAGAATATGAAGTCAGCCCGCTGGCCAATATCTTCTTTGTCATCCCATCCGCAGTGGTGCTCTCCCTCATCATTACCGCGGTCACTGAATTCCTCATGGTCACAAAGGCCCGCGAGCTGGTGGACCACGATCACATTAATTATGAAGAGGTGTCTTTTTCCAAAGCCGCTGGCGGCCCTTCCAACGCGGAAGGGGAAGAGGAAGAATACGACTTCACGGATGATGAAGAGGCCATGCGCATCAAACCCAACGAGCAGCGTGGTTTGATAGCTTCCGGCGTCACCCTGGTGATCTTCCTCGCCGCCTTCTTCGCCCTGCTGTTTATCCCTAGTTCCCCGCTGGCGAGCCAAGAAGACAGCTTTATGGAGTCGCCGCTCATCAGCGCCATCGCGGTGCCCATTGCCTTGGCCTTCTTGGTGTGCGGCATTGCCTATGGCTTGGCGGCAGGCACCGTGAAGTCCTTTGCTGATGTACCGACGTTTATGGCCAAGGGCATCGAGACTCTCGTTCCCATGCTGGTCCTCTTTTTCGCCGTCGCCCAGTTCCTCGCGTGGTTCGAGTGGTCCAATCTCGGCGTATGGACCGCTATTAAGGGCTCCGAGCTACTCCAGCACTGGTCCCTGCCGCCGTTGCTCATGTTCGCCGCGCTGGTCGCCATGGTGGCACTGCTCAACCTATTCATTACCTCTGGCTCTGCCCAATGGGCGCTTATGGCGCCGGTCATCGTACCGATGATGATGTATGTGGGCGTCTCACCCGAGGTCTCCCAGATGCTCTTCCGTATCGGTGACTCGCCGACGAATATCCTCACCCCAATGTCGCCCTATTTCGCGCTGGCGTTGACCTTCCTGCAGCGCTACTACAAGCACGCGGGTGTGGGTACCTTGATGTCGCTCGCTCTGCCCTACTCGCTGTGCATGCTGGTGGGCTGGTTCATCTTCTTCGTTATCTGGTACCTCATCGGTCTCCCGCTGGGACCAGGTGCACCGATGGACTACGTGGGTTAGGTCCATAAAGATCAGGCCGAACTGAGGATTTTCTCCCCTCAGTTCGGCCTTTTTGCGTTCAATTCAGCCCGATCAGTATGGATCTAAGCTTGGTCTTCTTGTTGCTGCATGCGCCAGCGGATACCGGATTCCAGGAAGCCATTGATATCTCCATCGAGCACCTTGGAGGGATCACCCACCTCAAAGTTGGTGCGCAGGTCTTTGACCATCTGGTACGGGTGCAGCACGTAGGAGCGCATCTGGTTGCCCCAGGACGCATTGCCACCGGCGCCAAGCGCATCGAGCTCGGCCTGTTCTTCTTGGCGCTTGCGCTCCAAGAGCTTTGCCTGCAGCACGCGCATAGCCGAGGCCTTATTTTGAATCTGCGACTTTTCGTTCTGGCAGGTGACCACGATTCCGGTGGGAATGTGGGTCAGGCGCACCGCGGAGTCGGTGGTGTTGACGGACTGTCCGCCAGGGCCCGAAGAACGATAAACATCGACGCGCACTTCGCTATCTGGGATATCGATGTGGTCCGTTTGTTCCACCACCGGCAGGACTTCTACCTCGGCGAAGGAGGTCTGGCGCCGGCCTTGATTATCAAAGGGCGAGATGCGCACTAGGCGGTGTGCTCCCTGCTCCACGGAAAGCTGGCCATACATGTATTCACCATGGACCACAAAGGTCGCGGACTTGATGCCCGCTTCTTCCGCGTAAGAGATGTCATATACATCCACCTTGTGGCCGTGCTTTTCTGCCCAGCGGGTATACATGCGCATAAGCATTTCAGCCCAGTCCGCCGCATCCACACCGCCGGCACCAGAACGAATATTGATAACCGCCTCACGCGGGTCATACTCACCGGAAAGCATGGTGGTCACCTCTAGGGATTCGATGGCAGATTCCAGGGAATCGAGCTCCTCGTCTGCTAGGGAAGAATCCCCTTCCTCTTCCGCAAGTTCGTACATGACGGGCATGTCCTCGAGACGCCCGCGCAGCGCTTCTAGCTTGCGAACCTTCGCCTGCGCTGCGGAAAGCTCAGAGGTGACCTTTTGGGCATGTACGGGGTCGTCCCACAGGGATGGATCCCCGGCCTGGGCCTCTAGTTCCCGAATGCGGGCAGCCAAAGCCTCTGGGTCCATGACCTTCTCAATGGTGGTCAGGGTGGATTCTAGTTGCTTGAGCCGTGCTGTTACTTCGGGACGCATAGGCCCCAATCCTACCCACCCGGCCATCACAATTAGCCATCGGCCGCGTTTAGGGTGACAATGGTGGGCATGGATCAAAAGCCGAGCTTGCAGGAGATGATCGACGCGGTCATCAAGACCTTTATTGTCGCGCATGCGGATGACGGGGATGCGCACCTTGCGCAGGCCCTCGTCTATAACGCCGGACGCCTAGCGTGGCGCCTGCGTGAGATGGGCGTGGACGTGGAGCAAAAGACTTCCATCTCGGACGTTGTCACGGATGCAGACCGCGCGGCCGAGCGCTTCGTCGCGGGCGTGCTCGAGGCCGTGCGCCCGGAGGACGGCATCCTGGGTGAGGAGGGCGCCGCCCGCGAGTCCCAATCCGGCCGCACCTGGGTCATTGACCCAGTCGATGGCACCTACAATTTCTCTTCCGGCTCCGATTATTGGTGCTCTGCCCTCGCGCTTGCCGACGCCACCGGGATCACCCTTGGTGCTGTCCACCGCCCCGCCATGGGTTATACGTGGTTCGGTGGCCGTGACTACCCCACTTCCCTGGACGGTAAGGAAGTTTCCCGCCTTGCGGCTCAGCCGGCCAAGCAGATTTCGCTATCTACCTATTTGCACCCGACCTCGCTGATGGATGCGGATATCCGCGGGGCATGGCAGCGCGTGGCGGAAAACTTTGCTACAGTCCGTATGCTCGGTGCCGGTTCTGTTGACCTGTCCTCCGTAGCCGATGGCACGTGGGGCGCATGGATGCAGCATTCGGTCGCGGATTGGGATTGGTTCCCCGGCAAAGCTCTCGTTGAAGCAGCCGGTGGTGCCGCCCGCAAGGTAGAAGCCGGCGGTGTCGAATGGTGCCTCGCCGGCAATAAATTGGTAGTGGATCAGATGGAGGATTGGCTCCGTGGGTAAGTTCAAAGAAGACTTGGGCCTCGCGCTCGAGCTGGCGGGCCATGCCGATGTAGTAACCATGCATCGTTTCGAGGCTTCGGATCTTTCCGTTAAGGAAAAGCCGGATATGTCTCCCGTATCGGATGCGGACCTCACCTGTGAGAAGCACATCCGCGAATCCCTCAAGCGCTCCCGCCCGCGCGATGAGGTGCTGGGTGAGGAATACGGCGGCGAGGCCTGTTATAAAGGCCGCCAGTGGGTCATCGATCCCATCGACGGCACCAAGAACTTCGTGCGTGGCGTGCCCGTATGGGCCACGCTCATTTCCCTCTTGGAAGACGGCGAACCGGTGGTATCTGTCGTCTCCGCTCCCGCCCTGCGCCGCCGCTGGTACGCGGCCAAGGGCGCTGGTGCCTTCCGCGTGTTCGGCGGCGAGCCGAAACGCCTGAGCGTTTCCCACGTAGAAAATCTCTCCGATTCTTCGCTGGCGATGAGCTCGCTGACCGGATGGGCTGAGCGCGGATTGCGCGATAAATTCCTTGCTCTAACGGATAAAACGTGGCGCCTGCGCGGCTACGGTGATTTCTGGTCCTATTGCCTCGTGGCCGAAGGCGCGGTAGATATCGCCGCCGAACCGGAGGTTTCCCTGTGGGACCTCGCTGCACCCTCACTCATCGTTACCGAGGCCGGCGGTACCTTCACTGACCTTGACGGCAACCCCGGCCCGCATGGCGGATCCGGCGTAGCCTCCAACGGCCTGCTTCATAAGCACGCCCTCGCCGCGCTACAGGGCTAGGGTCTTCTCCGCAGCTGGAGCACTACCGGGCCGCGGTGCTCGGTAGCTGCACCGGAACAACCACCCGCCTGCGCGCAACTGCCGCAGCCGCCGGTGGGGCACGAGTTGAGCGATTCTCGCACCAGCTCCGCCGTGCGTTCGAGGTGGGCGAGGATGATTTCCACGGTCCCCTGCCCTAACCCAGTAGCTTTTGCAATGTCAGCCAGGTTGGATTTGCCCTGTTTAATGGCCTCTTTGACCTGCTCCGTGGGGCTCATAGGAAGACCTTGAGGACTTGGAAAACTCCCACCGCGAGAATCCAGGCGGAGCCGAGTTGCAGGGCGAAGCCGATGAGTGTCCACTTCCAACCGATTTCTCGCCGCTGCGCGGCTACCGTGGCTACGCACGGGGTGTAGGCCAGCAGGAATACCATGTACGCCCATACTGCCGCGAGTCCGTGCCCGCCAGAGGCCGCATCAAAATCAGCGCGGATATGGCTGGCCAGTGGGGATTCTGCTTGCTCTTCTGGTGCATCGTCAGTGACGTCTTCGACTGCGTACGTCTGTGCCCACGTGGAAATGAGGGTTTCCTTCGCCACGAATCCAGTGACCAAGGGTCCGGTCAGCGACCAAGAATCAAAGCCTGCCGGAGCAAAGACGGGAGACATTGCCTGAGCAACGGCACCATAGGCGGAATCCTGTGGCGGCACTGCCTCTTCGTTAAAGGAGTGCCCGCCGGTGACCGGGATGGACATGAGTAGCCAGATGACTACCACCGTGGCCACGATGATGCCGCCGGCGGTATGCAAGAAGCCCTTGAGGCGCACCCACATTACTGAGATGGTGAGTCTAAACGTGGGCAGCTGATAGGCCGGAAGGTCGATAACGAGGGCTTCGGCCGGCATGGCCCGCCACACCGTGCGGCGCAGCGCCAGGCCTACCAACACCACCAAAGCGATGGACAGCACGTACATGGCAAATACCGCGGAACCGGCATGAGCAGGGAAAAATACCTGTGCCAGCATCATAAATACGATGAGACGCGCAGAGCATGAAGTAAAGGGAATAAGCAGGCAGGTGAGGATGCGGTGGCGGACGTCGCCAAGCACGCGCGTGGCTGAGATAGCCGGTACATTGCAGCCATAGCCCACCACGATGGGGATAAAAGCCTTACCCGGCAGGCCGATGGCGCGCATCACGCGGTCAGTGACCACGGCCGCGCGCGCCATATAGCCGGAATCCTCCAGCACCGCCAAGCACAAAAACATCAGCGCGAGAAGCGGCGCGAAGGTGAGCACCATGCCTACGCCACCGATGAGACCATCAACCAACAAGCCTGTGAGCAGCCAGTTATCCGGGAGGATACTGCGCGCAGCGGCGGAAACGGGGCCGGTGATGAATGCTTCTAATCCGTCCTGTAGTGGACCCGCGACAGTAGTGGTGATGAAGAAGACCGCCCACATCACCGCCAGAAACAGAATCGGCCCCACCACTGGGTGCAAGACTAGGCGGTCCACGCGGTGGCTGAGCGGTTCGCCAGTATCCGTCCGTGAAACGGCAACCTTTTCCGCCGCGTCCAGATCCACAAAGCGCTGGTCTAAGTCGGCATTGGGCCGGATGGTCCGCGGCTCAGTGTGCATTGCACGGGCAACCTCGCGCTCGAGCGCGTCCAAGTTTTCGCGCCGCCGGCCGTTAACGCTGACTACCGGTATGCCCACCTCGTGTGAAAGCGCGAACGTATCGATGCTTATGCCCTGCTGCTTAGCGATGTCCTCCTTGGTCACCCCAATCACTACCCGATACGGGTGCTCCGCAATCTGGAAAGCGAGGTTCAGTCCGCGCGCCGGCGCAGTGGCATCCACGAGCACCACAACCACATCGGGGCGCTCACACGGCGGAGCCTCCACGAGCATATCGCGGGTAAATTCCTCGTCTGGGCTCATGGGATCCAATGAATAAGCACCAGGAAGATCAATGATGTCAAAGACCTCTGGCTGCGCATTCCACAAGCCACGGCTTATCTCAACGGAGGTACCCGGCCAGTTTCCGGTCTGCACCTTCGCTCCGGTTAGCGCATTGAACAAGGTAGATTTGCCGGAATTTGGAGCCCCGACCAATGCGAGGACCGGCGTTCCCTCCTTCGCAATGCGCATGGCGGAGGTGGAATGGCAGCTCGGCGCGGCGGTTTTTCGTGCCATTATGCTGCCACCGGGATGACTTCGAGCTGGCGAAGGGTAGCCACATCCACCGCATAGTGGGCGGTGCCCACGGTAACTAGGCGCGCACCGCCGGCTACCTTGCGGCCAATCTGTACGCGCGCACCCGGGCGGAAACCTAATTCCCGCAATCGCAGTGCCAACGCCGGCTGCTCGTCGATGGCATGCTGCAAGCAGCACTCAGGAAGTTCCACCAAAGCGTCCACCGGCGCCTGATCGGCGCGCATACACTCGGATTTTTCACATCTCGGTTGGCGCCGGGTGCGGGACAATAGGGACAGCTGCAACATCGCGCGGTTACCTCGGTTCTCTCTGACCGGACCATGCCGGTGATATTAGCCACACCCAAGTAGCTACTAGATAAGGCTAACCTTAGTTCGTCTAAGCTTTTCACACAAGCTCCGATTAGCTGTGATTATCGGCACTAACCATAGACCAAAAGCGCCCGCCCCCAGCAGCAGCGGGAGCGGGCGAAGGTTAGGCGCGGCTAGTCTTGTGGCAGAGTAAAACCAGCGCCTACGCCGCCGCGGCGGTTCATATCCGCCAAGACCGCATCCATATTGGTGGCAGCAGTCGGGTTATGAACCGGCCCCTGCAATGGAGTACGGCACGGGAAATTCACCGGCAGGAATCCACCGGAAATGGAACCAATGAGGCGGCCATTGACGAGCAACGGCGCACCAGAATCGCCCATCATGGCGCAAACTTGGTTTACCTGAATCTTCTTTGCCTGCTGATAGGTAATGCCACAGGTCTTGCCGGTGGCAACGCCCTGCTTGCACACCTGCTGCCCTGGTTTGACGCCACCGCCTAGTTCATTGACGGTTACGCCATTGTAGGAACGGGACACCTTAGCCTTGGAGCCGAACTCAATAACGGCGTAGTCCAAGTCCTCGTTCTTAGACACCACGGTGCCCGTCGGTCCGATTTGCTCCGAATCAGCGGAGGTAACTGAATCGCCCACATTGCCGCAGTGGCCAGCGGTCAGCCCCACCTTGCGGCCACCATTATCGTTGCCTGCCGCGGTCAGAGTGCACATCGTCTTGTCATTAACGTAGAGCGGGGTGCCTGGACCATAGAGGGACTCACCCTGATTCATGGCTGCAACAGACTCTTCTGGAATGCGTGGGGCATCAAACATGGAACCCGGCACCCGGTGCAGGACGTAATCAGCCTGTGGCTTGCCCGCGGCTACCTTGGAAAATCCATCGTTTTTCCACTTATAGTTCGGATTGGTGCCCTGCGGTTTAAACTCCGGCTGGGTAGCCTGCTCCGCTAGGCCGATGGGATTCGGGTTGGTCAGCGGTTCCGCGTACTGTGCATGCTGCTGTGCCACGTCCTGCGCATTGCGAACAGAAGCATCTACAGCATCGGTGACGTTCTTATCCACCTGCGGGGTCTGGATACCAACCTCCGCCAGGCCATCGCGGACCTGGTTAATAATCCCTGCGGAGTCGAAATCCGGTTGGGGCAATTCCTGGGCGCCTGCGGCCGGGGAACCCAGAAAAAACGCACCAGCGAAAGCCGAGCCCACCAGGACTTTCTTAAGGTGCGGAATGCGAAGCATCAAGGTACCTACTTTCAGTTGTCAACATCGTGCAAGCTCGATACTGGCACGAAAAGATTGTGGAAACAGCAAACTCTTGTGACTGTGTCCAAGCCGTTATATTTCTTCCAGAATTCGGGGGTGATCACCCCTCCCCTATCATGGAGAACATGCCCACACCGCTGTCCTATTCTGATGTCTCCGACTTTCCACAGCTGCATATGTCGCGGGTTATCGATGCTGACTTTGACACCGCCGCACACCGACTTTTCCGCTGGTCAGTACAACGCAGCGGTCTTTTCCGTGTCCGCCCGACCCATGAGGTGGTGGAGCTCGGCGCGGAGGTCACCATGGGCCTCGGCCCGTGGGATTTTCGCTGCCGCGTGGTCGATGTCTTCCACGAGGACGGCCGCTGCGGGTTCACCTACGGCACCCTTCCCGGACACCTCGAGCGCGGCGAAGAAACCTTCACCCTTGAGCGCCTGCGCGATGGCCGCACGCTGCTGCTTATCGACGCCGCCTCAGAGCCCTTCCTCCCCTTCCTGCGCCCGCTCGTGGACGTGCCGAGGCGCCTGCTTATCAGCCGGCTATATCTCCACGCCTTGGACGAATAGCAGGATTGTATATACGACTAAAGCCGCCTTCCCCAACCCGGGAAAGCGGCTTAAACTCGGCGCTGGTTAATTCTTGCGCTTGTCCTCAATGGACTCGCGCGCATCGCGCACAGCGCCCTTGACGCGGTCAAAGAAGCCACCCTTCTTCGTGGACTCCTCCTGGTACTCGTGTGCCTTGTCCTCCACGAAGCCCTTAGCGCGCTGGAAGGCATCACCTACGGCGCTACCTGCCTCGGACGCCTTGTCCTTTAGCTGATCCAAGCGCTCAGAGGACTGCTGACCATTGACGTTGTCCTGGTTCGGTGCAGTTGCAATGCGCTCCTCGTTTGCTTCGCCCACAATGTGCTGGCTGGGCGCGTAGTCCGAATTGTCCTCATCCAGCTTCTCCTGCAGGTCCGGCTGCTGCGGAGCGGAACCAATATGCTCTTCCTTCGCACCACCGACAATGTGCTGGCTCGGCGCATAGTCCGAGTTATCCTCGTCCAGCTTCTCCTGCAGATCTGGCTGCTCAGAAGCAGGGGCTACATGCTCTTCGTCGGCGCCAGCGACGACATGATTCTGCGGCTCGTACTTGCTGGCGGTGGATTCTGCATTATCCGCAGCCTGCTTGCCTACTGGTGTGGATAGGCCGGCTGTGCCCGCGGCGCCTGCCGCTGCAACCCCTGCACCCGCTGCAGCCGCGCCGGACTGAGCGGAGGTGGCCGACTTAGCTGCCGAAGACACAGTGTCCTCAGAGGCCAGGTACTTGTATTCGTTGCGGTCCAGGTCAACTTCGTGGCCTAGGTTATTCGCCATTGCTGCGTACTCCTTTAAATAGATTTATCTTCTCCCCTCTAGGGTTCCAGAAAATTCAGGAGCGTGCACGGAAATGGGTATGGGAAAGCGTCGACCGGTGGAGGGATCAGTCATCTCTAAACACTCAACATGGAAGGTTTCGCGTACGAGTTCAGCGGTCATCACCTCCTCGGTAGGCCCTTCGGCCACAATGCGCCCCTCACGCATGGCTACGATTCGATCGGCGTAACGCGCAGCATGGACCATATCGTGAACCACCATGACCACTGTGGTCCCGGCACCATTGAGGTCTCGGATGAGATCCAAGATGGACAGTTGGTGCGCAGGGTCGAGGTAAGTAGTCGGCTCGTCAAGCAAGGTAATTGGTGTTTCTTGGGCCAAGGTCATGGCGAGGAAAACACGCTGGCGCTGACCGCCGGAAAGGTTTGCGGCGGAGGCATCGAGAAGCTCGCTCACCCCAGCACGCGAGGCAGCACGCTCAACCGCTGCATGATCTCCGGCCCGCATCGTCGCTAGCGCTCCTGTATAGGGATAGCGGCCGTAACCGATGACGTCGCGCACTAATACCCCTTCCGGGGCCACGGGATGTTGTGGCAGAAAAGAAACTTCACGGGCAAAGGCACGCGAGGAATACTCACTGATCTTTTGGTCCCCGAGGTACACCGCGCCTGCGCTGGGCGTAAGTTGGCGCCCCAATGTTTTGAGAAGCGTCGATTTGCCGCAGCCATTCGGCCCGATCAGAGCCGTTACTTGACCGCTAGATAAGCGGAGATTTACATCTTTGACCACATCGGGGCCACCGTAACCCACGGTCAATCCGCTACACGTCAGTGTCATGTCTAGCCTCCGTTTCGCACTCGGGTTAGCCGAGTCAATAGGAAAATGAAATAGGGTGCGCCAATCAGCGCGATGAGCGCGCCAACGGGGATTTCCGTGGGGGCGAAGGCCCAGCGACCGAACGTATCGCATACAGTCACAAGGGTCGCGCCGCCTAGGGCCGCCACGGGCATTTGCCGGCGCAGGTTCGAACCAACGATCAAGCGGGCAGCATGTGGGACGACGAGCCCGGCGAAACCCAAGACCCCGGCCGCGGCGACTCCCGCTGCGCCGAGGACAACGGCCAAAGCTATTGCTATTAGGCGCCACATCTTGGTACTCACTCCGATGCCGGCCATGGTGGAATCATCCAGCGCTAGCATATCCAGGTGTTTTGCAACCACCATCGCGATGGTTAGGGCGAAAAGGATAAAGGGGGCAACAATAGTGGCGTCGCCAAGCGAGCGGGCGTAAAGCGAACCTTTCAGCCATGTCATGGCCGCTCCTGCCTCTGGCGCGGCGCGCACCAAGAGCAATTCAGTGATGGCACCCAGCCCGAAAGATACCGCCACCCCGGTAAGGGGCAGGCGCACCGGATCGCTTACCCCGCGTCCAGCAAAAAGGAGAACCACCCCAGTTCCAGCCAACGCGCCGATAAAGGCGATAAAGGTCAGCAGGTGGGCCGGCAGGGCGCCTACTCCCATGAGTACCGCAACGGCCGCGAGTCCACCGCCGGAGGTAATACCCACCGTATCTGGAGCGGCCAAAGGATTGCGTAGCGCGGATTGCAAAAGACAACCAGAAACAGCCATGGCACTGCCCGCGCAGATACCTACCAAGAATCGCGGTGCGCGGTACTTCCAGATGAGCGGATCTCCGGTAAAGAAGCCAGTGGTCACCTCGCCCGGCGATTTCATCACCGCACCGACGCCCATGCCGATGACTGCGCTCAATACCAACGCCAGGATGAGCCCTACCAGAACCCCTACAAAACTCTTATGCCGCATGCTTCCTCCTCCCCAGCGCATGGACGGACCACAGCACTAAGGGCATGCCAGCCAAAGAAGTCACGATGCCCACTGGGGTCTCGGCCGGCGCCCAAATTGCCTGCCCAACCGAATCTGCCGCCAGAAGCACCGCTGCTCCTACAATTCCAGCCACACACAGCCCCATGCGGTGGTGCGAGCCGCACACTCGCCACGCTACGGTCGCGGCCATCAGCCCCAAAAATCCAATCGGCCCGGTTGCGGCTACCGAAGGAGCAATGAGCACTACCGCCGCCACAATGGCAGCCAACCGAATGCGCTCCGGCTTCGCCCCCACAGCACCAGCCACGGCATCACCGGCTACGAGCAAGTCCAGCGTTTTCGCACCGATTAAGGTCAAGGGAATCACGACCAGCACAGCGACCAGCGCGGGCATAATATCGCTTAGTCGTACACCGGCAAGCCGGCCAGAGAGCCATGACATCACCGTCGCCAGTTGAGCTTCATCTATCACCAGAAAAATGGAGGTCAAGGCGCTACACAGCGCGGAAACGGCAACGCCCACGAGTACCATGCGCTGGATCGCACCGCTCTTGCCGACGCCCACCGTCACCCCCACAGCAATCCCCGCACCCAGCAGCGCACCGGGCAG
Source organism: Corynebacterium kefirresidentii (assembly GCA_002154655.1). Lineage (GTDB taxonomy): Bacteria > Actinomycetota > Actinomycetes > Mycobacteriales > Mycobacteriaceae > Corynebacterium > Corynebacterium kefirresidentii. Next base: position 57,715 of record NGUZ01000015.1, read on the forward strand.
CTGGTCAACGCTCGAGGTTTCGCTCCCAAAAAACATTGCGGTTGCGACTGCGCCGAGTGCCGCACCGGAGTTCACACCAGTGATGGACGGATCGGCGAGCGGATTCGCGGTTGCCGTGCGCAGCAATAACCCGCCTACACCTAGTGCAATACCGACCACCGTGGTAGCAAGGAGACGGTCAAAAGCCACGCTATGCAGCTCTTCTTCCAACCACGGGGTATCAACTGGCACCTGAACATGGCGGAGCCGCCACCACCACACAAAGGCAGCGGCAGCGGTTGCAAAGACCAGGCAGGCACTGGCTTTAGTTCGTGATGCCACTACTTTTCAGCGGCGATAATGTCATCGAGCATATGCTCGGCGGAAAGTGGCCCGCGAGCGCGCGACCAGATATCTTGGTCTACCTTTACGATGTCACCGCTGCCCTTGGCATAGGGCGTCTTTTTAAACGCTTCGACGTCCTTGTACATAAAGACTCGGTCAGCCTTCATGCCAGGGAGCTTATCGCCGGTCAGTTCCGCTACATCAGTCTTAGATTCGATAGAAGACTTCTCGCCTTCAAAGGCATAGTCATAGCCCACTTTACTCAGTAGCGACTGAGGGAAAGAGGGGTTGACCCAGGTATAGAGCATCTCGCTGGACCAGCCAGCCACGACCGCACGACTCCCCGGCTTTACCGTGTCCTTGGTCTGAGCAATCTTGTCCTCGATGCGCTGACGGACTTCTTTAGCCTTTTCCTCTTTGCCGAGTTTGGCCGCGATCTCATCCATCGAGTCCAACACGTCCGAGTAAGTTTCATCTGGGTAGGATTCCGTCTGCGCAATCTCTTCCAGCTGCGGCATAATATCAGCTTGCCGGGTGGGGCTAGCCAAAATCAGATCTGGCTCCAAAGACTGGATAACCTCTAGGTTCGGCTGCTTGGCTTGGCCCACAGAGGTCGCCTGACCTAACTGTCCCTTCAACGTAGTAGGTGCCTCCGACTTACCGATTTCTACGATTCCCACAGGGGCCACATCGAGGGCCTTGAGAATTTCCTCATAGCGCCAATCGAGCGCCACAACTCGCTCGATTTTCCTATCTTCACCCGGTCCCTGAGAAGAATCAGAAGAACACGCAACAAGGCCTGCGCCTAGGGCTAGGGTGGCTACAAGTGCGATAACTGCACGCACATTCATGAAGTCTCTCTTTTGCATAGGCTTACCTTAGCTTTATAAGGGTTTACTGTCTAGAGCCTGATTGCTTCCCTCTCCATGACAGACCATGCAGCCACAGGATGAGTTCCATGAGGGATAGCGGTGAGGAGCGGAAACCGAAATCCGCTCTAGCCACGATCATCTACAGCCTCTGCGAACGAACTCCAAACTGCGGTCTTTGGTGTTCATCTTTCGAATGCTCTAGCCCTTGAGCACAGCGCGGGAAACGATGACGGGGGCGTCGCTGAAAGGATCGTCCCAGATTTCTACATCGATACCGTAGGCTGCGGCTAAAATATCCTTCCGCAGTGCTTCCTTGGGAGTCCCCCGGGCTATGACCTCGCCGTTGTTCATAACCGCCCTGGTGTCGGAATACTGACCAGCCAACATGTGGTCGTGCAGCACAACAACGACTGCCTTACCAGCGCGGGCTTGCTTGCGAACGGGCTCCAAAACACTAATCGCGTGGGCGGGATCGAGGAAGGTCGTAGGCTCGTCGAGCAGCGGCACCGGCGCGCCCTGAGCCAGAGCCAGTGCAAGCCGTGCCCATTGCCGCTGGCCGCCGAAGAAAACGAAAATGGCCCTCATCGGCGAATGGGGAGCAGTTCATCAATCTAGAGGGGCTAACTGTAATTGGCCTTACAACCGTTCCATACCTATAGGCTATGCGAAGTTTCCATAGCCAGAAATGGTGCTCACCCATAAGAACGCTGATACGACGAAAGCCGCGGCGAATGTGAAGGCAAAAGCACGCCATGATCGGTCGCTAAGCCGATCCTTTTTCAACATGTAGACAGATATGGCTAATACACCCAACACCACCAATGAAGGTAGAGGTAGCCCATAGAAAACGAAAGGTATTGGAAGCCATGTGGACAGGAGCACTCCGCCATAAAGGGTTGCGACACCCAAGACAATTCCAAAAAGTATTCCCGGAATGATCGTTCTTTCTTTCACAACAAATTCCTTACCAATCAGTTTATCTTGATCAGGCCACCGTTTTTAGCCTGCGCATGACATTCATGGGCCTGACCCCGGAAAGTAGACACGTCGGGGGTCAGGCCCCCAGTTTTCTATCTCCAAAGTAAACAGAACCAAACCGCTTTTGAGTGGCAGCTAGATGATCGGTGATTGTGAATTGTCGAGCCAGGCCACGATGTGGTTTTCGGCTTGTCTCGCAGACGGTAGTTTGTCGAGGTGGCGGTCTCCGTTATGGTTCGTGAGAAGAAGCTGAGGTTACCCTCGTTTAGTGGACACCCTATTTGTACGGATCCTGTGTCCGTAGG
>NGUZ01000159.1 GCA_002154655.1 Corynebacterium kefirresidentii
CGAAATATTATCCGGTATTAGCTCCGGTTTCCCGAAGTTATCCCAGTCTTATAGGTAGGTTACCCACGTGTTACTCACCCGTCCGCCGCTAACGTCAAAGGAGCAAGCTCCTTGTCTGTTCGCTCGACTTGCATGTATTAGGCACGCCGCCAGCGTTCATCCTGAGCCAGGATCAAACTCTCCATAAAAATTTATGATGTTTGATTAGCTCATAATACTAAATAGTGTTTGTAACAATTAAGTTACTGTTTTGGAATTAACGTTGACATATTGTCATTCAGTTTTCAATGTTCATTTTTCAAACTAACTTCTTAATTATATAACT
>NGUZ01000160.1 GCA_002154655.1 Corynebacterium kefirresidentii
AACTACGACATGTATGGCGGTATCACTTATACCATTCATGTAAGAGAACCTATTGGTCAACGCGTAACTGATATTAAGGTTGGCAATGAACCACTTATCAGTGATAAAACTTATACCATTTGTGTCAACAACTATCGTGCTGCAGGCGGTGGTAATTATGACATGTTCGCTGAAGCACCTGTAGTTAAAGATATACAAGAAGAAGGCTCACAAATATTAATCGATTTCGTTACTAATGGTGATTTGCACAATATACCTCAAGTTGTTAACTTTAAAGTCAAACAATAATTCTCTTCTCACACTATTTAAATAATGTAAAATATAA
>NGUZ01000161.1 GCA_002154655.1 Corynebacterium kefirresidentii
TCACTTATAAATCAGCATTGGAACACGTTATAGAATATATCGAACATGGAGATGATGTAGATGATTAAACGCATACTAAAAATATGGTTCATTATCGGAATGTATGAACTAAGCAAATATATAACTAACGAACTTATCGTTAAGTTGCAGAGTGAAGATGATGTGGATACTGCACCTAAGGATTTTGCTAGTGAGAGTGATCAATACGATATTAATGTAATTAAAGGAGAAGGTGAGTGAGTAGTGATAATAAATACTGAATGTTTATCTGGTTTGGGCATTACCATTGATGGTGTAACCTATGATAATTCCAATGACTTAATA
>NGUZ01000162.1 GCA_002154655.1 Corynebacterium kefirresidentii
GCCTTTAGTAGGTATGGTTACTAACATTTCGATTATATTGAGTATAATCATTTTATATGTTTACCAAGCGATATTTATTTGAATAAATATGAAAAAAGCAAGCAATTCTACTTTAAGGATTGCTTGCTTTTTACTGCATAGTGCTTGAAATTTAACCTTTACCACCCATAAAGGCAGGGTAGTTAGTCATACCACCATCAACGTAAATTGTAGTACCGTGAATATAGTTCGCTAAATCTGAAGCTAAGAATAATGCCACATTAGCTACATCTTGAGCTTCACCAATTTCTTTAGCTGGAATCATTTCCAATGTCTCAGCACGAG
>NGUZ01000163.1 GCA_002154655.1 Corynebacterium kefirresidentii
GGGACTTGATTTTCAAGTTGCATTTGGAAAAGATAAACATGGAGTAGAATGGGTTTTGAGACTACCAAGAAGACCTGACGTTTATAAACGAACAAAACCCGAAAAACAAACGGTAGACTTCTTACAGAAGAATGTTTCATTTGAAATACCGAAGTGGAAAGTACATGCAAAAGACCTTATTGCTTACCCAAAACTTACAGGTAAACCCGCAGCCACAATAGATCCAGAAATACAAAATTATGTATGGGAAATTGAACACAAACCATTACCAGAAAACTTTATTAACACATTAGCTGAAACACTCGTAGATTTACACAACATA
>NGUZ01000164.1 GCA_002154655.1 Corynebacterium kefirresidentii
AAAGATATCCCGGTCACATACCTCGGAAATGGGTCAAACATTATTATTCGTGAAGGCGGCATTCGTGGTATTGTTATTAGCTTATTATCATTAAATCATATTAATGTTTCTGATGATGCTATTATTGCTGGAAGCGGTTCTGCAATTATAGATGTTTCACGTGCTGCTAGAGACCATGTGTTAACAGGTTTAGAATTTGCTTGTGGCATTCCAGGTTCTGTCGGAGGAGCTGTTTACATGAATGCTGGCGCATATGGTGGTGAAATCAAAGATTGTATCGACTACGCGCTTTGTGTTAATGAAGAAGGTGATTTAATTCAAT
>NGUZ01000165.1 GCA_002154655.1 Corynebacterium kefirresidentii
AAAGGAAAGATTTTACGTATCGGACATATGGGTAAAGTCTCACCTTTCGATATGCTTTCAGTGATAAGTGCTTTAGAGATTATACTTACAGATTACCGTCAAACGAATTATATTGGTAGAGGCTTAACAAAATTTTCAGAGGTGATTCATAGTGAAGCATAATATTCTAGTGTCAGACCCTATTTCAACAGATGGATTACAAAGTTTATTAAACCATTCTGATTTTAACGTCGATATTAAAACGGATTTAGATGAACAATCACTATTAGATATTATAGGTGATTACGAGGGTTTAATTGTTCGTAGTCAGACGCAAGTT
>NGUZ01000166.1 GCA_002154655.1 Corynebacterium kefirresidentii
AAATATTTTTCATCATTAAAAAGAGGAGGGATTAAATGGAAAACGATCACAATCATAATCATACACATGGCGCGAACAAAAAGACTTTATTAATTAGTTTTATTATTATTACAAGTTACATGATTGTAGAAGGGTTAGGTGGTTTCTTTACTAACAGTCTTGCGTTAATTTCAGATGCTGGTCATATGTTAAGTGATTCTATTTCTTTAGGTATTGCTTTAATTGCATTTACTTTAGGAGCGAAGCAAGCTAATACAAATAAAACTTTTGGCTACAAAAGGTTTGAAATACTAGCAGCTGTACTTAATGGTATTACTT
>NGUZ01000167.1 GCA_002154655.1 Corynebacterium kefirresidentii
TTACATTAAAGAACGTACATTATGCTAAAAATTAATATCATATAACCATTTTAAGAGCCTGGGACATAAATAATATGATGATGCTATTTTGCAAATTCGCAGTAGCTGACTGAACTGAGAAGGCGCTTAAATCAAGCTTTTCTCAGTTCTAGTCATCCTTGCGGGCGGGGCCCCAACAAAGAGAATTTCACTAAGAAATTCTACAAGCAAAGCAAGTTGGGAGAGGGACGACGAATTTGAAAAGAATTCTGTCCCACTCCCTTAATCTTAAATTTTTATTCCTCGACAAGTTTTCTATACTTTCTTACTGTATCA
>NGUZ01000168.1 GCA_002154655.1 Corynebacterium kefirresidentii
TAATATTTTAATCATAACTTACTTTCTTATTGCATTCTATACTTGTCATATCAGTGTTAATAAAAAAAGCCACTTGTTGGAGTGGCTTTACATTTTGCATTCAACATTAACCCTATACAAACAAACTAATGAATAAAATAAAGATGATACCTGATACTGATATGATTGTCTCAAGTAATGACCAAGTTAGGAATGTTTCTTTTACGGTTAAACCGAAGTATTCTTTAAACATCCAGAATCCTGCGTCGTTTACGTGAGAAAGAATTACGCTTCCTGCTCCTATTGCAAGTACAACGAGTGCAACGTTAACGT
>NGUZ01000016.1 GCA_002154655.1 Corynebacterium kefirresidentii
ACTGATAAACTCAACCGAAACATAGGAAGTGTTTCCACGACCACTAGAATCTGCCACGACTGCAGGTACAACGAAACCCCGCAAGCTTTTGCTTGCGGGGTTCATTCTGTGCCAGGTAGAAGATTCGAACTTCTGAAGGCAATGCCGGCGGATTTACAGTCCGCTCCCTTTGGCCGCTCGGGCAACCTGGCATGCACTGTGTGGTGCGAGTAAGTACTTTACTACGAACCACCCACCTACCTACAAATCGCCAGCGCATAAGGGGAAAAAGGCGATTGAGGGGGCGTCGCCAAGCAGCTAGCCCACGCGGCGCACGGTGTAATCCGCCAATTGGCGCAGGGCCTGGCTGGCCGAGTTCTCCGGTAGCACGGCGAGTTGCTCCTCCACCGTGCGCAGGTAGGCAGTGATGTCCTCCAGCGCCTTCTGTCGGCCGCCAGATTGGTGCAGGAGCTCGATGGCGCGCTCCACCTCGGCGTCGGAATGCAGCGGCCCAGTAAGCAGCTCACGCAGCTTATCGCCCACTTCTCCTTCTTCTTCCAAGGCATAGAGAACCGGCAGTGTAAATACGCCCTCACGCAGGTCTGTTCCCGGGGTCTTGCCGGATTCCTTAGGGTCGGAGAAGATGTCGATGACATCGTCCACAATCTGGAAGATCATGCCGATGGCTCCACCGATGCGGTGCAGGGCTGCGGCATGCTCGGCCGAGGCCCCGGAGTGATAGGCGCCCAAGTAGCCCGCAGAGGCGATGAGCACGGCGGTCTTTTCGCGGATAACCGCCGTATAGTGCTCCACGGCATTAGCCTCGCCCGCGCCGATGGTCTCGCGCATCTGGCCGGTAACCAGCTCCTCAAAGGTATCGGCAAAGTGGCCCACGGTGTGGGTATCCAACTCGCTCATTAGGCGGGAGGCATGCGCCAAGAGCGCATCGCCGGCGAGGATGGCCACGGAATTATTCCACCGGGAATTCGCGGATTCCACGCCCCTACGGCGGTCTGCCTCATCCATGACATCGTCATGATAAAGAGTGGCCACGTGCACCATCTCCACGACGGTGGCGGCCTTAACAACCTCTTCGCAGCCCGGACGCGAACCATACTCGGAGGCCAATAGCGCCATCATAGGACGAAAGCGCTTGCCACCGGCCTTGGACAGGTGGCTGACCTTATCCTTTAAGAAGTCCTGGCCGCGGTCGATTTCACTGCGCAGCTTGTCTTCTACTGCTTCCATGCCCGCACCAATGCGCTCGTTGAGCTGCGGATCACCAAGATCCACGTGCGTGGCATGCGATTGACCGTGAGTCATTAAATAGTGTTCCTTGCAACTAAAAGCCAGAGATAATCGATTACCTACCGTAGTCCAATCCGCGCCCCTAAACACACTCGAGGGGTCGAACTCATGCAATGATAGTCCTCATGTCGGAGCAGATCGATTCCCCAACCTATGTCGAGGTCGCCATCATTGGCGCTGGACCTGCCGGAGCCGCCGCCGCGATTCACGCCGCACGCGCGGGCTTTGACACCCTCCTTATTGATTCCGCGACATTTCCCCGCGATAAAACCTGCGGCGACGGGCTCACACCGCGCGCGATGCATCAGCTCGATGAGCTAGGCCTTGAGGTCAACGCCTCCTACCGCAATCGCGGCCTGAAGCTGCACGGATATGGCGGCGATATTACCGCGCCGTGGCCGGAGACCTACCCCTCCCAGGTGGGTACGGCCCTGCCGCGTTATCGCTTTGATGCCCTGCTTGTCGATGCCGCCGTAGGCGCCGGCGCCACCCTTATCACCGGCACCCCTGCTACCGATCCCGTATTAGAAGGAAACCGCCTGACGTCTTTCCGCGTGGGCGAAGCCACCGTACACGCCAAGTGGATCATTGTGGCCGATGGCGTGCGCTCTACCTTTGGCAAGAAACTTGGCCGCACCTGGCACCGCGAGGAGGTCTATGGAATCGCCGCACGCTCCTATGCTTCCTCCACGCATGCCGAAGAGCCCTGGATGCACTCCCACGTAGAGCTCAAAGACGAAGACGGCGAAGTACAACCCGGCTACGGCTGGATCTTCCCGCTCGGCCTTGAGCTTGGCCAGGTCAATATCGGCCTTGGCGCACTCTCGACCGCGCAGCGCCCCGCCAAGATCAATACCAAGAAGCTGCTCGAGTTCTACGCCGCCCAACAACGCCCCGAGTGGGGACTAGGAGAGATTGAACACGTCACCTCTGCCCTATTGCCCATGGGTGGCGCGGTATCCAACGTGGCCGGCGCCAATTGGATGATTATCGGCGATGCCGCCGCCTGCATTAATCCCCTCAACGGCGAGGGCATCGATTATGGCTTGGAGACCGCCGCGCTGGCCGTGGATCTACTCGGTCCAAAGGATTTCACCCTCGCCTGGCCGGCCGTCTTGCGCGAACACTACGGCGAATCCTTCCTCCTGGCCCGCACGGCCGCACGTCTTTTGACCTACCCGCAGTTCCTACCGATTGCCGGTCCCCTGGCCCTGCGCGGGCCCGTCGGCCGTATGCTCATGCCGGCCGCCGCACGCCTCATGGGCAATCTCATTACTGACGACGACCGCGATCTTATCGCCCGCACCTGGCGCGCTGCTGGCCGCACCGTATCGTCTATCCGCCGCGATACTCCCCTGTGGGATTCCACCGCGGCATAGTCCCCCACCGCAGTCCTCTAGGCGCGGGCTCAGGCCCGCACCTAGGCGGGCTTGACCGCCGAGTGCAGCGCCACGATGCCAAAGGTGAGGTTCTGCCAACCGGCCTCGGTCCAGCCATTGCGATTGATAGCCGCCGCGAGCTCCTCTTGCCCCGGCCATGCACGAATGGACTCCGCGAGGTAGATATAGGCATCCGGATTAGAAGAAACCACGCGCGCCACCGGCGGCAGCAGGCGCATTAAGTATTCCTTGTACACGGTGCCAAAAATCGGCACCACCGGGGTGGAAAATTCCGCCACCGCTAGACGCCCGCCCGGCTTGGTCACGCGCGCCATTTCACGCAGCCCGAGCTCAAAGTCGTGGATATTGCGCAGTCCATAAGAGATGGTCACCGCATCAAAAGTATTATCCGCAAACGGCAGCTTCATGCCATCGCCGGCCACCTTGGGTACGTCACGCTCACGGCCAGCGGCCAACATGCCACGGGAGAAATCACACGCCACGCACCACGCACCGGACTTGGACAATTCCACGGTGGATACGGCGGTGCCGGCCGCAAGATCGAGGACCTTCTCCCCCGGTTGTAGGTTTAGTCGTTCGCGGGTGCGCTTGCGCCAGTGCGCGTCCTGCCCGAAGGACAAGACGGTATTAGTGAGGTCGTACTTCTCGCCCACGGCGTCAAACATGCGCGCCACATCGAAGGGCTTTTTATCCAGATCTGCCTTAGACACAAATGATCAGTTTAGGCCACGCGGGCGCCGAGGGCACGAGCCGCCCACCGCGGCAGCTCCGGGCGCTGCCCCAGAATGGTCAGGGGCACCCGGCGGGTATCCTCCAGCACCTCTTCGTAATAGCCCACGAGCTGCTCGCACAGCGCCTTCCATGTCTTGGAAGAAATGGACTCGCGGGCATTATCGCGCATCTCCTGATGGATCTCTGGGTTGAGCAGCGCATCCACCGCATTGGGGAGGTCTTCCACAAAGGTCTTCACGTCCAACAAAAGCCCGTTATAGCCCTCCTCAATGAGGTCTACCGGACCGCCGGCACGCGGCCCAATGGTCGGCACGCCGGCGGCCTGCGCCTCCTGAATGGACTGGCAGAAGGTCTCAAACTCACCGGCGTGGACAAAAACATCCAAAGAAGCATAGGCCGCGGCAAGTTCTTCGCCGGACAGAGCGCCGGTAAACACGGCCCCAGGAAGCTGGGCTTCCAGTAGCGGCCGCTCCGGCCCATCGCCCACGATAACCAGCTGGATATCTTCGCGTCCGTTGAGCGCCGATAACCGGTGCACGCCCTTTTCCGCGGCCAAACGGCCAACGAAGCCGACGATATTCTTCGTTCCACTCGGCTCCCAGCTGCGGCGCAGCTCAGCAGAGCGCTTGGATGGGTGGAAAAGCTCCGCATTCACGCCGCGTCCCCAATGGCGCACGTTTTTGATGTGGTGCTTTTCCAGATCTCGGATGGTCAGAGAAGACGGTGCCAGGGTCATCTGGCAGGAGTTGTGGATGGTGCGCAGCCACTCCCAGACGCCATAGGCCAGCGCGGAAGCATGGTATTTAGTGGCGAATCCGGCGACGTCGGTCTGGTACAGCGCCACGGCCGGCACGCGTTGCTGACGGGCGGAGAAGGCACCTGCCGCGCCGAGTACGAAGGGGCTAGCTAGGTGGATGATATCCGGCTTGAAATCACGCAGCGCTTCATCCACGGCCGTGGTAGGAACTCCCACCGGAAGCGAATCCACCAGCGGCACGCGCACAGTGGGCACGCGGTAGATGGGGAATCCGAGGTAGTCCGGAATTTCCTCTTGGCCTTCGCGGGCGCCCGGCGCGATAACAATGGCCTCCTGCCCCGTCTCGTGCAGATGCTCCAAAACGCGCAGCACTGAGTTGGTCACACCATTGACATTGGGAAGGAAGGATTCAGCCACGATCGCAACACGCATGCCACCATAATGACCTATTTTCTTAAGTTAATGGTGAAGCTAGCGGAAAATCTTGGTTAATTATTTCTCCGCACGGCGGGTAAAGAAGCTAATCAGCTTCCACAAAGCGGCCGCAATAAGTGTAGCCACCACCCCTACCGAAGCCGCTGGGATGATAGCCAGCGTCCACTTACGGCCTTCGACCTTGACTAAATCAGGGTCATCGAGGGCGTATTGCACCCACACCTGCTGCCCCTCCCCCAGGCCGCTGGGATACAGCAGCCCGTGCTTCGGGATATGGTAAATCCCCTCACTGTCTTGGAAATCCACCGTGGTGCGCAGCATTCCCACGTCCTTGACTGTAGCCAGAGCACGCGCGGGATGGGCGGCGATGGCGTGATCATTAAGCGCCGGTCCGATGACCATGCCTACCACGCCCACGAGTGCGGCCAGATACAACGCCAGAGTCAGCTGGTGCAGGCGGCGACGATAGACCGCAGCCGTATAGCGCGGCACCACGGCTGCGTGCGGTTTATGCTGCGGCGAGGCCACTTATTGGCCCACCTTTGCGGTCAACTTCTCAGTGAGCGCCCGGCGCGTGGCACGGGTGGTCTTTGCTTCCACGATGGTGATACCGGTGGAGTATTCCTTAAGTTCCGCCAGCGTATCCAGTAGCTCCTGCGGGGTAGTGACCTCGCGGTAGTCTGCCTCATAGGCTTCCGCCAGCTTGCCGACGTCCACCCCATGCGGCGTCCCAAACGCCGGCTCGAATGACGCGCGCAGCGCATCGGCCCCCTGCTCGAGGGTCTCGAAGATGCCGCCACCATTGTCATTGGCTACGACGATGGTGAGGTTTTCCGGACGCGGTTGGTCTTCTGGGATGAGCAGGCTATTCGCATCATGCAAGAAGGTGACATCGCCCATCAGCGCCATAACGCGTGGGGCACGCCAATTGGTGGGATCCAGCGATTGCGTGGCCAAGGAAATGCCGATGGCCTGGGCAATGGTTCCGTCAATACCGGCCGCCCCGCGCGGCGAGTATGTATCGACACCGTCGAAGGGCAGGCCCACTAATGCAGCATCGCGCACCGGGTTCGAGGCGCCAAGGACCAGGGTGTCGTTGACGGAGAGCGTATCGCCCACCGCGGCCGCCACGTGCAGCCCCGTAAAACCCAGTTCTTCGTCCTCAAGAGTCTCGCGCACGGCTTGTCCCGCCATGTCGGTAGCACCCTCGCAAATCTTCATCCACTCGCGGCTCGGTTCCCCGGTGACCTTGACGGTGGTGCCCAACCGAGCATCGTTGCCGCGCTGATTGGTGAAATCCTTGGTGCGCGAGAGCACCACCAGATCAATATCCGGATCATTCATCAGCGCCAAAACGCTGCGGTGCAGAGTCGGGTGCCCGACGACGATGACCTGTTCCACCTTGGTATTGACCACATAATCATTCGCGGAAACCTGCGCCTTGCGGAAGATATGCGCCGCCGCCGGATGTACCGGATGGTACGGGCCCGGCGCGCTTGGCTCTGCGATGGTCGGCACGTCTTCTAAGCCTTCTACCTCCCAGGCCTCGTCCCCCGCAATGACCAGTGTGTTCTTGCTCAAGTCCACGGCCACTTCACCGTGGTCCACAAAGGCTGGTGCTGGCTCACGCGCGCCGTCGCCGGAGGTGCGGGCGGGCAAAGCGGCGTCGACAAGCGGGGCATCAAAGGCCACATTGATGTGTACCTGTAGGTCTTCGCGGAAGCGCTGGGACATCGCCTCCAGATCAGCTGCGCTGGTGACCTGGGTGGTCTCCGCATAGACGCCGAAGATGCCCTGTTGCTCGATGGTTTGGGAGGCACCCGTGCCTACCAGACGCTCTGGCCGATCGGCGCTAATGATGGCCAGCGGCGTATGAGAATAGTGTGCCTCCACCACGGCCGGCAGAGTATTAGCCACCGCAGTTCCCGAGGTCATCACCACGCCCACGTGGCGGCGCTGCACTCGCGCCATGCCTAGGGCGGTAAACGCTCCCCCGCGCTCATCGAGGCGGGTGTGAACGCGGATATCATCACGTGCTAAAAGCGCCAACGACAGCGGCGCGTTGCGCGAACCAGGGCACAAGACGACATCCGTGAGGTGGCGCGCCAGTTGGGCGGCTACCTTCTCAGCCAACTGCATCGATTCATTCATGCCGCTCGATTTTACCTGCCCGCGCGCCATTTCCCTTACCGGGCAGGTGCTTGGCACTTAGTTCTGAGTGCCCTGCTGGCCAGCCGGCTGCTCGCCGCCGCCCAGGAGGTCATTGAGGAGGCCCTCTACGTCCACATCGGCGCCTTTATCCAGCTGGTCTTGCACCTCCGGCGGCAGTTCGGTCGGAATATCGGAGGGCAGCTCGTTTTGGAAATCCGGCAGCTTCGGTAGCTTATTGGAATTTTCATCCTGCGTATCCGGCTCATTGGTCTGCGTCACGGTAGTGGGAACCTGCGTGGTCAGCGTCTCCGTTACCGGCTGTGGCTCCGGTTTATCCGCCTCGTCCGCGGCATTGCGCCATAGGAAAAACAGCACAGCCGCAGCCAGTACGGCTAGCACCGCAATAGCCACGAAGACGCCGGCCATGGCGCCGCCACCGCCGCTTTTCTTTTTCCGCTTTTCCGGCTGGTCCGGATCATAGTTCGACGGCACCGGCTCGTACTCGGGCTGCTGCGCGTATTGCTGGCCATATGCCTGCCCGGCCGGCTGCTGATAGTTCTGGCCGTAGCTTTGCTGCTGACCGTAGCCCTGCTGATAGCCAGCGGCCGCATCGAATTGACGAGTCTCATTCTGCGGCTGCTGCTCGCCCGGGAAGTACTGCTTGGGGTGCTCGCGGCGCGCTTGGTCGCGGCTGGGGCCGGCGGCATTATCGGGCACGCGGCCAATCTGGCGCGTGGCATCATCCGCCGGGCTGGACCAGCTGCGGGTTTCATTATTATCGCCATGAGGGCCTTTAGTAGTCATACCCTCTACCTCTACCCCATTTTGCTGTGAGATCCCAGAGAGTTCTCCCATAGCTAACGGGGTGAGGAAAAGACTCGCCGCTTAGTGGGCCTGCCGCGCGCGCAAGGCTCGGCCGGTGGCGGTATCCTCCTTGGCTACTTCCGCCGGGGTGGCATCCGCGATGATGCGGCCACCATCTTTACCGGCGCCTGGGCCCATCTCAATAATGCGGTCAGCGTGTGCCATCACCGAAAGATCATGCTCGACGACGATCACCGTATGTCCTGCATCCGCCAGCTTATGCAGCTCGGTATTGAGCAGATCGATATCGGCCGGGTGCAAGCCCGTGGTGGGCTCATCGAGCAGGTAGACCGTGTGGCCGCGGCGAGAATTGCGCGAGCGCTGCAGTTCCGTGGCGAGCTTGATGCGCTGGGCCTCTCCGCCGGACAGCTCCGGTGCGCCTTGGCCCAAGCGAAGGTAGCCCAAACCAACGGCCTGCAGTGTGGCGATGGCGCGGTAAATCTTCTCTTCTTCGGCGAATACCTCTGCGGCTTCGTCGACGGTGAGCTCCAAAATGTCCGCGATGGTGCGGTCCTGCCAGGTCACCTCGAGGGTCTCGTCGTTGAAGCGGGCACCACCGCACTCTGGGCAGGTGGTATACGAGCCTGGCAAAAAGACCAGCTCCACTTCCGATCTTGCCCGCGCCGCCGCAGGTGGGGCACTGGCCTTGTTTTACGTTGTAGGAAAAGCGCGAGACAGTCCACCCGCGTTGCTTGGCCTCGTCGGTGGAGGCGAAGAGTTTGCGGACATTATCGAAAAGACCGGTATAGGTTGCCAGCGTGGAGCGCGGGGTGCGGCCGATGGGCTTCTGTGTAATCTGTACCAGGCGTTTAACCTGGTCAAAGCCTTCCGTGCTCTCTACGGACCAGCCCTTCTCCTCGGTCTCTTCTTCATCGGAGACGGCCGTAGCGGATTGGCGCAGCAGGCCGGCAAGTACCGTACTGACCAGCGTGGACTTGCCGGAGCCGGATACACCAGCGACCGCCGTGAATTGGCCAAGGCCAAATTCAACATCGAGGTTGTCGATGCTGCGGGCCTTGATGCCGCGAAGGGTGAGGTGGGAAGAGGGGGTACGGGGGTCGTCGGCAAGCGCGAGCGTGCGATTGGCCAAGGCGCGGGCGGTGGGGGTATCCGCGTCGTAGTCTGCGACTGGACCCGAATAGACGACGTTGCCGCCGCGCTCGCCGGCCAGCGGGCCGACGTCAACGAGCCAATCTGCCTGCGCGACCAAATCCATGTCATGCTCTACCAAGAGCACGGAATTGCCAGCCGCGATGAAGCGGCGGCACATGTCCATGACCGCGTCGCGCTCATCTGGGTGCAGGCCAGCCGAGGGCTCATCGAGCACATAGGCCACGCCGAAGAGACCCGAGCGCAGCTGCGCCGCCAAGCGGATACGCTGCATCTCGCCGCCGGACAGACTTTGCGTCGGCCGATCCAGGCTCAGGTGCGCCAAGCCGAGCTCGAGCGCCGACGTCAAGGCGGGAAGAATCTGTTTGAGCAATAAATCCTCAGCCGAGTTCTCCTCCGGATTCTGCTTGCTGAACACCGCGTGGACCCTATCCAGCGGCAGCGCGCCCAGCTCATCAATGGGCATGCCCGCATAGGTCACCTTCAACGCAGCCGGATTGAGGCGGCGGCCGCCACACGTTTCGCACTCGCGCGATTCCATATAGGACAGGGTGCGCTTGCGCAGGGTATCCGATTGGGTTTCTGCCAGCGTCTTATTCAAGTAGCTAGCCACCGAACGCCACGTGCCCTCATAGTTGCGCTGAATCTGATCCTTTCCGCGCAGGGGCTTGACCGTGACGACGGGGCGCTCCTCGGTAAAAAGAATCCAGTCGCGGTCTTTCTGTGACAGCTCTTGCCAGGGCGAATCCAGGTCATAGCCCAGGTTCATCAGGATGTCGTGGAAATTCTTGCCGGCCCAGGCGCCCGGCCAGGCTTGGATGGCGCCTTCCTCGATGGAAAGGGTGGGATCCGGAACCATCGAGTCCTCAGTCGGCTCGTGGACCACGCCCGTGCCGTGGCACTGCGGACACATTCCCTCCGGGGTATTCGGGGAGAAAGAATCCGAGTACAAGCCCTCCGGATTATCCCCGGCGCGCGAATAGAGCAGGCGCACGCTATTCGAGAGCGCGGAGACCGTACCTACCGTGGAGCGCGCTCCGCCGCCGGAGGTCGATTGCTGCAGCGCGACCGTCGGCGGTAGGCCCTCTACCTGGCTGACCTGCGGATCGACGGCCGAGCTAATGAGGCGGCGGGCGAAGGGTGCTACCGATTCAAGGTAGCGACGCTGGCCTTCGCCGTGAATCGTGCCGAAGGCCAGCGAAGACTTTCCCGAACCAGACACTCCCGTGACTGCGACGAGTTTGCCGCGGGGCATATCGACGTCGACGTTGCGCAGGTTGTGCAGGTGGGCATCGCGGACCTTGATAGTAGACATGTCCTCTAGCGTACGCACAGGTGGCGGGCTGAGCAGCGAGCTCGATCTTGGATTTCCGCCGTCGATCGCGATTTTCGTCCATCTAAACCAGAGATTTCGTCGACGGTTTTGGGGGTTTGTATGGACGAAAGTCGTGATCCCTGATGTTTCACGGAACCGACTCCTCAACGCAGCAGTCTAAAAGACTATGTACACGCGAAAAGACCTGTTCGAAGAAGGAATGACTCAATATCGAATTGAAAAGGAGGTGGCAGAGGGCAGACTCCTCCGGCTTAGGCGCAACTGTTATGTCGCTGCGGAGGCGAGCGCGAAAGATAAGCTCAACGCGGTGGCGCAGCTTTATCCGGATGCGGTGTTTTCGGGAACGGCGGCGCTCGCGGCCTATGGCTTATGCGAGGTGCAGCTGCCGACGGTGATCCGGGTGGATAATAACTGCCGAGCCCGGGCGGATGATCTGGTACATACGGTGAGGTCGCGGCCGGTGCCGGCGAATCGGGTCAAGGGTGTAAAGATGGCGTTGCCGGCGCAGGCGGTAGCAGATGCATTGAGCTTTGAGCGCTGCAGCGAGTGGCTGCTGAAGGATGCACTGGCGCAGGCGTATCGCGGGCTCAACGGAAGGGGGAGGTTCGCGGCCGATATAGAGCAGGTGATCAGCAAGAAAAGGGACGCGGTTCGCGAGCTAGCGGAGCGGGCGCCGGTGGGGACGGCCTCGAAGTGGGAGCAGCGGATGTACCACGGGTGGGTCTCAAGCCGGTGCCAAATTTTCGATTAGGACCATATACCTGGGATCTAGGCTTCGAAGCGGGAACGACGGTGGTGGACTTGGACTCGCTTTATTATCACGCGCCGGAAGATAATCACCGAGAATTTCTCATCGGGATGTGGAAGACCAATCATGCGGTGCAGCATGGGTGGGCGCCATTGAAATTTACAGATGAATGCACCGACTACCACCTCAAGCTGGTGGTGGAGACGGTGCAAGAAACGGTGGCGCATCGACGCAGCGTGCGCGGGCTAAAGAGCAGGCCGCCAAAGGTGCGGCGGGCGCTGGTGACTCCGGCGTGGCGGTTCCACCAAAGCTTGCTCTAGAGCCTAGTCAGTCAGGTACGGCCAGCAGGCACGGAGGCGGTCGAACCACCAATCGCGGCGGTCGGCGGGGGCGGCGAGGGCGGTCAGGCGGTCTGGGTCGGGGGCGAGGATATCGGCGGGAAGGTGGCCATCGACAAGCGGGCGCGGCGCGGTGACGTCTTCTGCAAAGAGGGAGCCGGTGGCAAGTCCAGCGGCGGCCGGAGTGACGTCGATGTCTTCATCGTCGTAGATGCGCGGGAGGGCGGCGACGGCCGCAAGGCCCATATTGATGCCGATGGAGGTATCGAGCGCGGAGGCCACCGTGATGTCCATGTGACGCTGACGCAGGTGCTGGGCCACCTCGAGGACGCGGCGCACGCCACCGAGCGGGGCGGGCTTGACCACGGCGACGTCTGCGGCCTGCAGCTCGGCGACGCGATAGGGGTCGGCGACCTTACGAATGGACTCATCGGCGGCCACGCGTACGAAGAGGCCAGCGCGCATGAGACGGCCGCGCACCTGGGCGAGCTCCTCAGTGGTAGCGCATGGCTGTTCCATATAGTCCAGCGGCATCATCATCTGCGCGGCCTGGACTGCTTCCTCCACGGTCCAGCCGCCATTGGCGTCCACGCGCAGGATAGGGATTTCGCCGCGTTGGGTGATGGTGTCGCGGACGGCGCGGACGCGAGCGGCGTCGTCGGCAAGCGTGTGGCCCTTTTCTGCCACCTTGATTTTAAAGGTGCGGCAGCCGGGGTAGCGCTCCACTAGGGCCGGGACCTCGCTGGCAGGCACGGCCGGGATGGTGGCGTTGACCTCGATGGAATCGCGCACCGGCTCCGGGAAGCCCTCGTAGGCGGCCTCGAGCCCCGCGCGCAACCAAGCTGCGGACTCGGCCGGGCCGTACTCCAGGAAGGGCGCGAACTCGCCCCAGCCGGCCGGGCCATCGATGAGCAGGGCCTCCCTCGTGGTGATGCCGCGGAAACGCACGGCAAGCGGGAGGGAGACTACGTGGGCGCGGTCGAGGACGTCATCGATATGCATGGCTTTCATGGTAGCGCCCGGAAACCATTGACCTCTCCCCCGCTCTGCGCTATTTTGGGAACCTATACCAATAAAGGAGGAATTATGCTGCTAGCTGAGGCATTGGCGGAGCGCGCCCAGGCGCAAGAGCGCCTCAATAACCTGCACGAGCGGCTGCTCACCGTGGCCCGCGTGCAGGAGGGCGATACCCCGGAGGAGGATCCACAGGAGCTGCTGCGCGAGCTCGACGGCGTGGCCGGGCGCATCGATGAGCTGGTTCAGGCCATCAATGCGACGAATATCGCCACCGCCTTTGATGAGAAGATGAACCTGATGGAGGCCCTCGCGCTTCGCGACGGCCTCTTGCGCAAGCGCCGCATCTATCATGACTTGGCGCAGCGGGCAGGCACGCGCTCGGATCGCTATTCCCGCAACGAGATTAAGTTTGTCTCCACCATCCCGGTGGCGGATATGCGCAAGCGCGTCGATGATTTGTCTAAGCAGTACCGCGAGCTGGATACCCGCATCCAGCAGCTGAACTGGAATACCGAACTGAAAAACGGATAGTCATATCGCGCGCTACTTAAAGCGCGCGATGGTAGCCCACACCCCTGCAGCGAGCAGGCCCCCACCCTGGAGGGGAAAATCCTGGGACACAGGCCCCCTTTAGCGCTTTAAGGGGCGGGGAGTTCGAGTCTCCCCATGGCATGGAGTACCGCGCTGGTATGGCGTACACGGGTATTGTGCGGGGCAACAACCTCGCAGTATCGCGTATTGATTATTACCGGCCTGCTGGGCAGCGTGTGTGGGTGAGGGTTGGGAATGGGGACTATTCTTCTTTTGCCACTAAGCTGGCTTTTATGAGCGAGCAGAAAAAATACAGCACCGATAATCCCTTTCGACCGGAATTGTGGCATTCCGTAGAGGGCTTTGAGGACCTTACGGATATCACCTATCACCGGCTCAACGGTGAGGGTCACAAGAACGGCATCGTGCGCATCGCTTTTGACCGCCCGGAGGTGCGCAATGCGTTTCGCCCGCATACCGTAGACGAGCTCTACCGCGCAATAGATCACGCCCGCCGCACGCCGGATGTGGGCACGATTTTGCTCACCGGCAATGGCCCTTCCGAAAAGGATGGCGGCTGGGCGTTTTGTTCCGGCGGCGACCAGCGCATTCGCGGCCGCTCCGGCTACCGCTACGCCACCGAGCACGCCCATGATGACGCCACCGCGGATGAATCCACCGTGGACACCGCCCGCGAAAAGGTGGAGGGCGGTCGCTTGCATATCCTCGAGGTCCAGCGCCTTATCCGCACCATGCCCAAGGTGGTTATCGCCGTGGTCAATGGTTGGGCGGCCGGCGGCGGTCACTCGCTGCACGTGGTCTGCGATATGACGGTCGCCTCCCGCCAGGAGGCGCGCTTTAAGCAGACGGACGCGGACGTAGGATCCTTCGACGCCGGCTATGGCTCGGCCTACCTAGCCAAGATGGTGGGCCAAAAATTCGCCCGCGAGATTTTCTTCTTGGGCCGCACCTACGATGCCCAGCGCATGTATGAGATGGGCGCAGTCAATGAGGTCGCGGACCACGCCGAGCTTGAAGACGCCGCCATCCGCATGGGCCAGGAGATCAACATGAAATCCCCCACCGCCCAGCGCATGCTGAAATTCGCCTTCAACCTCACCGATGATGGGCTTATGGGCCAGCAGGTCTTCGCCGGCGAGGCCACCCGCTTGGCCTATATGACCGACGAGGCCGTCGAGGGCAAAGAAGCATTCCTCGAAAAGCGCGACCCGCAGTGGGAGCAGTTCCCGTATTACTACTAGCCAGGAGTTAGCACGATGTGGATTTTCGCCATCGGCTTGGCCACACTTGCACTGGCGGGCGTCATCGTCTCGCGAGTGTGGATGCTCAAGCGTATCAAGGATGCGCAGGACAGCGGGGAGCGTCCCTTCGATCAGGAGGACACCCCGCGCAATCCATACATGTAGCGGAGTAAATGGCGTGGGACGCCCTCGGACCGGAGTGAGACATCTCAAGCAATTGTGGACATGCCCATAGTTAATACTTAAAGTGTCGAACATGAAACTCTGCAACTCATTCGTCATGCTCGCAGCACGCGTCGCCCTGGGCGTAATTCTCATCGCCCAGGGCTGGCAAAAGTTCTCCGAGTGGACCGTCGCCGTCGCGGGCCTGATGCTCGCCGCCGGCCCCGGCATACGCTCCCTGGATCAGCTCCCCTTCAGCAAAAAGGCAAAAGTAGCCAAATAAGGCCACCGCTTCCTAGCCTCTCACTTCACTCATTGAAGTGAGAGGCATTTTTAAATTTTGGCAGCTTAAGGAAGAGATAGGACCACCTAAGTTCATTACGTTGAACAATCTAGTTCAAGGGTGCTAGTGTTTGTTGAGTTCACTTCTCCTAATACAAAGGAAGTTCATTATGAGCTCAAATCACAGCACCCCACGCCGGCCCCTACAGCGCATTCTCGCAGGCACCTGCGCCCTCGCACTCGGCGCCAGCCTCGCCGCTTGCAGCGCCTCGAAGGAATCCATCGACGCTGCAAAGCCGAAGGACGGCGACACCGTCAAGGCCGTGGCCACGACTACCCAGATCTGCGACTACCTCACCCAGGTAGCCGCCGGCGGCCTCAAGCTCCACAAGGTCGACTCCCAGGGTGCGGAGACCAACTCCGGCGAGGGCCCAGTGACCCTCGACCTCACCTGTTTGCTCGCCCCCAACGCCAGCGCCCACGAGCACGAGATGACCCCACAGCAGATGCAGGCGCTCTCCCAGGCCGACTACATGTTCGTCAACGGAGTCGACCTCGAGCACTTCCTCGACCAAGCCGTGGACTCCTCCGGCTTCCACGGCGTCATGGCCGTGACCTCGGGCGTCAAGAGCGAAGGTATGGGCGATGGCAACGGCAAGTACACCATCGACGAGGGCATCGAGCACGTGAGCCCGCGCCCGTGGCCTTTCCCGGGGGAGGACGGCGAGGCCCCAGAATTCAAGTACGACCCGCACGTGTGGACCTCCCCGAAGCAGGCCAAGATTCAGGTCGACAACATCGTCAACACGTTGTCCCAGGCCTCCCCGCAGGCCAAGGACGCCTTCACCGCCGCCGGCAAGAAGTACACCGACCAGTTGGAGGACCTCGACAAGTGGGCCAGCGATTCCATGTCCGCAGTTCCTGAGCAAGACCGCGTGCTCTTCTCTTCCCACGACGCCTTCGGCTACTTCTCTAACGAGTATGGCGTGAAATTCATCGGCTCCGCACTGTCTGACTTCAACCACCAGCAGGACGCCACCTCGAGCCACATCGATGAGCAGGTAAAGAAGGTCCGCGAGTCCGGCGCCAAGGCCATCTTTGCGGAGAATTCCAACAACTCGAAGTCCATCGAGGCCATCGCCCGCGCCGCAGGCGTCAAGGCGGTTACATCCGACGACGCTTTGTACGGCGACTCGCTAGGTGTGCCAGGCAGTGAGGGCGAGACCTACATCGGATCCATCGTCCACAACATCAACACCCTGGTCAGCGCCTGGGACTCCAAGCAGCAACCGTTGCCAGAATCGCTGCAGGAATTCGACTTCGCCAAGCGCAAGTAGCTCTTTATGTCTTCCCCATTAGTCACTCTGCACAATGCCACCTGCGGCTATGGCGCCCGGGATATCCTCACCGACGTTGACCTTGAGATCCGCGCGGGCGAGGCCGTGGCGCTCCTAGGTTCCAACGGCGCGGGCAAATCTACCCTGCTCAAGGCAATCACTGGCCTGGCTGCCTTGCGCGGCATGGCCACCATCGACGCCTCGCTCGGATACGTCCCGCAGTACCAAGACTCCGACCTGAGCTTTCCCGTCACGGCTTACAAGGTCGTGGAAATGGGCCTTTTGCCCTCAGTGAGCTGGTGGCACAGGTGCACGAGCATGCGTAGCTACCGCGACTGCGTACTCAATGCCCTGCGACAAGTGGGGATGGAGCACCTCGCCGAGACGCGGTTTGGCCAGCTCTCGGGTGGGCAACGCCAGCGCGTGCTCATCGCGCGCGCGTTGGTTTCGGCCCCGGAGCTGGTGCTTCTCGACGAACCCTTCAACGGGCTTGATCAAGAAAGTCGCCGAATCCTGATTCAGATCATTGCGGATCTCAAGGAAGCAGGAATCGCCCTGCTCGTCTCCACTCACGACCCCATCTTGGCGCAGCACACCTGCGACTGGGCGGCGTTTGTGATCGACGGCAAGGTCCGCACCATGGGAACCGAGGAAGCAGTGGAAACCTATATGGAGCAAGGCGCGCGACTGTGATAGAGCAGATTCTCTTCGCCCCGTACCTGCGCAATGCTTTCCTCTTCCTGCTGTGCCTATCGATTGCGGGAGCTGCCATTAGCGTCCTCGTTAATCTCCGCCGCATGGAATTTACGGTGGAAGCCCTCGTGCACTCGGTTTTTCCGGGCATCGTGGTAGGGCTCATCGTGGGCGGCATCCCGGGCATCGTGCCGGGTGCGGCCGCGGTGGCCACGGTGACGGTGCTGGTGCTGGCTTCTCTGGGTTCTGGGCAGGGCCAGTCAGCGCAGAAGCTGGATATGGAAGCCGGAACGGCCGTGGTGCTGACCTTTATGTACGGCATCGGCGTGGTCATCAGTTTGGCCTATGGCGACAAGTCCGGGCAGCTGGAGGCCCTCATGTTTGGCCGGCTTCTCGACGTCACGCAGTCCAGGCTGGCAACCTCCGTCACGCTCTGCGTGATTGCGGCACTACTCATCCTGACAACCTGGCGCATGCAGATTCTCGTCGCTTTCGATACCACAGCGGCCCGCGCCATGGGCATCAACGTGGCGGCTTATGAGCTCATTGCGAATATCGCGGTTGGCCTAATCGTGGTGGCGGCTAGCTCGGCAGTGGGTGTGTTGCTGGTTATCGGTTTTATTGTCATTCCAGGCCTCTCGGCGCGCTTGATCGCAGGATCCCCGCGCAGCATGTGCTTCTGGGCTGCGGGTTTGTCCACGCTGGCAGTGGTGGTGGGATTTGCCATCATGCTGTCCCAAACCGCGCACCAGATTTCGCCGCAGGCAATCGTCAGCTTGATGCTGGTTGTCACCGTGCCGCTAGCGGGCTTGAAGGAGGTATTTAGCTAATGGGACTGTCTCATCTTGATCCAGAGATCCTGCGGATGCCCCTCCTTGAGGCCATTGCTGTGGGATGTTTATCTGGCTTGGTTGGAACCTTGATGGTCATGGGCAAGCGCGTCTTTTTCGCCGAGAGCCTGTCGCACGGAATCTTCCCCGGCGCGGTGCTCGGCGTAGTGGTGGCCAACCTTCTGAGCTTGGATCTCTCCACGGGTTTGATGGTGGGCGCGGCACTGTTCTGCCTACCTTTGGCCTGGCTTATGCGGTGGTTGAGTACCGTCGAGGGCATTTCTTCGACCGCTGCCGCCGGCGTGACGCTCACCCTGGGATTTTCCCTGGGCATCTTGTTGCTGCGCTGGTTCCAACCGCTACCTATCCACGTGGATAGCTTTCTCGTGGGCTCGCTGACCACTGTCAATGCGCAGGATGTCTGGTTTGTCGGCGCCCTGGTGGTGGTCAGCCTTGGCGTGCTGGTGGCATTTCGCCGGACGTTAGTCTCCTTCTACTTCGACCAGACGTCCTTCCGCGCACAAGGCGGAAAGCCCGGCCGCTATGACTTGCTTACCCTCACGCTTATCAGCGTGACCATGGTGGTGGTGATTCCCGCAGTGGGCACTATCTTGTCCCTGGCGCTGCTGGTAGCCCCGGCGGCGGCGTTGCAGCCGTGGATCAAGCGCCCGACCCAGCTCATGCTCGGTGCCGGTATCGCGGGCATTGCGCTGGCATGCGGCGGGCTCTGGCTGGCGGCCGCACTCAGTTTGTCGGCGGGCGGCTGCATCGCGGTGCTGGCGGGTGTGTTCTATTTGCTCAGCATGGGGCTGCGGGCCTTGCTCTAAACGCCCGGCGCGCCGCCTCCCGGGACGAGCGATATGCCCGGGTAACCTGATTATTCGTGACTCATATCCTCGCCCCACTCCCAGTCGATCCCCGCAATCCCGCAGGAATTTTGGATGACCTCGAGAAGGCCATCGCTGGGCAGACCACGCTCTTACCCCTTCCCGCAGCGGACCGCACGCGGACGGAATTGCTGCGCAACCACATGCGCGCGGGCGAATCGATTGCTGAGGACATTGCTTTGGTGGTGTCCACCTCGGGTTCCACGGGCACACCGAAGGGTGCGCAGCTAAGCCCGCTTAACCTGGTGGCGAGTGCGGATGCCACCCATTCTTTCCTGGGTGGCCCCGGCCAATGGCTACTAGCCATGCCCGCCCACCACATCGCGGGCATCCAGGTGCTCGTGCGTTCGTTGGTGGCGGGTGTGGAGCCACTGTGCCTCGACCTGTCCCAAGGCTTTAACATCACCGAGTTCGCCCGCGCAGCAGAAGAACTCGCCCACACCGAGGACCGCATGTACACCGCGCTCACACCGATGCAGCTGCACAAGGCACTCGATTCGCTGGACGGCATCCAAGCACTGCGCCGTTTCAACTCCATCCTGGTAGGTGGAGCAGCGCCACATCCCCAGCTATTGGAATCTGCGCGCAAGCTCGACATCACCGTGGTAACCACCTATGGCTCCTCGGAGACTGCGGGCGGTTGCGTCTACAACGGCACTCCCCTGCCCGGCACCGAGGTGCGCATCGGGGAAGATAACCGCATTTTCCTGGGCGGGCCGACCATTGCGCAGGGCTACCGCAATGTGGAATCGCGCGACTTCGTCGGTGGCTGGTTCGCAACTTCCGACGCCGGGGAGCTCGACGCCCACGGTCAACTCACCGTCACTGGACGTCTGGACAGCATCATCAACTCGGGCGGGTTGAAGTTGCACCCAGAACAACTGGAACAGCTCTTGTTGCAGGTACCGGGCGTCGACAGTGTATGCGTGGTGGGCATCCCTGATCCACGTCTTGGCCAGATGATCGCCGCAGCTTACACCGGCTGGGCCTCGCGCACCGACATCCTCGAAGCGCTCGATGACCTGCCTCGGTGGCAGATTCCGCGCGAGATTATCCGCATTGCTGAGATGCCGCTGACCGGCCCCGGCAAGGTGGACCGTCGTGGTGTCGCAGGGCTCTTTAAGAACTGATTAGACTTCGTTAGCGCGCACCGTCACGTCGGCGGCCGCGACTTCCGCAAGAGAGAACTCCTCGTCCCCTGCGTGCAGGTTGAGCAGGCCCGCAACGCGGGAATCGACTACGACCTCGACGCCCAGGCCGACGCCATGGCTGTCGAGGTAGCGCAACAGCTCGGTGTCTCCGTCGCATACCCGCTCGATGGTGACAGGGGTGTGAAGGGGGACGTCGTCAAGCGTGAGCGTGCCAAGGTCCTCGATGCTGCCCTGCGCGTCGGGGATGGGATCGCCGTGGGGATCGCGCTGAGGATGGCCCAGGTGCTGATCGAGTCGATCGATGAAGCGATCGGAGCATGCATGCTCGAGGAGATCGGCATCCTCGTGAACCTCGTCCCAGGTGTACCCCAGTTCTTTGACCAAGAAGGTCTCGAGGAGACGATGGCGGCGGACCATGCCCATGGACAGTGCCTGGCCCTCTGGGGTCAGCGAAACGCCAGCGTAGCGCTCATGTTCCACCAGCCCTTGGGCAACGAGACGCTTTACGGCTTCCGACGCCGTGGGCACCTTTTGGTTCAATCGCCCCGCCAGCTCCTTGAGCGCGATGGGCGCGCCGCCGGAGTGCTCGGAGAGGTCCCACAGGACTTTGAGGTAGTCCTGGGTACGTTCAGGGAGATCGCTTAAATGCATGACATTCATCGTAGTAAAGGCCTTGCCCCGCGAGCGATTCACATGATAACTTTAAGAAAGTTCAACGCATTGAACTTTTGTCACGGGTGTGGCCCACAGCCGTCCTTTCTTGGGTACGTACGACGCGCTTCCGCCATACCCGTGGCTTTTATATATCCGCCGTGTGCGTCCCTTGTGCACAGCATGCCCGCGGTGGCGTGGCACAATAACTGACATGTCACTTTCTGCCTATCCCGCAACTGCCAAAGACTGGCTCCAAGGCGCACGCCCGCACACGTGGGCTAATGCCTTCGCCCCAGTCATCGCTGGTACTGGTGCCGCAGCGGCTGCCGACGGCGCGCACTTCGGCCGCGCGCTTCTCGCCCTCGTGGTGGCGTGGGCGCTCATCATCGGTGTCAATTACGCCAACGATTACTCGGATGGCATCCGCGGCACCGACGACGACCGCACCGGTCCGCAGCGCCTCACCGGCGGCGGCCTGGCCCGCCCGCAGCAGGTGAAACTCGCGGCCTTCGCCGCCTTCGCCGTGGCCGGACTCGCCGGCATCGCGCTGTCTTTTGCGGCGCACGCCTGGTGGCTCATCCTCGTCGGCGCGCTATGCATCACCGGCGCGTGGTTTTATACCGGTGGCAAGAACCCGTATGGCTATCGCGGGCTCGGCGAGGTCGCCGTCTTTATCTTCTTCGGGCTCGTCGCTGTGCTCGGCACCGAATTCACCCAGGCCGGCCGCCTGTCGTGGTCGGGCCTCGCGCTGGCCGTGGGCATCGGCGCGATGAGCTCCGGGGTGAACTTAGTCAATAATATCCGCGATATTCCCTCCGACGCCGAAACCGGCAAGATTACGCTCGCCGTACGCCTCGGAAACGAGAAGGCACGCCTGCTCTTTACGGTGCTGCTCCTTCTGCCATTCCTGCTGACCATTGGCATTGCCTTCAGCAGCTGGCTCGCACTCGCCGGCTTGGTCTACTTCCCCTTCGCGCTGCGTGCCATTCGCACCGTCAATCGCGGCGCTCAAGGACCAAAGCTTATCCCCGTGCTCGGCCTGACCGGCCGCGCGATGCTCCTGTGGGCGATTATCGAGGCCGCCGCACTCATCCTCGTCTAGTCCTGCGCGGCGCGGCCTTCCAGTTCCGCCTGGACCCAGCGTTTGTGGGCCTTGCGCTGGGCGGAGTACTCGGCCAGCGTTTGGGTGGCCTCGATGCGCCACTTTTTAAAGATAAGCATCGATAGCGGCAGCGCCACGAAGAGCGCCAACAGCGCCGAGACGAGCACCGGGATGGGAAAACGGATGGCGATAGATAGCAGCTCGATCACCACGGTCAAGGCGATAAAAAGCACTACGCGGGCGAGCCCATACTTCCACAGCGCCGCACGGGAACGGCGGCGCAGTTCTGGGTCCGGCTTGGGTGGCTCAGGGTTATGCGTCATGGGGGTTGATTGTACGCGGTGCAGGTAGAATTCCACGCATGGGCCGAATCATCCTCCTTTTACTCTTTGTCCTCGCCGCCTACTTGGTGTGGAAGGCCTTCGGGCCCTCCACATGGAAAAAGCGCGAGGTGGAACAACCCCGCGCTATCAAGGGCCCCGACGATGATGAGGAATTCCTCTGGAACTTAGAAAAGGAGCGCTTCAAGCAACGCCGCGCACAGGAGGCAGAGGAAGAAAAACGCCGCCAGCGCCGCAATCGCGACACCGACGGCGAGAAGGATTAGGATTCCTTCGGCACGAAGCGCATCTCCAAGCCGAGGGCCTCGGCCACGGCGGTAATCTTTTCCCACCGCACGCCCGCGCCCCCGTGCTCAATGGTGTGGAGGGTGGAGCGGGAGATACCGGCGGCGTCGGCAAGCTGCTGCTGCAAAATGCCCAACTCGCGGCGACGTTCCGCAAATTGCGCGCCCAGCCCCAAAATCACCGCGTTATCACCAGCCGGCTTGCCGAGCTTATGGCGCGGGCTCGTATGCTCCGCCATTTAATTCAGCCCCGCATAGGAGTGCAGGCCGGAGACAACCATGTTGATGAAGAAGAGGTTGAACACCATCAACGCCATCGCCATAACATTGATCCACGGCGCAGCCTTGCGGAACGCCGGCGTTGCACGCGCGTGCAGGTAGGCGGCATAAAGGATCCAGGTAGCGAAAGACACGGTTTCCTTCGGGTCCCAGCCCCAGAAGCGGCCCCACGCGGACTCGGCCCAAATAGCGCCCAGGATGATGCCCAAGCCCAAGGTCGGCAGGGTGATCACGGCCAGGCGGTAGGCCAGCTGGTCAATCTTCGCGGCCGAAGGCAACGGGCGGGCTATAGCACCGAAAAAGCCATGCTCGGCATGCTTCGGCTGTGCCATCCGGAATAGGGTCAGCAGCGAGACAATGCCGGAGATAATACCGATAGATGCGCCCAAGGACACCACGGTGACGTGGATGGGCAGCCAGTGCGACTGCAGCGCCGGCACCACCGGGGCAGACTCAGCATAGAGCTTGGTGGAGCCATAAAACATCAGCGCCAACACTGGGGTGAGCAGCCATGGCCACACGGTGCGCCATTCCTTGCGCTGCATGGCAATATTGCCCACCAGCAGCACACCGAAGCTCACCATCAGCACGTACTCGTAAAGGTTGCCAAAGGGGAAGCGGCCGGTAGCCAGGCCACGCAGCACAATCGCCGCGGCGTGGAGCGCAATGCCTACCCACATCAGCGAGCTGGTCATGCCGCCGAGCTTATCGGCCTTGCGCTCCTTTTCCTTCAGCTCTTCGTCCGTGATACCGGAGGAGTACTTAGCTACTTCGCCTGCATAGCCCTGCTTATCGACGTCCCCAGCGCCCGCCCCCACCAAGACCTTCGAGGCCTGGGATTTCACGGCACGGCGGCCCTCGATAATTCCCTGCATGCGGCCGTAGTAGAACAGCGACATAAAGAGCGCGACGCAGTACACCACAAAGGCGGTCTGCACCGCGATATCCGAGAAATTAGACAGATTCTGATCGATCTGCATGAACGCTCCTAGCCAATACACGTGCGGGGATAGTGCTGATTACCTTACTCAGCGAAATGGCCTAGTCCAACTTTTGTTGGACTAGGTCGACGTACTAATCATCGGTATAAAGCTCGTCTTCTTCGACCTCATCTGGGTCTGGCAGCTCCAGCAGCGCGCGGTGCAACTCGTGGAATTCCTCGGACCAACCGGCGCGGTCGGTGCGGGCGAGACCACCCATCTCCACATCGGTGCCGCCGGCCGCGTTCGGCCGCAGGCGGATATAGACGCGGCGGCGCTTAATCACCAGCGAACCCACCAAGGAGATGAGCATTACCAGCGCGGAGACCAGCACCCACTTCTGGAAGGGGTCATAAGAGACCTGGTAATTGGCAAACTCGCTGGCGCCGTCGAAAGTGATCTTGGTGCCATCGTCCAGGGTGACATCCTCACCCTGGTTGAGGTTCACGCGGTCAATCTTTCGCAGCTGGCCGGAGTGCACCAGGTTTGGATCCAGCGAGAAGAAAGACTGCGGGGTGCCGGTATCCAAGCCGGCATCACCGCGGTAGATATCGATGGCCATGGCCGGATCCTGCAAACCTGGGTAGGAGGACTGCAGCAGCTTGCCGTTCTCACCGGCCCACTCGGCCGTAGGCGCGAAGAGGCCCTGAATGGCAATCTGATTTTGACGACGCTCATAGAGGTCCGGGTGCATGCCGGCCGGCGGGTCAAAGCGCATCGCGCCGGAGGACAAGAAGAAGGTCGTATCATTCGGCTGGAACTGAATGGTCTGGGTGCGCTTTTCACCATTGGGCCATTCCACGGTGACCGTCGGCGCGTAGCCATGGCCCTGCAAATAAACGCGGTTGTGCGCCAGGCGAAGCGGATGGTTGACCTTGAGCTCATAATCCTTCCACTCGGAGTCATCCTTGTAGATGTCATCGCCCTCCGCGTAGGAGACGTTGGAGGTAAACATCTCCGCCTGACCGTTCGGCAAGTACTCTGCCGCGAAGTCATGGGCGATGAGGCAGAAGGGGTGGAGACCGGTGCCGTCGAAAAGCGGGCCGGCACGGAAGGAGTCAAAATTAGACGTAGAGGTATTGCAGAACTCCGTAGACTGATCCAGGGTCTGGTCGCCGCCCTGCGAGCCAGACTCAGTGACCACGATGACCTGGCCCTCGTAGTTGACCAGCTTGCCGGCGGCAACCGTGACCAAGATGGCTACCAGCGCCACGTGGAAAATGAGGTTGGCTAGCTCGCGGCCGTAGCCGCGCTCCGCGGAGAAGGTATGCACGCCGGCACGGTCCTTCTCCGGGGAGTACTCGGCCACGCGCCACCTCTTCAGGCGCTTCTTAATTTCCGCGGATAGCTCTTCCTCGCTCTTTTCCGAGTGGCCCTCGGCCGCCAGCGGCAGCTTGTGGAGGTACTTCGGCGCGCGCGTCGGCGGGGTCTTCCACGCCTTATAGTGATCCCAAGAGCGCGGCAGGATGCAGCCAACCAGGGAAATAGCCAGAAGGACGAAGATAGCTTGGAACCAGACGGAAGAAAAGACGTCGAAAAGCTGCAGCTTGTCGTAGATCTTCGCCACGTTGCCATTGGACTCAATAAAGTCCTGCACGTTCTGCTCGTTGAGGTCACGCTGCGGCAGCAAAGAACCGGGAATCGCGGCCAGCGCCAGCAAGAAAAGCAGCGCTAGCGCGGTGCGCATACTGGTCAGCCAATGCCAGGCTTTGCGGAAATATTTCACGTCTCTCCTAAATAAGGGTTACGCCGTAGGTGCCGGTCCACTGGCGGATGAGGCTAATGAACTCGCCCCACAGGCCGGTTACCAGTGCCAAGCCGACGAGGATCATGGCCACGCCGCCGATTATCTGGATGGTATGCGAGTGCTTGCGGGCCCACGAAATCGTGCGCATCGCCCGCGAGGAGCCCAGCGCCACCAGAAGGAACGGCAGGCCCAGACCTAGGCAATAGAAAATGATGAGCAACACCCCACGCGCGGCCGTCATGCCCTCGGTGCCGGCCGATACGGACATGATGGCAGTCAGCGTTGGCCCCAGGCACGGCGTCCAGCCCAGCGCGAATACCCCGCCGAGTAGCGGCGCGCCCAGCCAGGTGGTCCAGCGCTTCGGCGCCAAGCGGGTATCTTTCTGCAGCGCTGGAATCGCGCCTAAGAAGACCACACCCATCAGGATGGTCACGCCGCCGCCGATGCGCATGAGTGTCTCCTCGTTGAGCCGGAGCGCGGAAATCGCGCCGAATACGGAGACCGTCGCCAGCAGGAAAACCACGGTAAAGCCCAGGATGAACAAGGCGGCGGCCAGTACCACGGCCCATTGCCTGCGCTTTCCGACGCCCACCCCCAACTCACCGTCAAACGTAACCTCACCGCCCACCACGCCGGCTAGGTAAGAAATATAGCCGGGCACCAGTGGGATCACGCACGGGCTAGCGAAGCTCACCAGCCCCGCCACGGCGGCCGCGAGGAGGCCCAAAATAAGTGGGCCGGAGGTCACGGCCTCGGCAAAGGAGTTGCCGAAGCTCGCTGCGTTGTCCATTTATTCCTTTTCTAACTTGTCCACTACATCCATCACATCTTTAGCGGTGATGGAACGCAAAAAGACCGTAGCCGGGCGGTGCTGTTTATCCAAGACGATGGTGGTGGGCACCACGGAAGTCGGCACGCCACCTAGGGCCGCGGCGGTCTTAAACGGCGGATCATAGATGGAGGGATACTTCAGCCCGTTGTCTTCGAGGAAGTCATTGGACACCTGCGGGTTATAGTCGCGCACATTGATGCCCAAGACGGTGCCGATCTTGCGCTTTTGCAGCTCGGAGTGGATCTCTTGGAGGTCATCGGCCTCGGAGCGGCAAGGCGCGCACCACTGGCCCCAGGAGTTAAGCACGACGATTTCGCCATCATAGTCTTCGAGGGAAATGGTCTTATCCGTATCGCGCACATCCTCGCCGGAGAACGTGCGCAGCGGCTTGCGCTCGGATTCCTCGTAGTTGATGACCTTCTCGCCGCCGGGGGTGATGAATTCGAAATTACCGCCGGTAGCAACCGCGTTTTGGGCGTTATCGGAATCCTGTGCGCACCCAGCAAGTGCCACGGCTGCTGCCGCCAGCACCGCGCCAACTGCGCGTCTGCGTCGTAGTGCCATTAAATCTCCTGCGCCGGCGAAGAGTAGAAAATATCGGTGACCTGGTTGTCTTCAAAAAGCAGGGAGGTTACCGAGGCCAAGTCGCATTCGCGGTTCCACGGCGCGTGCGGCAAGCGCTGGCCGAGCACGGTGCGCTGCACCATCACGATGGGCAGCTGGTGGCTGACCAAAATCGCCTCGTGGCCGGCGGCGGCGGTACGGGCGCGTTCGATGGAGCCCAGCATGCGCTCGGCAATTTGCTCGTAGGGCTCGCCCCACGAAGGCTCTAGCGGGTTGACCAGCAGCGGCCAACGGCGCGGATTCCACAGCGCGGAACGCAGGCCCTTGGTGCGCAGGCCCTCGAAGCGGTTGCCGGACTCGATAAGCGTCTTATCGACGTCCACGTCCAACCCCGTTGCCTCCGCAATCGGCCGCGCTGTCTCTTGGGCGCGCTGCAGCGGCGAGGCCGCCAGGTAGGTCACATCATGGTCGCGAAAGGACTCTGCGGTCCGCGCCGCCATGGAATGCCCGCGCGAGGATAGGTGATACCCCGGGATACGCCCGTAGAGGATCTTCTCCGGGTTGTGGACCTCGCCGTGACGCACGAGGTGAACGATGGTGCGTGTCATGTCTCTCCTTAGTTTGCGGGACGCGCAGCGGCCGCAGCTTGGGCGGCGGGCTTGAGGGCCGCCTCGATGAGTTCAAAGTCGGCGTCTTTAAGAGCATCCGAGACAAACCAGGTCTCGAATGGGCTCGGCGCGACATAGATGCCGTTATCCAGCAGAGCGTGGAAGAACGGGGTGAAGCGGAAGGTCTCGGCCGCCTGCATATCGGCGAAGTTGCGACCCTCGCCCTCGGCAAAACGGATGGAGAACATCGAGGAGGCGCGCTGAATGTGGTGCGCCACGCCCTCGGCCGATAGCGCCTCAGAAATCATGCCGGTCAGGCGGTCCGCATTGGCCTGCAGACGCTCATAGAGCGATTCATCGGCCAGCTCCAAAGACTTCAGGCCCGAAGCCATCGCCACCGGGTTACCGGACAGCGTGCCCGCCTGGTAAACCGGTCCTTCCGGCGCGAGGTAGTCCATGACCTCGGCGCGGCCACCGAAGGCGGCGGCCGGCAAGCCACCGGAGACGACCTTGCCAAAGGTCACCAGGTCCGCCGCCACGCCGTCGACGCCGTACCAGCCCTTATAGGAGGTGCGGAAGCCGGTCATGACTTCGTCAAGGATGAGGAGGGCGCCGTCTTTATGGGCGACGTCGGCAAGCGCGGCGTTGAAGCCCTCCACCGGAGCCACGGTGCCCATATTGCCGGCCGAGGCCTCCGCGATAATGCAGGCAATCTCGCCCGGGTGCTGCGCGAATGCCTCGCGCACGGCCTCGATATCGTTATAAGGAACGACGATGGTATCGGCCGCCGTCGCACCCGTCACGCCCGGGGAATCCGGCAGCGCAAAGGTCGCCACACCGGAACCGGCCGAGGCCAGCAGGGCATCCACGTGGCCGTGGTAGCAGCCTTCAAACTTCAATACCTTGGCGCGGCCGGTATAGCCGCGGGCCAAGCGGACCGCAGACATAGTGGCCTCGGTGCCGGAGTTGACCATGCGCACCTTATCGGCCGCGGTGCGCGACACAATGGCCTCCGCAAGCAAAGCTTCGCCTTCCGTGGGCGAGCCGAAGCTCAAACCGCCCGCAGCCGCCTTCTGCACGGCCTCCACAATCTCCGGGTGCGCGTTGCCGTGAATCATCGGACCATAAGAACTGACCAGGTCAACATACTCATTGCCGTCGGCATCCCACAGGCGCGAGCCCGCACCGCGCTCAATCACGCGGGCCTGGCCGCCCACGGAGCCAAACGCGCGCACCGGCGAGTTCACCCCGCCCGGAATCACCTTGGAGGAACGCTCAAACCACTGTTGCGACTGGGAAGTATTAGGCATGTCTGACATTCTAGCGATTCGCGCGCTATACAAAAGTTGGACTGCGCGATTCACAGTCAGCCGCTAAACTTCGGGGCGTTGCACTTTTCAATTCGGGGGGATTTTCAATGCAGCGCACTGTCATTTTCGCCATCCTGGCCGCTTTCTGCCTCGCCGGTTGCGCCCGGCCCGCGCCCGAACGGCCGCTGCCTACCTCGGTAGGTGCCGCCCCGCTTGCCGACGTCCCCTCCTGGCAGCCCCCTCCCCACCCTCTCACCCCTCGCGACCTGCCGCAGGAAGACACGGCGCCTCCTTCGCCGCCGGCCGCGGAACCTTCGCCGTCAACCGCGACGCCCGCGCCTGCGCCTAAACCTGCGCCGGCCCCTCGCCCACAACCGGGCCCGGCACCTGCACCTAGGCCCGCGCCGGCGCCTGCACCGCAACCGGCAGCGCCACGCCCTCCCGCGCGGGACAAAAGCGGACTGCCGAACCTCAACATTCCGCCGCATGAGGTCCGCGGGCGCATCGAGAACGCCGTGCCGGAAATGCCGGCCGCGCCTCCCCCACCGCCGCTTCCGCTGCCGCCCGCGCCGCGGATTCCGGGCCTCTAACTCACCGCCCACGACGCGTCTGTTGCAGCCGCGTAGCCGCCCTGAAGCGGCGAGCCTGGCCCCAAAGATGGCACACTGGGAAAGCATGAGGATTGCATTTCTTGGAACTGGCCGCATGGGAACCGAACTAGCCCGCCGCCTGCTCAATGAGCAGGACGGCATCGAAATGACCGTCTGGAACCGCACCGCCGAGCGTGCCCAGCCGCTGGTGGAGGAAGGCGCCGAGCTTGCTGCCTCGCCCACCGAGGCCGTAGTGAACGCCGAGGTCATCATCACCTCGCTCTTCGGGCCTGACGATGTCCGCGAGGTCGTCGTCGAGCCGCAGCTCATCCCCGCCGGCGTGACCTGGATCGATACCACCACCGTCTCCCCTAACGATGCCCGCGAATTCGCCGCCGCCGTGGAAACCTACGTCCACGCCCCGGTCGTCGGCACGCTCGGCCCGGCCCGCGAGGGCAAGCTCGGCGTCTATGTGGGCACGCCTGACGACGCCCGCCGCGAGCAAGCCATGTCCCTCGCCGAGTCCTGGGCGGGAGAAGACAAACTCATTGGGGTGGAGACGGCGGCCACGGCGGCCATCGGAAAGCTGCTTGCTAATTTGGCACTCGCCGTCACCGCCGAAGGCCTGCTCGAAGCCCTGCAGCTCGGCGAATCCGAGGGCCTGGACTCCGAGGTGGTGCTCCAGATGCTCGACATCACCGGCTTGTCTTTCATCGCAAATATGAAAGCTCCGTTTATCACCGGCGAGCGCAATACCGACCCGGGCGATTTCACCGTCGACGCCCTGGCTAAGGACGCGAAGCTCATGGAGATGACCTCCACCAAGCCGCTGCCCGCCCTTAGCGCCGCCATTGGCCGCTTCGAGGAAATGCAGGCGATGGGCCACGGCGACCAGGACTTCTCCTCCATCTTCGTATTCCGCAATAAGGGCTAGTTATCCACAGGCCCGCAGCGAGTGCAGGCCGAAATTCGCCTTTCCGGCCCTAGTTATCCACAGGTTCGCGCGCTTACCCTCGCACGGATTGCGCGCGGTGGCTTAGGCTGCGGGGCATGACAGCTCTTCAGACCTATCTCGCGGCCTTAGCGCCCGGCATCGATATCGTTGCCGGGTGCGCTGGCATGTCTGAAGACCAGCTGTGCGCCGCCGGCGCGCCCAATAAAACGGCCCGCACCTTGCTCACGCTTGCCGACGCCCTCTTTGCCCCCACCTCCTTTAGCCGCCTCCAACGCCAAGCGGTTAACGCTGCTCGCGACCGCGCCCACCCACTGCCCACGCTGGAGGTAATCGAGCGCTACGCCGCCCGCGCCAAGACTAAGCGCGACGCCTGGCGCCTGCGCGTGGAGCTATGCCGCACCGCCGCCGATACCGATGAAATGGAAAAACTAGCGCGTAAAAAGCTA
This sequence comes from Corynebacterium kefirresidentii, assembly GCA_002154655.1. Classification (GTDB taxonomy): domain Bacteria; phylum Actinomycetota; class Actinomycetes; order Mycobacteriales; family Mycobacteriaceae; genus Corynebacterium; species Corynebacterium kefirresidentii. The sequence goes on from NGUZ01000016.1 coordinate 30,003, forward strand.
CGCGAGCTCAATCCCCCGACCCCGCCACGCCCCGGCGTGCGCATCCGCCGTCGCAAGGGCGCGCCATGGACCCTCGCGATTACCGGCCCTTCCTCGCTTATCGCGGACTTGGAATCCTCCTTGGATGAGGATGCGCCCCTGGATTCCGTCGCGGCTCTCTTCTCCCCCACCGCCCCTTCCGCCGCCAGCCGCCCGACCATTACGACCAACGCGATCATCACGCTCGACGAGCTCGACCGCATCATCGACGGCGAGGGCGAGGAAATTACCATCCAGCTCACCAACGGCGCCCGGATTACCGGCGCGGAACTTATCTCACGCACGCTTGCCCAACGCGGCCTCATCACCCTCGTCCACCCCTTCGAGGGCGCGGTCAACCTCTACCGCACGGAGCGAATGGCCAGCGAAAAGCAGCGGCTCATGGCTGCCGCCGAAAACCCTGTGTGCCCGTGGCCCGCGTGCAACTACCCGGCGGATAAATGCCAAATACACCACTTGCAGGCATGGCAGCACGGCGGCGAGACCAACATGTCAAACCTCGCCACCTGCTGCCCGTACCACAATGGCGTCAATGACGATGACCCGAATGCCCCGCCTGTCCGCGGGAGACTCGTTCGCCGCCGAGGTCGCGTGGTGTGGCAACCACCGTGGGCCGATACCGCCGCATCGACATCCAGCCCGAACGCGCCAGTGCAACCGACCCCACCGGATTCACCGCACTAGGACTCATGCCACTAGGCAGCAGGATGCCCTGCTGCCCCTTTGGCGTGCCCGCACCACGCCACAGCGGGTGCCCCGGATTGCACGCAGCGTGCGGCACCGCTAGCGGACGATACGCGCGGAGGCGGAACGGGCATCTGCAATGACGTTGGGGACTCCAACGCCGCCGGCCCAGGCGCCGGTGGCATCGACGCCGGGCGTCGCCGCGAGAGCGCCGCGTGCGCCGGCCACAGTTTCGAGGTGCCCGGCGTCGTAGCGCGGCAGGCCGCCGAACCAACGCTGGGTGAAGATCTCCGCGACACCCGCGGCGCGGCCGTCGAAGCCAGTGAGTCGCTGGAGATCATCGAGGGCATAATCGACGAGGTCGTCTTCTTCGGCGCGGACGATGGCGTCGTCGCCAAAGCGGCCGAAGGAAGCACGTACGAGGGCGCCGCCGCGCTCAGCCAAATGCGGCCATTTGCGCGAAGAGAGGGTGAAGGCCTTGGCATGCACGTCGTCTTGGTCGGTGGCCACGAGAATTCCGGAATTCTGCGGCAAAGCGTTTCCCGAAGGGTCTGTATCGGACTCGAATTTCAACCCCACGACGGCCGACGCCGCCAATTTTACGCCCTTCAGCCGTTCCGCCGCTTGCGGGGACACCTTGAGCAATAGGCGTGCCGCGGTCGGAGCCGGGGTGGCTACGAGCACGCGGTCAAATGGCGCCGCATCGGCCGGTGCTCCGGCCAGGCGGAATTGCTCGCCCTCGCGGGTAATGCCGGAGATAAAAGTATCGAGGTAGATCTTGGCGCGGGATTGCTCGGCCAGTGCCTCATAAAGCTCCGCGTAGCCGCCGCGGAAAGTCTGGAAGACGGGGCCGCCGCTGCGGGGCGCGGCCGCGCGGGCCTCCTCCAGCGTGCGGACCGCGGCCGAGAGGGTCACTGGGCCGCGCTCGGACAGCGCGTCGAGGGTTTCCGCCAGCGCCGGGATAGTCGCGCGCACACCCAGATCATCGGCCGAACAGGAGTACACGCCGCCGAGGAGGGCGGAGATAACGTGGTCGACGAGGTCGTCGCCAAACTGCTGGCGCACCAGCTTGCCTACGGACACGTCGCTGCCTGTCGTCCACTCGAAGGGCTCTTCATTGTCGATGCGGCGCGCGGTCTCGGCCGAGACCAAATGCGCGACCGGCTCCGAGTGCGAAGGAATGCCCATCATTCCGCCGCGCGGCAGGGGCTTGATCTCGCCGGAGTACACCAGCGAGTGCAGCCCGGAGGGCTCGACCAAGCTATCGCCGAGGCCGAGGGATTCGATAAATTCCACGGCGTCGCGCCGGCGGGCGAGGAAGGCCTCGGCGCCCATGTCGGTCGGGCCGTCGTTAAACGGCACAGAGTACAACTTTCCACCGATGCGGCCGGCGGCCTCGAAAACCTCGACGTCGTGATCGCGCAGCTCGTAGGCGGCCGTCAAGCCCGCCAGGCCGGCACCGATAATCGCAATACGCATTTAGCCCTCCTCGTGGATGATAGATACGGCGCGGGTGATTGCTTCCGCGTCAGTAGTTGGCAGGACCCCGTGGCCGAGGTTCCAGATGTGGCCGTCGATATCGCCGCGCTCGCGCGCCCGATCGACCTCGCCGCGGATGGTGCGCACGGCTTGGCGCACGGCGTCGTCGCCGGCAAAAAGCATGGCTGGGTCGAGGTTTCCCTGCAGCACGCGGGCGCGCACGCGCTCGGCCGCGGCATCCATGGGTACGCGATAATCGACGCCCATGACCTCCGACCCCGCCTCCGACATTGCTGGCAAGAGCTCGCCGGTGCCGACGCCGAAGTGGATGCGCGGAATGTCCACGCCGGCCAGGATTTCTCGCGAATACGGCAAAACGAATTCGCGGTAGTCACGCTCGTTGAGGTAGCCCGCCCAGGAATCGAAAAGCTGCATGGCGTCGATGCCGGCATCAACCTGGGCCTGCAGGAAACGGGTGATGGTAGGAACGAGGCGGCGCATGAGCATATGCCAAGTCTCCGGCTCGGCGTGCATGAGGGCCTTGGTGCGCTCGTGGTTCTTAGACGGCCCGCCCTCGACAAGGTAGCTAGCCAGCGTGAACGGCGCACCAACGAAGCCGATGAGCGCTTGGGTTTCGGTGAGCTCGGCCAGGATGCGGGCGATGCCTTCGGTGACCTCGGGGACATCGGCCTCTAGCAGCGGCAGCTTGCCGACGTCCTCCCTACTCCGCACCGCCTGCTCCATCACCGGCCCGCGACCCGGCACGATATCGACCTTGACGCCGGCGGCTTTGAGCGGGACGACGATATCGGAAAATAAAATGGCAGCATCAACGTCGTGGCGGCGCACCGGCTGCAGGGTAATTTCTGCCAGCAGCTCTGGCATGAAGCAGGAATCGAGCATGCTAATCCCCTCGCGGGCGGCGCGGTATTCCGGCAGCGAACGGCCAGCTTGGCGCATGAACCAGACTGGGGGTCGGGAGGGGGTGCGGCCGAGGGCGGCGTCGATAAGCGGGGCACGATTAAGTCGAGACATGCCCCAATTATGAATCAAAAGTTGGAGTGGGGGCTAATTAGCCACGCAAGCTGCGGTCCTTAATAAAGCGGTTGGACTGCGGCTGGAAAAGCAGCGCGAGGGCAATAATCAAGGAAATGGGGATAATCAGCAGGCTAAGCCCGCCAATGCCAAGCGCCAGGGCGGCGATATTATTAAAAAGCGCGATGGCGATGACAACGGTGATGATGCGGCGCGCCCACTTGGACCCGCTGGCCAGCTGCGCGGCAAAGAGCGCCAGCACGACGGCGCCGACGGCATTGGTCACCGCAACAAATAGCCGATTTTCATGCAGATACTCCGCGACCTGCACATTCTGCGGCTCCACCTGCGGCCCGCCCGAGCCAAAGATGCCCACCATGCCGCTGACCAGCATGAGCACGGCGCTGACGACGAGCACCCAATAGGCCCAGCGCAGCGGCCGCGGCCAGGCGTCGAGGTTCTGGCTGGCGGAGGTATTTCTGGCCGCGCGATTATAGTCCCGGGGACCGGGCCGCTCGGTATTGCTCATCGCTTGTCCTCCCGGTCAGTGCGCTTGCTGCGCTGGTCATCCTTGACACGCTTGCGTTCTTGCTCGGCGCGCTTCTTCTCGCGCTGTGCTTGTTCGAGTTCCTTTTCCAGCTCGCGCATCTGCTCGAGCTCGCCGGTGTAGTCCAAGGTATCGACCCGCACGGAGAAAATCAGGCCGAGCACCGCCGCGACGCCGACCAGGATCTGCACCATGCCATCGGCGGCAAAGAGCCAATCGGGCACATCAGCGCCGGCCGGGGTAACCATGAAAGTCAGCAGGATGCGGAAGCCAAAATACAGCGAGAAGGCGAACCACACGCGCCGCGAGGTGCCGGCCCGCTTGCCGCGACGCGCCAGGGACCGCAGCAGGAAGGCCAGCAGCACGATAATCGCCAAGGAAATGACCGCCGAAAGGGCGACGGAGGCGTAGGCGGCGGTGCGGAGGAAGGCGTCGGAAAGCTGGGCTTCATCGACGCCGGCTGGCGCGGACTTGGCCATCTCCTTGGCCTGCGACATGAGTACGTCGTGGTTGAGCAGCGTCAGCACCACTTTGAGCACCTGGTGCACGGCCTCGCCGCACAGCGCGCCCATCCACAGCCACAGCATGTACGCCACGGATTCCGGGCGTTGCGTGCGCGGCGAGCGCGGAGCAGGGGTGGACCACGGGGGCGTAACAGTCACAGGGATCCTTTACTTGAGCAGGCGGGCGGCTTCGGTAGCGAAGTAGGTGAGAATCTGGTCGGCACCGGCGCGCTTGAACGCGGTCAGGGACTCGAGCATGATGGCCTCGCCGTCAATCCACCCATTGGCGGCCGCGGCCTTAACCATCGCGTACTCGCCGGAGACCTGGTAGACCGCAACCGGCACGGGAGAAGTCTCCGCCACGGCCGAAAGCACGTCCAGGTAAGGCAGGCCGGGCTTGACCATGACGAAGTCCGCGCCCTCTTCGATGTCGAGCTCGGCCTCGAGCAAGGACTCGCGGAAGTTGCGCGGATCCTGCTGGTAGGTACGGCGGTCGCCCTCGAGGGAGGAGCCGACGGCGTCGCGGAACGGGCCGAAGAAGGCGGAGGCATACTTGGCGGAATAGGCCATGATGGCCACATCCTCGTGGCCGGCCTCGTCGAGGTCGGCGCGGATGGCGGCCACCTGGCCGTCCATCATGCCGGACGGGGAGACGATGTGGGCGCCGGCGCGGGCCTGGGAGCGGGCCATGTCTTGGTAGAGCTTGACGGATTCGTCGTTAAGCACGCGGCCCTTGTCATCCAGCACGCCGCAGTGGCCGTGGGAGGTGAATTCGTCGAGGCAGGTATCGGCCATCACGATGAGGTCATCGCCGAATTCCTCGCGCAGGCAGGAAATGCCGCGGTTCAAAATGCCCTGCGGGTCCCACGCGACGGAGCCGGTATCATCCTTGTCTTCCTCGAGCGGAACGCCGAAAAGATCGACGCAGGTCACTCCGGCTTCTAGCGCCTCTTCGGTCGCGCGGCGCAGGGAATCAAAAGTGTGCTGGTAAACGCCCGGCATGGAGGGAATCTCGCGCGGGGCGTCGAGGCCGTCCACGATGAACATGGGCAAAATCAGGTCCGAGGGGCGGACCTGGGTTTCGGCCACAAGGTTGCGCATCGCGGGGGTGGTGCGCAGACGGCGTGGGCGGCGGGCTGGGAAGGTGCTCATTGGGTACTCCTTAGAGCGAGACTAAAACTTATGCCTTGTCGACCTTAGTAGCCTTCTTGCGCGAGCGGCGCTTCTTCCTCGGCGCGGGAAGGTTTCCGGCGGCGCGGAGGGCGGCGACGTGGTCTGCGAGGGCGTCGACAAGTGCGGGTACGTCCGCGACCTCGGGCACGACATCGACGCGCAGGCCCATCTCTTCCGCGGCCGCTCTTGCCGACGGCCCGATACACGCAATGATCGTCCGCTGGTGCGGTTTGCCCGCAATGCCCACCAGGTTGCGCACGGTGGACCCAGAGGTGAAGGCAACGGCGTCGAAGCCGCCGGTCTTGATCATGTCGCGGATCTCGGCCGAAGGCGGGGCGGCGCGGACGGTGCGGTAGGCCACGACGTCATCGACTTCCCAGTCGAGGGCCTTGAGCCCATCCACGAGGGTATCGGCCGCGATATCGGCGCGCGGGAGCAGGACGCGGCCGACGGCGTCGATATCTTCCACGAAGTTGGGGAAGACATCGAGCAAGCCCTCGGCGTTCTGCTTTTTCTTGTGCGGTAAAAGCTCCGGGACCATGCCCTTGGCGCGGATGGCGGCCGCCGTCTTGGTGCCCACGGCCGCGAGGTGGACGCCGGCGAAATCACGGGCGTCGAGGCCGAGCTGGGCGATCTTATCCCACACCGCGCTCACGGCGTTGACGGAGGTAAAGACGATCCACTTATAGCGGCCCTCGACGATTCCCTTAATCGCGCGGTCCATCTGCGCCGGGTTGCGCGGCGGCTCGATGGAGATGGTGGGCACGTTTTGGGGAATGGCACCGTAGCCGGCCAGGCGCGCGGACATCGGACCAGCCTGCTCCTTAGTGCGCGGCACGAGCACGCGCCAGCCGTAGAGGGGACGGTTTTCCCACCAAGAGTATTTGGTGCGATCGTCGATGCTGCGGCCGAGGGTAACCACGAGCGGGCCGACAAGATCAGCGTCGAGCTTGCCCATGGTGCCCAGCGTGGTCTCGTAGGTGCGCTGCAGACGGGTGGTGCCGTGGACGGTGACAAAAGCTTCGGTCTCGGCCGGCATGCCGCGTTGTTGCAGCTCCTCGGAGATGACCGGCAGATCCTCCTTCGTGGCTTGCAGAACGATGGGCTGCGTGGCGTTGGCCAGCGCGTCCCAATCGGCGCCGTTGGTGACATCGGCCTCGGTATAGGTCGAGCCGAGTGCAATGCCAGCAAAGGACGGCACGGTCGACGGCAGGGACATGCCCGGCACTACCTGGAATTCCAGGCCGGCAGATGCCACGGCGTTGATCTCAGCCTTGATGGACTCGCGGTGCAGCGGGTTGCCGGTAACCAGGCGGATGACATCCTCGCCATCGGCCTCGACCAAGCACTCGCGCAGCTGGCCGACGATATCTTCGGCCGGCTCGTACAACACCGCGGCCGTCGGAGGCGCGGGGCGCGGCGGTTTGCGGCGCGCGCCCTTGGCTTTCGCATCGGCGCACATTTGGGCGTATTCGGCCTCGGCGGCGTCGAGAAGCTCTTGCGGAACGGGCAGCGCGGCGGCGACGGCATCGCGCACGCCCTGCATGACCTGCGGATCGGTCACGGCGATGGCACTATTTGCCAGAACCTCGCGGGCGCGGACGGTCAGCAGGTCGGGATTACCTGGACCAGCGCCCACAAAGACGATCTTGCCCAATTGGGTGTCTGGCGCGGCATTGCTCATAAAGTTCTTTTCTAAAATCGGGCGCGCGGCACCGCGCACGGACATGATCGCATGCGGTGTGGTTCCCCGCGCCGGCGGTGGGTGACACGGTCATAACGGCCAAAATCCCAGGCCTTGCGTCCTGGGATGCCCTTAAAGGGGGCCGGATCATTGCGGGACAATGATCTGTGGTATCTACACCTTAAATTATTAGCGCCTAAAGGCGAAATTACTTGCCCAGCAGCTCGGCCGCGCCACCGGCGAAAAGCTCGTCCGAGATGCGCGCGCCAAGATCGGCGGCTTCGGCCGCGGAGCCGGAGGCGGTGGCGGTGAGCTGGCGGGATCCGTCGAGCGCGAAGACGCCGCCGCGCACGGTGAGCTGGTCGCCGTCCCAGCGCGAGGTGGCGGCCACCGGCGCGGTACAGCCGGCCTCGAGGCGGGCCAGCACGGCGCGCTCACCAGCAGCGGCGGCCGAGGCGCGGTCGTCGACAATGGCGTCTAGCGCCGCGGCGGCCTCGGTGCCGGCCACGGCCTCGATGGCGAGTGCGCCCTGGGCCGGCGCCGGCATGAAGACGGAGGGTTCGAAGATTTCGGTGGCGCGGTCTGCGTAGCCGCCGCGCAGCAGGCCGGCGTAGGCCAGCAGGACGGCGTCGAGCTCGCCGTCGGTGACCTTGGACATGCGGGTATCGATATTGCCGCGCAGCGGGCGAATCTCCAGGTCCGGGCGGAGGGCGGCGAGCTGGGAGATGCGGCGCGGGGCGGAGGTGCCCACGCGCGCGCCCTGCGGCAGCTGCGCCAGGCTCAGGCCATCGCGGGCGACGAGCGCCTCGCGGGAATCCTGACGCTGCGGCACGACGAGGCGGAAGCGATCATCGGGCGCGGTGGGCAGGTCCTTAAACGAATGCACGGCAATATCGCACTCGCCGGCATACAGCGCCTCGCGTAGCGCCTGGGTAAATACGCCGATGCCGATGCGCTCGACGGGCGCCATGTTGACGTCGCCGGCGGTGGTGACGATGTGGAGTTGGGAGTCAAAGCCGGCGTCGATAAGCCAATCGCGCACATGGCCGGCCTGGGTGGTGGCGAGCTTGGAGCCGCGGGTACCAATCTGAAACATCTAGGCCTCCTTAGTCATGGTGGGCAATTCATTGACGGCCACGGACACCCCGGAGCCTTCCAGCTGCAGGCCAAAGAGCTCCTGCAGGGCGCTTTCGCTGCTGACACTGCTTTCCGACGCCGCCAGCTTCTTCGCCCTAACCGTCGGTTCATGCAGCAGTTTATCGGCCACGCGCTTGAGCGCGCGCTGCACGTCCTCGAGCTGCTTGCCCGCGAGCTCGGGATGCTTGTGCTGCAGGCGCGCGGCCTCGCACTCGACGAGATCGGCCGCGCGGCGGTGCAGGGCGCTTACGGCCGGGGCGACGTCGCGCACGCGCTGGGCCGAGGTATAGGCCGCCAGCTCTTCGTCGACGATGTGGCGGGCCTGCGCGTGCGGGCTGGTGCCGGCCGCGACATCGGTATCGGCGGCCGAAAGAGACTTGCTCAGGCGCTCGATATTGACCAAGTCCACGCCCTCGGCCGCGGCGGCGGCATCGTCGATATCGCGCGGCAGGGAGAGATCGATGAGCATGAGATCGCGGCCGGCGGGGAGGTCGGCGGCCTCGATGGTGAAGTTATCGGCGCCGGTGGCGGAGATGGCAAGGTCGACGTCGGAAAGCGCGGCGGCGCGCTCGGAAAAGTCCACGACGCGGGTGGCAACGCCGGCTTCCTCGGCGCGCTCGCGGGTGCGGTTGGCCAACACCAACTCCTTGACGCCTAACCGGCCGGCATGGGTGGCGGCGAGGGATGCCATGGCGCCCGCGCCAAGGACCAGCGCGGTCTTGCCGGTCAGGTCTTCGGCGTCGAGGCGCTGCAGGGCCTGGTCGAAGGCGAAGGACACCATGGAGGCGCCGGCCTCGTCGATATCGGTCTCGGAGTGCACGCGCTTGCCCGCCCGCAGCGCGGCCTGCGCCAGTGCGTGGATGCGCGGGCCGACCGTGCCCTGTTCCGAGGCGGACTGGTAGGCGCTGCGCACCTGGCCGATGATCTGCTGCTCGCCCACCACCATGGAATCCAGGCCGGAGGTCACGGACATCAGGTGCTCGGCCGCGGCGTCGGCATAGCGCACGTAGAGGTAGTTGCGCAGCTCCTGCTCGCTCACGTCCGATACCTGGGTGAGCACGCGCACGACTTCCTGCACGCCGGCATGGAAGGAGTTGGTGACGGTGTAGACCTCCATGCGGTTGCAGGTGGAGATGATCATCGCCTCTGAAAGTGAGTCGGCCGCCACCAGTTTCCCGCAGGCGGAATCCTGGACCGCACTATCCATGCTCAGCTTCTCCAGCAGCGCCACTGGCGCCGACTGGTGGGACATGCCCACGACGAGCACGCTCATGCACAACACTCCTCAACCATTTGATTGATTTTAATCCTCCAAAAGACTACTCGTCGGCGGCATGGATCCCGAATTATCTGCTTAGCTCGGCCGCGAGCTCGGCGTTGTCTACTTCCCAGCAGGCGAACTCTTCGCCGTCGATGACCACGACGGGTACGCGATCACCGAACTCCATGGCCAGCTCCGCATCCTCATCCACGTTACGCACGGCAAGCTCCGCACCTGCCTGCGTGACAACGGGGGTAATCTGCTCCCTCACGCGCGCGCAAGAACCGCAGGTGGTGCGCACCATGAGCTCGACGAGATGCTGAGACATATTCTCCTCACAGGGACGGCGGCGGTCGAAACCATTACTATGGACACGTTAGTCCACCCCGCGTTTGCGAAAGCTGTTTGTCTGACTCGTGTCCGCTACCACTCCCCCAGGGTTCCCCGAAACTCCCCGCGAATTCTTGGCCAACTGGACCGCCTCGCGCGGCAATCTGCGTAATTTTTTAGAAAACCAGGCGCTCGCCCCGCTGGACGAGGAATCCCAGCGCACCGCCGGCGAAGCCGCGGCCGCGGCAGCACTGGAAGAATTCGGGCTGGAGCTAGAGGATTTTGCCTCCGGTGTGGATTCGGTAACCGGCTCCTACGACGCGGCGGGCGCGCAGCGTATTACCGCCCAGGACCCGGACGTACCGGTAGATGTGGGCGCGGCGGCGTTTTTCGACGTCGACAATACCCTCATCCAAGGCTCCTCCCTCGTGGAATTCGCCTTCGGGTTGGCCCGCAAGCGCTACTTCCGGCTATCGGAAATCGTGCCGATTGCATGGAAACAGCTTAAATTCCGCGTCTCCGGCAGCGAAAATGCCCGAGACGTCGCCGCCGGCCGTGCGCAGGCGCTCGAGTTTGTCAAAGGCCGCAGCGTCGACGAGCTGGTCGAGCTATGCGAGGAGATCGTGGACGCCTCGCTCGCGCGCCGCGCATACCCTGGCACTACCCAGTTAGCAGAAATGCACTTAGCCGCCGGCCAGCAGGTGTGGTTGGTCACGGCCACCCCGGTGCAGCTAGCACAGGTGCTCGCGCGGCGCTTCGGGTTTACGGGAGCGCTCGGCACCGTCGCGGAGGTCAAGGATGGCAAGTTCACCGGCCGACTAGTCGGCGATATCCTGCACGGCCCCGGTAAAAAGCACGCCGTAGCCGCGCTCGCGACCATTGAGGGCTTGGACCTTTCACGCTGTACCGCGTATTCGGATTCCGCCAACGACGTGCCCATGCTGTCCATGGTCGGTACCGCCGTGGCCATTAACCCAGACCGTAAGCTGCGCAGCATCGCCAGCGAGCGCGGCTGGCTGATGCGCGACTATCGATCCGTGCGCCGCGCTATCCGCACCTATGGCCTGCCGGCCCTGGCCACCGCTGCCTTTTCCTATGGCGGCTGGCGCTACTACCGTCGCTAAGCTACTGCTTGCGGTAGCGGTCGGCGCTGGGAAGGGACTGTAGCCAGCATGCAAAAACCCTCCGCACAAAGGCGGAGGGTAAGAAGCGAGCTGGGTTTACTTGCCCAGCTTACGGCGCTGCACGCGGGTGCGGCGCAGCATCTTGCGGTGCTTCTTCTTGGACATGCGCTTGCGGCGCTTCTTAATGACGGAACCCATAGAGTCCTCACTTTCAAATAGTACGTACTGTCAAACTTGTCAGCGCTAAAACGGCGAAGGTGCACTCTTGCCGCCGTGGCCACACAGACCGCGGGCCACATCAGCGAGCCGACACGAATGCACACCATCTTACCCAGCCCCCAGCCCGTGACCAAAAAGGGCCTAGGAGAAAGAACAGCGCCCACCACCGCTGACCACGATGGCCAGCAGAGGTGGGCGCTGTCTAGTGCGGCGCGAGCCTAGGCTCCGTAGACGGATGCCTCCAAGTACTCGTTGACGGCGGACTCGTGAACGCGGAAAGAGCGTCCAACGCGAACAGCCGGCATTTCGCCTGCGTGAACCAAACGGTAGACGGTCATCTTGGAGACGCGCATAATCTCGGCGACCTCCGCGATCGTCAGAAAGGTTCCCTTATCTTCATTTGCCATATATATCTAACCCTTCAGCTCGGTGCGCGCTGTAGGCTTCCCCTCCCACAGGACTTCACGCACGTGCTTGTCCTAGCCTATCGTGAAACATGTGACTAATGCGACCCAAGTGCCAAATTTCTTCACAGCATTCATTAGGGTTTACCCCGAAAGCGCTGCTTAACACCCGCCCCAGCGCTCCCGGGCGGGTACACCCCCGCCACGGGGAGGTCGCGCACGGAAGCTTTAGCCAAGCTCCTTAGCCTTGTCGGAGCAGGCCTCTGCCGCGCGGTAGAACGCTCCACGCAGGCCGGACTCCTCCAGCTCGCGGACAGCGGCCGCGGTGGTGCCGCCCGGCGAGGTCACTCCGGCACGCAGCTGGGTGGCCGAACGGCCAGAGCTGGCCAACATCTCGCCGGAGCCGGCCGCAGCCTGGGCGGCAAGCTTCTCAGCGACGTCGCGGGGAAGGCCGAGCTGCACGCCGGCGTCGACAAGCGCCTCTGCCACGAGGAAAAAGTATGCCGGGGAGGAGCCCGCCAGCGCGGTGGCGGCGTCGATATTCTTCTCTGGGATAACCGCGACCTCACCGACGGCTTCGAGCAGCTCGCGCACGCCGTCCATCTGGGCATCGCTCACGTGCTCGCCGGCCGCGCAGGTGCACATGCCGCGGCGCACCAACATGGGGGTATTGGGCATGACGCGCACCACCGGCTGGCCTTCGCCCACCGCACCCTGCAGCTGCTCTAGCGTTAGGCCTGCGGCCATGGAAACGACCACGGCGTCCTTCGCCGGCGAAAGACCTTCGAGCAGTTCCAGGATGGCGTAGGGCTTCACGCACGCGAAGATATAGTCCGCGCCGTCTACCGCGGCCGCATTATCGCTGGTGGTATTCACGCCATAGGTCTGTTCGAGTTCGTGGCTGCGCGATTCGGTGCGATTGGTAACCGTGATATCCGAGCCCGCAAAGCCCGATGCCACGAGTCCCGAGGTCAAAGCCTCACCGATTTGTCCGCCGCCTAAAATTGCAATTTTTGTCATAGTCTCCACCATGCCAAAAATGCGGAACCCCGGCTACCGTGTGGGGTAACCGGGGCATCGCCAAGCGCGGGCTTAAAGCATAACCAGTAGGAGCGGGCCGAAGGTAAGGACGAGGCCGGTAAAGCCGGCCAGGAACATGGAGAAACCATCGCGCGCGGTGCGCAGCGCGTGGGTCACGCCGACCATAATCGCGGTGACGCACAGCGCTAGGACGGCCACGACCAGGCGTGGGAAATTATCCCACAAAATCTCAAAGCCCTTGAAGATGACAATCGCCAGCAGGATGCCCGCGACGATCATCAGCAGGATGGAAACTGGGTTGAGCTTCTCGTGCTCTTCTTCCACCCAATCCTCGTTGTCCTCGACCTTGGGTAGGTTGCCGGTTTCCTCTGCGCTCTTGGCGACGCCCGCCTTCTTCGACGCCGGCACCGCCGCCGCGGCCGCTCCAGCACCTGCTGCCGCAGCTCCCGCTCCGGCCGCCTTCGCGCGCTTGTCATCCTTAGGCTTTTCAGCAGCAGGCTTCGCAGTGCCCTGCTTTTCAGCGCGGGCCTTGTCCGCGTCTGGCTTCTTTGCCGCTGGCGTGTCCGCAGCAGGCTTTGCAGCAGTAGGTTTAGCCTCGCCCGCCTTATCCACCCGCTGGATTACCGCGGTGTCATCGGCTGAAGGCTGGTTCTTCTTCGCCGCGTCCGGTGCCGCGCCGGTAGCAGCAGCGGCCGGAGTAGCGGACGAAGCAGCTGCAGTCTTTGTGGTGGGCTTGGTAGTCTGCGCCGCCTTAGCTGCGGGCTGTGCCGCGCGCTTTGCCGCCGGCTTTGCGGCGGGCTTCTTCGCGGAATCGGCACCGGCCTGTTCGGCTGACTTGGGGGAACGGATGACGGGGGCGTCTTCGTCGATAGAGACGGAGGTGTGCTTGGCCTCGGCAGGAGAAGCCTTGACCTTCTTGAGGTTGCCGGTCAGCTCGGCAACGGAAATGCCGCCTTCATCCAGGCTGCGGCGGTGGCGGCGAGAACGGTTGTCTTTCTTGCTTTCCTTCTCGCCGCGGGCTTTGTTATTGCGAGCCAGCAGCTCTGCCACGGTCAACTTATTCTGGTCAGCCATGTTCTCTTCCTATTCCAATCCCTTGTCGGTCCGGCGCAAAATGACGCCCTCACGCAGCGCCCACGGGCAGATTTCCAGCTTCTCGATTTCCAAGGCTCGCATGGATGCCTCGGCCACCAGAGCGCCGGCAACGATTTGGTGCGATCGGTTAGAACTTACACCTTCTAGGTCCGCTCTGTCTGCCGCAGTCATGCGGGAGATGAAGGAAATCAACTGACGCAGACCCGGTGCAGTCAGCGTGCGCTTGACGTATGGGCCGGCAGACGAGGGCGCAGAACCGGTAAGTCGTGCAAGCGTACGGAAGGTTTTAGAGGTGCCCACGGCGAGGCCGGCGGGACCCATAGCCTTCATCTGTGCGGCAACGTCCTCGAGCTCCGCATCAATAAAATCGCGCAGCGCACTTACCTTCTTCTTCTCTGGTGGGTCGGTATCGAACCAATTATGGGTCAACCGGCCGGCACCTAGGTCGAGGGAGAAGGCAAGGTCGGGGTGCTCATCAGTACCGGTGGAAAGCTCCAGCGAGCCGCCGCCGATATCCAGGTTGGTGATACGACCGGCGGACCAGCCATACCAGCGACGAGCGGAGAGGAAGGTCAGCTGGGCTTCTTCCACGCCGGAGAGGATTTGCAGGCGCACGCCGGTATGCTTTTCCACCTCATCGAGCACCTCCTCCGAATTGGGCGCGGAGCGCACCGCCGAGGTAGCAAAGGCAATGAATTCAGCGCAGCCCAGCTTTTCACCCAGCTCGCTAGCTTCAGCTACGGCGCTGACCAGCTTCTTTACACCCTTTTCATGGATGTTGCCCTTCTTGTCCAGCTGTTCTACCAGCCGGAGCGGGGTCTTCCAATCACTCATCGGAGTCGGTCGTCCGCCCGTCGCGGCATCGACCGCAACAAGGTGGACAGTATTGCTTCCGACGTCTAATACACCTAATCGCACACTAATAGCGTAGTAGGTCTACCGTGGTTAGGTGTGAATCGCCCAAAATCTGACACGGTATATCTAGGTTTTCCCGCGAGCTCGCCCGCGGCGGCGTCGATAAGAGCAGGCCGCGAAGAGGCCCCCGATTTCCCGCGGGAGTGGTTTGAATTTACCAATCCTAACGACCCGCACCACGTCTTTTCCATCGACCTGACATGGGTGGAATCGCACTACAGCTGCCAATTTGGTACTTCGGCATGCCGGGGCATCGACAAGCGCCAGCCCGAAGTGGGCTGCTGCGTGCATGGCGCTTATATGGCCGATGAGGAAGACCGCGACCAGCTTTATGACGCCGTCGCGCGCATGCCCGCCGAATATTGGCAGCTGCGCCCAGCGGGGGTAGATGAATTCCTCGCGCAAGACGCTACGGATGAATTAGAGCCGTGGCTGGAATGGGACGAACTCGACGGCGAGGACGGGGAACCGGAGCCGGCCCTTAAGACGCCGATTGTGGATGGCGCGTGCATTTTTGCCAACCGCACCGGTTGGGCAACGGGCACGGGCTGCGCGCTGCACCAGTGGGCGGTGAATGCCGGCGAAGAACTCACGGTGGTCAAGCCGGAGGTGTGCTGGCAGCTGCCGCTGCGCCGGTACGAGGATTATGAAGAACGCCCGGATGGGCAGGAGATCCTACGCACCCAGATAGGCGAGTATGACCGTCGCGGCTGGGGCAATGGCGGCGAAGATTTTGATTGGTATTGCTCAGCCGATTCCGCCTGTCACGCCAACCCGCTGCCGATGTGGCAGTCGCACGAGGACGAGCTGGTAGCCCTGATGGGCCGCGAGTCTTATGAGATTCTGGCCGCGCACTGCAAGGCCCGAGCGGCAGCGACCGAACACGGCGTCCAGCTCACGCAGCACCCGGCCAGTGTGAAGGCCGGGAGCCTGCAGGCGGAAAGCCCGCAGGCGGAAGATTAGAGCTCGAATTTATAGCCCAGACCGCGCACCGTGACCAAGTGCTTCGGGCGGGAGGGCTGTTCCTCGATCTTGGAGCGGAGGCGCTTGACGTGGACGTCGAGCGTCTTGGTATCGCCGACATAATCAGCGCCCCAAATGCGGTCAATGAGCTGACCGCGGGTGAGCACGCGACCGGCGTTGCGCAATAGGTACTCCAGGAGGTCGAATTCCTTGAGGGGCATGGATACCGGCTCATCTGCGACGGTAACGGTGTGGCGCTCCACGTCCATCTTGACGCGGCCGCCTTCGAGGATCTGCTCGGCTACCTCTTCTTCGGCCTCGGTCTCGGCACCGGCTCCAGAATCATGGCCGCGGCGCAGTACCGCGCGGATGCGGGCGATAAGCTCGCGGGAAGAATAAGGCTTGGTGACGTAGTCATCGGCGCCCAGCTCGAGGCCGACGACCTTATCAATCTCGGAGTCGCGCGCGGTGACCATGATGACGGGCACGGACGAAGTAGTGCGCAGCTGTTTGCATACCTCGGTGCCGGACATGCCGGGTAGCATGAGGTCCAAAAGGACGATATCGATGTCGTTTGCGGCAAACTTTTCCAGCGCGGTAGGGCCATCATGCGCGATGATGGGCTCAAAACCTTCCTTGCGGAGGAGGAATGCCAGCGGATCTGCCAGCGACTCTTCATCTTCAACGATGAGGATGGTGGTCATTGTGCTTTATCCTTTCGACGTGCTGCAACGCGTGCCACTGCACGCGGGAGCCCAGGCGCCGCCGCGTCGACGGCATCCCTTTTCTCATTATCCTTCATGCCAGCTTCCTGCGCTGGCTTTTCTTCCCTATAGATGGGCAATTCAATGGTGAATGTAGAACCCGTACCCGGCCGGGACCATAGTTTGATATTGCCACCATGGTTGGCCACCACGTGTTTAACAATTGCTAATCCTAGGCCAGTGCCTCCGGTCTGCCGCGACCGGGCTTGGTCTACACGGAAGAAGCGTTCAAAAACACGTTTCTGGTCATCCGGTGCAATGCCGATGCCACGGTCCGTGACGCGGATGAGTACGACCCCACCATCCACCACCTTTTGGGAGACGGACACCGGCATTTTCTCCGGCGAGTAGTTAATCGCATTGGAGACTAGGTTGGATAGTGCTGTTACCAGCAAGGATCGATCGCCTTTAACCTGCACGCCGACAGAGGCGCCGCGGTTGAGCTCGATGGAACGGGCTTCGGCAGCAAGGTGGTTGCGCGAGAGGGCTTCATCGATGAGATCATCTACGGCTAGGGGTTCCATCTCCGGCAGGGCCTCGGCTCCCTGCAGCTTGGACAGGGAGATAAGTTCGCTGACCATATCGGCCATGCGGTTGGCTTCCTTATAGACCTTATTGCCAAAGTACTCCACGGTCTCTTGGTCGCCGGGGTCTTGTAGCAGGGCCTCCGCCAGCAGGGCAATGCCGCCGACGGGCGTCTTGAGCTCGTGGGAGACGTTCGCCACGAAGTCACGGCGGGCGGACTCCATGCGGACATTTTCGCTTTCATCGGTGCCGTAGATAATGACAAAGCGGCCGTCATTAAGAGTCAGTGGCTTAATCACCGCCCTGACCTGTGTCACGCGGTGTCCTGTGCGCCGCTTGGGAATAGCTATGTCGACGGTGCGGGTCTCCTTGTCTTCGAAGACCTCCTGCGCGGTCTCCCATACCTCCGGGTTAACGGCCCGGTCATGGACCAAGGACATCTCGTGCGCGGCCGGATTAGACATGACGATTTCTTGGCTGCGGTCTAGCACCGTCAGCGCCGTCGGCGAGCCTTGCACGGCCAAGTGCAGCACCTGGCTAACCGTCGTGACCTGATTGGCCCCGGCATCGGTCGCTTGACGGTAGCGAGCAATGCGCCCGCGCACCCAGGAAATCACCGGCAGCGCCAACCCGCAGGCCACCACGCCGGCGGCAAAGGAAAGAATCAGTTCCACGTGTCTAGCCTATCCATCACAAAGTCCCCAGGGAATACTCCCCGGGGACTTTAGCGCAGTTACTTACTTACCGCCCTGCGCAGCAACGGCGGCGGCACCGGCAGCAGCAGCTTCCGGATCCAGGTAGGTACCGCCTGGGTTTACTACCGAGCCATCCTCGGTAATCTCATAAACCAGCGGGATGCCGGTGGGGATATTCAATCCGGCAATATCATCATCAGAGATATTGTCCAGGTGCTTGACCAGTGCGCGCAGGGAGTTGCCATGAGCGGCGATGAGCACGGTCTCGCCCTTCTTGGCGCGTGGGAGGATTTCCTCTTCAAAGTACGGCACAAAGCGGGCGACAACATCCTTGAGGCACTCGGTCTGCGGGACCTTATCTAGGTCTGCGTAGCGCGGGTCATTGGCCTGGGAGTATTCGGAGTCATCGGCCAGCTCTGGCGGGCGCGTGTCATAGGAGCGGCGCCATGCCATGAACTTTTCCTCGCCGTACTCTTCCTTGGTCTCAGCCTTGTTCAGGCCTTGCAACGCGCCGTAGTGGCGCTCATTGAGGCGCCAATCGCGCACTACTGGGATCCAGTGACGGTCGGCGGCATTGAGCGCGATATTTGCGGTGCGGATAGCGCGGCGCAGAAGAGAGGTATAAAGGACGTCCGGCAGAATGCCTTCCTGCGCGAGCAGCTCGCCGCCGCGCTTGGCTTCCGCCTCACCCTTTTCGGTCAGGTCTACATCGACCCAGCCAGTGAACTGGTTGGACTCGTTCCACTTGGATTGGCCATGGCGAAGGAGAATTAGCTTTCCGTTAGTCATGTTTCCAGCATGCCACGAAATGACTCCCGGCGTAGGAGGTTTAATCACCACTTGCCCGCCGTTGATGGCAGTCTGGAACCTCGATATGGCTGGCCTCGTCATAGATTTCTGCGAGCGCGGCGGCGGAGCTGGCCCAGCTAAAACGCGCGGCGTGGGCGACGGCGGCTTCGCCCATGGCGATGCGCATGGGATCGTCGTCAAGCAGGCGGGCCAAGGCATCAGCCCAATCCACCGGATCGTGCGAGTGCACCAGCAAGCCAGTCTCCCCGTCGGCCACGGCAATGGGCAGCCCGCCGACGGCGGCAGCAACCACCGGCGTGCCAGAGGCTTGGGCCTCCAG
The DNA here is from genome assembly GCA_002154655.1 of Corynebacterium kefirresidentii. Taxonomy (GTDB): domain Bacteria; phylum Actinomycetota; class Actinomycetes; order Mycobacteriales; family Mycobacteriaceae; genus Corynebacterium; species Corynebacterium kefirresidentii. Next base: position 48,749 of record NGUZ01000016.1, read on the forward strand.
AGACACCAGGCCGAAGGACTCGTTATAGCTGGGCACCGCCACAATATCGGCCGCGCGGTAGACCCCCACCAGCTCCTCCGGCGGGCGGGCGCCCAAAAAGCGCACACGCTTATCGACGCCCAATTCCCGCGCCAACTCCCTATATGCCTCCGGCGCTGTATTGGCCCCCGACGGGCCGCCGCAGATAAGCACCCGCAGGTTGCGGGTCGGCTCGCGGCGGAAGAGCTCGGCCGTGGCGCGGATGAGGACCTCCGGGCCTTTGAATTTTTGTAAGCGGCCAACAAAGGCCACCACCTTGGTGTGCAGCGGAATGCCCAACTCGCGGCGGGAGCGCTCGGTATTGCGGTCCGTGCCAGGGGTAAAAAGCTCTACGTCGGCGCCGGGCGAGACCACGCGGATGATGTCTCGCTCGGCATCATAGTGTTCGGCCAAGTCGCGGGCTTCTTGCTCGGTATTGACCACCAGCAAGTCCGCGTTATCCACCAATTGCTGTTCGCAGATGCGGCGGGCTTCGGATTCCAAGGTGTCATCCGCCGTCCGCGAGGCGTTTTTCACCGCGGCTAGGGTATGCGCTGTGTGAATGAGCGGGATACCCCAGAGATCCCGTAGCAGCCAGCCCACCTGGCCGGAGAGCCAATAGTGGGAGTGAATAAGGTCATATTTTTTACCCTGCCATTTGGCAAATTGCACCATGCCGCCGGCGAAGGCGGCCAGCTGGGTAGGGAGATCCTCTTTGTCTAGCCCCTCGTACGGGCCCGCGACGATATTGATAACGCGCAGGCTAGGCTCCACCGCAATGATTTCGCCTTGGCTGGGCCGGGTGGCGCGGGTATAGACGTCTACCTCGATTCCCCGGCGGGCCAATTGGCGGGCAATATTGAGGACGTAGACGTTCATTCCACCCGCATCCCCTGAGCCAGGCTGCTCGATAGGGGATGTATGCATAGAGATCATGGCGATGCGCATGGCGCTCCATTCTAGCGGCGCTATACTGGCCCCTGCCAGAAACCTACGCTACCGAAAGGTCACGTTTTGTCCGCATACGAATCACAGGCTTGGCTCCAGTATTACCCGGAATGGACACCGCACCACCTTGAGTACGGCGATACCACGTTGCTGGATATCTACGACAACAATCTTGAGGTCAACGCCGATAAACCAGCCACCTACTTCTTCGGACGCACCCAAACGTATGCTGAGCTAGACCGCCAGGTTCGCGCAGCGGCCGCGGGCCTGAAGGCCTTCGGCGTGCGGCCAGGTGACCGCGTAGCGATCGTCGCGCCCAACTCGCCGCAGTACATCGCGGCGTTTTATGCCATTCTGAAGCTCGGTGCGCAGGTGGTACTGCATAACCCGCTCTACACCGCCCATGAGTTGGAAGGACTCTTCCAAGATCACGGCGCGCGCATCGCCATCGCTTGGGACAAGGCCGCGCCCACGCTGGAGAAGCTGCGGGCAAACACCAACCTGGAAACGGTCGTGTCCATCAACATGATCAACGCCATGCCCACCCTGCAGCGCGCCGCTTTGCGCCTGCCTATTCCGCCGCTCAAGTCCAAGCGCGAGCAGCTATCTTCCCCGGCGCCAAATACCGTGCCGTGGGAAACTTTGGTGGGCAACGCAATCGGTGGCGACGGCAGCGATATCACCACGCCGGAAGACGTGGACAAGGACACCATCGCGCTCATCATGTATACCTCTGGTACCACCGGCGCCCCGAAGGGCGCCATGCTCTCGCACGGGAACCTGTTTTCCAACCTCCTGCAGGGCAAGGCGTGGGTACCGGGCTTGGGCGATAAGCCCGAGCGCATGCTCGCCGCCCTCCCCTTCTTCCATGCTTATGGCCTGACCATGAACGTGACCCTGGCGCAGTTTATCGGCGGCGAGCTGGTTATCCTGCCTAAGCCAGATATGTCGCTCATTATGCAGCTGATGAAAAAGCACACCCCAACCTGGGTACCGGGCGTGCCGACGCTCTACGAGCGCATCGTGAAGGCCGCCGAGGATCAAGAAATCCCCATCAAGGGTGTGCGCGCGGCCTTCTCCGGCGCATCTACCCTGCCTTCGGACACGGTCAACAAGTGGGAGAACTACACCGGCGGCCTCTTGGTGGAGGGCTACGGCCTCACCGAGTGCTCGCCGATTATTGTGGGCAATCCCATGAGCACCGACCGCCGCCCAGGCTACGTGGGCATTCCGTTCCCGGATACCCAGGTGCGCATTGCCAACCCGGATAACCTGGACGAGACCCAGCCGGACGGCGTCGAAGGCGAGGTGCTGGCCCGCGGTCCGCAGATCTTCAAGGGCTACCTCAACAACGAGGAGGCCACCGAGGCCGCCTTCCACGGCGAATGGTTCCGCACCGGTGACATGGGCGTCATGGAAGAAGACGGCTTCATCCGCCTGGTCAGCCGCATCAAGGAAATCATCATCACCGGCGGCTTCAACGTGTATCCGGGCGAGGTGGAAGAAATCCTGCGCGAGCACCCGAGTATCGATGACGTCGCCGTGGTCGGCCGCCCACGCGAAGACGGCTCCGAGGACGTCGTGGCCTGCCTCGACCTCGCCGATGGCGCCGCCCTGGACCCGGAGGGGCTCAAGGACTACTGCCGCGAGCGCCTGACCCGCTACAAGGTCCCGCGCACCTTCTACCACTTTGAGGAGCTGGCCAAGGACCAGATGGGCAAGATCCGCCGCCGCGAGGTCCAGGCAGACCTCATCCGCCGCCTCGAGGCCGAGCAGAATTAACTTGTTCCGCCTAATCGATAGCCCCCTCGGACCCCTGCGTTTGCAGGCGAGCCCGCGGGGGGTTTCCCGCGTCGAATTCACCGCGGCCAGCACCCTGCAGGAAGCGGTGGGCAGTGTAGAGGAAGGGGGCATCGAAAAGCGCAGCGCGGACGTGCTCGACGCCGCCCAGGCACAGCTCGCGGAGTATTTCGCCGGCCAGCGCCGCGCCTTCGAGCTGCCCCTCGACCCGCCTGCGACGACCGACTTTCGCGCCGCAGTGCATGCGCAACTGGCCGAGATTGGCTATGGGGAGACGGTCACCTACCGCGACGTCGCCAAGCTGCTGGGCCGGCCCGGCGCGACGCGGGCCGTGGGCAGTGCGTGCGGTGCCAATCCCCTGCTCATCGTGCGGCCATGCCACCGGGTGCTGCGCAGCGACGGCGGGCTCGGCGGCTATGCGGGCGGTCTGGAAGCCAAACGTTTTTTGCTGACACTGGAAGAAAACTAGAGGGCTTCTTCACGTTTTCTCTATACTGATTTTTTAAAACTAATTATTTACCCAAACGAAAGGTTTTGCGTGTCCGCTTCCACCTCCCGAGCTTGGCTCGATCACTACAGCGAATGGACCCCTCACACGCTGGACTACGGTAATAAAACCATCGTCGACTATTACCGCGATAACCTGCGGGTCAACGCCAATAAACCCGCCACCTATTTCTTCGGCCGCACGCAGACCTACGCGGAGCTCGACGCCCAAGTGCGCGCCGCCGCGGCCGGGCTCAAGGCTTTTGGTATTCGCCCAGGCGACAAGGTGGCCATCGTGCTGCCCAACTGCCCTCAGCACGTCGCGGCCTTCTATGCGGTGCAGCTACTTGGTGCCACCGTGGTCGAGCACAACCCACTTTATACCGCCCACGAATTGGAAGGCCTTTTCCGAGATCATGGTGCCCGCGTAGCAATCTCTTGGGATAAAACCGCCTCCACGCTGGAAAAGCTGCGCTCGACTACCCCGCTAGAGACCATCGTCTCCGTCAACATGGTCGATGCCATGCCACCACTCAAGCGCCTCGCGCTCCGCCTGCCTATCCCACCGCTAGCTGCTAAACGCGAGCAGCTCACCGAGCATGCACCAAACACAGTAGCGTGGTCTACCCTGATCGGCTCAGCTATTGGCGGCGACGGCAGCGCCCTAGAAATGCCACGCATCAGCCAGGCTGACGTCGCGCTCATCCTTTACACTTCCGGCACCACCGGAAAACCCAAAGGCGGAATGCTCTCGCACGGTAATCTCATAGCTAATTGCGTCCAAGGCCAAGCTTGGGTTCCAGAAATGGGAAAGCACAAAGAGCGCTTCCTCGCCGCATTACCGATGTTTCACGCCTACGGCATGACCACACTGTGCATTTTTAGCGTGTACATGGGCGCCGAGCTTATCTTGCTTCCTTCCCCACAAATGCCGCTCATCCTGGACATCGTGAAAAAGCGCACGCCTACCTGGCTGCCAGGGGTTCCCACCCTCTATCAGAAGATCATGGACGCAGCCGAAGACAAAGACGTGGACTTAAGCGGCATCCGCAACGCTTTTTCCGGTGCCGCTACACTGCCCGTAGAAATCGTGGAACGGTGGGAGTCCATGACCGGCGGACGACTCGTAGAAGGCTTTGGCATGACCGAGTGCTCCCCCGTGTTAATTGGCAACCCAATGAACGGAAAGAATCGCCCTGGCTATGTGGGGCTCCCATTCCCAGATGCCGAGGTACGCATTGCCAATCCGAAGAATCTGGATGAAACCCAGCCTGATGGCCAGCCAGGCGAGTTGCTCGCGCGTGGTCCGCAAATTTTCCAAGGCTATTTTGGCAACCAAGAAGCAACAGAGGAGTCCTTCCATAACGGCTGGTTCCGCACCGGAGACATGGCAGTCATGGAAGAAGACGGCTGGGTCCGCCTAGTCAGCCGCATTAAGGAAATCATCATCACCGGCGGCTTCAACGTCTACCCCGCAGAGGTAGAAGAGGCAATTGCAGAGCACCCCGACGTGGTGGATGTCGCCGCCGTGGGCCGCCCGCGCCAGGATGGCTCCGAGGATGTCGTCGGCTGCGTCACCCTGCGCGATGGCGCCGTGCTCGATCCCGAGGGATTGAAGGAATTCTGCCGCGAGCGCCTTACCCGCTACAAGGTCCCGCGCACGTTCTATCACTTTGAGGATTTGGCGCGCGACCATCTAGGCAAGATTCGCCGGCACCAGGTACGCAAGGACCTACTCGAGCTGCTGGAGGCAAAGGCCTAAACTTAGCGGCTATGGCAGAAATTCACTATGGCGCTACCTTGACGGATTTCCTCACGGCGGCCGTCGCACAGTTTCCACAGCGCCCGGCCACCTACTTCGCCGGCCACACGCTAACCTATAGCGAGCTCGATGCCCAGGTGGCGGCCGCGGCCGGCGCCTTGCGCGAGATGGGCGTGCGCCCCGGCGACCGGGTGGCGCTCCTGCTCCCTAATTGCCCGCAACACGTGGTGGCGTTCTTTGCCATCCTGCGCCTGGGCGCGGTGGTGGTCGAGCATAACCCGCGCTATACCGCGCACGAGCTCACCCCGCTGCTCGCCCACCATGGCGCCCGCGTGGCCATTGCCTGGGAGGACATTGCCCCCACGGTATCCGCGCAGGTGGAGACCACCATCTCCGTTTCCCTTAGCAAGCCCCTTCCCCTCTCCGGTACCCCGGTGGAGCCGTACCCAGCCGCGCTTGCCGACGCCGCCCTTATCCTCTACACCTCCGGCACCACCGCCCGCCCCAAGGGCGTGGTCTTAACCCACGGCAACCTCGCTGCCAACTGCTTGCAGCTAGAAACTCAGGCCCCACTGCGCCCCGGCCATGAGCGCTTCCTGGCCGCGTTGCCCATGTTCCATTCCTATGGCCTGACGATGAGCGTGCTGCTTGCGGTGCGCTGCGCGGCCGAGATTATCCTGCTTGCCGCTCCACACACCGACGCAGTGACGGAAGCGCTTGCCACCCGCCGCCCCACCTGGATGCCGGGCGTGCCGACCATCTACGAGCGCGCCATGAACTACGCTTCCACTGCCGCTGATTCCGAGTCTCCCTCGGATCTCGGCGGGGTGCGCTATTCCATCTCGGGCGCCGCCTCGCTGCCCTCGCGCATCATCGACCCGTGGGAGGCACGCACCGGTGGCATGTTGGTGGAAGGTTATGGGCTGACGGAAACCTCTCCCGTGCTGACCATCAATCCCCTTGATGACACCCGGCGCGCCGGCACCATCGGCCTGCCTTTGCCGGATACGCAGCTGCGCATCGGTGATCCTGCCGATCTCAGCCGCACCCAACCGGATGGCGTGGCCGGCGAGATCCTCGCCCGCGGCCCGCAGGTTTTTGGCGGCTACCTTGCCGACGCCCCCGCTACCTCAGCCGCCTTCCATGAAGGTTGGTTCCGCACAGGAGACATGGGCGTGCGCGAACCCGATGGCCATATCCGGTTGGTGGGCCGCATTAAAGAAATCATCATTACCGGCGGCTTCAATGTTTATCCCGGCGAGGTGGAGGAGGCTTTAGCCTCCCACCCCGATATCGCCCAAGCCGCCGTCGTAGGCACTCCCCGCTCCGATGGTTCTGAGGACGTCGCTGCCTGCGTGGTCCTAGCCCCCGGCGCCCGGGTCGACGAAGCTGCCTTGCGCGAGCACTGCCGCGGGCTGCTGGCGCGCTATAAGGTGCCGCAAAGATTCTTTGCCATGGATAAGCTCGCCGAAGATCAGCTAGGTAAGCTGCGCCGCCGTGATGTCCAGCGCGATCTCCTTGCCCGCCTTCACCGCGACTAGTCTGCGTCGTTTTCTGCTTTGCACACCGCTTGTTTGTAGATGCGCTCGGACCGCTCTTCTAGGTCAAGTTGGGCGCGGGCTTGGGATTTGGCGGCGGCATCGGAACGCGGCGGAGCCTGAATATGCCGCGCGGCGTGCAGACCCAGTTGCAGCTCTTTGGCTCGCAATACCTCCGCATCGATTTTGATGCCCAAAATGAGCATCGTATTAGATAACCATACGGCCATGAATACGGCCATGATGAGGCTGAAGGCGCCGTAGACGCTGGCCCCAGCAAAGCGCTGGGTATACAGCGCAAAGGCTCCCCACACCACGACATTGGTGCTAAGCGCCACCACGGAACCGAGAGTTATCCAGCGGAAGCGCGCTGGCCGCACATTCGGGGAAAAGTGGTACAGGATGGCAATCAACGTCAGCACGACCACCACGGTGAGCGGGAAGCGCAGCCAATTCCACACCGGCATAAAGATGCCGCCCAAAAAGTCCGCGGTGCCTTGCATCTCTAGCTTGCCGGCTAACGGTTCGACCACACCGCTGACAATGGTATCGCGCAGCAGGTTAGCAAAAAGCACGATCACCGCGCCGATGACCAGGACGATAGTAAGCCCCCACATGAGTGCCCAGGTGCGGATTATTCCGCGGCCCTCTACCCGCCCGTAAACGGTATTGGCGGTGCGCGAGAAAGCACGCACATAGGCCGAGGCGGCAAAAAGAGAAACCAGCACGGATACCACCAGCGCGAAGGTGCCTTGGGCTGTGGAGCCAATGATGGAGCCAACCAATTTTTCGGCCTGCTCCGTCATGGAACTGGGCACGTAGTCCGCAATGAATTGAGAGGTTAATTCGTGCACCTCGGCACGCCGCGAGGAGAAAATGAGCGTGGCGATGGAATAGGCGGCCAGCACCGTGGGGGCAAAGGCCATGAGCGTGAAGTACGTCATCGTGGCCGCACGATCCATCAAGGCATCATGGAAGAAATCAGCCCACACGCGGCGCACCACCAGCCCCCAGCTTTCCTTGCGCAAGCGGTTGCCGCGGGCCAGGGGATCTACTTCCTCGGTATGGCCCGCAATCTTGACCACGGTGGGCGCGGTGCTGGGCACGATCTTATCCGCCCCCTCGTACTCGGATTCGCTCACCGGAGTGGCCGCGGCGCTCGACGGAGCGCCAGCAGGCTGCTTACCTTCAGGCTGTTCGGCAGAAGGCAAGTCCCCAGGGGTGCGTGCGGCGCCGGGGGCCTCGGCGGCGTCGTCGAGAGTGCTCATATTATCCCAGCGTATGCGGTAAAGAATCTATTTCAGGAAGTGACACTCAGCCGTGATTACACTGGAGAAGCATGACTGACCAGAATGAAAAGAAGCTCAACGTTAAGTCCTTCGAACTCGACCACCGCCTAGTCAGCGCGCCGTATATCCGCGTGGCCGACCGCACGGATTTGGGCGGCGGCGTCGAAATCATCAAGTATGACCTGCGCTTTTGCCAGCCTAACCAGGACCACCTGGATACCAAGGCGCTACATTCGGTAGAGCACATGATGGCAAACTTCATGCGCAATTACACCGATAAGCTCATCGGTTTCGCCCCGATGGGCTGCCGCACCGGCTTCTACGCCATCACCAACGGCATGGAGCAGGACGAGCTGCTGCGCGCGGTAGAAGGCGCGCTCAACGATATTCTTAACGCTACCGAGGTACCGGCCGCCAATGAAGAGCAGTGCGGTTGGGGTGCGCACCACAGCTTGGAGGGCGCGCAGGAAGCAGCCCGCGCATTCCTGGGCGCTAAGGATGAGTGGCTCCAGGTCATGGCGGCCTAAGCGAGTCGCCGGTGCGAGAGGCGCCGAACTGAAAAGCAGCCACGATAGACCCGAAAACCGCGTGGTTAAGGGCGCTATCGTGGCTGCTTTGTAGGTTTTATGCCCCGAGACTCGGAGCGACAGCGCGGTCGCGCGCTACTCGTCGAGGGAAAGGCCTATCCACACGGGTTCTGGCACGAGTTCCACGCCGAAGGTTTCGTGGACGCCGTCGCGGATGGTGCGGGCGAGGTCCACAATATCGGCGGCCGTGGCCTCGCCGCGGTTGGTCAGCGCCAGCGTGTGCTTCGTCGAGAGCGTGGCCCTGCCGGAGCCCGGATAGCCCTTGGCAAACCCGGCGCGGTCAATGAGCCAGGCGGCAGACAGCTTTTCCCGGCCGGTCTCGGCAGAGGGGTGGCGGGGCATGGAGTCTGCGGTGGCGTCGCCAAGCGAGGTACGGACCTTGGCCTGGACGGCGTCGGCAAGAGCGGAGTCCACCACCGGGTTGGTGAAGAAGGAGCCGGCGGACCAGGTGTCATGGTCGGTGGGGTCGAGCACCATGCCCTTGCCGCGGCGGAGCTTGAGGACCTCCTCGCGGACCTCGGCCACGGGGCGGCGCTCGCCCGGGTTCTGGGTGAGCTGGCCAAAGCGCAGTGGGCGGGAAAGACCCTCGGTATCGAGCTGCAGCTCCACCTCCAGCACCACGGCGCGGCCGGTGAATTTCAGGTTGGAATAGCGATAGGCCAGCTCTAGATCGGAGGCGGGGACCCACTCATCGGTATCGGTGCGGCGGTTATAAAGGCGCACGCGGCTAAGGACCTCGGAGATTTCCGCGCCATAGGCACCCACATTCTGCACGGGGACCGCGCCCACGGTGCCAGGGATGCCGGAGAGACACTCGATGCCGCCCAGGCCAAGCTGCACGGAGCGAGCCACCACGTCATCCCAGACGGCGCCGGCCTGCGCGCGCACCATTCCGGTCTCGGTGTCCATGGAGACCTCGTCGAAGTCGAGGATGACAGCGACGACATCCACGGAGCCATCGGCCACCAAGAGGTTGGACCCGCCGCCGACGACTATGAACTTCACCGCAGCGCGATCCAGGGCGCGGACAACGGACACGGCGGCATCCGGCTGCGAGCAGCGCAGTGCGGCCTGCGGTTTTCCACCCACACGCAGCGTAGTCAGATCCGCAAAGGTGGCGGTAGAGTCCAGTTCCACGCCGTCGATCGCTGTGAGCTGTTGCGTCAAAGATTTATCAAGCACGCCTACCAAGGTAGTCTGTTAAGCATGTCAACCCGTAGTGAAAACACCGTAACCATCAATCAGCCCATCGAAAAGGTGCACAAGGCGCTGCTCACCAAGGAATACTGGGAGTACATCGTGGCCAACCTCTCCCCTGAGGCGGGTCAGGTGCATGACTTCAGCGATAACGTTGCCACCCTTTTCGAGGTTCTGCCGACCACCCTGCTGCCAGAGGCAGTGCGCGCCATGGTCTCCCAGGACCTCAAGGTCAAGCGCGTGGTCACCGTAGACGAGCTCAACGGTGAAGCCGCTGACGTTAACTACACCGCAGATGTCAAGGGCACCCCGGTGGACTTCAAGGGCGATATCTCCCTGGCTGGTGAGGGCGAGATGACCAAGTTGTCCTACGTCAACGAGATTTCGGTCAATATCCCGATGATGGGCGCCGCCATCGAGCCGAAGGTGGGCGAATCCCTGGCTGAGCTCTTCGATAACGAAGGAAAGCTCACCGAGCAGTGGATTTCTGAGAACGCCTAAGTTCTACAGAACAGAAATCTATGGCCGACCACGCACATAATCTGCGCGCTAGCGCAGCTGCGGGTCGGCCTTTTGGCGTTATTACCCGCGGCACCACCAATCACAACCGGCTGCGCCGCTGCGATAGGTGGATGCTCGCGCACCCGGAGATTTCCACGCTGCTGCGGCACGTGGAAAAGCCGCTCGCGCTCGACGTAGGCTACGGGGCTTCGCACGCCACCACCGTGGAATGGGCAGGGTGGCTGCGCCGGGCGAATCCGCAGGTAGACGTCCGGGGGCTCGAAATCCATCCGGACCGGGTCCTGCCGCCGCGCGACGGCGTGCGCTTCGAGCTTGGCGGTTTTGAACTGGCTGGCTACCGGCCGCAGCTGGTGCGCGCATTTAATGTGCTGCGCCAATACGACGTGGACCAGGTCCAGGAGGCCTGGCAGACGGTGTGTTCTCGGCTTGCCCCCGGCGGCTTCTTTGTGGAGGGCACCTGCGATGAGCTAGGCCGGCGCGCGGCCTGGTTGCTGCTGGACGCCCACGGCCCGCGGACTCTCACCCTGGCGTGGGACCCGTTCGATGTGGCGCG
>NGUZ01000169.1 GCA_002154655.1 Corynebacterium kefirresidentii
GAAGAATGGTGCAATAATGACAACCAAAATACCTGATACAAATAATGAACCATATAGCACATCCAAGCCCTTCGTTTGACCGATTAAAATCATAGGTGCTACCGCAGTAAATGTACATCCTAGCACAATGGGTAATCCTGTACCCGTCACTTTGTTAGCTTGTAAAAATGTTGCTACACCACACATAAAAACATCCACTGTGACTAAATACGCAATTTGTTCCGGAGTAAATTTAAGACTGGTACCAACAATAATTGGTACTAATATCGCTCCGGCATACATTGCTAATAAGTGTTGTAAACTTAAAATGAA
>NGUZ01000170.1 GCA_002154655.1 Corynebacterium kefirresidentii
GATTGATTCTATACCTGAAAAAGAAGTACAAGAGTTTCGAGATAAAACAAAGATATTGGAGATGTTATAAATGAACTTGTTTGAAACGATGCGTTTAGAAAATGGTGAAATTCCAAGACTTCAATATCATATTAATCGAATACAACAATCATGTGGACGTTTAGGTTATGCCTTTTCAAAGGAGAACTGGTTACATCTTGTAAAGGAGATTATAAAAAATCATCAACAGGGCACGTTCCGACTTAAAATAGAAATAGATAAAACTGGCGATATGAATTATGTAATTAAACCTTTATCTCAAAAGTCGCTGTT
>NGUZ01000171.1 GCA_002154655.1 Corynebacterium kefirresidentii
CCAACATTTCAACAAAAGAAAATGATTGAAGAGTTAGTCGAAAGAGAAAAATTAAGCTTTGGTGTAATTAATATTCTTTTACAATTTGTAATGCTAAAAAATGAGATGAAACTACCTAAAACATATATTTTAGAAATCGCATCTAATTGGAAAAAATTAGGTATTAAGACTGCAAAAGAAGCATATAACTATGCGTTAAAAGCAAATGAATCAAAATCAGAATATAAAGGTAATGACCAACGTCAATCAAGAAAGCGTTATTCAAAATCACGTGAGATTGTATCTAGAGAAAAAACACCTAAATGGTTAA
>NGUZ01000172.1 GCA_002154655.1 Corynebacterium kefirresidentii
TCGTCTTGTTAATTGGTAACTTTTTCCAAGTGATTTTAGTGATGATAGGCATATATATCATAGTTACAAAGCTAAAAAATAAATAATATTTTTATCTAGAGGCTGGGACAAAATAAAATGTCTCAGCCTATTTTATCATTTTGTCAGTAGCTGACTGATTTGAAAATGCGCTTGAATCAAGCTTTTTTCAAACCTAGTCATCCTTGCCGGGGTAGGACAACGAAATAAATTTTGAGAAAATATTATTTCTGTCCCACTCCCACTATTTCTTCCATTCTATTATTCTTCTTTATCTTTGCATTCTTT
>NGUZ01000173.1 GCA_002154655.1 Corynebacterium kefirresidentii
TGATTTCAATATTCTTATCTTTAAAGTAATCTACCATTGGAATAATTTGATCATCATTAATACCTTTTTGAATGACAACGTTTACTTTAACATGGAAACCAATAGAAACGGCATAATCAATTTGATCTAGAATGGTAGTTGCTTTGATATTGCGATTATTTATCGCTTGGAACACTTCGTTATCAATGGCATCTAAACTAACATTAATGCGACGCAAACCGGCATCGTATAATTTTTGTCCATGTTTTTTTAATAATAGACCATTAGTGGTCATACCGATATCTTCAATACCATCAATTTGATT
>NGUZ01000174.1 GCA_002154655.1 Corynebacterium kefirresidentii
CTTTATACCGATGTTGGAGGTGTTCTATTATAGTTATTCAGATTCGAATTTTAATGTTGGTTCGTACATATCGTGATTGAAGTGATGTTTAGAAAATTGACGTAAATCATTTATGAACGTATTTATGTTACGATCTAATTTCTCTTTGGTTCTCACGATGATAACGCGCTTATCGTCAGAGTTTGTTTCGTATTTATCATTATAGATTCTTGCAGCTATAGAAAATTTAGAGATATAATTCTCCAGTGATTCATAGCAATTTAGCAAATCACGAATAGGTTTATTAGATTCTTCTTCATGG
>NGUZ01000175.1 GCA_002154655.1 Corynebacterium kefirresidentii
CCTCATACCATCCAAAAATGATGTTAAAAGTCATTCTATATGCCTACACACAATCTGTGTTTTAAGGACGTAAGATAGAAAAATTACTTAATGATAGCATCCGGATGATGTGGCTATCACAAAATCAAAAGCCTTCTTATAAAACGATTAATCGATTTAGAGTCAATCCAAAAGTAGATGCTTTATTAGAATCATTATTTATTCAATTTCATAGTCAGTGTTTGAAACAACATCTTATAGATGATCAGGCCATTTTTATTGATGGTACGAAAGTTGAGGCGAATGCCAATCGATATACAT
>NGUZ01000176.1 GCA_002154655.1 Corynebacterium kefirresidentii
TAATCTTAATTCTTCAGGATGATTTTTGTAAAGTAATGACATTAAAATACTATTGATACACACAGATTTACCTGAACCAGTCGCCCCTGCAATTAATGCGTGAGGTGTTTTAGCTATGTCCATCAATAATGGTTCATTATTGATTCGATTACCCATTGCTACTGTTAATTTAGACTCGGCATTTTTAAATTTTGGACTCTCTAAAATAGATTTTAAATTGACTTTCGTAGGATTTAAATTCGGTACTTCAATACCAACTAAACTTGTTCCAGGAATTGGTGCTTCAATTCGAATATCCTT
>NGUZ01000177.1 GCA_002154655.1 Corynebacterium kefirresidentii
TACCTCAGGATGAGATTTAATACGCTTACGTTCTACTACTAGTGGCACAATAATGATCGGTAAAACATTAATCGCCGTTTTAATGATTTTCTTTTTGTCCATACTCGTTGCCTCCATTAGATTTACTATTTATCTTCATTACCCTATGATACATCATACTAAACGAAGGAACTAGATAGAACCCTTATATTAACTTAAGTAAAACTAGGTAGGTTAGGAGTGTGTCTTAGTCAGTTAATTGACTAAAAAAATCGCCAAAGATTAAATCTTTGACGATGTTATGTGACGTAAAGCCACTAT
>NGUZ01000178.1 GCA_002154655.1 Corynebacterium kefirresidentii
ATATAACTAACATTGCTAAGGTAAAGAAAATCTTGTTTCGAACTTCTTTAGTTTTAAAGAAGCTCACAAGCGTTTGAAACATTAGATCACCTCGTGTGCTCCACCTTTTGCATCAATTGCTTCTACTGCTGAAGCTGAGAATTTATGAGCTTTCACTGTCAATTTTTTATCAAGTGAGCCATTACCTAGTACTTTGATACCAGATTTTTCATTCTTAACTACACCAGTTTCAACTAATAAAGCTGGAGTTACTTCAGTACCATCTTCAAATTTATTAAGTTGGTCTAAGTTAACAATAGC
>NGUZ01000017.1 GCA_002154655.1 Corynebacterium kefirresidentii
TGACGGGACTTGAACCCGCGACCTCCGCCGTGACAGGGCGGCGCGCTAACCAACTGCGCCACAGGGCCATTTTTAATTATGCGTGCGCTCTTGGGCACGGATAGTTACTTTACAGAAGACTCCCAATACTCACCAAATCGGCACGTCATAACACTATTTGGGAGCCTGAAGGGGATCGCTTCCTCCCAATTTCATCTCAAAGCGCTCATAGTCTTCCAGTGCGGCAAAGTGCCGCGAGTAAAGGTCACAATCTCGGTCCACATAGCCATACAGGGCCGGAGCAACATCTACAATGTGGCGCAACTTCAGCCCTTCATACTCTTGCTCGTGGGCTCGGTTAGCAACCTTGCGGTGCGCCTCCTTCTCAGAATCTGCGTAGACGAGGAAGAAGTCTTCCCGGTAGAAATTCCTAAGCTCCGAATCCTGCGACACCAGCTCAAAGACGACAATCCCTACGTATGGTTCCACAGTGCTGACTCTCCTAATTCCTTAGTTAGCGCAAGCGTACCAAAACATAAAGCAGCAATCGTAGAAACGATTGCTGCTTTTTCTGCGACCTTGACGGGACTTGAACCCGCGACCTCCGCCGTGACAGGGCGGCGCGCTAACCAACTGCGCCACAAGGCCAATCGAATATTAAATTCGTACCAACACTTCCGTGTTGGTACCCCCAACGGGATTCGAACCCGTGCCGCTGCCGTGAAAGGGCAGTGTCCTAGGCCGCTAGACGATGGGGGCCCGTCGCGCTATGGCGACTTCTAGAAATATACTGGAGACCTCACCTAGTTACAAAATCGCTCCCCCAGAAAGATTAGGAACCATGTCTGACCAGCATCAAACGTGCTCCTGTCACGAGCCGCACGTGCACGGATATAACGCAGATTCACAAAGTAAAGATCGCTACCTCGCACGGCTCAAACGTATTGAGGGCCAAACACGCGGCATCCATCGCATGATCGAGGAAGACCAGTATTGCATTGACATTATTACCCAGATTTCGGCCGTGAAGTCAGCGCTAGAAAATGTCTCACTCGCGCTCCTAGAAGACCATATCGAGCACTGCGTGGCCGGTGCTGCCGCCGAGGACGGCGAAGTGGCCACGGAGAAGCTAGAAGAGGCGATGCGCGCCATCAAGAAGATGGTGAAAAACTAAAAGGAGCCACCCTACCGGGTGGCTCCAGTTGTGGGCCCTGTGGGGATCGAACCCACGACCTGCGGATTAAAAGTCCGTAGCTCTACCAACTGAGCTAAAGGCCCAACGTCGTTACATCTTAGCTTGCGACATTTGCAAAGTCCTAATTAGGGGGCGTCGGCAAGCGAAAGGCGCCCAGCTCACCGCTGAGCGCCCGCCAGGACACAGCTAGATTAGCCGCGCATATCGCCCTTTTCCATGAAGTTCACCTGGAAGTCGAAGGCGGTCTTCAAATCGTGCGGGGTGTGCTGGAACTTGTTTTCCTTGGCACGCTTGAAGTAGTCCTCCAGCAGCGGACGGTAGTCCGGGTGAGCGACAGAGATAACCTTCTCCACGCGCTCCTTCGGAGCCAGTCCGCGCAGGTCAGCTACTCCATACTCGGTAATGATGACCATGGTGTCGTGCTCGGTGTGGTCCGTGTGAGACACGAAAGGAACCAGCGCGGAAATGGCGCCATCCTTGGCCACGGACGGCGAGACGAAGGTGGAGATATAGGCGTTGCGGGTGAAGTCACCCGAGCCACCGGTGCCGTTCATAATTCGGGAGCCGGAGACGTTGGTGGAGTTGATATTGCCGTAAATATCGGCCTCAATCATGCCATTGGAAGAAATCAAGCCGACGCGGCGAATGACCTCTGGGTGGTTGGAGACCTGCTGTGGGCGAAGAATGATGTGCTTGCGGTAGCGCTCCGCCTCCGCGTTCATCTTCTCGGCATACTCCGGGGAAAGGGCAAAGGAGGTAGCAGAAGCCATGGTCATCTTGCCGGCATCAATAAGATCAAGCATGCCATCCTGGATAACCTCGGTGTAGGCCTGGATATTTTCAAACTTGGAATCCAGGAGGCCAGCCATCACGGCATTTGGCACGTTGCCCACGCCGGACTGCATGATGAACTTGTCATACTCAAGTCGGCCGGCAGCCACCTCACCCTCAAGGAACTCGATGAAGTTTGCGGCGATCTTTTCCGAGATCTCGTCCGGCTCCTTAAATGGCGCGTTGCGGTCTGGGGCATCGGTCTTGACCACTGCGACAACCTTGTCCTCCGGTACTTCCATGTAGGTGGTACCGATGCGGTCGCCCGGCTTGGTGATAGGGATAGGCTGACGGTTCGGCAGCTTTTCGATGCGGTAGATATCGTGCATGCCCTCGAGGTTGATGGACTGCCACTCATTAATCTCGATGATGATCTTATCCGCAGCCTCAATGTATTCGAGGTTATTACCCACGGCGGAGGACGGGACGACGTGGCCTTCCTCGGTGATGCGCACAGCCTCGATGATGGCTACCTGGAAATCACCGTAGAAGCCCTCCTCTACTTGCTGGCCAGAGTGAGACAGGTGAATGTCCTGGTAGAGCGCGGTGCCGTCATTGAACTGCTTACGCAAGGTGGGATCGGAGTTATAAGGAGAGCGGAAGCGAATCGCCTCGGCTTCCGCGAGGACGCCATCGCAATCCGGAGCAGTGGAGGCGCCGGAGAAGACATCGATCTTAAATTCCTCGCCCTTTTCATGCAGGGCCTTGGCCTTTTCTGCAATGGCGGTAGGCAGGCCCTTAGGGTAGCCAGCGCCGGTAAAGCCGGAAATGCCTACGCGATCACCGTGGTTTACGTGCTGTGCAGCCTCTTCTGCCGAAACTACGAGCTTCTGAAACGGGGCATACGCGATTCTTTCGGACAAGGGTAATCCTCCTTCATCGAGAGACTAGCCAAAATAACGGCCGTCCTAATTAGTTACACAGACCACATTAGCGAATCTTTGCAAGATTTCCACCACATTTGTGTGACCCCCACCCCATAAAACGGAAATAAGGAACGCCACCACTGTGGCACTAGTTGCTATTTTGGCCCGTCTACTAGCACAATTGGGGCGTGAATTTGCGCATTGGACACTACGATCTCTCCTCCCCCGTCATCCTCGCCCCGATGGCGGGGGTAACCAACGTTGCCTTCCGCACGTTGTGTCGCGAGCAGGAATTGGCGCGCACTGGCACGGTTTCTGGCCTCTACGTCTGTGAGATGGTCACCGCCCGCGCGCTAGTAGAGCGCAATGAAAAGACGCTGCACATGACAACCTTTGCTCCGCAGGAGGATCCCCGCTCACTGCAGATTTATACGGTGGATCCGGAATATACTTATAAGGCAGCAAAGATGATCGTGGACGAGAACTTGGCGGACCACATCGATATGAACTTTGGCTGCCCAGTTCCCAAGGTGACCCGTCGCGGCGGTGGTTCCGCTTTGCCATATAAGCGACGCCTCTTTGGCAATATTGTCTCCGCCGCCGTCAAGGCCACTGAGGGCACCAACATCCCTGTTACCGTAAAGATGCGCGTAGGCATTGACGATGAACACCATACGCATCTTGATGCGGGGCGCATCGCCGTCGAATCCGGCGCCGCCGCCGTTACCTTGCATGGCCGTACCGCCGCGCAGCGCTATTCCGGTGAAGCACGGTGGGATGAAATCGCCCGGCTTAAAGAGCACCTAGCGGACACTGGAGTCCCGGTTTTGGGCAACGGCGATATCTTCCGCGCCGAGGATGCGCGCCGCATGATGGAGCAAACCGGCTGCGACGGAGTACAGGTAGGGCGCGGCTGCCTCGGCCGCCCGTGGCTCTTTGCGGAGCTCGGCGCTGCCCTTCGCGGCGAGTCCATCCCAGCTGAGCCGACCCTGGGGGAGGTTACCCAGGTTATCCTCCGCCACGCGGAGCTCCTCGCAGAGCACGATGGCGAGGACAATGCTTCCCGCGACATTCGCAAACACATTGGCTGGTACCTGCGCGGCTTCCCAGTCGGCGGCCAAGTCCGCGCGGGCTTGGCCAAGGTGGATTCGCTCGACGCACTGCGAGAGCTACTAGCCCCATGGGCAGATTCCGACGCCCTGGCTGCCGACGCCGACGGTGCCCGAGGCCGCCAAGGTTCGCCTTCCAAGGTGGCATTGCCAGATGGCTGGCTCGACGATCCGGAGGACGAATGCGTTCCCGTCGCCGCAGATATTATGAATTCCGGGGGTTAACCTTATTAGGGCATCAGAGCACCCTGGGGTATATAGGTATCGTGCATTTATCTTCCACTTAAGTTGCGCGGGAATGGAAAGTTTTCGCTATTATTTCTGGCATGCGTGCCGCCTACAGGGAACACTTAAACAACTTCTCCCATGACCTCATCGTCATGTGCGATACCGTGCGCACCATCATGGACAAGGCCTCACAGGCACTAATCCAGGGCGTTTTGGAATCAGCCGAAGAAGCTCTCACCATGACTGAGGAGCTCGATGAAATCCGCACTCGATGCTCGGAGCGCGCCGTAAAACTTTTAGCACTAGAAAACCCCATGGCGCAGGATCTCCGCCAAGTTGTCTCTTCCATCTATATCGTGGAAGACCTCTACCGGATGGGTAGGCTTGCCCAACACATCGCGGATTCCGCACGCCGCCGCCACCCCGATCCCGTGGTACCTGCGAACTACATGGGATACTTTGAGGAACTGTACCGTCTCACTGAAGAGATGGGTTCTGTGCTGCACAATATTCTCGTTACTCCCGACGCGGATCTATCCGTGAACCTTCGCGCCGATGACGACGCCGTGGACGATATCAACTCTCATCTTTTGCGCCTCCTGACCCAGCGCGAGTGGGAAGGATCCGTCCGAGAAGCAGTGGAGACCTCGCAGATTACGCGCTATTACGAGCGCTATGCCGACCACTGCGTTTCGGTTGCCGGCCACATCATCTATTTGATCACTGGGCTGCTGCCCCACGACTATGCCAAGAAGCTAGAAGAGAGCAAGAAGGACGCGGAGTTCGAGGCCCGTATGGCCGAACTAGAGCGTCAGTTCCGCCGCTAAGGAATAAAAACTAAGAAACGGGCCGGTTCGAATGAACCGGCCCGTTTTCTCGGACAATCTCTCTACTCTTTAGCCAAAGCGGCCAGAGATATAATCCTCGGTCTCCTTCTGGGAAGGATTCTCGAAGATCTTGGTGGTGTCATCGAACTCCACCAGGTGGCCCGGCTTGCCGGTTGCTTCCAGGGAGAAGAAGCCGGTCTTATCAGACACACGGGCTGCCTGCTGCATATTGTGGGTCACGATGACGATGGTGAAGTTCTCCTTCAGCTCGTGGATAAGGTCTTCCACGGCGAGGGTGGAAATCGGGTCCAGGGCGGAACAAGGCTCGTCCATGAGCAGCACCTCTGGCTCCACGGCGATGGCACGGGCGATGCACAGACGCTGCTGCTGACCACCGGAGAGGCCGCCGCCCGGCTTGTCCAGGCGGTCCTTGACCTCGTCCCACAGGTTGGCGCCGCGCAAGGACTTCTCCGCGACTTCCTTGAGCTTCTTCTTGTTCTTCTCACCGGAAAGCTTCAAGCCTGCCACCACGTTGTCCTCAATGGACATCGTGGGGAACGGGTTAGCCTTCTGGAAGACCATGCCGATGGTGTTGCGTACGGATACTGGGTCGACCTTTGGCCCGTAGATATTGGTGCCATCGAGCAGGATTTCACCCTTCACCGAGGCGCCGGGAATGACCTCGTGCATACGGTTGATGGTGCGCAGCACGGTGGACTTACCGCAGCCGGAAGGTCCGATGAATGCGGTCACGGCTTGGGCCGGGATCTGCATATTCACGTTCTGCACGGCGTGGAAGTCGCCGTAGAAAATGTTCACGTCATTGAGCGCGAGCTTAGACATTTGGGAGTTTCTCCTCTAGCAAGTGTATGGCGGAATCGAGTGTTACGGCGTTTTACTTCTTAACCGAGAACTTTGCGGACACGATGCGGGCCGCAATATTGAGGACGGCGATGAGGATAACCAGCGTCAAAGCTGCACCCCAGAGCTTGTCCAGCACGGCTGGCTGAGCGCCAGCCTTGTACATATCCAGCATCATCAACGGGAGCGAGGACTGAGATCCCTTGAAAGCGTCCCAGTTGATGACGGAGGAGGAGCCAACCAAGACCAGAACCGGCGAGGACTCACCCATCACACGGGCAATCGCCAGCATGATGCCGGTGACGATGCCGGACAGGGCGGTAGGCAGAACGATACGGGCGATGGTCTTCCACTTTGGTACACCGAGCGCGTAGGACGCCTCACGCAAGTCCATTGGGACCACGCGCAGCATCTCTTCGGTATTGCGCACCACAATCGGAATCATCAGCAGTACCAGGGACAGCGCCACGGCGAAGCCGGAGCGGCCGAAACCGAAGAGGGTGATCCACATGGCGAAGATGAACAGAGCCGCAACAATGGACGGCACACCAGACAGGATGTCCACCATAAAGGTGGTGACGCGGCCAAGCCATCCACCCTTGGAGTACTCCACCAGGTAAATAGCGGTGAAGATACCGATAGGAATGGAGATGACGGAAGCCAAAATGGTTTGCACGAAAGTACCCACGATTGCGTGGGCAGCACCGCCGCCAGCCGAGCTATTCATGATGCCGCGCTGGGAGGCGGTCCACCACTCAGGGTTGAGGATTACGCCACTACCGCGAGCGATGAGTTCCCACAGAACCCACACCAGCGGGACCATAGCCAAAATCATTGCGCCCCAGACCACTGCAGTGGCGATGTTATTGGCCATCTTGCGGGAACCGGAGATGTCCAGGAATGTCGCGCCGCCTTGGGAGGCAGGCTTGGCATTAGTTGTCGTAGTCATTGATCCTCCCCTCCTTACTTCTTCTTCACGATGGCGCGGGCAATTGCATTGACCACGAAGGTCAGCAAGAACAGCATGAGGCCGGCGGCGATGTAGGCACCAGCGCGCATCTCGTTACCGAACTCGGCGGATGCCAGGGCGATGGCCGTGGCGAAGGTCGTGCCGCCGTCGAAAAGCGAGAAGCGGAAGTCAATCAGCGGGGAGACGACCATGTACAGCGCCATGGTCTCACCCAGCGCACGGCCCAAGCCGAGCATGGAGCCTGCGATATAGCCGGACATGCCGAATGGCAGCACGGTCATGCGAATAACTTCCCAACGGGTAGCGCCCAGCGCCAGGGCGGATTCCACCTGGCCTGGAGGGGTCTGCACGAAGACCTCGCGGGCGGTAGCCGCGATGATCGGCAGAATCATCACTGCGAGCACGATGCCACCAGTGAACAAGTTGCGGCCAGTTGCAAAAGACGGCGAGTTATCGAAGACATGGAAGAGGAAGAAGCCACCGGCCCAAGACTCCATCCAGGAGTAGAAGCCGGATAGGGCCGGACCGAGGACCTGCCAGCCCCACAGACCATAGACAATGGAGGGGACCGCAGCGAGCATGTCCACCAAGAAGCCGAGTGGCTTGACCAAGCGGGCAGGCGCGTAGTTGGACAGGAAGATGGCAATGGCCAGGGCCACCGGCATAGCCAGCAGGAGGGCGAAGACGGAGATAAGGACGGTGGTGCCGAACATGGTCGGGATACCGAATTTCATCGCGGAAGTATCGGTGGTCTCCCAGCGGCCACCATAGGTAAAGAAGCCCATGATACCGCCGTCATTGACTCCCAGGGCGGGAACTGCACGCCACAGCAGGAAGGCGGCAATAGCCGCAATCATGACGGTAATAAGTGTTGCCGAAGCAGTGGACAGGAACTCAAAGACACGATCGCCTGGGCGCTTTACGCCGCTATTGGAGCTGGTGGTAGCTACCTCTTCGTGTCCGCTGGTGGAGACTCGCTCGGCAGCGGTGATATTCGCGTCCGCCTGCTCTGGAGCCGTGGTGAGATTATTGTCTGCCATGAGACTGTTAATCCTTTTCAGCGTTGAAAATGGAAAATATCGTTACATACCTGCGCCCCCAAAGCGCGAATCGTGTGCGGCAGTGGGGGCGGGAGGTATTAAGCTTTTACAGCTTTAGCGCTTACTGCAAAGCGTCAACAGCAGCCTTCAGCTTGTCCAGGTGAGCACCCTCAACCGGGATGAAGCCCTGCTCAGCCAGCTGGTCGTCCTGGTGATCCAGGACGGTGGTGAAGAAGGACTTGACCAGCTTGGAGGTCTCCTCATCGTAGCCCTTGGAGCAGACGATGTTGTAGGTGGTCAGGATGAGCGGGTATGCACCCTCGTTATCGGAGGAGAACAGTGCCTCAGAGTCAACAACCATATTGTGCTCGGAGTCGGTCTTCTTGAACTCCAGGTTTTCCAGAGCCTTGTTGACGGACTCGGTGGAGAGCTCAACTGGGCCGTGGCCGAAGTCAATCTTGGCCTTCTTAACGCCCTCGCCTTCCTTCTGGTCTGCGAAGCCAGCCTCGACGTAGGTGATAGCACCGTCGATGCTTGCAACCTGGTCAGCAACGCCGGAGGAACCGTTAGCGCCCTCACCAACAGAATCCGGGAACTGCTTGCCCTCGGAGTTCCAGTCGCCCGTAGCGGCCTTCAGGAACTTCTGGAAGTTTGCGGAGGTACCGGACTCGTCGGAACGGAAGATGACGGTGATGTCCTTGTCCGGCAGGTCGGTGCCCTCGTTGTCAGCGGCGATAGCCTTGTCGTTCCACTTCTTGATTTCACCCTTGAAGATCTTGCCCAGGGTCTTGGTGGAAAGGTTGATCTCGGTGTCACCCAGGTTGTAGGCGATTGCAACCGGGCCGATGGTGGTTGGCAGGTGCCATGCCTCGTTGCCGTCGCAACGCTTAGCGGCAGCCTCAACCTCGCCCTCGTCTTCCTTCAGGGCGGAGTCAGAACCAGCGAAGTCAGCCTGGCCGTTGGTGAAGGCCTCAACGCCGGCGCCGGAACCGGAAGCGTTGTAGGACAGGGAAGCGTCTGGGTGATCCTCAGAGAACGCGGTCTGGAAGTAAGACATTGCGTTCTGCTGGGAGGATGCGCCGTCGCCGACGAGCTCGCCGGAGACGTCTTCGCCGCCAGCGGAATCGGAGGAGGAGCCAGACTCCTCAGAGCAAGCTACGAGAGCGGTAGAGGTTGCGGCTACGATGCCGAAGATTGCGGCAGTGCGCTTGAAGTTGCGAATCACGGGAAAACCCTTTCCGGTGCAGATCAGAGATTGATTGTCCGAGGAAACCGCATCTCCTAGAGAGATATTTCCTGCATCCCGCTCCGCCTTCTGGGGCGGGATGCAGGTGCACAGGTGCGGTTAACTCACATGGTGTAAAGCTATCCGCAGGATCTGACCAAAAGGGTTCTAGGAGGTGAACTCTGAGTGAACAAACACAGCCCACCCCATGACTTTAATCACACGCGCCCCATACAACGTGTTCTTCATCAACTTTAAAGCCTAGGCGCTCATACGCCTTGAGCGCCGGTTCATTATCCGCTTCCACATAAAGAATTACGCGCTGAGCTCCCTTTTCTACCATTCGGCGCAGACCAATCTGCAGTAGCGGTCCGCCCAATTTCTTGCCGCGATAGTCCGAAGCCAAGCCCACCACGTAGACTTCTCCGAACCCTGGGGTTTCCTCCGCATGCCACTTCGTCCAGTGAAAACCGGCTAGGACCGACTCACCCGTGGTATCCCATAGAAAGAGCACGTCAGCGGGGTCAAACCAGTCCGCTTCCATACCGCGATGCAGGCGATCTATATCCCAGCCACCTTGCTCGGGATGCCAAGAAAAGGCCTCATTATTTGCCTTGAGCCACTGCTCCTCCACAAACTCCTGCCTCCATTTTGCTACCGACTCGGAGTAATTGAGCGCCGTCAAGGGCACGTCCTCGGGACGGGCGACAGCAGCGAGCTCTTCTCCCCCAATACCCATAACCACTAGCTTACGGGTGACCTGCAGACTTCGGGAGTGTGCCAGGGCCTGTGCGGCCGGCAGGTTCCCGTGGGCCCAGGCCTGGAGATTGGGGGTTTCCGCGGCGGCGTCGTAAAGCAAAGCCCCATAGCCCTGTCCGCGGAAATCTGGGGCGATAAATAGCTCGGCGGTGGAACCATCCAGCCCAGCCACGCCGCACGGCTTCTTATCTACCCGCGCCACCAAGTGGCGATGCTGCAGGCGGGAATCAGTGAGGCCATTAAGGAACTGCTCTGAAAGGGGCGCCATTCCATCCACACGTTCGGCCTGCTCAGCAAGCTCTTCTAGGCGGCTCGCCAGCTCCGGGGAGTCCGGCAGGTTTTCTTCCGTGATACTAAAGGCATTGCTAGTCATAGACCCCAGAATACGTAGGGTAAGAATGAAGGGGTGAGTGTTCTAAGAATTGACCGGCGCATCGTACACATCCTCCTCGTGGTGTGCGTATTCATTGCGGCCTGGGTGGCGGATGCCTGCGTGGCTATGCACACGGAACACAAGGTGGCACAGGCCGTAAAAGCCAATTCACGGCTGGAAAATACGCCAGATGTCTATATCGGTGGCACCCCCTACGTGTGGGCTGCGGCCTCGAAGGAAATTCCCTATTTGGAGGTCAAGGCGCTCGACGTGGAGGTGCCCAAGCTGGGAATGGTCAATGCTTCGACCGTACTGCGCGATATTACAGTGACCCCAGAACAAGTAATGAACGGCGATATTGAGGGCGCGCCTGTTTCTACCTACTCGCGCGGCATTTCCTTAGACGGGGTGGCGTTGGGCCGCCTGCTGGGAATTACCGATCTATCCATTGCCAACCCAGACGATATCTCCCCTTCCGGTGGCACCTCCGCGGAAGCTGAGCTGACAGGCACCCTGCCTGGCGATACTCACAAGTCCACCGCCAAAGTCACCCTCCGCTTAGTCGGGCCGGAGTTTCGCATGCAGGTCTATGACACCGATGACGAGCGCCTGCAAAAGGCCTTTTCCCTCAACTTTGATACTCGCCAGCTTCCGCTTCCGGCCCAGGCTACCGCGGTGAAAATGCAGGGCGGCACCATCTCCTTCGAAATACAGCGCCGCAATATCAAGGTGCAGCTGGCCCAACTCTCTCCTCTGGAGATTGAAGGCTCGGAGCAAAAGGCCGTGGAAGAGGCAGAAAAGAAAGCCGCCGACACCAAGCACCGGGTGGGACCTGCGCCGCAGGCTAGCGCAGGCGGATAAAGTCCCGGAGCACTTCCTTCATCGTGCGCTTATGGACTTCTCTCCTATCCTGCGGGGCGAATACCTCGATGGCTTCCTTCACGGAGGCTAAGGTAACGGCATCGAAGCGCCCCTCAGATTCCCCGTCGGCCTGGAAGCGCTGCGGTTCGCGGCAGACCAGTTCGACGCGCATGGCATCGTCGAAGGCCACGGTCTTTTCTTTGGTGAGCTTATTGAGCCATCCACGTTTATCGGCACCAAAAAGGTGCAGCAGGCCGACGACGCCGCCAAGCCCGCTAAACTCCTCCAGGCCAAAAAGGGCAAGGCCCTCATCAAAAGAATTGCGCGGATTAGTCACGACCGGCAGCGGGCCTAGGAAGGTCCACGGGTTGGTATTGGAGGTAAACATGAGCGGCACATCGTCTTTGCGCAGCTGCTCGCCGGTGCTGGATTCAGCCTTAACCGCAATATGCGGTGGATTCTTCCGCGCGCGGCTCCATGCCCGAATAGCAACGTTGAGATAGCGCAGTGGGGTGGCAGAAAAGCCTTGCTCGCGCGCCCGGTCCACGCGTGCCAAAACATCCGCGTCCAGGCCGAAGCCGGCATTGACGGCAAACCAGCGATCGTTCCACGTGCCCAGGTAAATGGTGCGACGGAGGTTGCGCTCCAGCATGCGCGCCAATACGTGAGTGGCTTCCACCGGAGTGTTGGGAAAACCTAGAGCACGCACGAAAACATTGGCAGACCCGGTAGGAATTACGGCCAGCGCGGGGATGGAGTGGGGGTCGGGGCGCTGCCCATCGGCCGGGCCAAGGAGTCCGTTGACTACCTCGTTGACGGTCCCATCTCCGCCTACAGCGATAATGACGTCATAGTCATCCCTGGTCATTCCCTTGACCATCTCTTCGGCGTGGCCGGGGTAATGCGTAAATTGCACTTTGAGGCGCAGGCCTTCTACCGCCTGTAGGCAGGGAACGAGTTGGCGGAAGAGGGCGCTGGTTTGTGAGGTCGAGTTGGGATTCGAGATCATCAATGCATGCACGAGGTCCAAGTCTAGTAGTTAAATAGGCGGGTTCACGACTAGGCTGGACGCCCATGAGCGAAAATAACAATGAAACCACTCCCGAAAACATCGAAACCACCGCGACTTCCCACCCGGAAAATGATCCGGGAAAGCTCAACGGCAACGATGCCGTGAACCAGGCCGCCGAGCAGTGGAAAGACGCCGCTAGCCGCAATATCCCCGCTCTCGAGCTGGGCGATACCCCGGTACCGGACGATACCGCTAACCTGCGCCAGGGCCCATCGCTGCACGACGGCCTGCTAGGACTGCTCCCCCTCGTGGGCGTCTGGCAAGGCGAGGGCCAGGCACACGATACGCAGGGCCAGGAATATACCTTTGGCCAGCAGCTGGTCATCGCCCACGATGGCGAGAATTACCTCACGTTTAGCTCCCGTACCTGGAAGATTGATACCGAGGGCAAGCCGGAAGGCCCCTCCGTGCGCGAGACCGGCTTCTGGCGCATTTCTGAAAAGGATGAAATCGAGGTCACTTACACCTCTTCCAACGGCATTGTGGAAATCTTCTACGGCGAGCCGTTCAATGACCGCGCATGGCAGCTGGAGTCCGCCTCCACCATGGTCACCGAAACCGGACCGAAAAACCTGGGGCCGGGCAAGCGCATGTACGGCCTGATGCCCAATAACAACCTGGGCTGGGTAGACGAGCGCATGGTTGATGGTGAGATGCGTCCCTACATGTCCGCAGAGCTCACCCGTATCGCTGGCTAGTCCCCTAGCGCTTTATCAATAAGGTCGCGGATAACGTCCACGTTATCCGGGGCCTTTAATTTTTTGTCATTAAGCCGGGTGACTCGGGCGGCAACGCGCACCGAAGACACCAGCCACACTGAGTCCGCCTTCTCCAGATACTCCACGGTGAGCGGCTTGGCTTTGCAGCGATAGCCCTCCTTAGTGGCGTGGGCGAAAAGGGCCGCCTGCGTGGTTCCGGGAAGGATGCCGCGGCCGGCGGCGGTGCGGAGTTTCTCTCCCTTGACGGCCACCACGGTCGAGGTTGCGCCCTCGAGGATTTCTCCGGTGTCCGGGTCAGTGAGGATGAGATCCTCAAATCCCTTCTCGCGCGCCATACGCAACATCGCCATCGTGGCCGCATAGTTGAGCGTCTTGGCAGGTAGTTCCTCCGCTACGTGCCACAGGCGCGGGCTGGTCATTACGGCTACGCCGTGCGCGCGCTGTTCTAAGACCTTCTCCTCGATGGGCTGCACCACGACCCAAGCGCTCGGCCGCCCCGTAGAGGCGCGCCCGCGGGTATAGGTCCAGGTGCATTTAGCATCCCCTGTCTCTTCCCCGCAGAAATCCGCAATTGCAAGGCGCGTGGCTTCTTCCCACTTCTCCATAGGCGGTTCCGGCAGATTCATGGTGCGCGCCGAATCGCAGAAGCGTTGCGCGTGCCGCTGCAGGTTAGCGGCTTTTCCTCCACGTACGAGCAGGGATTCAAAGATGCCATCGCCGCGGGTGACCGCGGCATCATCCGCATAGACGAGAGGCAGCGTGGGCATATGCCTGCGTACCGACCCTCCAAAGGGCTCCACAACGTAGATGACCGGCTCTTTTCGCGGCGAGAACTTCATAGTTTTGATTATGCCCTACCATCGGTAGTTGTGAGTTATTCTTCGCCTCTTTTGCAGCGCGCCGGTGCCGCAGAGCACCAGGACGCGACCGTACTCGATGCCCAGGGCGTGGCCTGGCACTATGGCAATCCGCTGGGTGAGCAACGGGCTGCCGATGGCGGCACCATAGTCATCGACCGCTCCCAACGCCGCGTCATCCGTGTCAGCGGCAAGGACGCCGCCGAGTTTCTTAATAATTTGCTTTCGCAAAAGCTGGATACCGCCCCCGTGGGCTTTAGCGCCGGTGCCCTTGACCTAGACATCCAAGGACATATCCTCCACCACATGGATATCGTCCGCACCGAAGACGCCTTTCTTATCGACGTCCCTGCGGCCCAATTCGACTCCCTTTTCAAGTTCCTCACCATGATGGTCTTTTGGTCCGAGGTCACCGTGGAGGAAGCCGATATCGCCATCCTCACTCTCCTGGGTGAGACCGATATTGCGCCCCCACCCATGGTGGAGTTTTCCCGCCAGGTTCAGTGGACCGGAATCAATCGCGTTGACCTGGGAGTTCCGCGCGAATCCTTGGTTGAGGCAACGAAGCTCTTGGAGGAATCCGGCGCGCGACTGGCCGGGCTTATGGCGTTTACCGCCGAGCGTGTGCGGGCCCGTGAGCCGGAGCTGGCAGCGGATCTAGATAATAAATCCATCCCCCACGAGGTACCGCAGTGGATTAGCCGTAGCGCAGATAATCCGGCCCACGTCCACCTCAATAAGGGCTGTTACCGCGGTCAGGAAACGGTAGCGCGCGTGGAAAACCTCGGCCGCTCTCCTCGCCTATTGGTGCAGCTGCACCTCGACGGCTCCGCGCCGCAACGGCCAAATGTGGGCGATGACATTACTTTCAACGGACGTAAGGTAGGCCGCATCGGCACGATTGTGGATGACTGCGATTTCGGCCCCATCGCCCTCGGCCTAGTGAAGCGCTCTGCGCTGGACGCCGGCACCCTAGAAGTGGGCGATACAGCCGCCTCTATCGATCCTTCCTCCATCCCCGAGGATGAGGGCCCCAAGGCTGGGCGCGAGGCGGTAAACCGGCTGCGCGGGCGTTAGATCTCCCACTAGCTAGGGGGCGGTGCGGAATTTTTTCGTCACACAGGCTATTGTGTCTTACAGGAAGATACTCAATAGACAAGTCGATGGGGCGCCCAAGAATCCCTGGCGCGCCCTACTAACCCAAGGGGGTCATGCACATGGGACGCGGACGCGCAAAGGCAAAGCAGACCAAAGTTGCACGCCAGCTCAAGTACAACTCACCCGAGATGGATATCGAGTCCCTGCAACGGGAACTCGCCGCACAGCAAGAGGGTGACTCCCGCGATTATGAAGAGGATGACCCATACGCCGACTACGTCGACGAATGGGATGATGACGACCGCGACGAACGCTAATCTTCCGCTCGCCGCCGGATAGCTCAAGGGCCCTAGGAAATCTCCTAGGGCCCTTCCTCATACCCTCCCCTGGCAGGGGCAGGGCCCTGCTAGAAGTTGGGGTGCTCGCCGTGCATGACCACGCGCGGCTCCTCGCCGGAAGCGGAGCGGACGGTACCCAGCTGCCACGCATCGATGTGGCGTGCGGTAAGCATTGCCAGGGCACGGTCACGGTCTTCGGGATTGACTACGGCAATCATGCCGACACCCATGTTGAAGGTCTTCTCCATCTCAGCCAGCTCCACCTTGCCCACCGAGGAGATGAGCTTGAAGATCTGGCCTGGGGTCCAGGTGGCGCGGTTAATATCGGCCGCTAGGCCTTCTGGAATGACGCGCTCGAGATTGCCAGCCAATCCACCACCGGTGACGTGGCAGAAGGTGGATACGGAGCACTCACTGGCCAAAGCCAAGCAGTCCTTGGCGTAGATGCGGGTAGGCTCCAGCAGCTCCTCTCCGAGGGGACGGCCCAGCTCTTCTACGTGGCCGTCGAGAGGCATGCCAGCCTGCTCCAAAAGGACGTGGCGGGCCAAAGAGTAGCCATTGGAGTGCAAGCCGGAAGACCCCATGGCGATGAGCACGTCGCCATCACGGACCTTATCGGGGCCAAGCACGCCATCAGCCTCAACGACGCCTACCGCGGTGGCGGAGACATCGTATTCATTTTCTTCCATCATGCCGGGGTGCTCGGCGGTCTCGCCGCCCAATAGCGCGGCACCGGCCTGCACACACCCCTCGGCGATGCCCTTGACTACCTCGGCCACCTTTTCCGGCACGACCTTGCCCACGGCAATATAGTCCTGCAGGAAAAGCGGCTCCGCGCCGCAGACGACGAGATCATCGACACACATGGCGACCAAGTCGATGCCGATGGTGTCGTGCTTGTCCATGGCCTGGGCCACGGCCAGCTTGGTGCCAACGCCATCGGAACCCGCGGCCAAGATGGGCTCCTTATAATCGCCGAGCTTAAACAGGCCGGCAAAGCCGCCGAGGCCGCCAAGGACCTCGGGGCGGGTGGCGCGCTTGGCGTGCGGGGCGAAAAGCTCAACTGCGCGGTCGCCCTCTTCGATGCTGACGCCGGCTGCGGCGTAGGTATTGTCACTCATGGTTTCAAAAGTCCTTTGTTATTCGGTGCCGAGCAGGGTGCGCACGGCGTCTGCATTGGAGTTTCCGGCGGGCAGGCCGAGGGGGTACTCGCCCGTGAAGCAGGCGGTGCACAGCTCGGCACGGGGCTGCTCGGTGGCGGCCACCATCTCCTCAACGGAGACAAAGCCCAGGGAATCGGCGCCGATGGTGTCACAGATAGTGGCGCAGACGGTTTCCGGATCGTCGGAGGGGCTGGCATTGGCAATCAGCTCACCTGGGGAGGCGAAGTCGATGCCATAGAAGCACGGCCACTTCACCGGCGGGGAGGCGATGCGCACGTGCACCTCAGCGGCGCCGGCCTCGCGCAGCATGCGGATGAGAGCGCGCTGGGTATTGCCGCGAACGATGGAATCATCCACCACGACCAGCTTCTTGCCGTTGATGACTTCACGCAGCGGGTTGAGCTTCAAGCGGATGCCCAGCTGGCGCAGGGTCTGAGTCGGCTGGATGAAGGTGCGGCCCACGTAAGCGTTTTTGACCAAACCATGGGCGAAGGTAATGCCAGATTCGCGGGCGTAGCCCACGGCGGCTGGATTACCGGATTCGGGAACCGGGATGACGAGGTCCGCGCCCTCGGCCGGGTACTCGCGGGCTAGGCGGCGCCCGATGTCCACGCGGGAGGCATTGACGGAGCGGCCCTTGATATCGCTATCCGGGCGGGCCAAGTAGACGTATTCGAAGACACAGCCGTGGCGCTTGGCCGGCGCGAAGTTCACGGAACGGATGCCAGCCTCATCGATGGCGACGAGCTCGCCAGGTTCAATCTCGCGGATGAACTGAGCGCCGCAGATATCGAGCGCACAGGTCTCGGAGGCTACCACCCAGCCCTTGGCCAAGCGGCCGAGGACCAGCGGGCGCACGCCGTGCGGGTCGCGCGCGGCGTACATGGTGTGACCATCGGTAAAGGTTAGGCAGAATGCGCCCTTCACGCGCGGGAGCAAGTCACGGGCGGAGTCGAAGACGGAGGTGTCTTCATCCACGCCGTCGGCAAGCAGCATAGACAAGCACATGGAGTCAGATACGGACTCCTCATGGGGCTTAATCAAGCCGCGCTGCACGGCCTCCTCGCGCAGCTCCAGGTAGTTGACCAGGTTGCCGTTGTGTCCAAGAGCGATGTCCACCCCGGTGGAAGAGGTAGAAAACATCGGCTGGACATTGGACCATTCCTTGCCGCCGGCGGTGGAATAGCGCGTGTGGCCCACCGCTACGTTTCCTTGGAGGGCGGACAGGGTGGACTCATCAAAGATATTGGCCACGAGGCCCATGTCCTTGAAGACGACGATGCGGTCATCATCGCCCACCGCAATGCCGGCAGCCTCCTGGCCACGGTGCTGCAGGGCGAAGAGACCAAAATAGGTCAGCTTGGAGACTTCCTCCCCGGGAGCCCAAACGCCATAGACGCCGCATTCTTCGCGGGGCTCCTGCTCATTCTGATCGTCGAGATTGGTGATACTAGGAGTATGTACTTCTACCACGGCGTTTATATTAGCCTGTCGCGCCGCCGGAAACTAACGGAATAAGCGGCAACCACTGCGCAATTTCGCCCGCGCGGGAGCCGGAAGCATCGACGCGACCAGTGTTTACGGCCTCTTCCCAGTCCGCCAATCCGGTGGCAAGGCGCAGCCAGGTTTCCGGGTCGGTCTCCACCACATTGGGTGGGGTGCCGCGGGTATGGCGGGGTCCTTCAATGCATTGCACCGCAACAAATGGGGGTACGCGCAGTTCCACGGAGTGACCCGGCGCGTCGGCCTCGAGGGTGCGGGCGGTGCGACGGACGGCGTCGGCAAGCAGGGCCCTACCAGGCTTATCGTGCTCCGCCGGGGCGGCAATCCAGTCTTTGATGGCCATGACGGCCGCGCGGGTGGCTGCGGGATCGACGGGCTTTTTCATAGCTACATCATAGCTACTGTTATCTTGTTGTTTATGTCACCTACGCCTTCCGTTGCGGAAAAACAGAAATCGCCGGCGCTGACGCTGCGCTTTATGGCATCGCCAACCGACGTCACCATGGCCGGCGCCACCGGCATCAGCGGTGGCCGCGTTCTGGAATGGATTGACAAGGCCGCCTATGCCTGCGCCGTGCAGTGGTCCGGCCAGTACTGCGTGACCGCATACGTGGGCCATAT
Organism: Corynebacterium kefirresidentii; assembly: GCA_002154655.1. Lineage (GTDB taxonomy): Bacteria > Actinomycetota > Actinomycetes > Mycobacteriales > Mycobacteriaceae > Corynebacterium > Corynebacterium kefirresidentii. Next base: position 18,496 of record NGUZ01000017.1, read on the forward strand.
CCACTTCACCCGGCCGATCCCTTCCGGGCACATCGTGGAGGTGCGCTCGCGCATCGCCATGACCGGGCGTTCCTCCATGCACATCGTCAACGAGGTACTTTCGGCCGACCCGCGCGAAGGCATTTTTACCCGCGCCTGCGATTGCCTGGTCATCTTCGTAGCCAAGGACCCTGCCACCGGCAAGTCCACCCCGGTGCCGCCCTTCGTTCCGGAGACCGATGAGCAGCGCCGCGTTGAGGAGGCCGCCAAGTCCCGCATTGAGCTGCGCCAGGCCATCGAGGCGGAGATGGAAAAGCAAACCTACGACGGGCCTTCCGACGCCCCGCGCATGGTCAACCGCTTCCTGGCCAAGCCCACCGACGTCAACTGGGGCGGCAAGGTCCACGGCGGCACGGCTATGCAGTGGATCGATGAGGCCGGTGCAGCTTGCACCATGGAGTGGTCCGCGGAGCGCACCGTAGCCGTCTATGCCGGTGGCATCCGCTTCTACCGCCCTATTTCCATCGGTGACCTCATCGAGGTCGACGCCCGCATGATGCGCACCGATACCCGCTCCATGCAGATGTCCATCCACGTCCGCTCCGGCAACCCGCGCGGCGGCCGCGATAACCTGCAAACCGCCATCCATGCCACAGTGGCCTATATCACCCTGGACCACGATGGCCAGCCGCAGGTAGCCCGCCCCTTCCACCCGCACACCGAGGAAGACAAGCGCCTGGCCGAGCACGCCACCCTCCTGCGCGGGCTGCGCGCCAAGTACTCGCCAAAACCGCTAGTGGTAGCGCCATCGAACCAGCACATCGACTAGCTGCTCTCCCCTCGTTTCGGTGTTAGCAAGTCCATAGTGGCAGCGGGCTCCCCGCCTTTCTGCTTTAGATGGACGTATATGCGGCCGACGATTCCCGCCGCCCGCTTTCGCCTCCCACACACAGAAACGAGGGAATATGCACACCTCAACAATGCGTCGCTCGGCCCGCGCCGGCCTTGCCTTAATAACTTCCGCATTCCTCTTGGCGTCCTGCCAAAATCCGGATAACCGCCCGGAAGAGGAGACTTCGGCCGCCGCACCCGAGTCTTCCGCCCCGCAGAGCGCCGCCAGTTCCACGTCTGCAACCACGGAAGAAACTACCGAAACCTCTGCAGCGGAACACGAGGGTCCACGCGCCACTGCCGAGGGCCACGTGGTGGTCCTTTCTACCGGCGGCACCATTGCCAGCACGCACGATAAGACAGGTGCGGTGGTTCCCACCGTCACCGGCTCCAAGCTGGTGGAGCCTCTTTCCGGCACCTTTGACAAGGACAAGCTCACGTTAGAGGTCAAAGACATTGCCAAGCTGGATTCTTCCGCGATGACCTTGGACGATACTGATACCATCATCGAGGCCGTAGATAAGGAACTACAGCGCGATGATGTCGATGGCGTGGTGGTCACCCACGGCACCGATTCCATGGAAGAGACCGCCATCGCCGTCGATACCTTCCAGGACAGCGATAAGCCGGTAGCCCTTACCGGAGCGATGCGCCCCTTTGATGACCCGGATCCGGATGGTCCGGACAACTTGGCGCTTGCGGTCAAGACCGTAACCGACCCTTCCAACAAGGGCCGCGGTACCTTCATCGCCTTCGCGGATCACGTCATCCCGGCCCGTGGTGCTTTCAAATCCGACACCACCAAAGCCGATGGCTTTGCCAATAACAATGGCAAGAAGCAGCCTCAGCGCCCGAAGGCCCTGAAGTTTAAGCCGCTGGGCAATACCCGCGTCGATATCATCGCCGCCTACCCCGGCGCGCCGGCCGACCTTATCCAGCGCTCCTTGGACAGCGGCGCCGAAGGCATCGTGATTGAGGGAATGGGCGCCGGCAATATCGGCGACGAGTTAGCCCAAGCCGCTAAGGCCGCGGCCAAGAAGGTTCCGGTTGTGCTCACCACCCGTGTGGATCACGGCCCAGTGGAGGGCATCTACGGCGGTGCCGGTGGCGGTGCCACGCTTGCCGACGCCGGCGTTATCTCCTCCGGCACCCTACGCGCTCCCCAAGCACGTATGCTGCTAGCCGCTGCGATTACGACCGGCACCGATGCTGAAGATCTCTTCGCCCACGCTGAATAAACACTCGCCTTGGAGCACCGGCTGGTGGAGACACAACATTAATGAACGAGTTTTCATCAGCCACGCTTAGTTTCGACCTCGTCTCCGTGCGCATAGTCCGCCAGGAAGCGAAGAAACCGGTGAGCCGGCTCTGGGAGTCGGTTCTGCGAGCTCCACACCACACGTAGGGGCCGGTCAAACTTGATCCCAGCTACCGGGACCTCTACATACTCGCCGGTAGACAACTGCGACTCCACTGCTCGCCTGGCTATAACCCCTGGAGCGCCTAAGGCACCTATAGCAGCGCGTTGCGCCCCCAGAGATCCAAATTCTCCTGCAGGAGGAGCGAGTGACCCCAGAATGTCCTCTACTACCTCCCGCGTGCCGCTTCCCTGCTCACGCAGAACCAAAGGAGTAGTCTGCAGCTCCTCTTTAGTTATTGCAGTCATCCCCTTCAATGGTGCTGAAACTGTAGAAGTCTCAGCTTCATCTCGGTTATCCACCCGAGCCCAGTGATGGCCTGCGGGGACGACAACAACGAGTTCATCGTGTCCGGCTACACGCTGTTGCAATTCATGGGATACCCAGTTGCCTTCCACAATGGCCAATTCCGCCAATCCCTGTACTACATGGCGCTGGGCCTCCCGGCTATTGAGCTGGCGCATACGCAGAAATGTTTTCGGGTGAGCACGTTGAAACGCCGCAGCCCAGCGCGGGTAATCTACCTCGGCGGCTGTATGCGAGACCACCAATTTAATTTCCTCGGTGACGCCTTCACCGATGGCTCTCTCAAGACCACGCGCGCAGTCGTTCAAGGCCCCCTCTAGCACCTCGAGTACCCGGACAACCTGGGAGCCGACTTCCGTAGTAAAACTACCCGCAGCTCCACGCCAAAAAATGCGTTGATTTAGATGCCTTTCAAAATTGGCAATGCGATTACTCACCGACTGTTGGGAGACATTCAGGTGTATGGCGGCCTGATTCATACCCCCATACCGTGCCACAGCAAGTACGGCGTCGACTGTCTGGGCATCGGGGACAAATCCGCGCCGAACTGGTAAAAAGTCATCACTACTACCGATTCGCGAGGGGTACATATTTTCATTGTAACCCCGACCAGAATGAACGCCCTCCCGCAATTCTGCCGTAAAGCATAGCCTCAAGCGCATGTTAAAAATTCAGAACGAGATAGACCTTCCCCCGCTCGGCCCAGGCTGGGCCGGGGCCGTTATGGGCCTCGGAATCTCTTCTACTCTTATCGACGTACACGTAACTCCCCTATTAGGCCCGGCCCCCTCGAAAGCCATGCTTGGGGCTGCAACTATTCTTGCTATATCGCTCGTATTTGGGTTTCTAAAGCACCACAATCCGGGATTTTACGCCGCCGATATGCCCGCTTGGGGCATGGTATCTATGGGCATACTTTCTTTGGGTAGCGCCTACTCCCTCATTTATGATGCCTGGTCGGTTCATACCTTGTGCTGGGCAATAGGAACGGTTCTCGGCGCGGTGACGTGCATCCGTTTTCTCATGTTTCTCATCTGCGATCACCCGCCAGCCCCCGCTTTCACCTGGGGACTACCGCTGGTCGCCCCCATGGTTGCGGCTACCTCCTCAGCTCAGTTGGCACCGCATGCCGGCGAGTGGGGATCGATAGTCCACAGCATCGGCGTAATCAGTTTTGCATTGGCATGGCTTACAGCAGTGCCTACATTCGCCTTCGTTTACCTGCGTACCATTCCGAAAGTTCCTACCAGCTTCGCTACTACTGCTTGGATCCCGCTCGGGCTGGTAGGCCAATCTACCGCGGGAGCACAATTGCTTGCAGGTGAACAATGGCACTTCCGCGCAATGGTCTACGGTGTAGCGATGCTCGGACTTGGCATCCCGCTGGCCATTTACGCCATCAGCAAGCACTGGGGAGCGGCCCTAGGAAGCACCCCCATGTCTTATAACCCCACGTGGTGGGCTAGCACATTTCCCGTAGGTACCTGTTGTCTTGGCACTCATACTTTGTCCACCCAACCTGCGGCACTGGCGTTGGGCATGGGCTGGATGGATACCATCAGCGCCGCGCTTCTAGTGCTGCTTCTTGTCCACGTCATGTGGGCTACTATCGGCGCAGCCGTGATCGGCTGGATAAAAGCACGTTGAGTTTTCGAGTATCATGACTCCTAGGTGAATACCCACCGTAGCGGCGTCAGCATGTGTACCCCCTTACACTTAAAAAGGAGTTTACAGACAGTCCGGCAATTCCTGGGTGGAGGAGATAGACCTGCTAATGTCGCCCTCCCCCTAGACGACGACCATCCACACCGCCACGAGGTGTACCACCGCGGCCGCGATGGTCGCGGTGTGGAAGTGCTCGTGGTAGCCGTAGTAGCGCGCGTTGCGCCCTGGCCACTTAAAGCCATAGACTAGCGCGCCTAGCGAGTACACCACGCCGCCGGCGAAGAGCAACCATACGACGGCCGCGCCCGCCTGCGTCCACAGCGTGGGCAGAAGCGGCAGCACCAGCCATCCCAGCGCTAGGTAGACCACCACGTCGAGCCAGCGCGGATGGCTAATCCACACCAGGTTCAAAATCGCGCCGAGAATCGCCCCTGCCCACGCAACACCTAGCATCCATGCCGCCTGTACCGGCGATAACACGATGAGACACAGCGGCGTGTAGGTCGCGGCGATAAATACCGAGATGGTGGCGTGGTCCGCTCGCCGCCACCACTGCACGGCACGCGCGCTCGCCCACGGGTAGCGGTGGTAGAGCGCCGAGACGCCAAAAAGACCCACCAGCCCCACGCCGTAGACGGTTACGCCAAGCCCCTGCCACCACTGCAGCGTCATCCACGCATAGGTAATGAGCACGGTGGAGGCAATCACCGACAGCAATGCTGCAATCGCATGCCCCCAACCACGGCTTAGCGGCCTTGGCCCGCGGTCGGCCATCCAGTAAGTGCGCTGGACAAGGCCCGGCCCCGGTGCTCCATTCGCATGAGTCTGTGCCACGGCGGTGCGTCCCTTCTGCTGCCTCACAACGGATAACTTACGATACCGTAAGTGTACGGGTGTAGGCAGGGGCCTTCAAGGGAAGCCGCCGCGAAGAACTCTTAGGCTTCCACAGCGGAGCTTTCCTCCTGTAGTCCATCAACAATGCGCACCGTCTCCATCGCCACGCGCGTGACCTTGCCAATTAGATCCACAATGTAGCGCGGGTTTCCCACCTCGTCGGCCCAATCGTTCGGGTCGTTGACAATACCGGACGCTTTGTCTTTTTTGACCTGGTAGCGGTCAATCAACCACGCCACCGCAGAGCGCGAGCCCAGCATGTACTCATCCGCCTCCGCAGGAATGCCACCGATGGTCACCTGCTTGTTGTAGATCAGCTTGGTCACGTCATTGACGTTCTTGCCGGTCTCCGGATCTTTACGCTTGGCCCATTTCATCTTCTTAACGCGCCAAGTCTCACGGTCCTGCTCATCACCCTTGACCTGAATGTCCAGCGGCCACGGCTCCACGGATTCATAGTTCACGTGCAGATCCATTAATTCTTTACCGGCCGCAGCAAACTTATCGAACTCCGCACGCGACGACGGTGTTTCAATATGCGGCAGCATCTTCTTCAAATCCGCCGCATACTTCGTGCGATAGCCAGGATCATGCAGCTTGCCATAGACAAAGTGGAAGATGTCATCTCCCGTGATGTCTGAACCCAGCGCTTCACGGTAGAGGCCCTTAATCTCATCAGTGATGTTGTCCACGCGTACATACCCATCAACAACCTCACCAACCTTGCCATAAACACTGGCTTCGCCCTGCTTGACTACGTTCCCCTCACCGAACAGCCCACCGTCTTCGGCCTCAGCTGGGTTCCAAGTGAAGCGGGTGAAGAATTGGCCGGGAACTCCCCAAAAATTCAGATCAATGAGTTGATCAGAAGACAGTACTGCAAATTTCGCTCTATCAGCTGCTGCCGTTCCAATAATGCCGATGTTCTTGTGCGCAGGGGTTGGGAACATTGAGGGGAGTTGGTAGAGACGGTGCATCAATCTCGGGTCTCGATACAACCTTTGCGGGAAGAACGGTCGATAATGAGCCTTAGCAGTAAACCGCATATCTAACTCGATTTTTTCATTCTTTTGAGCCCGTCTTTGAAGAATGTCAGTCCACTTAATTCCGTTTAAAAAGTGGTCATTTTCTTTCAACCAATTCTTAAAAGGAACAGAGCTTTCTTCGCTATTGTAAGATTTTGTCGCCTTCGAGTAAGTATCGAGAAAAGCGTGCATATTGTTTTGCAAGTGTTCCACCGACGATGAATACACCCATGCGTCACGGCTAGTGGCGACACCCGATGAAAGTTTTCCGAAGATCTTCTTGCCCGTCTCACCTTTACTACCTATAGCGGGCCAAGTCTCGAACTCTTCAGAGCGTTGGTTCAACCAATCGCCCTCCTTGTTCGGGGCGATGAGTTCCCAGTCAATGGTTTCAATTGAGGAAGAGTCGACGATGCTAAGCTTCTCTTCGGCGGTGAGATAGTCGCCGATATCGCGGTAGTGCAGCTCAAAGCCTGGCTTTGTTGGATCTTTAACACCGACCGTTATGGCTACTGTACTGCGGGAACCAGATCCGAAAACTTTGCCGCCTTCCTTTCGTGATTGCTCACCTGCGGTACGTTGGTTCCCACGAAGGTTAAACACATAAAGGTCGGTGAAGTCCTCGGCCATCGATAAGCGCACGCCGTCGCCAGTATTACCGTCTATCCATCCACCATTGGACACGAAGGCTACTACGCCCTGGTCGCCGATGCGGTCGGTGGCCCATCTGAAAGCGCGCAGGTACGAGTCGTACAAGGAGTTTTTCAATTGAGCCGTTGACTTCTCCGCGTAGGTTTCCGCAATGCGCTTATCCAGGCTGGGGTATTTCTGGTTGGCATTCAAGTCATTGGCGGACTTCTGGCCACCGGAATATGGCGGGTTGCCAATAACTACGTTGATGGGCGCCTTCTTCTGGCGCTCGATGGTGGCGTTGTTTTCGCGAAAGACGTTGAGATCCGGAATGTCGCCGTCTTCGTGGATTTGGAAGGTATCTGCTAGAGCGATGTTGGTGAAAGGTACGTAGTCCGGAATTGGTTCCCCGTTGCGCTGCGCGGCTTCCTCGCGCAGAGCATTGTAGGTGGTCTCAATATTGACGGCAGAGACGTAGTAGGCCAGCAACATGATCTCGGTAGCGAAGAGCTCGTTGGCGTACTTACGGGCGAGGTCCTCCGGCTTGATGAGGCCCGATTGCAACAAGCGGACCATGAACGTCGAAGTGCCCGCGAAGGGATCAAGGATGCTTACGCCTTCATCGCTCAGGCCCCTGCCAAAGTGCTTCTGGGAGACCTCGTCGGCGGCGCGCAGGATGAAGTCCACGATTTCCACCGGGGTATAGACGATGCCAAGCGCCTCAGCTTGTTTCTTGAAGGCCTTGCGGAAGAAGCGCTCGTACAGTTCCTTAATGACCTGCTGTTTACCGGAAGCAGAGGTCACCTCAGAAGCACGCACGCGCACTGACTCATAGAACTTCTCCAGAGACTCCGTTTCCGTATCTAGGTTGGCCGTGGACAGAGCGTTAACCATTTTCTCCATCACCTGAGCCACGGGGTTATGAGTAATGAAGTCGTGGTTTTCAAACAAAGCGTTGAAGACCGGCGCTGTAATCAGGTGCTGCGAGAGCATCGAGATGGCATCATCGTCGCTGATGCCATCATTCAGGTTATTACGCAGGCCTTCGACAAAGTCATCAAATTCTTTGCGTAGGTTGCCATCCGCGCCTTCCAGCAAGGACTTAATGCGGGTGACCTGGTTCTCTGCGATGGTGGCCACGTCATCGGCCCAATCCTCCCAGTAGGTGCGGGTGCCAACCTTATCTACCAGCTTTGTGTAAATTGCCTCTTGCCATTGCTCTAACGAGAACAATGCAATCTGCTGCGTCATGGCCGTGGCATCGTCGAATGCCTCAGGGGACTTGGTGTTATCTGCCCCATCAAGCTTTTCTTTATCGCTTTTCTCTTTGTCACCAGACACGTGGTTGACGTCAATGGGTAGTTCATCTTGCGCATTCGCTCCGTTGAGCGCAATCGAATTCACCTTGGCGTTAAAGCGATCATCGTGGGCGCGCAGCGCGTTGAGAATCTGCCACACCACCTTGAAGCGCTGATTATCGTTAAGCGCTTCCGAAGGCGGAACGTTCGGTGGCACCGCCACCGGCAAGATGATGTAACCGTAATCCTTGCCCGCAGATTTACGCATTACGCGACCAACGGACTGGACCACGTCCACCATCGAGTTGCGTGGGTTAAAGAATACGACCGCATCCAACGCCGGCACATCCACGCCCTCCGACAGGCAGCGGGCGTTGGTAAGCATGCGGCTTTCGTTTTCATCCGCTGGGGATTCGATCCAGGAAAGCTTGGTGCCACGCTCCATGGCGTTCATACCGCCATCAACGTGCTGTGCAGCAACGCGCAGATCAACGTTAGTCAAGGAGACATCGTTCAGCACTGCCTTATCCTTGAGCAGCTCTTGGTGGGTGGCGATGAGCGAAGGATAGGTATCAGCGATGAGCTGTGAGGACTTAATGTCTTTGGCAAAGGCGACAGCACGCTGCATAGGTAGGGCGTTTTCCTCAAAGCCGCCTTTCTTGCCCTGCAATTCACCAGAGCGCTTGGCCAAACCATTCCAGGCACCGATCATCGCCGAAGCCGTGGTGAGGTTTATCTGGTTGTCGTCGCTGCGAGCCATCGCTTCCGCAGCCACCGACTCATCCACAGTCATGACCAAGACCTTGTAATCCGTAAGCAGGCCCTTATCCACGGCCTCCCCAAAGCCAAGGCGGTAGAACTCGGGGCCATAAATTCCCTCATCATCCATGGAGGTCAACTCGGCGGAGTGCTCGGCTGCCTTGCCTTTCACCGCGTCATCATAGAGCCTTGGCGTGGCGGTCATATAAAGGCGCTTTGCCGCCCTGATATAGCCAGCATCATGGATGCGTACAAAGTTGCTGGCATCCTCACCGGCCAAGGTAATACCAGTGGTGCGGTGGGCCTCATCGCAGATGACCAAATCAAAATCATCCAGGCCCTGCTGCTGTCCTTCATGGACTGCAGGCAGGGACTGATAAGTAGAAAAGACGATATTGAGACCCTTAGCGCGCTTGCCAGAAGCAAACCGCTGCGTAATCTCCTCACCGTCCGTAGATACAGGGACCTCGAGGTCATAGACCGCAATGTCTTCCGCCTTCTTTGAGACCTTGGAGTCCGAGCACACTGCGAAGGCACGCATGTCTAGGCGGCCTTGAGCGGTCCACTCCTTTAGTGTCTGCGACAACAAGGAGATGGAAGGAACGAGGAACAGAATGCGGGCTTTTCCACCATTCTCTTCGGCGACGCGCTCCGCCAGGCGCAGCGCGGTAAAAGTCTTACCGGTACCGCAGGCCATAATGAGCTTGCCGCGGTCATGGGTCTTAAATCCCTCAATAGCCTTATCAATGGCCGTTTGCTGGTGAGGGCGTGGTTCGAAAGTTTCGCGCTGTGAAAGGTTGATTTGAATATTTTTGTCCCGAACCTCAGAGCCCGGGAACGCCACATCCCAGTTGATCGGGGACTCGGCAATGGTAGAAATTCCGATGCGGCTGGTGGGAATCATCTGGTTGGCCAACGCCGCTTCCGCATGTGAAGACCAATGATCCGTGGTGGAGATAATCATGCGGCTGCCAAAATATTCGCTGCCGTTTTCGGTCTGGAAAGAGCGGCCAGAAGCCTCAAAGAAAGAATCTAGGTGCGACTTTTGAATGCGAGCCTTGGAGTCATAGAACTTGCACTGGATCGCGGTCCAGGAATCATCATCGACTCGATGCGCGACCAAGTCGATGCCGGTGTCAACAGTTCCGCCGTTGTAGCGCCAGTCAGTCCAACGGCAAACCTCATCAAATTGAGCTTTCAGCGTGGGATCGGTCTTGAAATAGTTCACCATCAGCTTCTCAAAGGCAATGCCGTACTTTGCTTTCGGCTGATTTTCGCGCAGTTGATCTAGTACTTCAGAGAACTTTGACATACCAGTATTGTGCCTGATGCTGCCCGTCGCTTTGTCCCAAACACCCTTTTCACTTCCCAAGCAACCAAATTGTTTTCTTCTGGAACACACTGCGCTCCTTAGACTGCTTAGACTCACTTTCCCCAATTCTTCGAGTATCCTTGCACGATGAACTATCAACCATTCTCACGCGAATCAATTACTGCAATCGCCAAAGCCATAGGAGATACTCAACATGGCCTAACTGGATCAGAGATCGGAAACCTATTAGCAGAACTTCACCTTTACGATCCCGGACCTATAACCAAACGGAGACGATTAGACGAAGCGTTCTCAGACTGGCAGAAGCGCAATGGGACAAGCGACCGAGTAATTACCTTTCTCGCTCGCGCTATGCATCTGGCACGCTACGCTGATAACCAGGAGCTGTTTGAAAAGCGTCGAAGCCTTTTGAATCCACCGCTCTCAATTGAGGGAATGAGGATTAACGAGAACGGTAAGGTGGCTCGGGCGAAACAAGCAGAATCGCTTACTGAGATTCAGAAGCTTACAAATTCTGTTAAAGCAGAGCTCAAACGTCGTAAGACTCACGAACAAGTTCTTATCTACTGCGAGGAAGAAGTCCTACGCCATGGATATTTCCATGCCATACTTGAAGCATCTAAATCAGTTTTCGACCGATTAAGAGAAGCTACAGGCGCTGATCTAGACGGCGCAGTTCTAGTAGATAATGCACTCTCGGTGAAGAGCGGTGTACTAGCCATCAACTCTCTGGCTACTACCACCGAGCAAAACGAACAAACAGGCCTTTGCCACCTCGTAAAGTCGATTTCAGGACTGTATCGAAACCCCGTCGCACATGATCCGCGGCTTAAGAGGGACGTGGCAGAGGAAGAACTTCTTGAAGCCCTAACACTCATTTCGTATGTCCACCGCAGACTAGATGACGCTCACACAAGAAGTGCCTGAGCATTCTCCACCTATTGCGTGTTTCAAACTCGACACATTTCATGGCTAATCTCAGGACGTAGACTTCAAAGTCACAGCTTCCTGAACCTCAGCCCAATCTCCCACCCGGTAAGTAAATTTCAGAGAAAAGAAGACCCAACCAGTAGTGGTTGGGCCTTCCTCCCTATGCGTGGCTCGTGCAGCGCAGCCGCTGCTTATTATTACTCCACTACGGAGTTAGCGCCCACGGCGTGGTCGAAGAGGTCCGGCAGGGTGGCGGACCAGGCGGAGACCAGCTGGGAGATGGCGACGGACTCGCCGCCGAGGGTGAGGGCACCGGTTTCGGTGGTCTCGCCAACGATGGCGGCTGGGATACCCAGCTCACCGGCGCGGGCAAGCACCTGATCGGCGCGGTCGGCGGTGGTGGCCACGAGCACGCGGGAGGCGGACTCGGAGAAGGCGGCGACGAATTCATCCTCGTGGACTGCGGAAAGGTCCAGGTTGAGGCCGAGGCCGGCGCCGTCGGCTGTCGCACCGGCGCGCTTTGCCATCTCAAAGGCGGTGACGGCAAGGCCGCCCTCGGAGATATCGTGTGCTGCGGTAAGCAGATCATTGCCGTGGAAGAACTCGGCCAGGCGTTTCTCGTTGGCCATGTCTACCTGCGGCGGCAGACCATTGAGGGAGGAAGCCTCGGAGGTATCGGCGCTGACCTGCTGCCAGATGGAGCCGCCGAACTCGTCCTTGGTCTCACCTAGGGCGATAAGTACTTCCTTTTCACCTACGGTGCCCAGCTCGTTGCCGATGGCCTTGTGCACGTCATCGATAACGCCCAGCACGCCCACCACCGGGGTAGGCAGGATGGGCTCCTCGCCGGTCTGGTTGTAGAAGGAGACGTTGCCGCCGGAAACGGGGATGGACAGCTCCACGGCGGCGTCGGCAAGCCCATGCACAGACTCGCGGAACTGCCACATCACGTCGGGGTTTTCCGGGGAGCCGTAGTTCAAGCAGTTGGTAATCGCGACGGGCTTTGCACCGGTGACAGCGACGTTGCGATAAGCCTCAGCCAGCGCGAGGCGGGCGCCCATATTCGGATCCAGCTTGGTGTAGCGGCCGGAAGCATCGGCGGAAACGGCCACGCCGCGGCCGGTCTCCTCATCAATGCGCAGCACACCGGCATCCGCATGGTGGGACTGGACGGTATTGCCGCGCACGTAGCGGTCATACTGGTTCATGATGAAATCGCGCGAGCACAGCGCTGGGGAGGACACGAGCTTCTGCAGGGCCTCAACCAGGCCACGCTTGTCGGTGCCCTGGTACTTCTGCAACTCGTCCTGCCACTCCGGGCGGGCATACGGGCGGTCATATTCCGGAGCCTCGTCCGCAATGGTGCCGGCCGGGGCATCCACGACGACCTCGCCCTGGTGGCGGATGACCAGGTGATTACCCTCGGTGACCTCGCCAATCTCGGCACAGGTGACGTCCCAGTGCTCGCAGATTTCACGGAACTTCGCCACGTTCTCCGGAGCTACAACGGCGCACATGCGCTCCTGAGACTCGGAGGCGAGGATCTCAGCCGCGGTCATGTCTTTCGCTCGCAGCGGCACGTTATCGAGGTTGACCTCCATGCCGCCATCGCCGGAGGCAGCGAGCTCGGAGGTGGCGCAGGCCAGGCCCGCGCCGCCCAAGTCCTGAATGCCTACGACCACGCCCGCGTGGTAGAGGTCCAGGCAGCACTCGATGAGAACCTTCTCCGCGAAGGGGTCGCCCACCTGCACGGCCGGCAGCTTGCGCTCGGCGCCGTCCTCGAAGGTATCGGAAGCCAGCACGGACACGCCGCCGATGCCATCCAGACCAGTGCGGGAGCCGAAGAGCATGACCTTGTTGCCCTTGCCGGACGCAAAGGCCAACTTCAGGTCATCGACCTTGAGGGTGCCCACACACAGGGCGTTGACCAGCGGGTTACCGGCATAGGTCTCATCAAATACGGTCTCGCCGCCAATATTGGGCAGGCCCAGGGAGTTGCCGTAGCCACCAATACCGGAAACAACGCCGGGCAGCACGCGCTTGGTATCGGGGGCGTCGGCAGGCCCAAAGCGCAGCTGGTCCATAACAGCAATCGGGCGAGCTCCCATGGCCATAATGTCGCGGACGATGCCGCCCACGCCGGTGGCCGCACCCTGGTAAGGCTCCACGTAGGAGGGGTGGTTGTGGGACTCCACGCGGAAGGTCACCGCGTTGCCGTCTCCGATATCCACCACGCCGGCGTTCTCACCGATGCCGGCGAGGATCTTCTCCCCCATCTCATCGGTCATAGTCTCACCAAAGTAGCGCAGGTGCGTCTTGGAAGACTTATAGGAGCAGTGCTCGGACCACATAACGGAGTACATGGTCAGCTCCGCGTCGGTGGGGCGGCGGCCCAGGATGTCATGGATGCGCTGGTACTCGTCGTCCTTCAGGCCGAGTTCCGCGTAGGGCTGCTGCTCGTCCGGGGTGGACTGTGCCTTTTCTACGGTGTCATTATGAACGGTCATGAAAATGGCCTCCTTAAACCGCCGGCGCCTGGGCGACGGCCTTGATGGCGGATACGAAAAGTCCCAGTCCGTCGGTGGATGGGCCGGTTAGCGTGTCAATGGCGTGCTCGGGGTGCGGCATGAGGCCCACAATGCGGCCGGACTCATCGCTCACACCGGCAATGCCGTTGACGGAACCGTTGTAATTATCGGTATAGCGGAAGACCACGCGGCCCTCGCCCTCGATGCGGGCGATATCATCATCGCCGGCCTGGAAGCGGCCCTCGCCGTGCTTGGCCGGCACCAGGATCTTCTGGCCCTGCTCAAACTCGCTGGTCCACGCGGTGGTGGAATTGGCCACCTCGAGGTAGGTATCGGTGCAGTGGAAGTGCAGGCCCTTATTGCGGGTCAGCGCGCCTGGCAGTAGGCCCGCCTCGGTAAGGATCTGGAAGCCATTGCAGATGCCGAGCACCGGCATGCCCTGCTTCGCGCGATCAATAACGGACTGCATCACCGGCGCGAGCGCGGAAATCGCGCCCGAGCGCAGGTAGTCACCATAAGAAAAACCGCCCGGCACTACTACCGCATCCACGCCGTGCAGATCGGTATCTGCGTGCCAGAGGCTTTTGACCTCTGCGCCGGCGGTGCGGGCAGCGCGAGCGGCATCCACATCATCCAGGGTTCCGGGGAAAGTGATTACTCCGATTGTGGCGGTCACTTACTTGACCTCCAGCCCAACAACCTCGTAGTCCTCGATGACGGTATTGGCCAGCAGCGTGGCGGCTACCTTATCTAGGTCATCTGCGGTAACGGAGTCATCGACCTCGAGCTCGAAGCGCTTTCCCTGGCGCACATCGCTGACACCGGATACCCCGATGCGACCCAGCGCGCGGACGACGGCTTGGCCCTGCGGATCCAGAATCTCCGCCTTGGGCATGACATTGACAACTACACGAGCCATGAAATATTTGCCTTACTGTATGGGGCTTTGGTCTGCGCGGCTTAGTTTAGTTGGCACCCCCGCCTTTTACCTAGACTCACCCCCGCAGTGTGGGTTTCACCCCGCTTGGGCAAACTCTACGTGAACCTCAAACGACGCTCTGGCAAACTCCGGCGTGCGCTCCCGCCCTCCCCGGCGCGGCGATCTACTAATAGACATCGCACACTATCGCTCTCTTTTAAGGTTGAATCTATGTCTTCTCGTCGCCTAGGTGCGCTGGCGCTCGCCACCGCCTTGTCTTCTGCCGCCCTTGCCGTTCCCACTGCCACAGCCGCAACTGATGGCTCCGCTGCCGTCATCTCCGAGGTCTACGGGGGAGGCGGCAATAAGGGCGCTGCCTTCACCCATGACTTCATCGAGCTCTATAACCCCACCGATGCCCCGATTGACCTGACCGGATACACCGTGGAGTACTTCTCCGCCTCCGGCAACACAGGCGGCAAGGTAGAGCTTTCCGGCACCATCGCCCCGCACGGCTACTACCTAGTACAAGGCGCGGCCGGCAATGGTGCGGGCGATGCGCTGCCTACCCCAGACGCCGAGGGCAGCCTCAACATGTCCGGTTCCAAGGGCTCGGTGCAGCTTGCCGACGCCACCGGTACCCCCATCGACGCCATCGGCTACGGCGCTGCTTCCCTCAAGGAAGGCACCGCCGCCGCGGGCCTGTCCAATGCCAAGTCTGCCTCCCGCGACGCCGAGGGCACCGATACCGATGACAACGCCGCCGACTTCACCATCGGCACCCCTACCCCGACTAACGCCGGTAATGAGGCTCCCTCCCCTCAGCCTGAGGATCCGGCCGAGCCCGAGCAGCCAGCTCCCGAAGGCGTGACCGCCATCGCGGATATCCAAGGCACCGGCGCTGAATCCCCGCTCAAGGACCAGACAGTTGCCACCGAGGGCGTTGTCACCGGCGTGTGGAGCGAGGGCGGCCTTAATGGCTTTACCATCCAGACGGGCGGGACCGGTACCGAGGTTACCAAGGCCTCCCAGGCCGTTTTCGTGTACATGGGTGATAAGCCAGCCGACCAGTACCCGAACCTCGAGGATTCCGTTTCGGTCACCGGCAAGGTCTCCGAGTTCTACGGTTCCACCCAAATCACCGCTTCTGCGGTCACCCAGCTCGAGACCCCGCTGGAGAAGGTCACCCCACTCGAGGTGGACCAGCTTCCCGATGGCAACGAGGCCCGCGAGCCCTTCGAGCACATGCTCATCCAGCCCGGCGAGCACACCGTGACCAATAACTACTCGCTCAACCAGTACGGCGAGGTCGGACTCGCCCCCGGCAAGGAAGCCCTCCGTCAGCCTTCCGATATCTTCTCCCCTTCCACGGATCCCAATTCCGATATCCAGAAGCTGACCAAGGATAACGCCGATAAACTGGTCACCTTGGATGACGGCCGCACCCGCGACTATCTCAAGACCGACCAGAATACTCCGCTGCCCTATATCGCCCAGGATGATGCCCAGACCATCAAGTCCCTGCGCACCACCGATACCGTCTCTTTCCAGCACCCGGTCATCGTAGGCTTTTCTCACGAGCAGTGGCGCTTCCAGCCCACCGCCCCGGTTACCGGCAACACCGCGGGCGCAGACCTGCCCATCTCTTGGGAGAACTCCCGCGAGGCTGAACTGCACGCCATCGATGACGTCAAGGGCGAATACACCATCGGCGCCTTCAACGTTTTGAATTACTTCACCTCCCTGGGCGAGGAATTCGGCGGCAGCGCCTACACCGATCGCGAGGGCAATAAGGTCACCGTCAATCGCGGTAAGACCCGCGGCGCCTATACTCAGTCCGCACTCGCGGACCAGGAACGCAAGATTGTCGCGGCCATCAACGGCCTCGATGCAGATGTCATCGGCCTTTCCGAAATCGAAGATGGCTACGCCGTCACCGGTGACTTCGCCCAGCGCGATAAGGCCCTCAAGCACCTAACGGAAAAGCTCAACGAGGTCGCCGGCTCCGATAAGTGGGCCTTCGTTCCTTCTCCTTCTCAGGACGCCGTACCGGATTCCCCGGATGTCATCCGCACCGCGTTTATCTATCACAAGGATGTGGTCAAGCCGGTCGGCGAATCCCGCATATTCCAGGATGATCGCTTCACCGGCACCGCCCGCGAGCCACTCGCCCAGGAATTCCAACCGCTGAAGGAGGGCGAGGAGTCCTTCGTTGCCGTAGCCAACCACTTCAAGTCCAAGGGCTCGGTGGCCAAGGGCGATGCCGATTCCGGCGATGGCCAGGGCAATAACCCGAACGTGCGCAACGCGCAGGCACAGGCCGTTCTCGATGCCCTGCACAAGCAGGAAGACTGGAAGGATAAGCCGCTTTTCGCTTTAGGCGATTTCAATACCTATACTCACGAGACCGCGCTCGATGTCTTCCGCAACGATGGCTTCACCGTCCCTGCCGAAAAGTATGAGGCTGACCCTTCCTACCAGTTCTCCGGCTTGCTTGGCACCCTCGACCACGTGCTGGCCAATAAGGTTGCCACCGGCACGCTTGACGACGCCCAAGTGTGGAACATCAACGCCGACGAACCCGTCGCCTTCGAATACTCCCGCCGCAACTACAACATCGTGGACTTCTACGATGACTCCCCATTCCGCGCCTCTGACCATGACCCAGTCAAGGTCGGTTTTACCCTCGGCGCAGACGACTCCGCTGGCCAGCCAGACGATCCTGCGGATGATCCGGCGGATAAGCCTTCCGATAAGCCAGAGGACAAGCCATCAGAAAAGCCTGGTTCCAACTCCAGCACCAGCTCCGTCGGCGCTGGTATCGCCGCTGCCATCGCGGCCATCGCCGGCCTTATCGCCATCCCCGGCTTCCTCGCGGTGACCGGCAACCTCCAGAAGACCATCCCGGCCCCCATCTGGGGCATGCTGCCGCAGGAAGTAAAGAACTTCATCACCAGCCTGCAGCGCTAACCGCCCACAGACGCAGACCCCGCTCGCTTCGGAGAAATCCCAAGCGTGCGGGGTCTTAATTTTTGCGATTTCAACGATTTCGTCCATCTAAAACACTACAACCGTTGACGGAAACAGGGTTTTAGATGGACGAAATCGTGCTACCGGACATAGACACCACCAACCATCCCCGCCACTTTTGTTCGCAGAACCTCTGACGAGGGAATGCGCTCCCTAATTTGGCAGGAAGGCGCCATAATCGGCAGGGGTCGCCCCTGCATTGATGGCGCGGTCGGCGGCTTTGACGAAGTCATGGATCACCTTGCGGTCATCTAGGTTTCGTCCGGACACGGACAGGCGGACGGTATTTCCACGCTGCGCGGAACGCTCTGCCGCACGGATGATGTTTTTGCGCCACCATTTGGCAGAACCGAATCCCTCACCAAAGGACAAGTTGCGGGCTTGATGGAACTTGCCGGAGCTAATCTGCAAAATGCCGCGGGTGGAGGCGGCTACCTCGAACTTGAATTGTGGCAATACCTGCAAGGTGCCGGGAGACATGCGCCAGCGCGGTGGCGCGAAAATTGTGGGCTCGAAGCCGATCTTGGCCATCTGGCGGGTAGCACCCGCGAGTCGGAGCTTTGCCTCGTGGGAGTCGAGATTCGCGAACTCCGCTCGACGGCCCTGTACCGAGCGATCGAAACCGTTCAGGATGAGAATGCGGCCGGCATCGGCTTGGTCTTGAAGCCACTTCTTGGTGTCTTTGTCTTTGGCGAGGTGCCAGTTGCCGTCGATATGCGGGGCAATCAGCAGGGAAACAGGAATCTCCTCCCGATCAAGGATCGAGAGGAGCCGGCTAGCCTGCTTCCGTGTGTCA
This sequence comes from Corynebacterium kefirresidentii, assembly GCA_002154655.1. Taxonomy (GTDB): domain Bacteria; phylum Actinomycetota; class Actinomycetes; order Mycobacteriales; family Mycobacteriaceae; genus Corynebacterium; species Corynebacterium kefirresidentii. The sequence continues at coordinate 36,897 of NGUZ01000017.1, forward strand.
TCAAAGATGCTGGAGATAGATACCAGAAGGTGGCCATTCATAAGGAAAATTATCGCACAGGAATTTAGGATTCGCGCGCTGGCCCCCTATCCGGGTTTTACTTCTCCAGACCGGTGGCCTTGTTGATGGTCCACGCATACTCGAAGGCGTTTTGGCGCCACTTTTCATAGCGACCGGACACTCCGCCGTGGCCTGCGGCCATTTCGGTTTTGAGCAGGAATTCGCCGCCGGTGGCCGTCGCCCGCAGCTGGGCAATCCACTTGGCCGGTTCGACGTAGAGCACGCGGGTATCGTTTAGCGAGGTAATAGCCAGGATATCCGGATAGTCCTTGGCCTCGATATTCTCGTACGGCGAGTAAGACTTCATATAGTCATAGACCTCAGGATCGTGGTACGGATCGCCCCATTCCTCCCACTCAGGCACGGTAAGCGGCAGTTCCGGCATGAGGATAGAGGTCAGCGGATCCACGAACGGAACAACGGCTTGGATGGCGGTAAAGCGGTCAGGGGCCATATTGGCGATAGCGCCCATGAGCATTCCGCCGGCCGAACCGCCCTCGGCCACCATTTGGTCTGCGGTGGTCACCCCGCGGGCGATGAGGTCATCAGCGACGTCGATGAAGTCGGTAAAGGTGTTTTTCTTCTTGAGCATTTTGCCATCGTCGTACCAGGTGCGCCCCATCTCGCCGCCGCCGCGCACGTGGGCGACCGCAAAAATCATGCCGCGGTCCATCAGGGACAGGCGGGTCACGGAGAAGGCCGGATCCACGCTGACCTCGTAGGAGCCATAGCCGTAGAGCAGAGTCGGATTCGGCTGGGTGCGGTCAAGATCGGCGCGGTGGACAATGGAGACGGGGATGTCGGTGCCGTCGGCAGCCGTGGTCCACAGGCGATAAGCTACGTAATCATCCGGGTTATAGCCACCGGGAACCTCTTGCTCCTTGAGCAGGGTGTACTCGCCGGTGTCCACGCGGTAATCGAAAAGCTGGGCGGGCTGGGTGAAGGATACGTAGCTCACGCGGAGGACTGGGGCGTCCCACTCCGGGTTGCCAGATACGGACACGGTGAAGAGCTCTTCGTTGAAGTTGAGCTCTTCGAATTCGCCAAAGCCGTCATTAATGCGCATGATGGCGGCACGGCCGATGCCGCCGCGGCGGTAACCCACCACAATTTGGTCGCGGTAGGTATCCACGCCCTCGATGCGGGTGGTTTCCTTGTGTGGCAGGAGCGCGGGCAGATCCCGAAGAGCGGGCAGCTCGCCGTCGGCCTTGGTATAGCCCACCTCGAAGTTGGGGCCGGTGGCATTGTGGGTGACAATCCAGTAGTCCTCGCCCTTGACGACGGCGTGATCGACGTCGTAGTCCACGCCGGATTCTCGCTCCCACAGCAGGCGGAAGTCGCCCTCGGGGTTGTCCTCTTTGAGCACCCATACCTCAGAGGTCACCTTGGAGCTTATGCCAAGGAAGAGGTACTTATCAGAGCGGGCGCTGCCAATGCCGACGTTGAAGTGCTCATCTTCTTCCTTAAACACCTGCACGTCCTTGGACTGCGCGGTGCCTACCTTGTGGCGCCAGATGGCATCGGGGCGCCATGCATCGTCGACGGTGGTGTAGAAAATAAAGCCGTCTCCGGCCCAGGTAGCGCCGTAGAAAATGCCCTCTAGGTGGTCGTCGAGAAGCTCGCCGGTCTCTAGGTCCTTAATGTAGAGCTCAAAGCGCTCATCGCCAGCAAAATCCACCGAATAGGCCAGGTAGCGGCCAGAATCAGAGATGGAGGCGGCGCCGAGGGCAAAGAAGTCCTTGCCCTCCGCCAGCGCGTTGGCGTCGAGGATAATCTCTTCCCCGTCCGGGGTACCTTCCTCCGGGATAATCGGGGCGGTCCAGGGATCAGAACCCTCCTCTACTGGAAGGCGACAGGAATAACCGTAGCTCTTACCCTCCTCTGTGCGGCCGTAGTACCAGTAATCGCCGCGGCGGGAGGGCACGGACATATCAGTCTGTTTGATGCGGGACTTAATCTCCTGGAAGATATTCTCCGTCATCTCCTCCAAATGCGCGGTCTTCGCCTTGGTGTAATCATTTTCGGCGTTGAGGTAATCCAGGGTTTCCTGGGATTCCTTATCACGCAGCCACTCGTAGTTATCCACGAACTCCCGGCCGTGGAAGGAACGGGTCACGGGGTGGACGGCGGCTACGGGGGCGGAAAGATTCTCGTTGCTCATGCCGTCCCACTGTACGCGTGGCACCCCGTGGTGCGGGAGCTTCGGCGGGGAGTTAGTCCTCGGGCGAGAGGAAATCAGCGAAGTGCTTGCCGGACAGCCGCTCGTAGGCCTCGATGTAGCGCAGGCGGGTGGCGGAAACGACGTCGGCAGGCAGCTGAGGCGGGGTGCCGTCGGCGGCTTGGTCCCACCCGGAGGCGTCGGAAGTCAGCCAATTGCGTACATACTGCTTGTCGAAGGATGGCTGAACCTCGCCCTCGACATAAGAATCAGCCGGCCAGTAGCGGGAGGAATCTGGGGTGAGGACCTCATCGGCCAGCACGAGCGTACCGTCCTGGTCAAGACCGAACTCGAACTTGGTATCGGCGAGGATGATGCCCTTCTCCTCCGCGAGCGCGGCGGCCTCGGAGTAGATGCGGAGGGTGGCCGCGCGCAGCTCCTCGGCGCGCTCGGCGCCTAGCTTGTCCACCACGTAGTCGAAGGACACGTTCTCATCGTGCTCGCCCTGCTCCGCCTTGGTCGCCGGGGTGAAGATGGGCTCGGGCAGGCGGGAAGCCTCAACCAGGCCATCTGGCAGCTCGATACCGCACACGGTGCCGTTGGCCTTGTACTCCTTCAAACCGGAGCCGGTGAGAAAGCCGCGGGCTACGCACTCGAAGGGCAGCATATCCAGCTTCTTGACCACCATCGCACGGCCGAGGCACTCGGCTGGGATGCGCTCATCATCGAGCGGGCCGGCCAGGTGGTTGGGAAAATCAATGGAGTCGAAGAAGAACTTCGAGGTCGCGGTCAGCACGCGGCCCTTGTCCGGGATGGCCGGCTCGAGGGCGTGGTCGTAGGCGGAGATGCGGTCCGAGACCACCATCAAAAGAGTGTTCTCGTCTACATCGTAGATATCGCGAACCTTGCCAGAGGCAAGATGGGTATAAGAAGAAAGCTCAGGACGCATGGCTTTCATTCTAGCGCCCAGGGGTGGCGAGTAGGTTTCGATCAAATAAGCCCCGAAATCCGCTGAACTGCTCCCCATTAGTTGGACTGAGAAATCAGTTTCCGATTAGTGGGGAGTA
>NGUZ01000179.1 GCA_002154655.1 Corynebacterium kefirresidentii
AAAAACCAACACAACCAACTACTGAAAACAAACAATCAGAAAAAAGTAATACGACACAACAAACTAACCAAAAAGCAAATTCTGAGATATCTCAATCCAATGTAACGTCAACTGAAGAAGTAACAAATACTAATGAAAAGCGTACTCGCACACAACCTTTTTCAAAAGAAGAAATGAATAAAGTAACGGCTACAGAAGAGAGTGATGTAGCAGTTTCGGACGTACCTCAAACACAAATGAAGTACATGTCTACGAAACAAAAACAAGTGCTCTTCAATACATTGCAACGTGATGCGAACA
>NGUZ01000180.1 GCA_002154655.1 Corynebacterium kefirresidentii
GATTGTTAACTGTAAATTTAGCCCATGAATTAATGAAGACATATGAACATAAATATATATTGCCAGCGACGATATTAATTAGTTGGATTAGTTTATTTATGGCGCAATGGGTCGTTGAGAACTTATTTGAAGCTACAACAGAGTTTAGCTTAATCATTGATTTAATCGGTGGAAGTTACTTCATTTACTTACTTGTCAAAAGGAGAAGTGCAAATTGATTGAAATTAAAAATTTAGACAAAGCTATACAGAATAAGCCAATTTTAAAAAATATTAACGTCGACATTCAAAAAGGTAGATT
>NGUZ01000181.1 GCA_002154655.1 Corynebacterium kefirresidentii
CGTTGATGTTTTATTATCACTACTTGAAGTAGTCTCATCATCTTTTGGCACTTCAACTTTAATCTTACGTTTAGTTATTTTATCTGATGGAATATCATTGAGTAATTTTTCTCTATTTTGATATAGATTGATTAATGCCTCTATTGTCTTATCTTCAACTTTTTTACTCGGCTGACCTTTAGTTACTGTGTTCCAAGCGCCATGTTCTAAAATAGTGCGCCAATATTCACTTTCAATTATGAACGATGATTTTTTCATAGGGATACTGTGGAATTTCATTCGGCCAACTAGATATATCAT
>NGUZ01000182.1 GCA_002154655.1 Corynebacterium kefirresidentii
GGACAAGATATTTCAAACGATTTCGAACCAATTAGTAAATTATTAGATGCGCTTTCTGTAGATGTTAATCCTATTCCGATTAAAGCGTTAACAAGTCATTTAGGTTTTGGTAATTATGAATTGCGTTTACCACTTCTTCCGTTAGAAGATGCAGATGCCAAAGTCTTAATCAATGTATTTGAACAGTTTAAAGCAGGTGAACTTTAATGAAAATTTTACTTATTGGTTACGGTGCAATGAATCAAAGAGTGGCTCGATTAGCAGAGGAAAAAGGTCATGAAATTATAGGTGTTATTGAG
>NGUZ01000183.1 GCA_002154655.1 Corynebacterium kefirresidentii
AGGTAAAGCTTTAGAAGAAGATAATCATCACGACACATATTCTGAAAAAGGTCATGTCAACGATAAAAATAATGAATACGCTAGACAAGACAAAGATAACTATGTTTATCAAAATGACAAACGTAACCACAATCGCAATTATAATGACGAAGATTATAACCGTTCTGTGCATTTAGATAATCATCATCGCCAACATCATTATGATAATCAACGTGATGATATAGACTATGAATCACTTTATACTCAAAATGGCGACCATACTCATTATGATGAACGTAATTATAATGATCGACACTATC
>NGUZ01000184.1 GCA_002154655.1 Corynebacterium kefirresidentii
AAAAGGAGGTCAAGTTATGTCTGGTACTTTTCTTCAATTAATAGGTTCTTTATTTAACATCCTAAAAGTATTATTCTCGTAAATGCGTCATAAACATGATAAGCACCACCTATTAAAAAGCATTCGCTTTTCATAATAGGTGGTGCTTATTTTCATTCGTATATTGCTGTTGAAATCAAAAGTTCTTACGCTAACATTTTTAATAATCACTAACGATTATTCCGCGCCTTTATTAACAAATTGCGAGCTACTGGAGGCACTGCCTGCAGCAGATAAGGTCACTTTAATTGCGTCATTT
>NGUZ01000185.1 GCA_002154655.1 Corynebacterium kefirresidentii
GACCTAATAGACCTCAGCCTATTTTTAAATCGTTTGTAGAAGCGGCCTATAAACATCAAAATAAATAATATAATAAATCAACCCTTACGTACTGAAATGGTGACGTAAGGGTTGATTTTATAATGAATATTGATATATGACATTACAACTCTAAATCTCGTGTCATTTCAATCATTTGAGTGTAAATTTCATAGTATATGTAATTAAAAGATATCGTATGAGGTTGAACCACTTTATCATAATCTTCAGTGTAAACGATTGGTCTAGGGGTAGCTAGATTGATGAAATGTATAAAGT
>NGUZ01000186.1 GCA_002154655.1 Corynebacterium kefirresidentii
AATACCCAATAAATATTTACCGAAGACACCAAAACCATTCGCCGCCATTGTTGTTAATAAATAAGCGCCAACATTTTGATCTTTAGCTGTCAGATTTTTGAGTGTCGCGTTGTCAACGTTCATATGATTGCCTATAAAACCTAATGAAACATATATAAATACAAGCGCTATGGCTGCAATTAATCCTGACATAACAGTTTGTTTAAATATTTGATTTGCATGTTTAACCCCTGTGGCTTTTATCGCGTTAACTACAATCATTGAAAAAGCAATTGCTGCGATTGCATCCATAGTTAA
>NGUZ01000187.1 GCA_002154655.1 Corynebacterium kefirresidentii
AACGTTTGATTTCATAGCACAGCAAATGCAGCCTGCTACAATCTCACTGATAGGAATAGTTGGCTCAATGAGATGACTATCGACACTCATTTTTCCAAATTCATTAATAATCAATGCAGTTTTTAAATCATGATTCAATGCGTCTTTAATCAGGTGGTTTAATGTCGTTGTCTTACCACTGCCTAAGAAACCACCAACAATTATAATCTCCATAATAAACTCCTAACTTTGTATGAGATAACAATGTGACAAATTTAAATTGTAATTATGATGATGAAATAAGTTTAACAAATAAAT
>NGUZ01000188.1 GCA_002154655.1 Corynebacterium kefirresidentii
CCATTAGCATCATCCATATTAGGTGTTGCAGTTGTCGTTGTATCCTCTAAGACGCCTTCTGAAGTAATTGGTGACGTTGCTGAACGACGTGAACGCGTATGTATTACTTTCTTCTCTATTTGAGATGAAGCGGCAATGGCTTGCGCATTTGCATTTTCTTTAACTGAGTGAGTTGTCTTACTCGTTATTTGTGATTGAATTTCTGCTTTTGTTGTATTTTCTGTATTTTTTAGGGGATTAGATTGATATGTTGAAGCTGCATTTTGTACGTCTTCGTGTGTTGAATTATTGGCT
>NGUZ01000018.1 GCA_002154655.1 Corynebacterium kefirresidentii
CAAACACAACAAAATACAACAAAGAAGAGGACGGCACACCACCGCCCTCTTCTTTCGTCGTTTTGCTAGGCTCAAACGCATGGACCAAAGGCAGATTTCTACTGTGGTGGAACAAGTAGAGCAGGGAATTGTTGGCTTGCAGGACATCGATAAGCTGCTGGCTTATTTAGACAGCTTGCATCCGGATGAACTGGGCGGAGTGGAATTCCTCGTTGATCGCATGTTTGAGGAGGAGGAGCGTAACCAAATATGGGATCTGACAGAATCTCTCAAGGAATTCCTCTCGGATTTAAAGGAATGCCAGAAGTAAGGCAGACGCTTGCCGAAGCAACCATTAACTTTGTAAAGCCCACCGGACTAAACTTGGCTGACCCCGACGATTCGAGCCAGTACGCCGACCAGGTGTGGCAGGTCGGCGAGCTGCTCCAGACTGCCATTTTTGAACCTCATCTTTTAGCCGGCTATGGTATTGAGCCAATCAAGGCTCAAAATATCTTCCCAGTGGCGCAACGGGCAGTTGACGAAGTTCTGCAACAGTTGCCGCTTATTGAGGATGTCAATGAAGCCGTGCGTTGGAGTGCCGAGCGCTTGGCGCAGGAACTACCTCATGCAGCTCAACTTTCAAAGGTTGACGGGCTGTACTTGGCCCAGTGGCTGTTGGGCATTCTTGAGTCGCCGTATGCGGAACAAATAGATGTTGACCCCGTGCAGTACGAGGAATCTTTAGGCGTAGAGGGCGTGAAGGAACTTCGCGAGCGGGCGCATGGCGCGTATGCGAGGCGTCGGTTGGCGGTGCTTTCTGGCTCTGTCGAGGACGTATTTCGTACTCACACGGACGGATACGAGCAGCTGATTCGCGGCCTTTCGGAGATAGGTCAGTTTGACCTCGCCCATAAGTACTCAGAGAAGGCCATGCTGGCGTTGCCCACGGAGGATACTTTCCACATCGTTACTTTTTGGGCCGCGCTTTGCGACGCCCACTTTCCCCACCGCAGCCCCGCCGTGCACCGGATAGCCTTCGATAGTTTTCCAATGCTATCGACTGCGCGTGGGCTTTTTTGCGGCCGTAGGGGACACCGCGTCAGTACTCATCCAGACTCGCCTGCGGGATAAACCATGGGACCTAGCGATGTTCCAGTACGTGTGCCTAAATGATCCGGAGCGTGCTTGGGCAACAGCCTCGGACGCCGGAATTGAATGGAGCTTGGCAGAACAGCTTCTTCCGGACTTGCCGGACGAGACCATTCCCATTCTGATGCGAAAAGTCGAGGAGCAGTTGGAAAACAAGTACGGTTGCGACCAAGTGTATGAGTTGCTCGGGAAAATCCAAAAGGTTGCTGAACCAACTTCCTTTGAAGAATTCTTGGGTCGGCTAAAGCGGAAGTTTGCTGACTGCCCCGAAATTCGCTCCTTGCTCGCCGGCGCCGACGAACTCTAAACCATTCCTTTTACCCCCGTTGCCTATTGGCACTCGACTCTGGGGATCCCTGCGGGTTTAGGTCAACCTATTCGAACAAAAACACCCCCATTACGCGCATATGTCCGTAACTCGGGCTACTATAAGGTCACTAGTTAGAAAACACGTACGAACCCCTGCTTCCTGTTGGAGTACACCCCGTGACTGCCACACTATCCCCACCTCAACCCGATACCGCCCTCGACTATCCCGACACCCTCCTCATTTCCAGCCACCCCGATACTGATCCTCTAGATGACGGTGATGTGCCCGAAGCGTTCTACACCACCAACGCACCCGGCAACCACATCGGCCAAGCCGGCACCTACACCCGCAAAACCTCCTGGTTTCTCTACCGCGCAATCCTCCCCCAACTAGACGAAGATGTTGATTTAAGCCTGACCAGTCTCGCCAAAGACCTTGGTATCTCCTACTCGAAACTCCAAGGCTTCCTGCGCGCCCACTTCCGCATGCGCCAGTTACCTCTAGTCACCGAAGTGCAAGGCCTCCACTGGATCCTCGATCTGACCAAATTACGCATCATCGACCGCGAACTACACCGACTGGAAAATAACCTAGATGACCTCGAAGCCATCGACGCCGCACTCGCAGACTTCCTTACGCCCACCGCACCGAATCAAACAGTACCCACTGATGCTGAACTACGCCGCTTCATCCGCGGCTTCATCGACACCCACTTGCGACCCGGAGACAAAGAAGAAAAGCCGCAACCCACACTCCGCATAAACTACAACCCCGATAACACCACTACACTATCTTTGACCTGCGATAGTGCTACCGCCACAATCATCGCCCGCCATATCGATGTGTACACCAACAAGGCACACACCACCGCAGCGCAGGGCCTTATCGATCTCATCCTCGAAGACACCCATACCAGCGTCGCTATAAACACCTTCACCACCAACGAAGACACCAATATCGTCTTTCATCCCGGCGCAGGTTGGATAAATCTCAACCATGCCCCCACAGACAACACCTTCATCCGCCGGCTTAACGCCGACGAAGTAGACTCCTACATCCCTAACGCCGACATCCGCGCCTACACCCAAGGCAGAGACGCCACCTGCCGCTGGCCCGGCTGCACCATCCCCGCCACACAGTGCCAACTAGACCACCGCATCGAATACCACCAAGGCGGACCCACCAGTCCAGACAACCTAGTAAACCTGTGCCAGCATCACCACAACATCAAAACTGACCGCCGCGTCCACTACATCCTCGACCCCATCACCGGCACCATCGCCTGGCTCCACCGAGACGGCACCTACCAACTAGACCACCCCACCGGGCCCTTATCCGCACACCAAACACACTGGAACCACACCTGGGCACAATACCTCGCACTACAACACCAAAGAACAAAAAGAAGAGTGCCGGAGGGCAGAGAGTCTCGTTAAAGTGGACTAATAGCGTAGCGAGGAGGCTGCACACATGAGCTCATTGGCTGATATCGTCTTGCCATCTTTTCGGAGTCGGACCCGATCCTTTCTCGATGAGGATCGGGCAGCTAGGCGCGCGCTGAAGATGCAAGATGGAATTTGCGTGCTCGATTTTGCCGTAGAGGACTCATCGGAGGACTCAGCCGAAGTATTCTCGATTGTGCAAGAGGCGCTGGAGATTGCCGTCGGTGTGATCGCTAACGCGGATGACTCACTTGGCATGCTGAGTGAGGTGGTTGAAGAGCTCATTGAGCTGCACGCTAAGAGCGCACAGCGAGCGAAGCCTGATCCGCTCGTGCTGGCGGAATGGTTTATCGCTTTCCATGAGACCACTGAGGTTGATTATTTCGAGCTCGACCCCGTTGCTTATTCAAAGGTCCTCGGAGAAGATGGACTGGCTCGGGTGCGAGCTTGGGCGGAAAGCGCAGATGCTTTCCGACGCAAGTATATGGAGAAGCGTTTTGCGGTTTTAGATCAGAACGTCGAAGCAATCGTCCGTACACACTTGGCTGAGGACGGCTACGTGGTCTTTTTCGAAGAGTTAGCTAGAGCCTTGGAAGAAATCGGTGAGTATGATGCCGCGTGGGAGTACGCGAAGCGTGGAACCGAATCTGGTTCAGACTGGCAAGCGCGGTCCTGCGGACAATACTGGGTGGATTTAGCGAGGAAATGGTATCCCGAGCGTGAGGAGGACGTCGCAAAGCAGGTGCTTAGTACGTGGCCATTCCTTGAAGCAGTGCTGTATCCAGAAAGGTTTTTGGAGCTCTAGAGAACCAGCAGGTCGAACTTAGTAGCCTTCACGTCGGAAAGGCGCTTGCGGGCGCGCTCGAGGCGCTGCCACTGGTCTTGGGGGATGGATTTGCGAGCGATGGTGACGGTCTCGGCGTCGGGAGTGCCCCAGGCGATTGGCATGGGAGTAATTTGCTGCCAATGGTTGTTGTCTGCGCGGCCGGAGACAGCCGCAACGGGAACCTTGGTGCCTACGGTCCGTTGGGTGCCGGGGATGGCGGTCACGGTGCGCAGGCATGCAGCCCAGCGGGGAGGCAAGGAGGGATCCACGTTTGTATTAACCAATGCGAGCAAGACCATATCGCGCTCATTTACTTCGGCGATGACGGCCGGAGCAAGGGGATAGGAGTCATAGAGTTGCTGGGCGGTGCCAACCTTACGGGCGGCGGCAAAGCCGACGATGGCCACCATGATTCCGAATAGAATCATGCCCAGGCCGATAGTAATGCCCCAGGAAAATCCCCACCAGATCGCCGCGCCGCCGATGATGAGCAGGATGCCCAGCACGAGGCCGGAGAGGCGAAGGCGGTTGGAATCGCGCAAGAGCTCGTTATTGGCCTTGGCAAAGGACTCGTCTACGTCGAACTTGAAGATTTTCATTGTTCTAAGTCTAGTGCGTCGATAAGCCGGTAGGCATATCCCTGCTCGGCGAGGAAACGCTGGCGGTGCACGGCGTAGTCGGCATCGAGGCTATCGCGGGTGACCAGCGAATAAAAGAGCGCCTCTTCTTCCTTGGGGCGGAGTAGCCGGCCAAGGCGCTGAGCCTCTTCCTGGCGGGAACCGAAGGTGCCGGAGACCTGGATGGCTAGGGCGGCTTCGGGGAGATCGATGGAGAAATTGGCGACCTTGGACACCACCAGAACGGGAAGGCTGCCATCCCGGAATTGCTGGAAGAGGCGTTCGCGCTTAGCAGTGGAGGTGGAGCCATCGATTACGGGGGCGTCAAGATGCGCGCCGAGTTCTTTGAGCTGGTCGACGTAGCCGCCGATGATAAGCGCCTGCTGTGGGTGGCGGTCGAGAATCTTGTCCACCGCTCGCAGCTTGGCGGCAGCCTGGGCAGCGATACGGTAGCGGTCGCGAGGTTGGGCGGTGGCATAGAGCATGCGCTCCTCGGCGTCCATGTCTACGCGGACTTCGATGCACTCGGCGGTGGCGATATAGCCGGCCATCTCGAGCTCTTTCCACGGGGCGTCGTAGCGCTTAGGTCCGATGAGGGAGAAGACGTCGCCCTCGCGGCCGTCCTCGCGCACGAGGGTGGCGGTGAGCCCTAGCCGACGCCGCGACTGAAGATCCGAAGTCATACGAAATACCGGCGCGGGCAGGAGGTGGACCTCGTCGTAGATGATGAGGCCCCAATCACGGGAATCGAAGAGCTCGAGGGCGCGGTATTCGCCTTTGGTTTTACGCGTGACCACCTGGTAGGTGGCAATGGTGATTGGCTTGATTTCTTTCTTCTCGCCGGAGTATTCGCCGATTTCATTTTCCGTCAACGTGGTGCGGCGCAGGAGTTCATCGCGCCATTGGCGGCCGGCGACGGTATTGGTGACCAAGATGAGCGTGGTGGATTCCGCCTTGGCCATGGCCGCCGCACCGACGATGGTTTTACCAGCACCGCACGGCAGTACTACGACGCCAGAGCCGCCGGACCAAAAGGCCTCGGTGGCGTACTGCTGATAATCGCGCAGCTGCCAGCCGTCATGATTGAGCGCGATGGGGTGGGACTCGCCATCGACATAACCTGCGAGATCTTCTGCCGGCCAGCCTGCCTTGAGGAGGGCCTGCTTGAGGCGGCCGCGCTCGGAGGGCGGGACGGCGATGGAATGCTCGTCGATGCGAGCACCAAGGAGCTTTCCGGTTGCGCCACGGGAGAGTTCTTCCAGGATAGGTGGCTCTTCGGACTCGAGAATGAGGCCGTGGGCCGGGTGGGCGTGCAGGCGGACGCGGCCGTAGCGGGACATGGTCTCGGCGACGTCGATAAGCAGGGCTTGGGGGACCGGAAAGCGCGAGTAGTTTTCGAGGACGTCGACGACCTGCTCGGCATCGTGGCCGGCCGCGCGGGCATTCCACAACGCGAGCGGGGTGATGCGGTAGGTGTGCACGTGCTCGGGGGCGCGCTCCAGCTCCGCAAAGGGAGCGAGCGCGGCGCGGGCCTCGGCGGCTTGGGCGTGATCCACCTCGAGCAGGACGGTCTTATCCGACTGCACAATTAATGGTCCATTCATGGCTCCAGCGTAACGGAGGTGATCCGGTGCAAGGGAAATCGGATAGTGGAGCCGTCGGAAGAGCGGGCGTCGATTTGCCCACCCGCGACCGTCAGCGGGGTAACGGTGCGCTTCTTTTCGTTGCCGTTTTTATCCGCATAGCCAATCGTGATCGGCCGGGCAGTGCGCGCGGCGGCGTGGACTATATCGAGGCTGGGAGTGGAAGGCGCGGAGTCATCGCGCAGGTTGCGCATGGCCTTCGCAATGTCCGGGGAAGCGGTAGCTCGACGCGCGGTGGGGGTCGGCAGGGCGGCTGGTTCCGGCGCAACCGTGAGGCTCGCGCCGTTGTGGTCCTCGGCCGCGGGAGAAAGACCGTGATCGCGCAGCCGCTCCAGCAGGTCGTGTACCGGCAATTGGGACACCGCGACGGTGGGCGCGAGCAGTCGCAAAGGCGCGGCTTTGAGCGCAATCTGCAGGAGGGCTGGGTCCTCGCTGCGCAGGTAGGACAGTGCAGGGCCGGAGCGCAGGGTGCCATGGCGCTTGGCGACGTCCCCAATATGGAACTCCAGCGTCTGCGGCACCTCTCCATGGGCCGCGAAGAAGGCGTGGATTTCCTCCCCAGTCATTCCGCGATCAAGGCCGCGGCGCAGGGAAGCGTCCGAGATGCGGTAGACACTGGCCAAGCCGGGGGATTCAAGGTCCGCGACGGATTCGAGTCGTTGGTGGGTCTCTGGATCGAGCGGGCCAGGAACCAATACGGTCATATCTGCCTGGATTAAGAAATAGTCAACCGCATCTGGGGTCAGGCGGGCGGCGGCCTCGGGGCCCTCGATAAGCACGCTGGTGGGGCGATCGAGGGCGATTGCGCCGATCCACTCGGCTTCCGCGCGGAGATCGGCGATAGTCTTGTCCGCGGTATGCGTGGCAAAGAGCGGGAAGTGGAAGCGGAGGGATTCTTCGAAGGTGGGTTTCGCTCCGCGCAGATAGACCTGCAGGACCTTTTCCCTAAAGCTCGGCAGGCGGTCATTGGTGTGCGCCAGCGTGCGGCCTTCGTTGGTCCACGTGGAGGTTGTCCATGACTCGAGCAGGAGCTGCCATTTTTCGGCGAGGTTCGCATCGAGCCAGGTTTGGGCGAGTTCTGTCGGGGCGAGGAAATTGCCCTCCATGTTTTTCGGCTCGCCGCGGCTTAGCAGGCGAGCGCTCATGCCGAGTTCGATGAGGCGCCGCAACTCCCCCTCGCCAATGTTAAGGGTCTTGTTTAATCCGGTGAGCTGGCGAACGCCGACGGTCTTGTCTTTGAGGAGTTCTACCGGCCGTGCGCCTAGGGAGTCAATGACACGCTGCATTCCGCGCACCGTGGATAGGCCTGCTGCGGTGCCAGCATCATCGGCTTTGGAATCAGGAGCGGGGGATTCGGTGATTCCCTCCACTGGGATAGGCGCGGTGGCTTTGCCGTTCAGCGCAAGGTGCACGGCGCGCGGCAGGCGGACGGTGGTTGAGTCAACGCGGTGGAGCAGCTGCTTGGCGATGAGCCGCGGGATCGGCCGGGTCGGATCCGCATCAACGGCTGCGTCCCGCGTGGTGCCGAGGCCATTGGACCGGGACAGGGTCTCGAGGACCTTGCGCTCTTCAGCTGGCAGCTCGGCGATGTCTTCCGGGCTTACTCGGATTTGTTCGAGGAGGGACCAGTCCGTAGGTAGGGCAGGCATGACCTCAGGCGGAATAAGGACGTTGCCGTATGCTAGTCCGCGCTCCTTGAGCTGGCGGGTGATCTCTGGATGCAGGTTTTCTACCTCCTCGAGCTCTCCACCACGGCGCGCGATGTCCTCGATTTCCGCGAGCAGCTCCGCAGAGCAGTCCATAAGGGCTCGCGCGATAGAGGTGCGCAGCAGTAACCGGGTGGCAAGCGCGGCGATACTTGGGGGTAGTGGATTAAGCACATCCGGTCGGTTGCGGAGGACTGTTGCCAGCTCTTCTTCGTCAAGGGAGGCAAGCCACGTGCGGAAATGCGGAAGATGGGAAGACTGAGTCATGATGACTTCCCAGTTTAGCTATCGATTGAGTTACGTTTTTGCGCAAGGTTTGAAATAATGGGGACTATGTCGAATGAGAAGAAGGGTCACGTTTCCCCGGCTTGGCCGAAGAACGAAAATCGCGAGCACGCAATCACCGAAATCTCTGCGCCTTTTGCTGGTGCCTCCAGCCCCTACGGCGATGATCTGATTTTGCCGATGCCGGCAGAGAAGCTGAACTACGTTCACCCTTATACTCGCATCAACCGCTAAAGCATTCCCCCGCCTCGGTGCGGGGGAAGATTTGTATCTAGCGTTCCCTCACGCAGAAAAGGCCCCTTGCATGAGCAAGGGGCCTTTCTTCGCTGTGTCTTAGCGGGTGATGTTCTCAATCATCTGCGCAATCGGGTCGATGACGTTGCGGTTGGCAGAGTAGAAGTTGTTGAAGTCGTGGCGGTTAGCCTTGTACAGCTCGGTGAACTGCGGAGGCAGAGCCAGGCCGTAGGAGTTAGCGGCGTTCTTGATGGTGTTGTACAGAGCATCAACGGCCAGTTCGTCGGACTTCTGGGCAGCAGCCTGCTTAACCGGAGCCGGTGCCTGGGCCGGAGCCTTAGGTGCAGCGGACGGAGCGGTGCGCTGGGTAGGAGCGGAGTTCAGGCCAAGGGAAGCGGAGCAAGCCGGCCATGCGCCCCAGCCCTGGGAAGCAAGTACGCGCTCAGCAACAACGATCTGCTGCTCGCGGGAAGCCTGGTCAGCGGTAGCTGCGAACTCGCCGCCGCCATTAGCCTGCCAGGTCTGCGGGTTGAACTGCAGTCCGCCGTAGAAGCCGTTGCCGGTGTTGATGTGCCAGTTGCCGCCGGCCTCGCACTGTGCCAGGCGGTCCCAGTCGGAATCCGGGGCAGCAGATGCGGTTGGTGCCATGATGGCAGCAGCGGCGCCGAAGGCGACGGTGCCGGCGGTGAACTTAGCGGCCATACGGTTCTTAGCGGAGTGGCGTCCCATGTAGTTAGTCCTCTCTGTGTGCCCGCATTAAGTGCAAAGAATATGTACCAAAAAGAAAGGGCGGGCGAGGGCAACTTTCTTAACGGCTCTTAAATGTCTGGGGGACAGCGTAGCGGTTTATAACGAAAGTGTCACGTTATGGGCACTAAATGGGAAAGGAATGGGGCGAATGTGGCGCGTGCGAGGGCATTTGTGCAGGTGAGTGGCCACATGTGATCTGTGGCACATATCGGAGGTGTGTCGCGTTAGCGTGCGCGACTTCTGTTGTTTTGACCAGGCAGCTAAAATAAAGATTTTCCCCTAGAGAAGAGGTGGGTACCTATGCCTATTGGCAAAGTGAAGTGGTATGACGCCGAGAAAGGTTTCGGTTTCGTCAGCAACCCGGGCGATGAAGACGTCTATGTCGGCCGCAACGTGTTGCCTAAGGGAGTAGAGGAACTGTTCCCAGGCCAGCGCATCGATTTCGATTTCGCGGCTGGCCGCCGTGGTCCGCAGGCGCTGCGGGTCAAGGTATTGGATAAGCCGCGTCGCCGCACGCCGGCCCGCAAGCCCGAGGAACTCGGCAGCATGGTCTCTGATGTAATGACTTTGCTGGAGTCACAGATTCAGCCGGTGCTCAATTCCGGCCGCTACCCGGAGCGCAAGACCGGCCGCCAGGTAGCAGAAATCCTTCGCGCAATTGCGAAGGATTTGGATAGCTAATCAGAAGCCTTCGTGGATTCTTCCGCGGAGGCTTCTCGTTCTTTATCGGTCATCGTGGTGAGCGACCACACGGTGGCCAAGGGGGTTTCGTCACCGTTGTCATCGGTGCCGATCATCATGGAGGAAATCTCTACCACCTTGAGGCGGGGGCGCTTGCCGGTGGAGGCCTTGATGGGCTCTACCGAGCCGGGGATTGATACTTCAGTAGTCTCGTTCGCGCCGTGCGAGGTTTCATCATTGGCGGCGGGGTCATCGTAAATGGAGAGAATCTTCCACTCGTGATCAGAAATCTCTTCGGGGATGTCCAGCTTGAGGGTCTCGTCTTCCCCTACGGTGAGGTTCGGGACCTCGCCTTCTGGGCAATCGGTGCCGGGCTCGCACGCGATATAGGGGCTGACCTCGAGGGAATTATCGCCCACGGCGGCGGTCACCTTGATCTCGCGTGGATCTGGGCCCGGGCGCTGGTTCCACCAGTTCTGGAAGATCACTACGGCCGCGACGATGACTGCCACGACCACGATGAGGGCCAAGATCTGCAGCAGCGACTTTTTCCTTGCTTCCTTACGGGTTGCCATGGGCCTTTACCTTACTCGAACGTGGAAGAGTTCTTTCCACCGCTTGCCGGTAAGCCAGAACTCATCGTCTTTGATGTGCGCGATGCCGTTGAGAACGTCATCGGGGTCGGTATAGCGGGATTTATCTATGGCGTCGGTGGAAATGACGGCGGTCACGCGGCCGGTGGAAGGATCGATGCGGTAGATATTGTCATCCATCCACACATTGGCATAGACGGAATCGCCCACGCACTCCAGCTCATTAATGTCCTCGAGGGGTTTTCCTTCCAGGCTGACGTCGGTGGTCGAGCGCTCCGCAAAAGTTTCCGGATCCATATGCCGCAGGGTAGCGGAGCCATCGGACATGAGAAGATCTTCGCCGTTATTACACAGCCCCCACCCTTCACCGGTGTAGGAGGCGGTATCGACCTGGCGCAGGTCCTGGTCGTATTTCAGGGCCTGGCCGGACTTCCAGGTTAGCTGCCAGATGGAATCTCCGGCCTGAGTGATGCCTTCGCCAAAGTAGCGGTTTTCCAGGCGCGTTTCGGCTAAAGTTTCGCCGGTTTCGGGGGAGAAGCGTTCCAGGCGAGATTCGCCCCATTGGCCGGTGCCAAGGAGCAGGTTGCCGTCCGGATCGGTTTCGAGGCCTTGAGTAAAGGAATTGGCCGGCAGGGAAGCGGTGCCTAAGACCTCGACGGAGAGGTGCTCAACTTCGGGTTCTGCAGGGGTAGAGGAACAGGCAACGAGGGTGCAGGGCAGGAGAATGCAGGCGGCGCGGGAAAGAAACGACATGCACCATATGTACCACCGTGTACGCCCCATAATGAATAATGAGGGGCGTGAGTAAGCGAAAAGCAAATCCGTTGATCGATTCCCGCGCCGTGCGCATTGCGCGCGAGGCGCTGGATGAGGTGGGGGAAGGGGGCGTCGGCAAGCATATCGGCGTCGCTGGGATGGGCCGAAACGTTGCTACCCACCGATTTGAAGCAGAGATGCCTGGCTACCCCGGCTGGGAATGGCAGGCGGTGCTCGCCTGTGCGGAGGGATCGCGCTACGTCACCGTCAATGAAGTGGCGCTGGTGCCAGGCGGGGAGGCTCTGCAGCCGCCGGAATGGGTGCCCTATGAGGATCGCGTGCGGCCGGGCGACCTTGGGCCGGGTGATTTGATGCCACCGGCCGTAGATGATTCCCGCCTGGACGGCGACAAACTTTCCAAGTCCGGCTTGGACGACGCCAAGAAGCGCTGGCGCACCGAGCGTGGCCCGAATACGGATATGGCGGCCAAGGCGCGCCTGCAATGCCGCACCTGTGCGTTTTATGTAGAGCTGATGGAAAACTACGGCGTCTGTGCCAATGAGTATTCCGCGGACGGACGGGTAGTGCACTCGCGTTATGGTTGTGGCGCGCATTCCCAGACACGGGTGCGGGAAGAAAAGAACCCCGAAGTTGCCTTCGATGATGAAAAACCCATCTTCCAGGATTTTGATTTCGAGGATTAAGGCAGCACACTTATGGCGTAAGACTCGCTGTACGTGAAAGGCGCAGGCGTTGAAAGCCACTCTCGATCGCTACTTCCATATCTCTGAACGTGGTTCCTCCATTGGAACCGAGCTACGCGCGGGAACGGTCTCGTTCTTCGCCATGGCCTATATCATTCTCTTGAACCCGCTGATCCTCGGCACCACCGAGGATGCAGACGGCTACGCGCTGGGCGTGCCGCAGGTTGCTGCCGCCACCGCGCTGGTCGCGGGCGTAATGTCTATCCTCTTCGGCGCTATTGCCAAATACCCCTTCGCCATGGCCGCCGGCCTGGGCATGAATACCTTCGTGGGCGTGAGCATGGTTGCCACCAGTGGGCTGACCTGGCAAGAATCGATGGGCCTGGTGGTTATCGAGGGCATCATCATCGTTCTGCTGGCCATTTCCGGTTTCCGCACCGCCGTCTTTGACGCCATACCGCAGTCCATGAAGGCGGCGATGGGCGTAGGCATCGGCATGTTCATCGCCATGATCGGCCTTGTGGACGGTGGTTTTGTCACCCGCGTGCCGGACGCTGCGCATACCACCGTGCCGGTGGGCTTGGGCATTAATGGATCGATTTCCACTTGGCCGGCGCTGGTCTTTGTCATCGGCCTTATTATCTGTTCCTTCATGGTTATCCGGAATGTGCCGGGCGGGCTTTTTATCGCCATCGTGCTCACCACCATCATCGCTTTTATCGTGCAGGCATTTACCGGCTCCGAGGACTGGGGCATGGCCGCGCCCGTCAAACCAGAAGCGCTGGGCGGGATTCCGGACTTGTCCATTGTGGGCGATGTGAACCTGGTAGGCGCCTTTACCAAGATCGGCGTGGTTTCCACCGTCTTGCTCATTTTCACCCTGTTGCTTACCAACTTCTTTGATGCGATGGGCACCATGACCGGCCTGGGCAAGCAAGGCAAGCTTGTCGACGCCGAGGGCAACCTCCCCGATATGAAAAAGGCCCTCGTCGTAGAAGGCTTCGGTGCAGTGGCCGGTGGCCTAGGCTCTGCTTCTTCCAATACCGTCTTCGCGGATTCCTCCGCCGGCATTGCCGATGGCGCCCGCACCGGCCTGGCCAACCTCATGACCGGTGTTCTGTTCCTCGCCGCGATGTTTTTGACCCCGCTTTATGAAATCGTGCCCATCGAGGCCGCCTCCCCAGTGCTGGTCATCGTCGGCGTGATGATGGCCGCGCAGTTGACCGAGATTCGCTGGACCAAGATGGAAATCGCCATTCCGGCCTTCCTGACCATTGTGACCATGCCCTTTACCTATTCCATTGCCAACGGTATTGGCGTAGGCTTTATCTCCTTCGCGCTCATGTCCACCTTTGCCGGTAAGGCCAAGGAAGTGCACTGGATCATGTGGCTCTTGGCCGGCCTCTTCGTGATTTTCTTTGGCATGGATCCGATTTCCAATGCTATCGGCTAGCCTAAAGGCATGCTGATTACTGACCCCGCAGACCCTCGCCTGGACGATATTCGGAACCTCAACAAATCCGATAAATCCGGCGAGGGTCTCGTCATTGCTGAGGGCCCACTGGTGGTCTCCCGGCTGGCCGAATCCCGGTTTCCCATGCGCTGCCTCGTGGGCTTTCCTAAGAAGCTGGAAGCATACGTTTCCGAGTATGGCGAGCCTGAGTGCCCCATCTACGAGGTCTCCCGCGAGACCCTCGCAGAGGTAGCGGGCTTTGATATGCACCGCGGGCTTGTCGCCGCCGCGGACCGCGCCCCAGAGCCGGATCTGGGAGAGATTTTGAAGACCGCGAAAACCGTCGCAGTGCTGGAGGGCGTGGGCGATCACGAGAATATTGGCGCAATCTTCCGCCACGCCGCCGGCATGGGGGTAGACGCGGTGCTGCTCGGCTCAGGGGCCGCAGATCCGCTCTATCGACGCTCGGTGCGCGTATCCATGGGGCACGTGCTGCGCTTGCCCTTTGCCCATTTGGAAGGCGGGTTCACCACGTGGCAGCGTTCCTTGCAAGCGCTTGCCGACGCCTCCTTTACCCTCATTTCCTTAACCCCCAACCCCCAAGCGGTGCATTTGGCCGAGGCCATGCATGGCTTGGATAAGGTGGCCATGCTCGTCGGTGCGGAGGGCCCTGGCCTTACCGAACACGCAATGAAGGCCACCGACGTGCGCGCACGCATACCGATGGCCCCTGGTACGGATTCCCTCAATGTGGCAACGGCCGCCGCCATTTCCTTTTATGAACGCCAGCGCTCCTTGAGCGACCTAAACGTCTGAGCGCCCCAATTGCCGATGAGGGAACCCAGATGCTTCGCAGTGGAGATGATCTCCTCGCCAGTGGATTCCGGCTCGGCGCTGTGGTCCTCGTAATCATCATAATCGTTCAGGCCCAGCTTATTGGCCGACTGCGCAGCTAGCTCGCCCACGGTCCGCTTCGGCTTCGGCGGGTCGATCTTCGGCTCTGGGCGGCCGTCAACCGCGTAGCCTACGACGTCCAGATCCGGGCCATCGTGTCCTACCTCGATGCCGAGCCAGTATTCCTGGGCCGCCTCCATGATGCCCTGCGGCTCGAAGGGCAGGGAAATGCCACCGATCGGTTCGTACTTTTCTCCTGCCCAGTAGGGCGCCTCGAAAGGCTCTGGTAGGCCGGTGTCTTCATAAAGGTGCTCGCGCGTGGCGCACAGGCAGCGCTTGAGCTGGCCGCCCTCCCACAGGGCGAAGCCGGCATAGCCTTCCTTTTCATTACTCGCCAGCGCAATGACGCGCTGGGCGGGGACCGCATTGAGTAGGGTTTCCGGCAGCTGAGAGAGGAGGACGGAGTCACCTTCGCACACCGTCTGTACCACGGTGATGCCGGGGTAGCCGCCGATGTAGTACTCATGGGGATCCGTCTGCGCGGAGCGGTTAAGCGGGAATTGCCCAATCGGGGTGACCGGGAAGGTCGGGTCTAATTGGGCGAGGAATTTTCGCCCAAAGCCGCGATCCGCCTTGGGTTCGGTCTTTAGCACCTCTTCTGCGTTGGGCTTAGAGATGTACCAGAGAGTGAGTACTGCGTGAGAGATGTCCACGATTAGTCCCTAGGGCGCTTGGTATTGGAGCGAACGCCGAGTAGTACGTCCTCCCAATGCGGAGTGACGGCCTTGCGGCGGCGCTTGGCGGGCTTTTCTTCCGGGGAGGGGTTCTGCAGGAACTCCTCTTCCTCTGGCTCTTCCGGCGGGGTGGTTGGCGCAGTGAGGTCAGTGACGTTGCTGGGCTGATCGCCGTCGATAGCTTCGTCGTAGCGGCCACTGCCCAACGAGGTCAGCGAGCGCACCGGCTGTACGAAGTCCGGGTCCGTTAGGTCTGCGGCCACCGAGTTGCGGGCCTCCACCGTGGCGGGCGAGGACATGGACTGCTTGAAGTACCACTCGGCTTCGTTCTCGGACAGGCCGGCCTTCCACGTCACGCGCACGATCCAGGCCTCGCCCTGGTGGCGGTAGGCGTCCCAGGTGGACTCGGACAGTGAGTGTCCGCGAGCGGCAAAGGCGGTGGCAAGAACCTCCCACAGGGTGAGCTTGGCGGGGCCGTCCTCGCGTACCGGGTGGGCCTGCTTGGCAATCTCCGCGATGCGGTTGCGCTCCAGCATGACCGGGTAGGCGAAGGGTTCAATGCGGGATTCAGGCACGCCCATTTCTTCCGCCACTTCCGCCGCGGAGGCACCGGCGCGGATGCGGTTTTGGATCTCCGCCGGGCGAATCTTTGCCTCTTCAACCGGCTCCGGTTTGGCGGGCTTGGCAAGGCTGATGGCGGGAGCCGCCGGCTCTTCTTCCGGGGTTTCCTGCTGCTCACCCTGCAGGACCTCGCGCAATTCATCGGTGATGGAGAGGAAAAACTCTTCGCCGTCTTCGGTGCGCAGCACCAAAGAGGTTTCAGTCGATTCGCTGTCAACTGGGAACAGCTCGCGCATAATAGGGCGCTCCTTTTGCCTATCGACGGCGGACAATTCTGTGATGCATTCAACTATAACGTGAAAAAGCCCCACAGCCTGCGAGGTGGTGGGGCATGTTGAGAGAGTGATGCGTTACTTTGCATCCAAGACGTAGTCAATGCATTGGGTGAGCTTAGCGATATCCTCCGGATCGATGGCCGGGAACATGCCGATGCGCAATTGGTTGCGGCCCAGCTTGCGGTACGGTTCCACGTCCACGATGCCGTTGGCGCGCAGGGTGGCGGCGAGCGCTGCGGCATCGACGGAGTCTGCAAAATCGATAGTGCCCACCACGAGCGAACGAGAAGCGGGATGTGCGACGAATGGAGTGGCCTCTGGGCGGGATTCGGCCCAGCGATACAGGGTGGTAGAGGATTGCGTGGTGCGCTTTACCATGCCGTCCAAGCCTCCGTTCTCATTCATCCACTGGATTTGGTTATCCAGCATGAGCAGGGTGGCAATCGCCGGGGTGTTATAGGTCTGATTCTTGCGCGAGTTATCCACTGCTGTTTGAAGGTTGAGGAAATTAGGGATATAGCGCTCAGAGGCGTTGATCCTTTCAATCCGCTCCAGTGCGGCAGGGGACATGGCGGCTAGCCACAGGCCGCCGTCGGAGGCAAAGCATTTCTGCGGCGAGAAGTAGTAGACGTCCGTGTCGGCGATATTTACGGGCAGGCCGCCTGCACCAGAGGTGGCGTCTACAACCACTAATTGTTGGTCGTTGCGCGGGTGTGGGCGGGTGACCTCTGCCATCGCGCCGGTGGAGGTTTCGTTATGCGCCCAAGCTACGACGTCGGCCTCCGGAGAGAGTTCGCGTGGATCGGGCACGGTGCCCGCGGGAGCCTCCACGATGGACGGGGCATCAAGCCAAGGGGCACCCGCGGCAGACTTTGCAAACTTAGTGGAAAACTCGCCAAAGGTAAGGTGCGCGGAGTGGCGTTCAATGAGCCCGAAAGTGGCTGCATCCCAGAAGGCGGTGGCGCCGCCCACAGAGAGGACAATTTCGTAGCCTTCTGGCAACGAGAAGAGAGTGCTTAATCCTTCCCGTACCGAACCCACGAGGTTTTTGACCGCAGGCTTGCGGTGGGAGGTGCCCATAACCTCGGGGTCTATGGCCGCAAGCTGGTCGGGGCGAACCTTGGAGGGGCCGCAGCCAAAGCGGCCGTCGGCAGGCAAGAGGTGGGTGGGCAGCGTAAGTTCTGGAGTGCTCATGACCGTCAGTGTAGGACAGTTCCGGTCGAACGGCAGTTATTTTAGTCGGCCGAAACTTGTAGGCGGCGTCACAAAGTTTGCTAAACTGTGAAGAGCTATCCAACTAGCTTCTTTAAGTTAGTGCCTAATAATGACTCTCACAAAGAGAAAGGAACTTCCGTGGCTTCTGAAGACAACAAAGTAGTGCTCCAGTACCCAGGCGGCGAGTACGAGATGGACATCAAGCAGTCCACCGAGGGTGACTCCGGCTTTGACATCTCCAAGCTCCGTAACGAAACCGGACTTGTTACCTTCGACCCTGGTTACACTTCCACCGGTTCCACCGAGTCCAAGATCACCTTCATTAATGGTGAAGAGGGCATCCTGCGCCACCGTGGCTACGACATTGCAGACCTTGCAGAAAATGCTTCCTTCAACGAAGTTTCTTACCTCCTGATCAAGGGTCACCTGCCCAACGAGGAAGAGCTCAGCCATTTTAATAAGGAAATCCGCCACCACACCCTGCTGGATGAGGATTTCAAGGCCGCGTTCAACATCTTCCCGCGCAACGCACACCCGATGGCGGTGCTAGCTTCCTCCCTTAACATTCTCTCCGCTTACTACCAGGACCAGCTCAACCCGCTGGACCCAGAGCAGCTGGATAAGGCAACCGTTCGCCTGCTGGCTAAGGTGCCAATGCTGGCCGCCTATGCCTACCGAGCTTCCCAGGGTAAGCCTTATATGTACCCGGATAATAGCCTGAACGCCCGCGAGAACTTCTTGCGCATGATGTTTGGCTACCCAACCGAGGAATACGAGGTTGACCCGGTCGTAGCTAAGGCCCTGGATAAGCTGCTCATTCTGCACGCTGACCACGAGCAGAACTGCTCTACTTCCACCGTGCGCATGATTGGTTCCGCGCAGGCGAACATGTTCGTCTCTATTGCTGGCGGCATTAACGCTCTGTCCGGCCCACTGCACGGTGGTGCAAACCAAGCCGTTCTGGAGATGCTGGAAGATATCCAGAACAACCACGATGGTGACGCTACCGACTTCATGAACCGCGTGAAGAATAAGGAAAAGGGCGTTCGCCTCATGGGCTTCGGCCACCGCGTGTACAAGAACTACGACCCACGCGCTGCCATCGTCAAGGAGACCGCACACGAGATCATCGATCACTTGGGTGGCGACCCGATGCTGGATCTGGCCATGAAGCTGGAAGAGATTGCGCTGAACGATGACTACTTTGTCTCCCGCAAGCTCTACCCGAACGTGGACTTCTACACCGGCCTGATCTACCGCGCCATGGGCTTCCCGACGGACTTCTTCACCGTCCTCTTTGCTATCGGCCGCCTGCCGGGCTGGATTGCGCAGTACCGCGAGCAGCTGGAGATCAACACCAAGATCAACCGTCCGCGCCAGATCTACACCGGCGAGTCCCTGCGTAAGGTTACCCCACGTAACGAGCGCTAAAGCGCCCCGCGGGTTCGCCGAATTAAGCCGAATCGGGTGGTAGCACCTATAATAGGTGCAGCTCGGTTCGGTTTTTAATGCGACCGCACGAATAAACTAGATTTCCCAAGGAGAATAATCCCCATGGATAAGCCTGTTATTGAAGCCCAGTCTGGCCCAGCGCCGACGGACCTTGTCGTAGAAGACATCGTCGTCGGCGACGGTGCTGAGGCACAGCCTGGTGCCGTAGTGGAGGTCCACTACGTCGGCGCTGAATACGAGACCAACCAAGAGTTCGATTCCTCGTGGGACCGTGGCCAGTCCATCGAGTTCCCACTAACCGGTCTCATCGCCGGCTGGCAGGAGGGCATTCCGGGAATGAAGGTGGGCGGCCGCCGCAAGCTCATTATTCCGCCGGAAAAGGCCTATGGTCCTGCCGGCGGTGCGCACCCGCTATCCGGCCGCACCTTGGTCTTTATCATTGACCTCATTCGCGCCGACTAAAAGCGCTCAACCCCAGGGCAAACTGAACTGCTCCCCATTAGTTGGACTGAGAAATCAGTTACCTACTAGTGGGGAGCAGTTCAGCGAACCCTGGGGTTTCGTCGTTTTCAGCACGGCTTTAAAAACTGCGGCACAATGGAGGGCATGACTGTGCCAACCGTAACTTTTAATGATGACCGCGAAATGCCCCAGCTGGGCCTAGGTACCTACAAGCTCTATGACGAGGAATGCATCCGCGTCATCCGTGAGGCCATCGATTTAGGCTACCGCCACTTCGATACCGCCACGCTATACAAAAACGAAGAGGCGGTAGGCACCGCCCTCAAACAAGCGATGGATGCCGGCGACGTCACCCGCGATGAGCTCTTCGTTACTTCCAAGGTCTGGCATTCCCACCACGGTGCGCACAAGGTAGAAGAGGCATTCCAGCAGTCGCTGAAGGATCTGCAGCTGGATTATCTTGACCTGTATCTCATCCACTGGCCGTGGCCGCAGGGTGGCCTATACAACGAGACCTTTGAGGCTATCGCTCGCCTGCAGGGCATGGGCCAGATTGCGTCTATCGGCGTGGCCAACTTCTACGAGGACGTGCTCAAGGACTTGATTTCCACCACCGGTATTTCTCCGGTGCTTAACCAGGTGGAGATTCATCCGGGCTTTACTCAGTCCGGTTTGCGCGCTTTCCATCACGATAATGACATCGTCACCGAGGCATGGGCCCCGTTGGCACGCGGGGTAGTGCTCAATAACCCAGTGATTGAGCAAGCTGCCGCTGACCACGAGGCCACCGAGGGCCAGGTAGTTCTGTCCTACCTCATGTCCAAGGGTATGTCCGTGATTCCGAAGTCCGCGCGCACCGAGCGGCTAAAGGAAAACCTCGCCGCCACCGAGCTGGAGCTTACGGCGGAGGAAGTATCCGCTATCGACGCCCTTGAAGGCCAGGAGGGCTTTGGCCGCATGTTTAATGACCCGCGCGAGTTCCCTGGCAACGAGGAATAGTCTCACCCGCAGTTTAAGCCCCCTCACCGGGGGCTTTTCTTTTGTCAAGCTACTGTTAACAATCTTTACAGGTAGTGAGATTTTCCTTCACCGGGCGTAGTTGGCTAATGGTGTTATTCCAGTTCAGTGAGACCTATAGGGTTGAAAGGGTGGGGAGTAGAACGTTTTCTTGGCAGAGTTCACAACCTTGCAGAAAATGTTCGGTAACTTACATATCAACGTGGATAGTGATAAATCCCACACTATCTCGTGTGACCTAAGTTCCTCTCACCCAAGGAGACGAAGCTCTATGAGTGACGTAGCTGCAACTCCTGTCTCGCGCCGCGAACCCACCGGTAGCGAGTTCATCGCGATGCGCGACTCCGCCGAATTCGGCGAGCTGCGCCGTACCTACCGGAGTTTTACTTTTCCCATGACCGTGGCCTTCTTTGTGTGGTACGTGGTCTACGTTCTAGCTGCCGTATTTGCCCCTAGCTTTATGGCAATCGAGCTTGGTGGTGGCTGGAATATCGGACTGGTTTTCGGCCTAGCCCAGTTCCTCACCACCTTCATTATCACGTGGATCTACGTGAAGTACGCCAATAAGAACATCGAGCCTAAGTCGGCCGCCATCCGTGAAGAGCTGGAGGGCATGTAATGATTACCACCACCCTTGCCGCCGAATCTTCCGCTGGCAATCCCATCTTGAATATCTCCATTTTCGGCATCTTCCTTTTCATCACCATGGCGGTGGTGCTGCGCGCCGGAAAGACCACTAAGAAAGCCTCGGACTTTTATACCGGCGGCGGCACCTTCTCTGGCCGACAAAACGGCCTCGCCATCTCTGGTGACTACCTCTCCGCGGCATCGTTCCTGGGCATCGTTGGCGCTGTGGCGCTCAATGGCTACGACGGCTTTTTGTACTCAGTCGGCTTCTTTGTTGCCTGGCTGGTAGCACTCATGCTCGTCGCCGAGCCTATGCGTAACGTCGGACGCTTCACCATGGCGGATGTCTTGTCTTTCCGTTTGAAGCAGAAGCCCGTGCGCGTAGCAGCGTCCATCGCCACCCTCTTTGTCACGCTCTTCTACCTCATCGCACAGATGGCAGGCGCTGGTTCTCTAGTGGCCGTGCTGCTGGATATCCACGATTTTAAGTGGCAGGCGGTCGTCGTGGGCGTCGTTGGTGTGCTCATGATTGTCTATGTCCTGGTCGGCGGCATGAAGGGCACCACCTACGTGCAGATGATTAAGGCCGTGCTGCTGGTAGCCGGCGTGGTCATCATGTGCTTCTTGGTATTCATTGCACTGCGCGGCGGATTTAGCACGCTGTTTAACAACGCCATTGATATGCACGCCGCCTCCGAACAGATTAAGGAGAAGGGCTATGAAGCCAAAGACATCATGGCCCCAGGCCTGAAATACGGCGCCACCACCGCCACCAAGCTGGATTTCATCTCCCTGGGCATTTCACTGGTGCTTGGTGTGGGCGGTCTGCCGCACGTGTTGATGCGCTTCTACACCGTGCCTACCGCTACTGAAGCCCGCCGTTCTGTTACCTGGGCGATCGTCATCATCGGCGCCTTCTATCTCATGACCTTGGTCCTGGGGTACGGCGCCGCCGCCTTGGTCGGTCCGGACCGCATCCTCGCCGCGCCGGGCGGGGCTAATGCCGCGGCACCACTGCTTGCGCTGGAGATTGGCGGCTCTATCTTCATGGCGGTTATTTCCGCAGTGGCCTTCGCCACCGTGCTTGCCGTGGTTGCTGGCCTGGCCATTACCGCCTCGGCATCCATCGCCCACGATATTTACCATGCGGTCATCCGCAACGGTAAGTCCACCGAGGCCGAGCAGGTTCGCATTTCCCAGGCCACCGTGGTGGTCCTCGGCATCGTCTCCATCTTCCTGGGCATCCTGGCCATGACCCAGAACGTGGCATTTTTGGTCTCCTTGGCCTTCGCGGTTGCGGCTTCTGCCAACCTGCCGACGATCCTATACTCCCTGTACTGGCGCCGCTTCAATACCGCAGGTGCAGTGGCCTCCATGTACACCGGCGTGGTGTCCTGCTTGGTGCTCATCTTCTTCTCCCCAGCAGTCTCCGGTTCTGAGACCTCCATGTTCCCGGGCGCGGACTGGGCTATATTCCCGCTTTCCTCGCCGGGCTTGGTATCCATTCCGCTGTCCTTCTTCGTCGGCTGGTTGGTCTCCATCATGACCAAGCCAGACGACTTGGAGGAGCTTTCTGCAGAAATGGAAGTTCGCTCGCTTACCGGCGTAGGGGTGGAGGCACCCGTCCAGCATTAATTGCCTAGATAGTGCACTCAACCGGTAACATGTATCGACGTGTTTAGAACGTCGTTGACTCGCAAGGCGGCATCAGCCAAGGCTGGTGCCGCTTTAGCCGTATGTATGCTTGCCCTGACTACTACTGCGTGCAGCAACGACGAGCACGAAAGCGGCGCGCTTGCCGACGCCCCCTCGGGCGCAACAGACACCAACCGCGACGTCCCACCAGAAATCAATGAGTTTCTAGAAGGCGATGAGGGGCGCTCCGTTACCTATATTCGCCTGCATGACGGCATGCATATGGGTTCTGCCTCGGAGCACGAGGCTCGCCCGGCGCTCAGCCTCATCAAACTCTATATCGCCACCTACGTCATGGAAAAGGGCGAGTACGAAGATAAGTATGAGGCGCTGGATATGATCGCTAGCTCCTCCGATAAGTCCGCCGAGGACCTTTTTGAAAAGTACCCAGAGTCCATCGACACCATTGCCGATGAATTCAAGTTGGAATCTACCAAAGCCGGCGAGAAATGGGGTTACTCGCAGACCTCTACGTATGACGTTGCCAGCTTCATTTCGCAGCTCATCGAGCGCGATGAAACCCACCCAGTGCTCGTAGCTATGGCACATGCCGATCCCATCTCTGAGGATGGCTACCGCCAGGACTATGGCACCGCCAAGCTCTCTAACGTGGTGGGCAGCAAGTGGGGCTGGTCCAATGATAAGTCCATCAACTCTTCCGTCTCCTTTGGTGAGAACTTCGTAGCCGCTGCCTCAATCAATGGCTCGTCCGATGAGCTTACTGATTACGTAAAAGATGAGGTCACCGGAAAGAGCCTGGGCAAGGCTACCGAGCGTTTCCTCAAGTACAAAGACGGCGAGGACGTGCCGCCGATTGAAACCACTACCTCGGAGACCTCCACGACGTCGTCTAGCAAGAAGGATAAGGACGAAAAACCCGGCACAGGGAAGAAGGATAAATCCGCGTCGAAGGAACCTACCAGCGAATCCACTACGTCCGAAAAGAAGGATAAAGGCAGCTCCGATAAGAAGTCCGCAGATAAAAAGAAAGGCTCAGAGAAAACCTCCGAGCCCTCTAAAAAGTAGTACTACCGCGCCTTAGCAACCGTTTCTGCAACGATCTTCGCTAGCTGGCTAATTTGATCGTTGCTCAAGGTTTTGCCATTGAAAATTACGCCATCCGCAGTTACCTGCGGTAGCTCCGGCAGCTCCGGGTGCTTGCTCTGTAGCTGCGAGCTCAGCTGATTTACCAGGTCGGACGAGCCATTGCTCGGGGCCGTGGTCTGCGGCTGAGTCTTTGGCTGTGGTTTCTTGGTGGTTGGCTTCTTTGCCGGTGCGGGTGCCGCGGACTTGCCTGGTGTCCATTGGCCCCAGTCATCAGCGTAGACCTCGTTAACGTCTACGATGACGCCGCCGATGGTCTGCTGCTTGCCGTGCGGCAGCTGGTGAATAGTCGTGCGCGGGTGAATCTTGCCATTAGAGCCCCAGTCATGCATCCAGAAGTACTTGCCGATGCCATCCTGGATTGCCCACTCGATGGTGTTGTAATTGCCGTAGACACCTGTCTGGTAGCCGGCCAGCTCCAGCGTCTTGGAAAACGCCTGCAGGTATGGGCGGATTTGGCGGGTGTACTGCTCGCGGGTGGGGTTATCGTCGATAGCAATGTAAATCGGGCGGTTGGTTGGGCCGCCTGCCTTCTTGTGTAGTGCAATCGCCTTCGGTGCGTGAATTGCAGCACCTGCTGCGCCCTGTTTCCAATCCGCGGTCTCCGCGCGGCCAAATTGGTAAACGGATGCGGTAGGCAGGCCTGCTGCCGCATTGGCCTTGGTCTCTTTCAAGGTCACCGGCTTGCCGGCCATCCACGCTGCGCCGGGGCGTTTGTCGGAGACATACCGGATTGCACCCATATGGCCGGCCTTCTTAATCGCCTGTGGGGAAGGGACACCGGCAGAATAATCGATGATGGTGCCGCGCACCGGTCCGAGCGCCGCCGCATGGGGAGCGGCAGCACCGATGGCGCCTGCGGTCAGGGCGAGAGCGCCGACCTTAAAGAGGCCGCGACGGGAGAAAGTTGGTGACATGTTGAGCTCCTGCAGTAATCACATTTGTCACAGTGGTTAACAATTGCACCATAGCGGGAGGTCTAGCGCCCTAGCCGGAACGCAACCGCATGTCGCACTTTTACTTCGTAGCGCTATTCCGAGTCGTTGCTAAACGTCACTCGTGTGGGATTCTCAACCGTGCGCGATACCGTGCAGTCCTTCTCATGGGAGATGCGAATCAGATTGTCCACCAGCTTGCGTGCTTGGTTACCCTCGGGCGTATCAGGGAACGATAGATCGAACCCCACGCGAACCTCCGACAGACGCGATGCTCCATCTTCGTTTACGCGATCACCTTCCACATGCACATCAAAAGATTCTGGCTCCGCGCGCCGGGACGTCACAACGTCCACATCCACCGCGGAGCACCCCGCGACAGCAGCTAGCAGGAGTTCAACAGGGGAGAAGAGCCCCTCGCCACTGCCAAACTCAATGCTGGCTCCGGCGGAATTGGTAGCTCGGTATTGGGCGGTGTCGAGGCGGGTGAGGTCTACGGCGTAGTGCTTTATTACTTCAGACATGTGGCCAGTTTAAGGCGAGGAAGCAGGTCGTTCGAGTGCCTAATATTTATTGGAAATCCTGCGTATTGTGAATTCCATGAAGATCATTGCTATTTACGCAACGGAAACCATGTCTGATTGGGAGTATGCCTACCTCACAACCCAGGTGGCTGAAGCTGAGGCCCAAGTACCGGATCGCTTCAAGGTTTTGTTTGTTGGCGAATCTCTAGAAGCCGTTCGCTCCAAGGGCGGAATCGAGGTGGTTCCGGTCCTGACCTTGCAGGACATCCAGAATAGGACTGATATTGCTGCCTTCGTGGTGCCAGGAGCAGATACATACTTTGACGGGCACGAACAGCTGTTGGAGACGGTTAATGTCTTAAAAGAGAATGAAGTGCTCTTGGCAGCAATCTGTGGTGGAACTTTGGCCCTTGCTCGTGCTGGGGTGCTTGACCACTGCCAACACACTTCAAATGCGCAAGGCTTCCTTGCCTCAGTGAACTACGCCAACACCCAGGGCTACAAAGAAGACGATGTGGTCTTTGATGGTGGAGTGATAACAGCATCAGGCTTGGCTCCAGTGTCTTTCACCGCGGCGGTATTGCGCGCGGCGGGCGTTTACCCAGATGATGTCGTGGACGCTTGGATTCAATTGCATGAGCAAAGAACTGAAGCAGCCTTCGTTGAACATATGAACAAGGTTCAGGCGTGGGCCTCTTCGCACTAGCTTGAGTTGCCCGAAACTACTTCAACGATTCGGGTTCTTACTGAGATAAAAGGTCTGGCATTCAGTGCTTTTATTTTCCGGGGCGGGTCTATGAACATCAAGCAACCGGATCTAATAGTCAACCAACTGGTTGACCGCAGCTTCAACCGTCCCCGTGATTCAAAACGGGGACGAGTGTAGAAAGATAAGTCCTTAGCGTATTTGATTCATTGCTAATCCGGCCGTGGCAGCGGTTGGGAAGGAGAATGACCATGAAAGCTCTGTATTGGGCATCGATCTTCTATCTCGTGTTGGGCTTGGGCGCTGGGGTGTTCTACCGCGAATTTACGCGTGCCAATGATTTCCCCGAGGGTGAGTTCACTCAGTTGAGCGTGGCGCATACTCACTTGCTGGCGCTCGGTTTCATGATGAGCCTTATCTTCTTGGTATTGGAGAAGGTCTTTGGTCTGTCGCGCAGTCGCGGTCAGTTCAATGCGTTCTTCTGGCTCTATAACGTCGGCGTGGTCGTCACCGTCGGCGTCATGATCTGGCACGGTTGCCTGACTGTCCTGGGTGAGGAGTCCTCTGCAATGATCTCCGGTATTGCTGGCCTCGGTCATATCCTCATCACCGTGGGCCTAATCGCATTCATCGCAGCGCTTGGTAATGCCATCGGTGAGTCCCAAGAAGCTAAGTCCCAGGCAGTAGGTGAATAACAATGAGTGAGACTGTCTCAAAGCGCCACAACGTCGGCTCTGCGAGATGGGAGCTCGCCAAAACAAATGACCCTCATGGTCCCTACATAGTATTTTTAAGGGAATTGCTCGGTCACAAGGAATTCTGGTAGTTGAGGCGAAAAATGAACTTTCTTGGTTTGCTTGGCGTGGTTGTCATCGCAGATTAGATGAGAATGGATTTTTCATCTTCCATAAAGAGGGCTTGACCATCTCTCAAAAGCAGCAGGTTCCATTCTCGGCCGTAGGTCTCGACAGTCTTACTGATGACCTCTATTGAATAGGGTCCAGTGGTTCCCTGTGCATGAGGAACAATGACATGAGGAGTTAAGTTTAGCCCTGTGTAGTCGGTGAGCTGCGGTGCAGTTTTGGAATCGTCCATGATTGATGCAGGCTCAATTGATGGGCCGGCAACAACTGCTCCTGCAGAACTTCCAGCATAAAGCTTGCCCTGCTTTACTGCCTCAGTCAGTACACGGTCGGCACCCGTTTTCTTCAGTACGTCAAGTAGGTGGAACACGTCGCCGCTTGCGACATAAATGCAGTTGGCTGATGCAATTTCATTTTGAAGATCGATTGATTTTGATTGCGATAGGGTGAGAGGGACTAAGGTTTCTGCTGCCTCTCCAATTGCCTTCAGTTCTGCCTGTGCAAATGGTGCCCTGCGCATCTCTGAAGCGGCATCATCGATATATAGCACTCGTCCCGAAACGTAGTCGCCGATGTCTGGGTGCAGGAATGAAGCGAGAAGAAGTTTCATGGGCCTAGATTACGAAATTCTTGCCACTCCGACCATTCGAAGAGCAAAAGTCTCAAGACACCAACCGGAACGATGTCTCGAGACTTCACAGTTTGACCGACGAGGGGGATTCCGTTGACCAAAGAGCCACACAAGCCAAAGCCCATCAACCTTGACGAATTGATCGCCAAGCAGCTGCCAGAAGGCATTACCTACGCCGAATATCGCGATGCTAGCAAAGATCCGCAGCACCCGCTCCACGACCCTGATAATCCGCGCCACGAGGCGTATGTGCAGGCGGAGGAGACTATGAAGAAGTCAGCTCAGACAACGAGTGAGGCGATTACAAAGATGATGTCGAGTGAGTGGTTGGGGACAGAACACAAGCGAATCATGGACGAGGCGCAGAAGCTGGTGAAACTGCCCGTAGAGTCACTCGATGACCTGTCTAAGCCACAGACTTTGCAGGTGGACACAAGTTTCCTCACTCAGGACCACATGGCTGACTTTGATTACGGCGACACGCTTATGGGGCGTATTGAAAAGGCTCAGGAAGCTACGGTAGCCGCCCGGCTTGAGCGAGAGAAGCGCGATGCCCAACGGCACGAGGAGCTGCGGGATATCTTGCTCACCCTGAGCACAAATGCTGTCGATCAGCGCGATGAAATAGCGAAGATGCGTGAGGGGCAGGAAATGGGCGAGAAGTGGCAAAAAACTGCGACAAAATGGGGACTGGCGATTGGAGCGTTAACGCTGGTGGCTACCCTAGCGAGTATTGGGGTAACAGTGTTCCTCGCCGTGTGGTTTAACTAAGACGGCGAATTCTAGGAGGCGGTGAAACGCGTCTTACATTTCGGTTGACTCTAGCAAGTCCGCCAAGGCGAGGGGCTAGATGCGGCTGCTGGTCCATTCGAACAGTTAGCATTCCGCGGTACGCAGCTAGGCTGGAATGAGCTCCCCAGTGGCCTTGACGCGGTCCATTTCCTTCAGGAAATAGTCTTGAATCATCTGCTTTGGGATTATTTGTGCGTCTCCATCTTCTTGATGAACTTGGCTCCACGGAGTGCCTGGCAAATGGGTCAGATCAACCAGCCTAAATGCGTTGAGAGAACCGTAATCTCTCACGACCGATCGGATCAGATGTTCATCTTCCTTGTCAAGACCAACATTCGGTGCTGGGTTTCCGACGGCGAGTTTTTCGCTGTCTTCGAACCTGAAAGTTGGAGGAATGCGGACCATTCTCGCGTGTTCAGGGTAGATGTCCCGTACCACAGGTCCGAGTTTCCAGGCTTCAAAATTCTCGTCGAACAGCTGCTTTTGGCGAAGAGCGAAGCACCACCCCTGGCAGAAATAGAGGAGTTTGTGCAACTTGACTGTTTCTAATTCTCGTCCCGGGGCAAGCAACGAGATGATGTAGTTGGATACCGTTGCAGCGGTTGCCATGTCAGTTCCCTCCTTGCCTTTCAACCATTCCAACAATGCCTTCACCATAGCTATTCCTGTAAGAAACTTTGTCCTCTTTGAATGGTTCGTTTTGTGCTACTTGCAAAGTGTCACTAAACATCTCAGCAATTGCGGATGTCACAAGCTCGAGCTCAGCAGTGATGATATTCTTTCCTGGGAAATCGACGGTCAGTACCCCGACAGTCTTTCGATAGCTAGTTCGTCCCTCGTTCGCCCTAATCGGTACCAATATAAATGAATGGTATTCATTCGCGTCATTGGCTGAGACAAAAAAGCCCGATGGTGGTTTCTTGATATCTTGAACGACAATCCTCTCCGAGCGACCATCTAGGGCATTGATGAAACTTAAATGATCGTCTCCCCCGTCTGCGCAAAAGTGCTCACGTGCTTGGGCTCGCGGGTTTCGTTCACCAGCGTTTTCGCGGACAAGTTCGTATCTGACCTCGCTCCTACCTTCGGGAGCAGACTTCCAATAGAGGCAGACTCTGGCTCGATTACCAATAATGTACGTAGCCTCTGTCGTCAGCTTTTGATACAAGGTCGCCTTGTCGGAACTTGATTTATTTGACCTGCTGTAGTCGTTCATGGCGCGGACACATTCGTCCACGCGCTTAACAAAACGACCAGTTGTTCCTTCTTCGACACGGTTCTTCTTCCTTTTAGCAAGCCACAGGGGGATAACTAAGAGACCTGCAACCATCAACACGACTCCCGAAACGAGGAGGCACCAGTTGACGGCACTTTGCGAAGTTACCAAGGTCGTAATTTGAGGAGCTGCCAAGATACTTCCGAACGGTGACAAAGTTCCAGCAACCAGTTTGAGTATGAAGTCAACGTTCTGGCGCAGGCCCCCGATAGGAGGGTCGCTCAGTTTTTCCAAGGTTTATTCCCAATCACTTGTCGAATAGAAACTGTCTTGAAGTACCCCGGGTTTTGTTCCTAGGTATCTGCCGTATCTTCCATTATTTCTCGGGCCGGTTGATGGCTCCAAACCTCCGGTTCAATGTCTATTGGTGTGCGGTAGCCAAGGCTGTGATGAAGTCTTGCATCGTTCCATCAATTCTCCACTCGAAGATTGCATTTTCTACGGCGACGACATCGCTCCAAGTGGGGGTATGGATGAGCTCGTGCTTGTAGGATCCATTGATGTTCTCAGCTAGCGCATTGTCATAAGAGTCGCCTACTGATCCAGTGGACGCTGCGATTCCAAGCTCGGCAGGATGTTTGGTATAGACGATGCTCACATACTGTGAGGCGTGGTCAGAATGGTGAACCAAACCTGCAGTTTCTTTGGCACTGCTAATCACCTGGTTGAGCGCCGGTAGCGGCAGCGCTTGAAGTGCGCACCGAATCAGTCAGTGTTTAATCGACAATCCTTCGGGAGTATACGTCGGTCACGAATGCGGTGTACACGAGTCCTTTTCGTGTTTGTACGTAGGTAATGTCTGGCCCCCTCAGCCGGATAGGCCCAGCGGCTTTGAACTCTCGACCAACTAGAGCTGGGCGTAGGTCTGGCCCCTTGGGTATGCAGGTGGTTACAGGTGCCCCGCCTTTGCCTTTGCCAGACAGTCCGGCCGTACGCAGCAATCTAGCAGTCTGCTCTCGGTCGATAGCGATTCCTTCACGGACAAGCGCGTGCCGTATCTTCCGCACACCATAGGTATCAGCGTGAGTGTGGCGAAGGTGCTCAAGAAAAGCAGCGTCATGAAGTCTGCGGGCACTCATGCCACGAGCTTTGGATTGGCGGTAACCAAGCGAGGTAATGAAAGCCACCTTTGCGATTGTTCTTCAACGTCGCACACATTAACTTGAGTGAGAATCGATTCGGATACTCATCAATGAATCGGATCATTCTTTAACGTTGTGGGTCGAGTTCTGACGTGAAAAGCCGAGGCTGCTTTCAGCAATTCATTGGTGCCTCGAAGCTCTTGGTTTTCACGACGCAGCTTGGCCACCTCTGCAACACGATCTTCGGGCAAAGTGTGAAGTCTCGAGACGTCGACCGGAACGATGTCTCGAGACTTCACATGGTGCCCCAGAGTGTGTCTGGTTCCATGACATCGTTCCGCATGTCTTATGAGATCGTTCCGGTTTGTCCTGCGGGAATGTCTCGTTACATCGATCCGGCAGCACGATTTTGGGCGGGAGTGCCCCGCGGGGGTGAACCGGCATGTCTCGAGACATAGTTCCGCCATGCTGAATAAGTGGAGAACAACTCAAAACCCGCCCCAAAAATCATCATTGAAACCATGCTTGCTACAGGCATGTCTCAAGCTGAAACAGCCGAGCACTTCAACATCAGCACCAGATGGATCCTGACACTTCAAGCCCGCTACCGAGAAGGCGGAATCAAAGCTCTAGAACCACGCTCTAAACGCCCTCACTCTAATCCTCGAACACCCGACCCCAGCACTGTTGACCGCATCCTAGAACTGCGCCAGAACTTCACGCAGATGGGACGGCAAACCAATCACCATGGTCTGCATCGACAACCGCGTAGACATCAAAATAGCCGCCACCGGGGCACAACTCGCCGCTTACACACTCACCGAAGAAAAAATCTATTTCAACAAGAAGGACAACGAACTTGACCCCAACGGGGCAACTGAAAACGAAAAATCTCGAGACATCGACCGGAACGATGTCTCGAGACTTCACATGGTGCCCCAGAGTGGATTCGAACCACCGACACCGGCTTTAGGAGAGCCGTGCTCTATCCCCTGAGCTACTGGGGCGGGGTTGCGTGTGCAACTTGGCTAATCATAGCAGTGGGGCAGGGGCGCCCCGAAATGGCTGGGGCTTGGATTAGCTCTCGGCCAATTCCTTCTGCTTATTGCGCACGGAGGAAGCTGGTGGGTTGGTTTCGTGGGTGCCGTCGGAGTAGAGGACGGTGGGGATGATGCGGTTGCCGTCGTTGACGGATTCGATCCAGGCGTTGATGTCCTCGGTGTTGTCGGCCTCGACGTCGACAAGCTCGTACGGGGTTTCGGTGCGGTCAAGGTTCTTGATGAGCTTGGCGCAGAATGGGCACCAGTCGGCGTAGAAGATGGTGACGTCGGAGTTGGTTTCTGGGGTGGCAACAGACATTAGGCTGCATCCTTTCGGTCGTAGGTTAAAAAGCGATATTTTATGGGGAGATCGCTGGCTTCTTGGTCGGGTAGGGCGAGGTGCCCCTTGTCGGAGGTGAGCCAGTCGGTGCTGTGGGCGAGGCCGAATTCCTCGGGGATTTCGGGGGCATAGATGGATTTATCGCCGTAGGTGTTTCCGATATTGACGCCCATGAGGGTGACCTCAATGCGGTCAACCTGATCCAAGGTGGCGGAGTAGATTTGGCCGCCGCCGATGACCCAGGCGTCGGAAAGCGGGGGCATAGCGGTGATGACGTGGGCGCCGGCGGACCACTGGCCGGGTGCGCGGGAGGAGAGCACGTAATTCTCCCGGCCGGGAAGGGGGCGGAACTTAGGGTTGAGGGACTCCCAGGTTTTGCGGCCCATGATGACCGGCGCGCCCATGGTCACGTCCTTAAAGTGCTTGAGGTCTTCCGGCACGTGCCAGGGCATTTGCTCGCCATCGCCAATGATTCCGTCCAGGGACTGCGCCCAGATTGCGCCCAACATTAAACGGATACCTGCGCCTTGATGGTGGGGTGGGGATCGTAGCCCTCAATCTCAAAGTCGGCGAAGTCATAGGAGAACATGTCTTCCGCCTTGTGCAGGTTGAGCTGCGGGTACGGGCGCGGCTCGCGGGAAAGCTGCTCTTTGACCTGCTCCACGTGGTCGTTATAGATATGGCAATCGCCGCCGGTCCAGATGAGCTCGCCCACCTTGAGCCCGGCCTGCTGGGCAAACATGTGGGTCAGCGCCGCATAGGAAGCGATATTGAAGGGAACGCCCAGGAACATATCGGCCGAGCGCTGGTAGACCTGCATGGATAAGGTGCCATCGGCCACGTAGAGCTGGAAGAGCAAGTGGCAGGGCATCAGCGCCATCTTTTCCAGCTCCGCGACGTTCCACGCGGAAACCAGGTTGCGGCGCGAGTCCGGATTGTTCTTGAGCGTATCGAGCGCCTGCTGAATCTGGTCAATGTGCTGGCCATCCGGGGTGGGCCAGGAGCGCCACTGCACGCCATAGACCGGGCCTAGCTCGCCATTGTCATCCGCCCACTCATTCCAGATACGTACCTTGTTATCCTGCAGGAACTTGATATTGGACTCGCCTTTGAGGAACCACAAAAGCTCGCCCAATACCGCGTGGAAATAGACCTTCTTGGTGGTCAGCAGCGGGAAAGACTCGGCCAGGTTATAGCGCAGCTGCGCACCGAAAATGGAGCGCGTGCCGGTACCGGTGCGATCGCCTTTGGGAGTGCCGGTCTCTAGGACCTTTCGCAGCAGATCCTCGTATGGGGTCTCAATCATGGGCATTAGTTTAGAAGCCGCCGTTC
This sequence comes from Corynebacterium kefirresidentii, assembly GCA_002154655.1. Lineage (GTDB taxonomy): Bacteria > Actinomycetota > Actinomycetes > Mycobacteriales > Mycobacteriaceae > Corynebacterium > Corynebacterium kefirresidentii. The sequence goes on from NGUZ01000018.1 coordinate 32,749, forward strand.
TCCGCGGCAAAGGCCTGGGCATGCTCCAAGATTTCATCCTTGAGCTCGGGGCGGCAGATGAGGATATCCGGGATGAAGGTGTCCTCATTATTGAACCGGATTTCGGAGCCATCGAGGCGGCAGCAGTGCAGACCTGAGGCTTGGGCGACGCCCACCGGCGCGGCCTGATCCCACTCGTACTGGCCACCGGCGTGGATATAACCGTCATAATCGCCGAGCAGCACGTGCATTGCCTTGGCACCGGCGGAGCCGACGCCCACGACTTCATAGCCCATTTTCTCCGCAATATAGCCGGCAACCTTGGGCGGGCGATTGCGGGAGACGACGAACTTCTTAGACAGCGGGCCGGTGACCGCCCGAACGTCCGAGGATTTGAAGGTAACGCCGAGATCCGGCAGGCCCACCGCCGCGTGGATCGGGATGCCGTTTTCTACTAGGGCGATGTGCACGGCCCAGTCCTGGCGGCCGGTGGCAAATTCCTTGGTGCCGTCGAGCGGATCCACGATCCACACGCGGTCCTTCTTCAAGCGGGCAAGGTCATCGGAGGCTTCCTCAGAGAGCATGCCGTCCTGGGGGCGGTGCTGTTCAAGCACGCGGGCGATCCATTCTTGGGCGGCTTCATCGCCGGCGTCGCCAAGCGAAAGGCCCCGTAGCAGGCCACCATTGCGCACGCCTTTAAGGATCTCGCCGCAGCCCTGGGCGAGGGAATTGGTCAGGCGGGAATCAGAAATCTCGACGGTCATGGTGCCCACATTACAACGCGGACTAGAGTGTGGGCATGCCAGAAAACATCCTCGACCGCTTCCGGCCCCAAGTAGCGCAGTGGTTTCGGGATGTATTTGCCGCCCCCACCGCCGTGCAGGCGCAGGCCTGGGAGAAGATTTCCCGCGGTGAGCACGCCCTTGTAGTGGCCCCTACCGGTTCCGGTAAGACGCTCGCCGCGTTCTTGTGGGCGCTGAATAATTTGGTCGAGCGCGAAGGTCAGCTGGCGCTGCCGGTGGGCTCAGGGACTACCGGATCCGCCGCTGGGGTGAAGGTGCTGTATATCTCGCCGCTGAAGGCACTCGGCGTGGACGTGGAAAATAACCTGCGCGCCCCGCTGACCGGAATTGCCCGCACCGCAGAGAAACTAGGGTTGGATGTCCCGGATATTTCGGTGGGAGTGCGCTCGGGCGATACGCCTTCCGCGGAGCGTGCGCGGCAGGTGCGCAAGCCGCCGGATATTTTGATTACCACCCCGGAGTCGGCCTATTTGATGCTGACTTCCAAGGCAGCGGGGATTTTGAAGACGGTGGATACCGTCATCATCGATGAGATTCATGCCCTGGCTGGCACCAAGCGTGGCGTGCACCTGGCGCTGACCTTGGAGCGCCTACAGCAGGTGGCAGGGGACTTCCAGCGCATCGGACTTTCAGCCACCGTGCGTCCGCTGTCTGCGGTATCGAATTTCTTGGGCGGCAACCGCCCAGTAGAAATTGTCGCGCCGGCCGCGGAGAAGAAGTGGCAGCTGGACGTGCACGTGCCGGTGGAGGATATGTCCGATCTGCCCACGCCGGAGCAAGGCTCCACCATTGGGGAGATGACGGTGGATGATGCGATTGGCATCAGCTCTCCTTCCGCGGATGAGTCCGCGCTGCCCACGGCCAAGTCCATCTGGCCATTTATTGAGGATGACCTTTATGCAGAAATCATGGCGCATCGCTCCACGCTGGTATTTGTCAACTCCCGCCGGACGGCCGAGCGGCTGACCAGCCGGCTCAATGAGCTCTATGCACAAGAGCATGATCCGGATTCGCTGTCGCCCGAGACCCGCCGGGACCCAGCCCAGCTGATGAAGCAGGTCGACGTCGCCGGCAAGGCCCCGGCGGTTATCGCCCGCGCCCACCACGGCTCGGTGTCTAAGGATGAGCGCGCGATGACTGAAACCATGCTGAAGGAGGGCACGCTCAAAGCCGTGGTGGCCACAAGCTCGCTAGAGCTGGGCATCGATATGGGTGCAGTGGAGCTAGTCGTGCAGGTGGAATCGCCGCCTTCGGTGGCCTCCGGCCTGCAGCGCGTGGGCCGCGCCGGGCACTTTGTGGGCGCGGTATCGCACGGGTCCTTCTATCCCAAGCACCGCGCGGATCTAGTTCAGTCCACGCTGACGGTATCGCGCATGCGCGCCGGGCTCATTGAAGAAATGCATACCCCGCGAAACCCGCTGGATGTTCTGGCGCAGCAGACGGTGGCGGCGGTGGCCGCGGCCGGCGAGGACGGGCTTGATGCCGATGAGTGGTACGAGATGGTCCGCCGGGCCTGGCCCTACCGCGATCTGGCGCGGGAGGTTTATGACTCCGTACTGGACCTGGTAAGCGGCGTTTATCCGTCCACGGACTTTGCGGAACTTAAGCCCCGCGTGGTCTATGACCGAGTGGTGGGAGTAATGACCGCGCGGCCTGGTGCCCAGCGGGTAGCCGTGACCAGCGGTGGCACGATTCCAGATAGGGGCATGTTTGGAGTATTCCTCTATACCGGTTCGGGCGAGGGCTCCGGTGGCGCACCGCGCCGGGTGGGCGAGCTGGATGAGGAGATGGTTTATGAGTCCAGAGTGGGCGATGTGTTCACCTTGGGCGCTACCAGTTGGCGCATCGAGGACATTACGCGCGATCAGGTGTTGGTCACGCCCGCGCCGGGGCATACCGGGCGCCTGCCATTTTGGAATGGCGATGGCGCGGGCCGCCCCTATGAGTTGGGCAAGGCGCTAGGTGAGTATCGCCGCGAGGTCTTTTCCTCGCCGGAGATCATCGCGGATGCCGATGATAATGCGCGCTCCAATATCGTGGCCTATCTGCAGGAGCAAAATGAAGCCACTGGTGTCATTCCGGATGAAAAGACTTTGGTGCTCGAGCGCTTCCGCGATGAGCTAGGCGATTGGCGCGTGGTGCTGCATACCCCGTTTGGCCGGCCGGTCAACTCCGCATGGGCGCTTGCGGTAGGCGCCCGGGTAGGCGAGCGCACCGGCATGGATCCGCAGGCCGTGGCCGGTGATGATGGCATCGTGCTGCGCCTGCCGGAAGCAGAATCCGAGCCGGATGGGTCCATCTTCGCCTTCGACGCCGATGAGATCGCAGATATCGTGGCCGAGCAAGTGGGCAACTCCGCGCTCTTTGCCTCCCGTTTCCGCGAATGCGCGGCCCGCGCGCTGCTCTTGCCTCGGCGCAATCCCGGCAAGCGCGCGCCGTTGTGGCAGCAGCGCCAGCGCGCCGAGCAGCTTTTGGACGTTGCGCGCAAGTACCCGTCCTTTCCCATCATCTTGGAGACGGTGCGCGAGTGTGTGCAGGACGTCTACGATGTGCCGGCGCTTACGGAGGTCATGCGGGAGCTGGGCCATCGCCGCATCCGCATTGCGGAGGTCACTACCGAACAGCCCTCGCCATTTGCCTCTTCGCTGCTGTTTAACTACATCGGCGCGTTTATGTACGAGGGCGATTCCCCATTAGCAGAAAAGCGCGCGGCCGCTCTGGCCCTTGACCCTGCGCTTTTGGCCAAATTGCTCGGCACGGTGGAGCTGCGCGAGCTGCTCGATCCAGAGATTATCGCCGAGGTCCACGCCCAGCTCCAACGCACCGACCCCTCGCGCCGGGCCCGCACTACCGAAGAGGTAGCGGATCTGCTGCGCGTGCTCGGGCCGATTCCCGTAAACGAGCTGGGCGAGCACACCGACGTGCCGCTTTCCGCCCTGGACCAGCTGGGCACGCGGATTATGCGCGTGCGGATTGGCGGACGCGAGCACTTAGCTCAGGCCCAGGATGCACCCCTGCTTCGCGACGCCCTCGGCATCCCCATTCCTCCCGGCATCCCCGCCCAAGTGGCTACCATTTCTGATGCCTTGCCACAGCTGGTCTCGCGCTGGGCGCGCACCCGCGGCCCCTTCGTGTTGCGCGATCTCACCGCGGCCTTCGGCATTTCCGTCTCTGCCGCGCATACCGTCCTCGGCGCGCTTGATGGGGTAGTAGAAGGCCGTTACCGGCAGGGCGTCGACGAGCAGGAATACTGCGCGGCAGCGGTGCTCAAGACCATCCGCTCCCGCTCGCTCGCCGCCGCCCGTGCCGCTACCGAGCCGGTCTCGGGCGCCTCCTTCGCCCGCTTCTTGCCGGAGTGGCATAGCATCGCACCGGCCGGAAAGCGCCCGGCCCTGCGCGGTGCCGATGGCGTCTTTTCCGTCATCGAGCAGCTAGCCGGGGTGCGTCTGCCCGCTTCCGCGTGGGAATCGCTCATCCTGCCCGCGCGGGTGGGAGATTATTCGCCCACCATGCTCGATGAACTTACCTCTAATGGCGAGGTGCTCATCCTCGGTGCCGGCAAGGCCGGTGCGGCAGACCCCTGGATAATGCTGCTGCCTTCTGACTACGCGGCCCAGCTTGCCCCGGAAACCGATGCCGAGGGCGTGAGCATGCTGCAGCGCGCCATCCTCGATGTCCTGGGCCGCGGCGGCGGTTTCCTCTTTGCCGATATCGCCGCCGAGGTCCCCGGCACTACCGGAGAGACCCGCGAGGCCCTCTGGGGCTTGGTGGAGATGGGCTTGGTAAGCCCCGATTCCTTCGAGCCGTTGCGTACCCGGCTGTCTTCCGGCGGCTCGCGCTCAGGTCGCACCGCCCATCGCTCGAAGCGGCGGCCCACCCGCTCTCGCCTTCGTATGGGGCGCACCTCTTTTGCCCAAGCTCAGAACGCCGCGGCCGCGCAGACCCCGCCCGATGTTATGGGCAGGTGGTCGCTGGCTGTGTCTGCCGCCACCGATGCCACCTCTCGGTCTGTGGCCCACGGCGAGGCTTGGCTCGACCGCTACGGCGTGCTCACCCGCGGCTCCGTCGTGGCCGAGGATGTGCTCGGTGGCTTTGCGCTGGCCTATAAGGTGCTCTCCGGTTTTGAGGAATCCGGCAAGGCCATGCGCGGCTACGTCATCGATGGGCTCGGCGCCGCCCAATTTTCTACTCCCGCCATCATCGACCGACTGCGCGGCCTGGCCGATTCCCCGGATGTCACCGGCTGGCCGTCTGGCACCACCGAGCCCGATACCTTTGTCCTCGCCGCCTGCGACCCGGCCAATCCCTACGGTGCGGCCCTGCCCTGGCCGCAGCGCGACGACGCCGACGG
>NGUZ01000189.1 GCA_002154655.1 Corynebacterium kefirresidentii
TAACTGTTAATAAAGAAAAACAACCTATTAAACCTTTACTATCTAAAATGCAAATGAAATATAGACAACAGGCTGAGGATTTAGAATTGAATATGTCATTAGAACCAAACATCGATGATGAATTGTGGGAATACGATGCCGATCGCATAGACCAAGTTCTAACAAATTTAATTGACAATGCCACACGTTATACTCAACCAGGTGATTCAATATCAATTACAACAACTACGGATGATTCCTATCAAACGTTGTACATTAAAGATACTGGTAGTGGCATATCTCCAGAGCATCTTG
>NGUZ01000190.1 GCA_002154655.1 Corynebacterium kefirresidentii
TACGGTATATGAGTGAGATGTAACTTGTGGTTGGGGCATTAGGCAAAGTCTTACTAATAATGCTTGAATGATGACTTATAGCATTTTCACTGACTAAACTTAAGTAATTTGAATCTTTTATTGTTGTAAGGATACTGCTAATACTATTGGTTTCCATGTGAACGTCTAAGTTGATAAAGTTCTTGTTACGCCATTCGTCTATACTGTCTCGAGTTGCTCCGCTATTATGAATGATAAAACGGTAACTACTAATATCTTCTAAAGTAAGATGATCTTTTTGAGCAAGTGGGTGA
>NGUZ01000191.1 GCA_002154655.1 Corynebacterium kefirresidentii
AGAACAGATATTGCTGTGAACATTCCAGAGGGGTATGTAGGGCTATTAACATCAAGAAGTGGTGTAAGTAGTAAGACGCATTTAGTGATTGAAACAGGCAAGATAGACGCAGGGTTTCAAGGAAATATGAAGATTAATATTAAGAATGATATGGATATCTCAAATATGGCACCAACTAAAGCAGTTTTAAATGGTAGAAGAGCATATTCATTATTAGATGTATCAGGAGAACGCATTGGTTTTTCAATAGATATGAATTGTTACCAAATCGATAAAGGCGACAAACTTGCACA
>NGUZ01000192.1 GCA_002154655.1 Corynebacterium kefirresidentii
AATCATTTATTAGTTGATGCTTGTAGCATGCAGTTAATTTCCCAACCTACTAATTTTGATGTCATTGTTACTGAAAATCTATTTGGAGATATATTAAGTGATGAAGCTTCTACCATTCCAGGTTCATTAGGTTTATCACCTTCTGCAAGTTTTAGTTTAGAAGGACCAAGACTTTATGAACCTATTCATGGTTCAGCACCCGACATTGCAAATCAAAATCTAGCTAACCCATTTGGTATGATACTCTCGTTAGCCATGTGCTTACGTGAAAGTTTTAACTTTGAAGATGCGG
>NGUZ01000193.1 GCA_002154655.1 Corynebacterium kefirresidentii
ATCATTCGTGAAAGATTGTATTGCATCTCTAATTCCTAAAGCAACAAACAAGTTGAATTTTGGAATCATTGAAAAAGGTACATTTGGACGCAATACTAGAGACATCCATAAGCCTTTTCCTTTTGAAGAAGCCCAATTACGATTAAATCGACCTCTTCCTTTTGTTTGTTCGTCACTTAATATAATCATAGACTTATTATTATCTACCAATTCTTGCTTAGCAATAATCTGAGTTGATTCAACACTTTTAAATACTTTTATCTCCGAAGCTAGTTGTGAATTTTTTAAAATA
>NGUZ01000194.1 GCA_002154655.1 Corynebacterium kefirresidentii
AGTCATTATTAGCAATTTCATCTTTGTGTTTATTTACTTTATAAATGATAAATGATTTCTTTTCATTATTTACATATTCAAGAAATTTTTCATTACCATATTTTGTTATATACTCATCTGGATCCATATCTTTAGGTAATTGAACAACAAAAACATTGAATCCTTGTTGTAGAAGGTGTTGCCCAGTTTTAATTGTTGCTTCTTGACCAGCGAAATCACCATCAAACATTAGAGTAATATGAGATGTTAATTTTTTAAGAACAGTAATGTGTTCATCTGATATAGCTGTTC
>NGUZ01000195.1 GCA_002154655.1 Corynebacterium kefirresidentii
CCACTTATAGCACCTGGAATAGCTAACTTTAACATGGTGGGCTTATGCACATTCTCAAATTTCCAATGTGATGTTCCTGATGCAGCAGTCGTAGCTATTTCTGAAAAATGTACAGTCGCCGATACAATGGCCGGTGCAATCCCATAAGTTAATAATATTGATGATGATGAGGCACCGAATCCCATGCCAAGTGAACCATCAACAAGTTGGGCTAAAAAACCAGCTAATGCAAATATAAATAATTTTCTCATATATCACATGCCCCCTGACATTAAACTTGTGATTGAAGCC
>NGUZ01000196.1 GCA_002154655.1 Corynebacterium kefirresidentii
GCCTTCATCGGATACTAATTGATAGTCTTGTCCATCCTCCTCTTGAAAAGGCAATACCTTCTTACCTAACACGTTTTGAATACCATCATGTTTTATACCAAACGCTTCAAACCGCTTCATATAGTATGTTAATGCTTCATCACTTGGAACACGAAACGATGGTTTAGTAATCGAATTGGTACCTTTACGTCCTTGAGGAATGCCAGGAAAATCAAAGAATGTCATATCTGTACCAGCTGTCCCCTCATCATCTGCAAAAAATGTATGATACGTTTGAATATCATCTTGG
>NGUZ01000197.1 GCA_002154655.1 Corynebacterium kefirresidentii
AGTGCAGCAGGTAATGCGAAAGTCTTAAATTTTGCTTCTAATTTAGGTGCATTAGTTCTTTTTATTATCTTAGGCCAGGTTGATTTTGTGTATGGCTTAATTATGGCTGTAAGTATGATTATAGGTTCATATGTAGGTGCACAATTTGCCATAAGCAAAGGTGTTGGTTATGTAAAGATACTTTTTATTATCGTTACAGCAGTTCTAATTTTGAAAAACACATATGACTACATTTTACAACTGCTTCAACATTAGATATGATTCAGTTTTAAATGATTGATTTAAGTTT
>NGUZ01000198.1 GCA_002154655.1 Corynebacterium kefirresidentii
AAATGAATACCCTGAAATTGTATTCGTGGGTAATCATTTATCATCAACGTACACTAAAGAATTAGTAGACTACTTATCAGATAAAGATTTTTCAGTAAATGTTATTTCTAAATCTGGTACAACTACAGAACCAGCAGTAGCATTTAGATTATTTAAACAATTAGTTGAAGATAAGTATGGTAAAGCAGAAGCTAAAAAACGTATCTTTGCTACTACAGATAAAGCAAAAGGTGCATTAAAACAATTAGCAGATAATGAAGGTTATGAAACGTTTGTAGTACCAGATGA
>NGUZ01000019.1 GCA_002154655.1 Corynebacterium kefirresidentii
CTTAAGAGCCTCATGCTCATCAAGCTGATCAACCTTCGTACTAATCTTAGGCGTCTTAGTGGACGGGTTAGAGCCGCTTCCACCGTTCTCATCAGGCAGACCTGGCTGATCCACGGGCATGACAGATTGAATCCTGTTATTAGGAACGCCGCCGGGATGTACTACGGTAATATACGCATCAGCAGGCTGCTCCGGAATCTTCACCGTGTCGTCTTTCACAAACTTCAGCGGATTCCACATGCCCCCGTCAACTTCACCTTGGATCTTAAAACCCGTGAGTTTTGTAAACTCCTCTTCCGATCCGGTAAACGCCGGGAAAAACTTTACCCTCCTGCCGGTGTCGTTACTGACGATGTATTTATCTTCTTCATCATTCCTAATCGTACCGATAGTCGCAATCTTTGTTGCGGTTTGCGTGTCGAGAAACGCTAGCAGGTAAACGTAATAGTTATTAACCGACTTTTTATCCCCGCGAGCAGCTGCACTTTCCAGCTTCCGCGCAAGGTTAATCATGGCATCACGATGCTCAGGATTATCAATCACAAGCTTCGTGGCTTTTGCCTTTTCAAAGGATTTCGCTGTTTTCAAAGGAACTGTAACAGTCGGTTCAAGACACCACGCCCAGCCCACGTCATTTACATCAGTCGCCTTGGTGTATTTGGTGCTGAGTGAGGGCGCACCCGCCCATACAAGCTCACCCCACTCATAATCAGTGGGGTCACCTTGCGGGCCCTTGATGGTCTTCAAATCCTCGTTACCCAATGTGGTATTGGGCATAAAATCGGTCGGCTCCGCCGCGCTGGCCTTATTCAATGGCACAGTCAGCAAGGCCGCGATTACCGCAATTGTAGCGAGAATTGCAGTTAAGAGCGTCCACCTCTTTCGAGGCAAGCTTCTTGAAATATCCATTATTCCTCTTCGGTTGGCAATATATATTTTTCTGATCAGCAGGGAATCTCGCTGCTCACAGCTAGTTTTCTATGCTGAGCACACCGCACCTGATTACGGCCCCAAAGCCAAGCTATCGATCAGTCTTTTAGTGCAGTTTGAACATTACCACCATTAAGGCAGCTGCGCATAATGCATTTTTCAGCATAAATACAGCTACAGGGCATTTTGTCGGTCTCTTATAAGCAACCTTCAATGGTCTGAGAAATCCCTGAAAATCAGTCGCTGATCCTTTTGAAACAGATTCCATTTGTACATCGGCCATGCCCTAGCGGGCGCAATCCCGTACTGTTTCGATTCCGCAGGATTTGTCTCTCGTTTAAGCTGCACGAATACCTAATGCAGCCTGCACATTCGGAGCGTGCCCGGTAGTGCCGGAGGTAGGGGCTCACAAGTCGTGGACGGCAAAGCTATTCTAGCCCCACCTTGTTCTTCGCTTATAGCTCCAACTTTGCGGGCATCACTTAGCCCAAACATGCAGTGCTCAGGAGGGCCCTCTCCTGGAACTTCGCGCTATAGGTGTTGCAGTTGTCGTTGATATATGGGGCCTGCCAGGGGCCCACCGATGCTTCTGTCATGTTTAGCAACTTGGTCGAGACTATCGATGCTGTGCCTGCCCTAGAGCTGCAATCAGTCTGAGCCACCAGAAGCGTTAACGATGGAAGCATCACCCCGTTTCTAATGCCACAACGATCCTCGTCAGGGGTAACGGTTTAGGTTTCTTCCCTATTGTTTCGCATGTGCAACATCCCAGATTTTCCCAAGCTAATGACGTGCGCTGCGTTGTGTTCCTAGGTATCGGTATTTGCTTTCAGTTCTGAAAGGTTTTGGTTTGTAGCTTTAGAACTCTGAATGAGCTTCAGCAGGGTGCAGCAGCTTAGGGACTGCGAAGCTTGGAATCTTCGGCCATTTCATCTATTCAAACGTCGCGACGTTCCCTCGCTAACGACGCTGTCCATCAGGGTATCAACAGACCATTGGCCCCAGCAGCGGCATTAAAGGCACCGGGTGTCCCTCGGTAAAAGCGGCGGTGCCGTGCTCAGCACGCTTTTCATTGTAGGCAGTACTGATGCATTGCTTCCCGCCATCCGAATGATAAACAGGATCTGCGTTTTTCTTTGTCTACATAATGGCTTGGTTGAGTGGCTGTGGTGGCCAAGGTTAGTTGCGTATCGCGCCCCGGATAGTGCCCAGCCGGCAATCTTGCGAGAATAACAGACGGTGTATGCGAATCCTTTCCTCATCTGTAATACGTATTGTCCACTTCCCACAGGTTGCTTGCTCCCGGGGCTTTGAATTCATCATTGGCAAGGCCGAGTCATATCTCCGTTTTTCTTTATTTACTGTGTGGCGCCAGGTGAACCGCCCTTTCCCTACGGCGGCCAGACACCGGTCACACACATCGGCGTAACAGAACGTACATGAGCCGATACCAGTACTTTTCACTGGTTACGGGAGGGCCGTATCGTCCGCGCACCATAAACACTGGAATCTACGTTGTTAACCAGGCGACTCTGTTCCACAGGGGTTGCCTCATACAAACCGCGGAAGCTAAGCTCGCGGAAAGTGTTCACAGAATTTCTCCTTTGCAGCAGGTCTTTTGTGCCAATACCAGGGTGCGGATTAGGAGGTTTCCCAGTTTCGGTGCAGCGACGTGGCATGTGGGCTGTATTGACTGCTTGTCTACCTCGCCGCGATCCGCCACCAGACGGATGCGGTTCCTCGCCTTCTGATCACGCTTGTTGGGCATAGTTCCAATGGAGCCAAGATCTCAGGGAAAACTAGGGGCGCTTCACCCTCTACAATGACACCCATGGATGCACAGAGGCGGCAGGAGTTAGAGCGTTACGGCTCATGGGAGCGGATGACCGGTGGGGAGTGGTTCCTGCCGGGCATGCCGGAGGCGAAGGAGGAGCATCAGCGCGGCTTTCGGCTGGTCAAGCAGCTCAATGAGTTGCACAATACGGATCCGGAGCGTGCGAAGGGCATCTTGCGCGAGATTCTGCCGGAAGAATCTGCGGTGCCGGGCCTGCACGTGCCGCTGAATCTGGAGTATGGCTGCAACCTAGTGTGCGGCGAGCGCGTCTTCATTAATTTTGGCGCTACGATCTTGGCCCAGGCCAAAATAACGCTGGGCGATGGCGTGATGATAGGCCCCAATTGCTCCCTGATTACGGTGGGGCATCCGGTCAACGATCATGAGATGCGCGCCGGCGGCTGGGAGATTGCCAAGCCCATCACCATCGGTGATAACACCTGGTTTGGCGCCAATGTCACCGTGCTGCCGGGCATCACGATTGGAAAGAACTGCGTCGTCGGCGCGGGCACGCTTATTACCACCGATATTCCGGATAATTCGCTGGTCCTCGGCACGCCCGGCCGCGTGGTGCGCAAGCTGGAGAATAACGAGGACACCTGGGAGCGCCAGGATCTCAACGGCCCCGTCGAGGGTTTTGGAGCCGCCAACTAAATGTTTGATCTCGCTCGCATCGGCGCGGGACTGCCCGTAGCCGAGACCATCGATTCGCTGCCGAAAACCGGAAACGTCGTCATCCAGGCCCCACCCGGCACGGGTAAGACCACACTCGTGCCACCGGCGCTGGCCAATCAAGCGGCAGGACGCGGAAAAGTTATTGTCACCGCCCCGCGCCGTGTGGCCGTGCGCGCGGCGGCGCAACGCTTGAGCACTCTCAGCGGCACCCCGGACAAGGTGGGCTTTGCCATCCGGGGCGAATCCCGCAAGGGCAGTGAGGTCGAGTTCGTCACACCGGGTGTGCTGCTGCGCCGCTTGCTGAAGGATCCGGAACTCGAGGGCGTGGCCGCCGTTGCCATCGATGAGGTTCACGAGCGTCAGCTCGATACGGATTTGGTGCTAGGCATGTGCCTGGAACTGGCCGAATTGCGTGAGGACTTTCGCGTCATCGCCATGTCCGCCACCGTGGATGCGCAACGCTTTTCCCAACTTATGGATGCGCCCGTGCACGTGACCGAGGCGGTCACCCATCCGCTCGATATCCACTACGCCCCCATGCCGGGCAGGGCGGCGGGGGCGAGGGAGTTTTACGGGGACGTCGCCAAGCAGGCAGCCCGCCAGCACGAATCAACGCTGGTCTTTGTGCCCGGCGTGCGTGAGGTCAACCTCGTGTGCGAGGCGCTGGACGGCCATAATGTTTTCCCGCTACACGGCAAGCAGACCACCGCGGAGCAAGACGCCGCGCTGTATAGCGAGGAGCGGCGCATCGTCGTGGCTACCTCCATCGCGGAGTCCTCGCTTACCGTGCCGGGCGTGCGCGTGGTGGTCGATGCCGGGCTCTCCCGCGTTCCCCGGCGCGATGCGCAGCGCGGCATGTCCGGGCTGGTGACGGTATCTACCTCGAAGTCGAGCGCCGATCAGCGCGCTGGTCGTGCCGGCCGTGAGGCGCCTGGCATCGTGATTCGCTGCTACTCCCAGGATGATTACCAGCACTTTTCCCCGCACACCACTCCGGAGATCCTGTCCGCGGACCTGACCCAGGCCGCGCTGTTTTTGGACTGCTGGGGCGCAGGCCCGGACTTCCCGTTGCTCGATCCGCCGCCGGCCCCGGCCCTTGCGGCCGCGCACGCCACCCTTGAGCGCATTGGTGCCACGCAGGAGCTCGCCCTCCTGCCCACCGATCCGCGCCTCGGCGCCTCCTTGCTCCGCCACGGCAGCCAGGCCGCGCCCATTATTGCCTCGCTTGCCGACGCCCCCTTAACCCCCAACCTCACCCGTCACCGCCCACCCCACAGGGAGGTCAAGCGGCTCGCCCGCCTCGTCGAGGATCTCGGCCCCGCCGATCCCGGCGAGGTCGTCGCCACTGCCTTTCCCGAGCAGGTGTCCAAGCGCATGGGCGAGGATTACCTGCTGGCCAGCGGCACTCGCGCACGGCTGCTGGATAACTCGGGCCTGGCCGGCGCCCCGTGGCTCGCCATCGCGGAGGTATCCCTGTCCAACGCGGGCAATGCCATCATCCGCTCGGCCGCCCGCATCGAGGAAACCGCAGCCCTCGAGACCATCGGCGTCACCGAGGAAACCCGCGCCTTCCTGCGCGATGGTCGCGTGCGCGGCATCAAGGTCAAGGCTGCGGGCGCCATCACGATCTCTGAAACCCCAGTCAAGGTCACCGGCCCCGCAGCCGAGGAGGCCCTTGCCGCCGGCATCCGCAAGGAAGGTTTGGGGCTTTTCACCTTCAGCGAGAAAGCCCAAAACTTAAAAGACCGCTTGCGCCACCTGCACGCCCACTATGGCGAGCCGTGGCCCGATGTCGATTCCGCGGATCCCGCCGAGTGGCTCGGTCCCGAACTCTACCGCATCGCGGAGGGAACCCCCGCCGCCAAGCTCGACATGTACCCCGCGCTACAACGCCTCCTGCCCTGGCCGGAAGCCGCCCACCTCGACGATCTCGCCCCCGAGCGCCTCCCAGTCCCCTCCGGCCGGGACGCACGAATCGACTGGTCCGGCGATCGCCCCGTGGTCCACATCAAGCTGCAGGAATGCTTCGGCCTGGCCGCATCCCCCGAATATTGCGGCCACCGCGTGCAATTCCACCTGCTCTCCCCTGCCGGCCGCCCGCTCGCGGTGACCGATGATCTCGCCAGCTTTTGGTCCGGCCCTTATGCCGGCGTGCGCGCCGATATGCGCGGGCGCTACCCCAAGCACCCCTGGCCCGAAGACCCATGGAATGCCGTGGCTACCGCGCGCACCAAGAACCGGATGTAGTTATCCCCACTGCTGCCAGCCCAGGTAGCAGCTCATGACCACGACCAAGGTAAGTAGCGCGTAGCGGATGAATTTGGCCCCGCCACCGAGTACGGTACGAGCACCGAGGAGTGCGCCGGCGATATTGGCTACGCCGAGCACGAGGCCGAGCGTCCACCACACGTGCCCGCCAATAATGAACACGACGAGCGCACCGAAGTTGGTAGCTGTATTGACTACCTTGGCCATAGCTGCAGAAGTCAGGAAGTTCTGCGCAAAAATAGAGGTAAAGGCCATGATCAAAAACATTCCGGTACCCGGACCGAAGATGCCATCATAAAAGGAAATGATGCCGGAGAGCACCAAGACCACGACGGTCCGCCAACCACCACGGGTACCGGCCGAGTCGCTACTGCCAAAGTCTGGCTTAAAGGCAACGAAGATGCCCACGGCCACCATGAGCACGATAATGATGGGGCGCATGATGTCTTTATCGAGACTCGAGGCCACGCTGGCCCCCAACCCGGAGCAGACCAGCGCGATGAGGAGGAACCGCGCCATTTCTGCCTTGTCCAGCTTCACCTTGCGGGCGAGGGTTACGGCAGCGGATCCGGTGCCGGTCACCGCGGCGAGCTTGCTAGTGCCCAAAGCTGCGGCCGGAGCAAGGCCCGGCAGGACCGCCAGCAGCATCGGGATCAGGATCAATCCGCCACCGCCGATGACCGCATCGACCCACCCCGCGGCCGCGGTACCAAAGAAGAGAATTACCCACTGCACCAGATCAATTTCCATGCCCCCGATCATAAATCTTGAATGATGTAAGGTGATAACCCGCCTATCGCCCTCTCCGTAGTAGAGCAGAAAGAGGCACTATACTTTTGGCGCAGCAGAACTAGGAGGCTCGCATGGCCGCACAGCAGGAAGGCACCGGGCTTAGTGCCCATACCGTGGCACGGTGGGCCATTGTCGTTCCGGCATCGGTCGTACTGGGCTGGCTCTTTAACATGTGGCACGTACCTGCGGCCTGGATTTTGGCAGCGATCCTCTCCTCCGGTGCCATGGCGCTTTTTACTGGGGAAGATCTGCGCGTGAACCGGAGTTTTTATAGCCTATCGCGCGGCTTTATCGGCATGATGGCTGCCATTCCGCTGACCGTGGTGCCGGTGGGTCAATTGCTGGGCTTCCTGCCTGCCGCCCTGACAATCTCCTTTGTCACACTGATGGTGGGAGTTATCGGCGGCCAACTCTTACACCGAGCGCAGCCGCACGATGTCTCCTCCGAAACCGGCATTTTATCCATGCTGCCGGGCGGTGCGTCGCTGATGCCCGCGCTTGCCGACGAACTCGGTGCCGACTTCCGCTACGTCGCCCTCACCCAATACCTGCGCCTCTTAGTAGTCTCGGTATCGCTACCCGCCGTGGTCGCCTTATTGGACACGCCCGCCGGCGAGGGGGCGGATCTTTCGGTTGACGGCGAAACCACCTGGTGGATAGTTGCCCTAGTGGTTGTCATTGCGTTCATAGGAGAAAAGGTAGGCAGGTTCCTCCATCTCCCCGCCGCCGCGGTGCTCGGCCCCTTGCTGCTGACGGTCCTAGCCTCCTTCGTACTGCCGGAGGGCCACACGCTCGAGCCGCTCTACGCTTTTAAGGTGATGGCATTTTTGTCCATCGGTTGGGTCTGCGGCGGCGGGCTTTCGCTGCCAGCGCTCAAGGCCTTTGCTAAGCAATTGCCCGCCACGGTTCTTTTCATCGTGGTCATCATCGGCATCTGCGCGGCCACCGCCTGGCCGCTGACCATGTGGCTACACATTTCCTACTTCGAGGCCTACCTGGCCACCAGCCCCGGCGCGCTGGAGACCGTGCTCGCACTCTCCGCCGAGGGCGGAGCCGGCCCCGCGGTCATCGCAGTCCAGCTCACCCGCCTCATCGCGGTGCTGGTCGTAGCGGGCTACTTGCCACAGCTGCTGCGACTGGCCCAGCGGCTGCTGCGCCGCTAGTTGTCCAGGACCGCCTCGCGCAGGACGGACATCGGCACGGAGCCAAGGGCGAGGGCCTCGGAGTGGAACTCGCGCGCGCTCATCCCCTGCT
Source organism: Corynebacterium kefirresidentii (assembly GCA_002154655.1). GTDB lineage: Bacteria > Actinomycetota > Actinomycetes > Mycobacteriales > Mycobacteriaceae > Corynebacterium > Corynebacterium kefirresidentii. The sequence continues at coordinate 7,754 of NGUZ01000019.1, forward strand.
TCTCGGCCGCGGCGCGGGTCTCCTGCCACAGGCGCTGGCCCAAAGCATAGGACGGCGCCTGGCCCGGCCAGCCGAGGTAGCGATTGACCTCAAAATTGAGGTTCGCATCATCCATGGCGGTGTTTTCACGCATGAAGGTCTTCACGTGCGCCTTGTCCCACACGCCGGACGTCGAGCAATCCGGCAACTGCTTGCCCAAGTGCAATCCGATGTCCACAACCACGCGGGCGGCGCGCAGGCGCTGCGCATCCAACATGCCCATGCGGAAGCCCGGATCGTCCATGTAACCCAGCTCGGCCATGAGTTGTTCGGCGTAGAGAGCCCAGCCCTCGCCATGACCAGAGTTCCACGTCACCGCGCGGCGCCACAGATTGAGATCCTCCTGCACCAGCGCGGAGCCGAGCTGCAGGTGGTGTCCCGGCACACCCTCGTGGTGGACGGTGGTCAGTTCCTGCCAGGTGTGGAAGGTGTCCTGGCCTTCCGGCACGGACCACCACATGCGGCCCGGGCGGGAGAAGTCATCGCTCGGCGGGGTATAGAAGATGCCGCCGGTGCCGGCCGGATCGATGCAGCACTCGATCTCTTCTACTTCCTCCGGAATATCGAATTCCTTGCCGTTGAGCTCAGCAATGACGCCATCGGCGGTGGACTGCATCCACTCCACCAGCGCATCGGTGCCGCGCAGGGTATAGCGATCCTCGTGGTTGAGCTTGCGCATCGCCGAACGCACCGAGCACTCAGAGCCGTAGAGCTCATGGGCGATCTTTTCCTGCTCCGCGCGCAGGCTGCGCACCTGGTCCAGGCCCCATTCATAGGCCTCGTCGAGGTTGACGGCATCGCCGACAAAGAGCTTGGAAAAGCGCTCGTAGCGCTCGCGACCCACGGCGTCCTTGGTGGGTGCCTGGGGCTGCAGGTCATTGGAGAGCCAATCGGAGAACTCGCCAAAGGCTTCCTTGGCCTGCTGCACCTCGGCGCAGTCGGCGTCGAGGCCGAGGGACTCGAGCATCGAGTCGGCGTCGGCAAGCCGCTCGCACTGCACAATAACCTCGGAGATCTGGCGGTGTGGTGCCACCATGCCGTGGGAGGCTGCCTCTTCCAGGGAGCTGCGGTAGCCGGCCAGGGAGGTCTTCACCTTGGACAGGCGGGAGCGAATGGCATCGCGGTCCTCGTCCGTGTCCTGCGGCATAAGCAGCAGGGTATCGCGGATGGTCTGGACCGGGGAGGCGATGTTATTCAGGCAGCGCACATCCTCGCTGTGGTGGTGCAGATCTAGTTCAAGGCAAAGGCGATCGCGCAGGACGGCCGCGGTGACATAGTCCACGTCATCAAAGTCATCCTCATCATCAGACTCATCGGTGGTGTCATCCAGGGCATCCAAGTCCGCCACCATTTCACGGGTGCGGTCTGCAATGGCGGTGAAGTATTCGGGGGAGAAATCCTGCAATTCGCCCTCGTAGCCGTCAATGCCCCACGCGGTGGCATCGGTGGGGGAAAGCTCGGCTAGGTCGTGAACGAAGTTATCGCACGAAGCGTCCAGTAGAGAGGGCTGGCGCTTAGCGGTCTGCTCAGAACTCATAACGAGGAAGTCTATCCCTAAGTATCGCCTATAGGCCACCCAGGCGGGCCGAAGTTGCGAACTTGTTAACTAATCGTTGTCCCACTTTGTTCCGGGGTAGCTCCAATCGCTGAATTTATCTAGGATGTCCTGCGGTTTTTCCTCCATCACCAAGGCATCGACAAAACGCGGCAAGATGAAGCCGGACTCGGCCATGGCGGCGTACATGGCATGGAACGGGCGCCAAAAGTCCTCCGTATTAACTAGGCCTACCGGGCCGCGGATGTGGCCCAGCTGCTGCAGGGTGAGCACCTCGGTGAGCTCTTCGAGGGTGCCGACGCCGCCGGGGAGGCAAATATAGGCGTCGGCAAGCTGCTCCATGCGGGTCTTGCGCTCGGCCATGGAGCCGACCACCTCGAGGGTGGTCAGGCCGGGGTGGGAAATCTCCAGATCCACCAGGGACTGCGGCATCACGCCGGTGACGGTACCGCCGGCGGCCAGGCAGGCCTCTGCGACCTCGCGCATCAAGCCGATATTGCCGCCGCCGTAGACCAAGGTGAGGCCGCGTCGGGCCAGCTCCGTACCCAATTCCTGTGCCGCCTGCGTATAAGCCGGGGAGTTTCCTGTTGCTGAACCACAATAAACCGCTACTGACTGCATGCTCTCCAGCATAGGTATCTGCGCGCCCACCACCACCTTTAGACCATTCGGTACATGGCGTGTTTATGAGATTAGACAAAGCAGTCTGGAATATTTATACTTCTTTTTATGATCAAACCTGGCCCAGTGTTCACGCGGCCCCGCACCCCGGCCGCAAAGTGCCTCCATTTGGTGCGCCTGAACCCGATCATCACCCGGAGCGAGCTAGTGGAAGCCACCGGACTTTCCCAGCCCACCATCACGCGCGCTACTACTTCCCTACTCAACGCGGGCCTCATTCAGGAACGCACCGACCTCACCCAGTCCCGCGGGCGCGGCCGGCCCACAGTGCCGCTCGAGGCGGCCGATAATGACTGGGCGCTCGGCGGCATCTCCGTGGGCACCAAGCAGACCTACATCGGCCTCTATGACACCAAAGGCCGCACCTTGAGCGAGGAAGAACTAGCTACCCCGGTGGCCGCGCTCAGCGAGGATGACTTCCTCGAGCACATCATGGCCGGCATCAACCGCATGATGACGGACCTGGACCACCGCTTGGTCTCCCTCGGCGTGACTACCTCGGGCACCGTGGATGACAACGGCCTGGTCACCGCGGAAAATCTCAATTGGCACGGCGTGGACATTGCCGAGCGCCTGCGCTTCCAGTTCGGCGTGCCCGTGGTGGTCTCCTCCGCCATCCCGGCCATCCTCGGCTCCGAGACCCAGGCGGCCGAGATTGGCACCAGTGAGCGCGTCCTGGTCCTCTTCGCGGACGATTCCATCGGCTCCGCCCTCTCCGTGGAAGACGAGGTCAGCCCCATTATTCCCGTGCCCCCGACGCACTCCGAGCTGCTAGGCTATGGCGCGTCCGAGCACCTGCTGGCCACCCAGCACATCCTGGAGGCGATACGCCACGAGGGCGTGGAGGCAGCCTCGCTTGCCGACGCCGCCCAGGCAGCCAACTCCCACCCCGCCGTCCGCGCCATTTTGGACGAGCGCGTCCGCCAGTTGGGCGCCATCACCGCGGAACTGGTCAAGGCCCACTCCCCGGCCACCGTGGTTATCGCCGGCGGCGCGTTTACCGACGACCCGAAAGCCCCCAAGCAATTCGCCGCCACCGTCCGCGCCTCCGCGGGCGATGAGTTGCAGCTGCGCATGATTCCGGGCCATAAGGAGATTGTCCGCGCGGTAGCCCGCACCGTGGCCACCGACCAGCTCCTGCGCCAACCGCTGGAGCTAGGCCGCTCACTCCAGCACGCTTAGGACCTCGCGTACCGAGTCGATGCCGCGGAAGAGGTGGGCGTTGAGCCCGCAGTAGTTCGCGCCCTCCACGTAGTCGATGCGGTCATCAAAAAAGTGCGTATCCTTCGGCTGCGCGGCGAGCGCATCCACGGCCACGCGATAGGCTTCTGGGTGCGGCTTGGCCACGCCAATATCGCAGCTAAACGTCACCGCCGCGCAGTCCTCCAGCCACGGCTGCTTTTTTCGCACTTGGCCCGCCAGCGTGGTGGGGATATTGGACAAGATGCCCACGCTATAGCCTTCCCCGATAAGCCCCTTGACCAGCGCCACCATGTCCGGGTCCGCCTCCAGTAGGCCGCTGTTTTCGCACGCTACCGCCTCCGCGACGGGTACCTTCCCCAACCCGGCGCGGGCTGCTACCTCATTCCAGTAGTGACTATCGCTAAAAATGCCGGCATCGTAGTCCGGCCGATAAAACCCGTAGGCCTCCCACATCGCCCCTGGATCTGGCGGCGCAAGGAGGCGCTCCAAGGCCGCGTGGCTTTCTGGGGTTGCCGGGCGCATGAGCACGCCGTACATATCAAAGAGGAGTTTGGGCATAACGGGGCCAGTTTATGCGCGTTTCGGCGCCTGGGTCAGCACGGCTACGATTCCCACACCCGCACCAGCGACAAAAAGAGGCAGCATCGCAGGCGCCTGCTCCATGGACAAGGCGAAGATGCCGCCGATGGCACCAATGAGCAGCATACCGCCGAGGCTATAGAGCGAGCGTGTGACTACCCCACGCTTGCCGGCGACGCCATAAACCAGCAGCGCGAGCCCGGCGAATGGGCCGAGCATCAGCGCCGCGGTGGTCAAAAATACCCCCAAGGCCACGTGCGTGGACATGATTGCCGCTCCTACGATGAGAAAGAGCGCCAGAACTAACAGGCTTATGGCGCACAAAGCCTTGCGTTGCGTTGACATAGAAACAATCCTCCCACCGCACCGCAGTGCCGTGGGAGGATTGCTCTAAATCTTGATGGGTTTGTTATTCACCCACGCGGGCTTAAGCGCCGCCTTCGGTGCGACCAGCCAGGCGCTCATCGATGCGCAGTAGGCCAGAACCATCATTGCCCACCAGCTTGATCTGGTCCAGAATCTCAGAAACGGTAGCCTCTTCTTCCACCTGCTCGCTCAGGAACCAGTCAACGAGCTGGCGGGATTCCAGATCCTGTGCGTCTAGCGCCGCGCGGGCGATGGTGCGGATCTCCTCGGAAACCTTCTGCTCGTGCTCGAGGGAAGCCTGGAAGGCATCCTGCGGGTTAGCGGCCTTGACGGAGCCAACCGGGATGTCATTGAGCTCTACGCGGTATCCGCGGGAGAGCAAGTGGTCTGCAATCTTCTCGGCGTGCTCGCGCTCTTCAGCGGCCTGGCCCATGAACCAATCGCGCATGCCTGGGAAGGAGAGATTATCCATCTCGAAGGCCAGCTGGGTGTAGACCATGGAAGCGCCATACTCGCTAATAACCTGGTCATTCAACAGGGTTTGCAGCTTCTCGTCCATCGTAAAAACCTTTCTGTGTGGGGGAAATCAATAAGTGCTAAGCACCACACTACCGGAGATTCTCCCGCGATCCAGCAAGGTCTACTTAAGTAAACTTGCACGTCATTATGCTTTTTTAGATTGGATAACCTAAGTTAGCCAAGACAAAGCTAGCCCCCAAGCGCGGGCAAAGTTCCCCTAAGAACTCGAGGTCATCGCGGATACTCTGCTTTTATCCCGACGCGAGTCCGCGGCCAGTTCGGCATCTACTACTTGAGCCTTCGCACCCTAGGCTAAAAATGTGATGTTAATCACCCAAGCGGCCGCTCAGGCGATTCAGGCGCTGCGCGCTCGCCCCTTCCAAGCCACGGAACTCTACTTCGATGCCGCGCTCGGCGTATTTCTTCTGCACCGCATCCAGCGTCGCCACCGTGGAGGCATCCCATACCTCGGCCTTGCTCATATCAATCACCACACGCCGGGTATCCAGCGTGTAGTCGAAGGCGTAGACCAAGTCATTGGAGGAAGCGAAAAAGAGCTGGCCGCGCACCGCGTACTCGGCTTCTCCAATCCGCTCTACCTCCACCAGGTGGGCCACGCGGCGGGCAAAGCCGATTGATGCCGCCACCACGCCGAGCACCACGCCCACCGCCAAGTTATGCGTGGCCAGCGTGCCTACCACCGTCACCAGCATCACCAGTGTTTCTGATAGCGGCATGAGCTTTAGCGTGCGCGGGTGCACCGAATGCCAATCCACCGTCGTTGCGGCCACGATAATCATCACCGCCACCAGCGCGGCCATCGGAATGCGGCCGACGGTCTCGCCAAAGAGCAGGCAGAGGATGAGGAGGAAGGCGCCCGCAAGGAACGTCGACAAGCGCGTGCGCGCCTGGGATGCCTTCACGCCGATCATGGTCTGGCCAATCATGGCACACACGCCCATACCGCCAATGGCCGCGGCGAGGATGTTACCCACGCCCTGACCAAAGGACTCGCGCGTTTTATCGGAGTGGGTATCCGTAATGTCATCGACCAGCTTGGCCGTCAGCAGCGATTCCATCAGGCCCACCAATGCCATGCCAAAGGCATAGGGCGCAATCAGCTGCAGGGTATCTAGATTCCACGGAATATCCGGCACGAAAAGCCCCGGCAGCGAGGTAGGCAGCTCGCCCTGGTCCGCCACATCGGGCACCTTCCACCCGGCCGCCACCGCAATAATGCTGACCACCAGAATGGTAATCAGCGGGGCGGGAATCACCGTGGTCAGCCGCGGCAGCCCCAGCATGATGGCCAGGCCAATGGCCACCAGCAGATACACCATCCACGGCACATCAATAAGGTGCGGCAGCTGCGTAGTAAACATCATGATGCCCAGCGCATTGACGAATCCCGTCATCACCGAGCGCGGGATAAAGCGCATGAGCTTGGCGACGCCCACCGCGGCCAGCACCACCTGCATAATTCCCGCCAAGAGCACCGCAGCGACCACGTAGTCATGCCCATGTTCATGCGCGAGCGGTGAGACAACGAGCGCCACCGCGCCGGCCGCCGCGGAAATCATCGCCGGCCTGCCGCCAGTAAAGGCGATGGACATGGCCATGACCACGGAAGAAAACAATCCCACCCGCGGATCCAACCCTGCGAGGATGGAAAAGCTTAAGACCTCCGGGATCAAAGCAAGCGCCACCGCCAGGCCGCCAAAAACCTCCTTGCGCAGGCGCGCAGGCGAGGAAAATGCATAGCGGAAACTGGCGATGACGCCGGTAGGGGCAGGCTGTTCTTTAATCACGCCTGCACATCCTAGTGGACTTTAGGAGCCTTCCTTAAAGGAGCCATCTGCAGTGATAACTGGCAGCACGGACCAGGCGAAGTTGATCCACTGATCGGTCTTCTTCCACGAAAAGTCCGGTTCAAAGATGGTCTTCGGTTTGGTATAAATGACGGCCGAGCGCACCTCGTCTGCGGTTTCCTTAAGCAGATTAACCACCAGATCCAGGGTCTTGCCGGAGTCCGCGACGTCATCTACTACCAGTACCTTCTTGCCCTTTAGCGAATCCGTGTCCAGCTGCGGGGAGAGGATGATGGGCTCCTCCAGGGTTTGCCCGATATCGGTATAGAACTCCACATTGATAGCGCCCATGGCCTTGACACCGATGGCATAACCGATAGCACCGGCTGGAATGAGGCCGCCGCGGGCGACGCCCACGATAAGGTCAGGGAACCAACCAGATTCCACAATCTGTTCCGACAGGTTACGGCTCGCCTCGCCGAAGACCTCCCAGGTGAGGTTTTCCCGGTCCGGGTGGATCCAATTTTCAGTCACGATTGTGTGGCTCCTTTTGCGTCATGGGATTTCTTTGTAGTTTAACGAGCATTGCCTGCCAAAGAAAAGGCACCTACCGGAATGGAACCTCGCCCAAAGTCCGGCGTAGCTTGCGAGTGCGCAGGCGCTCCGGATTTTCGGCTAGATGCTCCATCGCACGCACCGCGCACATTACGTGAGCTTCCTTCGAGTTGGAATAGAAGGCTTGCGCCTGGGCTGGCAGCTTCGGCACCGCGTGCAGCGGCAGGTCAGAGACCGAAAGGAGTGTGCCGTAGGGAACGCGGTAGCGATAGCCATTGGCCGCGAGCGTGCACGATTCCATATCGACAGCCACCGCGGTGGAGGTACGCAGCCACTCCCACAGATCCCGGTTAGTGCGCCACTCCCAATTGCGATCATCGGTGGAGAGCACCGTACCGGTTCGCATGAGCGAATTATCGTCGCCGTACACCGCCTTCACCGCAGACTCGAGCATGCGCTGTACCTCCGGAATCGCCGGGATGGGAGAGGTCGCCGCAACCTTTTGGTCCAAGATGTGGTCATTGCGCTGGTAGGCATTGCCCAAAATCAAATCCCCGATGCGCATGCGCCCATCCATGCCAGCGCAGTGGCCGATCATGATCCAGGCCTCCGGCCGCAGCACCGCCAAGCAATCCGTAATGGTCTTGGCGTTGGAGGGCCCTACACCGATATTGATCATCGTGATGCCATCACCACCGGCGGTAATCAGATCAAAGCGCGGCATTTGGAAGCGAGAGGTCAAGGTCAGACCATCCACATCGAGGTCCACCGCATCGTTGGGGTGGATGGTCTCCCCATTGGGCAGCACCAAGGCGGTATAACGCGAGTCTTCCCTGGTCAACTCGCGCAAACCAAATTTCACAAACTCGGTGGTGTGCATCGCGTAGTTAGTAAACAAAATGTATTTCTGCACCGTATCGACCTCGATGCCGGTGTAATGCTCAATGCGCGCACACGCGATATCAAAGCGCTGGGCACCAAAATGAAAAAGCGGCTTTTCCGCACCGTGGAAGGCCTCCCATTCGCCATCAATGATCGCATCATTGACCTCATCCAGCGTCGGACGTGGAATGGGCCCGCGTTCCTGCGGGGCTTTGCCCGCTCCCTTGATGTACTCCGGCGGAATGCGCTGGTCCGATTGACCGACGAAAATATCGCACGGATAGTTACCCGCCAGGCGAGTCAGCTGCTCGTGCAGGTAGTTCCGAATTATGTGCGGCTTGGAAATTACCGCCGAGTACTTGCCCGCCTCGTTGACGTAGCCAAACGGCTCGGAACGATCGATCGGCTGCCATTTGCGGATATCCACTGTGGCCTTGGGATAAACCACATAGCGATAGTCATCAAGGTTTCCTGATTCCAAAGTCTTGCGCGCAAGCTCGCAGGAATTCTCGTAAATCTCGATCAGGCGGTTTACCGCCTCATCAACGGAGTGGACATGCTGCAGATCGGTCATAAGCGCGAGTGTAGCGGGGACTTCGCAGTGCGGCAGCGGTCCGCGCAGTTCTTTATTCTTTTCCGCGGTAGCTTCAGTGATACCAATACTGACATGATTTACTGCGAGAAAATCAAAGACCTAGGATCAGTCCTTTAAGCTGCTAAGAGTGTCAAAGCAAAGGCCTCAAAGGGAATGCGACGAAGAGCTCGACTATGTCAACTCGGGCATCGTCCCATCAATCCGAAGTATTCCTAATTCACATTGTCCCCAGTATGAGAGCGAGAAGAGGCACTAGCCCCAATACTGCAGACGATTCCTACTAGGACTGCACCTAATGCTCCTAACAGGATTCCCGTGGAGGAGGGCAACAGTAATCCACCCACTGCGGAGCCGACTGCCGAGCCAAGGTAGTTCGCAGATGCATTAGCAGCAACAGCAGTCGCCCCTTCATCAGGGTTTGCACTGAGCATCGAATGCTGCTGCGGCGCCATAGACGACCACCCCAAAAGCCCCCAAGCAAAAAGACACACCACTGCCACCACGTGGCTCGAAGGGAAGAGCAGCAGTAGAGCGAAATCAGTCACGAGTAATGCAATGATAATGACCATTAGTTTGCGTGAACTATTAACCTTGTCAAGCACCCTCCCAATCCCAAAAGCACCCACTGCCCCGCCGATACCCCAGACCCACATGCCAGCAATGGTGTCTACCTGCACACGATCAAGTACTACAGGAATATAGGTGTACAACCCCAGCGAACCCGCTCCCACAAAGAAAGTAACTAAGGTCGTCAGGAAATTATCCACTCGGCCGATGACTCGGAGTCGCTGCCCCAACGAGGAGGAGGGCACAGCTGGTACCACACTCGCTTTGCGCAACGCTAGACCCGCTAACGCCACTATTCCAATGGCCGAGACCAAACCGATGGTAGCCCTCCAGCCTAGCTGTTTAGCTACCCCCAATCCCACCGGTACGCCCACGACAGTTCCCACCGCTAAGCCAGCCAGCACCATTGACAGTGCGCGCCCGCGATACTTTGCTGGGACAGACATCCCCGCTACGGCTGAGGACAACGGCGAATAAATTCCCGCTGCTGCACCTGCGATTAAGCGCGACACGAGAAAAACGCTCACCGTAGGCGAGACTGCAGTCACGACATTCGCCAAAGAAAACACAGCAACAGCTCCAAGCAGACCACTCCGCGGATCTTTGCCTGCCCTACCCGAGAACAGCGGACCAGATATTGCGTACGCGCCGGTAAAGGCGGTAACGCCCAAGCCGATCACACTGCCACTTGTACCCAAGTCGTTTGCAATCTGTGACAGCAGCCCAGCGATAACATATGCGTCCAATCCGAGCGCTACACTGCCCAAAACTAACGGCCACAGCTGTTTAAGCATTCGAAATCACCATATCGAGCAAACCAGGGAACCGTTCGTCTAGATCGCCTCTGCGCAAAGAGATAACACAAGTTCGTCCCTGGCTTCTTGTCCACGTCACACCGGCTTCACGCAGCTGCCGAGTGTGGTAGGTCAGGGTAGATCGAGGCAGGTCATCAGCGAGCGTCAAACTATCGTGCTCCTGACCGTCTGCCAGGCGCCTAACCATCTCTAACCGGATGGGATCACTTACCGCAGCCAGAACACGGACGAATTCAAGGTCCTCGGTGGCCGGATGCTCATACTTTCGTGGGCTCATCACAACTCCAATCGTGCAAGAATTCCTGAACGATTGACCACACTAAGCTACCCGAGAGATTCGTGCAAGATTTCTTGCACGAATGCAGGTGCGCAGATAAAGCCCCACCCAGACAGCGATAAATGAACACCGGAGTCTTGAGGAGCTCTATTTTTAGATACCAAGCTTTCAACCCCAGACGTCTCTAATTCATAACCTTCAACGTTGGCACAATAAATCGAGCCAAGTTTATGAAAGTAGAGAGCCTTATTCCTTCTTCTAACGGTGCGTACAACGTAGCTTGATTTAATAGACCCTTCTACCCAAAAATGTGCTAGAAGGTTCTTTGGTCAGGAAAGCATGACAGACACCGTCACCCCTTCAGGGAAAAGCAACTAATCTGCAGCACCAGAAATGATTTAGAGAACGAACAATCGCTGGTGACCAGTTGAAATGTTTAGTTCTCACGCGCTTGCAGTTGGTTAAATGCGCAGGGCACACCGAAGCCCTCGACGCATAAGCGTTATGGATACCAACTCGCACCCCTCCACTGCACAGAATTGCCCCTGCAAGAGCAGTTCCCTGCAGAAAATGGCGTCAGCTACTCCTAGACTCCTGGGGAGGTAACAAAACGGTATCCCAATCCAGGTTCAGTAAGCAGATATTGGGGGTTAGATGGATCGGTTTCCAGTTTGCGGCGCAGCTGCGAGGTATAGATGCGCAGGTAGTGGCTTTGCCCTTCGAATCCCGGGCCCCAAATCTCTGCGAGGAGGTCTTCTTTGCGCACCAAACCGCCGTGGGCACGCAGCAGCGTCGTAAGCACGCCCCACTCAGTAGGGGTCAGGTGAAGGGGCTTTCCTGCCTTGGTGATGGAGTGTCGAGGGACGTCGATCAGCACATCGCCCGCCCGCACCATCGTGGCTTCCCGCTGGGCAGATGGATGCTGGGGACTGCCATGCCGCAAAGCCACGCGCACGCGGGCCAAGAGCTCTTCCATAGAAAAGGGTTTGGTCACATAATCATCAGCACCGCGATCTAGGGCCGAGGCACTAAATAGGGGATCGGACCGGGCCGTAAGAATCAGAACGGGGATTGCTGACCACCCTCGAATCCCATCGAGAACCTCCCGCCCATCCATATCCGGCAGACCCATATCCAAAATCACCACATCGGGCTGATGCTGGGAGACCACCTGCAGACCCTCCGCCCCGGTGCTGGCTGAATACACCTCATACCCACGCGCTTTAAAATTAATGCTCAAGGTGGTGAGCAAACGCGGATCATCATCCACAATGACTATCGTGGCCTTTTTATCAGTCATGGCTTTTCTCCTCCCGCAGCGGGAAACTCAGGATAAAGGTCGCTCCTGGAGTGGCCTCTACGGTGATAGTACCGTCCATGGCCTCCACAAATCCGCGTACAACGGAGAGGCCTAAACCCACCCCGTTGTCATTGCTGGTATCGCCCAAGCGCTGAAAAGCTTGGAAAAGCTCCTGCTGCTTTTCTGGTGAAATTCCCGGCCCGTCATCGCTCACACTCAGCTCCACGCGCTCATCTATAACCTGCGCATCAACGTTGACTGGTCCGCTCGGCGCATAGCGCAAAGCGTTATCGAATAGGTTCGCCAGCACGCGTTCCAGCAAAACGCTATCCGCGCAACAGGTGCGGCCACGGAGTCCAGAACCAATATGAATGCGACCAAGTTGGTCCTTGCTATGTCCAAAGGCACAGGAAGCAATAGCCCGATTGGCTACCTCGTATAACTCCACAGTATCCCGGCGTGCAGTTACCGCTCCTGCACTCAAACGCGAGTGATCCAATAGGTTGGTCACGAGCAGCGTGAGTTGATCGATGCTAGCTGCGGTTTCCGCCAGCAGTATTTCTTGATCCTCTGGACTGAATTCGATTTCGGAATTCCGCAAAGAGGACACAGCCAGCTTGGCCGTTGCTAGGGGCGTGCGCAGATCGTGGCTCACGCTCGATAGCAGTGCACGACGCAATTCATCAGCGGCAGCAATGGCATCGGCACGTGCGGCTTCAGCCGAAAGCTTGTCGCGGCGCACGATGCCGGCTAAGTAACCTGCCACAACCGCCACCAAAGCACGGTCGCGGGCGGATAACGCTGGGCCTTCCATCACAATCTGGACCGTAGTGTCCTCGCTGGAGACCAACGTTTCTACCTCACGTTTATGAGTCTTTACGGGGATATGCAGGTGTCTACTTTGCCGGGGCGAGGCCGCCGAAGCGTGCCAGGTAGAGAGTATGTCCCCGGAGACGTCAAGAAGCACGGCCTTATGGCAGCCGAAAGTCTCTCCTACCTTGCGAAGCACTGCGTCGATGGGAGATACGTCCGCACGGCGGTTGAGGGCTGCGCGGGAAAAGACCGTCAAGAGCTCAGCATCGCGCGTGGCAATGGCCGCATTATGGTGCTCTATTTTGGTGCGCCGCACTTGTAAGCCCACGGCCAGGGCAATGGCTACCATGACCACGAGGATGACAGCGTTAGCTGGCTCAGCAATATCGAACGTGTACAGGGGCTCGGTAAAGAACCAATTGACCGCCAAGCCCGAGGCAAACGCAATAATTACCGCCGGCCACAGGCCAGCGAGCATGCTCACGAGGAGGATCAGCGCAAAGTAAAAAGCAGAACACGTGCCTGTTCCCAATGCCGAGCCGTCGATGCCTTGCAACAGTGCGGTCAAGGCGATGAAAGCGACAGCTGCGCCTACCCAAGACACCGCCCGGCGCGGGAGGGAATGCAATGGTCGCAGCAGTGGTGAAAGAGGCGAGGGTTTATCGGACGGAAGATTAACAATGTGACAATCAATCTTGCCTGAATCCCGCAACACGGCCTCAGCAACGGTGCCGCGCCAGTGCAGGCCTAAGCGACGCCGTGGTGAAACCCCCAGGACCAACTGGGTGGCGTTGACGCTGCGGGCAAAATTAAGCAGCGCTTCTGGCACCGAGTCACCGGTGACCTGATGCAAACGGGCACCCACGTCCTGAGCCAAGGATTGTAATTTGGCCAGTTGTTGAGCGGAACCTGCAACGGAAGATTCACCGGAAGAAAAGGAGTCCCCAAAAATTACGTGGACTACATGTAGCTCGGCTGAGGATTTGGATGCGATGCGGCGCCCGCGGCGAATGAGCAGTTCTGCGTGCGCGACGTTCTGAATGGCCACGACCACCCGCTCCCGCGCCTCCCAGGTATCGGTAATGTCCTGCTCAGAACGGTAGGACGCGAGAGCCTCATCAACCTGGTCCGCCAACCACAACAGGGCAAGCTCCCGCAGTGCAGTCAGATTGCCCACCCGAAAATAATTATTCAACGCTGGGGCAATGCGCGCTTCTTTATAGATTTGGCCATCACTCAAGCGGGTGCGCAAGAGCTGCGGGGATACATCCACCAACTCGATCTCATTCGCCGCACGCACCACCTCGTCTGGCACCGTCTCCTGCGGGGAAATACCGGTGATCTGGTTTATTACGTCATTGAGGCTTTCAAGGTGCTGGATGTTCAGGGTAGAAATCACGTCGATTCCTGCGGCTAGGAGTTCCTCTACGTCCTCCCAGCGCTTAGCGTGTTCCTCACCGCGCGGATTGGAATGGGCAAATTCATCGACCAGAACGATTTCCGGCTGGCGCGAGATGATGGCTGCAGTATCGAGTTCTCCGGTGGATAGCCCGGCGGCGTAGCGCCGCGGGATGGTCTCAAGGCCATCACACAGCGCCCGAGTGAATTCGCGCCCATGATCTTCCACGATGCCAATGACCACATCGCGGCCGGCCAGCACAAGGCCGTGCGCCTCGTTGAGCATTGCACAGGTCTTACCAGACCCAGGCGCCGCGCCGAGGTAGATCTTCAAAGCGCCACGCTTGGTGCGCGCCGGAACTTTCTTGTCGTTCATATAGCACTCATCTTATGAGCAGGACGGGGGATTGGGCAGCGCTCGGTTGAGAGTAGTGACGTTGACTGCGTCTTCGCCCAGGAACCCGAGGCTGGCATGCTCCGTGTTGTCCTCGATGAGGCTTCGCACTTCTTCGGTGCTCATCCCCTGCTCTCGTGCGACACGCGGAGCCTGTAGTTCAGCGTACGCAGGGCTAATGCCAGAGTCGACACCAGAGCCGGAACCGGTTACCGCATCGGTGGGAACATCTCCTGGAGCGGCGCCTTCGCGCTTGGCGATGTCCCCGCGCCGCTCCTGCACGGCTTTTTCTAGCTCGGAGCTACTAGCGCCGTAATTGCTCATGCCTTCGGAACGGGGGAAGAAGTACGGGCCTTCGGTCTGGCCATCTTGCAGCTGGGTCGAGCCAGCTAGGCACTCACCCTGGTAAATGAGGTTGCCCTCGGCGGAGTCCGGCTTGATGCGGGAGATTCCCCACACGGCAGCAGGATAAATCATTCCCAGTGCGATAACGCACAATAATACGGCTACGAATCCAGCGGCGAGGTTACGAAAATAGACACGCATTTTTGGTCCTTCTTTTTCTACATACCTGGAAGCAGGTTGACTACCTGGTCAATGAGCCAGATGCCTAGGAATGGGGTGATCACGCCGCCCAGGCCCCAGATGCCCAGGTTACGGCGTAGCAGGGACGAGGCGGAGGCCGGCTTATAAGCCACGCCCTTGAGCGCCAATGGGATAAGAGCAACGATGATGAGCGCGTTGAATACCACTGCAGACACAATGGCGGATTGCGGCGAGTGCAGGTGCATCACGTTGAGGCGCTCAAGGTGCGGAAGCTGGGTAGAAAACAGGGCCGGCAAGATGGCGAAGTACTTCGCTAAGTCATTAGCCAAAGAGAAGGTGGTAAGCGCCCCACGGGTGATGAGCAACTGCTTGCCAATGCGCACGACATCGATAAGCTTGGTCGGATCAGAATCCAAGTCCACCATGTTGGCGGCTTCCTTCGCTGCAGAGGTACCAGTATTCATGGCCACACCCACGTCCGCCTGCGCCAGCGCCGGCGCATCGTTGGTACCGTCACCGGTCATAGCGACCATGCGGCCATGCGCCTGTTCCTCGCGAATCCTGGCCAGCTTGTCTTCTGGGGTGGCCTCCGCGATGTAATCATCGACGCCTGCCTCTTTCGCAATGGCCGCTGCCGTCAATGGGTTATCGCCGGTCACCATGATGGTTTTGATGCCCATCTGGCGCAGTTCGGCGAAGCGCTCCGCCATGCCCGGCTTGACGACGTCACTGAGCTGTACCACCGCAATAACCCTGCGGGTGCCGTCGGATTCTTCCACAGCAACGGGCAGCGGGGTTCCACCGCCTTCAGCAATCTGGGTCACGGAGTCTTCAATTTCTTGTGGCCAGTCGCCACCTGCTTCAGTTACCCACCGGCGCACAGCATCGCCTGCACCCTTACGCAGCTTTCGGCCTCTGAGGTCAAGCCCAGACATGCGGGTAGAAGCGCTAAATGGAATGACCTCAGCGGTCTTTTCTTCCTCTCCTGCTTCGGTAGAAAGGTGATAGTTTTCGGTCAACCACGACACGATGGAGCGACCCTCTGGGGTCTCATCGGCAACCGAAGCAACGCGGGCTATCTCCGCAGCTTCCTGCTCATCGACACCGCGCGCAACGATAAGCCCGGTAGCCTGCCGGTTGCCATAGGTGATGGTGCCGGTTTTATCCATGAGTAGGGTCGCTACGTCGCCCGCCGCCTCCACCGCTCGTCCGGACGTAGCCAGAACATTGTGGTGCACGAGGCGGTTCATTCCCGCGATTCCCACCGCGGATAGCAGGGCAGCGATGGTGGTTGGGATGAGGCAGACCAACAGGGCCACCAGCGAGAGCGGGGAGAGCTCCGCGCCGGTAAACAACCCCATTGGGGCCAGTGCGGTAACCGCAATGAGGAAGAGGATAGTCAGGGTAGACAGGAGGATGCTCAGCGCGATCTCATTCGGGGTCTTGCGGCGCTCCGCTCCCTCCACCAAGGCAATCATCGTATCGACGAAGGTAGATCCCGGCTCCGAGGTGATCTGTACCAGGATGGAATCAGACAAGACCACGGTACCGCCGGTCACAGCACAGCGATCGCCACCGGCCTCGCGAACCACGGGAGCAGACTCGCCGGTAATGGCAGATTCATCGACGGTTGCCGCGCCTTCAATGACGTCGCCGTCGCCCGGGATAGTCTCTCCGGCCTCCACGCGCACGATAGCGCCCTTGGTGAGCTCAGAAGCGGCAATAACCTCGATGCCGCCATCGGTGACTAGGTTCGCGGTGGCGTCATCGCGCACGGCGCGCAAGCTATCCGCTTGGGCTTTACCGCGGCCTTCGGCATATGCCTCAGCAAACGCGGCGAACGCAATGGTAAACCATAACCATACGGTCACCACCCAGCCATAAACGCTGGGGCTAAAGATGGACCACAGGGTAGTCAGCGCGGCGCCTACCCACACCACGAACATGACGGGGTTGCGGGCTTGGGCGAGCGGGGACATCTTGTGCGGCAACGATTTCAACGCTGCCGCAGCCAACCCACTGTTTTTGGTGGCAGAGCGCTGGGGAGTGCGTTGCTCAGTGGTCATAGTTGGTGTTGTCATGAGAGTGCCTCCGAAATGGGACCCAAGGTAAGAACGGGGAAGAAGGTAAGGGCGGCGACCAACACAATGACGCCGATGGTAAGCAGCGCGAAGGTCACACCGGACGTCGGCAAGCTGCCGGCGGTAGTGGCCTGCCGGCGTTGACCGGCTAGGCTGCCCGCCAAGTACAGGGTGAAAACGATGGGGAGGAAGCGGCCCAGCAGCATGGCGATACCGAGGGTGACTTGCCACCAGGGCTCGGTTACCGTCAGGCCCGCGAAGGCCGAGCCGTTATTATTCGACGCCGAGGTAAAGGCATAAAGCACCTCGGAGAGACCGTGCGCGTTATCCGGGGTTCCAGGAGCGCCGTAGTTGGTCGCCGAAAGCTCCACCAGCTTGCGCTGAGCCACCGATGCGCCCACGCCTACCAGGACGAGGACCGGCATGGTGAGGATGTACAGGCTCACCGCGGAGATTTCCTTGCGGCCGACCTTATTGCCCATGAACTCCGGTGTGCGCCCAACGAGCAGGCCGCCGATAAATACGGCGAGGATTGCCACCATCAGCAGACCGTAGAGACCCGTGCCCACGCCGCCTGGTGCAATTTCGCCCAGGAGCATATTGAGGATCAACAAGCCGCCACCCAATGGTGAGTAGCTATCGTGCATCGAATCGACCGCACCGGTAGAAGTGCCCGTGGTAGACACCGCAAAGAGTGCCGAAGCGTCAATACCTAGGCGCTGTTCGATGCCCTCCAAGTTGCCGCCAGCTGCCTGTGCTGCCGCACCGGTGGTAGTGTGCTGTGCCCATACCACCAAGGCAACCATAACGGTCCAAATGCCGCCGATGACGCCAAGCAGGGTCCAGGCATGCTTCTGCGATTTCAGCATTACCCCATAGGCACGGATAAAGCAGAAAGAGATAACCAGCAAAGAAAAGATTTCCACGAGGTTGGTAAAACCAGTGGGGTTCTCAAAAGGGTGCGCCGAGTTGGCGCCGAAGATGCCACCACCATTGGTTCCCAGCAGTTTAATTGCCTCCTGGCTAGCTACCGGAGCGCGCGGAATATCCACGCCCGCGGAGCTCACCAGGTTGGACCCGAAGGTTTGCATGGTTCCGCCCAAGATGAGGACGAAGGAAATCAATAGAGAAAGCGGCAAAAGAATGCGCACCAAACCGCGGGTGAGGTCAACCCAGAAATTTCCGATGAGGTGCTGTCCGCTCTCAGAGCCCAGCTTGTCACGGCTATATCCCAAGTGACCGATACCGCGAATGAGCGCAACCGCCACACACATGCCAACAGCCGCGGAGGCGAAGTTCTGGACGGTCAGGCCAAGCATCTGCGCAGCATTGGTCAGGGTTTCTTCGCCCGAATAGGACTGCCAGTTGGTATTGGACACGAATGACGCCGCGGTATTAAACGCCATCCACGGTTCCACCGCTGCGGAGCGGGAATTGCCAAAGCTAGGCACAACGGTTTGTAGACGCTGCACCGCGTAAAGCACGAGTACGGATGCCAAGCTGAAGCCAAGCAATGCACGGCTGTAGTTCTTGCTGTTATGCCCGCGGTTTGGGTCAACGCGCAGGACCTTATACACCGCACGCTCTATCGCCCAGTCCTTGTCAGAGGTGTAGCTGCGTGCGATCCAGTTGCCCAAAGGAACATATGCCGCCGCGAGCAAGACGACGAGGGCGAGGAACTGCGGTAACACCGCCCCAATGCCGGCGATCATGCGAAACGCTCCGGATCAACTAAGGAAATGATGAGGTAGGTCACCAAGGCCACAACAATGATGAGGCCAATGACCGCTGTAATGGTGTTCATGGTTATGCATCACCGTCCAAAAGCTCGTTGAGGACGGAGGGACAGCCAACCGTCAGGATGGCTATCAGGATTGCCACGATGTCTAACATGTGGGAAACCCCCTTGTGCGAGTGAAAATTTCCTGTGCCTGACAGGTATGCCTGCCAGGTGCCGGTACCAAGGCAGCACCTGCTACGCACAAACGTTAGGACCACACCCCCGCTGCCCTAGGCAATCTTTGCGCTATCTTTACGCCTCTCGCTCGCAATTTTTATATCTTCTTTACACCCCTTTTGCGCCACCTTTTCTTCAGGCCAAGAACCGCCCTTTATCCACAACGAAGGCCCGCCGACAGCACATCGGCGGGCCTTCTCCCCATGACTAATCTCTCGGTACCCAAGGAGGGAGTGGAGCGCACCCTCCTGCAAGCACCGCCCGTGATTAGGCAAGCCTAAGTTTATAAACCTTTCGTAGGATGGTCAAGGGTTTGCCCATAAATTTCTTAACTCCTGCCAAAAACACAGTTAACCTGCAATAACGAGTACAATCCGGAACCATGGCTGAGTTGAAATCCACTATTTCCGAACAACTCCGCAAATTCTGGCGTGCCAGCGAGAAGGAATTGACCGATTCCCCGCGTCGCGGTGTCGCCTCCCCGGCCGAAGCCACGGCACTGCGCGAGGAGGTCGCGGCCGAGATTGCGGACCTCATCAAAGCGCAGAAGATAAAGACCAGCCCCGGCGATACCGCCCTCGACGCCGATGCGGCCGCTACCCTCCCGCTAGGTGCACGCATGAAGCCACGTGGGATCTTCGAAGATGACTGGGGTGCACGTCCCTGCGCGCAGCGCCCCTGGCCGGTCATCCTCATCCACGGCACCTGCGATACCAAGGGCGTATGGCAAATCCTCGGCAATGAGCTGCGACAAGACGGCTGGGCGGTCTTCGCCCCTGACTACGGCCGTCGCGCCACCCAGCCCCTTGCAGAATCCGCCGAGCAACTCGATGCTTATATCCGCACCGTGCGCATGGTCACCGGCGCGGACAAGGTCATCCTCATCGGCCACTCGCAGGGCGGGCTCCTCGCCCGCTATTGGATGCGCATGATTGGCGGCGCCGAGCATGTCCTCCATCTGATGTGCATCAGCGCGCCAAACCACGGAACTACTTACGGAGGCATCGTCAGCCGCCTCATTCGCACCCCGCGCCAAGAGGCGGTAATGCGCTCCGTCATCGATGGCTGGTTTGGGCCGGCGGGAATGGACCAAATTGTCGGCAGCGAAGCGCTACGCGAGGCCAATCGCGATGGCGACTTGGAATCCGGCGTGAGCTATACCTGCATTGCCACGCGGTCTGATGCCGTCGTGGTCCCACCCGAAACCTGCTTCCTTGATCCCCGCGGCGTCGCAGAGGGCACCGTGCGAAATATTTATGTCCAAGACTTCGACCGCCGAGCAGTGGTCATGCACGAAGATATGCCCATGGATAAGCGCGTCCACGCCATCGTGCGCACCATCTTGGAATTAGTAGAGACTATCCCCCGCTAGTTAGAGCCCCAGCTCATCAAGCACCGCGTCAAAGGCTGGGCCCACCTGTGTACGCCACAGCGTATCCACCTTCTGATCACCCCGGCCAGGCCCGCCATTGATGACGGCCACGCGCTTGCCCTGCTTCTTTGCCTCCAGCACAAAGCGATACCCGCTCATTACCGCCAGCGAAGAGCCGGCCACCAACAGCGAGCGGGCCTGGCCTAGCACGGCAAAGGCGGCATCGCGGCGCTCAGCCGGCACGGGCTCACCAAAGTAGACGACGTCTGGTTTCAATAATTCCGAACCGCACCGCTCGCATCCGGCCATGCAAAACGCTGCCACGTCGGCTTCATCCAGGGTCACGTCACCATCCGGGTTCACTTGGTCCGCCTCCACCACGAGGCGCTCCAAGTACCCCGGATTTGCTGCGGCCAAGCGCGCATCGAAATGCGTCCGCGCCTCCCGATATCCGCACATCAGGCACACAACGGTTTCCATATCGCCATGCAGCGTCACCAAGTTCGCGGTCCCGGCCTGTTTATGCAGGCCGTCCACATTCTGAGTAACCACGCCATTAATCAGCCCGGCGCGCTCTAGTTCCACCAGCGCATAATGCGTACGATTCGGCGCCGCAGCATCCATGACTCGCCACCCCACAAAGCTGCGGGCCCAATACCTATGGCTCGCGGCCGGGTCGTGCCGAAATTCTTGATAGGTCATCGGCCGGTGCCTGCTCAGCGAGCCGCGCGGCCCTCGATAATCCGGCACGCCCGACTCCGTCGATACCCCGGCCCCCGTTAGCACCATCACTGGGCCCTCACGCAGCTGCTTGACGACGTCCCCCAAAGCCCTCCCCGGTTCCGTATGCGGTGCCGATTCCGCTACCACTCGGGCGATAGAGCGGAGCGCGGACTGGTGGGCAAGGGAGACGGCGGGATCCATGCTCCCGATGCTAGCTTTCGGGCAAGTGCTCTACGTATAGCCACTCCGAATCCAACTCCCCGTGGCGCGAGCACTTGGTATGCCAGCCATCGGGGCGTACCTGGGCCACCATGCGCCGGCCACAGATTTGGCAGTAGCGCGGCACATCGAGGCCAGCTGCGGCTGCAGGGTGCAGCGTAAAGACCTCCTCAATCGGCTTGCCGGTATTCGGATGGAAAATCGGCTCTTCCCCAGCCAGAACGGCAGCGGCCAATTCGGAAGTCGGCTCGGATAAACCAGCCACTACAGGGCCTTAATCGGCAGATCGATGCGGTTCAACATATCCACATCCTTTTCAATCTGCTGGCCCAGGGTGGTCAGGTAGTTGCCGGCAATGATGGCGTTGATGCCGCCGAGCAGGCCGCGCTCCGTGCCGTCGTCGCCAAGCGAAAGCTCGCGGCCACCAGCAAAGCGCAAGGTGGTAGACGGCATAGCCAAGCGGAATGCCGCCACGGCGCGCAGGCCCTCCCCCAGCGGAACCAGCGGGCGATCCGCAAATGGGGTGCCCGGGCGCGGATCCAGGAAGTTCATCGGCACCTCGCAGGGATCAATCTCTGCCAGCTGCGCGGCGAACTCGGCGCGCTGCTCCAAGGACTCGCCCATGCCGATGATGCCGCCACAGCAGACCTCCATACCTACCTCGCGCACATAGTCGAGGGTCTGCTTGCGCTCCTCCCAAGTGTGGGTGGTGACCACATTGGGGAAGAAGGAACGGGACGTCTCCAGGTTGTGGTTATAACGCTGCGCGCCCATGTCCTTCAGGCGCTGGGCCTGCTCGCGGGTCAGGGTGCCCAGGGAGCAGGAAATCTCGATATCGACGGCGTCATTAATCGCTGCAATCGCCTCGCCTACCTGGTCCAGCAAGCGATCATCCGGGGACTTCACCGCAGCGACGATGCAGAACTCAGTAGCACCGGTCTTGGCGGTCTTCTGCGCTGCCTCCACCAACTCCGGGATGTTGAGGCGCACGGCGCGCACTGGGGACTCGAAGAGGCCGGACTGAGAACAGAAGTGGCAATCTTCTGGGCAGCCGCCAGTTTTAATGGAGATAATGCCTTCCACCGATACGTCCGGGCCGCACCACTTCAGGCGGGTCTGGTGGGCGATATCAGCGATTTCCTCCAACTGGGAATCCGGGACCTGTAGTACTTGCAGTAGTTCTTCCTGGTTGAGGCCTTTGCCTTGCTCCAGCGCTTTTTCACGGGCGATATCAATAATGCTCATGGTGTGAACCATACTTGAACAGCGTTCAGCTTTGGTTAAAATCACATAAAATTTTTCCCAGCGTTAGGCTCGATAGCATGACGCTTTATGATGACACCCTCTCCCTCCTCCAAGAACTTATCCGCAATGCCTGCGTAAACGACCTCACGCCGGACTCCGGTCACGAGGTTCGCAATGCGGATAGTTTAGAAAAATTCTTCGCGGGCGAAGACGTGCAGATTGAGCGCTTCGAGTCCCACCCGGGCCGAGTTTCCATTGTCGTGACCGTCCCCGGCGATCCGGACAAAGAACCGCTCACCCTCATGGGGCATACAGACGTCGTCCCCGTCGACGAACCTAAATGGACCAAGCCTCCCTTCGAGGCGCTCATCGAGGACGGCAAGCTCTACGGCCGCGGTTCCGTAGACATGCTATTTATTACCGCTACCATGGCCGCCGTCACGCGCGAGGTCGCCCGCACCGGCAATACGGGCGGCACCCTTGCCTTTGTCGGCATGGCCGATGAGGAGGCCCGCGGCGGTCTCGGCGTGCGCTTTATGTCCGAAAACCACCCCGATGCCTTTTCCTGGAAGAACTGCTTATCTGAAACCGGCGGTAGCCACCTGCCCGGCGCGGTGGGTTTCAACGTGGGTGAAAAGGGCGCCGGCCAGCGCCGCCTGCACGTACATGGTGATGCCGGCCATGGCTCTACCCCTTATGGCAAGGACTTTGCCATCGTAAAGATCGGTGAGGTAGCCCGCCGCATCGCCGCCGCTGAGCCGCCCACAGCCTCGAATGAGATTTGGGAGGGCTTTGTGCGCACCTTCAAGTTTGATCCCCAGACGGAGCAGGAGCTTATCGACGGCACCGGTGACTACTCCAAGTTCGGCAACCTCGACGCCTACGCACATGCATTTAGCCACACCACCATCGCCGAGACCGTCCTGCGCGCCGGCGGCGCCATTAACGTGCTGCCTTCACATGCCTACCTGGAAATGGATGTGCGCCCCTTCCCCGGCCAGACCCAGGAGGATCTGGATGACTTCCTGCGCAGCGCGCTTGGAGACATGGCCGATGAGGTAGAAATCGAACACCTCATTACTGAAGATGCCACGCAATCTTCCACCGATACCGAGCTATGGCGTGCCATCGAGGCCACCTCCAAGGAATTCTTCCCCGATAAGGACGTCGTCCCAGTTCACGCCACCGGCGGCTCGGATCTGCGCTTTGCTCGCCGCAAGGGTGGCAACGCCTATGGCTTTGCCATGCACGCCGAGGGCCGCGATATGGCCAGCGCCAATTCGCAGCTGCACAGCCACGACGAGCACCTCTACTTGGAGGACCTCGAGCTCACCGTGCGCGCCTACCGCAGCCTGGTCAATCGCTTCCTTGGCCTGTCACAGGCATAACAAGTGTGGCAAGATGTCTGGCATGAGCTTTGCACGTAAGTCCGCGCTGCTATCTGCAGCTACCGCCCTGACCGTAACCCTCGCCGCCCCTGCCGCTGCCCATGCCGACGCCGTTGATAACCTCCTCGACAAGATGCCCGCCGGCCAGATTTCCTGCTCCCAGGCGAAGCAGTACTGGACCAATTCCGCTGACTACAACCAGAAGAAGTCCCAGGCCCTCGCCGTTGCCACCGTGCACCCACGCGGCAACGAGGTTCGCGACGCCATCGGCCGCATGGACGAGGCTATTGCCCGCTGCGGCCTAAACGGCACTACTGGCCAGGGCAAGCCGGTCAACACTGGCGGCCAGCGCGGCAATGCTCCCGCACCAAAGCCGGCTCCGGCTCCGTCCCCAGCGCCAGCCAAGAACACCAAGGTCATCGAGCTGGGCACCATCCCTGGCCAGCCGACTGTCGACGTCCCGTTCTTGGGCCAGACCTTCCGCATCCCGGATGCGGCCAAGATTGCCCAGAACGCTGTATCCCAATTCCAGCTGCCACAGATTCCACAAATCCAGCAGCTACAGCAGCTGTCTTCTTTCTAGCGGTCTAGCTGAAAATAGATCCCGGCATGCGCGCTGCAGCCGGGATTAAATTTATGCCCACAGTGGGGACAGGCAGGCACGGCGGAATAAGCGTGGTAGTTCATCTCGGTGCGGCAGGCGCCGCAGAGGACTGAGGGGGCGTCGGTAAGCATGGGCCCAAACTCATGGTCAGTGAGTTCGGCGTGGCACAGCGCGCAAGCAAAATACTTCCCGCAGGTGGCGCACTTATTGGCCACCACGTCCAGCGGGGAATGCCAATGCTTGCACCGGCCTTCCGCATCAATCGCGCCGTGAATCTTCATGGCCGTCAGCATACGCGCCGCCCTGCTGCCACTGCTGCTTCTTTTCTTCAGACTTTTTGGCATTGCGCACTGCCTGAATGCCCACCACGATGGCAATGATGATCGGCACCCACACCTTGCTGTAATCCAGCAGGAATACGAGCCAATCGGGCGGATCGATGTCAATATTGAGGTCAATATTCGGCACGGGAAGCTCAATCTGCGGCAACTCCGGCACCGGGAGCGCGATATCCGGCAGGTCGATATCCGGCAGCTCCCAATCCGGTAATAACCGAGACAAGATGCGGCTGATGATCGGACCGAGCACGATCACGCCAATGGCCCAGCCGGACTTTCCCAAGCCGCCCAAGAGCGGATATAGCACCCGCTTAAAGGAGCTTTCCTCCATGGCCTTGCGGCGCTTTTCTCCCAGCGAGCCGGCCGGTGGATCGAGGGCAACTGCCTCCTCGCCATTGCGGTAGTAGACGTCTAGAAGCTCGCCAAAAGGAGAGGCTTGGATATCCAGATAAGGTTTGCTGCGCGAGGCGGAGTTCTCAAAAAGGGTGAGGTCTTTTTCAATCTTCTTCTTAAGCGAATACCGGCCCGCACGCGGCCGATCGTGGCGGCTACGTACCTCCCCGTTCACCACAATCTGCAGGCGCGGGCTGGGATTCTTCCGCCACAACCGGAGCCGTTCGGGGAGGGAGGCATCGCCCAGTACCGGGGTATAGTCCTTCGCCTTCTTCGGCCACTCTCCCAGCTCAGCGAATTCGGCATCGTATCCGCGCTGCACCTCGATGGTGCCCACCTCGGGGTGCTCTAGGCGCCAGGTCTCCATTAGCTCTTCCCTTTCTTAGAGCCCACCACGGCGCCCAGCCTGCTCGCGGCCCATGCCAGGAAAACAAACACTGGGAGGTAAATCCACGTTCCCTCATTGAAATACAGGGACATGGCGGCAAAATAGGCCAGCCCTGCCACACTGAAGATGGTCCAGGAGGCGCGGAAAGTGGCGCCGTCGACAAGAGCAATGATCACCGTCAGCACGGCCATGAGGATGAGCAGGATAAGGCCGGAGACAAGGTGGTAGACAGCGGGCGGAACAACGATGAAAACGGTGACCATGGCGATGGGTGCCCACCATTGCCACCAGACGCGGCTGGGCTCGTCTTTCGTTTCCGCTTCTTCCTCTAATTCCTCAAACACGCACCCAACCTATCACAGGACTTGACAGAACTTATGGGAGAGAAATCCTCCCTATGTCCGGCTTAATCCTCCCCGCGGAGGATACCGCGCTGAGCAGGACATACCTAGCGTTGAGTACATGAAAAGCACACCACTCATCCTCGCGGCGGGCGTGATATTTGGTGCCATCTACGGCACCAATGCACTCCTGCCAGATATATACGACAACCCCACCTCTGAGGTGCAGGCCGGCCAGGCGCGCATCCCCGGATTATCCTGCACGGAAGAAGATGGCTCCACCAGCAGTGAACCACGCTGGGACTGTGACGGCACCCAGATCCGCGCTAAAGAAGTCGGCGTACAGGACAAAGACCAAGCCACCCGCCGGTACCTCCGGGCAATGGGTGAAGGTACGGCCATGCCGGAAGGAGACATCGACCGCGACGGGGATAAGCGCACACTTAGCGATGGCGACCTCGTAGCCATCAGCATCGAGGGCGATGGCCCCACCACGTTCCTCTCCCTGCGCGGACCGCGCGCTGCAGAACTTGCCCAGGAGGTAGAAAAGGCATGAAGAATCTGTACTGGCTATCTATCGCTTTCGGCCTTGTAGTCGCCGGCTTCTTCTTGGCCGATCGCCGGTTTACCGAGGTTGGGCTCATCGGTGCGCTCATCTGCGCTGGCCTGACGCTTGGACTGGGATTGTGGTGGTTTAAGCCGCGGCCGATGTGGCAGGGCATCCTATGGGGTGCGCTCGCCCAGCCGGTGGTGTTTAGCCTCAACAACCAAATGGTGGGGATCTCGGACAAGCTGTGGATCACCCACCTCGACGCAGCCTTATACTCGCCGCTTCCGGAAGAAACCATCAAGCTCCTCGGCGTTGTCATTATTATTGCAGCCTTTGGGAACGTGCGGCACCCTTACCAAGCCGCCGCGATCGGAATGGCGGTAGGCCTTGGGTTTGACGCCATGGAAAATATTCCATTCCTCCTGAGCGCGACCATCACTAACCTGGATGGCGATCTCTGGGGCGCCATTATTACCGGTACCGGGCGAATCCTCACTGGTGCCTTTAGCCATGCACTGTATACGGGGGTTGCGGCGTGGGGCATCGGCAAGCTCTACGCGGGGGCACGCCACGGATACTGGCAGGTGGCCGGATTCTGGCTGGCCGCTATCGCCCTGCATACCCTGTTCAATGCCTCGCTGATCATTACGGGTGATTGGCCGGTGACCTTTTTCCTTACCGCTCTCATTACGTGGACACTGATTATCTGGGGCCTGCGTTTCATACGCAAGCAAGATAGGAAATATGCGGCACAAAGAAGCGAAATTACTCTCCCCACTAAGGATCTAGAATATAGCTCTTGAGCTGCAAAAATACGAAGACAAAGGCTCGTGTCCGAGGGGTGTTATAAGGTGTGAATCGTACACAGGTTCACACGACAATTTAGGTACGATTCCCCATGGAAGAACCCTACTTTTCCACGACCAACACCACCGACCCCACCACACGCTTAGCCTTTGAGATGCGAAAGACGGAATACGAGTTCTGGGTGAACCAAGTCCCAGAGCTCGATTCTGATTTCGAATTAGTCACCCAATCCCTCTACCGCACCACCGGCGTCAATGAAGGCCGGATTGGCCATATCCTCATGGCACTGCACCGCTTGGAGGAGCTGCCTGAGCTCCAAGCGCTGCAGCACCGCCTCTATCACTTAGACCTCGACCGGATTATTGCCATCAATAAGTCCCTCAACCGCTTGGGTAACCCGACACCAGAGGTAGTGGCGCGCATCGATGAGCAGCTCACCGCCTACCTCACCCCTACCCGGCCGAACCAGACCATGCGTACGCAGGCACAGATCAAGCGCAAACTCAACGAGCTCATCAACCTCGCCGATGACACATTGGCCGTCACCCAGGGCCCCACCCAGCCGCGCTACACCATGGAAAACTGGGGCGATAACACCTCGGCGGTGACTTTGAGTGCGGACCCGGCGGTTATCGCGAGCGTCGATAAGTGCATCCGGCAGACCGCGCTAGAGCTAAATTGCTCGCTTGCCGACGCCGCCGTTGCGCTCCTCACCGGCCGCACCCAAGCCCCCGAAATCATCCTCAACGCCTATAAAGCCACCGACGTACCCAATTCCCCGGCCTTTATTGAATCCGTGGGCTGGCTCGACCCGGCGCGCTCGAATGCGCTGCCCTACACCAAAATCCGAGAGTTGGATCCTAACCAGGAGGTCAAGGGCTACGTCACCCCGGCGGCCATGGCTGCGTACTTAGAAGGATTTGACGGCACCTGCCGTTATCCCGGCTGCAATCGCCCGGCCACCGCCTGCCAGAAGGATCACCGCATCAATCATGCGGATGGCGGTCCGACTACTCCGGCTAACTTAGCCTGCCTCTGCCAGCACCATCACAATGTGAAGACCGATGGTCGTGCTTTCTACGTCATGGACCCACATACGCGCGACATCATCTGGCTTTTCGAGGATGGAACCTGGACCGCCACGGAGCCCTCCGGACCACTAGCACCTAAGAACAAGAATTGGGTACAGACCTTTGCGCAAACCATGACCGCTCACCGCGCCCGAGCATATGAAGAGGCCCAAGAACTCATGCGCCAGCAGAAAACCACCCCTAGGGAGGAGGAATAATTCCACCAGCTGCCCTACAGTGGCTGGCATGACGCAAAATTTATTCACACTGGATGAGCTCGTAATTACCCAGACCAAGTCCTTCCTCAATGATCAGTTCATGATCACCGATATCGACAACACCCCTGTGGGCACGATCCTGCAATCCACCAGTCTTAAAGATATGGTGTTTAAATCCTCTCGCAGCTTGGAGGTCGCACTCACGGATGCTGAAGGAAACCCCCTACAGACGGTCATGACGATTTCGGATCCGCCGAATTTTCTGCGGGATACCTATGAGGTGCACTTGCCGGGAATCGAAGCGCCCATGGCCGTCATTACCAAGCGTTTCTCCATGCTCAAAACAAAATTAGAGCTAACCATGAAGGGGTTTCCTGACGTCGAAATTCGCGGCGATTTCTGGGATTGGAACCTCTCCATTACCTCCCGGGGCCGCCGGCTTGCCAACGTCACCAACGAGTGGACCGGCGTAGGCAACTACTTCATGGGTAAAAATACCTACTGCCTAGCCATCACCCCAGGCCTCAACGAGCAACAGCACGCTGCCATCATCGGCGCCGTGATGAGCATGGATATGCTGCGGACGAAGGAAAAGAATAGCGACTAAGACATAAAAAGAACCGGAGTGGAAAATGTTTCCAACTCCGGATTTCGATGGTGTGATGTTCACGATGGCAGCTCAGCATGGCTTTTCAGAAAGTGTCTCCCGAGCTGCGGATATGAAATGGTGTTGTTGCAAAGTTGGGCGGAGAGCAGCGAAGACTCAGTTTCTCATTCCCTGACGGCCGCTGCGTGTGGGCGTTGTTAGGCCGTCTCGAAGACCCGGTTGACGATCACC
>NGUZ01000001.1 GCA_002154655.1 Corynebacterium kefirresidentii
CCAATCCGGATGCGGTGATCGTCAGCCGGGTGTTCGAGGCTGCCTGAGAACGCCGACCCGCAGCGAGCATCAGAGGATGAAGACTGGGTCGTCACGGCTCTCCGCCTGAAGTTTGCAACAGCACCATGACGAGATTCGCGTCACTTTCACCCTCGCGCCAAGCATCAACACGGTGCAAAACGGCGGCCAGATCGGTCAAATCCCCGCGTTGATCTGACGCGAAATCGACCAACGTTACAGACCAGCCGAGCGCATCGTTTTCAATCTGCTGATACCGCTGCAAGACACCATCAGATAGACTGGAGGGTTGAACTGCGATGTTCCAGTCCTCGTTGCAACTACCAGCGGGGGCTGTTCCCATGCTCATTGGGCATCACCCGCCACGGAGACGGAGTCGCCGTAAATTACCCGTGCTAGCTCAAGGGCGGAAATACGCAGCGTTTTACCATTGCCGCGCGAGCCAGGGACAGCCTGCAGCTCACCACGTGAGAGCATCCTATCGAGTGTGCGACGGGACACACCAGCACGTTCACAGAACTCACCTGCGGTATACGTGCGCAGGAGATCGTTCCTATCCAAAATGATTTCGGACATGCGAAAACCTCGAAGAAGTTAGTTATCCTTCGAGGCCTCACCACGCACCACGCATCTCAGCGTCTAGCGGCACAAGGCTTACTGTTCTGACAGTAGAGACCCAGACGGCCAGTTAATCACCAACGCGACAACATCACGCTGTTAACGTCTGCAAGCCGATTACCCCTGTTGAAGTCTTGGGCGAATTTTCGTATGCCACCAGTGTACCGACAGTGCCGATCAATGTCAATGGTGAACGGCGAGAATCAACCTCCGAACCATCAAGTAGCACGTTTGTAGCACGCAATACAACGATGACACTCGGAACAAGTAAAAAACCCACCGTTACCAGTGGGTTTGTGTTGCTCCTCCAACTGGGCTCGAACCAGTGACCCTTCGATTAACAGTCGAATGCTCTGCCAACTGAGCTATGGAGGATTATGCGTATGCTGTACATCGAACTTGCTGTTCTCTGTGCAACGAGAACTAACTATATATGGATTCGTGTTCTACAACCAAATCGCCTGGTTAAAGCACTAAAAAATAGAATACTCCGGCGGGTTTCCTCGTTTGCTGAGGTGAAAGTTTTGTGTAATTACTTCACCGGTTGCCTGGTAGGCTAGCGGTGAAATTACGTACGAAAGGGAGCCGTGTCTTGAAGATTCTTGTGTTGTCGCACTACTGGTATCCGCAAAACGGAGTCCCGCAAAGGCGCTGGCAATGGTTAACATCAGTGTTGGTCAAGGCAGGAAACCAGGTGGATGTAGTTTCTCCACCAAGAAACTTTCGTAGAAATATGGGGATATCTGAGTGGTTCTGCTCTCTTCGTGAACTAAGAGCTCCCTATGGCAGGGGTGAAAGCGGGGCGGCGGGGGAACGTATCTTTAGAGTCGCAGCCGTACCTTCATCCTCAAGTCTGACAGCTAGAGTTGTAAGTCAAATCTCAGTGGCGGCAGGGCAATTTTTCGTAACTTTGATTCGTGGCCTGGGCGGTTCTAAGTCGAGGCCAGACGTGATCGTTGGTACAGTTCCCGCGCTACCCACCGCCATGGTCACCTATGCAGCAGCGAAAATTTTGCGAATCCCGTATGTCATTGATTTGCGAGATGCGTGGCCGGACCTTCTGCACGAGTCGCACAGGTGGAATGAGAGTGTTGGCTCGGTATCTTTGCGGCAAAAAATCCTTAGTAAAGGACCTCTGCAAATTATCAAAATGTTGACTGAAGTGGCTTTGGACAAATCATTGTTTGAAGCGGATGGAGTTATGGTGACCTCGTCATGGCTTCAAGACGAATTGGCAGAGAAATTTGATGCGCGGGTAGCTTCAAAGAAGCCAAGATTGGTTACTGTGAGAAACGTTTTTCCGCGGGAGACGAATTTTGAAAAGACTAGCATTCCTCGGTCTTCTCGATCTGAGATCAACGTCCTTTACGCGGGGACTATTGGGCGAGCGCAAAATTTGGAAAATGTGCTGAAGGCTGTAAAAATCGCACAAGAGTCGGGCGTCGATGTGAATTTGCGAATTATTGGGGCGGGGGACGGAAAGACAAACTTGATCTACCGAGCCAAAGACCTTGGAGTGTCCGCGACTTTTGAAAAGCAGAGGTCAGCAAGGGAAATGGATGAGCCTTATGCATGGGCGGATACGGCGTTGGTTCACTTAGCTGATTGGGAGCCGCTTCTGAGGACTGTCCCTTCAAAAACTTACGAACTGATGGCAGCGAAGATGCATATTTCAGGGGTAGTCCAAGGGGAAACCGCTGAGCTAATTCGAACAACAGGCGCTGGTGACATTGTGTCACCAAACGCGCCAAGGGACCTTGCCAATTTGTGGAAAAAGCTTGCTAATGACCCTGGCGCTTTAATGCCGCGAGAAGAAGCCTCCACTTGGCCCTACAAGGAGCGTAACGAGGTTGCCGAAGTAAACGTAGTGAGCTTATTGGAAAGCGTTCATCGAGATGCCGAGTTTTAAATTTGTTCTTAAGCAGTGGATCTTTTTATTCGAGACAGCTGTAAGAATGGCACAAGAAGATCCAGCAGCGCTATACAATAATGTGTTGGAAAAGATTCGTCAGCGTGCTGGGCTGGATAAACTCGATAAATTGCTTTCAAAGATGAAGATTAGCCGAAGTGTGCTTGAGGGCGATGATGAGCACCGTCGGGGAGAGCTTACGCAAGCTATTTTTCTTTATAGTTCAGCAACGGGAATTAAAGAAAGAGCCGGAAAAAGATTTGCTAGACGCTTAGAGCAGCAAAAGTCACAGTTGGAGCAGGAGATCGCCCCTTGCTTAGAGAAACGAGCTGCCAGTAGCGACCGTTCCGGCAAACCCCACGATGGAACAGTGCTTTGGTTCCTAAACAACAGCCTTCCATTTACAAAGTCGGGATATACATATCGAACCCATAGTTCTTTAAAGGCTATTCAAACTACTGGGACTTCAGTTCAAGGTGTTACACGATTGGGGTACCCGGTCGTGATTGGATCGATTGCTTCTACTCCTGTTTCAACAGTTGATGGTGTTCGATATCGCCGATTGATTCCTATAAGGTATCCATCCACTTTGGCAGACAGGAGCGAGCTTGCTGCGGAGATGTTGATTGGGTGTGCCCGAGATCTAGATGCCCGGATTCTCCACACAACAACTGACTTCAAGAATGCTCAAATAGTCTCGCGGGTAGCTGAAAAGCTGGGTGTTCCTTGGGTGTATGAAGTACGAGGAGAACTTGAAAATACTTGGCTTTCAAAGGTACAGGAAGAGGAGCGAGGAATCGCTCTCCAATCCGAGTACTATAAACTGGCTCGGACGAGAGAAACCGAGGCGATGAAGGCAGCGAGTGCCGTAGTGGTTCTTAGTGAAGTATCCAAATCGAATTTGGTAACTCGTGGCGTTGAGGATTCCAAAATTTTTGTAGTTCCTAATGCAATCGATGATCAAGATCTATATCGCGACATTGACGTTCCAAAGCTTAGAGCAGAGCTGGGAATAGATAGCGATTCCAAATGGTTCGGGTCGGTGACTTCAGTGGTGGGCTATGAAGGTCTCGAGCTAGCGATCCGAGCGTTAACTCGACTCGACAAAAATTGGAATCTGCTAATCGTGGGGGATGGAACTGAATTACCAAACCTAAGGAAACTTGCTGAAGTTTTAGAGGTGCGAGATAGGGTCCTCTTTGCTGGCCGCCAGGAAAATGCAGATATCTGGAAATGGTATGCAGTCTTAGATGTCTTTGTTGTTCCTCGGATCGATGCTCAGGTTTGTAGAAACGTAACGCCATTGAAACCACTTTTGGCAAAGGCTCTCGGGGTGCCGACTGTTTGCTCAGATCTTCCGGCGCTTAGAGAGGTAGCAGGTGCAGGAGGGCTATTTTTCCCTCCTGGTAATTTGAATCAATTTGTATATCAAATTGAACAGGCGATGGGCGATGAAGAACTGATAAGGCTAGGGAAACAATGGGTGAAAGGGCGGACATGGAAAGCAAATGCGAGCCGCTATAGAGAGATTTATACTTACTTGGAAGGAAACGATTCCCAAAGTTAGGCGTGAGCCAAACTTTTCGATGGTCAAGAAGGAGAACGCCTAATGTCTGAAAAGCTATTAGTTATTTGTAACGCCTATCCTAGTGAGCAGGCTCTATACCGAAATGGATTCATACATAGACGAGTCAAAGCCTACAAAGAAGCTGGATTGGATGTCGAAGTTTTCTATAATCACGAACCGGTCCAGCAGGCTTATGCATACGAATTTGATGGCGTCCGAGTGACGGTTGGAAATGAAGGTGCTCTCGAATTACATGTGGCCAGTAATGACTTTGATGGGTACCTAATACATTTTGCGGAGCCCCAGCGTATTCGACCTTTGCAGAAATTAAATGTAAAAAAGCCCGTCATTGTTTGGGTTCATGGGTTTGAAGCGGAAGCTTGGTACCGTAGGTGGTTTAACTTCATAAATACATCGGAAGATATAAAGGCAGCCTTAGAGAAGAAGGATACTTACTATTTAAAGCAAAACGCCTTCTTCCATGACCTAATGACGCAGGAAGAGTTAAACGTTAGCTTTGTTAAT
Organism: Corynebacterium kefirresidentii; assembly: GCA_002154655.1. Taxonomy (GTDB): domain Bacteria; phylum Actinomycetota; class Actinomycetes; order Mycobacteriales; family Mycobacteriaceae; genus Corynebacterium; species Corynebacterium kefirresidentii. The sequence goes on from NGUZ01000001.1 coordinate 4,638, forward strand.
GTGTCGAAATGGTTTCAGAAGTATGTCGTAGAACCCGACAATGGCGCTGAATTCCGAAATTCAACGGTCATCCCGAATTTGGTAGATGAGGAAGTATTTCCATACCGCGAAAAAGAAGATAAAAAGCGTTTCAATATCCTGAGTATCCGCCCATTCGCCTCGCTCAAATACGCAAATGACCAGACTGTTGGTGCCATACTTGAACTTTCAAAGCGGCCGTATTTTAAGGCTCTTAGCTTTACAATATGTGGAAGCGGTCCGATGTTCGATCAGACAGTCGAACCACTTCGTCAGTTCGATAACGTTAAGTTGGAAAATAGGTTCTTTACGCAGGAAGAAATTCGGGACTTGCATGCCGAGCATGGGATTTTCCTAAGCCCGACTCGCTTTGATTCGCAAGGTGTGTCAATGTGTGAGGCTTCGTCTTCAGGGTTGGTCACTATTAGCAGTGAAGTAGCTGCCGTTCCCGAGTTTATCGAGCACCGTGTATCAGGTCTGCTCGCCCAACCTGAGTCAATAAATGATTTGGCAGATTTAATCGAGGAACTCTACTTCGACGCGGAGCTCTTTCAGCGCTTGTCAAAGCAGGGCTCACTGGCGATGTTAGAAAAATGTGGGCGGAAGGCCACGATTGGCGCAGAAGTTGATTATATTCGTTTGCAACTGAATAAAAGTTAGGAAGCACTTATGAATTATGACGAGCAAGAGATCGTTTGGCGGGATCGGTACTACGAATTGGAAAGAACCCTAGAACAGGTGATTCGCCAAGTGGGAAAATCTATGAACTCTTCGAGGGAAGGGAACCAAGCCGAGTTTGGATTGAGAAAAGTTGTAACGCATGAATTCGTGGGGGCACCACACATTATCTGCGTTGCCAACGGCGAGAATTTAGAGTATGCCTTTGATTTTATGCGTGACGGTGAAGTGGTAGAAAGTATCAACTTTCAGCGGTCAAATACCGTACCAGTTGCACTTGGGCAACGCTTGGGAGCTAATGAGTGTTTTGTGAAAGTGAAAACCAACGCTCCAGGATTTCGAGGCCAAATTCAGACTAAAAGGGTAGCAATATAAAATGAATCATTCATATGAGCGGAAAGATTTTCGAGTCTTAGTTTCTGGGTACATCAACGTTAACGTCGTAGACGGGTCTGCCTTCTTTCTAGCAGGAGTTTGCTCGATGCTGGCTGGGGTGTCTCCGGTAAGTGTTACTCTCTTAACTGCTAATCCAATTCGGAAGACAGAAGTATTAGACGAAGTTCTTTATTATGAAAACGTTTCTATTTTGGACCCGTTTGCTTCGAAAAACCGTGCGCTATTCTCGAATGCCCCGTCCGGGGAAAGAATGCAAAGGCGCGAGTATGCTCGAGCGATAGGTGAGATAGAAAAAGACTTCGATTCCATCCTCTTGCGTGACACAGAAACGGCTTTCTACCTCGTTAAGGAATTTCCGGAAGTAGCATCCAAACTGTCCGTTTACGTAACTGGTATTACTACGGTCAATGAAGCCGTTGATGATGGTATAGTTCAAATGCTAAAAGCATTAAGAGATTCTGGGGTCAAATTCCTCTGTCAGACTCAGGCGATACTTCAAAGATTGTCTCGGCTGTTGCCGTCTTACGATCAGGAAAAGCTTGCTCTTTTGCCCCCGCATGTTCCTGATGCGGAGGGAACTTTCGAAGAACTTTATCATTACAGTAAGCACCCTAACCGATTTGTTTACACAGGAAAGTTTTTCAAGGCATGGAATACCGACCTGATCCTGGCATCCTTCAAGTCGGCAGCTGCATCTGGAAGTTGTTTGACCCTGGATATTGCTGGTGATCAGTTCCGGAGGAGCGAGGACGATCCTTACTTCGTCGATAATAACCGTTGGCTAATGGATTCCACTCCGGGGGTGACATGGCACGGACGAGTACCTAGATTGACCTCACGTTCGCTTATTTCAGCTGCACAAATTGGCGTTGGTTGGCGAGCTGAGTCGATGAATAATAGTTCGGAGCTATCGACAAAAATACTCGAGTATGGAGCATTAGCTAGGCCTTCCATCATAAACCGTACGGCCTTGCACGAGCAGTTGCTCGGAGATGACTACCCACTTTTCGCTAACTCTATTTCTGAGTTTAAAGAATTGCTGTTGACTCTTCCTGAACGCCCAAACGATGTGGAAGAAGCAGCAAAGAGATGCTTTAACATCGCAAAAGACCATTCTTACTCATCAATTCGTGGTCAGCTTTTGCGCCATCTTGGAAATACGCCTCCTGAAGCTTTTAGGGAGTCTTCGTTTGCACTATCCTCAAGGCAACCCCATATGAGCCAGATTCCCGAAGCAGGTCTCGTGAATGTTCACGGAGGAATTTGTTGGGTTGATCCAGCTATCGAAGGACGGGACACTGTCGCACAGCAACTCTCCGAACTCGCGCAGGATGAAAAATTAGCCCAGAAGTTGCCGACCTTACTACGCAAACGCGCATCTGAAGTCGAAGTGCGGCAAAATCGGATTGTTCAAGAGAGTCCGCAAGCTTTAACGTCCGCAACTCGAATCTCTGAGGGCGGTCTCACAAAGCAGCCCATAGGGAAGAACCAGTCGGCTATTTCCAAGTTGGCGCACCTGCGAGAAGAAAAGAGGGTACTTGAAGAGCGCTTGGCTACATCTGAACGGCGATTGGATGCCCTGCGAAATTCAAAGCTCGGACGTGTTCAGGTTGAAATCTGGAAAAATCGGCGGGGTCTTCATACGTTGCCTAAAGAAAATATAAAGGAAAAGGCAAATGCACTAACGAGGATCTCGAGACATTTGCGTGACTGGCGACAGAACGGGAGTTAAAAATGGCAAACGCCGACCGTTTTAAATCGATAAAAGCCCCTGCGAATTTATCTTGGCGTCGACTGTTTTTGTGGTGGGGTGAGCGTATCGAAGCTGACAGCGGGGCTCGGTATACGGTGGATCTTTCTTTGCTTGAGGATGACCAAGCGGAAGCACTGAACCAGGTTATTTTGGCTTGTGGACACGGGACCAATTTCTCTCCTTCGCGTGTGCTTCTTGATCCGGCCGCGAGGAGGTTTTTGTTGGTCGAGACCATCTTCGCCGACACTGAAACAAACCACGATGCGCTTTCAAAGCTATCGACAATGTATCGGGAAACGCTTGGATCGATTGCGAATCAACATTTTATTGTCAATAGTACGGCGCTCCATGTGACGTATTGCTCTGTTGACAAGCTTCAAGAGTTCCTTTCCTTGTCTCGATTGATTAATGCTCTTAACAGGCAATCATCTTTCTTTACATTCTTACTGGTTCCGTACATTCATCCGCAGGAAGGCTATCCTCAGGCGGAAACTGGACATATTGATGCAGTCCGTCTCCCTAACAAATACTATTCAGATAACGCCAAGAAACTCACTGCAAAGGCATTGTGCCGCCTGCGGATGGAATCTAATTTGGATTTTGCAACGAGTATCAGAGCTGCGATTGATGACGATGACCGATGGCTTCCTTGGGCCGCATCGGAGATATTCCAAATAGCTGATGCGGCAGCCGGGCAAGGAGGTCGTGCAACCAAGGCGATTGGTGTGGCAAATCAGTTAGTTTATTACCCTACCGGAGCAGGACAGGTCGATTTGGCCGAATGGGACCTAGTCATGACTGGGTCTAAGTTTTTCTCTGCCAATGATTTTAAGAAACTTGAGGAATTTACCCCGTGGATGCTTCCTGAAGCTTTCACTGATGTTCAAGCGCGCGCCTTCAGGAGTCTGGGGGTTGATCTCAGTGTGATTAGAGGAAGCAAAGCTTTTTTCCTCTATGTTCGGTCTTATGGGAATCTATCGGGCATGCTTAAAACAGACCATTATCTGGGTGGGGCGATGAGTAGACAGGGTATCGGAACGTTCGTTGATACTCAGAACGCGGCAATGACTTTAGTCCAAGATGCACAAGCGAACTGTGCAACGACTGCGTACACTTTCTCAGTCGACCCTCCTTCCCTCACCGTACGTGGAGAGTACGATAAGGCGACCGGAAAGCTCCGTATCGACGGAAACTTCACCGAATATTTGAACAAGCGTGGTATTTCAAAGCCGGCGGAAGTAATGGTCGTGGTCAATGTTGGAACAGATAAAGGAAGAACCGAACTTATGAAACCACTTGAGACACCGTTACTGTATGATGCGGAGAATTGGACGTCAAGGGCTTTGCTTAGGCTTGAAGACTCCACAGGCGATAATATTGGTTCAGCTTGGATAAGGGGAAAAGCCCCGTTCCTTTCCTAGGGTAAGTTCCTAATTGATGGATTGAGGATTTTGTGGACGAGTCTGTTAAACGCGAGTCGAGGCGGAAACTGATGATAATCGATGACGCAGGTCTTCGGCCTGTGTCTTTTAGACCTCCATTGAAGGACTACCTGGAGAACTTATGGAATAGACGACATTTTATTTGGGAAGAGGCGAAAGGAAAGTCGTCAACCAATAATCGAGACATGATTCTTGGGCGTGCATGGAACGTCCTCAGTCCCTTGCTTAACTCTGCGATGTACGGAGTCATTTTCGGGCTTTTACTCAAGACCTCCCGGGGCATTGATAATTTCATTGGATATTTGATTATTGGTCTTGTCTTTTTCGGTTTCATGAGCCAAGGCCTTAACGGAGGCGCGGGATTGATTCAGTCGTCGAAGGGTCTAGTTTCCTCTTTCAAATTCCCCAGAGCGGCTCTTGCATTTTCTCTGACGACTAAAAATTTTTTACAGAATATCGTTCCGGCGTTAGTAGCTATATTTTTTGGTCTTGTCTTCCAATATCCTGATGTCTTAAAGCCTAGCGCGTTTTTGGTCATCCCTATTTTTGTTTTGATGCACGTTTTCTCTTGTGGACTTTCCTTGGTCGTGGCTCGTATAACTGCGTTTATTCCTGATCTGAAAGCTATTCTGACTTTCGTGTCGCGGGCCTGGTTCTATACTTCGGGTGTATTCTTTTCGGTTGATCGTTTTACATCTAACGCCACAGCGCAAGCTATTTTGGAGCTCAATCCAGCCTTTTATTTCTTACAGTCTGCACGAGGTGTGGTGCTCTATTCCGAATTACCATCGCTAAAAGTTTGGGCATATATGTTCGCAAGTGCTTTTGGCATGTTAGCTATTGGGATTATTTTCTTTTGGCGGGCAGAAGCGAGGTATTCCAATGTCCGCTGAATATTCGGTAGTCGCAAGGAACTTGAATAAGATCTATCGGGTGCCAGTAAATGAAGGTAGGCGACTCGAGGGGCTACTTCCTTCAAAAAAGCGCTCAGTTCATGCGGTCAAGGGAGTCAGCTTTGCCACGGAGAAGGGGCAAGCAATAGGAATTCTTGGAAAAAATGGATCAGGAAAGTCAACATTGCTTCGAATGTTGGCGGGAATTGAGACTCCGACTTCTGGTGAAGTGCTAGTGGGCGGCACACCGTCGCTTCTGGGCGTATCGGCTGCTTTGCAGCCGAAACTGACAGGAATGGAAAATATTAAGCTTGGTTTGCTAGCCATGGGGATTTCGAAGGATGCTTTGCCCGCGTATGTTTCGGAAGTAAAGAAGATATCGAGCCTTGAAGAAGAAGCTTTGATTCGACCGATGAATACATATTCTTCTGGTATGTCGGCCCGCTTGACGTTCGCTATCGCTACATCTAGGAACCCGGAAATTCTTATGGTTGACGAGGCTTTGGGAACCGGAGATGCTACCTTTGCCGACACAGCTAAAAAGCGCATGTCTGAACTGCTTGACAATGCCGGCACAGTCTTCATGGTGTCCCATAGTGCGAAAACCTTGCGGAGAACCTGTAAGCAGGCAATCTGGCTCCATGACGGAAAGATCGTTATGGAGGGGCTACTCAGCGAGATTTCCCCAGAATACGCCAAATGGGGTGAGTGTATTACCCAGAAAAAGTTTGAAAGGGCGCAGCAGATTGTTGACTACAATAGAGCGCAATACGTGGAGCCGGCTGTAGTTTTTGAAAGCGAAGCCGCGAGGTTGCTCAACAGAAGATAGCGAATTTCTGAAACAAGTTCAGTCAATATCGTTTTATTGTCTCTAAAGTAGCAAATCAGTCTCCATGGTTTTGGAATCCTGATCTTTGGTAGGCCTCTGTGACGGTGTATTTTAAGTCGGCTAAGTTTTGGACTACTTTGTGCAGAATTTGCTTTGGGTAGGGAACATGCCCATCTCCAATGGCATCAGTCCTGGTCCAGAGTTTCGGATCGGGGCTGAGTGCCTGACAGAAAGGGATAAATTGCCCCTCGTAGTAGTCTGTATCGCCCGCATTTTGAAGAATGCCTATATGATTCGTTAGAGCTTTAGGATAAAAATCGGCCGCGTTTTCTTGCACGTAAGTTGCTTTGAGCCTAGAGATTTGGGTTCGACCTGAGGCTCTATACGCGTGAACTAAGAATTCTCCCAAATTTGGTGTGGGGCGGGTCGCTAGATTCAATCTGGGATTGATGCAGAGAACTGCTGCATCGGAGAAAAATCGGCTAAAGTTCACAGCAGCATAGCCACCGCCCGAAGAACCAGCTAAAATTAGGCGTTTCGTGTTAAGACTCTCGACCGCATGGTGAAGCAGAGATTTCGCATAGTTCGGAAATGAACCAAGGGGCTTTACTCCGATGTACCAACCTAAACGGAGCTTGTCGGTGTACGCTAGGGTCGGATCGGAAATCGAGATGAGGTTCGCGTTAGCCGCTTTTGCCAGCCCATCTCCCACAAGGACTGGAAATGTGCTGGATTTCGTGACAGAAGCGTGAAAGAAGATCAGAGTAGTGCTAGAACCGCGATTTCTTACCAAAATATCTAGAAGTAGATTTCCGGCTTGAATTGTGTGCAATCCACTGGATACAGAACTGTCCAAAAACTCTCGTTTGGAAGGGTACAGTTTTCCAATTCCCCAGCGATGAGTGTCTCTAACTCGCATTCGACTCCGATTCTTGGGTTGTGGGAAGCTCGCAGTGAGCGGTGTGATGAAACTTAGGATATTTCCCGGTCAATGGAGAGCTAATTCTTCGCGAGCATGGACGCAAGCAGGGTAAGGGAGGAATATGTCTAGTCGGACTTCCCTGGTCGTGAATGCTGAGACGGCCAAGAACGTTCAAGCTACATTTAGAAAGGCTCGTAGTCTAAATAAAAGCCTTGGTGTCAAACATCTCCGTACGTATATACCGGAATGATTTTCCCTACCATTGGTAGATTTGATCACTTAAGTAGGTTTCATCGGCTTTGAGGATTTTAGCTCCATTTTTAAGTCCAGAGTCCTTTGGTGTCGATGATGGTCTTTCCTTTTAGAAGCGACGGATTAATAGATTTGAACTCATCATGGTCTACCAAAAGGGTGATAACTTCCGCTGCTTCGATCGCTTCTTTAGAGCTGGATAGCTTCACGTTTTCCTTGTTGGCCAAGCCAGTTGGGAGTTCTTGGATGTTAGGCTCCACAACTAGTACTTGCCTCTCAGGCAATTTTGCGGCAATCTCCGTGGCGATATCCAGCGACGGAGATTCTCGTAGATCGTCGATATTTGCCTTGAAGGCAAGTCCAAGAACTGCAATAACATTATTGGCGGATTTTTGGGCAGCCTCCATCACTTTCCCGAGAACCCATTTAGGCTTCCCATCATTGACCTTCCTAGCGGTGTGGATAAGCTGTGATTCTTCTGGTGCGGCGGAAACGATAAACCAAGGATCTACTGCAATGCAGTGTCCGCCAACTCCGGGGCCCGGTTGAAGAATGTTAACTCGTGGGTGGTGGTTGGCGAGGTTAATTAACTCCCATACGTTAATCCCGAGGCGGTCCGAAATTACGGATAGTTCATTGGCAAATGCGATATTGACGTCTCTGAATGAATTCTCGGTGAGCTTAGCCATCTCAGCAGTTACGTCATCCGTGGCTAGCAGCTGACCTTTGCAGAAACTTGCATAGATTTCGGTCGCACGGCGTGTAGCTTCTTTAGATTGCCCACCAATAATCCGGTCATTCGATTTTAGCTCCTCTAAAGCTTGACCGGGAAGAATTCGTTCGGGGCAGTGTGCAAAGTAGAGAGTTTTCTCGCTAGCGGCGACACCCTCTTTGTCGGCCCGTAAGTCCGGGCGAAGCTCGAGAATTCTAGACGCCATTTTTTGGGTGGTTAGAGGAGGAGAAGTCGATTCCAGTACGATCAATTCATTTCCCTCAAGTTGCGGTGCTATTGCTTCCGCAGCCGAGTAGATGAATTTCATATCAATGTCATGCCCCTCTGTGAAAGGGGTTGGTACTGCCACGATATAGGCATCGGCATGTACTTGTTCCGTAGTGGCTTTGAAATTTCCCGTGGAGATCGCATTCCGCAATTCTTCTTCCAAGCCAGGTTCGATTATGGTGACCTCGCCACGGTTAATCTTTTCCACATTAGGGGCATTCACATCTACGCCGGTAACCTTTAGGCCTGCATTTGCCATGACCACTGCCGTTGGCAGGCCAATATATCCAAGGCCTACAAAGGCCACGTGTGGAGTTGAACTCATTTTGTCCTCGATTCGTCTATTCATCGTAGAATTCCGCTGAGAAAGATTATACGTAAGATCATTCGCGCTCTATACTGGGGCTCTCTTATAGGAATAGTACTCCGGCTGATGAAATGTTTCTGATATTTGACAGTAAGCTGTTCGTTAAGCTCTCTGCATGACGGGGACAACCGGTGGAGATTGAGTGTGGAAAAAGTCCAAGGACGAGTACCCCGAACCAGTAGGATATTGCTTGGTTATTAGGGCGGACTGCCAGTGGGGAGCGTAAGAAAGCGGACAAGTACTTGATTTAAAGCGTTCAGTTCTCGATAAGTAAATGACTCCGTACTTAGCATTAAAAGCCAAGAAGAGACGCTAAATTAGACGTATAAACCCAGCTGTCTTCATAACTTCTGCTGAAGCTATGAAGGGTGGGCAAACCGGCTGGTAGTTCCATTAGTTTTCTCTAAGTATTGGCACGCGCCTGTGGGTTATCGAAAATGTAGAACCAAACTTTTTCAAATTCGCTACTTCTATAGAAAATAGTCGGGTTATGTCTCTTTTTGAGGTAATCAGGGTTGCTTGTGTTGATACGCCGAAAACACATGATGTGAAGGCAAGCCTGATATTGCGATGTTGAGATTAAAAACCTAATTGAAGCGAAAACTCCAATACAGAATTTCCGATAAAATCATTGAATTTAATTGTGTATTTCGTACAACCACGCTTGGCAAGTGCCAGGCCCCTTGCTTGTTTACTTTCCAAGGTCAGGACCGGTGTGGCAAGCGGCTGAGATTGCTCGCCCAATGGTAGTGGCTAAGGAAAGCCTTTAGGGGCTAAGGCATGCAGTTGGAGGCTGGCTGAATCGGCGTTGGATGTAGGTGAGGGCTATTTTGCGTCGTGCTTCCTAAAGGCGTTATTACATCCATCGTCGTCAGGCGGGAGAGGGTTTGGTTGTGCCATCGCGTGGCGGTTTGTCACTGGTGGAGGTGTCGGCAGAGCAGGTGGCATCCCGTGGCGCACCTGACGTTGTATCTACCGATGTTGATCAGGTATGGAAGTTCGTGGGCACGGCGGAACGGCAGTAGCGGGGTGCTGCCGAGTTTGCTGGCTACCGGTTACTGTTACTCGGATCTTGCGATTTATAACATACTTGGCGTGGCTGAGTGTTGCAGTTTATCGGCGCCATCTCTTTTCTCATCTCCGGAAGCCGCCCAGTCCCACCACGGCTCGTGATGGCATGTTCCAGGACCAAGGCAGTCTGTTGGCTTTATTCACGCTAGTGTCGAGTGCCGTCTTCGCCATCCGAAATACGGCCCACCTCTGCTAGTGCACCTGGACTTGCTGGTCAATGACGCGCGAATTTGGGGCAGGCGCTCACATGGTTGAAAGCTTTAGGACCCTAAATTCAGTTAAATTTAATTACCTACGGGCTTGAGCAATAAAAGTGCGCGGTTCTTGAATTAAGATTGGCTGCAGTTAGTTTTCCTTTATATTGGGAGTTCTTAGTCATGGCAAAGAAGCTGCAATTGTCCGCTCCTGACGAGCAAGCTTTGTATGAAAATGCCCTTAACACGATCAATTTGGCATCGAAAATTCCATTTGTGAAGGTGGATCGCGCCGAATTCTTGAAGAAACAATTTGAGGGCTCTCCCTACTTGGAAGAGATTCTCGAAGATGGTCCGCAGGCGGTCTTTTCGCAAGCGACACTTCGAAAGCATGCCCAAAAGGTTGTAGCGTCCAATACAACCAAGACAGCTGCGGTATCTTTCGCATCCGGTATCCCGACCAATGTCCTCGTAATGATTCCAGCTGGCGCTGCGGACGTCGTGCAATATTTCGGTTTTGCAATGCGCATGGCGCAACAGATCGCGTATCTGTATGGGGAAGATGAGCTTTTCGAGTCAAACGGGACATCTGGCCTTTCAGATGAGGCAAAGATCCGTGTAATGGCTTATTTGGGTGGAATGTTCGGCGCGGCTGGCGCTGCTGCGCTGATCATCAACACCTCCCAAAAAGTCGGGACCCAGGTAGGGAAGAAGGTTGCTGGAAAGGCTTTGACCAAAACTGTCTGGTACCCCCTGCTCAAGAAAACCGGCACGATGCTTGGTGCGAAGATCACCAAAAAGACCGTCGAGAAGACCATCACTAAGGCAGTTCCAGTACTTGGTGGAGCTGTCTCCGGTGGGATTGCCTGGGCCTCGTTCAAGCCGATGGGCAACCGCCTTATTGACGTGTTCGAACGTCAACTAAATGGTGAGTTTGATGATATTGATGAATTATTGCCGGAGTTTGCTGACAAGCTTGAAAGTGAATCCGCCAATCCTCCCGTAATTGATGGTGAAGTAGTCAGCGAGTAGGAGACTGCAGAGAACTCTCCGATTTGAGCGTTTCGGCGTCCCGTTATCGGGCGAACTCTTCTTTACCTCATAAATACCGGCAGCAAGAACGCCATTCCGATGCTCCACGCTAGGTGCGGTGTGGTGGCAGAGATGAGGATGTCGGCGGGGCCTCTAGTGCCGTGATGCCGCCGATGAAGATAGAGGCAATGGGCAAGAGGGGAATGCTCATTGCGGCGGTAGCGGTAATGCGGACGGCTGGTTGGGTAAGGATGGCGGGGTGGGGGAGGGCGTCGGCAAGCTGGCGGCGGGCAACGTCGCGGAAGAAAAACTCCTTATCTCGCCGTTGATAAAGAGCGTGGCTAGGGCAATGGGGACGCTTCCGTGGTGCATATTGTCCAGCAGGTCGCTCACTGACTTTGTCAGCAAGGGGATAAAGCGGGCGATGAGCGCGCCGAGGGTGAAAGGACAATGAGCGCTGTGCCAATGGCGGCGTTGCGGGTTAGCTCACGTGGTGCGTGGCCGGGAAAGCAATGGCGGTTGCCCCACAGCAGCTGGGAGCCCAGCCAAATGGTGTCGGTAAAGAATGGGTTAGGTAAAACTGTGCGGAGCCGGCCGTTGCATTCGCGGAACCCTAGAGCGCGGGGATAATGATGCGCCACAGCATGCGCTTGTGGAAAGTGGAGGGGCGGGGTGCGGCATGCGGGGCCTTTCGCAACAATGGTACAGAGCCGGTGGGCGTCCTACCAGAATCGCAGAACCGACTTTCGCGCGCTAGGTGATATTTGCACGGCTTATTTACGGGGAGGCAGTCCGTGCCAGTTTGGATGCTTAAAGGCCAGTGAACTAGGCCAAGAATGTCTGCAGTCGGTTAAAGTCTGGCGTGGGGTCGTGCCGTTTCTGCAGTTCCCGCCGGCGGCACGGCGGGTGTGCTACACCAAGGATTCGATCGGGTCGCTTACTGCTCAGCTGCGTGAAGTTGCTGGTGGCAGGGGCCAATTTCCGAACGATACTGTAGCGCTGAAGTGATGATTTGCAATATTGAAGAGAAGCGTGCTGTATAGCGAGCGAAGAAAGCGAAATGTGACATCGAATGCAATGGCTTTTTGAAGGAGCGAAAGCCATCGGATGGAAACAAGCCATCAACTAAATGGCCGTGGCTTATCTCGCCTGATTCGCAGATTACTTGTACACAAACCCCAGCACACAAAGAATCGGACGCTCTCATGTGGGGGGACCGCGTTTCCTTGAACTCGACAGATTACTTTCTGGGCATAGCGTCCAATCTTTCCTTAGCTGAGGTCGGAACTAAACCCAGGGCGCTTCAGTAGTTTTCGTCTCATCCCTCACCCCAGCAGAGGCTGGTAGCGTTTAAATTACATACCGCAACCGGCAGCCACGGGAGGCCTATTCTATGGACGGCGATATAACTGATCTGCTCTTATACGCCGGTTTAGTGCTGGTCATGGTGCTCTTTTGGGCCTACTACATTTTAGAGGTGCGCAGGAATCCCAGATCGGAAGAGTGGTACGACGAATTTGACTCTGAAGGCGCAGCAAGGGATGGCACTCTTTTCGTTTATCCTTACGGCTCGCTGTTTTTCGGTTTAGTAGGTATCGCAGGGTTGTTCGAAAATGTAAACCCTCCTGAGTTTGTCTCAGCGGCGCTGGCGTATGTGGGCATGGCAACTCTCGGCATCTGTCTCATTGGACTTACGGGCGCGATGGGGATTCCGCTTCCGTGGCCGTTTGTTCCGAAGTGGGTCGTCGACATTCGCAAAGCAAAGCGTGCTCGAAGGCGTGAGCGCAGGCAAGCCAGAAAAAGGGAAAGGGAAGAATAGGCCTAGCTATTTTCCAGCATCAAGCTGAAGTACCCCGGGTTTTGTTCCTAGGCATTTGCCTTGATTTCTATTCGTGGTGTCAAGGGGGTGAAGGATCTGAACCCTGTTTGGTAGACACCTCTGCTTCCTGCTGTGTTGGGTCGGGGAGAGGTAGTTTACCTCCATGCCTAGGGAGGCTTATTCGGATCAGGTCAAGCGCGACGCGGTCGCGATGTACGAAGACCATTCACATGTTTCGCTCAAGGTCGCAGTCAAGGAGTTGGGGACCGACCTCGGTAGCCGAGGGGTTGGTTAGGGGGCGTCGGCAAGCTAGGTGGCGGAGGCCTCGATAGTGAGCAGGGCGAAAGCGGGTGCGTCCGCGTGGCGCGAACGCTGTGGAAGTTAGACACGCTAAAGGAAAGGAGCCGCCTGGTCGCAAGGCTACAAGCATCATAAAAGCCGGATCTCTTATACATTGTCCTTGGCTCGGGTGCTGGTGCGCAGCCAAATTTCGCTTTCGTCTCAGTCCTCTCCCCAGTGAACGTTGGTAGCATTTTTTTACATAGCGTAACCGGCAGCTATAGGAGGCCATGTTCTATGGACGGGGATACTGGGGATCTGCTCTTTTGCGCCGGGTCAGTGCTTGTCATGGTGCTCTTCTGGACCTACTACATTTTGGATGTGCGCAGGGATCCCAGATCGGAAGAGTGGTATGACGAACCCGCCTGGGAAGGCATGGAGAGGGATGGCGTCCTCTTCTTCTATCCTTACGGCTCGCTATTTTTCGGCGTTGGCGGTATCGCAGGGTTGGTCGAAAGTGTAAACCCTCCTGAGTTTGTAACAGCGGTGCTGAAGTTTTCGGTCATGGCAGCTCTCATCCTGTTCTTCATTGGATGCACGGGTGCGTTCGGGATTCCGCTTCCGTGGCCTTTTGTTCCGCGTTGGGTCGTCGACATCCGCAAAGCAAAGCGTGCTCGAAGGCGTGAGCGCAGGCAAGCTAGGAAACGGGAAAAGGAAGAATAGGGCTGGTGACTTTTCTGGGGCTGAAGTCCGTTAAAAGTTTCCACAATCAAGCTGTGGTTTCTTCAGCTCCCTAGCAAAGCAACTGAAGATGGTTTGAGGCGTTTGGGGCCAAACTCTGCTTTGGTGATGTACATCAGCACGGAGATGGACCCGTAGATTAGGGCCGCTAGAGCAGTAGTCGTGGTAGACAACGGGTTTGAGTATTCAGATGTTGGAGAGCCTATTTCTCCTTTGGATGGGGTTTAATGGCGCGCCGTGATGTAAAACAAGGCTTTGAGTGACATGGGTACGGGGCTAAGGAATAGAAAGGGATGCGTACGAAATCGTAGATGCCGATGGGGGACTATTTCACGGTCACGCTTCCCGGTTGGGTCATTGAGCCCACCGCCGCCATGGGTGAGATGATTTGGGTGCGCCAAGAGGATGGTGGTTCGGTGTTGTTGGCGGTAAAGGTGGAGCTGTCGCAGGCGTCGAATTGTGGCGTCTTTGATGTTGAGGCTACTGACGATGATCGGGTGAAGAAGGTTGTGGGCATGGTGGAAAAGCCTGCGGTTGGGGATGAGTCGTCGAATTTGGTGGCCGCGAGGCGCTACCTTTTTGACTGCGCGATTTTTGGCGCTCTCCCCCGTGTCACTCCCGGCAAGGGTGGGGGCTGCAGCTTACTGATGCGATCGATCTGCTCATTTCCGAGGGACGCCCCGTCCATGTCGTGGTTCATGAGGGGATCCGTCATGACCTCGGCAACCCGGCCGGCTTCATTCCGTCCAGCGTTGAATTTGGCCTCCGCCACCCGAAGTATGGCCCGGCTCTCTTCACCGACCTGGAGGCCCTGCTGGAGAAGTACCGGGGTGAGATGAGGCAAAGTATGTTTGCTGGCCAAATTCTTGGTACTGCCGTTTGATCATTGTTAAATGTGCGAAAATTTTTTCGCTTCGTTTTCTAGAAGTGAATTGGCCCCAAGGAATTGATATTAGAGCACTCTGATTACCCCCTTGATTGACGGCTCGAAGACAGTGGTTTCTGTGCAAACTAGGGCGGTCACAGGATGGGTAATATGAATATTCGAGCATGTTCAGTGGAAAAGTTACTGACCACGCGATTGATTTTCCGAATGACCTTTATGGGATCACTCAATGTTATCCGAGTCAGGAATGGATTGAAAATGAATGCAAGCGGACCAAATCTAGAATTTGTTGATGAATGTTTCAAGCAGCTTAGCGAAATTTTCGAGAGAGACGTAGAATTTCCCGACACTCGAACTGGCAAAGGGAAGACAACGTTCGAAACCTTAAGATTACGCAACGTAAGAAAGTTTCGTAATCTCACAGAAATCCCTTTTGGACCGGGTTTTAACTTGATTTATGCCCCTAATGGCGTCGGCAAAACAACTTTGACGGATACCTTGGAATTGATAAAAACAGGGGTTACACCTCGTGCAAAGGCGTATCGAGTTAACGCAATCGAAGTTAGAGAGGGCGACAACTTGGTCTCCTGGGGGAACGAGGGGCAAGAGGCTTTTGCCGAGCTGCGGTCGGTAGACGGTGACATTTACCAGTGGGACACTTCAAAAGTTGAGGGATTTTGTACTGAAGCGCCAGTAAAAAGCATCTCCCGGCTGAACCTTAGGTCAAGGATTGACGGTAAGCCCCAAGAGCGATTCGATTTTGTTCGGTCGCTGCTGCCTGGAAATGATTTTGGGGCCGTCGTAGATCAAGCCCAAAACAAGATAATTGCTATTAAAGAACAAATAGATACAGCGGAGGAAAGACTCAAGGGTCTTCAGCCAAAGGCTGAGGGTCTGGGCTACCTAGTAGAGGAGAGCCTCTTTAGCGACATCAGGAGGGATATCAACGACCTAGAAAGTGGATCGCGGGCTCAGCTCGACGAGCTTACTCGCTTGCGTGAATATAGAATTAAACTTCGCAGGCTATGTGACGATCTCGATGGTCTCGAGCTAAAAGGCGAGCCAGTTTTCTCAATTACCGAGCCAAAAGAACCTGAAGCCGACGAATTACTCCTAGCTATGAGCGAGTTGGTATCAGTGGTCGATGGCGATGAGGGTTGCCCGTTGTGTTTAGACGGAGTGCTGACCACGGCGCGAGTGGAGAACATCCGAAAAGAACTGGAAGCTTATTCAGCCTACACTGACGCGAAAGCTCGATATAAGCAGGAACGCTCACAGTTCGAGGCGGTCAAGAAAGCCTGGGAACAAGCCAGAAGCCAATTGGAGACGTTGCTTCAAGAAATTGACGAAGTTGAAGAGATGTCTGACCCAAGTCTTAACTGCGCAACTCTCTCTTCGGAAGAATTGGAGGAACGCCGGAAGAAGACAGTCTCATCACTGTCAATCAAGCTCGAGGAAGCTGACCAAAAATATCAAGAAGTAATCGAAGCTGATAATCTTAAGAAGCGGCGTGATCTAAAAGAGTTTTGGGAAAATACTTCAGACTGGGGGGAGAACGACCTGGAGAGAAGCCACAATTTGCGTGACTATCTGGCCATTAGCGCGAAGCGAACCGATTTGAATAATGCTGTGGATGAATTAAAACAGCTGAAAGACAAAATTGTCGAAGCCCGTCTCAAGAGTGTCAAGGAACCGGTTTTAAGATGGTGGGATATCCTTTGCCCAGAGAAAGTCGATTATGATCTCGAATTTCTAGTAAAAGAAAAGAAAAAACCTGGCATCGATTTATATTGTGTTCCTCGTGTTCTCTCTGGCCGCCCTAAAAGGACTGCCAAAAGGCATGCAATGGGAACACTTTCGGAGTCGCAGGTAGATCTTCTCGCAATGGCGTTTAACTTGGCTACTCTTGAGGAAGAGATTGGGCAAGGGATGGTGTGGCTCGATGACCCTTCGGATTCGTTGGATGAATCTAATATAGATAACTTTATTCGTCACGTGATTCCCGAGCTTCTTGGAAAAGGCCATCAGGTAGTGTTGTGTACGCATAGCCGAGGGATGGTCAAGAAGATCTGGGAAAAATACTCTTCGATAGTCGAACCCGTACGGGGAAAGATGGATTGGAATGAAGAGTTTCGACAGGTGAATCTGGATCTGCAGCCCTCAAATTCTTCGCGTGGAGCACTGAATTTTGAAGTTGTGTGCTTGCCGTTTGATGTGGAAAGTGCAGTTGATGATTTTAAGAAGACATTTGATTCCGTCGACGAAAATACTGGGGAAATATATCGGCTCGGAACGCGACTGCGCTTGGCAAACAGTTTAAGAAGAGTTTGGGAATTTGTCCTTGCTGAGGTTCTAGATTCTCTCAATCCTTTACTAACCGTGCGAGAAAGGGAATGCGTACCGGCAGTACAAGAGCAAACCGCAACCCTGGGTGAATTTAGGAAGAAGCTAAGTGACAAAATTTCTGTGATAATTGGGGCAGTTAAGGACCATCAGGGAAATGACAAGGTCGAAAGCCAAAAAATTGGACTGCTCAAGTCTCTCGATAGACTTTTAGACAAGGTCAACGCTGTGAATGCGGCAATCCTGAACGAAGGTTCGCACGCCAGTGTCGTTGTACCTGAATATCGAGAAGTTAAAGACGATTGGAATACCCTTCAAGATCTTTACGGACTCTTGAAGCCGTTCGAAGGAAGCACGGGTGAGACTGTAGGGACACGATTCAAGCTCGCTGGGCTTGAATCTTTCTACCCCGGACAGAAGTGCGGCCATTTGCTGGAAGAAATTTACAGGAAAGCCTCTTAGTTTGAGGACCGGACGTCGCTACTTATTATCGCGTGGTGCCAGCTAAAGATTTGGAACAAGGCATTGGGGAGGAACCGCTCATCGTCTTTGAGCAGGGCATCACCGATGAGGCGTATGGGGCCACTCCTGTAGAGCGTATAGTCCCCGACCTTTTTGAGTTGGATGAAATTGGGCGTCGGAGTTTCAATATTTAAGATGACGCCCATAGGTAGTAGATCGTCGGTTAGCGGGGCTGCCATGATCAGTCCTCCTTTTGCTTGGTGCGCGTCTGAGGGGGAGTGGGGTGGGCGTTGCCGGTGACGTCGTTAAGCTCTGCTAGCTCGGTGAAGTCAGCCTGGGCATCTGAAAAGCCCTCTTCAGGATCGATTTCGTCGAAGGTTCGGATGGTGCCATCGCGTTCATCTTTAAACATTGCTTTGCCATAGACCACCAGCACCATGACGATGCCCGCCGCAAAGCCCCACGCGGCGCCCTGTGTAGCAAGCACGCCCGCGGTCACGCCCGCAATACCTAAGTCCTTTTGGTTCTTAGATTCCATAATGCCCACACGCACTGAGACAAAACCCTGAATTATCAGCGTTAGCGCAAGGCCGACAGGGAGGATGGGCTCCACAAAGGAGGTAATGGGCAATAAGAAAAGACCGGTAATAGAACCCCAGCGGAAGGAACCCGCCCCACCAAAAATAGAGCGCATGGCGCGTTGGCCTTGCTTATAGCGCTCCACAATGACAACGTGCATTGCTGCCCAGAGCGGCCCACACATGGCAACGTCCGGGCCAAAGATGGACATGAGCATATTCCGGCCGCCAAAGAGCAGGTGAGCGCGCGAAGGGTTATAGACCACGGCTTCATCAGTGCGGACATGATCGGCCTCTTTGAGCACGGCATTGGCCTGCAGAACATCGCCAAAGACCACGATATAGGCGGCAAGTACGGTTGGAATAGCGCTAAGGAACATATGCGCCGGGGGAAGGCCGACGCCAAAGACGGTGTAGTGGCTCCACAATGAGGCAAAGTCAGGTTGGGAAAAGCCCCACTCGACGTCCGGCCACGGTGCCTCACCAGCTAGCGGCGCAATAAAAATGGCCACGAAAATGGCAGGCAGGATGCCTAGCGATGCTATAAACCGCCAGCCAGCAGCTTTATGGCGCAGCTGGGCAAAGGCGCGCGAATACATCAAGAAGAAGGCCACTGCCACCGCGACGGTAATGGATACGGGGAAGGTATGGAAGCGCCCGCCTTCCTCGAATACGGAAATGATGGCCGCAATGCCTGCACCAAGTACGATGCCCGAGCGCATACCCGAGGGGATTAAGCGCACTACCTTTGTTGCCCAGCCGGTAATTCCTAGCGTTAAAGAAAATACTCCGAGCAAGAGCTGGAAGCTAATTAGTGCCCAAATGCGCTCTGTACCTTCTGGGAAAGATTGCACATAGAGTGTCAGCAGCGGAATAGCAGGTGTGATCCACCCGGGTACGACAGGATCGCCAAGTAGATGGTGAGTCAGGTAGAGCAGACCATTAAGTATTACCACTGCCAGGGCCACTTGATAGGGCATGCCTAGCGCCTCTGTCATCAGTGGGATGGCCCCGAGGTCCACTACACACATGAAAAGACCCTGGCCAAAGTCCGGTGTTTCCAAGCGGTAATGAATAAATGGTAGGCGGACCTCAAATGGTCCCGCTTTCCAGTGCGGAGAAGGAGTGCCGATTCCATTGGTGGATTGAGATGTGGGCGAGGCGTGGCCTTGAGAAGTCTTCTTTTCTTCAGACATGGGACGCTTCTTTCTATAGCGGGCGAGCAGAGTCCACAAGCATGGGCAGCTACATGGCTAGGTAGAGATGCGCTCCACGCCGGGAATGAACTGGCGCGGAGCGCGGGAGGAGTCAGGAGCCTAGGGTCTAGTCGAATTCGATGATTTGGCGCAGAGCTAGCCCATCGCTGAGGTTATCCATTGCCGCATTGATATCTTCGAGCTTGATATGGGAGGAAATGAGACCCTCGGCGTTGAGCTTTCCTTCGCGCCACAGCTGCTCATATTTCGGAATGTCGGTAGCTGGCACAGAAGAACCGAGGTAGCAACCGTGCAGGCGGCGTGCCTCACTGGTCATTACGAGAGGGTCAATTTCGCTTACAGAATGTGGGGCCGGCAGGCCAACAGTAACGGTGAGGCCACCAGGAGCGGTGATCTTATAGGCCGTCTCTAAAGCCTTGGGATGGCCGGCCGCTTCAATCACGGCACTAAATCGTTTCCCGGAGGCTTCTGCTTCTTCCGCGGACATGGCAGAGGTAGCACCTAGTTCGAGGGCTTTTTCTAACTTATCCGGCTGCATATCGATACCCACGATTTTCTTGACGCCCAGTGCCGCAGCGGTAATCACAGCGGACATGCCTACTCCGCCAAGGCCCACTACGGCAATGGTGTCCTCCGGACCGGGTTTAACCTCGTTGAGTACCGCCCCGCCGCCGGTGAGGATGGCGCAACCAAAGATGGCAGCAATATCGGCCGGGACATCCTTGCCAATGGGTACTACGGAAAGTTCGGATACCACCGCGTGGGTGGCAAACCCGGAAACGCCCAGGTGGTGTTGGACTACCTCGCCATTGCGGGTGAGGTGGCGGGTACCGCGGATAAGTGTGCCTTCGCCATTGGATTTGGAGCCTACCTCACAGGGCATCTTGCCATTGGTTTTGCACCCCGCACACTCGCTGCAGCGTGGCAGGAAAGTCATGACCACGTGGTCGCCTTCACTGACGGTGGTGACATTGGGCCCAACTGCCTCAACCACGCCGGCGGATTCGTGGCCTAGCAGCATGGGCAGTGGGCGTGGACGGTTGTTGTTGACCACCGATAGATCGGAATGGCACAAGCCGGCGGCGGTGATTTTTACGAGGATTTCGCCCTCGTCAGGGGCGGTGAGCTCGAGATCGCTGATTGTCAGCGGCTGCGAGTCCGCATAAGGGCGTGGGGCATCAGAGCGTTCGAGAACGGCGCCTTTGATCTGCAGGGATTCAGTCATGATGGATTACAGCTCCTTTTCTAGCTTTGGGGTTGTAGTTTTTTGGTGCGACTCGTGTGGGGGACGGGGCGGTGTGTGGTCACCGACGGTTGTTCGCCGCTTTTTCGGGCGGGGTTTGCCGGTAATGAGCGAGTGCAATTTACCGTCATGGATTTGTAAGTGCGGATCCTCGGCATCTACCTCGGTCATGATTTCCGCGATGAATTCAGATTCTGGGATCGATGAGTTTCGGGCGATGGAAACCAATTCGCGCATTTCTGCCTCAGATAGGGTTTCTTCGCCTTCGAAGCGCTTTTGTAGAAGCTCTCTTGCGCGGCGGCGCAGCTCGCTTTCGCTTTCTAATTCCTTGCGGTTTTTGACCCAGGCATAGCCGATGATGCACATCATGGCGATGCCCATATAGCCCAAGATGGGATAGACCCAACCGATGAGGTTGCCAAAGCCGATGAAGGATAGGACGAAGCCGATAAGCACCGAAATGCAATAGACCTTGTAGAAGTTCTGAGGTTTGCTGCGGGTCAAGCGCTTTGCAAAGGCATAGAACATGCCGATCGAGGTGTTGTAAATCATGCCGTAGATGGCTACGGCCATCGGGATACCCAGCCACGGATGAATTTGCGTGATCATCTCTAGGGTGGGCATTTCAGCCTCGGTGACCGGACCGATGGAGATATACAAGCCACCAACGAGTACGGCTAAGAGGAAGAGGAAGCATAGTCCGCCCATGATGCCGCCGTAGCCTACTTCTTTGGAATCAAGGAAATTGCCGCCGATGACGATGGTCATGGATACCGCCACAATGACGTTCAGGCCCATGTTATTTAGCGCTGAGATCCACCAATTGGGCAAAGTGGTGGGAATCTGTTGTGCCTGCTCGTTGAGGTGGCTCCAATCCGGGGAGGCGGTAAAGACCGTGTACAAAGTACCGATGGTCAATAAAGCGATAATCAGCGGGGTGATAGCGCCGATGGCGATGGTGACTTTATCAACGTCCAAAAGACCGGTGAGCAAGGTCAAAATCAACATGATGATCGCACCGATCCATACTGGCCAGCCCCATTGCTGGTTTAGGTTGGTACCCGCACCAGCAAACATGGCAAAGCCAATGCAGAACAGGCAGGTAAGCGTGCCGAAATCTAGCAGTTTGGACACGATGGGCGTGGAGACTGCTTCAAAGACTGAAGTGTGTTCTTTAGCGCGGTGATAAGAACCCATCTGCAAGATGGTGATGCCAGAGACCATCATGGCAATCGCGGTACAGACCGCACCGACTATGCCCCAATTGCCAAAGGCCACGAAGTACTGCAGCGCCTCGCGGCCAGAGGCAAAGGAGGCACCGGCAAGCACGCCGATGAAGGCCATCGCGATGCCAAATGAACGTTTAAACATGTCAGTGATTCCTTACTAGGAAAGTGATAGGGGCAAAGGAGAAGCGGCTTAGCTTGGGGATGAGCCGCGGGCGGTGCGGCGGAGGAAAGAAGCGACGTCGGCAAGCTCTTGCTCGCCGCGCTGGATAATGCCTGCGGAGGTAAAAAGCCCGTGGTGGTAGCCCACCAGGTGCTTATAAGTCACATCCACGCCCGCTCGGGCGAGCTTGAGCGCGTATTCCCCGCCTTCATCCGCCAATGGATCGTTATCTACCGTGATGACCAGTGCTGGTGGCAGGTTTTCTGGAAGCTCGTGCAGCAGCGGTGATAGATCTTTCGCAGTGCGTTGGGATTCCTCGGTGATAAAAGTATTGATAAACCACCGCATGGTATCGGCCACTAGAGGAAAGCCAGCTTCTAGGCGCTGGTAGGAGGCACCGTTTTCGGTACGCCGTTGGGAACAATCCGTAATAGGGTAGAGCAACACTTGGCTGCTTAGCGGGGCAACGCCTTCCACGCCGCTAAACACATTGGCCATCACGGCCGCCAATTGGCCACCAGCAGAATCGCCCACGACCGCAATCGAATCGACGATAAGCCCATGTTCTGCTGAAGATTCTGATACCCAGCGGTACGCAGCGCGGCAATCATCGATGGCGGCGGGGTACGGGTGCTCGGGTGCGAGGCGATAATCCACCGCAATGACAGGGAAACCGGTAAGCACTGCTAATCTGCGCGCCACTGAATCGTGCGTTTCCAGGTTGCCCATCAGCCACCCGCCTCCGTGCATAAAGAGGACGGCTGGGGTTGCATCCTGGCGCACTGCAGCTTCTCGCGGTTCATAGACGCGTACTTGGAAATCGTGCACCGGATAGTCAGTGCTCTCCGGCGGGGTGGTTTCGTGCAGGGGATTGGCGCCGGTGGAGTTGATATAGCTTTCGCGGACTTCCGGGATGGGGAAGTGATGGAAAGATTGTGCTCCAGCATTACGGAAAGGAGCGAGCGCTTTCCACGCATCCTCGGCCACAGGGCGGCCGGAGTATTCATCGGATTGTGTGTACATAAAGCGTTCCTTTCTGGAAACGATTCGGCTCATAAAAGAGCGATGGCTGGTGGGGAACTAGGCCACGCGGTAGTCATCTACTTGCAGCTCGCGGGTGAGGTCTTGGTACTCGGCCACGTTTCCGGACCAGTTATTGATGACCTTGCCGTCTTCGTTCTTGTACCAAGACGAGCAATCTGCGGAGAAGGCAGAATTTTGCAGTTCGGCTTGGATGCGGTCGTTGAACTCGCGCAATACCCGTGGTTCTACGTCCAGCACATGGTCGGGGTTATCGCGTAGATAGTCCACCGCCTGGCTGATGTACTTATCCTGCTCTTCTAGCATTGCCACCACGGAGTGGTGGTTGAGATTGGTATTGGGGCCGTAGAGCATAAAGAAGTTGGGGAAACCATCGACGGACATGCCCAAGTACGCCTCAGGGGAGTTGCCCCAGCGCTCGCGCAGGTCTAGACCGCCGCGGCCAATAACCTTCAGGTCACCCTGGAATTCTTGGGAGTAGAAGCCGGTGGCATAGATGATGACATCAAACTCGTGCTCCACGCCGTCGGCAGTGCGGATGCCGTTTTCAGTAATCTCCGCAATGCCCTCGGTGATTAGGGAGACATTCTCCCGGTTGAAGGCGGGGTAGAAGTCATCCGAACGCAGAATGCGCTTGCAGCCAAAGGCGAAGGTAGGTGTTAGCTTTTCTACCAGTGCGGGATCATTTACTTGGGAGCGCAGGTGT
This sequence comes from Corynebacterium kefirresidentii, assembly GCA_002154655.1. Taxonomy (GTDB): domain Bacteria; phylum Actinomycetota; class Actinomycetes; order Mycobacteriales; family Mycobacteriaceae; genus Corynebacterium; species Corynebacterium kefirresidentii. Next base: position 28,189 of record NGUZ01000001.1, read on the forward strand.
TCCATCGCCTGCTCGACGCCTTCTGCAGCAGAGTCTGTGCCTTTGCGGGTGCGTTCGAATCCTGCCTCGCGGGTATCGTGAATTTCTTGGCGGATAGCGCGGTAGGAATCTGGGTTCTCTTGGAATTCCTGCAGTTCTTCCTCACTAAAGATGATCTGGTTGCGCGGCAGAATGTAATTGGCTGAGCGCTGGAATACAGCGAGGTGACCGGCCACCTTAGCTACCTCGGGCACGAGCTGGACGGCAGAAGCGGCGTTGCCGATGGTCGCTACCTTTTTATTGCTCAAATCAGTGGAATGATCCCATTCAGCGGAATGGAACTGTACTCCCTTGAAGCGCTCTCGACCTGGGAAATTAGGAATCTTTGGCTTGGAAAGCTGGCCCCAAGCTCCCACAAAGACACGCCCGTAGAAGGTTTCACCGGTAGCGGTTTCCACCTCCCACGCCTTCGTATTCTCCAGCCACTCGGAGCGGGTGATGCGGTGGTTGAACTTGATGTGCTCGTAGAGGTTGAACTCTTTTGCCATGGCCTTGAGGTAGTCCAACATTTCGTCTTGGCCGGCAAACATGCGCGAGACACCGAGGTTGAGGAAGTAGGAGTAGCAGTAGATAAGTGCCTGGGTATCGCAGGCAGCACCCGGATAGGTATTATCGCGCCATACTCCGCCTACTTCATCGGCAGCTTCCAGGATGAGGTAGTTTTCGGTTCCATCCTTGGTCAGCTGGGCTCCCATGCCAAGGCCGCCGTAGCCGGTGCCGAGGATGATGCAATCGTAGATGTGGTGGTTAGACATGAGGGGGAACTCCTTCTCTTTTGTGGAAAACGGCTGCTTAAGCCGATAGGTAGGGATTAAAGGTGGGCGGGGGATTGGTTCTTTTGGATCTCCGCGGACAGGACTTGCAGGCCATCGCGTAGCGTTTCTTCGTTGATGACCAGTGGCGGTAGCAAGCGGATGACATTGCCATCGAGCCCACAGGTGAGGATGAGGACCCCTTGGGCCTTGCAGGCGGCGGCTACCTGGGCGGTAAGCTCAGCATCCGGACGCCCCTTTTCGTCTGCGAATTCAATGGCAATCATTGCTCCACGTCCGCGAACCTCCGCCACGTTGGGCAGCTCCAGCAGTGGTTCTAGCTCCTCGCGGATGATGGCCTCAATCTCAAGCGCGCGGGCACCGAGGTTCTTTTCTTCCATCTCTTCGATAGCAGCAAGGGAGGCCGCGCAAGCCACCGGATTGCCGGCATAGGTGCCGCCCAAAGAACCTGGGCCGGGTGAGTCCATGATCTCTGCTCGTCCGGTTACAGCCGAAAGCGGCATGCCGCCGCCAACACCCTTGGCGGTTGTAATCAGATCCGGTATAACCCCTTCTTTATCGCAGGCAAACCAGGAACCGGTGCGGCACATTCCAGCTTGAATTTCATCGGCAACAAAGACGACGCCGTTCTCCTTGCACCACTTCTGTAGCCTGGGAAGAAATCCTTCCGCAGGTTCGACAAAGCCACCTTCGCCTTGAATGGGCTCGATGAATACTGCGGCGAGTTCTTCGGTGCCTACTGTTTGCTCGATTACGCGTATGGTGCGTTCGATTGCTTGTCGGCCATCTAGGCCATCGCGCAGCGGGTACGAGCCGGGCACACGGTAAATATCTGCAGCGAGAGTGCCGAATCCTGCCTTATAGGGTTTATTCTTCGCGGTCATGGTCATCGTCAGATTGGTGCGGCCGTGGAAGGCGGAATCAAAGACGACCACGCGGTTTTTACCGGTGTAGTTGCGGGCAATCTTTACCGCGTTTTCTATCGCTTCGGCACCCGTGGAAAAGAGTGCACTCTTTTTCTTATGCTCTCCAGGGGTGAGCTCATTGAGCTTGCAGGCGACGGCAACAAACCCTTCATAGGGCGCATTTAAAAAGCACGTATGAAGAAGGTGCGATGCTGCCTCGGAGACAGCGGTGGTTACTCGTTCATTGGAGGCGCCTACCGTGGTCACGGCGATACCGGAGGCGAAATCTACAAAGCTATTTCCGTCGACATCGACTAAAACGCCGCCATCGCCATCGACGATATAAGCCGGCAGGCCCGGCACTAGTCCGCGGGCGAGTTCAGCCTCTCGCTGCTGCTCCAATTCTTGGCTACGCGGCCCGGGGATAGCGGTGCGCACGTTCCGCTGCTGCGGAAGCCGGTGGTTGAAATCTTGCATGTCACTCCTTCGGCACTTATTGAGAATGTGATGTGAAGCATTGTGTACCGAAGGGTGTAATATGCGATATAGACAGTGTGGTGAATTGAGGAGAAAAACTTAGACAGTATGGATGTGGAGGGGCGGGCTATGGTTTCACTCAACGTAGTAGGCACCGATGCAGATGTGCATGGTGCGGCTGATCTCACTAGGCCAGACATTGATCTGTCCTTGTCGTGGCTATTGGCCCAAAAGGGGCTAAACCTAGAAAAAGTTCACGATTCTGGGCGGAAGTTCTCTGCTATTCACCCTTGTGAGCTCGTTGACCCGCGCGAATTCATCGGCGCAGGTTCCGTGGTCTTACTTACGGGTATTGCCTTCGCGCACACGCCACAAGAGCTTCCTCTTTATGCACGCAAGCTTGCCGAAGCCGGTGTAGCCGGCATTGGCTTCGGACTAGGCATTGCTTTTGATGAGGTTCCTTCAGCCATGATCGACGCGGCCAAGGAAGCAGAGATATCCTTATTCATTGTCCCGCTGGAGACCCCCTTTATCTCTTTGCAGGCAGCGCTACACCGTGAAGTGATACGTCAGCGCGACCTAGCCCATGCGGAGCTTTTAGAACGGCAACAGTTACTCAATGAGGCCGCTGCCCAGGGATTGCCAGACCTAATCTCGCGCACGGCGCAAGCTCTGCAGGCCCATATGTGCCTCGTCGATCTGGATGGGCGAATCGCTGCCCAAGCTGGGATACCAGGGGCTGAGGAGTTGGATTTTCGCCCCATTGTGGAAGAAACAAGTAAAAGAAAATTTGGCATCGCCGCCCAGTATGGCTCGTTCAATGTCATTGCCCAGCGGCTGCAGCCCCAAGGAGGCCGCATCTATGGCTTGATTGCGGCTGCTCCACATCTTTTCAGCTCGCATGATCGCACCGCGCTCAAACATGCTGCTGGCTTGGCAGAGCTCATCATCACCCGCCCGCGGGAATTGCGCACGATGCAGCAGGAGCTCAATTCCCTTGCTATTGCTATCCAAATTGGGCTTTCGAAAGACCAAGACTCAATGCAGCGGATCTTTCACCACGTAGGCGATGCGGATGGACGGGTGCGGCCAGTACTGGTGAAATCAAAATCGCCCCAGGGGCACCACCGGTTTATGCGCAATCTAGATCAGCGACTCGCCAGCTACGGGCGCATGCTTTTTGCACTGCCTATAGACGCCGCCACATCCTTCCTCATCTTCCGGGGTACCCGCAGTGTGAAAAATATCCGAGAACTATTTCTAGGAATGCGCACCACCCAGCGCATCGCCGTGGGAGTTCCACTCTTGTGGTCTGATCTGAACGAAACTGTGGTGGAAGAACTACAACGCGTAGTCTTTGGGCTTCAGGCGGGAACGCTGGTCGGCCCCGAAGCCAAATCTCTGAATTGGCTTGGCGATGTTCAAGTACGCAGTGCTATTGACTACCGCGTAAAAGAGACATGGGGAAGGTTGCAGGAAATTGATGCCGGCAACCATACCGATTTCGCCTGTACTTTAGAGGCTTTCCTGCGCAATGGCGGCAATATTTCTCATACTGCCGAAGAACTGGAAACCCACCGCCATACTGTGCGGCGCCGTATGGAAGAAATCGCAGAGATCCTCGAGCTAGACCTCAAAAATCCGCTGGTAGCTGCCGAACTCTTGGTTCTAGGAAACGCCTCTGCAGCCTCTAGAAGCGACTAGGCCTGCTGGTTTAAATAGATAAATTAGTTCTGTGCAACACCAACGTTGACTTCGATGTTGCCGCGGGTGGTCTTGGAGTAAGGGCGCATCTGGTGGGCGGCGTCGGCAAGCTCGGGCCTGACCCCCTGTTTCGTGGACACTTGATGCTCGGCCTGGAGGGTTGGATATCGGGTGCCTACCAAACAGGGGGCCAGGCCCATTTTTTGGCATATTCCTCCACCTACTCAAACGAAACAAAACCTGGGGCACTTCAGTTTCAACCTTGAGCCGTTTCATAGCTTCATAAATCGGAGGTGGAGAAGGTGAAACTCGCCTACCATGAAAAGTATGGGTATTTTCGCAGGATTAAATGATGGAGACGACCGCGAGGTTGAACTCGACCCCGCAAAAATTTTCCGCAAATTCGCAAAGGCAAATGACTCTATCTACCGGATGCCGTGGGACATTCAAACCGAAGTTTGGGATAAGTGGTTTGGACGGCGTTTTGATCGAGACTCAGTAATCAAGATGAATACTGGCAGTGGTAAGACAGTAGTAGGGTTGATGCTCCTGCAGTCTTGCTTAAACGAACTAAAAAAGCCCTGCGCCTATTTTACGCCGAATAAGCAGCTTCAACAGCAGGTTCTGGCTACTGCGAGTGACCTAGGTGTGCAAGTTGCGACAAATCTGGACGACCCTAACTTTCTTCGGGGGAAGTCAATATTAGTTGCTCCGATACATAAACTGTTTAACGGCCAAAGTCGGTTTGGTATTCGGTCAAGATCGCAGCATTTTCAACAGTGCGGGGCCATTTTAGTAGATGATGTGCATGCCAGCATGGATACCATCAGAGATTGCTATTCAATCAAAATAGAGTCCGGCGAAAAGTGCTACGCCAAGTTATTGCAGCTGTTTGAAAGCGCGATTAAGGGTCAGTCTATTCACTCGTATTCTGCGATCAGCTCTGGAGAGGAAAGCGACACTGTTCAGGTACCTTACTGGGACTGGCAGCAACTCATTGAGCGAGTTGAAACTGTACTTGACAGTACCCTTCCAGTAGACACTCGTAAGTTTGAGTTCTCTATGGTTCGACAACACCTTTCGCTCTGTGAGGCTTTCGTAAACAGAGACGAATTTGAGATCCGTCTTCCGTACCCAGACTTGGACCTGTTTCCATCTTACGTGGACGCGGATCGTAGGATTTTCATGACGGCAACTCTCACAGATGACTCTTCGCTTTGTACCTTACTGGGGGTGGATCGAAAAGCGGTTGAGTTCCCAATTGCTCCTAAAGAGGCGGGGGACATCGGTGATAGGATAATTTTGGCTCCGAGCCGCCTGAGTAAGGTCCGTAAAGAGCAGGTTCAAAGCAAGTTAAAGGAGTGGTCAGCTAACTATAATGTCGTGGTGTTAGTTCCATCCTTTAATTCTGTCGAGGGCTGGAGGGGGATAGCAGACAAAGTCGCCGAAGCGGGAGAAGTGTCTGAAGTAGTTGCGCGTTTGCGTCAGGGGCATGTCGGGTTGGTTGTCTTGGTCAACCGATACGATGGGGTGGATCTGCCAGACGATGCTTGCAGAATTTTGGTTATTGACGGGTTACCCCAATATAGACGCCCTCATTCAATCGTCGAGCAAGCTGTCTTAAACGACAGCGATGCTCTGAGTCGCTTGCAAATGCAGCGCGTTGAGCAGGGTATGGGACGAGGGGTTCGGTCGAGTGATGACTTCTGCGCAGTCCTGCTGCTTGGGCCTCACTTAATTTATAATGCATATAAAACTGGGGCAAAGGAGAACTTCTCACCGGCAACACGGGCTCAGTTTGAACTATCTGAAAAATTCTCCGAATCCATTACTAAGGAACACTTTAAACAGTTTGTTCAAGCCGTTGAGTCCTTCTTGGATCGTGACCCGGAATGGGTAGAGGTAAGCCATGCCGCTTTAGCAAAAGTGGAGTATCCAGAGCGGTACGAAATTAATGATTGGGCAATCGCGGAGCGACTAGCCTTTGATGACGCTACTAGTCAGCAAGGCGAAGAGGCGGCGACCCGATTAAAGGATGCGGTGAAGGAGTTGCCTCGTAGAGAAAGAGGATTTTATGAACAGCGAGCTGCTGCTTACATGAATACTCAATCTCAAAAGAGGGCAATAGGAATTCAGCGTTCTGCAAGAGTAAAAAATAAATTTCTTTTGAGACGCGGTGATTTATCCAAGGCAAAGAGATCTATGATTTCGGGTGCACAAAGTAAGCGAGCGTTGGATTTCTTGGCAGGAAAAAAGTTTGAAACTAGAGATGATTTTAAACTTTGGGCTAAATCGGTATTGTGCGATTTAGTTCCCGACCCTGCTCACGGCAGTTCGGCTAGCTTTGAGGCAGCCGTTGAAACTGTGGGTTGTCTTCTAGGGTTTGAATCCACACGACCCGAGAATGAAAGCAATGTAGGTCCCGACAATTTGTGGCGCTCCAATGAGGGACCCGCTTTGCTGCTTGAGGCAAAAAGCGAATCTGAGGCGAAAAGCATTTCCCGCAGAGACTTAAGTCAGTGTGCTCATTCGGTAGACTGGTTTGCCAGTACATTTGGTCAAGAAGACTATCTTGGGGTGCTGGTGCACGGTTCAAACTGCGCTGAAAGCAACGCGGTTCCACGGAAAAACTTGCAAGTGTTCACGTTTAAGAAACTGGAGCAATTTCGGAAAAACGTCAGCAAATATGTAGAGGAAATCGCAAACGGTTGGGGCAGTATTGATGAGGATGAGATTGAAAGCCTCATCCAACTCTATAAATTGGGTGCCAAGAAATTTAGGCAGAATTGGCTCCAAGATGTTAAAGGACGATACTTAAAGTAATGGAAACGGAAGGTAGCCGTGATGTCAATTTCTGCTTCAAGAGAATCGATCGTAGTAATGTTTTGAATCGAATCTAAGCAGCTCAATGTAAAGATGAAGATTTAGCACTCCGCTCCCTCATAAAACCTGCTAACAATGGTGCCATTTCGGTGCTCCGCATTAGGTGCAGTGTAGTGGCATTGTTGATGCCGTTGGTGCGGTCGGCATCCATGGCTGCGCTGACGCCAATGAAGACGGAAGTATCCAGTAGGAACAATGCCCACCGTGGAGGTGATGGTGATGAAGGGAGGCGGTTTGAGCGATTGGTGCGGGGTGAGGAGCGTCGGAAACCTGAAGCTGGGCAACGACGCGGAAGAAGAGTTCCTCACTTAAGGCATAGAAAATGGGTTTGGCTAGGGAGATTGGCCTTCCGCCGCGTCCCATTTATCTTGCAGGTCGCTAATGGTCAGGTTGGAGACCAGATATGGCTCACGATGAGTGCGCCTAGGGAGAATAGACTAAGGGCGCGGCGCCGATCGCGGCAGCAAAATAGCACCTATAGGGTGATAGGTATTTGCCATGACAGGGCCTTCTAATTGATAAAAACCGGCGATTTTAAAAAATAAGGTTTTGGCCGTGTTGCGGTGCCGAGGGGCCCCGGGGCGCCGACAAAAGAGGCCATACAAAGCATAAAAAGACCCACGCGGCGCGCATGGTAGCGCGGCGTGGGTTGGGAGGGAGGACTAGAAATTAGTCCTGTGCAACACCAACGTTGACTTCGATGTTGCCGCGGGTGGCCTTGGAGTAAGGGCACATCTGGTGGGCGGCGTCGGCAAGCTCCTGTGCCTTGTCATCCTCGACGCCTGGGATGGTGACCTCAAGGTCAACGCCGAGGAAGAAGCCCTCGTCGTTTTTGCCCAGCTTAACGCGAGCGCCGACGGAGGAGTTCTCCACGTCAACACCCTTGTCCTTGGCCACTGCCTTGAGTGCGGAGTGGTAGCAGGCGGCGTAACCGGCAGCGAAAAGCTGCTCCGGGTTAGCGCCCTCACCGCTGCCGCCCATTTCCTTCGGGGCGGTCATGGTGAAATCCAGATCGGAATCCTTAACTACAGCGCGGCCGTCGCGGCCTGCTCCGGTGGACAGTGCTTCGGTGGTGTATACGGCGTCCATAATGACTCCTTTTCTATCGGGTCTTTGTACGTCCGCCGATTGTACGCAAGAATTCTAGTCCTCGACGACGTTGACGGTGACCTCAATATTGCCCCGGGTGGCATTGGAGTAGGGGCAGACCTGGTGGGCGGCGTCGGCAAGCTGCTGGGCTGTGGCCTTGTCTTGAGCTGGGATGGAAACCTCCAGGTCCACTGCAAGCTGGAAGCCTTCGCCCTGCTTTCCGATGCCCACTCGTGCCCCCACCGCAGAGTCACCCAACTCGACCTTCTGGTTGCGCGCCACGGCCTGTAGCGCGGAGTGGAAGCAAGCGGCGTAGCCGGCGGCAAAGAGCTGCTCCGGGTTGGCGCCTTCGCCGCTGCCGCCCATTTCCTTCGGGATGGCAAGGGTGAAGTCGAGGTCAGAGTCCTTGACGGTGGCGTGGCCGTTGCGGCCTGCTCCGGTGGCTAGTGCCTCGGTGGTGTACATGGCGTCCATGATTGCTCCTTTCGATTTCACAATCCGGTTTCAATATCCACTTTTGATTGTACACCATTAAATTGTGGGCAATGTTTTCTTGGCGTCTATACTTTTGGCTATGAATGACGCGCCCACTGATTACCTTTCTCTCGATAGTCAGCTGTGCTTCTCGATCTACCGTGCGAGCAGGGCGGTAGTGCGTTCCTATCGGCCACTCCTCGATGAGCTGGGGCTGACCTACCCCCAATACCTGGTCATGTTGGTGCTGTGGGAGGCCGACGAACCGGTGCCACTTAAATTTATTGATTCCCGCCTCGGTCTGGATAGCGGCACGCTCACCCCGCTGCTTAAGCGCCTAGAAAAGCAGGGTTACGTGGAGCGCCGCCGCGATCCCGCCGACGAGCGCCGCACCCTCGCTAGCCTCACCGCCGACGGCGACGCCCTGCGCTCCCGCGCAGAGTGCATCCCCGAAGCAATGGCCGAGGCCTATGAGAAGTTAGGCCTCGACCTAGTGGAATTTAAAGAGTCTCTCGATATCCTTGCCGCTACTCCCATCGATGTGGAGCTACCGTGGCCGTCCGAAGAAGACTTTGTGAGGTAGGGGCTTAGTTCGTGGTGGCAACGCGCTTAGTCCACACGTTTCTATCTGCGGTTTCGAATGAGGCGCGAACCGTATTATCGCCGGGCTTTTCGCACGTTAAGTTTCTCTGATCGCTGCCCATGTGGCAGTCCAAGTTATAAGACTGCTTGGTCACTGGGCTGCTGGCCGTGACATCCGCGTGGTATGTCGCTGTCACCGTGGGGCTTTTTGAGCGCCGGGTATAGCTGGCCTGCATCGCGGCGTCAAAGACCGCGGCGGCGAATTCGCAGGAAGTCGCATCGCCGGCGTCGATGGAATCTCCCGATGAAGACGTGCCGCAGTAGCCGCCAATCTGGCCTACATGGATGTTGTGGTTTCCACCAGCTGGTGGGGCAGGCTGCTCCGGCTCTGCTACTTCGGTGACAGTCTCGGTACGGCGGGACTCCGTCTTCTCTTTCTTCTTTTTGGCGCTGGTCTTCTTTTCGGCTTCATCAGCCGCGGAGTTGTTGTCCTGTGCGGTAGAGAAGGCTGGCTCGTCTGCTGGGGCGGAATCAGAGCTGGTGTTTGAACCGGAGCCGCAGGCGCTTAGTGCAAGACCGGTAGCGAGGAGGACGGACGCGAGAGGGAACAGGGAAGGGCGCTGCATAGGGATACTGTAGCGCCCTTCGGGGAGTTGCGCGCGGCTAGTGATCTATGCGGGCTGGTGGAACTGGCGCACCTTCGGGAGGTAGCACCTTCGGATACTTCTTGGCTGTCCCGGAGGAAGTGGCCGCGCCGGTTGCACCGCTGGTTGCGGCGGCATCGGCATTGCTGGTGGGGGAAGGACGGTGGGGAGCGGGGTCCCAGTGGGCGTCGACAAGCTTGCGCTGGCATACCCAGCCCAAAGCCAAAATAGCCAGCGCGATAAGGGCGATGAAGACGAGCCCCAGTGCACCGTCGGCGTGAATGGACCAGCCCAGCAGCAGGCCGAGCCAGCCAAAGTCAGCGTCGCCGAAAGTGGTATTCGCGGAGCCGAAGGAACCAAGGACACCGAGGAGGAATGCCGGCAGGAAGGTAATGATGAGGCCATTGACAAAGGCACCTAATGCAGCGCCGCGGCGGCCGCCGGTGGCATTGCCATAAACGCCTGCTGCGCCGCCGGTGAAGAAGTGCGGCACCAAACCAGGCAGAATCAGCGCAATGCCAAAGGCTGGATTGAGCCAGGTGGAAAGGACTGCAAGGCCGACAAGTCCGCCGAGGAAGGAGGAAATGAACCCAATGAGAACTGCGTTCTGGGCATAGGGAAAGACGATGGGCGCATCCACTGCGGAACTAAACGGAATGAGTATCTTTGTCTTTTTTTCTTGGGCAACTCCGGGCTCGAGTCTTCGTCCGTTGGCGCGGGATCCATCGGGGTAGATTCCTCCAGTTTGTAGGTCTGCGAGCCCACTTCTTCCTCGCCGTATTTTTCCCTAGCTACCAGTTCTACTGGGGTGGTGAGGTCATCAAGCTCGAAGGCGGCGGAACTTTTGACCGTGCCCCCCTTTTTGATTTTATCCAACATGTTGTCAGTATCGATGTATTCGCTAAAACCGGTTTTGAGCTCATTGACGGAGTTCTCGTCGTTATCCTGGATTGCGGTGAACATGGAGGAGAAATCCGCAGTGCGCAGCTCTTTGTCGGTCTTATTAGTCATCTCGTAGTCAAAGACGATGATGGGCTTATCGCCAATCCGGTTCCCGGGCGAGCCCGGGTCGATAACGTGGTGTCCGGTGATCTTGACCGTGGCGGTGGGGAGCTCCAAAACATCGTCTTTGAAAGAGCGGGTGGCATCAGTGTTTTGGAGCTCATTTTTGGTTTCGGGCTCGTCACTAATTTTCTTTAACGCGACGTCTAGTCGGGCACTGTCCGTGTTGAATGTGAATTTAAGCTGATCGTCTTCGAGCTTGAAGTCCAGGCTATCTGGCATCAGGCGATCGGATACGGGACCCACGCCGCCGGCGTCCTTCTTGGATGCTACCGTTTCGCCCTTGGCGGCCTTGGCAGCGTCAAAGGTTCCGATCCACAGTGGTTCATCATTGTCGGAGCTATAATCCCACTCCACGGTGATGACCTCTTCGGTCACACTAGCGGTAAAGGTGGATGTGTGGTCACCTTCGCCTATTTTTTGTTCCCACGTGCCAATGACATCCTTGGCTTCTTCGCTGGAGCTGGCGTTGGAGTCATGGCTGTTAGAGGAGTTCTCGTCGGAGTTAATGGGGGAGGACTGGTCCGAGTCGGCGGAGCAGGCGGATAGGGCAAGGGTAGCGGCGATAAGGATATAGGGTGTGATGTGGCGCATAATTTACATATACCGCACGGGGTTGGCATGCGCTCGGCAAATTGGTCTTTGGCCGCTCTTTGACTAATCTTTTCAGGGCAGAGAGTCGCCCCAAGTGGGCGTGCAATCTGCGTGGGGCTATAGCTCAGTCGGTTAGAGCTACGGACTCATAATCCGTTGGTCGCGGGTTCGAGCCCCGCTGGCCCCACGGTGTAGGGGGGGAGCAAGGAGGCGTCGGCAAGCAGTGCCGGCGCCTTTTGCGCTTATCTGCGCATATGGGTGTGCTGATTGCGCAAGCGCGGGCGGTGAAGTCTAATAACCATATGGTTGAAGTAGATCCGCTCATTGAATCTCTCTACCGCTGGTCCGATATCAGCGGTGTGCTGCTGATGGGAATTATCGGGGGCACTATGGCGCGCAAGCGTGGCTACGATATCATCGGCTTTTTCTTCATCGCGATGTTTTCTTCCCTAGGCGGCGGCATGGTGCGCGATGTGCTCATTAACCGCGGCACCGTTGCGGCAATGAGCCAGCCGGAATACCTCTACTTGGCGTTTACCGGCGCGCTGATTGCTCGCTTTGTTTACTTCAAAGGCAAGACCTGGGATTATCTGCAGGCGCATGGCGACGCCGTCGTTTCCGGCCTCTGGGCCGCTACCGGCGCCGTGAAGGCAATTACCTACGGCCTGCCGCTTATTCCCTGCATCATGATGGGCGTGTTTACAGCCACGGGTGGATCGATGATTCGTGACATCGTGATGGGGCGCGAACCGAGCGTATTTGGTGATAACCAGCCAACAGTTATTCCGGCCGTGGCTTGTGCGATTATTGTGCTGGTTGGCCACCATTTCGACATGATGGCGGTGGGCATGATCATTGGACCACTGGTCTCCATCTTCTTGGCGCTGCTGGGCATTTGGGCTGGGTGGCGCGTGCCGGCCTACCAGGATTGGGCACCTATTAATGACACCGCCGCACAGGTGAAGGTCCTAGCGAAAAAGGCCGAGAATAAAAGCCGTGCGGTCGGCCGCCGCCTCGAGCCGCACCGCCTACGTTCTTGGCGCCACCGCCAGATGGAGGCAGCGCTGCAGCGGCGCATTGAAAAGGAAGTGAGCTCTGGTAAGCGGCGCAAAGAAGCTGCGGCGGAGGCCAGCGAATTTCTGGAGTCCTTCGAATCCGATGTGGATCAGCTCAGCGCAGTGGTAGCAGAAGGCGATGATATGGACTTCGGCGTGGACCTCACCGGTGATTCCTATAACGAGGAGGAACAATCCTCCCACGAGGAATCCCAACGCCTCCTTGATGCCATTTTGGAAGATGACAAGCTTACGGATGAACTCATTGATCGCCTCATGAAGCGCTATGACTCCCGCGACTAGCCCTGCGGTTCTTTAGCGCGGCGGCTTAGCGCCCAACCGCGCCGCAAACCTGCGGGTCCGTGATATAGCCTTGCTCGCAGCCATTTTGGGTCTGGATTTCTCCGGAGCTCTTATTCCGGTTGCCGTTGGCATCGTTGCCATAGCCGCACAGGTAGGCCGGACATTCCGCACTCGGCCCATTGGGCGCTTGTACCGGCGGTTGAGCGTTTGACTCCTTGCACAACGCGGCAAACTCCACCCAGGTGCCGTCCGCGCATTGATACTGCGCGGTATTTTCCTGCGGCTGGTTTTCGGTAGCCGGTTGCACGGCTTCCTGATTTTCTGTTTGCGGTTCGGCGTGCTGCGCGGCCTCTGTAGTTGCTACTTCCGTGGTCGTTTTTTCTGTGGATGTTTCCTCAGTGCTGGATTCTGTAGAGCTCGTTTCAGAGGCCGTCTCCGTAACGGTTTCTTTCACCGTGGAAATGGTGGTGGCGGTCTCGTCGCTGCCGCCGCAACCGGTGGCAAAAGGGCTAGGGAAAAGAAGGGAATAAGGAATGATTTCTTCATGCCCCATACCGTAGCCAAACAAGGCGGTGGGTGCAGGAGTTTGTGCAGGGCATACGGGAATTAGAGGCAGTGTTAGGGGGAGTGTTTGCATGGTGGCTGGCAGTGAACTGGCATCCAGTTTTCAGCTCCGCGGCCTACGGTAGAGGCATGAACCTGAAGTATTACTTCTACGAGCTGTGGAGCATCTTCGTTGACCACGGCTTACCTCTTATCGCGCTGCTGCTCATAGGCATTTTGATCCCGCGCATCGGCAGGCTGGCGATCCGCATTATGGAACGCCGCCTCGATGAAGAGGAAGAGGCTACCAAGGCCCGTCTGGCGCTGACCGGTGCGCTGGTCTACATCGTGCAGGCCATCGCGTACTTCCTCATCATTTGGGCCGCGCTGACCAATATTGGCGTGCCCGCGGTAGGCGCGGCGGTGCCGGCAACGATAGTCTCGGCCGCCGTGGGCTTTGGTGCGCAGTCCATCATTGCGGATTTCCTCTCCGGCTTTTTCATCCTTTCGGAAAAGCAATTCGGTGTAGGCGATTACGTCAGCTTTGATGGCGTGACCGATGTGGAAGGCACCGTGGTGATGCTGACTTTGCGCACCACCAAGGTGCGCACTCCCACCGGCGAGCTGGTCACCGTGCCCAATAGTTCTGCCGGTGCGGTAACGAACTATTCCCAGGAATGGTCGCGCGCCGTGGTCAACTTCGACGTGCCCGTGCAAGAAGGCGAGACCTTACCGGAGATCACGCGCCGCGTGCGCACCATTTCTGAGCAGGCTATCCAAGAGCCATCCATCGCCGTGGATGTCAACGGTGAGCTTGAGGTGCTGCCAGCCACGCAGCTGGTTGCCCCGCAGGCCGCCGGCCAATCGTGGCACGTGACCTATCGCGTACTGGTCACCGTTAACCCGGCCCGCCAATGGGCGGTGGAACGCGCTATCCGCTCGGCGCTGCTCTCGGAGTTCTGGGACCACTACAACGTGGCCGATCTCGATGAACTGCAGCGCCCGCTGACCCCACCGCAGGGAAATACCGCGGCTCAGGAATCCGTAAAGGATGCTTCCACCGCAGGGGAGGGCTCCCACCCTGAGACGAAGGTGGAACGCAGTGCCGCCACCGAGGACGCCGAGGTGGAGGGCCCAGATAGCGACGGCCCCGGAAGGCCCGCACTGCCTGATAATGACGAGAAAGAACCAGAGACCTCCGAAGGCGTCTGGCGCGGGCTGGAGACCAATACCAAATTCCAGAAGATCGCCACCTTAGGCGGCCGAGTCCGCGCCTCCACCACGGGCCTTGTCCTCGCGCTGCTTGTCGTCGGTGCCTTGGCCTTGGCCTCGAGCAATCCCGAAAACGCGGACGCGGGCTGGCTCTCGCCCGAGCACTGGCGCGACAGCGGCAAGGAAACCTCCTCCTCGCAGCTTTCCGACGCCCCCTCAACCCAACCCACCCCTGAAACCACCGAGACCGGTACGCAGTCCGAACCAACGGAAGATAGTGCCGCTCCCACGGAGACCGACTACCCCCAGGGCACTAATGACGCTGGCGCGACTGATACGCCTGCCGGCGGCAGGCAGGGAACAGGCGCTACTGGTAATGCCTCCCCGGCCCCTAGCGCTGCCAATGGAGCAGACAACGCGGGGACAGATTCCGGGAACGGGACCGGCTCCGGCGCGGCACCCACTGCGGGAGGCGATGCCGGCGACGGCGCCCAAGCTTCCGGAACCGCCGACAGCACGGGCACAGAGATTCCGGTAGAGCCGCGTCAGTAGGACGTGCCCTCTATTTCGACTACTGCTTCCTATTGTGGTTGGCAAGGACGGCATAAACGCTCATGTCATTGCCATTGACGTGCAGGAATGATTTTGTGTGGCAAAGATGAAATAGTGCGCGCCGGCTGCGCGTTGCACCTAGCATGACTTCACTATTTGAACCTCTGGAACTTGGCCGATACACGATAGATAATCGCGTGACCATGGCGGCACTGACCCGCCAGCGCGCAGGCGAAAGCGGCATACCTACCGAGCTGCACCAGAAGTACTACTCGCAGCGTGCCACGGCCGGTCTGGTCGTCACGGAGGGAACCTTCCCGGCGTGGACCAACCGCGCATTCCCGGGCCAGGCAGGCATTGCTACCGAGGAACAGGCAGAAGGCTGGCGTGCAGTGGCAGACCGAGTCCATGAGGCCGGCGGCACTTTGTTCATGCAGATCATGCACGGTGGCCGCACCAGCCACCCAGATCTGATCGATGGTGCGGACCCGGAGGCCCCTAGCTCTTTCGATTGGGGCGGAACCGTGCGTGGCTTTTCCGGCAAGATGGCAGCGCCGGTCCCGCGCGAGCTGAAGAAGGAAGAGCTGCCGCGCATCGTGGAGGAATTCCGCCAGGGTGCGCGCCGGGCAATTGACGCCGGCGTCGACGGCGTGGAAATCCACAACGCGAATGGCTACCTGCTGCATGAGTTCATGGCGGCTTCGTCCAATAAACGCGAGGATGAATTCGGCGGCAGCCCGGAAAATCGCTGGCGCCTGCCGGAGATGGTCATCCGCGCCGTGGCGGAGGAAATCGGCGCCGACCGCGTAGGCGTGCGATTCTCGCCGGCGCACAATGTGCAGGGTGTTATCGAAGATGACCAGGACGATATGCTGGCCACCTACGGCGGACTGCTCGATGCCCTGGCACCGCTGAACCTGGCCTACGTATCCCTGCTACACGGCGAGCCGGAAAGCGAGCTCATCGCCACGCTGGCACAAAAGGCCCGCGCAAATGGCGTGACCAAGGTGCTGATGAATGATGGCTTCCCCACGGTGACTTCCAAGGAAGATGCGCAGCGTGAAATCGAGCTGGACTACGTGGATGCCGCAGTGGTGGGCCGCCAGCTCATCGCCAACCCGGACCTAGTGCGCCGCTGGCGCGAGGGTCTGGAGCTCAACGAACCAGATCAGGATACGTTCTACCTGGGCGGCGAGCGCGGCTACATCGATTATGAATATGCCGCGGACTAGGGAAGAATCCGCGGCATAAAGGGGGGCTGAGAGGCATCAGAGTGATAGGTAGTGAAATTCCCCAGAGAGGGTCTTTCACTGTTCCTATCGAAGGTGTACTACCCGTTCGTTAACATCAAGTACCTGCTATGTGATGGAAATTACAACTACTTGGTATAGCCCTCACCTGGGCGCCAGGTCATGGTCACAGCCTCGCGCACCGGGGACTTAGCGGTCAGCAGGTTATCCACGCGCAGCCAGTGCATTTCTGCGGAATCCGGGCGAACGGTCACAAAACTATAGCCGTGGTGATCCAAGTCCACGTGGCGGGTGTGCGGGTTGGCCCCCAGCAGGTAACGCTCAGCCAGCTTGGAAAGCTCGTTTCCTTCCGGCAGCTTAAGCTGTTCGTTGATATTGGGCGCAGAAACGGAGGCGCAGACCAGCTCAGCGCCAAAGATGCGGCCATCCTTGCTGATATTATGCGCCCACTCGGAGTGGATATCGCCGGTGACGAAGAGGGTGTGGGCATCGTGCTTGGAAAGGGCGTCGATAAGCAGGCGGCGCTCTGCAGAGTAGCCATCCCACTGGTCGCCATTGACTGGAATGCCGGTGATATTGGAAGACAGTGAAGAAGAAACCGGCTTGGTCTTGTCATCCTTTTGCAGGGTAGCCAGGTTCATGGGGGAGAACATGACGGAATTGCCCAGCATATTCCACTTCGCAGAAGAGGTCTCAATCTTATTGAGCAGCCAATTGTATTGCTCGGATCCGAGCATCGTGCGGCCTTCTGCGGCCATCTTGTGCGGACCAAAGCGCACCTGCTCATCGCGGTAGGTGCGCAGGTCCATCATGGTCAGCTCTACCAGGTCACCAAAAGTCAGGCTGCGATAGAGGTGGCCTTGCTCGGACGGATTGGTTGCGCGCACCGGCATCCACTCGAAGTAGGCCTGCATTGCGGCCTTGCGGCGGTCGAGGAAGGCACCCTCCTTGCCTTCGGTGTGGTTTTCGGCGCCCTCGCGCCAATTATCGTTGGCCACCTCGTGGTCATCCCACACCACAACCCACGGCAGCGCACCGTGTGCGGCCTGCAGGTTTTCATCGGTGCGGTAGCGGCCGAAGCGAATCCGGTAATCCTCTAGCGAGATAATCTCGTGCGCCGGGTGGTGCAGGCGCACCGGGCCATCGCCGGCGTACTCGCGCTGCGGGTATTCGTAGATATAATCGCCCAGGAAAATCATATAATCCAGCTGGTCAGCGCGGCCGCGCTGGGCAATATCGCCATAGGCGTTAAAGAAGCCGGACTCCCAGTTTGCACAGCTAGCCACACCGAAGGTGAGCTCTTCCGGGGAGGCGCTCAGCGCCGGGGCGGTCTTGGTACGGCCAATGGGCGAGTACTTATCCTGCGCCTTAAAGCGGTAAAAGTACACGGTCTCCGGCTCTAGGCCGTGCGGATCCACGTGCACGGTGTGGTCCTGGTTGGCATCGGTGGTCACTTCGCCCTTCTTGACGATGTCCCCAAAACCCTCATCCTTGGCAATTTCCCACTCCACCCGGGTGGCCTCACCCAAGCCGGATCCCGGCATGGCATCGGCTTCCGGGGTCACGCGAGTCCACAAAATGACCGAATCCGGAATAGGATCGCCCGAGGCAACGCCGTGGAGGAAGGGGCGCTCACCCAGCTTGGGCTCGACCATGTGCTGCTCCACGCGCGGGGAGAGGCTGCTTTGTGCGTTAGCAGAGTTGGCGGCGGCGGTGGACAAAGCGATAGCGGCGCCGGCGGTGCCGGTGGTCTGCAGGAAGCGGCGGCGATTGACGTTTCCGCGCGCACTAGCGGGCTGATTCTGAGAATTATTAGGCATGACTTAAAGCTTTGTCATGTTTGTCGCCTGTGCAAGCGATTCGAGGCCAATTCCATAAAGAGTTCTTTTTGTCTTAACTGGAGGTTAACTTCCCTAGCTCTCGCTCGGCCCTAGAGTGTGGGCCTTGGGAGGGCTTGGCTCAGTAGGCTGTAGGGCATGAGTGAATTTAGCCAAATAAGCCAGTGGCCCGCGGATACGGTGGCCGGTGCTTTGCTGCACCGCGGCGAGGTCATAGAAACGGTAGGAGATACCGCCCGCGAGTTTCCAGTGGCATCGGTGACCAAGCTAGTTGCGGCCTATGGCGTGATGCTGGCCGTGGAAGAAGGTGCCGTGGAATTGGGGCAACCGGCCGGTCCGGAAGGTTCGACCTTGGAACACCTGCTTGCACACGCCTCTGGCATTTCCTTTGACTCCCGGGAGCCGCAGAAGCCGGTAGGCGAACGCCGCATCTATTCCTCGGCCGGTTATGAGTGGGCCGCAGATACCGTGGCTGATGCCACGGGCATGGACTTTGCCGAGTACCTACGCGAGGGCGTACTTACCCCGTTGGGCATGGATTCCACTCGTCTCGAAGGCTCGGCCGGCCACGGCTTGGTCTCCACGGTGAAAGATTTGGCGGCCTTTGCCGCGGAAGTCCAGGACCCGCAGCTGCTGCACCCATCCACCGTGGCCGATATGCGCTGCGTCCATTTCGGTGGCCTGCGCGGCATCGTTCCGGGCTACGGCAGCTTTAAAGACTGCACCTGGGGCCTTGGCTTTGAAATTCACGGCGACAAAGACCACTGGATGGGCGCCCTGCCTACCGACGCCGTCGGTCACTTCGGCATGTCCGGCACCTACCTCTGGGTGGCCGGCGAGTATGCCATGGTTGCGCTCACAGACCGTGACTTTGGCGAATGGTGCAAGCCACTCTGGCACGATACGAATACCGCCATCTGGAACTCCTTGTAGGCGGCCGGTCTAGCCGCGCGAGCGCGGCTAGACTCAGACGCTAATGCTCGCGGAAGAAATCCAGTACGCGCTCGGTGGCGGACGGATTAAACGGGAACCACGTGTGCTCGCCGTCATTGACCCGATCGAGCTCCGTATAACCCGCGCAGCCATCGAAGATATAGGGATCGTAGCCCGCGCCAAAACCTTGGCGCGGGTGATTCACATCGATGCAACCATTGCGCTCGCCGACGGTGCGGAAAGCCGCCTGTGCGGAAAGGTAGCGCCCACCGTGACCGTTCGAGCCGATGGCCGGGCCACCATAAGGTGCGGTGGCATCGCGGGTGCCGTGGATGAACAAGGTGTCTACGGCGCCGTGGCAATTTTCAAAGATCGGCTGGTAGTTTGCGGAGGCGACGACTGCGATGGCGTCGAAAAGCGTAGGCTCTTGGCAGGCCACGGACAGCGCCATTCCGCCGCCATTGGACAAGCCGGTACCGTATACGCTGTGGATGCGGTAGTCGCGTTTTAGCTCAGTGGTAATGGCTTTGACCATGGCCACGTCCTCGCCGCGCCGGGTGGAAGCGTACTTGGGTCCTTCCCAGGCTAGCTGCCCGTTGTGTCCCACCTTGGCGCGGGGATAGACGATGATGGCGCTGCCATCGCTCTCTTCGGCTAGGTTCATATAGCTCTTGGTGAAAGCGACGTCATTTCCCATCCCGCCGAAACCAAAAATCACATCGTAGCTACGCTGTGGGTCGAAATTCTTGGGCACCTGCACCAAGTAACTGCGAGTGCCAAACCCCGGGACAGAAATTTCCCGCCATTCTTCCTTGGCCGATTCCGATGGGGCCGGGGCAGGGGCTGGGGTGTCGTTGTGGGGCGAGGATTCAAGCGCCTTGCCGATGGCGGAGGAAAGCTCCCCCATCGCCGGGGAGGAAGACAGGGAATTTAGCGAGGATTGGGCGCTCGCAGCCGGGGACATCGCTCCAGCGGCCAAGGCGGCTGCTGCAAGCGAAATCAAAGCCTTTTTCATACGCATGAGCTGGGATTCTACTGCCATGTGCAGGGCGAGTCTACTCACTAGGAAGAAAACCACAATATTCACATTTTTAACTCAGGATTCACCTGCAACTTTAGCCTCAGTCTGTACCTGGGGTTGAGGTTTAGCAAACGGGGGTTGAAGCGAAAGTTGAGGGTTGTAGGGGGAGGTGTGACGCAGGAAAATTGTGTGCAGACGCATCAGACAGTTCGTTGGGGAAGACGAAGCTCGTCTTGCATCGCGCCGGGCCGGCAGGCCTCGTGCGGTGGTGATCTATGTCGAGGGAGAATCGGCTATGAATACGTGCGTTAACCCTGCGCCGGTTGAACAGCCGGCCTCCACCTCCGCGTGGCCCTCCGTCAACGGTGGTGCCACCGTGGTTACAGGTGTGCTCAAGATTTCCGGGATGCCGCGCTCGCTGCGCTCGGAGATTGAACGCGCCATGGATCGGTGCATCCGTACCGAGTCGGAATTTATCATTCCGGGTGATGACCCACTGACCGCTCAGTGGTGCACTCGCTGGTTCCGGGATGGGCTTTCTGTCGCGGCGCTTGCTCGAGGCGGCAAAGCCTGTGCCCACTCAGGCAGCGGTATTGGCTGCCACCAGGTGCTGACCGGCACCCGCGAAGAGCTAGATGCGCTGGACTGCGTCGTGCGCTACCTTGCGCAGCGCCACGGCTTTACTGCTGCCGTGCGCCTGCCGTAGAAAGCACAGGGAGGGTGGACCAACAGCTGCTGGTCCACCCTCCCTTTTCCTTCTGCCATAAGTAGGGCCGGTTGAGGGCGGCCTATTCCTCCTCTGCGAAGGGATCAAAGATTTTGTCCGGCAGCTCGGCCACAGATTTCAGCACGGCAGAAGGGCGGTAGGGGTAGCGAGAAATCTCTCGGTCATCGGAGATGCCGGAGCGCACCAAAACTGTGCGCATGCCGGCCTCGAGTCCGGCCTTAACGTCTGTATCCATGCGGTCACCAATCATCACCGTGTGCTCCGAGTGGGCACCAATATGATTGAGCGCCGAGCGCATCATGACCGGGTTGGGTTTGCCCACGTAATAAGGCTCGCGGTTGGTAGCGGCGGTAATCAGTGCAGCCACGGCACCGGTGGCCGGCAATACTCCTTCCGGGGCAGGGCCGGTGACATCTGGGTTGGTGGCGATAAAACGAGCACCATTGCGGATGAGGTTAATCGCGTTCGTGATGGCCTCAAAAGAATAGGTGCGGGTCTCACCAAGCACCACAAAATCAGGGTCATCGTTGGTAAGGATCCACCCAGCTTCGTGCATGGCGGTGGTAAGGCCGGATTCACCCACCACATAGGCCTTGCTCGAGCTTACCTGGCTGGAAAGAAAATTCGCGGTGGCGGTGGCGGAGGTCCAGATGCGCTCTGCCGGAATATCCAAGCCGGTGTTGCGCAGGCGGGCAGAAAGATCCCGTGGAGTAGACATGGAGTTATTGGTCAGCACCATGTACTCGATGTCATTATCCTTGAGCGCTTGGATAAATTTATCGGCGCCAGGGATCATCTCGCCTTCTTTGATGAGTACGCCGTCCATATCGGATAGATAAGAAATCATTGGTGGTCCTCCACATACTCGGCAATATCGCCGATGGTTTCGCAGTTGAGCATCGTTTCCTCAGAAAAACGCACCTGGAAGGCCTCTTCCGCACGTACGGTCAGCTCCACTAGATCTAGCGATTCGACGCCAATATCCTTCAGCCGCGTATCCCGGCTCAGATCTTCCTCGGTACCGGTGACCTTGTTTATGAGCGCGAGGAGCTGGCCGAGCGTATCGCGCTCTGGCTCCTTTTCCGGCGCGCTCGCGTTGAACTTTGCCTGTAATTGGGCGCTGAGGTCGTTTGCCATGCCCACCAGTCTAGTATTGATCCCGTTATGGCATTGAGAAAACGTTCTTCCGTTGTGGCGCGTAGTTGGCTCAAGCGCCTGCGCCCCTCGCACCGCGCCGAGCTAGAAAAACTCTATGGCGGATTGCATGATCCCTCCACCGAGCCGGGCCTTACCCAGGTCAGCGCTTCCGGCACTGTGGAACACGATGACCTAGATATTGCCTGGTACGAGGTGGGGCGCGAAGACGCGCCAGTAACCGTGGTCTTCATTCACGGCTATTGCTTATCCGCGGAAGCCTATTATGACCAGGCGAATTATCTCCGCGGGCGCAATGCGCGTGCGCTCTTGCTGGATTTGCGCGGGCACGGCCAGTCCTCCACAGTCGCCCCAGAGGAATGCACCGTCGATACGGCTGCTGACGACGTCCTCGCCGTCATTCGAGAGCGCGCTCCCCGCGGCAACCTAGTCATCGTCGGCCATTCCTTGGGCGGCATGGTTGCCTTAAACCTCATCCGCCGTGCTCCAGCCGAGGTTTATGAGCGCATCAAGGGCGCGCTGCTGATTTCTACTTCGATGCGCCGCTTTGCAGCCAAGGGAGTAGCGCAGATCCTGCAGTCGAAGTCTCTGCACGCGCTCTACCGCTTGTGTCTGCGCCTGCCCGGGCGCGTCGATAGCGCGCGCTTTGAAATAGCGCGCTTTATCGCCCCACTTTTCGCCGTGACCTTGGCCGGCTTTCCGCAGATGGAGAAGCTGCAGTTTCACGTTGCCATGCTTCTCGATACCCCCTTGGCCTCCTACTCCGGCTTCTTCGACGACCTTTTGGAACACGCCGAATACGGCGCCGCCCCACGGCTGGCGAAGCTCAAGGGTGAGGTGGTAGTAGGAACCGCCGATATTGTCACCCCGCGTTCACAATCCGAGGTGCTCTGTAAGCATTGGCCCGCCGCCAACCTGCAGACAGTGGATGGCTCCGGACACATGGTGATACTCGAAGACCCCGAGGCTATCTCCGCGGCCCTTGGCCGCGTCCTTGATGCGATATAGACGGGCCGGATGCATAGGCCCGTTTGCTGGGCACGCAAAAGGCGCCGCGGCGGGGAAGCCGGCGGCGCCTTTCTTGTAGCGCGTGGCGCGGGTCTAGCCCGCGCCGAGGATGAGATTAGTCTTCGATGTGGGTGGTCACGGTCGGATCATCGAGCTTGAGATCCTTGGCTGCCTTCTCCACAACGGAGCGCTCAATCTTGCCCTCGCGAGCCAAGCCATCGAGCACTGCGACGACGATGGACTCGGCGTCGATGTTGAAGTAGCGGCGTGCGCCCTCGCGCGTATCGGAGAAGCCGAAGCCGTCCGCGCCCAGGGTGATGTAGGTGCCTGGGACGTATGGGCGGATTTGCTCCTGCAGCTCGGTGGTGAAGTCAGAGACACCCACGAACGGACCCTCGTAGCCCTTGAGCTGGGAGGTAGCAAAAGCCTCGCTCGGCTCCTCGCCCTTGCGCAGGGCTTCCTTGTTGCGGCGGGCGCCGTCGCGGGCCAGCTCGTTCCAGGAGGTGACGGAGAAGATGGAGGCCTTGACATCGAAGTCGTCGGCAAGCATCTGCTGTGCGCGCAGCGCCTCGTGCACGCCTACACCGGAAGCCAAGATATTGGCAGCAATGGAGCCGCCCTCTGCGGTATTGAAGTGGTAGATGCCCTTGTGCAGGCCCTCCACGTCCAAATCCTCCGGCTCGGCCGGCTGGTGTACCGGCTCGTTGTAGACGGTGAGGTAGTACATGATGGCCTCGTTGTCCTTGCCATACATGCGCTCAATACCGCGGGAAACCAAGTGGGCAACCTCGTAGCCGAAGGCCGGGTCATAAGAAACCACGGCCGGGTTGGTCGCAGCCAAGACAGGGGAGTGGCCGTCCATGTGCTGCAGGCCCTCACCGGTCAGGGTGGTGCGGCCGGCGGTTGCGCCAATGATGAAGCCGCGGCCCATCTGGTCGCCGGCTGCCCAGAAGGCATCGCCGGTGCGCTGGAAGCCGAACATCGAGTAGAAGATGTAGAGCGGAATCATGGCCTCGCCCTGGGTAGCGTAGGACGTTGCCGCAGCGGTAAAGGAGGCAGCGGCGCCGGCCTCAGAAATACCCTCGTGCATAATTTGGCCATCGGTGGCCTCGCGGTAGGAGAGCATCAGGTCATGGTCAACCGGCACGTAGTTCTGGCCGCGGGGGTTCCAAATCTTCATGGTCGGGAACCAGGAGTCCATACCAAAGGTGCGGGCCTCGTCCGGAATGATCGGCACGACGCGCTTGCCCAGCTCCTTGTTGCGCATGATCTCTTTGAAGGTGCGCACCAAGGCCATGGTGGTGGCTACTTCCTGCTTGCCAGAGCCCTTGCGTACAGAGCGCAGCTTGTCCAGTGCTGGTGCCTCGAGTGGGGTGAAGTCCTCGCGGCGCTCCGGCAGGAAGCCGCCGAGCTCTTTACGACGCTCCAGCATGTACTTGATCTCCGGGGAGTCCTTGCCTGGGTGGTAGTACGGAGGCAGGTACGGATCCTTTTCCAGCTCCGCATCGGAGAAAGGAATTTCCTGCTTATCGCGGAAGCGCTTCAGATCATCCAGGGTCAGCTTCTTCATCTGGTGGGTAGCGTTGCGGCCCTCGAAATTGTGACCCAAGCCGTAGCCCTTAATGGTGTGCGCCAGGATGACGGTTGGCTTGCCGGTGCCCTTGTTCTCCAGCGCGCGAGCGTAAGCGGCGTAGACCTTGCGGTAATCGTGGCCGCCGCGGCGCAGTGCCCAAATCTCATCATCGGACATATCCTCTACCAGCTTGGCCGTGCGCTCATCGCGGCCGAAGAAGTGCTCGCGCACATAGGCGCCATCGTTGGCCTTGAAGGTCTGGTAGTCACCGTCAGAGGTGGTGTTCATGACGTTGACCAAGGCACCTTCGGTGTCCTTTTCCAGCAGCTTATCCCAGCCGCGACCCCAAATGACCTTGATGACCTCCCAGCCGGCACCGCGGAAGAAGGACTCCAGCTCCTGAATGATCTGGGTGTTGCCGCGAACCGGGCCATCGAGGCGCTGCAGGTTACAGTTGACCACGAAGGTGAGGTTATCCAGCTCGTAGAGGGAAGCGATCTGCAGCAGGCCACGAGATTCTGGCTCATCCATCTCGCCATCGCCCAAGAATGCCCAGACGTGCTGCTTGGAGGTGTCCTTGATGCCGCGAGTCTCCAGGTACTTATTAAAGCGTGCCTGGTAGATAGCGTTAATCGGGCCCAAGCCCATGGACACGGTGGGGAATTCCCAGAACCATGGCATCAGGCGTGGGTGCGGGTAGGACGGCAGCCCCTCGCCCTCACCGCGGGATACCTCCTGGCGGAAGCTATCAAGGTCCTTTTCAGTCAGGCGGCCTTCCATGAAAGCACGTGCGTACATGCCCGGTGAGGCATGGCCTTGGAAAAAGACTTGGTCGCCGCCCGAGGGGTCATCCTTGCCCTTGAAGAAGTGGTTCAAGCCCACCTCATAAAGCGGGGCAGCACCCGCGTAGGTAGAGATGTGGCCGCCTACGCCAATGCCTGGGCGCTGTGCACGGTGCACCATGATGGCCGCATTCCAGCGGATCCAGCGGCGGTAGCGCTTTTCCAGTTCCTCGTCACCAGGAAACTCTGGCTCCATGGAGGTTGGGATGGTGTTGACGAAGTCCGTGGACGTCAACGAAGGCAGTTCAACGCGCTTAGCGGTGGCGCGCTCGAGCAGGCGCAGCATCAGGTAGCGTGCGCGCTCCGGATCGGAGTGGTCCAGCAGACCATCGAGGGAATCCATCCACTCGCGGGTCTCTTCTGGATCATTATCGTGAAGATACGATGCAACGCCGTCGCGGATGAGCGGGAAGTTGGAGTCGCCCTTGGTGGCGTCCTTCTCGGCCATTTAAACCTCCTGTATAAGGGTCTGCACAGTTTGCTTACTAGGATACGCGCTCACAGATCCACAATGGTTGTGAAGCCCGACTTAAGGGGACGTGCGTTACGTTACATCGCCATAACCAGTATCTTTGCAAGGATTGTTGGGGTAAAAGAGGGTAATTTGCTAACTCTGTGGAATAGGACGGAGTGGTGGAAGGGCCTGCAAAATGGGGGAATTGCCCGCCTTTAGCGGGTAAATGGGGGCAGTGGGCGTTAAAATACTTCTATTAAGCCGCGATTCACCCGCAAAATGTGGGGAGATACGCGGACTAGACATTCACTGATTTAGGAAGGAAATGCATAGTGGCTGACGCTGCAGTCAAGCTCGGAATCAAGGAAGGGCAAATCGCCCTGGAGCTTGGTTGGGACGAGGATTGCGATACCGCGATCTCTGAATCGATCGAGGCCGTGCTCGGCGATGATTTCTTGGAAGAAGAAAATGACGAGCTGTGCGATGTAGTCCTTCTTTGGTGGCGCGACGAGGATGGCGACCTTGTGGATGGACTCGTTGACGCGAGCCGTCCGCTGGCCGATAACGGTGCGGTCTGGCTGCTTACCCCGGGTGCCGGAAAGCCTGGCACCGTAGAGCCAGGGCTCATCTCTGAGTCCGCTCAGCTGGCCGGCTTGGTGCAGACCAAGGCAGAGCGCCTAGGCGAGTGGCAAGGCTCTTGCTTGGTGCAGCGCGGATACACCAAGAAGTAGGGCTTTACCTGCTGATTTGTGTTGCTCTAGCAACCTGCGCTACTGTTTCTAACAGCGCAAGAGCGCATGCGGCTTTAGCTCAGCTGGAAGAGCAA
Source organism: Corynebacterium kefirresidentii (assembly GCA_002154655.1). Lineage (GTDB taxonomy): Bacteria > Actinomycetota > Actinomycetes > Mycobacteriales > Mycobacteriaceae > Corynebacterium > Corynebacterium kefirresidentii. Next base: position 54,707 of record NGUZ01000001.1, read on the forward strand.
TTGGTTTACACCCAATAGGTCGGGGGTTCGATCCCCTCAGGCCGCACAACACAGACCGCCTCTCGGATTGATTTCCGGGAGGCGGTCTTTTCCGTATGCATGGGCACGGGCTAGCCCGGGAGGGGCTCAAGGCTTAAGGCGCCTGTGGGCCAACTTTCGGCCACGTTGTGCATGGCTGTTGGGGATGTAGCTTCATTAGCGTGGCTGCTTCTTAGGCTTCGGCTAAGTACTCAGGCACTTCAGCCACGGCTGCGGGTTGTCGGCTTAGTAGCGCTCGCGGCGGCGCTTATTCAGCTTGGCGTAGTGATCCGGCTTCGAATCGCCGTAGCGGGAGCGATTGCGGCGGCTGGCAGCGTGCGAGGAGGACGCGGCGGGAACGGCCGTGGAATCGTCGTTCGCGGCTTCGTGCTCGCTGGGTGCGGAGTCAGCGCCGGTCGTTGGCTCTGCGGGCGTGTGGTCCGCGGCGGAGGCGTCACTAGAGGCAGGCTCGGAGGGGGTAGAGGCATCGGCGTCGAGGGCGGCGAGGGCCTCTTCCTCTTCGCGCAGGCGGCGGTGCTCACGGATTTCGGACCACACGAAATAGCCCAAGCCCAGCGGAGCCATGATGCCAAAGGCAATCCATTGGTAACCATAGGAAAGGTGGTTGCCGCGGTCGAGCTGCGGGATGGGCATGGGGTTAAGCACGCCGGGCTGGTCCGCGGAAAGTTGGACGTAGTCGTGGGCCAAGGGGGCGTCGATAAGCGAGGCAATTTGCTCCGTATGGATGGAATAGACCTGCTGGTAGCCCTCCTGCTTAATGGGGGCGGACTGGTGCTGAGCCTCGTCGGCGCGGATCATGCCGGTCAAAGTCGTTTCGCCAGAAGGGGCGGCGGGAATATCCGGCACAGCGTTGGCCTCGCCGGCCTTGACCCAGCCGCGGTTAACCAGGATGGTCAGCCCGGAATCGGTACGGAAGGGGACCAACGACTGGTAAGACGGGCCAGACTCGGCCGGGCGCAGGCGCAGCAGTACCTCATCCTGGGGCAGGTAGCGGCCGTGCAAGGTGGCGCGGGACCACTCATCGTTCTTGATAGCGCCGTGGTCATCCACGAGGTCTTCTACCGGCTGGGGGTCAGCCTCATAGGCGTGAGTGATGAGCTCGTTGCGTTCCACAATGTCATCGTCCTTGCCCAGCTGCCACGGGGCAAGGACGGTAAAAGCGAGGTAGGAAAAGGCCACGACGAACAGCAGCAGTAGAACCCAACCTGGCTTAAGGAACGTCTTTAGCATGGGGCCTAGTTTAGTCGTGGTGAGCGCGAATCCAATCCAGCAGGCCAGGCACGGCGGCCTCGATATTGTTGCGGGTGGTCTCGAAATCGGCGGCGGAACCATAGTAAGGGTCTGCCACGTCCGCGTCTTCTGGGGAGTCGGGATCGAAGCTGCGCATCAAGCGGATCTTGTCCGGGTCGATGCCGCGCTCAATGAGAGCTGTGCGGTGGCCCTTATCCATGGCGATGAAGAGATCAGCGTCCATGTGCTCGGGTCCCAGCTTGGCCGCCCGGTGGGAACCACCATCGTGGCCGCCGCGGCGCAGTTCGGCAACTGCGCGTTCGTCCGCGCCCTGGCCCACATGCCAGCCGCCCAGACCGCAGGAATCTACGGTGGCGACGAGGTCTAGCATGTCCTTTTCCATTTCATCGCGCGCGATGATTTCTGCCATGGGGGAGCGGCAGATATTTCCGGTGCAAACAAAGACGAGGTAGAGGCCGGAGCGGGCAGCGGATTCGGTCATGCGGAAAACCCCTTCGCGCGAATAGTACTGTGGTGCGGAAGATAGGATATAGCAGTAGTAACTATTCCATGAAACGAGCATAAAGGAGTACCTCCATGTCCGCTGTGAGCGTGGGCGATGTCCGCCGCGTACTCGATGAGGCCTACCCGCCGCACCTGGCGGAAAAGTGGGATGCCGTGGGGCTTATCTGCGGTGATCCGACCGCGGAGGTCAAGCGCGTGGCTTTTGCCCTGGATTGCACCCAGGCGGTAGCGGAGCAGGCGGTAGAACTAGGCGCGGACATGCTCGTGGTTCACCACCCGTTGCTCTTGCGTGGGGTGGAGTCCGTGGCGGCCGATACGCCCAAGGGCAAGGTCGTGCACACGCTGGTCAGCAATGGCGTTGCCCTCTTTGCGGCCCACACCAACGCGGATAAGGCGCGGCCGGGCGTAAACGACAAGCTCGCGGAGCTGGTGGGCATCACCCCCGGCCGGCCCATCGTGCCGGAGCCCCAAGGCGTGGATAAGTGGGGCGTGCACGTGCCGGTTGCCGCGGCCGAGGAGGTAAAGCAGGCGCTTTTCGACGCCGGCGCGGGCCACATCGGTGCCTACTCTCACTGCTCTTTCGATATCGCGGGCACGGGCCAATTCCAGCCGGAAGAGGGAGCGGATCCAGCGGAGGGAGAAATTGGCGCCCTGCACCGCGGCGAGGAAATCCGCGTCGAGTTCGTGGCGCCGGCCGCGCTTCGCTCCGCCTTGCTGCAGGCTTTGCACGCCGCGCACCCTTATGAAGTACCGGCCTATGACATTACGGAAACCGCTGGCCACCAAGACCTGGATAAGGCGCTCGGCCTCGGACGCGTAGGAGAGCTGCCACAGGAGATGACCCTGCGCGAGTTTACCCAGCAGGTGGCCAATGCCCTCCCCGAGACCGCCTGGGGTATCCGCGCCGCCGGGGATCCGGAACAAAAGGTGCGTACCGTAGCGGTTTCTTCCGGCTCGGGAGATTCCTTCCTCTCCGCGGCCGCGAAGCTAGGCGTAGACGTGTATGTCACGTCGGATCTGCGCCACCACCCGGTGGATGAACACTTGCGTGCCGGCGGGCCGGCCGTCATCGATACCGCCCACTGGGCCAGCGAATTTCCGTGGACGGCCCAGGCGCGCGATATCGTAGAGAATACTTTAGAACTGGATACGGAAATTATCAGCCTGCGCACCGACCCGTGGACTATCTCTGCGCACCCAAAGGAGTCATAAGTGAAACTATCGCAAGAACTACAGCCGGTATTGCTGGAGCTGGCCAACCTGGAACGCTCGCAGGGCCATGGCGCGAAGAAGGAAATCCCGGAACAAGCCGAGTATGACAAGGCTAAAGAAGAACACAAGCGCCTACTGGATGCTTCCGGCTCCGCGCAGATGGCCGTCGATGACATGGAGACTGAAATCCTGCGCATCCAGGCCGATGAGCGCAAGCTGCGCCAGCGCGAGCGCGATGATAAGCGCCAGCTAGGCGCTGCGGTGGATCCAGAAACGCGCAAGGACCTAGAGCACGATCTCTACGCCGCCAAGTCCCGCATCGCAGACCTCATGAGCGAGCTGCAAGAGGCCCATAATGAGGTGCACGCGCTGCGCTCTAACCTGGACGTACACGGTGCGCGCGTTTCTGATTCCGAGCGCAAGCTGGAAAAGCTGCGTCGCGCGGCCGAGGCGGCACAGGAGGCGGCCGCCAACCAGGAAGATCCGGCCGTGCGCATCGGCGAGCTGCGTCAACAGCTGCCTGCCGGGGTACTGAGCGAGTACGATACCCAGCGCGAGGAAAACGGCGTGGGCGCCGCCCAGTTCAAGGCCAACCGCGCTTGTGGCGGCTGCTTCATTGTCCTGCCGCCGGCGGAGCAAAACGCGGTGCGCAATGCCCCGGCCGATGAGTTGCCGCAGTGCGGCGATTGCGGCTCCTACCTGGTGCGTTTGGTCTAATGAAGGTCATTATCTACGCCGATGGCGGCTCCCGCGGCAACCCCGGAGTGGCCGGTTCGGGCACCGTAATCTATGACGGCAGCGGCCAGCGCATCCTGCGCGAAATCGTCTATGTAGTAGGCACCAAGTCCACCAATAACGTCGCTGAGTACAACGGTTTATTGCGCGGCCTGGAAGCCGCCACCGAAATGGGCGCTACCGAAGTGGAGTTCCACATGGACTCCAAGCTGGTGGTAGAGCAAATCAACGGCCGTTGGAAGATCAAGCACCCGGACATGCAGAAGCTGGCCCTGCGCGCCCGCGACTACATCAACGGATTTTCTTCCTTCAGCTTGGACTGGGTGCCGCGCGCCAAGAATAAGGTGGCAGACGCCCTATCCAATGACGCCATGGACGCCGCGGCCGCCGGACATCCTGAAGGTATCGTTGCCGGGGAGGAAGATACCGCCGAATCGGCACAGGCTACGGAACTCGACACCACGGCGCCGCACCCCACCGATTGGCTTGGGGACCGCGGACCTACCACTCGCTTTATCCTGCTACGCCACGGGCAGACAGAAATGTCGGCCGCTAAACAGTACTCCGGGCGCGCCAACCCGGGGCTTACGCAGCTCGGGCAAAAGCAGGCGCTGGCCGCCGCCCAAGCGCTTGCCGACGCCGATCTTGACGCCATTGTCTGCTCGCCCCTGCGCCGCTGCCAAGAGACAGCGGCGGCCGTGGCCAATGGCCGCGATATCGAGGTAGAGACCGTAGAAGGACTCATCGAGGTGGACTTCGGCGCATGGGAAGGCAAGACTGCCGCCGAGGCTCACCAGCGCGATCCGGAACTACACGAGCAATGGCTGCATGACGCGAGCGTCGCCTGTCCGGGCGGGGAATCGCTGCAGGAAGTCAACCGCCGCGTGCGCACTACCCGCAAGGAGCTACAAGAGCGCTTTGCGGGCAAAACCGTGCTGGTAGTAAGTCACGTCAATCCGATTAAGTCCTTTATCCGCCAGGCGCTTGATGCCGGGCCGGCTACCTTTGGTCATCTCTTTTTAGACCTGGCTGCCATTTCCCAGGTGGAATTCTGGGAAGGCGGCTCTATGGTGCACGGATTTAACGATGTGGGCCACCTGGCAGGCCTGCGCTAGAATAAGGAACGCGAATGAGCCGGCCGGGTGATCGCGTCGCTTCATACAGGCAGCGAGCTGCTGCCGCGTGGGCGCCGAGGAAAGTCCGGACTCCATAGAGCACGGTGGTTGCTAACGGCAACCCGGGGAAACCCGCGGGCAAGTGCAACAGAAAGTAGACCGCCTTGTGCCTCCGCTTGAGCTTCTGCCCAAGTTGGAGCAACAAGGTAAGGGTGAAACGGTGCGTTAAGAGCGCACCAGCACCGTCAGTGATGGCGGTGGCTGGGTAAACCCCACCGGGAGCAAGGCATCACGGCCCCGCCACGTTGCGGGGCCCGATCAGGCGTTTTAAGGCTGCTCGCTCGAGCCTGAAGGTAGCTGCTGGAACCAACTGGCAACGGTTGGTCTAGATGGATGTTCACCGCGCGGTGCTCCCTTGGGAGTGCCGCGATTAGACAGAATCCGGCTTATAGGCCGACTCATTCGCCCCAAGACGTTTATGGTGGTGGGCATGAAGCTCTACGCCGCCCCGCTCGATTTCCGCGCCATTGCCGCAGAATTTTCGGTAGCCACCGATTTTCCGGCCGCGGTCACCCATCAGGCCGCTCGCGCGCAGGACCGCTATGCCGACTCACGCCGCGATGCCCGTGATATTCCCTTCGTGACCCTCGATCCGGCCGGTTCCATGGACTTGGATCAGGCGGTTTATGTGGAAAGGCGCGAGCGCGGATACCGCGTCTTTTATGCCATCGCAGACGTTGCCGCTTTTATCGAGCCCGGCAGCGAGCTGGAGCGCGAGTCCTTCCGCCGCGGCCAGACTATTTATCTTCCCGATGCACCAGCTCGCCTGCACCCGCCCGAGCTTTCCGAGGACCGTGCCTCACTGCTGCCTGAAACCGATAAACCGGCCGTGCTGTGGACCTTTGATCTAGATGACGCCGGTGAGGTGGAGTCTTTCCACGTCGAGCGCGCGCTCATCTATTCCCAGGCCCGCCTAGACTATGAGGGCGCGCACGTGGACTTGGCGGCCGGTAACCTGCACCCGTCCATTGCATTGTTGCCGGAGGTCGGACGATTGCGCCAGGAGTCCTCCCTGCGCCGCGAGGCCATTTCCTTGCGCCTGCCCTCCCAGCGCGTAGTGGAAAATTCTGATGGCACTTTTGAGCTCATTATCGAGCCTCGTTATGAGGTCATGGACTATAACTCGGAGATCTCACTGCTTGCCGGCATGTGCGCGGGACGCCTTATGCAGCAAGCGGGCGTGGGTTTTCTGCGTACGTTGCCCGCCGCCGAACCGGAACACGAGGACCAATTTCGCGCCGAGGCCCAAGCCCTGGGCTTTGCGCTTGGCGATGCCCCCATTCCCCAGTTCCTCCTCACCGTCGACGCCGATTCCCCACGCGGCATGGCGGTCATGCGCGAGGCCCAAAGCCTCCTGCGAGGCGCCGATTATGCGTGGCTAGGAGAGCAGGAAGCGCAGGTGCATGCCGGGATAGGCGGCTACTATGCACACGTGACCGCGCCGCTGCGACGCCTTTCCGATAGGTTCGCCACCGAGGTTTGTCTAGCCCTATGCGGCGACTACGAGGTTCCCGGCTGGGTGGGGGAGCGCGCCACGGAGGTCATTGGCGCAATGCGCTCTACCTCGCAGCTTGCCTCCCAAGTGGATAGGGCCTGCCTCAACCTCACCGAGGCCACCGTGCTGCGCCCTTGGCTCGGCACCAATTTCCCGGCCATCGTTGTCAGCGGCGATGCGAAGCGGGACAAAGCTCGGATTTTTGTGCCGGAGCCACCAGTCTTCGCCCACTCTGTAGGCGCGCCAGAAACCGGCAGCGAAACCACCGTCTCGCTGGTGACAGCGGATACCGATTCGCGCGAGGTACTCTTTGCGTGGCCTGCTGACTAGCTGGTGAGGCTACTAGCTTTCGCCGCGTGCGGCCTCGCCCGGCTGTAATTCGACTACGAGCAGGCCATCGTCTGCCAGGTCGGCCGCAAAATTATGCGCGCTTTTCGCCGGCACGTAGGCAATGACTGCGTTCGATGTACCCGCGTGCGCCGAACGCCCCGCTACGGCACCGCGGACCGTGACTAGCTCGGCGAGTTTTTCTGCCGAGTCCAAGCCGTAGATATTGGCCAGGGAGGACTGTGATTGCAAAAGGATGGGGAAGAGCTCCGCGCCGCGGTGCGAGCGCAGGAAGCGGGTGAACTTTTCTACCCGCTGGGTTTCTTCCTCATAAAAGGCCATCCACTCCGTAGCGGCGCTGATGCTCGGGTGGCCCTCCTCGCCGTAGACCTTGTGGACGGCCTTGAGCCAATCGAGGACGCGCTGTTGGGCGTCTGGAAGCAAGCGCAGCGAATCGGTGCCAAAAGAATGGCAGGCATCATCAATAAAGCGCTGCCGCTGGCGGATATCGGCGATGGCCTTTTCTTCCTGCGCGGAAAAATCTTCCGGCACCGCCACCGCGAAGGCAGCTATCTCGCGACCTACAAGGTGCGGGGCGTGGGTGACAGATCCGTCGGCGTAATCCATAATGCATACGCCCTCACCCGTGCTGCGCAGAGCCGCGCTATGGCGGGCACGCAAAGGCGGCCGCGCACCAAAGGTAGTAACGGCCTGGGTGCATACATCTGCCACCCGGGCCCTTAGCGGCGCATCCAGGTCCGCATCAGCCCCCATGAGTGCCAGCGCTACCGCGACGTCCGCAGCGGCATCCGCACCCAAACCAGCACCTTCCGGAATGTCGGAGGCGATGGTGATATCCGCGCCGGCTGTCTCACGAGAGAGCAACTGGCGGTTAATCATCGTGTGGACAATGCCACCCACGCGGGCAGCCAGCCCTCCCTCCGGAGCCGGCGGAATGATTGGCTGGCCCTCTGCATCCGTGGTGGGTTGTTGCGCTGTTGCCAGCTCTGCGAGCGCTTGCAGGCTTATCGAATCATGGGCAGACTCACCTTCTGCCGGGTGGAAATGTACCGCTACCACCCCATCGGTGCGCGAGCTTACTGCCGCAGCGGCACGTAGCTTGTCCACGCACATGGCAACAATGCCGCCGAAGTGGTCAATATGTTCACCAATAAGGGACCACGTTGCCGGCGCGCTAGCGGTATGCGTTGGAGCGCTGCCCGTGAGATCAGTATGTGCTTGGGCGGCGCGCTCGGCTACAGGCTCTGCAGGCGTTGACCACAGTGGCATGGGTGCTAAAGCTCCTTTTCCAGGTTCTGGGACCAGTAGTCTTCGTTGCCACTCGCACGCGGCGGTGCGCTTAAAGCAACGAATGCCCGCCACCTTTTGGTGCGGCGGCGGGGAATACGACATGGAATCGTATAAAAGAAATGTGCTGCCCCACATTCTAGCGGGCATCGCTTAGACGGCGTGGGTAGTGTGGACACAAACCATACCAGCGGCAGCGATCAGCCGGTGCCGCTGGCGCTACGACTGAGAGGATAGTTTTATGAGCGATGCAGACCAGAAGTGGTTCTTCGATCCATCCACCAAGGAAGTCAGCCAAGGCAAGACCTCTGGCTGGGAAAACCGAATGGGCCCGTACGACACCCGTGAAGAAGCAGAAAACGCTATCGAGATTGCCCACGCCCGCAACGATGCGGCAGATGCCGCAGACAAAGAAGATGACTGGAAGTAAATAACCTCCAGCCATCTTTTTCTACGCCGTGTTTCCCGGTAACTGCCCGGGAAGCGCGGCTACTTTAGTTTCTTACGCAGCGGCTTAAACGCCGCCTTGATGTCTTTGAAAGACTCGGCGTAATCATCCAGCGCCTTCAGCCCGATGGTGCGCTCGCGTTGATAGAGCAGGCCATAGCCAAAGGTATTTTCCCCACGGCGGCGAGCGGAATCTGCCAGTTCGAGCAGCTTATCACGCGAGGTCACGGAATCTTGGAAATCACCGAGCACCGACTGCATCTGCTTGCAGGCCTTATAGAGACGCTTGGTCTTAAGGTTGGTGGCAGAACCAGCTGCTTCTGCTGCATAACGCAGCTTCTTTGCAGCCTTACGCATATCGTGGAAATAGTCCTCGCGCTCGTGCAGGGACAGCTCCGGGTTATCCCAATTCTCTACGGCCTTCTTATGGCGCTTGACCAGCTTGTTATAGGCCTTTTCAAGGTGCTGCGCCATCACAGTGTCCATGTCCGCGGACTTGTCCTTGGACTTCTTTTCTGGCTTCTTTTTGGCCTTCTCTGCAGCAGCCGCGTTATCCTCGCGGGACTCAGAAGAAGCAGCGCCTTCCTCCGTAGAGGACTGTTCTTCCGTCTGCTCCGCATCATCATTTACCGGAGCGGATTCCTGTTGCTTATCGGCCGTTGGCGGATCCGCGAGCAAGCGGTCGAGCGACTCTAGCAGCTCGAGGTAACGCTCGGAATCAAGGGCGGCGATAACGCGACGGTGTGCACGGCGGTAGGCGGTGCCCATATCCTGCGCAATGTGCTCGCGGGTGGAATCATCCAAGGTGTCAGAATCTTCGGACTCCAACAGCTTCTGCCAGCGCTCTTCAACAACCTCCGCATCGCGAGCAACGCCCAAAATGCCAGCGAGCTCCTTCAGATCGGCTTCAATTTTTTCGATTTCTGGTCCGACCACGATGCCATGGAAGGTCTGAAGGTGGCTGCGCAGCTCGCGGGTAGCTACACGCATCTGATGCACCGAGTCCCACTCATCGCGGCGAACACGTGGATCATAATCAACCAGCTTGTCGCGGTTAGCTTGCAGTGCGGTGATCACGGCGGCGGCAGGGGAATCCGGGTCCACGTCCGGCGATACCAGGGCTGGGGGAAGCGGGGCGTTGGCATAAGAATCACCCAAGGCCGATTTCAGCTTGGATGGGGAAGAAGATACGCGTGCACCGGCACCGATGAGAAGAGAGGTAGCACGGCGAATGAACTGCGTTCCTTCCTCGGTACCAGGTAGCTCACCTGCGAGCTCTACTTCCCATTCGCGCCACGACTGTTGCTCGCCGCCGGGAAGGAAGGAAAAGGCGGTGACGTGGTCATCGCAAAACTCTGCCACTGGCTTATTATCGGCATCTGCCAAGACCATCTCGGTGCGCTTGTTGTCTACCTGAGCAATTGGGGTGAGCTCGTTGTGGCGGACAATGGAGCGAACCTGATGGAGCAGCTCGCTAGGAACTTCATAGCGGCCATCGACAGGCTCTCCCAATTCTGCGTGGATTTCGGTGCGGCCAGCCTCGCTAGGAATCTTGATATGCCAGCCATCATCATTGCCACCGGTGCGGCGGCGGAGGGTGACCTTAGCGTGGGTGAGGCGGAGGTCTTCAGTGTCGTAGTAGATGGCCGAAAGAGCGTGGTGGCGCGTGTCTGCGACGTGGTCAACTCCCTCAAGGCGGGTCAGTTCAGGGAGCTGAGTGGACTCGGCTACGGAGAATTTCGCTTCAACTTCGAGAAAAGACTGTGTAGACATTCACGTACCTTCTACTTTCTAGACCTAATCAATCTCATCGGTGATCTTACCTGTAATGACCTCGTTGCGGTGCCATACTCTGCCCCCGTTCGCTAGCAGGGAACGGGGGCCAAGAACCGTATCAAACAGGGGAAATTACCGTGTAATTTCTGGAACTGAACCGAGCCCTGAGGCGTCACCTCCCAAGTGAGATTTATCGGCAGCGGCAATGCCATCGTTGATGCCGTGCAGACTGTTCATTGATAGCGACATCTCTGTGAGATTGGGAAAGAGGCGGTTGCGGGTATCGATGGCGTGATCGGTGCGTGCTTGCAAAGCGGGAAGGGTTTGGGTGGCTACAGCCTCTGCATGGTGAGAGCAATACTGAGAATCACGCAGGTTTTCAGCAATTCCGTCCTCATTGGCTTGGGTGAGCAATTCACCGATGCGGGCGGCATAAGACAGGCGGAAGCTGCGGCGATATGCGGCAGTGGAATTAGTAGCGCGGGCGATTTCCGCGCCATCGCCGTTACGCATAAACCAGTCGCATTGGCGGTTGAGGGAGGCAAAGAGGTCGGCGCAATGGGCGGCGTCGGCAGGAGCACCAATCACACAGGCTAGGCCTCTGTCATGGATGAGGAGCGTGGTGCATCCATTGGCGTCAGAGATGGTGCTGAGCAGGGAAGCCTGGTGCTTGATATAGGGCGGGTGGATGTGCACGCGGTGGGAAATGAGATTGGGGAGCTCGGAAGTAAGCAGATCCTCGATGCGATACTTCTGTTGCAGGGACTGCGCCTTAGAAATCAGAACCTCGGCCTCGTCTTCAAAACTGGTGGACTCAGCCTTGCGTAAAAGGCCTAGGACCTTTGCGCGAATTTTGCGTTGTTTATCGCTAAGCCCGTCTTCTCGCAAGGATTCACCAGAGGCCAAAAGTTCAGTATCGCGCAGCCTAGGCAGGTGGATGAGCTCTTTCATAATGGCGCGCAGCTTATCGCGCGGAATGAAATTTTCGTCCGGCGGTGCCATTTGCAGCCAGGCCTTGCGTAAGGCAGGGGAGGTAATTCGTGCCGGCACATGGGGGCTAGCACGGTAGATAATGGGGTAAGCATGCGGGCCTAAGATGTGCTCTAAATCCGCCGGTGCCCAACCATGTTGCGCGGCGGTGATGAGGCGTTCGATTACGTGAGTAGAAAGGTCATCGCAGTGGGTGGTCATAAAACTTCGTCCTTTAAGAGGTGTACGTGTGTTCGCTTGCTTCCTCAGCAAAGCATGCACCTCAGTTGGCACATGAAGGAAAAGCCCCCGCTTGATACCCCCTAGATACTCTTGCGACCTGCGCATTTCGTCCTGGAAAAACTGTCGCATGAACTGCACATCCCTCGGAGGTGAGCCGGTAAGGTCTAAGGCATGAATAGCCAACACGAATTTGTCCTGCGAACCGTTGAGGAACGTGATATCCGCTTTATCCGCCTGTGGTTTACGGATATTTTGGGCGCCCTTAAATCCGTGGTCATGAGCCCATCCGAGCTAGAATCGGCCTTTGAAGAAGGTGTTGGCTTCGATGGTTCTTCCGTGGAAGGGTTCTCCCGTATCTCTGAGTCTGACACCATTGCGCTGCCAGATCCCTCCACCTTCCAGATTCTGCCCTTTGATATGGATGAGCCGGACCTGCAATCGGCCCGCATGTTCTGCGATATCGCGCAGCCGGACGGCCAGCCCTCCATGGTGGATCCGCGCCATATCCTGCGCCGCCAGGTCACCGAGGCCGCCAATGATGGATTTACCTGCATGGCCTCACCAGAAATCGAGTTCTACCTTTTTGAGCGTGGCCGCGAACTCACGGACTTGGTACCGACCGATAATGGTGGTTATTTCGACCAGGCTACGCATGATACCGCCCCGCTTTTCCGTAGGAAGGCGATGCTGGCGCTGGAATCACTGGGAATTGCCACGGAGTTTAGCCATCACGAAACCGCACCGGGGCAGCAAGAAATTGATCTGCGCCATGCAGACGTGCTGACCATGGCTGATAGCATCATGACTTTCCGGCACGTAATCAAACAGGTGGCAACCAACTCAAACGTGCGCGCCACCTTCATGCCCAAGCCTTTCGAGCATCTGCCAGGCTCTGGCATGCACACCCACTTGAGCCTTTTTGAAGGCCAATCTAATGCCTTCCACGATCCGGACGATGAATTTTCCTTGTCGCAGACTGGCCGACAGTTCATCGCCGGAATCCTGGAACACTCCACGGAGATGTCCGCCATTGTTAATCAGTGGACAAATTCCTATAAGCGCCTGATGTTTGGCAACGAGGCACCGGGTTCAGCAACCTGGGGCGTGTCTAATCGCTCTGCGTTGGTCCGCGTGCCCACCTACCGGCTTACTAAGGAAGATTCCCGCCGGGTAGAAATTCGTTCTATTGATGCCTCCATGAACCCGTACTTGGGTTATGCGGTGCTCTTGGCAGCTGGTCTGCGAGGCATCCGGGAAGGCTACGAACTCGATGATCCAGCTGAGGACGATGTCCACCAGCTCACCCGCCGCGAACGCCGGGCAATGGGATATAAGGATCTGCCCACCAGCCTGGACCAAGCATTGCGCGAGTTTGAAAAATCCGAGTTCATGGCGGAGGTGTTGGGCGAGCACGTCTTTGAGTTCTTCCTGCGCTCCAAGTGGGATGAGTGGCATCGCTATCAGAGCCAGATCACCACCTTTGAGCTGCGCAATAACCTGAATTTCTAGGAGAATAATGCGTCCTGCTGCTGTGCCTTCACCGGCCACGCTTGGCCTTACCCACCCGCATGCTGCTTCGGATATTGAGCAGCTGGGCTGGAATAATCCAGAATCGGTCAATCTTTTGTGGACCCTTGCGGCCGTGGGGGATCCAGACTTGGCCCTCAACAATCTGATCCGCATTTATGAGCAAGTCCCAGAGCTCGATGAGGCTGTGCGCACCAATGAAACGGTGCGCGTGCGCCTTTTTGCCCTGCTGGGTGCTTCGACCGCCTTTGGCGATCACCTCGCGGCAAACCCTGAGTTGTGGCGAGAACTAGAAAAGCCCCTCCCGCAGCCCGAAGAGATGCTGCAGAGCCTGCTCGGCGCCGTCGACGCCCGGCCCGCGGAATTTGCTCAGGATAGTGATCGGCCCGATCCGGCGCGAGAGGATCTTGGCGCGCCGGGCACCTACCGCGCCGGCGAGGGAGAGCATAAGCAGGCGCTGCGCACGACCTACCGCACGTTAATGATGCGCATTGCCGCCTGCGATGTGGCCGGTACCTTCCATGCACGCAAGGGCCAGACCACACCCCAGCCGGAGGTAGGATTCCGCCAGATTACGGCGCTGACCACCGCGCTTGCCGACGCCGCCTTAACCGCCTCCCTCGCCTGCGCTGTGCGCACCATCTACGGGGACGAGCCTGTAGACGCGCAACTAGCAGTCATGGCGATGGGAAAGTGCGGTGCGGGGGAGCTGAACTATATCTCTGATGTGGACGTCATTTTCGTCGGCAGTGAGGCAACCCCACGGGCCATGCGCCTGGCGGCGGAGTTCAATCGCATTGGCTCCACCACCTTCTTCGAAGTAGATGCGAACTTACGCCCGGAAGGAAAATCGGGTGCTTTGGTGCGCACTTTGGAATCACACGTTGCCTACTACAAGCGGTGGGCGGAGACTTGGGAATTCCAGGCGCTCCTGAAAGCGCGCGCGATGACCGGTTACCTACCACTGGGCCAGGACTATCTGGATCAGATCCGCCCGATGGTGTGGACGGCCTCCCAGCGCGAGTCCTTTGTGGAAGACGTCCAGGCCATGCGCCGCCGCGTGCTGGCTAATGTTCCTGCAGAACTAAAGCATCGCGAGCTGAAGCTGGGCGTGGGTGGCCTGCGTGATATTGAATTTGCAGTCCAGCTCTTGCAATTGGTGCACGGGCGTTCCGATGAAACGCTGCGCGCATTATCCACAGTGGATGCGCTGGAGGCATTGGTTTCGGCAGGGTATGTCGGCCGTGAGGACGGCACCCAGCTCATTGAAGCCTATGAGTTTTTACGCTTGCTTGAGCACCGATTGCAATTGGAGCGCTTCCGGCGAACGCACACGCTGCCGGATAGTGATGATGAAGACGGGATGAAGTGGCTGGCGCGCATCGCCGGCTTTTATCCGCAGGGCACTCAATCTGCAGCCGAGCGCATGCTGTCGCACCTGCGCCGGATTCGTCTGCGCATCTCCGAGCTGCATTCGCGCCTGTTTTACCGGCCACTTCTTAATTCTGTGGTCACCATGTCCGCCGATGAGCTGAAGCTCTCGCCCGAGGCCGCCAAGCTGCAGCTGGCCGCGTTGGGTTATAACCATCCAGACCGCGCCTTTGAGCACCTGACTTCTCTGGCGGCAGGAACCTCACGCAAAGCACGCATTCAGGCGATTTTGCTGCCCACCTTGATGGAATGGCTTTCCGATACCGCAGACCCAGACATGGGCCTGCTGAACTATCGCAAACTCTCTGAAGCCGCGAACGATAGGTCGTGGTTCTTGCGCATGCTGCGCGATGAAGGAATTGTGGGCCAGCGGCTCATGCACATCCTGGGCACGTCACCGTTTACCTCGGATCTGATTATTAGCGCGCCGGATTCGTTAAAGCAGCTTTCTGACGGTGCCACTGGCCCCAAGCTGCTGGAAACCAAGCCCGACCAGGTCTCCAAAGCACTGGTTAATTCCAGCAAGCGCCACGCCGACCCAGATAAGGCGGTGGCGGTGGCTCGCTCGCTGCGCCGGGTAGAGCTTGCCCGCATTGCTAGTGCGGATTTGCTGGGCTTTATGCCGGTCAAGCAGGTGTGTTATGAGCTATCTACCGTTTGGGATGCCGTGCTGGAAGCTGCCCTTCGCGCCGAGGTGCGGGCATGGCGCCTAGCCAACGAGGATGCGGAGCCACCAGCGCGCATTGCCGTCATTGGCATGGGCCGGCTGGGAGGCATGGAGCTGGGCTTCGGTTCAGATGCGGACGTGCTCGTGGTAGCAGAACCCGCCGAACAGGATGCTGACTCTGATGCGGAAGGGGAGGCAGTGAAGTGGGCCATCGGGATCGTCGATAAGCTCCGGCGCCGCTTGTCTAAGCCCTCGGGAGACCCGCCACTGGATGTCGACTTAGGCCTGCGTCCCGAAGGTCGCTCCGGTGCGGTGGCGCGCACTATCTCCTCCTATGAGCGTTACTACCGCGAATGGGGCGAGTCCTGGGAGCTGCAGGCTTTGTTGCGCGCGGCCTTCGTTGCTGGGGATAAAGAGGTAGGCGAGCGCTTTATGTCCATGGTGGATAGCTTCCGCTATCCAGAAGGTGGCGCCAGCGCATCTACCATTCGCGATATTCGGCGCATGAAGGCACGTGTGGACAATGAGCGCCTACCGCGCGGCGCGGACCGCAATACTCACACCAAGCTTGGTCGCGGTGCGCTAACCGATATTGAATGGACCGTTCAGCTACTGACGATGATGCATGCCCACGAGTACGCCGAGCTCCATGATCCGTCTACGCTGCGCGTGCTTGATGCTTTGGAAGAAACCGCTATCCTTTCCGCCGGGCAGGTATCTGACCTGCGCGAAGCCTGGCTTATGGCTACCGACGCCCGCAATGCGCTAGTGCTTGTGCGCGGCAAGCGCGTGGACCAACTGCCTGGACCTGGCCCGCAGCTGGCCCAAGTAGCCGGTGCCGCCGGATGGGCACCGGAAGATAACCAGGAGTTTTTGGAACACTATTTGAAACTAACCCGGCATGCCCGCAAGGTAGTCGATGAAGTCTTTTGGGGCGAGGAGGAATCCTTCGAGCATTCTTAGAGTTGCCCTTGAAAATCCCCGGTGTGAGCACTGCAGCCTTACTTTTTGCACTGCCGGACTCTAGAGTGGGATGGGAAAGAGGAAGGACTGGCTAGTTATGTCTTTTAAGCTGCAACTTGATGTGGATAACGCCACGGTAGGCGAGCTATCCGCATTGCTTTCCGCTGCGCGTGCCGCGGGCGTGCGCGACGGCGACGCCCTGCACCTTGATGGCACCACAGTGACCATTGAGGTCTCCACACCCCGGGAACAAAAACCCACACCGCCGAGCCCGGAATCAGCGCCGCAAAATTCCCGCCAAACCCCTCGCTCATGGGGCCGCGCCGACCGCATAGGGGAGGCCACCATTCGCTCCATCATTGATGCCCTCAATGATCGCGGCGAGAACCCGCGCGGCAATGACTACGGTTCTTTTAGCGATGGTGCTGGTTTCCATGGCTAAAATCAGTGGGGTACACCGCCGCAAACTCATCTATCTATGGGTCTTTGTGGCCGTGGCCGTCATCGTGGCCATCGCAGTAGGGGTATGGGCAACCAACCGCGACAATCCACCCAAAGGGACAAAAACCGTGGGCGAGGCCGTGGCCGGTGGCGTAGTCCAAGAAGACGTTCCTGCGCAGGTCAACGGTACCATCAGGGACGATAATTCCACCGATGCTAACCGGGTGACCTCCCTAGCTAAGGCATTGGGTATTCCACTAAAGTCCGTCCCGCGAGATATTACCCAGACCGAAAACGGTAAGTCTGATGTGCGCGTGTACCTTGAGCGCGAGCTGAGCAGTGCAGTGGAAGCCGGTGACATCAGCGAATCCGATGAAAAAGCGGTTCTCGTAGCTTTTGAGCGAGGCCTTGTTATGCCGGCTAGCGATGGCATCGTCGCAGAAAGCTACCCGGCAAACTAACCAGTCTTTACCGTGCAAGTTGGGGACGAAAATCCAGGAAACCCGCAGCTGCGAGGCATCGCCTTGGCAGTAACTCTTCCTAAGGTAAAACATCACAAATTGGTAACGGGCAGGGTGCTCGGTGCCGAAGCCTTTGGAGGAGACTATGACTTTCAAGTCCACGCTATCGACCGCGGTGGGAGTAATCGCCGCCATCGCCATCCCCATCACCGGTGGGGTAGGAGTGGCCTATGCCGTCAATACCGTGCCGGCCGATACCATCGCCCAATCACTTCCCACTGGTGAACTGGCCGGCCACCTGAAAAACTTTGGTGCGGAAGCTACACGTGAAGACGCGCTGCGCATATTGGATGAGCTGAATTAGTCTAGAGGCCATGCTGATTGATGCCCTAAGCCTGAAGTTTAAGCCCGATGACTACAGGGCAAAGCTGCCGGTTTTCGATTACTTGGCCGACCTAGGAAGCTTTAAGCTGCGGAGGCCGGTAACCGTCTTCGTGGGGGAAAACGGCATTGGTAAATCTAGTTTGCTCGCCGGTGTGGCCAGTGATTTGGGCTGCTCTCCCGAAGGCGGACGGATGGACGATCCCGATGAAATCGTTCCCCGCAGCCCCATTCGCTGCGTCACGGATAAAGTCATCCAACGCGCCTATTTCCTACGCGCTGAAAAACACGAGCATCTGATTGAACGCGGAGATTCATCAGACGAACGCGCAGGCCGCTCCACCTTGTCCCAGAATGTAGATTTATCTCGCCGCTCGCACGGACAATCCGTCTTCGACATGCTCTATGAGCACATCAATGGCCAAGGCGTATATGTCCTTGATGAGCCAGAATCGGGACTTTCCGTTATCCGGCAGCTGGCCCTAGTGGGGGAAATAGCCCAAGCGGTTGACCGCGGCGCGCAGATAATCATCGCCACGCACTCGCCAATTCTTTTGGCCTGCCCGGGGGCAGACATTGTGGAACTAAACGATACTGGCTTTGAACGCATCGCCTTCGATGAGGCGGAAGCCGTGGCGGCTACCCGTGAGCTTTTAGCGGATCCTGAAGGAACCATCCGCTTTATTGTCAACCCCGAGTAACCAAGCTCTGGCCTTTAAGAAACTTCCACGATGGTGACAGAAGGCCCATCCTCGCCGGCGCGGCGCCGCAGGAAGTGGGTGACTACCACACCAATCATGCCGACCACCCACACGGCTAGCACCGCCGCGGAGGCTGCAGTGAAATCCGGCATGGAGTAGTTAGGGGCAGCAGAGGAATGGTCCAGCACCATGCCGAAGAGTTGAGCGCCCAGCATGCCGGAGGTAAACCCGCCCATATTGCCCAGGCCCGTAGCAGTGGCCACCACGGATCGATCCATGCGCTCGCGCACGATATCGAAGCCATAGTTAGCCGTCGGCGTGCAGAGCGCGGTAACGAAGGACACCACCAAAATCGCGGCCAAACCACTGGCGGTGCCGAAGGTAAAGAAAATGAGCCAGGTCAGAACGTGGACCGCTACAAAACCCAGGCTGAGCCACGGGCGAATATGCTGTGCACGGGAAGAAATCTTGCCGTGCAATGGGCCGACAAGGACCAAAAATACCGCCAACAAGGTAAGCACCAGGCTGGACTTCGCCTTGGATAGCTCCATTCCTTGGGTCATCATTGGCATTCCCCAGAGCATGACAAAGACGATGAGCGGGAGCATACCGATGTAGTGAATGAAGTAGGCCTGCCATGCCACTGGGGAGCGGAATACTTTCTTCAGGCGCGCCGGGATGCTGGTGGCCTGAGAGTTGGGCGGTTCTTTTTCCGTGGGGATAATGCCCAGCTTTTCCGGTGAATCTGCCACCGCCACAATCGCGGCGATGGCCACGAGAATGCCCACCGCACCAAGGGTAACGAAGGCGGCGGTCCAGCCGGCTGCGCCCAGCAACCACAAGAAAGGCACCGCGGAGATGAACTGGCCCATCTGCCCGAGCGACGAGGTCACCTGGGTAAACATTGGCGTGCGGTGCAGCGGGAACCAATAGGGAAGGATGCGCATCACGGAGAGAAACGCCGTGGCATCGCCCGCGCCAATGAGCACGCGGGCTGCGATGGCTACGCCATAGCTAGTAGTAAAGCCCAGCACTACCTGGCCGATGCCCATGATGACGGCGCCGACTACCAGGAGTAGGCGTGGGCCAAATTTATCGATCAATATGCCGGTAGGAATTTGGGCTAAGGCATACACGCCCAGCTGCACGGAGGTAAAAACAGCGATACGGCCGGCATCAACATCGAAGCGCTCAATAGCGTCCAGGCCGGCAACGCCAAAAGAGGTACGGCCAGTAATCGCTACGAGGTAGACCGCCATGGCGGCCACCCAAATGCCTAAAGCTTGAGTGGTAATGACTTCTCTCGGATTCGGCTGCGACATGGCTGATACCTTACGCCTTAACTACTAAGATTCTTTTGTGTGAAGTATATTTCGACCCGCGATACCGCCCGTCAGCCCGCATCTTTTACGGATATTCTCCTTGGCGGGCTCGCTCCCGATGGAGGTTTGTACCTGCCAGAGAGCTACCCGCAGTTGGATTTCGCCACTTTAAATTCATGGCGCACGCTCCTTGCGGATGAAGGCTATGCGGCACTCGCGGCCGAGGTGCTCAAGCTTTTCATTGACGATATTCCAGCGCAAGATATCGAGGATATCGCCGCCCGGGCCTATACCAGCCCCAAGTTTGCAAACCCGGAGATCGTCCCCGTTACCGAACTGGGAGAGGGCCTTTTTATCGGGCACCTTTCTGAAGGACCCACTGCGGCATTTAAAGATATGGCCATGCAGCTTTTGGGGGAGCTTTTTGAATATGAGCTCGCCCGCCGCGGCGAGACGCTGAATATTTTGGGCGCCACCTCCGGTGATACGGGCTCTTCAGCAGAGTATGCGATGCGAGGTCGCCAGGGCATTCGCGTTTTTATGCTCACCCCGGCCGGCCGCATGACGGCCTTCCAGCAGGCACAGATGTTTGGCCTGGATGACCCGAATATCTTCAATATCGCCCTTGATGGCGTCTTTGATGATTGCCAGGATGTGGTCAAGGCGGTCTCGGGAGATGCCGACTTTAAGTCCACCTACCGTATCGGTGCGGTCAATTCCATTAACTGGGCGCGGCTTATGGCCCAGGTGGTCTACTACATCTCCTGCTGGCTGAAGGTCACCGACAATGCCGAGCAGAAGGTTTCCTTCAGCGTTCCTACCGGCAACTTTGGCGATATCTGCGCCGGCCACATCGCCCGCCAGATGGGGCTTCCCATCGATCGCCTCATCGTGGCTACCAATGAAAATGACGTGCTAGATGAGTTTTTCCGTACCGGAAACTACCGTCCGCGTCCTGCGGCAGAGACCATGGCTACGTCTTCGCCGTCGATGGATATCTCGCGTGCCTCTAATTTTGAGCGGTTTGTGTTCGACCTGCTCGGCCGCGATGCAGCCCAAGCAGCGGAGCTTTTTGGCACTAAGGTCAAAGAGGGCGGTTTCAGCCTCAACCAAGAGAAGATCGCCGCAGCCGGTCAAGAATATGGATTCCTATCTGGCTCCTCCAGCCACGCCGATCGCCTCGCCACCATCAAAGACGTACACGAGCGTTTTAACTACCTGGTGGATCCGCACACAGCCGATGGCATTAAGGTCGCCCGCGGCGCGCAGCGCGAAGGCGTGGAAACGCCCATCGTATGCTTGGAGACTGCACTGCCGGTGAAGTTTACGGAGACCATCACAGAGGCCATTGGCTCTGCCCCCGAGCCGCCTGAGCGTTTTGCTGGCATTCTCGATACTGAGCGGCATGTTAAGGACTTGCCCAATGATGCTGCGGTGGTCAAGGATTACATCACCACGTCGATTCAGAAAACGGAGGTTTAGCTCATGGCCCTAGAAAATTTTGCCGGCCCGGAACACTACACCGAGTTTGACCCAGAAAAGTTCATCCGCGATCTCAAGGCCCAGGCGGAGATGGCTAAGGATGAGGATGCTAAGGACGACGCCGGGGATGCGGGCGCGGATAGCAACTAGCGTTGGTGCAGTCTGCACGGCCGTGCTCCTCGCGGCCTGCAGCCCGATTCGGGGTGGGGAAGAACCAAGTTTTTCTGCCCTGTCTTATAAAAACCTCATTCCTAATGAGGCCTATTCTCCGGCCGTGGCGCCGATCGCGCCGGGCACGGCTCTTGAGCTCTCCGGCGATGACCCGCAGCCAGGCGCTTATTTCCAGTACCACTCTTGTACGGCGGCATGGTCATTTACGCTTGCCGACGCCCGCACCATCGCCGTTACCGCCGGCCATTGCGGCAAACCTCACGATAAGGTCTGGGCTGGCTCTGCCGACGGTGAGTTCAAATATCCCGCCGAGCCCATTGGTGAGGTCATTTATTCTGATATCTACGCCGAAAAGAGTTATGACCTCGACGTAGCTTTTATCGAAATCACCGGCAGTGCTGATTACTATGTCCCCGGGGAGGTAGACAATACCGTCGCCACCTCGCTGGCTCATCTGCCACAGAAGGTGTGCAAGCTGGGCGTGGTTACTAATGAGACGTGTGGATCGGTTTCGCATGATGCGGAAATTGCGCAGCTCACCTGGCAGGACCGCCAGTGGGATTCGCTTGCTGCACGGGCACACGTGTGCAGTACCAATGGCGATTCGGGCGGGCCGGTCTATGGCGAGGTAGAAGGCAAACAGACCATCGTGGGCGTGGTCTCCGGAACGACGCAATCCCTCGAAGAAGGGCGCTCCTGCGAGAACACACAGACGGATATGGAGCTGACTTTCACCTTGGCTACCGATATTCAACGGCTTGCCAAGAAGGTTCTAGGCCCGATGGCCTAGATCGGCGGCACTGGTCTACCCTAGGTGGCATGCCGACTCCAGATTTCATTGTTCAGCTGCGCGAAAAGATTGGTCACGATCAGATCTTCGTGCCGGCCTGTAGCGCCATTATCCTCCGCGATGTACCCGCAGACGCCGCATTGTGGGAGGTTCCTTCCGTGCTCCTAGTCAAGCGCTCCGATAATGGTGTGTGGACACCGGTGGAAGGAATCTGTGAGCCGGGCGAGGAAATTACCACCACTGCGCTGCGAGAGGTCAAAGAAGAAGTCGGACTCGAGGCCAAGGTGGAAGCGCTTTTGGGCGTAGGGCAAACCGGCCCAGTGACCTATCCCAATGGCGATGAGTGCACCTTCATGGGAACGGCGCTGCGAGTGTCGGTAGCGGATGGCGCAGAGCCGGTCATCAGTGATGAAGAAAATACCGAGGCGGATTGGTTCTCGGTGGCGAAGCTTCCTGATAGCGTTTCGCGCCGCCACCGCCTCATGATTGCTGACGCAGTAGCCCAGATGAAACATCCCCGCGGCTTTGTTCCACGTATGGGCTGGATGAAGCGCAGCGAGCAACCAGGGCTTTAGGTCGGCTTTGTTGCGGCGTCGGCAAGCAGCTTGCACAGATGCTGCGGATTGCGGGCGGCGATAAGCTCTTGTGCAATGCAGTCGCGCGCAGTGGCGATGTCTTCTTTATCGCCGCAGGCAATCACCGCAGTATTGATGGTGATGAGGACCTTGCCCTGTCGCGCCAACTCATAGAAAAACGGGCAATCATCTGCACTCCAGCGCCATGCTGTGGCGTAGAAGTCCCGTGCGCCTTGGCCCAGCCACGACGTCTCCAAGAGCAGGTGCTCGCCGTAGAGATAGATGCCGTTTCGCTGCACGCCGGCGAGTACCTGTCTTACTGCAGTCAGATCCGCGCGCTCCCAAGGGATGAAGGTGATGGGGCTGGAGCTATGCATCAGCGGCGACCGGTGCGGCGCTTCCCACCTTCAAAGCTGGCGTCTCGCATAGCGGTTGCTCCTTTTATTGGCCTGTAGTGATAAGTGGCTCTTCAGGGCCTGTTTCCTTTTTGCCTTCCCATACCCAGCTCAGGAAGCGGGTGGAGCACAGCATCCAGTGTGCGGTGAGGAGAACCGGGATGGTGAGCGCAATGGCGTCGATAAGCTCGGAGCCATTGACCAATGCCAGCTGGTGGCCGCCCATGCTGACGGTTCCCGGCGGGAAGGTGCACGACCACCAGGCAGGGGAGTAGGGGACCCACCGAGCTACGTTGGGATAGAAGGTAAACATCGCGTAGATGGATAGCGGAATGGCGATGATGAGGGCAGTCAGGCCGTAATAAATGGATACCGGGCCGGGGAAAAGAATCTGCATAGCCGTGGTGGACTGGCCTACCACGCCTAGTGGTACCCAGGCAGTGGCTGATTTCGCGCCGGTGAAATCCACCTTGCCGTGCCATGCGGCCCAGTACACGCGAGCAAAGGTCGGCACCGCCGTTACCAGGGACATGAAGAAAAATATCGTGCCCATTACGTGGTAGAACTGGCCGTAATCGTGAGCCAGCCAACCAGAAACCGAGGCCGAAATCATGGGGCCAACCAGTGGCAGGCCCCAGGTGAACTTCGGCTCGCCATCAAAGCGCGTGAGCTGGATAGCCCACGTGATAACCGTAATTGGGCCACCGATCCAAAAGCCGACGAGGCGGAAAGTAGGAATGTCTGTGAGCCCGGAAAGCGCGGCACCGAGCGCCAAGATTCCGATGAAAAACATCGACCATTCCGCCATCGTGGTGCGCTCGAAGCTGGGATGGCGGTAGCGCAAGAAACCCGCGGTGAGGACGACAAAGATGACGCAAGCAATGGCGGCAAAAATGCCAGCCAGGACCATCATGCCTTCTTCCACGAGTAGGCGCGAAACGATGGAGGTGCCCATGAGGCTGCCTCCCCACGCGGGGCCAGGGGCTGGGAGTTGGCGGAATCTATCAGTCACACCCACATGTTAATTTCTTTCGGTAGGGTTATCAGAATTTTGCTCTCGTTTGGGCTGGTGAGAACTCTCGCTAAGTATGGATTTAGGGGCGGGGGTCAAGCCTAGATCATCTTGTGGCATCGATCGCATCTCGCGGGGTCGGCTTAGAAAAAGCAAGTCCCGAGACCCACTGAAGGTCTCGGGGCTGAGCTTTGTAGGCGCGTGCCCTTTCGTCCCCTATAGGACGTTGGCTAGCGCAGCTTTAACAGTCGAAATACATCTCGAATTCCTGCGGGGTCGGGCGCAGGCGAACGGGGTTAATCTCGTTCTCGTACTTGTAGTTGATGTAGGTCTCGATGAGGTCCTCGGTGAAAACATCGCCTTCGGTGAGGAAGTCCATGTCCTCCTGCAGGGCCTTGAGGGAAGCCTCAAGAGAGGTCGGTGCCTGCGGGATGGACTCAGCCTCTGCAGGCGGCAGCTCGTAGAGGTCCTTATCTACCGGAGCGTGTGGCTCGATGCGGTTCTTTACGCCGTCGATGCCGGCCATCATCATGGCGGCAAAGCCCAAGTACGGGTTGCCGGATGGGTCCGGAGCGCGGAATTCGATGCGCTTAGCCTTCGGGTTGGAACCGGTAATCGGGATACGGATTGCAGCGGAGCGATTGCGCTGGGAGTAGACCAGGTTAATCGGAGCCTCGAAGCCTGGGACCAGACGGTGATAGGAGTTCAGCGTTGGGTTGGTGAACGCAAGCACAGCACCAGCGTGGTGGAGGATGCCGCCAATATAGTAGCGGGCGATATCGGAAAGACCTGCGTAGCCGGCTTCATCGTGGAACAGCGGCTTGCCGTCCTTCCACAGGGACATGTGGGCGTGCATGCCGGAACCATTATCGCCAGCCAACGGCTTGGGCATGAAGGTGGCGGTCTTGCCCCACTGCGCTGCGGTCTGCTTGACCACGTACTTGAAGGTCTGAATGTCATCGCCCGCGTGCAACATGGAATTGAAGCGGTAGTTGATTTCGTTCTGGCCGGCGCCCACCTCGTGGTGGAAGCGCTCGATGTGGAAGCCTACCTTTTGCAGGTTTTCCACCATGGCGTCGCGCACTTCACCGTGCTTGTCATACGGCGCGGTGGGGAAGTAGCCGCCCTTCATGCGCGTCTTGTAGCCGGTGTTTGGAGCGCCGTCAAAGTTGGTTTCGCTATCGCGGTTCCACCAACCTTCATCGGAATCAACCTCGTAAAAACCGTGCTGGACGTCGGTGCCAAAGCGTACGGAGTCAAAGAGGTAGAACTCGGCCTCAGCGCCAAAGTTGCAGGTATCGGCGATGCCGGTGGACTGCAGGTACTCTTCCGCCTTGCGCGCGATGTTGCGCGGGTCGCGGGAGAACGGTTCAAAGGTAAATGGGTCGTGGACGAAGAACTTGATGTTCAGGGTCTTGGCCGTGCGGAACGGATCAATATGCGCGGTGGCTGGATCCGGCAGCAGGGTCATATCGGACTCATCGATGGTGGTGAATCCGCGGATAGAGGAGCCGTCGAAAGCGAGGCCGCTTTCGGCATCTTCTACGGTGAACTCTTCTGCTGGGATGGAAAAGTGGTGCTCGGTGCCTGGGACGTCTGTAAAGCGGATATCGACGAACTTTACGTCCTCGTCCTGAATAAATTGGACGATGTCCTGCACTGTCTCGAAAGACACGTTTGTCTCCTCGTTGTTGACCGGTAATTGTCTCTCTATAGCCTACTAGGTTCTCGCCTTAGGCATCGCGATTCCCCTCGTTTCACATCTCACTTTCCGCCCGCTAGATTGGTGAGCATGGCAGATAAGCGTACGTGGCTCGACGGCCCAAATATTCCGGGCGAATACGATGATATGGAAGGCCCCGGTCGCTGGCCGGGAGAAAAGCTGGGTCTTCCGGAGTCCGGACCGGGGTCACTAGCTTCCGTTGGCCGCCGCGCCGGCGCTGTGGCGATTGACTGGATCGTGTGCATGCTCATCGCCAACCTGATCCACATGTTCACCACGGAATTCGGCGGTGTGGCTTTCTTGGGCTACGCCCTGTGGGTCATCATGGGCATCGTGTGTGGTTGGCTCTTTGCTCGCACCCCCGGCATGCTGCTGTTGGGTATGGGCGTGGCGCGACTCGACGTCCCCGGCGCCCGCGTGGGCCTGTGGCGGGCGGCGCTGCGCACGGTGCTCACCGGTGTGCTGTTCCCAGCGGCCATGGTTGATGCGGATGGACGCGGAATGCATGACCGAGCCACCGGTACCATCGTTATTCGCTCCTAGGCCGCCCGGATTTTCCGGGCAAGAGAAAATCCCTGCCACACCTCATATGGTGCGGCAGGGATTCGCTTTAGGCGCCCTATTTATTCTTTTTGCGCTGCTGGGCGCGGCGCATGCGGCGGTTCATGCCGGCCATGTTCTGGGCCTGGTGGGGAACCGGGCCCTTGGGCATGCCCGGGGTGGTACCCGGCATGGAATCCATGGCTTCGATGCGGCGGATGTTTTCATAGGTCTCGTTCTTATTGAAGTTGCGCGGCAGCTTCATGACTTTATTGCGCAGCTTGGAAACGGGAACCTCGTCCTCGCCGTTGCCTACGAAGATCTCGTAGATTGGAACGCCGCCGGCGATCTTGTCTACGCGCTTCTTAAGCTGGTTGAGAGTAGGGCGCACGCGGTTCTTATTGCCCTCGCACACGAAGATGACGCCGGCATTGCCGATGACGCGGTGGATAAGATCCTGCTGGCGGGTGGCGGCCACGCCGGTTTTGACGGACCAGACGATGCCCACGGTATTGCGCAGCTGCTGCTCGAGTGCCCAGCCCGCAGCACCCGGCTGGTCTTCCACGCGCTTGTACATATCGCGCTCAAGGCGGCGGGTAAATAGGAACATTGCGAGCAGCGCGCCGATGCCCAAGCCCAGGATGAGCATGAACCACTGGCCGTTGAAAAGCGAGCCGATCAGGAAGAAGAGCAAGCCCATGCCCAGGAAGGCGCCCAGCATGATGGGGATAAGCGCCTTATCCTGCTTGCGCTGCATATTAAATGCTTGCCACATTTGGGACCAGGTTTGCTTACGCTGCTGGCGCTTGGCCGCGCGTTCTTGCTTCTTTGCAGCCTTTAGTGCTGCCTTGTCATCTTTCGCCATGGCTCCTACTTTAAAGGTCAACGGGCATAAATGTTAAAACGGCCCACGCGAAAACGCAGGCCGTTATGAAAACGTGTGGTTTAGCGGACGGTGGCCGCCGCCGAATTCGCATTAGCCGGAGCCTTGGCCATGCGGGTGGTCACGGGGGTTTCTTCCGATGGGCCGTATTTCTCCAGCAGGGTGGAGGCCTCTTGGGCGGTAGCACCCTGGGAAGTCTCCGCCAAGTGCTTGAGGTTCTCCGGCAGCTCGAAGCCGCGCTTTTCCATGGCCTGCACGTAGAGGCGGCCGGCGCGGTAAGAAGAACGCACCAGCGGGCCGGACATGACGCCGCCGAAGCCGAGTTCCTTAGCCAGCTTGGAGTGGGCCACGAATTCCTCCGGGCGCACCCAGCGCTCAATCGGGTGGAAGCGCGGGCCGGGGCGCAGGTACTGAGTGATCGTGATGATATCGCAGCCAGCAGAACGCAGGTCACGCAATGCTTCCTCGACCTCGTCCTCGGTCTCGCCCATGCCCAAAATCAGGTTGGACTTGGTAATGAGGCCATAATCATGTGCCTGGCGGATGACGTCCAAGGAGCGCTCGTAGCGGAAGGCCGGGCGGATGCGCTTAAAGATGCGCGGCACGGTCTCCAGGTTGTGCGCGAAGACCTCCGGCTTGGCCTCGAAGACCTCCTCCAGCAGGTCCGGTTTGCCAGAGAAATCCGGGGTGAGGTTTTCCACGCCGGTGTGGGGGTTAAGCTCGTGAATCTTGCGCACGACCTCGGCGTAGAGCCATGCACCCTCATCGGGGAGATCATCGCGGGTAACACCGGTAATGGTGGTGTAGTTAAGGTCCATTTCCCGGATATTCTCGGCTACGCGGCGCGGTTCATCGCGGTCTAGTTCTTCCGGCTTGCCGGTGGCAATATCGCAGAAGTCGCAGCGGCGGGTGCACTTATCGCCACCGATGAGGAAGGTAGCCTCGCGGGATTCCCAGCACTCGTGGATATTCGGGCAACCTGCCTCCTGACACACGGTGTGCAGGGAGGCCCCAGCCACGCGGGACTTCATGTCCTCATAGCCCGGGCCAGTGCGAACCTGGTTGCGGATCCAGCGTGGCTTTTGTTCGATGGGTGACTCCGCATTCTTCTTTTCAATGCGGAGCATCTTGCGTCCTTCAGGCTTAACAGTCACAAAACTCACTTTATCGGTTGATGGTGGTGATGGCTAATAGCTCTTCTAGGTATAAGTCGCCGCGGTCACATCCTATTCCGCGCCAACCCCAAACTAGGGTTCTTGCCGCGCTTGCCGACGCCTCTCCCGTGCCCTTTCATTCGCTAACTTAGTGGGATCCGGGGCGGAGCCAAAGGTGTGGTCGGCAACGATGAGGCGGCCCGAAAGGGCGTCGTCAAGCGCCTGCAACAGCGGTTGGGTGGCATCTTCGAGGCTGACCTCGTGGCCGAGTTCTAGGGACAAGGTAGTCACGTCGGCGTCATCGATGCCACAAGCCACGATGTGGTCGTAGTATTCCAGCGTATTGCAGCAGTTAAGCGCAAGACCGTGCATGGTCACCCCGCGGGTAATGCGGATTCCAAGAGCGGCAATCTTGCGGTCACGCTTCGGGGCGGCCGGATCCTTGGCTTCGGTAGTGGAAGGAACCCACACGCCCGAGCGGCCATCGATGCGCCCGGCGGTGGTCACCCCCATCTGGCGTACCGTTTGGATGGTGGCTTCCTCGAGGCGGCGGACGTAGTCGACGACGTCGACGGGCTCGGCCAATTTGATAATGGGGTAGATGACCAGCTGGCCTTCGCCATGCCAGGTGATGCGCCCGCCACGGTCAACGGTGATAACGGGCAGGCCGTTATCTGGCATATCTTCCGGTTGGGTGCGCTTGCCGGCGGTATAGATATTGGGGTGTTCGACTACGAGCACCACATCGTCTTGTTCCCCCTTGGCGCGCGCGGCTGCTACCTCGGCCTGGTAGTCCCAGGCCTCCTGGTAGTCCATCCGGCCCAAGAAACGGACCTCTAATGGATTATCGGAGGCGCGGATAGAGCGCTCGGCGGGGAAGAAAGGATCGCGTGGTGCAGTCATAGACTCAAAGTTTCCTCTGGTGCGGCGGGCAAAGCAAAGCGGGAGGGTGCGCGTGGCACACCCTCCCGCGTGGGGTCGAATTAATCTAGGCCGTTGGCGGATGCATAAGCGGCAGCATCCATGAGCTCGCCGGCCTCATCAACCTCAACCTCGAAGAGCCAGCCTTCGCCGAACGGGTCGTTGTTGATGACAGCGTAGTCATCGTGCACATCCTCGTTAACGGCCTTTACGGTGCCGGTGACAGGGGAGTAGAGGTCAGAGACGGACTTCGTGGATTCGACCTCGCCACAAGACTCGCCGGCGGTAACGGTATCGCCTACCTCCGGCAGTTCGGCGAAGACGACCTCACCGAGGCGGTCAGCAGCCACGGAAGTAATGCCGATGCGCACGGTAGCGCCAGCAACGGCGTCAGCGGCAGCGTTGACCCACTCGTGGTCTTCGGAGTAGGAAAAATCTTGAGGAAGGTTAGCCATGGTGATGTAGTCCTTTCGGGCTGGTTGAAAAGATGCTTACTTATCGCGCTTATAGAACGGCAACGCGGTTACTTCAAAAGGATAGCGCTTACCGCGAATCTCCACCTCTACAGCGGAGCCGGGCTCGAGGTTCGCGCCGGTATTCAGCAGCGCGATGGCCACTGGGTGTCCCAGAGTGGGGGAAGGCTGGCCGGAGGTGACCGTGCCTACCTTCTCATCGCCCACGAAAACCTCGGCACCGGCACGCGCTGCGCGGCGCTGCTCGGAGGTGAGACCGGTGATCGCTACCTGCGGGCCTTCTGCAGCGCGCTGGCGGATGACCTCGGAGCCGACGAAATCGGCCTCCTTCTTGGCAAAGGCACGGGCCATGCCCGCCTCTATCGGGGTGATGTCGCGGGAGAGCTCGTTGCCGTAAAGCGGCATGCCGGCCTCGAGGCGTAGGGAATCGCGGGCGGCGAGGCCGCACGGCTTGAGGTCGTATTCTGCACCGGCCTTGAGCAGCTCTTCCCACAGCTGCGCGGCATCGGAGTTGTACACAATGAGCTCGAAGCCATCCTCACCGGTGTAGCCGGTGCGCGCGATGATGGCGAAGGTGCGCGCCACCTTACCCATGGTGGCGGCGTAATAGCCGAGGTTATAGACCTCGTCCTGCTTATTGTCTTCCACCAACGGAACGAGGATTTCTGCGGCCTTAGGCCCCTGGACGGCGATCATGGCCACGTCACGGGACTCGTTCTTCAAAGTGACATCGAAGCCCTCGGCGCGCTTGTTGAGCTCGTCCCACACGGTATCGGCGTTGCCTGCATTCGGGACGACGAGGAATTTATCTTCCTCAAAGCGGTAGGTAATGAGGTCATCGATGATGCCGCCGTCTTCGGCGGTGATCATGGAGTACTTGGCCTTGCCCACCTTGAGGGGCTCAAAGTTGGAGATGAAGGAATAGGACAAGAACTTGCCGGCGTCGGCGCCGTTGACCCAGATTTCGCCCATATGAGACAGGTCAAAGAGACCGGCGCTGTTGCGTACAGCGCGGTGCTCGTCTAGCTCGTTCTGGTACTTCAGCGGCATGTTCCATGGGCCGAAGGCCGTAAAGGTGGCGCCGAGTTTCTCGTGTTCGGCATTGAGCGGGGAGGTAAGTAGTTCGGTCATGTTTATTCCTCAGAATCGTCGATATCGAATGCTTCCGGCGGCGGGCAGCTGCAGACCAAATTGCGATCACCATAGGCCTCGTCGATGCGGCGCACCGGCGGGAAGTACTTGTAGCTGTGGCGCAGGGATTTCACTGGCCAAGCGGCCTTTTCTCGGCTGAAGACAAAGTCCCACGTATCGGCGCTAACGGACTCCGCGGTAAACGGAGCATGGTGGATGACGGAGCCTTCGTAGGACACCTGGCCGTCGATGATTTCCTGGATCTCGGCGCGGATGGTGCGCATTGCCTCGATGAAACGATCCAGCTCGCCCAAGTCCTCGGACTCGGTGGGCTCCACCATGAGGGTGCCGGCCACCGGGAAAGCCAGGGTCGGGGCGTGGAAGCCAAAGTCTACGAGGCGCTTGGCGACGTCCGCGGCGGTGACCCCAGAGGCGTCGGTAAGCGCGCGCAGATCCAGGATGCATTCATGGGCCACTAAGCCAGCATTGCCGGTGTAGAGCACAGGGAAGGAATCTTCCAGGGACTTGGCCAGGTAATTTGCGCCCAAAATTGCGTGCGCGGAGGCTTGAGCAAGTCCCTGCGCGCCGCTCATAGCTAGGTATGCCCAGGAAATCGGCAGCACACCGGCCGAGCCGTACTTGGTACTGGTAATCGGCACGCCTTGCCCAACCGGGGTAGCAGTGGTTGCATCCAGCAGCGGATCCGCGGCATTGGTGGGCAGGAACGGGATAAGGTGCTCGGCCACTGCTACTGGACCCACGCCTGGGCCGCCACCGCCATGCGGAATGGTAAAGGTCTTGTGCAGGTTGAGGTGGGACACATCGCCGCCGAACTGCCCTGGGCGGGCCCAGCCGGTCAGCGCGTTCATATTCGCACCGTCAATGTAGACCTGGCCGCCCACCGCGTGAACCTTATCGCAAACATCGCGAACCTCTGGGTCAAAGACGCCGTGGGTGGACGGGTAGGTCACCATGATACCGGCGATGTGGTTGCCATGCTTGGCAATCTTTTCATCCAAATCCGCCAGATCAATAGAGCCGTCGTCCGCGGTCTTTACCACCACAACGCGCAGGTTAGCCAGCGTAGCCGAGGCCGCGTTTGTGCCATGCGCGGAAGCCGGGATGAGTACTACATCGCGCTCGTTATCGCCATTGGCTACGTGGTAGCGGCGGATGGCCAAAAGGCCGGCCAACTCTCCCTGGGATCCGGCGTTGGGCTGGATAGAGACCTTGGCATAGCCGGTGATCTCGGCTAACCAACCTTCAATTTCCTCGACCAGTGCGCGCCAGCCAGCGGTTGTCTCTTCCGGTGCGTACGGGTGGATACCTGCAAACTCCGGCCAGGAAATTGGCTCCATGGCGGCGGTGGGGTTGAGCTTCATGGTGCAAGACCCCAGCGGGATCATGGTGCGGTCAAGCGCCAAGTCCTTATCAGCCAGCTTGCGCAGGTAGCGCAACATCTGGGTTTCGGAGTGGATGCGGTTGAAGACCTCGTGCTGGAGTGGCTCCTGGCTGCGCTGCAGGCTCTTAGGCAGGTCGAAGTCAGCCTCAGTCGCCTCAGCGCCGAAGGCTTGGGCGAGCTTGGCGACGTCCTCCTTAGTCGCCGACTCACCGAAGGACACCGATACCTTGTCCTCACCGATCGCGCGCACGAGGTATCCCTCCTTCTGGAGGTTTTCCTTGATGCTGGTGGCATCCACGCCGGCGACGGTGACAGTATCGAAGAAGTCTTCAGATACCAGCTGCTTTCCGGCATCCTTGACGGATTGGGCGAAGCTGGAGGCAAGCCCACGCACGCGCTGTGCGATAGCCTTGAGGCCTTGCGGACCGTGGTAGACGGCGTACATGGAGGCGACATTAGCTAGCAACGCCTGCGCAGTACAGATATTAGAGGTGGCGCGCTCGCGGCGAATGTGCTGCTCGCGAGTCTGCAGTGCCAAGCGGTAGGCCGGGCGACCATCCGCGTCCTTAGAAACACCGACGATGCGGCCAGGCATCTGCCGCTTGAGTTTTTCTGTAACCGCCATATATGCAGCGTGCGGGCCACCGAAGAAGAGCGGCACGCCGAAGCGCTGGGAGGAACCGAGTACGATATCGGCGCCCAGTGAGCCAGGGCCTTCCAAGAGAAGCAGGGAAAGCGGGTCGGTGGCCACAGCGGCCAGCGCGCCGCGGGTATGCAGCTCCTCGATGAGGGAAGAGGGATCAAAAATGTCGCCCTCGGTGCCGGTGTAGGCAATGACGGCGCCAATGAGGTCCTCGCCTACGAGGCCTTCGCGCAGGTCGACGATTTCCACCTCGAGGTCAATCGCGCGGGCACGCTCCGCGGCGACGGTAAGCACCTGCGGGTGCAGGCGGGAATCGAGCACTACACGGCGGCCCTTCTTTACCGCACGGGACATCAGGCCCACGGCCTCAGCCGCAGCAGAAGCCTCATCCAAGAGAGAGGCATTCGCAATCGGTAGTCCAGTGAGGGATTCAATCATGGTCTGGAAATTCAGCAGCGCTTCCAGACGCCCCTGGGAAATCTCCGGCTGGTACGGCGTATAAGCGGTATACCAACCAGCATCTTCTAGTAGACCGCGGCGGATGACCGCTGGGGTGAGGGTATCTGAAAAGCCCTGACCATAGAAAGGCTTGAGCACAGTGTTCTGGTTGGCGTACTCCCGCAACGTAGCCTGTGCTTCATCCTCCGAGAGTGCCTCAGGAAGCTGAGGCAATTCTGCGGCGCGGATCTGGGAGGGAATGGCGGCATCGACCAGCGCGTCCACGCTGTCGTAGCCTACCTTCGCAAGCATGGTGGCCTGCTCCGTAGAATCCGGCCCTAGGTGGCGGGAGATGAATTCCATGTCAGTGAGACTCCTTAGTGGGGGACAATGGCTATAACCGCCCTAATTATATGTTTAATAATGGGTGAGCCGATCCCCCTTGAGAAACTTTTATGCACCGCATCACTATCTAAGGTGGCTCCTAAGGCGCTCACCACGGGCTTAGAGGGATCACCCGCGAAAAGCCTCGAATAAAACGGGATGGATGGTTCAGCTAAAGGTGGATCTATCACCCCCACTTGGCACCCCAGACATGGCAAAAGCCTTCCAGCCCCGCAGTGGGGCTGGAAGGCTTTAAGCGGCGATAGAACCTTTAGACTTCGAGGTCTGCCTGGAAGTCCGCGGTCTGCAGGCGATCCTTGATGGTGGTGATGAAGCGGCCTGCGTCCGCACCGTCAACCACCTGGTGATCGTAGGTGAATGGCAGGTAGCACATCTGGCGGATGGCGATGGCGTCCTGGCCGTTTTCGTTGACAACCACCGGACGCTTCTCAATGGCTGCGGTACCCAGAATGCCGGCCTGTGGCGGAACCAAGATTGGGGTATCGAGCATGGCGCCCTCGGAACCGATGTTGGTCACGGTGAAGGTAGCACCGGTTAGATCGTTCGGCTTCAGCTTGTTATTGCGGGCCTTATCAGCCAGCTCCGCAATCTGCTGCGCGATCTGTGGCAGGGTCATGTCCTGTGCCTTGTGGATGACCGGGGTGAGCAGACCCTTCGGAGTATCAACAGCGATAGCGATGTTGACGTCCGCGTGGTAGGTCATCTCCTTGGTCTCTGGGTTATAAGACGCATTGACGTTCGGGTGGGAGACCAGGGCCTCAGCGGTGGCCTTCACGATGAATGGCAGGAAGGACAGGTTGGCACCGTGCTTGTCGATGAATGCCTGCTTGTTCTTCTTGCGCATATCCCAGATGGCAGTCATGTCGACTTCCTGCACGTGGGTAAGCTGTGCGGAAATCTGCAGCGCCTCCACCATCTTTGAGGCGGTGATTTCGCGAATGCGGTTAACCTTCTGGGTGGTGCCGATAAGCTCCTGCTTGGCCGGATCCACAGACTTGGTGGACCAACGAGCGCGTGGGGAGTTGTCGGATTGCGCACCAGACTTGGCAGGTGCGTCTCCCTCGCCAGCGGCAGCAAGCACGTCCTGCTTACGGATACGGCCGCCGACGCCGGTGCCCTCAACGTTGTTGAGGTCTACGCCGTGCTTGTCAGCCAGCTTGCGTACCAGTGGGGTGACATAAGGAACGTTGTCGCCGTTGTTGACCTTCGCGGAGGTATTGAGAGAAGAATCCTGCTGGGTTTCCTTCTTGTCCTCTGCCTTTGGCTCCGGCTTCTTGTCTTCCTCTGCCTTCGGCTCTTCCTTCTTTTCCTCGGCCTTTGGTTCTGGCTTGGAGTCGGAGGAGGATGCGGAGGCGTTTTCGTCGCCGATGCGGGCGATGACTGCGCCTACCTCGATGGTGTCATCTTCGTCGGCGAGGATTTCTACCAGGGTGCCTGCTACTGGGGATGGAATTTCGGTGTCGACCTTGTCGGTGGAGACCTCGAGCAAAGGCTCGTCTACTTCGACGGTGTCGCCGACGGACTTGAGCCACTGGGTGATGGTGCCTTCGGTGACGGACTCGCCAAGTTCTGGCATTTCCACGTCGGAAGCATCGCCGGAGCCGCCGTTAGAAGAGTCAGCCTTCGGCTCTTCCTTCTTTTCCTCTTCCTTCTTTTCTTCCTTTTCTTCGGCCTGTGGTTCTGGCTTGGAGTCGGAGGAGGATGCGGTGGCGTTTTCGTCGCCGATGCGGGCGATGACTGCGCCTACCTCGATGGTGTCATCTTCGTCGGCGAGGATTTCTACCAGGGTGCCTGCTACTGGGGATGGAATTTCGGTGTCGACCTTGTCGGTGGAGACCTCGAGCAAAGGCTCGTCTACTTCGACGGTGTCGCCGACGGACTTGAGCCACTGGGTGATGGTGCCTTCGGTGACGGACTCGCCAAGTTCTGGCATTTCCACGTCGGATGCATCGCCGGAGCCGCCATTAGAGGAGTCAGCCTTCGGCTCTTCCTGAGCTTCTTCTGCTTCTTCCTCGTCCTTGTCAGCGGAGGAGTCGTTGGATGCGGAGCCTGCCTCATTCTCGTCACCGATGATGGCAATGACCTCGCCAACCTCGATGGTGTCATCCTCGTCAGCCTTAATTTCAATAATGGTGCCGGCTACGGGGGAGGGGATTTCGGTATCGACCTTGTCGGTGGAGACCTCGAGCAAAGGCTCGTCTACTTCGACGGTGTCGCCGACGGACTTGAGCCACTGCGTGATGGTGCCTTCGGTTACGGATTCGCCCAGCTCGGGCATCTCAACGGAGTTCGCCATGAGTTATAAGACTCCTCGAAAGTTGGAAGTGTTCTATCGCTACCCGACAATCTTACAGCGTGATGCTCACCCTCGTGCAGATGTGGGGTTAGTAACTACCCTCCTTCCGGGTAAGCTAGGGAATTATGTTCAACCCCTTCCGCCGCAACAAGTCCAGATCGTCACTGCGACCACCCCGCGGACCGGGGGAGACCATCCGCCCGGAAGACGCGCAGGATTTGCAACAGTGGGCCGCCGGAAGAATGTATGTAGAGGCCTTTGTGGAGCCGGAAACAGTAGTCAACGAGATGTCGGTTGTCGTTGTCGATGAAAGCGGCGAGTTCATCCGCCGTCGCATCGGCGGGCCAAAGGGTATCGACGCGGTGGCCGCATT
Source organism: Corynebacterium kefirresidentii (assembly GCA_002154655.1). Lineage (GTDB taxonomy): Bacteria > Actinomycetota > Actinomycetes > Mycobacteriales > Mycobacteriaceae > Corynebacterium > Corynebacterium kefirresidentii. Next base: position 90,889 of record NGUZ01000001.1, read on the forward strand.
ATTGAGCTGCGATATTTATGACGTGGAAGAAACCGGCTACCCGCAGCGCATGCGTGAACGCTTGGAGCGAAACCGCATTCTGCGTAAAAGGGAAGAACAAAGAAAACGCCGCGCCCGGTTCGAGCGCGGCGAGAACCCCGATACGGGGACTGAATTAAGCTAGATCGCTCTCTTCGCGTAGGTAGACTTGGGAGCCGCGGCGGCGGAATTCGGCAGACTTTTCTTGCATGCCTTTCTCCGGTGCAGTGCCGTCGACGGCTTCGCGGACTTGCTCACCTAGCGTTGGCATGCCTAGCTCGGCCATCTGCCCGCCAAACATATCCCGAATGTCTTGGCTGATGCGCATAGAGCAGAACTTGGGGCCACACATGGAACAAAAGTGGGCGGTCTTTGCTGGCTCGGCAGGCAAGGTTTCGTCATGGTAGGCCTGCGCGGTTTCCGGATCGAGGGAAAGCGCAAACTGATCATTCCAGCGGAATTCAAAGCGGGCCTTGCTCATCGCGTCATCCCAGGCACGGGCGCCAGGGTGACCTTTGGCCACGTCCGCGGAGTGCGCGGCAATCTTATAGGTAATGACACCAGTTTTTACGTCATCTCGGTTGGGTAGGCCCAAATGCTCTTTCGGAGTCACGTAGCACAGCATCGCCGTACCACCCATAGCGATATGGGCCGCGCCGATGGCAGAAGTGATGTGGTCATAGCCGGGAGCGATATCGGTAACTAGCGGGCCGAGAGTATAAAAGGGCGCGTCAGAGGCCCAATCCTGCTCGAGCTCGTTATTTTCTTGAATCATGTTGAGCGGGACATGCCCAGGGCCTTCCACCATGACTTGGACGTCATACTCCCAAGCCCGGCGGGTAAGTTCGCCAATCGTCTTAAGCTCAGCGAACTGGGCTGCGTCGTTCGCATCGGCTAGGCTGCCGGGACGCAGGCCGTCGCCAAGCGAAAATGCAACATCGTATTGCGCAAAAATCTCGCATAACTCATCAAAGTGTTCGTAAAGGAAAGATTCTTTGTGGTGGGCCAAGCACCAGCCCGCCATAATCGAGCCGCCGCGGCTTACAATGCCAGTCACGCGATTGCTAGCTAAAGGCACATAGGCCAAAAGCACACCAGCGTGAATCGTCATATAGTCCACGCCCTGCTCGCATTGCTCGATGACGGTATCACGGAAGATCTCCCACGTGAGGTCCTCCGCTACGCCATTGACCTTTTCCAATGCTTGGTAAATCGGGACGGTGCCGATGGGAACCGGGGAGTTGCGCAAGATCCACTCACGGGTGGTGTGGATGTCGTCACCCGTAGACAAGTCCATGACGGTATCCGCACCCCATTGGGTAGCCCAGCGCAGTTTGGATACTTCCTCATCGATGGAGGAGGTTACCGCTGAGTTGCCGATATTGGCGTTAATCTTGGTAAGGAATTTGCGGCCAATGATCATGGGCTCGGACTCGGGGTGGTTGACATTATTGGGAATAATCGCGCGGCCGCGAGCGACCTCCTGACGTACGAATTCCGCATCGCAATGCTCGCGCAGAGCTACAAATTCCATTTCTCGGGTAATAATTCCCTGGCGGGCATAATGCATCTGCGTAACGCGTTGGCCTGCCTTCGCCTTAAGCGGCAGGCGCTTAGAGCCCTTCCATTCTTGGGAGGCAGCACCGCGGCGCTGTGCGGCGCGGCCGTCATCAGCGAGCTCTCGGTTGCGGCCTTGGTATTCTTCGGTATCCGCGCGTTTTTGAATCCACTCGGTGCGCAACGCTGGAAGCCCCTGCTCCGGTGCGCATTCGGGACCACGCGTGCGGTAAACGCGGAAGGGCTCGTTAGGGGCATGAGGGGAATCGTCCAAGTGGATTTCGGTCTCTGGGACTTCTAAACCGTTGTGTCGAATAGGGGAATAGGAATGCTTGGGGTGGTTTTCTGGGGTAGCCGTCATAGCAGGCTCTCCTCTCTTCCTTCGTAGGTATTAACCAAACAGGTTCGAACGGTAGATACGCAGCTGTAGCGCACTCTCAGCCCGTGCTCGGGCACCCGTGGGGACGCAGATCACCGTATAACAATCGCTTCACCCAGCGCAGGGTTTTCCGCATGTGGTCTAGGCCTAGCGATGCGTAGTGGGAGGGTGAAGGAATGTGGTTGCTAGGTCAACAGGAAACTTTCAGGATCTTTCCACCCGTATCCAATATCGGTAACCCATACTAAATTTATGCGTTTGAGAGAGCGCATGCGAGAGAGATAGAGAGAACCCCTCATGTTTCCAGAGGGCGGCTGTTTTAGCCGATACATGGAAACACCTTGTAGAGAGACGCCTGCGGCCCTCGGACCACTTTCGGTTCGAGGGCCGCAGGCGTTTTCTTTTGCCTAGCAGACCGTGGCGCCGGCAGCGGCTAACTCTTGCAACGCCGCCTCACCGCGAGATTCATCTACCGGGGAGCAATAGTCACGCAGAACGCGGACGTCAAAGCCCTCCTTTAGGGCATCAGCAGCGGTGGCACGAACGCAATGATCGGTGGCAATGCCCACGATGTCTACGGCATCGATGTGGTGCTCGCGCAACCAGTCAGCAAGCAGGGTGCCGTTAGCAGCACCCTCAAATCCGGAATAGGCGGCGGTGTATTCGCCCTTGCGGAAGTAGGCTTGGGCCGGCCCGATAGCCTCATGCATGGCCGCGCCGTGGGATTCGGCTACACAGTGCACGGGCCAAGAATCAACAAAATCCGGGCTCTGGGAAAAGTGAGAGCCCGGATCTATATGCCAATCCTGCGTGGCTACGACGGTGTCATAATCCTGTTGCAGGGTAGCGATTTTGGCAGCGACTTCATTGCCGCGTTCGGTACCCAAGGCGCCGCCGGGGCAAAAGTCATATTGAACGTCAATGATAATCAGAGCAGGCTTCATGCCTTTAGGAGTTTAATCGCATAAAGCCTGCTGTGGTGCTACTTTAATTCAGCAATTTCGCGCAGGGCTGCTACCACCGTGCGGGTGGGTACGCCGGTGCCCATCTTTGGGGTGTATCCATAAGCGCCAGTGGTGTTGAAGGAAGGGCCGGCCACATCGATATGGGCCCATTCGATTCCTTCACCCACAAAGTGTTGGAGGTAGGTGCCGGCATATTCCATGCCGCCCTCACGCTTAGCGTTGATATTACGGATATCGGCGCTGGCGGACTTTACCGATTCCTCGTGTTCCTCCAGTAGCGGCATGGCCCAAGCCTTTTCGCCCACCTCGCGGCCGATTTCGGCCATGCGGTCACGGAATTCCTCGGAACCCATAACGCCGGCGGTCCGCTCACCTAGAGCAACCATCTGGGCGCCGGTGAGAGTAGCCGTTTCAATGAGGTAGTCAGGGTTGTCCTCGCTGGCGCGCGCAATCGCATCAGCAAGCACGAGGCGACCTTCCGCATCGGTGTTGAGCACCTCGGAGGTAATGCCGCCGTAATGGGTGATGACATCGCCCGGGCGGGTAGCATCGCTGCCCGGCATGTTTTCCGCCAGCGGCAGGGTAGCGGTGATGCCCACCTTCAGGTTCAGTTTTGCCGCAGCGATGATGGCAGCGGCCATCGCGGCGGAACCGCCCATATCGGAAATCATGTCCCACATCTTGGCGCCTGGCTTCAAGGAAATGCCGCCGGTATCAAAGGTAATGCCCTTGCCCACCAGCGCGACGTGGCGCTTGGCCTTCTTCGGGCGCCAGCTCAAGCGGACCAAACGCGGCGGACGTGCAGAGCCACGGCCGACGGCCAGGATGCCGCCAAAGCCCTGCTTTTCCAGGGCCTTTTCATCCAAGACCTCCACTTCAAGGCCCGCCTCTGCTGCTTGGGCGGAAAGGAAAGCGGCGTAGCTTTCTGGGTAGAGCAAGTTGGATGGAGTATTGACCAGATCGCGGGCGAGAAGAACGGATTCAGCGGTAATCTTCGCGTTCTCAAATTCCTCTTGGGCTGACTTTTCGGCCACTACGGTAAAGGTGGTGGGGACCGTAGCTGACTCGCTGCGTAGGCCGGCGTACTTATAGCCGCCGAGGATGAGGCCTTCTACCACTGGGGTGATGTCAAAATCGCCCAGAGAGGTAGCTACCTGTTCAACCTTGTTAATGGAGCGGGCGGCCTGGCCTGCAGCGCGGCGCAGCGTTTCATCGTCTACTTCTTCTGCTTCGCCCAATCCGACGGCGATGATGGAGGCTACGCCAGCCTTAGCCGGAGCCGGTACGCGCGTGACCTCGCCGGCCGTGCCGGAAGCCCCTACGGCCACCAGCGCCTCGTAGGTGGAGCGCAGCGCGGCAGCCCCTAGCAACTCGGTGCCCGGCAGTTCTAGCCCGCCTTCGCCCTCGAACGCAGCAATTAGTAGTGCGTCCGCCTTCTTTGGAACCTTCTTCCCCAGCTTTAGCTTGGGAAAGTGACCGCGTGCGGGCAGTTCGTTTTGTGCCATAGTGTCCTCCTTTATAAAAAGGCTTATCAATCTTCCCTCTACTGTACCGCGCAGCGGTGAACTTATTCCTGCTTCGCTATAGATAAAGGAGTAGATTGTGGGCATGCTTGATTACACGATTACTCGGACCGATAATCCCACGTCTGCGGAGGAATTGAGCGAAATTCTCGCCAACCCCGGCTTTGGCAAGCACTTTACGGACCACATGGTCACCATTGATTGGACTGAAGAAAAGGGCTGGCACGATGCTCAGGTAAGACCGTACGGGCCGATGACAATGGAACCGGCCAGCAACGTATTCCACTACGGGCAGGCAATCTTTGAAGGCATCAAGGCCTATCGTCAGCCCGATGATTCCATTGCCACCTTCCGTCCCGACCATAATGCCCAGCGGTTTATCAACTCTGCTGAACGCTTGGCTATGCCGGAGCTGCCGCAGGAGGAGTTTATTGAGTCTTTGCGCCAGTTGGTGGAAGTAGATAAGGACTGGGTACCGGAAGCCGGTGGGGAAGCGGCGTTGTATCTGCGTCCCTTTATGATCTCCACCGAGGTTTCCTTGGGGGTTCACCCGGCCAAGTCCTACCGCTACGTGCTTATAGCCTCCCCGGCGGGTTCCTACTTCAGTGGTGGCATCAAACCGGTATCCGTCTGGTTGTCCACCGACTACGTGCGCGCAGCGCCCGGCGGCACCGGCGCGGCCAAGTTTGCGGGCAACTATGCGGGCTCGCTATTGGCCCAGGCCCAGGCGGATGAAAAGGGCTGTGACCAGGTGGTCTGGTTGGATGCTATTGAACGCCGCTACATCGAAGAAATGGGCGGGATGAACCTCATGTTTGTCTATGGTTCCGGCGAGAATGTGGAGATTGTTACCCCAGAACTATCCGGTTCCTTGCTGCCTGGCATTACCCGTGAATCCTTGCTGCAAGTAGCCCAAGACCTGGGCTACAAGGTCACCGAACGCCGCATTACGGCCGAGGAATGGCAGCGCGATGCAGAATCCGGCGCAATGTCGGAGGCCTTTGCCTGCGGTACTGCCGCGGTTATCACCCCGGTGGGCCACGTGCTGGGCGATTCCGCCGATTTCCAGGTCAATGGCAATGAAGCAGGCGGGATCACCATGACCTTGCGCGAGCGCCTAACCGGAATTCAGCGCGGTGCCGTGGAAGATACCCATGGCTGGTTGCATACCCTAGTGAAATAGGCGGCGGCTTAGACGTCTGCGGCGATCTCGACTCCGGTAAGTAGCATCGGCAGCGCCGCTAGGGCGCCGAGGGTGGGCTCCGGCTCCATTGCCAGTCGGTGCAGTGGCTGGAGGCCCAGTTTTCTTAGCGCCAGATCGTGGGCAGGAGCGGTGGAAAGGGTAGTGGCAAAGAGCCACTCTTTCACCCCAGGGTTATCGCGCTCGGCAAGGAGGGCAGCGGTGGCGGTCAAGGGGGCATCGATAAGCAAGGGCGTGCGACGCTCCGCGGCTCGCGTAATGAGCCCCACCGCAGCGGCCAGCACTGCAGACTGGCAGGAGGCTACGAGCTCCATGCCCTCGAGGTTGCGGGCCCGGAACATGGCATCCCGGATAGCGGAGACCTCTCGCTTCCATTCTTCCACGCTGCGCTGCTTGCCGACGATCACTACCGGCTCCGTCTGCGTCATCGTCGCCATGACCACGGCGGGGACCCGGGTGCTTTCCACGCCGCCGGGAATCAGTAGATCCGCACCGGCATCAATTTCCGCATCAGCAGTAGCGGCTCCTAAGTCGTATGCCTGGGATAAATCCGTCACCGTGACTACATTCAGTCCGGCGCCGGCCCGACGCGCAGCGGTCTCGGGGGCCGGTAGCCGGAGTTCCTGCTCAGCAAAGACGATGGCTCGTATACGCTGCGGCTCGTGAGCAGGTGCGCTGCCTTGGCAGGCGGCGAGCCATTGAGCGGCTTCGGTCAGGCGCCCATAAGGCGCGAGCTGTGCTTCGAGTGCGGTACGAGCCTGAGAATCGGGCTGCGGAATGGCCATGAGCACATCTCCCTAAACGTCAGCGCCGAGCTCCACGCGGGGGCGTGGGATGCGCCACTTGCGGGGCTGGCTGGCGCGAGAATATGCATAAAAGCCCAGGCTAAAGCCGGCTTCAGTGGTGCCAGGGAACTTGGTGCGCACGGCATTATTGCAGCGGCGGGCCAAGATGACGCCCTCGATGGCAAAGATAATGAGGATAACCATCGCCACCGCGTTAATGACCGTCGCGATGCTTGGTACCGCGTAAGTCAAGAACATGACCACGATGAGAACTAGGGCCATTGGCATAACCCAATTGCTCAAGCTGCGGCGCGCATCTACCCAATCGCGCACATAGGCGCGTTCTGCGCCCTGATCGCGAGCGGGAAGGAAGCGCGGATCACCGTCAGCCATGCGGGCCTGTTGCTCACGGTTGGCCTGCTGGCGCTCTTGGCGCTCCTTCTTCTTATATTCCTTCCACTCGTCCTTGCTCATGGACTTCTTCATGTCCTTGCGGTGCTGGTAACGCTGTGCTTCGGACATGCCATGGGGATCGCGCTTTACGCCGCGCGCGATCTCTTGTTCGGTGCGCTTTGGCGTAGGACGACCCTTCGGTGGGGTATAGCCCTTGCGCTGGGGCTCTTTCTGAACTTCTTCCTGCGCCTTGTCCTGCGCAGGAGCGAGCTCAGTGGAGGTCTTGTCATCTTTTTGCCACGGGAATTTCACGCTCCTCACACTACAAGGTTTAGGCGCGAATAGGGGAATAGGCCCGGCCCAGTAGATGTTGTAGCAGTAGGCTACCTTTTCCCACCTGAAATAAGCGGGTAGGGTAGTGGCAACGAAACCAATACATATTGAGGAGAAGTGATGACCGCTCCAGCTTCCGCAACCGGCGTCATTCTGACTGAAGCAGCAGCCGCTAAGGCTAAGGCGCTGCTTGATCAGGAAGGCCGCGACGATCTTTCCCTGCGCATTGCCGTTCAGCCTGGCGGCTGCGCTGGCCTGCGCTACCAGCTTTACTTTGATGATCGCACCTTGGATGGTGACAAAGTGGACCAGGTAGGCGGCGTAAACCTCGTCGTGGACAAGATGTCCGTTCCTTACCTGACCGGTGCCAAGATTGACTTCGCTGACACCATCGAGTCCCAGGGTTTTACCATCGATAACCCGAATGCCACCGGTTCTTGCGCCTGTGGCGATTCCTTTAACTAAATAGAAGGACAGCAAAGAGGGTGGGTGCCAATGGCACCCACCCTCTTGTGCATGTGTGGAAGGCTCTTAGAGCTTGACTGGATAGTCGCGCTGCTCGATCTGCGGATCGATGCGCTTTTCCGCAAAGATGCCGTGCCAAATCATAAAGGACAGGACGGTCCACAAACGGCGGGAGTGGTCGGAGACGCCGTCGCGGTGCTCCTTGAGCATCTCGAGAACTTCCTTCTTATTGAAGATGTCCTCTGTCTGGGATTCGTTGATGGTGTCTTGGGCCCAGCCGTAGAGCTCGTCGCCGGCCAACCAGTGGCGCATCGGCACGGGGAAGCCCAGCTTCTTGCGGTGCAGAACGTGGGCCGGAACGATCTGCTCCATTGCCTTGCGCAGTGCGTACTTGGTGGTGCCGTGGGAAATCTTCAGGTCATAAGGGATGGACTCAGCCACCTTGAAGACTTCCTTGTCCAAGAAGGGCACGCGAAGCTCAAGCGAGTTGGCCATATTGATCTTATCGGCCTTGACCAAGATGTCACCGCGCATCCAGGTAAAGAGGTCCAGGTGTTGCATGCGTGCGACCGGGTCAAAGCCCTCAGACTGGGCGTAGATGGGCGCGGTTACCTCGCGGTGGTCCCATTCGCGCTTCGCCCACGGGATAACCCGCTGCATCTGCTCAAAATTGAAGGAACGTGCGTTGCCATAGTAGCGCTCTTCCATGGTCATCGAGCCACGGCTGAGCAAAGACTTGCCCTTCATGCCTTCTGGCAGCACCTGGGAGAGCTTGCCCAACCCGCGGCGCAGTGGGGAAGGGATCTTCTCAAAGGGCGCGAGGGACAGCGGCTCCTTATAGATGGTGTAACCACCAAAGAGCTCGTCCGCACCCTCACCGGAAAGAACAACCTTGACGTGCTTGCGGGCCTCCTGGGCTACGAAGTACAGCGGTACCAGTGAAGGGTCAGCTACCGGATTGTCCAGGTACCACATGATCTTCGGGATGGACTCGGCATACTCCTCCGGGGAGACAATCTTGACGATGTGCTCCACGCCAATAGCTTCCGCGGACTCTGCCGCGACATCGACCTCAGAGTAGCCCTCGCGCTCGAAGCCGGTGGTGAAAGTCAGCAGATCAGGGTTGTGGCGCTTAGCCAAGGTGGCGATAGCTGTGGAGTCAATGCCGCCCGACAAGAAGGAGCCTACGGTGACGTCGGCGCGCATGTGCTTAGCGACGGAATCCTCCAGCGCCTCCGCAATCCGGTTAAAGAGTTGCTGCTCTTCACCTTGCTTTACCTGTTGAACAGGGAAGCGGGGCTTGAAGTAGCGCTCGGAGACAACCTCTTCGCCTGGACGAAGGGTAACGGTGCATCCGGATTCCACGCGGCGGATATTCGCGTGGAGGGACTCCGGCTCCGGGACGTATTGCAGGTCGACGTAATACTCAATGGCGCGGCGGTCAAGGTTGAGCTCTAGACCGATCTCGTCTGCCATTTCCAGAATGCACTTCATCTCGGAGGCAAAGACAGTGCCAGCGTCGGTGGTGGCGTAGTACAGCGGCTTGATGCCGAATTGGTCGCGGGCAGCAAACATCGTCTTAGTGTGGGTGTCCCAGATGACGATGCCGAACATGCCGCGCAGGTGGTTGACCACGTCCTTGCCCCAGTGGTGGTAGCCCACCACGATAGGCTCACCATCGCCTTCGGTATGGAAGGTATAGCCGAGGCCCTTGAGCTCTTCCCGCAGTTCTACGTAGTTGTAGATTTCGCCGTTGAAGGTCATGGCGTAGCGGTCGGGCTGGTCCTCCGGGCCCCAGCGAAGGGGCTGGTGGGAGTGTTCTAGGTCAATGATGGACAGGCGATTGAAGCCAAAGGCAGCATCGCCGTCGTGCCAGGTGCCTGCCGCATCTGGGCCGCGGTGGCGCATGCAGGGCAGGGAACGTTCTAGCGCGTCAACATACTTATCTACGTCGCCCGTGGCGGCGAGCATGCCAAGAAGTCCGCACATGTAAAGATTGCTCCTTAATATAAGCGTCTATTGCTAGTCACCCACTTTACGGCTCGAGAGATACAAACTAGAACACGCCACGGCTTAAGGAAAGCTGTTGGCTGCCTTGGAAATAGCTTCCCCGATAGGGTGCGAACTTTCGGTTGATGTATCCCCGGGCAAGCTGTGAATTGACACACATGGCTGGCCTGGAACCTTGGGGTCCGGTTGGAACATTGTGCAGGTGGGGCGGTAACCTACAGGAAGGAGAATATGAAATGAGTGCACTAGGTGCCCTTTTATGCCTTTAAACAGGCTGGGAATCTGGCAATTTTCCTCTATTCTGATTGGGTAAGAGTGCTCTGTGAGTATTCGAGAAGTTTTGTGTGGACAGAAAGGCAGAACACACGTGGGACAGCGTAATAAGCGCACCTTTGCCCGCAAGGCGGGCGTAGCTGGCGCACTTGCCCTGGGTGGACTCGCTCTGGCAGGTTGTGACGTTCAGGCGCCAACTGCTGTAGAGAACCTCCTGGGATTTGGTTGGCCAAAGGGTATTACCCCTGAAGCGGAGGCCATGTACAACTTCTGGATTTGGGTCTGGGTTGCCGCATGGATCGTTGGTTTTATTATGTGGGGCCTGTTCCTCACCGCTATCTTCCGCTGGAGCGCGAAGAAGGCGAAGAAGGATGGCAAGGGCGAGTTCCCGCGCCAGATTCAGTACAACGTACCGCTTGAGATGGTTCTGACCATCGTTCCGATCCTGATCATCATGGGCCTGTTCTTCTTTACCGTTCAGACCCAGCAGAAGGTTACCGCCTTGGACAAGGATCCGAAGGTCGTCGTCGACGTCACCGCTTTCCAGTGGAACTGGAAGTTCGGTTACGCGGAGAACCACGTTAACGGTGAGAACTATGACGGTGCTGATAAGGAACGTCAGGCCGAGGCAGAAAAGTCTGCTCACGACCCAGAGGGTATCGATAACCCGAACCCAATCCACGGCAAGTCCATGGGCGACCTTTCCTACCTGAACTACAACAAGATTGAGACCGTCGGTACTACCGAAGAGGTTCCGGTTCTGGTTCTTCCTTCCGATACCGCGATTGAATTCCGTCTCGCTTCTGGCGACGTATCCCACGCATTCTGGGTACCGGAGTTCCTATTTAAGCGCGACGTCTACGCACACCCAGAGGCAAACGCTCAGGAGCGTAGCTTCCAGGTGGAAAAGATTGAGAAGCAGGGCGCATTCGTTGGTCGCTGTGCCGAGATGTGCGGTACCTACCACTCGATGATGAACTTCGAAATCCGCGTTGTATCCCCAGAGGACTTCAACAAGTACATGAAGTTCCGCGAGAACAATCCGGAAGCTACCAACGCCGAGGCTCTCAAGGAAATCGGTCAGGACCCATACGCGGTTACCACCCACCCGTTCTCCGGCGAGCGTGATACCGCTAATGGTGACAACTTCGTCAACACGGCGGCATAAGAGATAAGGACACAACACAATGCGTGCAACATCGAAAGTCTTTTACTCAATCGCGACCTACCTTCTTGTCTCGCTGATTGTCTACATCTTCGGCGTTACCTTCGTTAAGGACGACGGCTACCTGTATGGTGCCGAGTGGGTGGGCATCGTGGGTATGTTCCTCGCCTTCCTGCTGTGCATGATGCTTGGTGCTTACCTGCACTTCACCGATAACCGCAGCGACGTCCTGCCAGAGGATTGGGAAGAGGCAGAGACCGAGGACGCGGCTGGCATCCTAGGCTTCTTCTCTCCAGGCTCCATCTGGCCGCTGGCTATGACCGGTGCTATCGCCCTCCTTGGCCTGGGTATCATCTTCCTCTACTTCTGGTTGATCGCTCTCGGCGCTGTCTGCCTCATCGCAGCATGCACCGGTCTTTCCCTGCAGTACGGTCTGCCAAAGGAAAAGCACTAGTTCTTCACTCTGAAGAAATCCCCGCCTAAAACTTCTCCGCCCTCCTAGCTATGGAAGCTAGGAGGGCTTTGGCGATCGGCTGTCGGATGTTCCACGAAAAAGTTCCCTAGATTCCAAAAAACTTTTAAGAGATGGGGTGGTGGCCGCACATCCAACAAGGAAGTTGCCTAACCGTCTGTGCGATTCGGCCACGTAGAGGCATCTTTTCGCGGGGGTCGACCGAAAGTTGTAGACCTGCGGGTTTGGGGTGGTGAGTGGGTGTGATTTATCTCTCCAGAAAGTATCAATCTCGCGTACTTGTTAATGCATCTACAGGTCAGAATTACTGAGGTGGGGGCGCTCGGGAATTTCTAAGCGTGGGGCGTCGTGTGTTGTCACCTGCATCGATGGGGCGTCGTAAAGCAGGGCAAAAAGTTCCCGGCGGAAAAAATAAAAATATCGCGGGGAACTAGCTGAACGTCTGCTGGCTAAAGCATCAAAAATGAATAGTGATAGCGGGGGGAATTGAGGTGACTTTGCCGCCCAGAACAGCCATAATGGCCTCTGTGACGAGCGTAGTTTCTAACCAAGGTATGACAGCACCACGTGCTGCCTCACTGAACCGACCAAATATGGTCAGTGTGGGCACCATCGTGTTCCTGTCTCAGGAATTGATGTTCTTTGCCGGACTGTTCGCGATGTGGTTCACCTCGCGAGCAAACGGTCAAGAAGGCGACTGGGCGGAGCACACCGCCCATATCAACCTGCCCATGGGTTTCCTCATTACGGCAGTGCTGATTACTTCTTCTGTGACCTCTCAGTTCGGCGTGTTTGCCGCAGAAAGGGGTGACGTTTACAAGCTTCGACTCTGGTACACCGTGACGCTGGTACTGGGCGTTGTGTTCCTGTGCATCATGGCATTCGAGTGGACCGAGTTGATTCACGCAGGTGTGACTGTGCAGTCCAGCGTCTTCGGTTCGGTGTTCTACATCATCACCGGCTTCCACGCTGCGCACGTGACCGCAGGTCTGATTTCTTTTGCAATCATCCTGGCGCGCGTTGCTAAGTCCAAGTTCACGCCGGCGCAGGCGACCGCCGCAATGGCAGTGTCTTACTACTGGCACTTCGTTGACGTTGTGTGGATCGGCGTCTTCACCGTTATTTACTTGGTCCAGTAGAACTGGCCACTATCCCCAAACAGTCCTCCCGTGTTCGAGTTATCTAAAGGAAAATGATGGATAACAATTCGCAGTCCGTGGCAGTGGAGCAGACCACTGCGGCGGCTAAGAAGACCCGCCGTCGCCGCAAGGCGAAGCGCACCATCGCCGGTGGCTTCGCTTTGGCGATTGGCCTGTCCGGTGCGGGCGTCTTGGCTTCTGCCTTGACCCCAGACGCACAGGTCGCCACGGCGGAAAAAGATGACCAAGCCCTCGTTCAGGAGGGCAAGGACATCTATGACACCGCTTGTATCACTTGCCACGGTGCCAATCTGCAGGGCATCGAAGGTCGCGGTCCGTCCCTCGTTGGCATCGGCGCTGGTTCCGTGTACTTCCAGGTGCACTCTGGCCGTATGCCAATGATGTCTAACGATGCACAGGCAGAGCGCAAGGCTCCGCGTTATACCGAGCAGCAGACTCTGGCATTGGCTGCATACGTAGCAGCCAATGGTGGCGGCGCAGACATCGTTTACAACGATGACGGAAGCGTTGCCCAGGAATCCCTGCGTGGTGCTAACTACAACGGCGAAATCCAAGCAGAAGACGTAGCGAAGGGTTCTGAGCTCTTCCGCATGAACTGTGCATCTTGCCACAACTTCACCGGTCAGGGTGGCGCGCTGTCCTCCGGTAAGTTCGCTCCTGAGCTTGCCCCGGCAAGCGAGCAGGAGATTTACCAGGCAATGCTGACCGGCCCGCAGAACATGCCTAAGTTCTCAGACCGCCAGCTGACTGCAGACGAGAAGAAGGACATCATTGCCTACCTCAAGTCTGCAAAGGAAACTCCTTCCCCAGCAGGTTGGGACCTTGGTAGCCTCGGCCCCGTAGCGGAAGGCCTGGCAATGTGGATTATCGGCATTAGCGCCCTGTGCGCCGCCGCTATGTGGATTGGATCGCGCTCATGAGCAATGTAAAGAAGAATTACACTAATGCTGAGCTCGATAAGATGAGCAACGATGAACTCGCTGCTCTAGGTACCGAGCTCGATGATGTCACCGTCGCGTTCCGCAAGGAGCGCTTCCCGGTTGAAGGCGACCCGGCTGAAAAGCGTGCGGGCCGCAACGTCGCCATCTGGCTTTTCCTGTCTGTCATCGGCGGGCTGGGATTCCTCGGCGTTTACCTGTTCTGGCCGTGGCAGTACAAGCAGCTAGGGGAGGAGGGCCACATTTGGCACACCCTCTACACCCCTTTGCTGGGTATTACTGCCGCACTCGCAATTTGTGCGTTGGGTATCGCCATTGTTCAGTACGTTAAGAAGATCCTCCCAGAGGAGATTTCCGTACAACGTCGCCATGACGGTCCTTCCGAAGAGGTTGACCGTCGTACCTTGACCGCGTTGCTGAACGATTCTTGGAAGACTTCCACTCTTGGTCGCCGTAAGACCGTTCAGGGTCTGCTGGGCGGAGCCGGCGTTCTGTTCGGCTTGACTGTGATTGCACCGCTGGGCGGCGCAATCAAGAACCCATGGAAGGTTCGCCACAACCTGAACTACGCCGGTGACGGAACTCTGTGGACCTCCGGCTGGACCCTTCATAATGAAGGTGTCAAGCTTTACTTGGCCCGCGACACCGGTACCATCGCCGAGAAGCACTCCGGTGAAACCGGGGAGCACTACAGCACTAAGGGCGTTACCCGCCTGGTTCGCGTGCGTCCGGAGGATCTGGCAGCAGGCGGTATGGAGACCGTCTTCCCGCTGGCAGAAGAAGACGTCAACGATGGCGACAAGTACGATGCCGAGCGCGATGTCTACGAGCACCACATGCACTCAATTCACGGCAACCGCAACGCCGTGATGTTGATCCGACTGCGTCACAACGATGCGCAGAAGGCCATCGAGCGCGAAGGTCAAGAAGACTTCCACCACGGCGACTACTACGCCTACTCCAAGATCTGTACTCACATCGGTTGCCCGACCTCTCTCTATGAGGCTCAGACCAACCGAATCCTGTGTCCATGCCACCAGTCGCAGTTCGACGCTTTGCACTACGGCAAGCCGGTCTTCGGTCCGGCAGCCCGTGCACTGCCACAGCTGCCTATCACGGTGGACGACGAGGGCTACCTCGTTGCACAGGGCAACTTCATTGAGCCTGTCGGCCCGGCATTCTGGGAGCGTAAGTCATAATGAGCAATAAACTCGCCCAAATGGGCAACAATATGGATGAGCGTTATAGCGCCGCCGGTGTGCTGAGGACTCAGCTGAACAAGGTCTTCCCGACCCACTGGTCCTTCATGCTCGGTGAGATGGCGCTGTACAGTTTCATCATTCTTGTACTGACCGGTATCTACTTGGCGTTGTTCTTCGACCCTTCCATTACGAAGGTCATTTACGACGGCACCTACGCACCGTTGAACGGTGTGGAAATGTCTCGCGCTTACGCCACTGCGCTGGACATCTCTTTTGAGGTTCGTGGCGGTCTGTTTGTGCGCCAGATGCACCACTGGGCAGCCCTGCTGTTCATGATGTCCATGGTGGCTCACATGCTCCGCATCTTCTTCACCGGCGCATTCCGCCGTCCGCGTGAAGCAAACTGGATCATCGGCTGCGCACTCATCCTGCTGGGCATGATTGAGGGCTTCCTCGGTTACTCCCTGCCGGATGACCTGCTTTCCGGTGTTGGTCTGCGAATCATGTCTGCCATCATCCTCGGCCTGCCTATTATCGGCACTTGGCTGCACTGGGCAATCTTCAGCGGTGACTTCCCGTCTGACCTGATGCTGGACCGTTTCTACATCCTGCACGTTCTGGTCATTCCGGGCATCATCCTCGGCCTCATTGCTGCCCACCTGATTATGGTTTGGTTCCAGAAGCACACCCAGTTCCCGGGACCGGGCCGTGCCGAGAACAACGTCGTTGGTGTCCGCATTATGCCGGTCTTTGCTACCAAGGCAATTGGCATGGGCATGATGGTCGCCGGCGTACTTGCTCTGATGTCTGGTCTGCTGACCATCAACGCCATCTGGACGCTTGGACCATACAACCCGTCCCAGGTCTCCGCCGGTTCTCAGCCGGATATCTACATGCTGTGGACTGATGGTGTTGCCCGTGTCATGCCAGCTTGGGAGCTCTACATTGGCAACTACACCATTCCTTCCGCGTTCTGGGTTGCTCTGCTGTGTGGTCTGATGGTCGTGCTGCTTATGGCATACCCATTCTTGGAGAAGAAGTTCACCGGTGACGATGCACACCACAACCTATTGCAGCGTCCGCGCGATGTTCCTACCCGTTCCGCTATCGGCGCAGCTGCCATCGTATTCTTCTTGCTGGTCACGCTGTCCGGTGGTAACGACCACGTAGCGCACTTCTTCCAGATTTCGCTCAACGCGATGACCTGGGTTGGTCGTATCGGCTTGATTATCTTGCCTCCGATTGCATACTTCATGACCTACCGCATCTGCGTTGGTCTGCAGCGCTCCGACCGTGAGGTTCTGGAGCACGGTATCGAGACCGGTGTTATCAAGCAGATGCCGAATGGTGCCTTCATTGAGGTTCACCAGCCGCTCGGCCCAGTTGATGCCGATGGTCACCCAGTTCCCCTCGATTACGCAGGTGCTCAGGTTCCAAAGCAGCTCAACCAGCTCGGCTTGGCGGATTCCGAGACTCAGGGCACCTTTAGCCCTGACGATGAGGCGCTCATGCACCGCGTCCATGAAATCCACTCGGATAACCACGATGAGGAAGCGGAGATGTTCCGTCGCCTCAACGAGGCTAACCGCCGCGAGGACGAGGAAAACGGCCGCATCTAAGCACTTGTCCTGAGGATTACTCGAAACACGCTCATAGACCCACCCTGCTCCTGCTGAAGGAGCAAGGGTGGGTTTTGCGTTTTGTTGGGCCAATACTTCTCTAGGTGCTGTTGCCATTGAGGTGTAATACCGAAGCGCAGAAAGAGTACTGGAAGGTAGCCCATGCGCGGTGAGCGGCCATGGAGCATTGAGGAGCAATGTTTAGACGATAAACGCGTGAGAAGGCCATGGAGTGCCTCGGCAGGCGTTCATAGCCCGGCTTGTTGTTTTCGTTTGGCGTTGTCCCTACGGACAGTCAGGCTTCGATGCTGCTTCTAGTAGGGGCTTTCTCAAGCTCCTTATAATAGCGCCCTGTTTTCTAGTCTCGCGGTGACCTTTACTTTAAAGATCTGTACGCGGCGAGAGGCCGATACTGCTCGGCTATGTAGGGAGGCGCGACTGCCGTGACGGGCCTACTTTGCGGTGGGGTAGAAGGGGCCACTTTAAGGCTGAATAGGGCCACCAAAGGCGCTAGTGGCTAAAGTCACAAATTAGGACTCACTTAATTGTTGAGTGTCTGCTTTGCGAACATGCTGCTTTGAGGAGGTGTGGTCTGCGCTTTGATATTTATGCAGGTAGTGGGTTTATAAGTTCTGTTAGCGGTGGACTTATTTCCTTCTATGGGCGATAAGTCTCGTCTAGGTCAAGGGAAGGTAACGAAGCGATAACAAAGCGAAATTGGGTAGAGCGAATGGACATCGGTTGTAATGATTTCGTAACCTATTTGAGACATTGAGTTACCGCCCGAAAAGGTGCTCAATCTAAACAGAAGAATTACAGCGCCGTATCTGGCTCCTCCTACTGAGGGGCCGAGTGGTCCTACTGAGGGGCCGAGTGGAGGAAATCCTAAAGGAACGGATTTCTAACGAACGCTAGTCCCCCAGGGTCAGAGCTTCTCTTAGTAGAGAAGTAGGCGCGCAGGAAGATTTGGAGTTTTTCTCATGGCACAGCACCGTCGTCAGGGCATTAAGAGCACCCGTCGAATCGCATCTACCGCAGCACTGGCTGCGACCGCAGCTGTCGTTGCGCCAGGCGTAGCACAGGCGGCAGAGGTCGTCGTACCTAATACTGACTACCGCTTCGAGGTAGCAGGTCTGGAAAACGTCCCGAACATTGACCAGGTCCCGAACATTGACCGCTATGTTCCGTCTTTGGGCCAGGTTTCGCACCAGCAGAACACCAACTACGCAGCCGCCGGCCACAAGCAGGCAGCTCCGGCACAGCAGACCGTTGGTCAGAAGGCGCTGGCAGCAGCCCGCTCCGTTATCGGTTCCCCGTACGTTTACGGCGCTGCAGGCCCGAACGCCTTCGATTGCTCCGGCCTGACCAGTTGGGCATACGCTCAGGCTGGCAAGCAGATTCCGCGTACCTCTCAGGCACAGGCCTCCGCTGGTACTCCGGTACCGCTGGATCAGCTGCAGCCGGGTGACATTATCGCTTACTACGGTGGTGCTTCCCACGTCGGCATCTACACCGGCCACGGCACGATCATTGACGCTTTGAACTCCGGTGTTCCGGTTCAGGAGCGCGACATGAACTACATGCCGATTCACTCCGCTGTCCGCTTCTAATATCTAGCGGATAGAGCCCTCCCTTCCGTGGGAGGGCTTTGTTGTGCATTAGGGGGTAAAACCCGCTATAGTTAATGCGATTTTAAATTCTTCTTAGTCTGAGGGTCCTTACGTGTCTAAACGAGTACTTCCCGTAGCTGCAATCGTGGCAGCTCTTGCTGTGTCGTCGGTTTCTGGGATTTCGCAGGTAGTTGCGCAGGAAGCGGCGCCGCAACAGGAAAACGCCACGGAAGATATGGACGCGTTGGTGGAGCGCGTTGGCGAGGTTGCGCGCAAGGTTTCCGCCAAGAATGAAGAAGTAAAAGAGCTAGAAATCAAGCTCGAGGAAAAACAGGCGGAAGTCTCTGATTCTGAGAACGCAGCCGCTGAGGCGCAATCTCGGGCGGATGAGGCGAAGGGGGACGTTACCGCGCAGCAGAGCCGCGTCGATGACCTCGCTCAGTCGCGCTACCGCGGCGATTCTCGCTCCGCTGTATCGGGGGTGCTGGCTGCAGAAAATCCTGCCGATGCAGTTGAGCGCATGGGTTACCTCGGCGCGCTTTCCCGCCAAGCGCAGCGCACCCTTGATGCAAAGGCGAGCGCCGCTTCGACGGCGGAGGGAGAAAAGCACAAGGCTGCTGACGCCGCTACTAAGGTACGCGAGGAAAAGAAGGCGCTAGAAGAGCAGCGCGAGAAGCTCCTCAAGGAAAAGGAGGAGCTGGAAAAGCAGCAAGAGGACATCGAGAAGCAGGTAGACGCCCTCGATGAGCAACAGCGCCAGGCCTGGGAAGGGCAGTTCGGCGGTACCGATAAGCCTGATATGGATTTGGGCGAGGTTGCTGATGGTGCCGCTTCCGCTGCTCTGTCGAAGCTGGGTGCACCTTATGGCTGGGGCGCTGCAGGTCCAGATCAATTTGACTGCTCTGGGCTGATGTTCTGGGCGTACCAGCAGATCGGCAAGTCCATTCCACGTACGTCGCAGGCCCAGATTGCTGGCGGTACCTCGGTACCGCTGGAGGACCTACAGCCGGGCGATATTGTGGGTTATTACCCTGGTGTCACCCACGTTGGTATGTACATCGGTAATGGTCAGGTGGTCCATGCCTCTACCTATGGCGTGCCTGTTCAGGTGGTGCCGTTGAAGTCCATGCCGATTACCGGAACGGCGCGGTACTAAGTGGCCCGCGTTCTGCTGGTAACCAATGATTTTCCGCCCAAGATCGGCGGGATTCAGTCTTACCTCCGGGATTTTTTAGCAACCTTAGATCCGCGCGACGTCGTGGTATTTGCCTCGACTCAGGAGTCGCCGGCGGAATTCGATGCCGCGGTAGACTACAAGGTTATCCGTTGGCCTCGCCGAGTGATGCTGCCGACGCCGGCCACGGTGCGCCGCATGCAGGAGATTATCCGCGCCGAGCGCATTGACATCGTGTGGTTCGGTGCAGCTGCGCCCCTTGCCTTGATGGGCAAGGCCGCTAAAGAGGCAGGAGCCACCCGTGTGGTTGCTACAACCCACGGACACGAGGTGGGGTGGTCGATGCTGCCCGTCGCCAGGCAGTGCCTGCGCCGCATTGGTAATCACGCCGACGTCATTACTTATATCTCTGAATACACCCTGCGTCGGTTGCGCCGAGCATTTGGGCCGAATCCGCGGTGGGAGCATTTGCCTTCCGGCGTGAGTGTAGAAGGACTTTTCCCGGCCACACCGGAGCAACGTGCAGCTGCAAAGGCTGAGTTCGGTGTCAGCGGGCCGACTATCGTGTGCATATCGCGGTTCGTACCCCGCAAAGGCCAAGATCAGCTCCTACGCGCCATGCCCTTGGTACGCGAAGAATTCCCCGATGCGCAGCTACTTCTTATCGGGCGCGGGCGCTATCGCCGGGTCTTAGAAGAACTGGCGGATATCTACTGCCCGGATGCAGTGATTCAAGAAGCAGAGAGCATTGAGACTGCCTTGCACGCGGCGGATATCTTTGCCATGCCGGCGCGCACTCGCGGCGGTGGTCTGGATGTTGAGGGCTTGGGCATTGTCTACTTGGAGGCCCAAGCGTGCGGCCTGCCGGTTATTGCCGGAAACTCCGGCGGAGCACCGGAGACAGTGACGGAGGATACCGGTGTCGTCGTCAATGGCGCATCGGTGCAGGAACTGGCAGAGGCAGTAAAGTCTCTTTTGGCGAATCCACAGCGTAGGCTCAGCATGGGGCAGGCGGGGCGTCGCCATGTAGAAGCTCAGTGGACCTGGCGGATTATGGGTCAGCGATTGCGTCGTCTGATGTCCTGATGTGACCCTAACCAGGTTGTCGGTATATTCTGTTATGCATGCTTAAGAACAACTCCGCCGATCTCACTATCGGCTTTGACGTCGGTGGCACCAACGTGCGCGGTGGAGTGATCACGCGGGAGGGGGAAATTCTCGCGAGCCGTACGGTTCCCACTTCTATGGACGCCGAGCAGCTGGAAACGGACATTGTGGGTATCGTCGAGGAGCTGCGCGCTGAATATGCGGTGGATGCGGTTGGCCTCGCATTGGCGGGATTCCTGGATCCTTCGTGCCAAGTAGTGCGCTTTGCCCCGCATCTTCCATGGCGGCAAGCCCACGTGCAGGAATCGCTTTCGCGCAAGCTAGACATGCACGTGCGCTTGGAGCATGATGCAAATTCTGCTGCGTGGGGAGAATGGCGCTTTGGTGCTGGTCGTGGCGCGGAAGATTGGGTCTTTTTCGCAGTGGGAACCGGAATCGGCGCCACGCTGATGACGCATGACACCATTTACCGCGGTGCGTTCGGCACCGCACCAGAGTTTGGGCATATCGTGGTGTCTCCTAATGGGCGGCAGTGCTCGTGTGGCAAGCGTGGCTGTTTGGAGCGTTATGCCTCCGGGACTGCCTTGCCGGATACCTGCGCCGATCTGCGTGAACATTATGAGACTTCGTTGCCGACGGAGCCTACAGGTAAAGAAATTACCCAGGCAGCGCGTAGGGGAGACCCGCTTGCTGTAGCGGTGATGGAAGACTTCAGCCGGTGGCTAGGCCAAGGCCTGTCCATTGTGGCCGATGTCCTCGATCCAGAGCTCATAGTGCTTGGCGGCGGCGTATCTCAAGACGCGGACTTGTACCTCGAAGGGGCCACCAAAGCCATGGGGCAAGATATTGTCGGGGCAGGGCATCGCCCCCTCGCACGTGTTGCCACCGCGGAATTGGGGTCTGCAGCGGGTATGATTGGCGTAGCCGATTTGGCCCGCAGCGGCCGTTAGAACGAACAAAGGACGACCTGGCGATGAAAAACAAGTGGTACTGGGCATTTAAGTACATATTCTTCGGACCTGTCCTGCGCGTATGGAATCGCCCGTGGACCGAGGGAATTGAAAAGATCCCAGCGGAAGGTCCCGCGATTTTGGTCTCGAATCACCAAGCTGTGATGGATTCTTTCTTCTTTCCTTTGGTATGCCCTCGCCAGATTACCTTTCCAGCTAAGTCGGAATATTTCACCACCCCTGGGTTCGTTGGTAGCTTGCAGAAGTGGTTTTTTACTTCGGTAGGCCAAGTCCCCATCGAGCGCGATAGTGAAGACGCTGGCGATGCCATTGTGCAAACCGCAGAAAGCATCTTGTCCCGCGGGGACCTTTTCGGTATTTACCCGGAAGGCACCCGCTCTCCGGATGGTCGCGTTTATAAGGGCCGCACCGGCATGGCGCGCATTGCGATGGAGACTAACCAGCCTGTTTTCCCCATTGCGATGATCAATTCGCGCAAAGCGAATCCCATTGGCTCGTGGATTCCTCGCCCCTTCAAGGTCGGCGTGCGGGTAGGGGACGCCATCTGGCCGCATGAGTGGGCCAAAGAGCGCGGTATGAATCCGAATGAGCATGAGACAATCCGCGCCTTTACAGATTTTGTGATGCGCAATTTGGCCGAGATGAGCGATAAGCCTTATGTTGATGTGTACGCCTCCGATGTGAAGGCTTCACTCAAAGCTGGCCATGGTTACCCCGCCGGCGCAGAATACAAGGGGAGGTAATCACTATTCCCAAGGCCCGCTTAGCCTGGCCAGATACCGCTAAAGGCGTATCCATTATTGGCGTCGTGCTACTGCACGTCACGCTGGTAGTTCCAGAAGGTGAGCTAACGTGGTTGGCTGCCCTAAACGTATGGCTGGACCCGCTCCGCCTACCCTTGTTCTTTCTCGTATCCGGCTATTTCTCTACCAAGATTTTTCGCTATTCTTTTAGCGAGCTATTTACTCGACGCCTGTGGTTTTTCCTCGTTCCCTATACGGTGTGGATGACCGTTGAACTATGGACCAAGCGCATCGAGTATCACTGGGTTTTCGGTGATCCCTATCTCCAGGTTACTGAGCTACTGTATAACCTGCTTTTGGGGCACACGATGGCTTGGTTTATTCACTCGCTCATTTTGTTCAATATATTTTTGTGGGCCGTGCGCAAGCTGCCAGCGTGGGCGGGCATAGGACTAAGTTTTGCACCGCTGCTTTTTATAGCCTGGCAGGACCACTATTTTTTCATCGGCAAGGCAATTATGTTCTTGCCCATTTTCGTGGGGGCGGCCTATTTGCGTGGGCCAATTACGCGGTTTGCCGACGCCGCCGAAGCACCCTTCAAAGCCAACTTCCGCACAGGCTCGCTATGGGTATATTGCGTGGCCATCATTAGCTACATTGCGGGCCTGTCCCTCCGCCAAACCTGGAATGCTATCGAAGGTGACGTAGCTATCCAGTGGCCACTGCCGGGCGGTGACATCCTCAGCCGGGGCGATTTAGATCTCTTGATTCGCTTTGCAGAGCAAACGCTCGAAACCCCAGCGGGTATCGTCGGTGCGGTCATCATCAGCCATATTCCGGCGCTTTCCACCTTCGTAAAGTTTGTCGGCCGGCACACGTTGCCCATTTACTTGGCCCACCCCATCGGCATGACGGTGGGATTCGGGTTCTTCATGGCCCACCGTGACTATGCGGTGAGCCTGGCCGGTGCGTGGCCCATGGAAAATACTTGGTTCTGGATTGGAGCCTGCTTTTTCTATTCGGCAGCGGCGTCGGTGGCACTTTGGGCGCTGGGCAAGGTACCTATCCTTGGGTGGACGCTGGTTCCACCGCGGATTGATAAGCGTCGGCCCGTCGTAGAGCCAATGGTAGCGAACAAAGAACCAGCAGAGCAGTAACGATGGCGTAGTCATTACCCACGATGTGCTGCCACCAGACCCAGCCTAGCTCTTGGTCATTGGCATGAGGCACGAGCCAGTGCCCGCGAGCCAGAAGCGCCAGCCACGTTAGTGCGGCAAGCCCCCAGTGGCGCCGGGCTACCAGAAGCACTCCCGCCAAAACGAGCCAGGTAAAGTGGTGCGACCACGACACCGGCGAGCACAGCAGCGAAACTGATGCGGCCAGAAGCATGAGAACTGCTTGGTTCTCCTGAGAGAGACGCTCCATGGTAAACCAGACGAGGGCAATGACGAGGAGAACAGCTACGAGCCATAGCTTTTCGGCGTGTTCTGGGGCTAGGCGGCTGAAGAATCCGCGCAGAGATTGGTTGGAGCTATAGGCAAGGCCGCCAATGCGGTTGGAATCGCGCAACGTATCGCTCCAGTACTGGATGGAGCTATGCGGATTGCAAGCAAAAGCAAGAAGACCCGCGGCTAGGAAGGAGCCTAGCGCGCTGAAAAATGCGCGCCATTCCCTGCGGACAAAAAATACGGCGAGGAATACTGCGGGGGTGAGCTTGATAGCCATTGCAATACCAGTCAGCACGCCGCGGCCACGGCTGGGGCTAAGCCAGAGGATATCCACCACCACAAGTGCGGTCAGCAAGATATTGACCTGCCCGAAGCTAAAGGTCTCCGTGATCGGCTCAGTAAGCATTGCAGCCAAAAGCGCCCAACCTGCCCAGCCAGGGCAGCGCAAAGCACGCAGAACGAGGGCTACGCAGCCCCAAAGCGCAACAAAGGAAGCGATAGATATGAGGATGCTTGCGGCGGTGAGGGGAATCCAGCTCAATGGGACAAAAAGCAGCGCCGCAAACGGCGGGTAGGTAAAGGGGAGAGAGACATCGCGATTGCTGCCGACTAGATAGTCCTTGGCATATAAGTCGCTGCCAAAGCCGGCGCCGCCTTCGCGGTAAACATCGAGGTCAATGTGGTAGTAGGTGGAGAAATGGCCGGAGAAAAGCTCCGGAATATCAATCAGCCACCAAAGGGCCACGAGGGCAGATAGGTACAAGGGAAATGCAGTAAACCACACAGATTTCTTCACGCCAGAAGTGTACAACCGTCTCTTTAAGGGGCCAATTTACCGCCCCGGATAAGGCGACGCTAGGCTTGGGAGACGTGCGCTACTTCTATGACACCGAATTTATCGAAGATGGACAGACCATTGAATTGGTCTCCATCGGCATCGTCGGTGAGAATGGCAGCGAGTACTACGCTGTGTCTACGGATTTTGATCCGGCAAAGGCCAATTCTTGGGTAAAAGATAATGTATTAGCCAAGTTGCCCAGCCCCCGGGATCCAGTGTGGAAGCCTTTAGAGACCATTCGCACGGAGGTCTTTGAATTCCTGACCCAAAGTTCCACTCCGGTAGAGCTGTGGGCGTGGGTGGGGGCCTACGATCACGTGGTTTTGGCGCAGTTGTGGGGAGATATGGCCGGGCTGCCTAGGCGGATGCCGCGCTATACCCGCGAGCTCAAGCAGTACTGGGAGTTTGCAGGGCGCCCAAGCCTGCCCGCCGTGCCAAAGGGCAACCATGATGCGCTTGTCGACGCCCGCCATAACCTCGCCAAGTTCCGTGCCTGCGCCCAAGTGCTTCCGCTCTCTAAGGGCAATAGAATCAATATCTAGAATTTAACTAACGCGCTATAGGTCCTTAATGGTTAAATAGCAGTGTGAGTTGGACAGTAGATATTCCGCAAGGCGTTCTCCCGGACCTTCCACCATTGCCTGAGGGCATCGAGGAAGTCTTCCAAGACGTCATCAAGCGTGATGCAAAGCAGCAGCCAAGCTGGGATCCCTCCCAGGCTAATAACGTGCGCAAAATTCTCGAATCCGTGCCTCCTATCGTGGTTGCGCCCGAGATTGAAGCCCTCAAGAAGAAGCTGGCAGACGTTGCCCTAGGCAAGGCTTTTTTGCTGCAAGGCGGCGACTGTGCAGAAACGTTTGAGTCAAATACCGAGCCGCATATCCGTGGCAATGTGAAAACGCTGCTGCAGATGGCCGTGGTGTTGACCTATGGTGCCTCGGTTCCCGTGGTGAAACTGGGCCGCATCGCCGGCCAGTACGCCAAGCCGCGTTCCTCTGATACGGATTCCAACGGTCTGTTGAACTACCGCGGTGACATTGTCAATGGCGTGGAGCCGAGCGAGGAGGCTCGCCGTCACGACCCCGCCCGCATGATCCGCGCCTACGCAAACTCTTCGGCGGCAATGAACCTGGTACGTTCGCTAACCTCGTCTGGGACTGCGGATCTCTACCGCCTGCATGAGTGGAACCGTGAGTTCGTGCGTAAATCTCGCGCTGGTGCCCGTTACCAGGATCTAGCCCGTGAGATCGAAAACGGCCTGAACTTTATGAATGCCTGCGGCGTGCACGATGACACCTTGCGCTCTGCCGATATCTACTGCTCGCACGAAGCATTGCTGAAGGACTACGAGCGCTCCATGCTGCGCTTGGGCTTGGATAATAACGGCGATACCAAGCTCTACGATCTTTCTGCGCACCAAGTATGGATTGGTGAGCGCACTCGAGGTATCGAGGATTTCCACGTGAATTTTGCGGCGATGATTGGCAACCCAGTGGGCATCAAGCTGGGGCCAGGGGTAAACCCGGAGCAGGCCGTGGAGTACGCGGAAAGGCTTGACCCGAACCGTGAACCTGGTCGCCTGACCATGATTTCGCGCATGGGCCACGATAAGGTCCGCAGCGTTCTACCTGCCATCGTGAAGGCAGTGGAGGACTCAGGCCACAAGGTGGTTTGGCAGTCCGATCCGATGCACGGCAATACCTTCACCGCATCCAACGGTTATAAGACTCGCCACTTTGACAAGATTGTGGACGAGGTCCAAGGCTTCTTTGAGGTCCACCGTGAACTGGGCACCCATCCGGGTGGCGTGCACCTCGAGTTCACCGGTGAAGACGTCACCGAGTGCCTAGGCGGTGCCGAGGACATCACCGACGTGGACCTGCCGGGCCGCTATGAGTCTGCCGTAGATCCGCGCTTGAATACACAGCAATCGCTAGAGCTGTCCTTCCTCATTGCGGAGATGCTGCGTAACTAAATCCACAGGTTCGGCGTCATGCCATAAAGCGAAGAACCGAACCACCACCCGCCGATCGCCACCGCGCCAACAGCAATCGCTACCACTAGTAGGAAAAGAACTAGTGAAAGCGGATTGCGGTTGGTCAGCGGACGCTCGGCGGGTTCTTCTTGTGCGCTGTGGACCGGTTGCTCAGGGACAGACGCCGGCACCGGTGGTGGCGCAGATGCGGCTGCCGGGGCAAACGGTTCGAGGGGGGACTCGGCCGTGGAATATGGCTGCGGCTGCGGCTGCGGCCCTGGAGCGGCCCCCGCTTGAGGCATATCCAGTTTTGTTTCAAAACTAAGGCGCTGCGGCGGGATGACTTCTGTCGGGCCACCGTCAAGATGTTCCGTTTCGTCCTGCGAGATGCTGCGGGTGGGCTCAAAGATTTCGGTGGCTCCTGTGCCAGAAAAATCCGTAGGAGCCTGTGCCGTGCGCGCCGCGGCAGCGTTTCTCGGCACGGGGATGGTCACGTCCGGGAGATCGAGCTCTCGGCAGACATCATCGAGCGCTTCAAGAAACTCGCCGGCGTCGGAGAAGCGCTCACGGGGATCACGGGCGGTGGCGGTGGCCACGAGGGCGTCGACAAGCTTGGGCACACCAGAGATACGCGACGACGGCGCGGGGACGTCGGAATTTAAGCGGGCCGTGGCATGCGCCATGGGAGTATCGCCAGAGAAGGGAACGGTGCCGGTAAGAAGCTCGAAGAGGACGATACCGGCTGAATATACATCTGAGGCCGGGGTAATTTCCTCACCTGTTACTTGCTCTGGCGCAAGGTAGGACACGGTGCCCACAATCATGTTTGTCGTGGCTTCGGCATTGGTGGCGCGCACCAGCCCAAAATCGCCCACCTTTACTCGGTGGTGGGAGGTAATAAGCACATTATCGGGTTTGATGTCGCGGTGGATGAGCCCGGTGGAATGCACCTCCTCTAGGCCGCGGAGAACATTGCGCAGGGTAGAGGTGGCCGCCTGCACCGGGAAGGGGCCGCCTTCGGCCAGAAGCTCGCGCAGCGTACCGCCGTCGATGAGTTCCATGATGAGGTAGATGGGTTCACCATCGGCCGAAAAGTCGTGAATAGCCACGAGGTTGGGATGCTGCAAACGGGCCATGGCGCGGGCCTCGCGCGAAAAGCGCTTGATAAAGACTGGGTCATCGGAATAGCGCTCGTCCATGACCTTGGCCGCGACCGCTCGCCCAAGCCGCATGTCCACGCAGCGATAGACGGTAGACATGCCACCGCGGGCAATGGGGCGATCGATGCGGTAACGGTTTTCCAGCACGTCACCAATTTCCAACCTAGTCATGCTTCCCAGTATGGCTGATCCTCTAGCCCGCGTTAAAGTAGAGAACGTGACTAATGCAGAAAAATCCCTAGATACCTTGCTCGCTAACGAAGAACTGCTCAGCATGCAGCAAGTAGCAGAAAAGCTAGACCTGCCCATTACGCGCGCCTATGACTTGCTGCAGGACCGAAAGTTCATCGCCTGGGATTCCCCAGAAGGAAAGCGGGTGCCGCTGGCCTTCTTCAATGACAAAGGTGTCATCGCCAAGCATGTGACCGCGGCGATTACCGTATTGACCGACGGCGGCTATAAGGACACCGAAATCTTCAAGCACCTCTTTACTGAGGATGATTCACTGCCGGGCCGCCCCATCGATGCCCTGCATGGTCACCTCGCCCGCGAGGTTATCCGGCGTGCTCAGGCTGCCGCTTTTTAGGCACGCCTTCAAATATCCACTGAATGGCAAACCATGCCACCACGATCATCCCGATGACCCAGAACCAGTTGTAGAGCTGGTGATTACCATCGCCGGAGAAAGAGACGCCGATAAACAGGGCCACGCCGGAGGCGAATTTAATAAGCCATAATGGCGGCCGGAAGGTGCCCATCAGGGTAAAGATGGAGGCGTAATACCACGGCAAGGTCACGGCATTGAAGACAAAGGCGACCTGGTAGGCGGCCGCGGTGCCCATGACAGCGTCGCGGTCGTCCTTGCGGCATAGCCACCACACCGCCACCAGTCCGATGAGCATGCAGGCCATTGCGATACTGCGCAAGACAGCCAGGATGGCGTTATAGGAAGCATCCGGCATAAAGATTTGCACGGCGGGGAAGATTACATCAGTGGCTAGGGTTGGCCCCGCAAGCGGGTTGATCACCTTGGAATTGCCGCTTACCTGAGACAACCAGCCCCAAGACGTTCCCGAAATCCATGTGATGAGGGCTACCGCAGCGATGATTTCTACCAGCGCAATAAGGCCAGAAAGCACAAAGACGGATAGGGATCGCCACTTGCTAGAGCCTTTGGGCGCGTAGTAGTGAAGCATCATCCATACAATGAAAGGTGCCGCAATGACGGCAGTGGCCTTCATCGCCACTGCAGTGCCTACGAGGAGGAGGGCGGCGTGGAAATGCCTGTTCAAAGCTGCTAGCAGCCCGATAGATACGAGACCCACCATGAGAGATTCATTGTGCATGCCGCCGATGAGGTGCAAGATAATGACTGGGTTTGCCACGCCGAGCCACAAAGCTACCGCCGGATCAGCGCCGAGTTTCGAAGCGATGCGGGGGATAGACCAAGCGATGGTGATAAAACCTAATAGGGAAAGAACCTTATACGCGGCGACACCTGCGGTGACGTTGTCACCCACCAAGCCAGTGACCAATTCACCTATCCATAAATGAAGGGGGCCATAGGGCGTGGTGGTATTGCGCCAGTCCTGGGAAACCTCAAGAAGGAAGGGGCCTGGATTGACAGCAGCACCTTCGGTATAAGGATCGAAGCCGTCGCGGACCATTGCGCCCTGCATGAGATAGGAATAAACATCGCGCGAAGCCAGGGGACCGGCAAATACAAGGGGAGTGACCCAGGCAAAGAGGATGCGCTGGATATCGCGTAAGCCGCCCTTGGGGCGAGGGTTAGTAAGCTGCGGGCGAATAATGGTGCGCCCAGCGAGTACCCAAGCCGCAGCTAAGAGGAAAATGCCCACCCAGTACAGCGCAAGACCGAGATTGCGCCCGTGACCATAAGACAAGAAGCCAATATTTAGCGCCTCGAGGAGCCCGCCGCGGTTCCGGGTAGCGCCGCCGGAGAATGAGGCAAACAGCAAAATACAGGATGCCGATAACCCCAGTGGTAGCGCGCGCGGAATGGGAAAGGAGTACGTCTTTGACACGGTAAAACCTACTTGTGGCGAGCCGTGGCCTTGATTGCCAACTGCTCTAGGGTTTCGGTTACCGCGGGATCTACTCGTGCGGCGCGCAGGTGCTGCAAACCGGATTGCGTCAGTGCTTCGATGCGGCGCTCAATCTCTTCCGGTGCGCCCGAATCAGCGATAATCTGCGCTAAGCGCGATAGCTCCTGGGGATCTGAGGTGTGACCGATGAGCTTGCGTAGGGTGGCCGCAGCCTGCGGGTCGGATTCATCCGCGCGACGAAGCGCTAGCGCCAAAAGCTCGGTGCGTTTTCCTTCGCGCAGATCATCACCGGCAGGTTTGCCGGTTACGGCGGGATCGCCAAAGACACCCAATTGATCGTCGCGCAACTGGTAGGCAATGCCGATATCTTGCCCGTAGCCGCGGAAGGCTGCGATAAGTTCTTCGCTAGCACCGGCAATCGAGGCACCCAAGTGCAATGGGCGTTCAATGGTATAGGCGGCCGTTTTATAGCGGTTGACGGAATTGGCAAGCTCTACGGATTCAGAACCGGCCGCCTCCAAAGAGATATCTAAAAGTTGTCCGCCAATGACTTCAGTTCGCATGCCGCGCCACGCGTTGCGAGCTCGGTGTAAAGCTGCCGCACTAAGACCGGAGTCCTGGAACATGTCCTCCGCATACACCAGCGCTAGATCGCCGACCAAGATTGCTACGGACGTGCCAAAAAATTCCGGGTCCCCCAAGTATCCCGACTCGCGGTGCAGCTTTTCGACGCCTCGGTGCACCGTAGGATTGCCGCGCCGGGTATTTGAAGCATCGATAATGTCGTCATGAATGAGCGCACATGCCTGGATAAATTCCAGGGAGGCGGACGCGCGGAGCATGGCCTCCGGGTCTTCTTCTCCGCGACCAGCAGCGAGGTAGCCTGCCCAGGCATAGGTGGGGCGCACCCGCTTGCCGCCGTCAAGCACGAAGGATTCCAAAAAGCTCACGGCCTTAGTTACAGGGGCACCAATTGCGGCCACCTGCTCTCGGCGTTGATCGAGAAAGGTAGCGAGTTCTTCGCGTACCGCACCGGGAATGTCCGCCAGCTCAGGAATATTTTGCATAGTCACATCCCACACGATACCGCCTAGAGCACATAAGAAATAACAGGGGTTTACAGCGGCAGCCTAGCGCCCAAGATGGCAAAAGGGCGGGCATCGGCGGGGTAGAGGTGATTGCGGAGGACATCGAAAAAACCGGCGGACCTATAGAGGCGGAAGGCACCGTTGTCCTCGTTTGGTACTTCAGGCGTGGACAATAGGGCATAACGCGCCGGGGCATTCCATAACAATCCCCCTAAGAGCTTTTTACCCAGGCCGTGTCCCTGGTATTGCGGCAATACGTGGATCTCCGCCAATTCGTAGTAGTTGCGTACGATGTCCCACTGCTCTTCAGTGGGACCGCCTTGCAAACGTAGCCCGCGACGAAGCTCAGCGTCCCACCAGCTATCCGGAGAACCTAGAAACCCATAGGACACCCCAACGATGCCGTCGTCCTGGGTGGCTATCTGCGCGCTGAATCCAGGGCGCGTCAAGTCACGTCGCCAGCTGGAGATGCGGCTGTGCACGATGGCGGGGTTGTAGTTCATTGCCTCGATATGGATTTCAACCAATTGAGGGGCCAGTAAGGAAAACTCCGGCGGGGTTAGGCGGCGAATTTCAAAGCTCACAGTATCTATGACACCAGAAGTCTGGCCCAGAGGCGGACAGTGGGGCGAACTCTGTCTTTCGGACGCGGTGTTAAAAAGTCGAACAATCGGCCTTATAGAACTTTGTGCGCAGGGTATACCCTTGTCTAATTCGAACAGGTGCACTATTCTTAAGGGTGAAATGTCCGGCGGCTTCCTTAGGGTCAATGGGCAAAACCAACGACGTTATTTATTTAGTTGAGGACAAAGGCAATGGCACAGATTATTTCGGCAACGCGTACCCGTTCTAATGGCCGGGCGGGCGGCAAGCGAGCGCGGTTCCTCTTTCAGGCTCGAGAATTATTGGATGCCGCACGCGGTTATGCGGCTGAGGGGAGGTTCGATCAAGCTTTAGAGGTGGCGTACCAATCGGCCCTTCGCACCGCGGGGGCGCGGGTAGCTGCATCGGCGGTGGCTCGACGTCGCCGCCTCCCCTCTAGCGCATGGGACCGGCTAGCGCTCGTAGGTGTGGAGGAAAAGCGGTGGGCTGAATCTTTTAAGGGCTATTCGCGTACCCGCGCTCGCGTAGCATCGGGCTTGGATGAAGTCCCGGGCGAGGATTTTGTCTACGGTCTTATGCAGCGTGCTGCACAGTTCTTGGATGAAAGTGAGTTAGAGACTTCTTTTGGCTCTTTTGCTGCGTAGTCACTGCGTGGGGGCGCTCACTACCTTTTAGGGAACATACTGATTATTCTGGGCGTTAGTATAAGTAGAACTATTGCCGCCCGAAGCCCAATCCCTAGTTGGAGGAACAGTGTCTCTTTCTGAACAGGAGCAGCGTACGCTCCGTGAAATTGAGGAATCGTTACTTGCTGATGATCCTAAGTTTGGCGCTTCCGTTTCTGAGCCTGCGTCGTTCGGTGGCTCTGGTGGCGCGGTAACCCTGCGTGGTGTAGCACTCGTTGTTGTCGGTCTATGCATGCTCATTGGCGGTGTTGCCCTCGCACAACAGAGCCTGTGGTTTATTGCGCTTTCCATTGCGGGCTTTTTAGTGATGTTTGCCGCTGGTGTGTGGATGCTGCGCGGTGATGGCTCCGGCTACTCGGTGAAGAAGCGTGATTCTGGTGCCCGTGCAAAGAAGTCTGCCGCCCGTAGGGGCGGAGTCAGCGATAAGCTGGAGGAAAACTTCCGCCGCCGTTTTGAGGGGCGTTAGCGCTTCTCATTTTCAAGCTCACCCCGGTCGACCTAGCAAAGGTTGACCGGGGATTTTTTGTATCCAACCAAAAATCCCCACTTTGCCCCACCGGAGAAGCATCCGGTGGGCTGTTGTGGGGCAGCTTTCCCGTTAGCCCAGTCAAAACGCCTCGATAACACAGGATATGGGGGAGGTGAAGGAATCGGGGCGCATTATATTGGTGTTACGGGTGGGGTGTAAGGGGTGGCTGTAATGGGCTGTCAAGGCCTTTTAGGGGATTTCTTCCCACCGAAAAAACCGCTATCTAGCTGCAGGAAATTGTGGGCTAACTGAAGGACACGCGGCAATAAGTGGGTTAGGTGGGGGAAAGTGGGGTAGAGTGGGGCGCAGCGGAGGAAAGAGGGGCTTAAACGTCTCGATTCTGAAGTGAGAGAATCCGGAGTTTTCGAGTAAGGAAGGTGGATACCGGGATGTTTCTCGGAACCTACACTCCGAAGCTCGATGACAAAGGACGTCTTACGCTTCCGGCAAAGTTTCGCGATGAACTCGCGGGTGGCCTTATGGTCACCAAGGGGCAGGACCACTCGTTGGCCGTGTACCCACGGGAGGAGTTTGCGGCACGAGCGCGGAAGGCAGCGGCGGTTTCTCGAACCAACCCAGAAGCACGCGCTTTCATTCGCAACTTGGCAGCAAGTGCGGACGAACAGCGACCGGACGGGCATGGTCGAATCACGTTGTCCGCGGGGCATCGGGAGTACGCGAACCTGTCCAAGGAATGCGTTGTGGTTGGCTCTGTGGACTTTCTCGAAATTTGGGACGCGGCCGCGTGGGCCGAGTACCAGTCGCAAACTGAAGATGCTTATTCGGCCGCAGATGCCGATGACGTACTGGCGGGCTTGCTCTAAGCCTGCACAAGAGTGCGTGTAAGGACTCTGTCCGAGGCGGATGATTCTGGTGTACTTCCCCGATATCAGAAACCTGCCTCGGACAGGGCCCTATACGCACTCGCATGCTTTCCACCACTGGAAGTCCGGGATTCGAAGAAAGGGGGTTGCGGGGAGACATGGCTATTGAAAACCTAAATTATGACGTGGCTGATAATCACGGCCATGTGCCTGTCATGCGCGAGCGCATGGCCGATCTCCTGCGCCCCCAAGTAGAAGCGGCGGGGGATAAAGCCGTGCTTGTTGATGCCACCTTGGGCGCCGGCGGCCACACCCGCTATTTTCTAGAAGCTTTCCCCAACGTCCGGGTGATTGGCGTAGACCGCGATCGGCAGGCGTTGCGCAACGCAACCGAACGTTTAGCGCCTTATGGAGATCGCTTTATCGGCGTCAACGCTCGCTTTAATGAGTTGGGCAGTGCCATTGCGGAAGGCGAGGGCTATAACTTTGATCTGGCCCGCAGCGTTGGCCTTGCCGGAGCCCTCTTTGACCTTGGCGTTTCTTCAATGCAGCTCGATCAGGCGGATCGCGGATTCGCGTACAAGACGGATGCACCGCTGGATATGCGTATGGATCCCTCGCAGGGGATTACTGCGGCGGATGTGCTCAACACCTATTCGCACGGTGATTTGGCTCGGATCCTCAAGACCTATGGCGATGAGCGTTTTGCCGGGAAAATTGCCTCGGCTGTACTGAAGGAGCGCGATAAGGAGCCTTTTACTAACTCCGCGCGCTTAGTTGAGCTGCTTTACGACGCCATTCCGGCCGCGACCCGGCGTACAGGGGGACACCCCGCGAAGCGCACCTTTCAAGCCTTGCGCGTCGAGGTCAATCGCGAGTTGGAGGCTATCGAAAATGTGCTGCCGGTTATTACCCAAGCACTATCGGTAGGCGGCCGTGCCGTATTCATGAGCTACCAGTCCTTGGAAGACCGCATCGTGAAGGCGGCCTTTAAAGAATTGACCACGTCTACAACTCCGGCCGGACTGCCAATGGACCTTCCTGGCACCGCGCCGAAGTTCACAATCGTGACGCGAGGCGCGGAAAAGGCCTCCGAAGAGGAGATTGCGGAAAATTCCCGGGCCGCGTCGGTGCGTGTTCGTGCCATCGAAAGGCTCGAGGGAATGCCAGAATTTCTACCGCCGGGAGGCAGGCCATGAGCACAATCCCACGTCGAAACCACCTAAAGACTGACAGCCGCGACAGAGAGGCCACTCGCACCATGGGCGCCAGCCGAGACTTCACCACCGGAATCGATACCGGAGCCCCGACGGCGCTGCGTGAGCGTCCCAGCACGAAGCGTGCCCCGAGCCGCACCCGGGTGCCGCACCGCAGCCGCAGCACGAACCGCCTGGGATCGAAGCAGGTTGTTAGCTTCCGCGGCCGGCAGCTGCAGCCGCAGACTAAGAAGAGCGGGCTGTTTGCTCGCCTTTCTGTCATCGCGCTTACGCTTCTCATCGTCGGCGTAGCTGTGGCAATGTGGCTGTCCGGTTTGTCTACCAAACAAACCTTTGCCATCCAGCAGCTCACCGTTCAGGATTCCCAACTGGATAACCAGATTGAAACCCTCAACCGTGATGCAGAAAATCTCAGCTCATCTGCGGACATTGCGCGCCGTGCGGATGAGATGGGCATGGCCATTCCTAAGCAGCCAGGTATTGCGGAAGTCGGCGGCGATGGAAAGATCGTCGATAAGCGCGAAGGCACCCCGGATACGGAAAAGCTTATTGACGTAAACGGAGAACCTATCCGCCCCGGCCAGGCTTCCAGTGACCCGAAGGATACTGAAGGCCTCTCGGATTCCTTAAACGCCGTGCCGCAAGGCCAACAGCGCACCACCCGCGGCGGTGATGCCGGGAATACCGGCGCCGCGCAGGATAACGCGCGCCCCAACCTTCCCGCACGTGCGCCGTACGCCAGCCGCGCCGAGTAGCCGGAGAAGCTAGGGAAGAATATTCGGTGAAAATGATGATGCTCGCGCGTGGTGGCGCGGGCATTCTGACTTTTGTAGGGCACAATCAATACACGCAAGAAATTGTGGCGGAAATAGGGAAGGTGACATTGGACTGTGACTACGCCAAGTAGGGCTAGGCGCCGCCCGCGCCGCACCACCAGCTCCGCGGTGCCGCAAAAGAAGCTGATGCGCAAGCGTCTGCGCATTATCGTCTCCGTGGTGCTTGTGGCAATGGTTGTCCTTGTCGGCCGCCTAGCCTGGGTGCAGCTCGTATGGGGTCCGGACCTTTCCGCCAAGGCCGTAACCCAGCGCGAGCGCGTCTATATTGAGCCGGCCCGTAGGGGAGAGATTTTAGACCGCGACGGCCAGCGCTTGGCTTATACGATGAAGTCTCGGTCCTTGACCGTCTCACCTACTCGTCTGCGCGATGAGCTAAAAGACAAGGCCGAAATCGAGGCCCAGAATGACGGCTCGACTGAGGGCATGGACGATAAGAAGCTCGATAGCTTCCTCAACCAGAAAATGGAGGAGACCCTCAAAGACATGGCGGAGGGAATCCCGAAGATGATTGAGGATTCGGGAGCTTCGACCTCCAAGGTGGAAAAGGAAGACATTCTTAATAAGCTCAAGGCCGATACCCAATACGAGGTATTGGTGCGCAATGTCGATCCGGATGTAGCCGTAGAGATTTCCAATAAGTACCACGGAGTGGCAGCGGACCGGCAAGACATTCGCCAGTACCCGAATGGCGCTATTGGGGAAAATGTCGTGGGCAAGGTATCCATGGATGGCCATGGCCAATTTGGCTTCGAGGCCGCGCGCGATACGGAACTAACCGGCATTGACGGCCAGTCAACCGAGGACGTATCCGCGGATGGCCAGGTTATCCCGGGCACGCTCCGTGATGTCGTTGACACCGTTGATGGCCGCGATGTCACCCTCACCCTCGATCTGGATCTGCAGACTTATGTGCAGCAAAAGCTGGAGAAGGCCAAGGCCAACTCCAAGGCTTCTGGCGCGGAGGCTGTGGTCCTTGATGCTGCGACTGGCCAGGTCCTCGCCATGGCCAATACCGATACCGTAGATCCCAACAAGAATATTGAGGATCAGCTCGATGAGGGCAAAGACTTTGAAAACCACAGCGTCTCGCACCCCTACGAGCCAGGCTCTGTAGCCAAGGTGGTTACCGCTGCTGCGGCATTGCAAGAGGGAGTGACCACCCCGGACGAGGTGCACCAGGTTCCGGGATCCATCGATATGGCGGGTGTGACCGTTAACGATGCGTGGCAGCACGGCACCGAGCCCTACACAACGACCGGCATCTTTGGTAAATCCTCCAACGTGGGCACCTTGATGCTTGCCGATAAATTGGGCCAAGAAAAATACGCGAAGTACTTGGAAAAGTTTGGTTTGGGTAATACCACCGGCGTAGAACTACCGAATGAATCTGCCGGTAGCGTGCCGGACCTGGAGCAATGGTCCGGCGGCACCTTCGCCAACCTGCCCATTGGTCAGGGCCAGTCCTGGACCACCTTGCAGATGGCGAGCGTGTACCAAACATTGGCAAATGGCGGCGAGCGCATCGAGCCGCGCATCATTGACTCTGTGAAGGGGCCAGACGGCAAGGAAGAAAAGCTGGAGGAGCCGAAAAAGACCCAGGTGATAAGCCCTGAAACCGCCAAGACAACGGTGGATATGTTCCGGGCCGTCTTCCAAGACGATGACGCCGGCGTACAAAATGGCACGGCCGGTAATGCGCAACTCAAGGGTTATCAGCTCTCTGGCAAGACTGGTACAGCTCAAAAGGTCGATCCGAATACCGGGGCCTATTCGAACTCCGCCTATTGGATCACCTTTGCCGGTATCGCACCGGCCGATGATCCGCGCTTCGTCGTTGCCGTCATGTTGGATGAACCCAAATCCGGTGTGGAGGACAATGGAGGCGGCGGCCAATCGGCGGCGCCGATTTTCCGAGACATCGCCTCCTGGCTGCTCAACCGTGACAATATTCCGACTTCGAAACCAGCACCGCGGCTGACCCTGCGGGCACAATAGGAGCTTAGTATGACCGTTTCATTGGATACTCTCGCCCAGCTTTCTGGCGGGCGCGTCATTGGTGATGCCTCCGTGGAGGTCTCCGCGTGCGGGCTGGATTCTTCCCGTCTGCCTGAGGGCGCGCTCTTTGCTGCCCTGCCGGGTACCCGTGCACACGGCGCGCAGTTCGCCCGCGATACTAAGGCTGCGGCTGTGCTTACCGACGCCGACGGACTCGACCTGCTCAGCCAGGCCCAAGAGACCCGCCCCATTGTGGTGGTGGACGATATTCGTGCCGTGCTCGGTCCGATTTCCGCTGAAATTTATGGCCACCCCACCCGGGAACTGACGGTCATTGGCGTCACCGGTACCTCCGGCAAAACCACCACGAGCTACCTGCTTGAAGCTGGCCTGCTCCATGCTGGGCATTCCGTGGGGCTTATCGGTACCACCGGTACTCGTATTAACCGCACCCCGGTTCCTACCTCGCTTACTACTCCCGAGGCACCTACCTTGCAAGAGCTATTCGCGCGCATGAAAAGCGAGGGCGTCACCCACGTGGTGATGGAGGTATCTTCGCATGCACTGGAGTTGGGGCGTGTTCGCGGAACCCGGTTTGCCGTGGGCGGGTTTACGAATTTAAGCCAGGATCACCTGGATTTTCACCCCACCATGGAGGACTACTTCGAAGCTAAGGCCAAGCTCTTTGCTGGGGAACAGGCGGCCGAGCAGGCTGTAATCTGCCTCGATGATGAGTGGGGCGGGCGCATGCGCGGCGTCGCCGAGAGCGCTGGCCACCCCGTAACCACGGTGGCCACTCAGGGGGCTGCGGCCACGATTTCTGCGCACCAAACCGCCACCGAGGCTACTGGCGCCCAAAAGGTCGCCTTGAACTATGACGGTGCCGATTTCTCCTTCCGGCTGCCGCTGCCTGGCGAGTTCAATATCGCCAATGCCTGTTTGGCGCTTGGGATGGCCGTAGCGGTAGGAGAGGATCCGGCGGCGTTCCTCTCGGGCGTGGAAAAGGTCGCCGTTCCCGGCCGTATGGAGCGCATCGACCGCGGCCAAGACTTCGTGGCCGTGGTGGACTATGCCCATAAGCCGGCAGCTATCGCCGCGGTGCTTGATACTCTGCGCGGCCAACTAGAAGGAACCAAGGGGCGCGTCGGCATCGTCGTCGGCGCCGGCGGAGACCGTGATAGCTCAAAACGCCCCATCATGGGCGCTGCCGCGGCCACCCGCGCTGACCTAACTGTGGTCACCGATGACAACCCACGCTCAGAGGATCCCGCCACTATTCGTGCTGCGGTGATGGACGGCGCACGCGAAGCCGCGCCCCAGAGCGATATTCGTGAGGTAGGTTCTCGTGCCCGTGCCATCGATGAAGTCGTTGACTGGGCCGAGCCAGGCGATGCCGTCATTGTCGTCGGCAAGGGCCACGAGGTGGGCCAACTTGTTAACGGGAAAACCTTGCACTTTGATGACCGCGAAGAAATGGCACGCGCCATCGAGGAGAAACTGGCCGGAACCCTACAGCGCGATACCCTTAGGGATGCGAAGGAGTAGTCATGATTCCACTTTCTATTGCCGATATTGCCGAAATCACCGGGGGCAGCCTCGATTGCGTTTCCGACCCAGACCAGCGCGTTACCGGGTTCATCGAATTCGATTC
The DNA here is from genome assembly GCA_002154655.1 of Corynebacterium kefirresidentii. Taxonomy (GTDB): domain Bacteria; phylum Actinomycetota; class Actinomycetes; order Mycobacteriales; family Mycobacteriaceae; genus Corynebacterium; species Corynebacterium kefirresidentii. The sequence continues at coordinate 129,868 of NGUZ01000001.1, forward strand.
CCGGAAGGTAACCAAAGGTGGGTTGTTTCTTGCCCTGCCCGGCGCCCGAGTGGACGGCCACGACTATGCGGAAAAGGCCATTGAGCAGGGCGCAGTAGCGGTGCTGGCTGCGCGGCCGGTCGGCGTTCCGGCGGTCGTCGTCAAGCCTCAAGGCCGCGTTACCGGTGATGCTGCGAACGCAGATATCTATGCTCACGACGAGGACGGCTCCGCCGCTGCGGTTGTCCAGGCGCTGTCCGATATTGCCAGGGAAGTCACCCGCCGCCTGACCGCGGAGCAGGGCCTAGAGATAGTCGGTGTGACCGGCTCAGCCGGAAAGACCTCCACCAAGGACCTGCTGGCCACTATTTTCCGCGCAGAGGGCGATACCGTTGCCCCTCCTGGTTCCTTTAATAACGAGGTCGGTCTGCCCTATACCGCTTTGCGCTGTGATGAGCACACTCGCTTCCTTGTTGCCGAAATGTCTGCCCGCGGAATTGGCCATATCCGCCATCTGACATCTATTACCGCACCCACCGTGGGCGTAGTGCTCAACGTGGGCACCGCTCACCTAGGCGAGTTTGGCTCGCGTGAAAACATCGCCCAGGCCAAAGGCGAGCTTGTGGAGGCCCTGCCCTCGGCCGCTGAGGGCGGCGTCGCCGTGCTCAATGCCGATGATCCCTTCGTCGCGGGCATGGCACCGCGCACCTCAGCCAAGGTCGTCTACTACTCGGCCAATAAGCCGCCGGCTTCCGACGCCCAGTACTACGCCAGCGATATCCAGCTCGATGACGTCGCCCGCCCCTCGTTTGTGCTGCATGCGCCGGGAACGGACCCACTTCCGGTGAAGCTGCAGGTCTTTGGCAAGCACCAGGTTTCTAACGCTTTGGCAGCGGCCGCCGCGGCCATCGAATCGGGCATGGACCCGCAGGTGGTAGCCAACGCGCTATCGGGGCACCAAAATGCCTCCGAACACCGCATGGACGTGCGCACCCGCCGCGATGGAGTCACCACCATCGATGACTCCTACAATGCCAATCCCGATTCCATGCACGCGGCGATTGCCGCGCTGGCCTATACCTCAGCCGCTCGTCCGGATGCCCGTGCCATCGCCGTGCTCGGTGAGATGGGAGAACTCGGCGGCGAAGCGGTGGCTGCCCACCGTGCATTGGGCGAGGTCCTTTCCAAATACCACGTTGGCTACCTCGTGGCCGTGGGAGATAACGAGAATATGAGGGCGATGGTCGAGGCCGCACGGGCGCAGGGTATAAATACTACTATCAGCCCGGATGTTGACACCGCTGCGGCGGCGGTCGAAAACATCATTAGGGTAGCGCCTGCCGGCATTGAAGACTGGGCGGAGCGCGAGGCCAAAGACGTTGTCCTCATCAAATCATCGAATGCCCAGCGCCTGTGGCGCGTGGCAGAAAAGCTCAATCGCCGTTAGTCCTCAGTACAAGGAGAAAGACCTCTAGCAATGACTCAGATCATTATCGCGGGCATCCTCAGCTTCCTCGTCGCGATTTTTACCACTCCCATGTTGGTCCGCTACTTTTCCGGCGTAGGCAAGGGGCAGGAAATCCGCGAGGACGGGCCACAGCTGCACCTACGCAAGCGCGGCACCCCAACCATGGGCGGACTGGCGATTTTGCTCGCCATCACTGTGGCCTACCTTGTGGTGGGCATTTACGCCCGCGTGACGGGCAACGGTGGCTTTAGCCCCTCCGGTCTCTTGGTCTACTTCCTCACCATGGGCTTGGGCGGACTGGGCTTTGCCGATGACTTCATCAAGCTGTTTAAAAAGCGTAACCTCGGCCTCAATAAGACCGCCAAGCTGGTAGGTCAACTAGCCGTCGCGCTTATCTTCGGCATCTTGGCACTGCAGTTCCCAGATGCACACGGTTTGACCCCAGCGTCTACAAACCTGTCCTTCGTCCGCGATTTTGACACCTTCGATATCGCCGTGGGCGGCGCCATTATCGGCACCATCGTTTTCTTGGTCTTTCTTTATCTACTCATCGCGGCGTGGTCGAATGCCGTAAACCTCACCGACGGCCTCGACGGCTTGGCCGCCGGCACTACTGCGATGGTCATGGGAGCCTACGCACTCATTTCCTTCTGGCAGTTCCGCAACTCTTGCGCTGTGTCGCCTGCGGCGGGGTGCTATGAGGTCCGTGACCCACTCGACCTCGCCGTGCTGGCTGCAGCTGGCCTGGGCGGTTGCTTGGGCTTTTTGTGGTGGAATGCCGCACCGGCGAAAATCTTTATGGGCGATACCGGCTCGCTCGCTCTCGGTGGTCTCGTCGCTGGCCTGTCCGTGACCACCCGTACCGAGCTGCTCATGATCATCATCGGCGCCATCTTCGTTATTGAGACGGTCTCCGTGGTTATCCAGATCATCGTCTTCCGCAGCACCGGAAAGCGCTTTTTCCGCATGGCGCCCATCCACCACCACTTTGAAAACGGTGGCTGGGCAGAGACCGCCGTGGTCACCCGCTTTTGGTTGCTCAGCGCCATGGCCGCCATTGCCGGCGTATGCATCTTTTATGGTGACTGGCTGTCCGCGGTCGGTTTTAGTTCTTAAGACTCACGCCTTCTAGCTTTATCGAGGAAAGAGGAAAACAGATGACCGAGTTGCCATCCTCCTTGCGCGGTCGCGTGCTCGTGGCTGGGGCGGGAGTATCCGGGCGCGGTTGCGTCGCTATGCTCACCAGACTCGGCGTGGATACTACCGTGGCAGATTCCAACGAAGCTGCTCTAGAGGCGTTGGCGGAGGACTACGGCGTAGCTACGGTTTCCGTTGACTCCGCCGCCCAAAGCGAGTTTGACCTCGTGATTACCTCGCCCGGCTGGCGTCCCGATTCGCCTTTGTTGGTTGCTTTTCAGAACGCTGGGGTAGAGGTGATCGGCGATGTGGAGCTTGCCTATCGCTTGGACCGATCCGGCGTCTTCGGGGCACCGCGCACCTGGCTAGTGGTCACCGGAACCAACGGCAAAACCACCACCACCGGAATGTTGGCCCAGATTATGCAGGCCGATGCCGAGCGCACCGGCAAGCGCGCACTGGCGGTGGGCAATATTGGCGTTTCGCCTTTCGACGCCCTCACCGCCACCCCTCGCGTCGACGTCCTTTGTGCCGAGCTTTCTTCTTTCCAGCTGCACTGGTCTAGCCAGTTGCGCCCAGATGTGGGCGTGCTGTTGAACTTGGCAGAAGACCACCTCGATTGGCATGGCTCGTTCGACGCTTATGCGCAGGCCAAAGCCAAGGTGCTCGACGGCCAGGCCGCCGTCGTGGGTAAGGACGATGCCGCGGCGGTGCGCTACGCCGAGAATACAGCTAATCTATACGGCTTTACCGCCGCTGAACCTGCAGAGGGAGAGGTGGGAGTAAGCGCCGGCCGCCTTGTCTCCCGGCTCACCCAGGAGCGGGAGGACCTCGCTTCCGCCGAGGGTATCGAGCCCGCTGGCTTGGCAGGAGTCTTGGACGCTGCGGCCGCAGCAAGCGTCGCGCGCTTGGCAGGCGCTAGCCCGCGCTCCATCGCGCAGGGGCTAGCAGCGTATACCGTCGCCGGGCACCGTGGCGCTGTGATTCATGAGTATTCCGGTATCAGTTTCATCGATAACTCCAAGGCCACCAACCCACACGCAGCGGATGCGGCGCTAAAAGGGCTCAATTCCGTTGTATGGATTGCCGGCGGACAGTTGAAGGGGGCGGAGGTAGACGGGCTCGTCGCCAAGCACGCCGCCCAGATCAAGGCCGCGGTAGTTCTCGGCGCGGATAGGCAAGAAATCGCCCAGGCACTGGCCGAACACGCACCACATGCACCGGTAGACGTTATCGAAAGCAACGAGCCTGCCGCGGCCATGAATGCAGCGGTGGATGCTGCACTGCAACACGCCGAAGCCGGGGATACCGTCCTTTTGGCACCGGCTGCGGCATCGTTGGATATGTATACCGGCATGGCTCAACGCGGTGACTTCTTTGCCGCAGCCGCGCGGGAGCTCACCCGCGACTAGAGCTAGATATTGAAGATCAGGAGAACATATGACGGCCACCTCCCAGCAGCGCCCGCGCTCCAAGAGCTTTGGCGACCGCGTTCGTGAGCTGCGCGAGCAAGCCCGCCAGCAGGCCGGCCTGGATTATCAGCTGTTGCGCTTTATCATTTTCACGCTCGTGGGCATTGGTGTGCTCATGGTCTTTTCCTCTTCAATGGCCACGTCATTGACCGAAGACGGCGGTGTGTGGAACCAGGCGCTACGGCAGTGCGTCATGGTGTTTTTTGGTCTCCTTGCCTTTTGGCTGGGCCTGCAGGTCTCGCCACATACGTTGCGCAAATGCGTGCCGTGGATCGTGGGCCTTTCTATCATTTTGCTCATTGCGGTGCTCATCCCCGGTGTAGGCACCGGCCGTGAAGAGGTGGGTTCGCAGTCGTGGATTTACCTCGGTCCGTTTTCCTTGCAGCCTTCGGAACTCGCGCGCATTGCCGTAGGCATGTTTGGTGCGAGCGTCCTGGCTGACAAGGAACACAAATCCATGAAGCTTTCTGACCCCTTCATGATGTATTCCTTTATTTCTGCAGGAATGTTTTTGCTCATCGTCGGTCAAGGGGACATGGGCATGGCGTTGTCCTTCGCCATCGTGGTGGTCTTTACCCTCATTTTCGCCGGCGTTGACTGGAGAGTCCCCGCAACGATTGGCGTTGCCGCGGTCTTGGGCTTGATCGGGATTTTCTTGAAAGGCGGTTTCCGCTCGAATCGCTTCCACACCTATTTCGACGCCTTGTTGGGCAATATCTCCGATACTCAAGGCACAGGTTTCCAGTCTTATCAGGGCTTTCTCTCGCTTGCCGACGGCGGCTTCTGGGGCGTTGGCATCGGCCAATCCCGCGCCAAGTGGTTCTACCTGCCAGAGGCGAAGAATGACTTTATTTACGCCATCGTGGGCGAGGAGCTTGGCTGGTGGGGCGGCGCGCTCGTTATCTTCCTCTTTGCCGCTTTGGGATATGTGGGCCTGCGCACCGCGATGCGGGCACAGAATCAGTTCCAATCTTTGCTCGCCGCGTCGTTGACCATCGGTGTGGTTACCCAGGCCTTCGTCAATATTGGCTATGTCATTGGCCTGCTGCCAGTGACCGGTATTCAGCTGCCTATGATCTCCGCCGGCGGTACCGCGGCGATTATCACCATCGGTTCGATGGGCGTGCTGTGCAATGTAGCGCGCCACGAGCCGATGCAGATTTCCGCAATGCAGAACTTTGGCCGCCCGTTTTTTGATCGCCTCTTTTTCATTGGCGAGCCGCAGCCGGTGTCTAAGCCGAAAAAGAAGCAGCGGGGGCGTCACGCCCGCCCGCAGGAGCCGCGCTCCCGTGTGCGCGAAGAGCAATTTGGTCGCCCGGTGACTGGAAGCGGCCGCCGCTATCCGCGCGCCGAGCGCCGCTATCGATAGGTGGCGCTGGTAGCCTTTAGGCTATGAATTCCACGCCTATTTCCGTCGTCATTGCAGGTGGCGGCACTGCCGGACACATTGAACCCGCCCTTGCCGTGGGCGAAGCTTTGCGTGAGCGCCACGGCGCTCGCATCACCGCTCTCGGTACCGAAAAAGGCCTTGAGCGCGATATCATTCCCGCCCGAGGCGTGGACCTTAGACTGATTACCCCCGTGCCGATTCCGCGCAAAATCAACGCGCAGCTTTTCAAGCTACCGTTTAACCTCTCCCGCGCGGTGAGGGAGGCCAAGCAGGTACTCAAGGACGTCGAAGCAGACGTTGTCTTTGGCACCGGCGGCTACGTGGCCGGCCCAGCCTATATTGCTGCGCGTTCCCTCGGGATTCCGTTCTACGTTTTGGAAACCAATGCCTTAGCCGGAATCGCCAATAAACTCGGCGTGAAAATGGGCGGCATCGGCCTCAACGCCCACCCAGAGTCCGGAATGCCGGGTGAGGTCGTGGGCATCCCCGTGCGCCCGAGCTTGGCGGAGGACCCGGAGGGGACCCTTGCTGCAGGCGCGCGCACCAAGTGGAACTTGGCCGAGCTTCCCACCGTCCTCATTACCGGCGGCTCCCAAGGCGCAGCTAGCATCAACCGCGCAGTTGCTGGGGCAGTGGAAGACCTAGCCAAGGACTTCCAGCTCCTGCATGCTTATGGCAAGAAGAATGACGAGCCCGCAGCACATCCGAACTACGCCGCCTTGCCGTATATCGAGGATATGGGCTCGGCCCTTGCAATAGCCGATCTCGTCGTATGCCGCTCCGGTGCTATGACCGTTGCCGAAGTATCCGCCGCAGGCCTACCAGCCGTTTATGTACCGTTGCCGCACGGTAACGGTGAACAAGCGCTCAATTCCCGTGAAGTGGTCGAGGCGGGCGCTGCCATCCAGATTCCCGATGCGGAACTGACCCCTGAGCGTCTTATCTCTGAGGTGCGCGGCATTCTCGATGACCCTAAACGTCTAGCATCGATGACGCATGCCGCCGCCCACGCCAGCGCCGGCGACGTGGCCAATACCATCGCAGACCGCATCGCTGCCCGCGTGTCCGAGGCTGAAACCGCCGCCGGAAGGAAGGAAAAGTAAATGACTGATCCCGCACACTACGATCTCCGCCGCGTTCACCTTATCGGCATTGGTGGCTCTGGCATGTCGGGGCTGGCGCGAATTCTTGCCACGCGCGGCGCCGTGGTTACCGGTTCCGATGTAAAAGACTCCACCCCGGTGGAGGTGCTGCGCACCATGGGCGCGAAGGTCGCCATCGGGCATGCTGCCGAAAACCTGCGCCTATCGGGTGAACTGCCGACCGTCGTGGTGACTTCCTTCGCTGCCATTCCGCAAGACAATCCGGAGCTAGTAGCCGCGCAGGAAAACGATATCCCCGTCATCCGCCGCTCCGATTTGCTCGCTGCATTGATGGAAGGCCACAAGCAGGTATTGCTAGCCGGCACGCATGGCAAAACGTCCACTACGTCGATGACCGTGAGTGCGATGCAACACGCAGGTCTCGATCCTTCCTTTGCCATCGGCGGCCAGCTCAATCGCGCGGGCACCAACGCCCACGGCGGCACCGGTGAGGCCTTTGTCGCCGAGGCTGATGAATCCGATGCCTCCCTGCTGCGCTACAGCCCCGATGTTGCGGTGCTTACGACCATCGAGCCCGATCACCTCGACTTCTTCCACAGCGAGGAGGCTTACTTCAAGGTCTTCGATGACTTTGCTAGCCTGGTCACCCCAGATACCGGCTATCTTGTTGTCTGCGCCGAGGATGAGCACGCCGCCCAAGCAGGCGAGCGTGCGCAGGAGCGCGGTATCAACGTCGTGGCCTATGGCACAGCGGACAAGTCTTTTACCTCTACCGTGCCGCTGGCCGCTGAGCTGGAACGCGAGGAGACCACCGCTGAGGGGATGGACACCACCGTAAAGGTTAATCTTCCTGGCATCTCTGAAACTGTGCGCTACGAGCTGCAGATCCCGGGACACCACATGGTGCTTAACTCGATGGGCGCCTTGTTGGCTGGTGTGCTCTCCGGTGGCGCCCCGGCTGCCATTGCTGAGGGATTGGCTGATTTTAGCGGTGTGCGCCGGCGCTTTGAGTACCGGGGGAGCGTCGACAAGCAGGGCAAGCCCGTGCGCGTCTTTGATGACTATGCGCACCATCCCACCGAGGTTGCTGCAGTTCTGCGCGCCGCCCGGGCAAAGGTTGAGGCCGAAGGCCACGGCGGGCGTGTCATCGCCTGCTTCCAGCCGCACCTGTACTCGCGCACCATGGAATTTGACGCCGAGTTTGCCCAAGCGCTCTCGCTTGCCGACGCCGCCGTAGTCCTCGACATTTACGGCGCGCGCGAACAACCCGTGGAGGGAATTACCTCCCGCATCATTACCGATAAGATGCTAAGCGACATGCAGGTCATCTTCGAACCAGATTTTTCTGCCGCTGCCCGCGACGTTGTTTCGCTCGTAGAACCTGGCGATGTCGTGCTAACCATCGGTGCTGGCTCGGTAACTATGGTCGCGGCAGAAATTCTCGATGAATTGCGGGCGAGCTAGTGCGCGTATCCACCAAGCTCATTGCCGGGATCAGTGCAGTTGTCGTTGTCGTAGCCTTGATCATTGCCGTCGTAGTATGGACGGTGCCCATCTTAAAAGTCCGCCATTTTCAGGTGGAAGGTACCCAGCAGCTTGATGCCGCGCAGGTAGAGGAGGCCGCTGGGGTTGCCGAAGGAGAAAACCTCCTGCGCGTAGATGCTGGCAAGGCAGCCTCCGGTGTTGCTGGATTGGAGTGGGTTGATTCGGTAACTGTCTCGCGCGATTTTCCCTCTACCTTGACTATCAATGTGGAAGAACACAAGGCTGTGGCCTTTGTAAAGCGCGATAATAAGCCTTTCCTGATTGATGATAAGGGCGAGGAATTTACCTCCGCGGAGCCTCCCGCCGGCGCGGTTGAGGTTACTGGTTCTGTTGATAGCGGCTCCCGCCAAACCCAAGACGCGGTGCGCGCGATCGCTGCGTTATCGGATGATGTGCGCAACCAAGTAGGAACCCTTGATGTGGCCGATGAATACTCGCTCATCTTTACCACTAAGGATGGCCGCCGCGTCTTTTGGGGCGCGAGCGACTCCAATGATGATGACAAGGCGCGTGCCTTTGCCACCGTGTTGAAGATGGAAGGTCGCGAGTGGAATATTTCCAACCCTGAGTTGGTCACCACCCGCGGATAGGGGACGGGTGCCCCCGTACGCATTTTTTACCCTTCTGTGGCCCCTGCAGCGCCGCTTAAGCGCGTGCGCTGCAGGGGCCTTTTTCTCTGGCACCAATGTGGGGCGGATGGTGCGGGTGTGACTAACAAAACCGCAGGTGAACAACCCTAAAGTGCAACTTGAGGGTCTCGACACGCGCAAAATGTGCGTGAAAATTACACGGCTGTCGTTAAAGATGGAAAGGAACGCGATTCGCCTTCGGCGGACCGCATTACATTCCTCGTTTAATGCACGTGCAGACTTAAAGTAGCGAAAGGTGAGACCAACTCACATGATCTCTTCCAATAACAATCTCGCGGATATCAAGGTCGTCGGCGTCGGCGGTGGCGGCGTCAACGCCGTCAACCGCATGATCGAAGAAGGCCTCAAGGGCGTTCAGTTCGTCGCCATCAACACTGACTCTCAGGCCCTCATCTTCTCTGATGCCGATACCAAGCTGGACATCGGCCGCGAGGCCACCCGTGGCCTCGGTGCCGGCGCTAACCCTGAGGTGGGCAAGACCTCCGCAGAAGATCACAAGTCCGAAATTGAAGACGCCCTGCAGGGGTCCGATATGGTCTTCGTGACTGCCGGCGAAGGCGGCGGTACCGGTACCGGTGCCGCTCCGGTTGTAGCATCCATCGCGAAGAAGATGGGTGCGCTGACCGTGGGTGTTGTCACCCGCCCATTCAAGTTCGAGGGAGCACGCCGTACCCGCCAGGCTATGGCCGGCATCGAAGAGCTGCGTGAGGTATGCGACACGCTTATCGTTATCCCGAACGACCGCCTGATGCAGCTCGGTGGGGAAGAGCTTTCCATTGTCGAGGCTTTCCGCGCCGCCGATGAGGTGCTGCACAATGGTGTGCAGGGTATTACCAATCTGATCACCATCCCCGGCATGATCAACGTCGACTTTGCCGACGTCCGCTCCGTCATGTCCGACGCCGGCTCTGCCCTGATGGGCATCGGGTCTGCCCGCGGCGATAATCGCGCCATGACCGCTGCCGAGCAGGCCATTAATTCCCCGCTATTGGAATCGACGATGGAAGGCGCCAAGGGCGTGCTGTTGTCCATCGCCGGCGGCTCCGACCTTGGCCTGCACGAGGTTAATGCCGCGGCTTCCATGGTGGAGGAGCGCGCTGACGAAGACGTCAACCTCATCTTCGGTACCATCATCGATGACACCTTGGGTGATGAAATCCGTATCACCATCATTGCCACCGGCTTTGACGCCGAGGCCAATATGACCCAGGCCGCTCCACAACCGCAGAAGCAGCAGGAACAGCGCAAGCCGGGGTCCCTTTTTGATAATCGCCAGCGCGCGGCCGCAGAGCCCGTCACCCCGGCTCCGGCACAGCCTGGTGTGGCCGAGCCGGTACAAGATGACTACTCCCCGCGCCACTCCTACGAGCCGCGTGCCGGCCAGGAGCGGGAGCGCTACACCCCAGAGCGCCCTGCCGAGGAGCGCCGCCCAGAATCTACCGGTCTGTTCACCAACTCTGACCGTTTCTCCCGCGAGGAGCGTCGCGATGACTACCGTCTGTCTCGCCCGTCCCAGCGCCGCGATGATGATGGCGACGACGATCTGGACGTGCCTTCCTTCATGCGCTAAGCGCAAAGCGCTACGCTGGTGTGCATGCCAGTAAACGAGGAACATCGCACCAAACGCCCCGTCCGCATGGTCTTTACCAGCCGTGCCGGCGGGGCGTCTGCTATTCCATATGACTCTTTTAACCTAGGGCACCATGTCGGCGATGACCCCGCCGCGGTTGCCGCAAACCGCGACCGCTTAAAGCGCGTGACCGGCGTGGACGATATCGTGTGGATGGAACAACTACACACCAATACAGTCACCGTTATCGATGGTCCACAGGATGAACCTGTGCCAGCCACCGACGCGATTGTCACCACGCAGCGCCGCCTTGGGCTGGGAGTCCTTGTTGCAGATTGCACGCCGGTTCTGCTTGTCGACGTCGCCGCTGGTGTCATCGCCGCCGCCCACGCTGGCCGCTTGGGCGCCCGCAACGGCATCATCGTCAATACCGTGCGCGAAATGGAGAAACTCGGCGCTCAGCCCGAGCGCATCCAGGTGGTTATGGGACCAGCTGCCTCCGGCAAAAACTACGAGGTGCCGAAAGAGATGGCTGAGGATGTGGAACGTCGGCTGCCCGGTTCGCAGACGCGGACGTCGAAAGGAACCTGGGGAATTGACGTTCGCGCAGGTTTGATCCGCCAGCTCATGGGCCTCGGCATCACCGCGATTGAATCCGATCCGCGCTGCACAATTGAAGACGAAGACTTCTTTTCCTATCGCCGCGAAGGCACGACCGGCCGCCAGGCCGGGCTGATCTGGTTGGAGGCTAACTAATGGCAGACCGTAAAGCACAGCTTCGAGAAAATCTCGCCGCTACTCGAGCCGAAATTGAACGGCTATCTGCACAAGCAGACCGCAAGCCCCCGCAGCTACTGCCGGTGACGAAGTTTCATCCAGCTGCGGATATCGCCCTACTGGCTGAACTCGGGGTTAGTGACGTTGCCGAAAATCGGGAGCAAGAAGCTCGCGCCAAAGCGGCTGAACTGCCACAGCTGCGCTTCCATATGATCGGCCAGATCCAGACCAAAAAGGCCAATCACGTGGCTCGTTGGGCGGCCAGCGTTCATTCGCTTGATTCCCTCAAACTCGCCCAAGCTTTGGAACGGGGCGTCGCCTTGGCAAAGGAACGAGGGGAACGCGAGAGCGACCTGCCGGTCTTTGTCCAAGTGTCTGCCGATGGCGATGACGCTCGCGGAGGCGTTTCTCGCCACGCGCTCGACGAGCTCGTCGAAGCAGTAGAAGGAAGTGAACACCTCGACTTCGCTGGCCTCATGGTAGTCCCGCCCCTCGACGCCGATGCGGGCGAGGTCTTTCGCGGTGTGCGCGATGACGTCGACCGGCTATCTGCCGCGCTGAAGCGCCCGCTGAAATTGTCTGCTGGAATGAGCGCGGACATGGCCGAAGCAATTGCTGCGGGCAGCGATATCGTGCGTGTCGGAACCAGTATCATGGGGCCGCGGCCAGTAGGTTGAAAGCATTGCAAAAGCGCATTTCACAGCGTAAATCACATGAGTCACACTAGACACATTTTGCGCGTTTGGACTTGTACAAATTTAGGTCAGAGGGAGACCCAAAAATGTCATTCATTGATAAGACGAAGGATTTCTTCGGGCTGGGCCCGGTGGACATCGAAGAAGACGATGCCTACTACAGCGAGGAGCCGCGTTATTCCGAAAATGCCTCCTCCGCCTACGCCCCGCGCCGTGCTCCGCAGTCTTATGAGACTGCTCCGGTGAAAGAAGAGTTTGTGCCGACCATCGTGGCTATTTCGCTGACGTCTTTCAATGACGCCGCCAAGGTGGGCGAGCCTTTCCGCGACGGCGACGCAGTGGTCTTTGAACTTACCGACGCCGACAAGGCCACCGCAAAGCGCTTCATCGACTTCGCTGCCGGTCTCTGCTTCGGCTTGGAAGGGCGCATGCTTAACCTCACCAAGGGATTGGATACCGAGCGCAAGGTCTTTTCTATCGTGCCGAAGTCTGCGGACATCGCTAGGCACGAGCTCGAGCGCGCCGCTGGCCTGCGCTAAAGCAGTAAGTTTTTCTTGACCCCCGTGGGGTGCCGATTGGGCACCTGCGGGGGTCTATTAGATAGGCTCGGTTATTGTGACACAACTCGGAATTATTCTTATCCTGCTCGTGCGGATTTATACGTGGGTTCTCATCGCTCGCATCATCATTGAGATGATTCAATCCTTCTCGCGGCAGTTTAACCCGCCACGTTGGTTTATGGTTGTGGCGGAGCCACTGTTTGTAATTACGGATCCGCCGGTAAAGGCGCTGCGCCGTTTGATCCCGCCGCTCCAGATGGGCGGGGTGGCCCTCGACGTATCGGTGCTCGTGCTATTTATTTTGCTTTCGATACTTACACGAATCTTGCAAATCGTATTTTTCGGTTAGCACCCCCGTCGCCTCGCAACCTGTGGTAAACGTTGAGACTCGGCGGGGCGTCGATTATTGTGGTCGTTTGGTTACGATAAATCGCGATAACCCGTATTATGAACCACATGTACCTTTGTGGGGAAGGTTTAGTTAGACCTGAACCGCAGCTCCTAAGGCCCTGGAACCTCCGGGGTTGTATCAACCTGAAGGGGAAGAGAAGACATGCCACTGTCACCAGCTGATGTTCACAACGTCGCGTTCAGCAAGCCGCCCATTGGCAAGCGCGGCTACAACGAAGACGAGGTGGATCAGTTCCTCGACCTCGTAGAGGATGCGCTTGCCCAGCTGCAGGATGAGAACGAAGATCTACAGGCACAGGTCAGCGATCTCAATTCTCAGGCCAAGGCGGGCGCTGGCGCCGGTGCTGCTGGTACCGCAACGGCAGCCTCCGCTCGTACCGATGAGGCTGCACTGCGCAAGGAGATTGAGGCCAAGCTGCGCGCCGAGTACGAAACCAAGCTGGCGGACTCCAAGTCCGAGCTGTCCCGTGCTAAGGAAGAAACCAAGAAGGCACGCGAGCAGGTAAAGGCAGCCCAAGCTGAGGCTTCCAAGGCACAGGAGACCGGCTCTGCCGCCGCTTCCGCTTCTGCAGACCTGAAGGCCGCCCGCGATGAGGCAGCACAGGCAAAGAGGGAAGCTGAGGCAGCTCGTGCAGAGGCTGCACAGGCAAAGAAGGACCTTGAGGCTTCCAAGAAGGAAAATGATGAGCTGAAGAAGTCCGCTTCCGCAGCTGGTTCTTCCAAGGCCGGCGTTGCAGCTGCAGGCCTTGCAGGCGCTGGTGCAGCTCAGACTGCAGATGGTCTGGCTACCCCAGAAACCCACATGCAGGCAGCTCGCGTTCTGGGTCTGGCACAGGAGATGGCAGACCGCCTGACCTCCGAGGCCCGTGCGGAGTCCGAGTCCATGCTGTCGGAAGCACGCACCGCCGCCGAGAAGCAGCTGACCGAAGCAGACGCTCGTTCCAAGGCGCAGCTTGCCGACGCCCAGAAGAAGTACGATGCCCAGCTGCAGGACGCGGATTCCCGCTCCAAGAAGCTGGTGTCTGACGCCGAGGCTAAGGCAAAGCAGACCGAGTCCGATGCGTCCTCCCGTGCTGAGGCACAAATCCGTCAGGCGGAGGAGAAGGCTGCTTCCTTGCAGGCTGATGCTGAGCGCAAGCACACCGAGGTTATGAACACGGTCAAGCAGCAGCAGACCGCACTGGAGGCTCGTATCTCCGAGCTGCGTACCTTCGAGCGCGAATACCGCACTCGCCTGAAGACCTTGCTCGAGTCTCAGCTGGAAGAGCTGGCTACTCGCGGCACCGCCGCACCGAACGGCGAAGCTGGCAATAACTAAGCCACCGCGTTCTCTCTAGCGCCCCCGCCACCGCTGCGGGGGCGCTATTGTTGTTTTAGACCGTGGTGCCCTATCCCGACCTAACCGAAAGGAACCATTGTGCTTGTTGCCGCCTTAGTTCTCGCCCTCGTGGCATTCGTAGGCTTGGTCAATTTCGTCATCTCGGGAGCCGATTGGTCGCTGTATATCGTATTCGCCGCCGCTGGCCTCGGTCTGGTGTGCTTTATTCTGGACTGGGCGCATAAGCACCGCAGCGATAAAGCCCGGGCAGCACAACACCTTGAGCAAGATTCGTTGCGCGAGGCTTTACGCGAGAACTAAAATGGCACGCCAAAAAGGCGCTCGAGGCGCCTTATTTCGCGGTCTTGTCCTAGCAGTCAGGGGGCTGCCACCGAATCTGTCCATTCGTGCGGCTAAGTCGCCCGCGTAGCGGTGGGGCATTGGGATCGTCATCGTTGGCTCCATTGTGGTAGGCGCAGGCTGTGGATAAGTTTGCGATATTGGTCAATCCACCGTGTAGCCAGGGTTCCAAATGGTGAATTTGGCATTCGTCGGCGGGCTTAGCACACCGCGGCCACGGGCACACAGGATTTTCTGCACCCGCCATCAATCGCTGTTTAGCATTGGCGAAGCGCTCCGTGCGATACAGGTTTACCGCGCCTTCGTAGGGGCTGACCAGCGTGATGAGTCCATGTTCCTTTAACGTGCGGCGCAAGTATTGCGCACCCGAAAGCGTTGCCCCGTTTGTCATCTGCAGGGTGATTTCCTCACCGTCACCGTTGACGATGCGTACGTAATCTTCCAGCCGCACGATGACATTGGTTACTACGGTGCTCCGTTGCGCGCTATCGTCCCCGAAGAAGGTATCTTCCACCACATCTAGCGGCTTTTTATTCTGGTTTTCTACCGCTGCGTGCAAATCCGCGATAAACGAAGACGAGCCATCGATCGCAAGCGTCCACGGAGCATCTTTGCGTCGGATGATGCGCACGCCCGGTTTCACAGTGCGCTTTTTCTTCGGGACTTTGGACTGAGCCAGCTTCTCTAGCGCCCCTGCTGTGGCCTTGGTGGTGCAGAGTTGTTCGCGGAGAACCCAGGCGTCGAAAAGCGTAGGCATTTTCCGCGCATACTTTTCAATGATGGATAAGGCAACAATGGAATGCCCATTGTGCTGGGCGCCTTCGATAGCGCGGCGACGTTTCCCCGTGAACTTGGTCGTGCCGCAGTATGCTTCCTTTAACAAGGCCAGCTCGCGGGCAGTCTTTTCGGCAGCGCCCCGCGCACAGAGGTCGTCCTCAGACATGCCTGCGCACCCAAGGACGATGTCCATCCCAGGTGCCATGGCTGCGAGGTAAGTATCTAGCGCGTTCACGACTCACAATTTATTGCCCCGCGCAAGCCCCCACAAGGGAAAATTTTTAGCCTGTGGATAACTTATTGTGCACGAAGATTCTGGGGCGCTATACTTTGTGCTACATGCAGTGATCCGGCCATCACCGGGGAGCAATTCAGAAGAACAGCCAGTGCGGCCTAGTAGAACTGAACGGGTGGGACCGTCAACTCCTTCACCGAAACGAAGCGGAGCCTTCTGGCTCAAGCAGGGTGGTACCGCGAGCCTGACAGGCGCGTCCCTGCACCGAGTGATGAGTGAAGGACTGTAATGGCGAAAAAGATTTACCCCAAGGTTGATATGACCGGAGGCTCAAGTCGCTTCCCGGATATGGAAGAGGAAGTTCAGAAGTACTGGAAGCAGGATGATACCTTCCAGGCTTCGCTAGAAAAGACAAAGGATTGCCCAGAATACATCTTCTATGACGGCCCTCCCTTTGCTAATGGCTTGCCGCACTACGGTCACCTGTTGACCGGTTATGTAAAAGATATCGTTCCGCGCTATCGCACCATGGCAGGCAACTACGTGCCTCGTGTCTTCGGCTGGGATACCCACGGTCTGCCCGCCGAGCTGGAAGCGGAAAAGCAGCTGGGTATTACTGATAAAGCGCAGATCGAGGACATGGGCTTGGAAAAGTTCAATGAATACTGCGCTAAGTCCGTGTTGGAATACACCGATGAGTGGGAAGAATACGTCAACCGCCAGGCCCGCTGGGTGGATTTTGACAACGGCTACAAGACCATGGACATCAACTACATGGAATCGGTCATGTGGGCGTTCAAGGAGCTTTATGACAAAGGCCTGATCTACAAGGGATTCCGCGTCCTTCCTTACTCTTGGGCAGAGCATACTTCTCTATCCAACCAGGAGACCCGCCTGGATGACTCCTATAAGATGCGTCAGGACCCGACCCTGACGGTTACCTTCCCTGTGGAGGGCGCTCGTGAGGGAAGCGCGGCAGAAAAGACACTGGCGGAGCACCCCGCGCTTGCCGACGCCTCCTTCCTCGCCTGGACCACCACCCCCTGGACCTTGCCTTCTAATGAGGCATTGGCGGTTCACCCAGAGGTCTCTTACGTGCTCTTTGAAGCCATCGAGGGTGATTTCTCCGGTCGTACCTTCATCATGGCGGAAAACCTGCTGGCTACCTTGGAAAAGGAACTAGGTGAGGCCGAGGTACTGGAGACCTTCACCGGCGCGCAGCTCGAGGGCTTTACCTATGAGCCGATCTTTGGTTTCTTCCCGGATTTGCGCAATGCTTACCAGGTATTGGTCGCTGATTACGTCACCACCGAGGACGGCACCGGCGTGGTTCACCAGGCTCCGGCGTTTGGTGAAGACGATATGAATACCACTAACCAGTACGATATCGAGCTGGTTATCCCAGTGGACGAGGACGGCAAGTTCACTTCGCAGGTACCGCCGTATGAGGGACAGCTGGTCTTTGATGCCAATAAGGACATCATCAAGGACTTGAAGGCCGCTGGGCGAGTGGTGCGCCACGTGACCATCGAGCACTCTTACCCGCATTCGTGGCGCTCGGGTGAGCCGCTAATCTACATGGCTCTGCCAGCCTGGTTTGTGAAGGTAACCGAGTTCCGCGATCGCATGGTGGAGCTCAACCACAATGAGATCGAGTGGCTGCCGGAGCACATTCGGGACGGTCAGTTTGGCAAGTGGCTCGAGGGTGCGCGCGACTGGAATATCTCGCGTACGCGCTACTGGGGTGCGCCTATCCCGGTGTGGATGTCCGATGATGACAATTACCCACGCATGGATGTCTACGGCTCCTTGGATGAGCTGGAGCGTGACTTCGGCGTCCGCCCGGAGTCCCTGCACCGCCCGCACATCGATGAGTTGGTGCGCCCGAACCCGGACGATCCAACCGGCAAGTCTATGATGCGCCGCGTGCCGGACGTATTGGACTGCTGGTTCGAGTCCGGCTCGATGCCGTTCGCGCAGAAGCACTACCCCTTCGAGAATAAAGAGTGGTTTGAAACCCACTCGCCGTCTGACTTCATCGTGGAGTACTCCGGTCAAACGCGTGGCTGGTTCTATGTGATGCACGCGCTGTCCACCGCGCTGTTTGATCGTCCGGCATACAAGAAGGTCGTAGCCCATGGCATCGTGCTGGGCAACGATGGCCTCAAGATGTCCAAGTCCAAGGGCAATTATCCAAACGTCAATGAAGTCTTTGACCGTGACGGTTCAGATGCCATGCGCTGGTTCCTGATGTCTTCGCCTATCCTGCGCGGTGGCAACCTCATCGTGACCGAGCAGGGCATTCGCGAGGGCGTGCGTCAGGCTATCTTGCCTATCTGGAATGCCTATACCTTCTTGCAGCTCTACGCGGAAAAGGAAGCCAAGTTCGACACCAGCTCCACGCATGTTCTGGACCGCTATATCTTGGCCAAAACCCACGATGTCGTAGCTAAGGTGGACGCGGCGCTTGCCGATACCGATATCGCTACGGCAACCGAAGAGGTACGCCTGTTCGCAGACGTTTTGACCAACTGGTACGTGCGTCGCTCGCGCGAGCGTTTCTGGGAAGGCGAAGATGCCCACCCTGAGGCTTTCAATACCTTGTACACCGTGTTGGAAACCGTGACTCGCGTGGTCGCGCCGCTTTTGCCGCACGTAGCAGAAGTTATCTACCGCGGGCTAACCGGCGAGCGTTCTGTGCACTTGGCGGATTTCCCGCAGGCTGCGGATTACCCAGCCGATGCAGATTTGGTGTCTGCGATGGATGCGACCCGTGCGGTGGCCTCGGCGGCATCGTCGGTGCGCAAGTCCAATAAACTGCGCAACCGGTTGCCGCTGCCGAAGCTGACGGTGGCTCTTGCAGGGGCACAGCGTTTGGCGGACTTTGCCGATATCATTCGCGACGAGGTCAACGTTAAGGAAGTTGAGCTTACCGATGACGTCGATTCGGTAGGCACCTTCCAGGTAGTCTGCAACGCCAAGGTCGCTGGTCCGCGCCTGGGTAAGGACGTGCAGCGCGCCATCAAGAACCTCAAGGCTGGCAACTATGAGCGCCGCGGCGATGAGGTAGTAGTTGACGGCGATATCGTGCTTGGTCCGGATGAGTACACCGAGCGCCTGCAGGCGGCGAACCCGAAGTCGACCGCGCGTATCGAAGGCCTCGACGGCCTTGTGGTACTCGATACCCAGGTGACCGAAGAGCTCGAGGCCGAAGGCTGGGCGGCGGACGTTATCCGTGGCCTCCAGGATGCCCGCAAGGCTTCTGGGTTCGAGGTCTCGGATCGCATCGCGGCCGTACTTTCCGTACCGGAGGAGAAAAAGGCATGGGCCGAGCGTCACGCCGACCATATCGCCGGTGAAGTGCTCGCGACCGATTTCCAAGTGACCACCGAGGCGCTCGATGGCGCCGACGTGCATGAGGTGGTGAAGGGGGTTATCGCTACCGTCGTCAAGCAGTAGCGCGCTAGCTGCCACCTAAAAATAATTGCCCAGCCGGCGTGGCTGGGCAATTTTTATGAGTGCGAGGATTTAACGGACTGGGCCGGGCAGGTGAGCGCGCCAGCCGAGGACCGCGTTAACTAGGCAGCACAGTGCAAGCACGGCGCCAATGAGGAATAGGGTGGTAAAGCCGAGCAGCGGGGCGAGCGCGCTGAAGGCCATGGGGATAAAGAATCCGGTGTAGGACACCGAGTAGTACACGGCGGTGAGGCCAGCGAGTTCTTCAGGGCGGGCGATGCGCTGGACCTCAGAGAGACCGGCGACAAGGGCCAGGCCGTAGCCCGCGCCCATGACGGCCGCGCCGGCGATACCCAACGGCAGCGAGCGGGTACTAGAGGCAACCGCACCGAGGATGGTGCCTACGGTGATAACTCCCATTGCTACAGCGGAAGCGCGAGCGGACCGGCTGGTGTCAATGATCTTGCCGAGCATTTGGACACCAACGCCGCAGCCCAAGGTGATAACAGTCATGAGGCCGGAGAAAGCAATGGGTGCTTCACTGGCAGACTTGGACAAAAGTTGGGGCAAGAGCGCATAGGCGGCGCCAGCGCAGCCGAAGACCCACGGTGCGACCGGCAGGACAATGCGCACGAAGCGGCGGTGCGCTGCGGAAGGAATGTGCAGCATGCGCAGCATGTCGCGGATGCTTAAGTCAAGGAAGGTGTCTTTTACCGTAGCGCCCCGCGGCGGGCGGGTTTCCGGGGTCTTCATCAACCAGATGGCGGTGGCGACGGTGAGCAGGATGTGCAGGATATAGGCTAGGTGGGTAGGCCATGGCCCCCACTGGGCCAGCACCGAGGCGAGGCCAGCGCCGATGAGAAAACCTAGGGTTAGGCACATCGAAGCGTGGCGCGGTCCAGCGGCGGGGTCGCCACCGGCGCGGGTGATAAGCTCCGCCACCCACGTGGAGCCGACCGCCATGACGATGCCTAGAGCTAAGCCACACATGATGCGGCCCACGGCGATGACGAGGGGCTCGTTCGGCGCGATGGAGAGCAGGAAGGAACCCAACAGCGATAGCGGTGCGGCAGGCAGCATCGTGGGGCGGCGGCCGATGTAGTCCGAAAGCGGGCCAGAAATCAGCAACGCCGGCACGATGCCGAGCACATAGGCGGCCAAGAGACCATTGACGGTGACCTGCGAGAAGTGCGACTCTTCGCGGTACATAACTAGGAGAGGGGTGAACTCATTGCCACCCCACGCGACAGCGACCATGCTGCCAGCGACGGGAAACCATGAGTGTTTGGCAAACTTTTCGGTCATAGTTGATTCCTCGAGTTGGTTAGGTGGGTGTCCAATGCGGAAAGGTAGGCGTCGAGGTCGCCGGTGCGGAGGGCACCGGCAAGCGTGCGGTGCTGATCCACGAAGGTGCGGGCGCGGGCTACGTTGCGGCCAATGGCCGTAGCGGTAAAACGCTGCTGGCGTTCGCGCAGCTGGTGTCCCAGCCCAGCCAGCAGGGTATTGGCACCGCCATCCATGATGATCTGGTGGAAACGCGCATCAAGATGCGTATAGGCATGCAGGTCTGCGCCATCCAACGCAGTGTCTTGTTCCGCGATGGTCGCGTCTAGCTGATCCGCGAAGTCCGCGCGCTCGGCGTCAGGCATAGCGCAGATTTTCTCAGCGCAGTGCCTATCTACGAGCAAGCGTGCTTCATAGACCTCGCGAATTTCCTGCGGGCTGATCGGCACGATGAGCGCACCCCGCCTGGGGTAGAGCTGTAGAAAGCCTTCGACCTCAAGACGCAAGAAGGCCTCGTGCATTGGGGTGCGGCTAATTCCCATTTCGGTAGCCAGGGAGGCTTCGGAAAGCATCTGCGAGGGCTCGAAGGAGCCGTCGATGATCTTCTCTTTGACGAAGTCATAGGCGCGCTCCGCGGCGGGCTGCATTCGTTCATTGGACATGCATCCATCTTGCATGCAAGCTTGCATGCAAGCAAGCGTACAAGGGTGCTTTGTGGGGAACGAATCTAGTTAGGCAATCGTGTGACTTGGCACGTATCGGGGTCGAAGAGTAGGCCGTGGCCCATGCCGACCCAGCCGATGAAGGGGGCGTCGGCAAGCGTGAGCGGCGAATGTACATGTCCAAGGATCCAGGCGTCGGCACCGCAATCCCGTAGCTGGTCTACAGAAAGTGGTAGGCAGACGGCGTGGGAAAACTCGCCGGTGACGGAGGAGTGTAGGAGGCCAAGAAAGGGTGCGTCGCTGGGGCGCGGCGGAAGCTGGAGGCGGCGCGGGTCCGGATCGGTGGCCACCGCTGCGGTTAGGACCGTGGTGTTTCCTATGGGAAAGGTATGCACCTGCGTGCCGTGGACTGTGACCTCGGGCGGGAAGTCCAGGTTGTGGTGGGTATCGTGGTTGCCGGAAATGAAGTGGACTTCCTTGAAAAGCTCGACAGCACGGTCCAAAACGGTGCGGACCTGGGGCACAAATTCGCACGCTGTGGCATTGCGGTCGATAATATCGCCTAAGCACACGCACGCCGTGGCACCGCTATTGGCGGCAGCCTCAAGTTCCTGTAGAGCCCAACCCAGTCCGGGGGAGTCCGGGTGGCCTAGGTGCAGATCAGCAAAGACAAAGATGTTAGCGGGCATGCGTGGCCTGTCGCTTGTGCCGCCACGTGCTAGTTGCCAAGGCAACGCTGGATTTGCCGCGGAGATTGCTCTCGCGGCAGCCCTTATTGCCGGCGAATTCGCGCTTTCTGCCGCGCGAGACTACGTGTGGTGAGTTCATATCTAGAAAATGCCTTCCTTAAAAGGACGCGTAGAAGATAAAACCGTGACATTGCAGGGGAGTGGCCCGAAGGTGGAAAGCAATCAAAGCTTTAATTAACGGCACATAAACGCTCTGGGGTACGCCTATTAGACTGGGCCGCATGCAACGCTGGGTTTTACATATCGACATGGACGCGTTTTTCGCCTCCGTCGAGCAGCTGACCCGGCCTACGCTGCGGGGGCGTCCGGTTTTGGTGGGCGGAACCAGCGGACGCGGCGTGGTGGCAGGCGCCTCCTACGAGGCGCGCGTGTACGGTGCGCATTCGGCCATGCCGATGTACCGCGCGCAGCAGCTCGTTGGGCTCCGCGCGGTGGTGGTGCAGCCGCGCCGGGTGGTCTATTCCGCTGCCTCGCGCCGGGTATTCGACATCATCGCGCAACACGTGGAAGTCATCGAGCAACTTTCCATCGACGAGGCTTTTATGGAGCCCGCCGCCCTGCAAGGCGCGAGCGCGGATGAGGTCAAGCGCTGGGCGGATGAATTGCGTGCGCTCATCCGTAAGGAGACGGGGCTGCCGTGCTCCATCGGTGCGGGTTCGGGAAAGCAATTTGCCAAGATTGGCTCAGGCGAGGCGAAACCCGATGGCACCTTCGTCATCCCGGCCGAGCGCCAGCTTGAGATGTTGCACCCGCTTGCGGTGAACAAGCTATGGGGAGTCGGCCCAGTGACCGGCGCGAAGCTGAATTCCATTGGGGTGGAAACCATTGGACAGCTCGCGGCGATGACGCGCAAGGAGGTGGAGATTTCTATCGGCAGCATGGTAGGTCTGCAGCTGTGGCAGCTGGCCCGCGGCATCGATGACCGCGAAGTGGCGCCGCGCGCTATTTCTAAGCAGATTTCTACCGAGCACACCTACCCGAAGGATCTGCTAACCGTGCCGGAGGTCGATGCAGCTATAGCTCGCGCGGCGGAGGGCGCGCACCGCCGGCTGCTTAAGGATGGGCGTGGCGCACGCACCGTGACGGTGAAGTTGCGCATGGCGGACTTTCACATCGAGTCACGCTCGACTACCTTGCCGTACGCGACTGACGACGCCGCCGTGCTCACCGCCGCCGCCTTCAAGCTCGCCCGCTATCCCGATGAGCTCGGGCCCATTCGCCTAGTGGGGGTGAGCTATTCCGGGCTAGAAACTGCCCGCCAGGACGTGCTCTTCCCGGAATTGGATCGCGAGATTGTGCGCCCCGCGCCGGCGGATACGGATTATGAAACCGGGGTGAGCGACGACGTTGCGCCGCCAGTACCGACGCCGACAGTGACGGTGGAAGAAGAAACCGATAACCAGTGGCACGCAACGCAAGACGTATTCCACCCCGAATACGGCCACGGCTGGATTCAGGGCGCCGGGCATGGGGTAGTGAGCGTGCGCTTTGAAACCCGTGCCACGGGACCCGGCCGGACCAAGTCTTTCGCGGCCGATGACCCCGCGCTCGTGCCGGCGGATCCGCTCGACTCGCTCGATTGGCAGGATTGGCTCACCGCCGAAGACTAAGCAGCTAATGCAGGAATAGCTCAGCTGGGTCGGTGCCAGTGGCCAGTGCCGCTGCCAGCAGGATTCGCGCCTGACTCGGGCGGAAAGACCCGGCGTTAATAGCGCCCAGTTTCCCAAGGCTCGCGCCACCGCCGTCGCCGCCGTAGGCCAGCGCAGTTGGGCCGTAGGGTGTGCGGGTAGAAATGACGACGGAGAGGCCGGCGCGGAGGGCGTCGGCAAGCGCGCGGCCCATGTCCTCGCCCATATTGCCCGAGCCCATGGCCTCGATAATGAGGCCGCAGGTAGGGGAATTGGCGGCGGCATCAACCAGCAGGCGCCCGGCCCCCGGATAGGCTGGGATGATCTCCACCGGGTGCGGCGCCAGCGGGGCAGGAGCTAGGCGCGGCGTGGTGCCAGGGATACCCAGAGACTCGAATCCGCGCAGGTCACTAGTGTGCCGCTTGCGTGCACCGCGCGCCGGAATGGTCGCTCCCCCAAAGCAGATAAACACCCCGGCGCGCCCGCTGGCTGCAAGATCGCGGGCATCGCGCAGGTTGCTAGGGCCGTCCGCCGCGGGGTGATCGTAGGAACGCTGCGCACCCGTGAGCACGATGGGCTTTGCACCGCTACAGAAAATCTCCAGTGCCAACGCGGTCTCTTCCATCGAGTCGGTGCCATGGGCGATGATTACACCGTCGATGTCCTCCCGCGACGTTTGGGAATTAACCACCCCAATGAGCTCATCGAGGTCCGCCAAAGTGATAGAGGAGGAGTCGAGCTGCCGAAACTCCACTACCTCGGCGTCGATATCTGCGGCTAGGGTCGCACCGGAGACGGTGGGGACAAGGGAACCATCGGCTGTGGTGGTACACGCTATTGTGCCGCCGGTGGCGATCAAAGCAATTCGGGTCATGTACCTAAGGTTAAAGAAATCTGCGTCCACGCGGCGGGCGCAATCCGGAAAAGGGTGGTGCAGCTGTAAACTGATGGGAGTTTGGAACCCACACGTGAGGAGTTAGAAGTGAAATTCCGCAAGTTTAGCGCCGCGTGCCTCGCACTGACCGCGGCTACCGCCCTGGCCGCCTGCTCTTCCGACGATGAGCAGGACAATTCCGCCGCCGCCAACACCGAGGCACAGGAATCCGCTTCCTCGGACGGCGATTCCGCCGCCCCCGCGCTGCCGTCCCCGGCTGACCTAAACGCAATTTTGGCCAAGGCCACCGACCCCAATGCCTCCGAGCAGGAAAAGACCTCCACCGTGCAAGGCGGCGAGACCGCGCCGGAAATCTTTGACACCATGGCAAAATCCAAGGCGGAATCCGGCGCTGAATTCGAGGTCGTTGATCCTGTACTGCCGGGCTATGACCCGCAGTCCGTGCTTACCACCGTGAACTTCACCACCGCTGACGGCCAGCAGCAGACCGCAGACCAGGTGGAGTTTGTGTATGAAAATGGCACCTGGAAGCTTTCCAAGGCTTGGGCTTGCACGCTTATCCAAAACACGGTGCCGCCAGAGCAGGTTCCAGAAATGTGTGCCGACACTGGCGCCGGCGCCTCCGCACCTGCCCCGGCTCCGGCCGAGGGCGACGGTGCACCCGCGGAAGGCGATGCCCCCGCTGCCGGTGCCGAGCAGGCCCCGGCAGAGGCTCCTGTAGAAGCCCCGGCCGAGTAACTAGGAAAAGTTCAGCTCCGTCAGGCTCGACTGCACCACGCGCAGCTCCGAGCCGGTGGCACCATAAATGACCTTAGTGTCGAAAGACACGTCACCGTCTACGGGCAGCGGCTTGCTCAAATCCACCGTGATGCTGCCCTTGGACTTGGTGCTGGAATCTAAAACCTTGAGCTCTTTGTTCTCCAGCTCCGTGCCTTGGGCCTGGCCTTCAAAGGACAGTGCGCCTAGCGAGGGCCGCTGTTCTACCTCTACGTTTAGTTTCACTCGGTCGCCATCGATGGAATCGACCGTATAGCGCGTGGTCTGCAGCAGGGTAGACTCGCCGGTCACGCGCGAATCCACCGACCAGCTCGCGCCCTTGCCCACCTCCTCGGTAGGGAAAACTACGGGTAGGGCCGTCAGCTTCATAATCGCCTGTTCGACGGAGCCGCGGGCATCATCCGTGGCATTCTGGGGCGCAGCTAAGCGCAGCGAATTCATCTGGCCGGTGTCCTGGCCACGCCAACCAAATTGGAATCCCTCCGCCGAGGAGACGTCTTTATCTCCGGTAGATTCTGGAGTTCCGGCCGTGACGAAGGCATTGCGGCTGGCTGGTAGCTGGTCTTCGACGTCCTCGCTGGCCTTTTCTACCTTGGCCGATAGCGGCAGGGTAGTAGTGGTGGAATCGACGTCGGAGGCCTGAAACTTCTCAGCTGCGGACTTTTTGAGCAGGTCCTGCGCAAAGCCCTCGGTAACGCGGTAGTTTAGGTCCTGCGTGGAGTCGATATCGCGGTATTCCAGGAGTTTTTTCTCTCCGGTTCCGGGATTGTCCACGGTGACGCGTGGGGCGTCGATAGTCAGGCCTACGGGTTGTTCCACCGCCGGGCCTGGCTTTTCAGAGGAACACGCCGTAAGCGCTACGGCGGCTGTGGTCAGGGCTGCAAAAACTTTGACTCGAAACACGCTTACCAAAATACCGGACGCTCCCGTTTAGAATAGACCGGGTGAGTCAAAAACGAAGGAGCAAGACAGGACTTATTGCCGCAGTAGTCATTGCCGTGGCGCTGGTGGATCAAGCCGTGAAGCAGGTAATGCTCTCCATCCTTAACGAGGGCGAACCCCTGCCGGTGATTGGGGACTGGTTCCGGTTTACGCTGCTTTTTAATCCTGGTGCCGCCTTTTCCATGGGCGGGGAGGGATCTACGTGGCTGTTTACTACCATCCAATTGGTCTTTGTGCTCGGCGTGGCCGTAGCCGCCCCGCGCATTACCCACTCCGGTCAGGCAGTAGGCCTAGCGCTCATTGCTGGCGGTGCGCTGGGTAATTTTGCCGACCGCATCTTCCGCGCCCCCGGCTTCTGGTTCGGGCATGTGGTGGACTATATTTCGGTTGGCTCTTTCGCCGTGTTCAATATCGCAGATGCGGCTATCACCTGCGGAGTGGTGCTTTTCATTATCACCATGGTGCTGGAGGAAAGGAAGGCCGAGCATGAATAGGCAGATGCGCAGCTTCCCCATCCCCGAAGGGCTAGAAGGCATGCGTGCCGACGCCGCCTTGGCCAAGCTCCTTGGCCTCTCCCGCAGCGCCACCGCGCAGCTATGTGCCGAAGGCAGCGTCACCATCGATTCCCAAGAGTTGGGCAAGTCCGAGCGTTTGACCTCCGGCAACGTGGTTTCCGTGCTTTTACCGGAGCCAGAAAAGCCGCTGTTGCCGCGCGAAGAGCTCGTGGAAGGCATGGACGTGCTCTACAGCGATGCCGATATCATCTGCGTGCATAAGCCGGTGGGCGTCGCCGCGCATCCGAGCGTGGGGTGGGACGGGCCAACGGTCATCGGTGGGCTGCGCGCAGCCGGCTATACGGTAGCTTCTTCCGGTCCGACTGAGCGCCAGGGAATCGTGCACCGCCTCGATGTGGGTACGTCCGGCGTGATGGTCGTGGCCTCTTCGGAGCGTGCTTACTCCGCGCTCAAGCATGCCTTTAAGTACCGCAGCGTGAAAAAGACTTACCACGCCGTGGTCCAAGGCCTGCCAGATCCCATCGAGGGCACCATCGATGCCCCCATCGGCCGCCATCCCAAGTCCGGCTGGAAATTCGCCGTGCTTGATGACGGCAAAGCGGCCGTTACCCACTACAGCCTTATCGAGGCCTTCCGCGAGGCCAGCCTCATCGAAGTGCACCTGGAGACTGGCCGCACCCACCAAATCCGCGTCCACATGTCTGCCACCGGGCACCCGTGCGTGGGCGATCCCATGTACGGCTCCGATCCGAACCTGGCCAAGCGTCTTGGACTCGAGCGGCAGTGGCTCCACGCGGTAAAACTCGGCTTTACCCACCCCGGCACCAGCAAATGGTTTGAGATTCAGGCGCCTTATCCAGCCGACCTCGACCATGCCTTGGAGGTGCTGCGGGGATGAAGGAGGTCTACCGGCGGCGTCGGCTAGCGGCGTTGGCGGTGCTCGCGGTGCTTGTGCTGGTGGCGCTGGCGCTTTTCGGCGCGTTGGGGACCCAGGCTTCTTCGCAGGTGCAGGGAGACCAGCTGGGCCCCGATGGGGAATCGCGCGCGGAGTATATTGCGCGCGTGGCGGGCAGCGACATTCCCGATGAGCCTGCCTACGCCCTGGTTACCTTCGACGATGATCTACCGCCCGTAGCCGCCGCGGCCGCAGTTGCAGCGGCCCCGCGCATGGATGCCATCCTCATTGGCTCCACCGCCCCCATCGACGTCCCCGAACCGAGCGCTGGTGAGGACCGTGCCGCCGTCATCCAGCGCGCCTTCGACCGCATCGATGCTTCCTATGGGCAGCGGCCCAGCGCGGTAAGCGCAGTTGTGGTGTGGGGATCGGGCGCCCAGCTTGCCGACGTCGCCTCCACCCCCTCCGTTGCCGCCGTCGAACCCGCGCCTGCCGACGCCGCCTGGGGCAGCTTCGCCATCCGCCCTCCCAGCTAATTTCGCCTTCTATGCTCCCGCAGCGCGCAGTGCCCATGCAGCGCTTTTAGCATCAGGGGCATGGAACATATTCGGGCCTATATCGCGGCACTGAACTCGGCAATGGATATCCTCGCCGAGGCCGCCGCCGTTTCTGCTGCCGACCTTGCCGCCGCCGGCATGCCCGATGCCGCCGCGGAATCTATTGCGCAGCTCGCACAGGTCTATTTCGGGCCCACACGCTTTCGCCGCCGCCAACGGCGTGCGGTAGCCGGGGCTCAGCGCAATCGGCATTCGTTGCCGACGCTGGAGATTATTGAGAAACATGCGCGACGTGCGCCCACCCAAGCTCGCGCCTGGGCCCTGCGCGCCGAGCTTGCCCATATCTCTTGTGATACGCGGGAGATGGAAAAGCTCGCCCGTGCAAAGCTGCGCAAGTTGCGTGCGCCAAGTGAACCCAAGCCGGGCGTGCGGCTGCGGCGCCGCGCCGCTGGAAAGCCGTGGACGCTGTCTATCACCGGTCCTTCCGCGCTCATTGCGGAACTTCACCAGCATGCCGGCTCGCTTGCCGACGTCGCCTCTTTCTTCCGCACCGGCGCCTCTACCTCTACCGTGCGCACCAATGTTGTGGTGCCACTAGATAAATTGGTCGGCGTAGCCCATGGCAGTGATGATGTGGTGCTGACCATGACCAACGGCGCGCAGATAACCGGTGCCGAATTGGCCCAGCGCGCGCTGGCAGAGGAGGGGTTTGTCACCCTGCTTCACCCCGTGGAGGGTCCGGTGAATCTGTACCGCATGCGTCGCGGGGCGACCTGGAAGCAGTTTATGATGGCCGCGGCGGAAAACCCCACCTGCCCGGTCAAGGGCTGCCACAAGCCTGCCGATGAGTGCCAAGTCCACCACATATTCAGCTGGGCCGGCGGCGGGTGGACGAACGCGAAGAACCTCACCACCGCCTGCGCCTATCACAATGGCCGCAACGATGACCACCGCACCGGCCCGCCGCGCAACGGCCGCTTCGAGCGCACGGCCCGCGGCGTGCGCTGGGTCAACCCCTGGGAAGAGCCCCCGCCGGATCTGGTTGACACTAGCCCTACTTAGGTAGGCTAGACCTATGTTCTCGCAGCAGCCTTTTTCGCAGTGGATGCCCAACTACAAGTTTGCTTATATCGCCGCCTGGGTTTCGGCGGTGGTCTCCGGCATCGCACTGCTTATTGGCCTCGTTTCCGGCGGCACCCCGATGACGCTGGTGTTTTCGGGGATCGTGTGTGCCTATGGCATCTTCCTTATCGCAGTGATGCCCCGCTGGGCGCTGAAAGCGGAGGAAGAACAGGCCGCACGACGCCGTGCTCGCGCTGCCCGCGAGGAACTCAAGCGCTCCTAGCCATGCGCACTAGGTCGACCACGTAGATTGCTACGGCTAAGCCGATGATGCCGAAACCGATCCAGCGGTGGGTCGAAAAGTGCTCGTGGGTGACGAAAAGCGCCCATAGCATTTGCATGATGGGGGTGAGGTATTGGAGCATGCCGATTGTCGATAAGCGTAGCGTCCGCGCGCCCTCTGCAAAGCAGAGAAGCGGCAGCGCGGTGATTAAGCCGGCGCTTACCAAAAGCAGCGCGTGGCCGGTGCCTTCGCTCGCGAAGGTGCCTTGGCCGCTACTTTCTAGCCACAGGATGTAGCCCACCGCTAGTGGCGACATCACGAGCGCTTCCGCTGCCACCGAGACGGCCGAGGATACCCGCACTTGCTTTTTGAGCAGCCCATAAATCCCGAAGCTGAAGGCCAATAACAGCGAAATATATGGCGCCTGGCCAGTAAAGAATGTCAAATACAGCACCGCGATGGCCGCAACTCCCACCGCGCCGGCCTGCCACGGCCGCAGCCGCTCTTTCAAAAACACCATGCCGAGGGCAACTGATACGAGGGGATTGATGAAGTATCCCAGCGCCGCATCGGCTACGTGGTTGCTATTAATCGCCACCACGTAGGTGCCCCAATTAGCCGTGATGAATACTCCCGCGGCCGCGAGCCATCCCCACGTGCGCTTGTCCATGCGCACTAACTCGCGCCATCGGCCGGCGAGGCACAATAATCCCGTGACCAACACCGCGGTCCACAGCACGCGGTGGGCCAGGATTTCTAAAGGCGATGCCGGCAACAAGAGAGGGAAGAACGCGGGGAAAAATCCCCACATGATGTAGGCGGCTAGCGTGTAGAGCATCACAAAATAATAGCCCATTTTGACCGCCCCGCTATGATGAGCCGCATGGCCAAAAACTCCTCCTTCGTCCACCTGCACAACCACACCGAGTTTTCCATGCTGGACGGCATGGCCAAGGTCGATATGCTGGCAGACGAGGTGGTCCGCCAGAAAATGCCGGCCGTAGGCATGACCGACCACGGCAATATGTACGGCTCCGATGCCTTCTACCGCCGCATGACCGGCGCCGGTATCAAGCCCATTATCGGCATCGAGGCGTATATGGCACCGGAGTCTCGTTTCAATAAAAAGCGCGTGCTATGGGGCACACCGGACCAAAAGCGCGACGATGTCTCCGCTTCCGGCGCCTACCTCCACCAGACAATGATTGCGGAAAACGCCACCGGCCTGCGCAACCTTTTTACCCTGTCCTCGTTGGCCTCCTATGAGGGCCAGCTGGGCAAGTGGCCGCGCATGGATGCTGAGCTCATCGCGGAGCATGCTGACGGCATCATTGCCACCACCGGCTGTCCTTCGGGCGACGTCCAGACCCGCCTGCGCCTCGGCCAGTTCAATGAGGCGCTTGAGGCTGCGGCCATGTGGCAAGACATCTACGGCAAAGATAACTTCTTTTTGGAGTTGATGGACCATGGGCTGGACATCGAAAAGCGCACGCGCGATGGCCTATTAGAGATCGGCCGCAAGCTGGACCTGCCGCCGCTGGTGACTAACGACTGCCACTACGTTTTGGAATCCCAGGCGCCGGCGCACGAGGCGATGTTGTGCGTGCAGACCGGCAAGACCTTTATGGACCCTGATCGCTTCAAGTTCGGCGGCACCGGCTACTACATTAAATCGGCCGCGCAGATGCGCGAGACCTGGGACGATATGATTCCAGATGGCTGCGATAACACGCTGTGGATTGCCGAGCGCGTCCAAGACTACGGCGAGATTTGGGAAGAACACACCCACGATCGCATGCCTATTGCCGACGTCCCCGAGGGCCACACCCCAACTTCCTGGCTCACCCACGAGGTTATGGAGGGCCTGGAAGCGCGCTTCCCCGGCCAGGATGTTCCGGAGGAATACATTGAACGCGCGAAGTATGAGATTTCCGTCATTGAGATGAAGGGATACCCGTCCTACTTCCTGATCGTGGCCGAGCTCATTAAGCACGCGCGCTCGGTGGGCATTCGTGTGGGGCCAGGCCGTGGTTCGGCGGCCGGCGCGCTTGTCGCTTACGCACTGACCATTACCAATATCGACCCCCTGGAACATGATCTCCTCTTCGAGCGATTCTTGAATCCCGAGCGCCCGTCCGCTCCCGATATCGATATCGACTTCGATGACCGCCGCCGCGGCGAAATGATCACCTATGCGGCCGAGCGCTGGGGCGAGGACAAGGTGGCGCAGGTGATTACCTTCGGCACGGTGAAGACGAAGCAGGCCATTAAGGACTCCGCCAAGGTGCACTTTGGCCAGCCTGGTTTCCAGATGGCCGACCGCATCAACGCGGCGTTGCCACCTGCAATCATGGCCAAGGATATTCCGCTTAGGGGCATCACGGACCCGGATCACGAGCGCTATTCTGAGGCCACCGAGGTTCGCCAGATGGTGGAATCCGACCCGGATGTGAAAAAGATTTATGACACGGCGCGAGGCTTGGAGGGCGTCGTCAGGCAGGCGGGCGTGCACGCCTGTGCGGTGATTATGGCCTCGGTCCGCCTCATGGACCACATCCCCATGTGGAAGCGCCCGGCCGACGGCGCCTATATCACTGGTTGGGACTACCCGGCGTGTGAGGCCATCGGCCTGCTGAAGATGGACTTCCTGGGTCTGCGCAACCTCACCGTTATCGGCGATGCCATCGAAAACATCAAGCGCAACCGCGGCGAAGAAATCCACCTGGAGCAGCTGCATGCCGACGACCCCAAAGTCTCCAAGGTCTATGACCTGCTCTCGCGCGGCGATACGCTGGGCGTCTTCCAGCTCGACTCCGGCGGCATGCAAGAGCTGCTCAAACGCATGAAGCCAACCGGCTTTAAAGATATTGTGGCATCCCTTGCGCTCTACCGCCCCGGCCCGATGGGCGTCAACGCCCACTGGGACTATGCGGATCGTAAAAACGGCCGGAAGGAAATCACCCCGATTCACCCCGAGCTGGAAGAGCCGCTGAAGGAAATCCTGGATGAGACCTACGGCCTCATCGTCTACCAGGAGCAGATCATGCGTATCTCGCAGAAGGTCGCCAACTACACGGCCGGTGAGGCGGATGGCTTCCGTAAGGCGATGGGTAAGAAAAAGCCCGAGGTGCTCGCCCAGCAGTACGACAAGTTCTGGGGCGGCATGCAAGAAAACGGCTATTCAAAGTCCGCCATGGATGCGCTTTGGGGCACCATCGAGCCCTTCGCGTCCTACGCGTTTAATAAGTCCCACGCCGCGGGCTATGGCCTGGTGTCTTTCTGGACGGCCTACCTCAAGGCCTACTACGCACCGGAATACATGGCCGCGCTGTTGACCTCGGTGGGCGATAAGAAAGACAAGTCTGCCATCTATCTTTCGGACTGCCGCCACCTGGGCATTAAGGTACTGCCGCCGTCCGTCAACGAGTCCGAAGAGGACTTCCAGGCGGTGGGAGAGGATATCCGCTTCGGCATGGGCGCTATCCGCAACGTCGGCTCGGAAGTCGTGGAATCCATCATTAAGTCGCGCCACGACAAGGGCGCGTTTATCTCGTTTGGTGATTACCTGGACAAGATCGAGCTGACCGCCTGCACCAAGCGCGTAACAGAAGCGCTCATCAAGGCCGGTGCCTTCGATGACTTGGACCACCCGCGCAAGGGTCTCATGCTCATTCATGAGGACGCGGTGGATGCAGTGCAAACCACCAAGAAGGCCGCGGATAAGGGCCAGTTCGATCTTTTCGCCGGAATCGGCGGAGGAGAAGATAACGAGGTCGCCAATGCCTTTGCCATGGATATCCCAGAAGATGAGTGGGACCGAAAACACGAGCTTGCCCTCGAACGCGAGATGCTTGGCTTGTACGTGTCCGGCCACCCGCTCGATGGCTTCGAAGAGGCGCTGGCCGCGCAAACGGATACCCCGCTGACTAAGATCCTCAACGATGAGGTGCGCAACGGCCAAGAGCTCATCATCGGTGGCATCATCTCGGGCGTGGACCGCCGGTTCTCCAAGCGCGATGGCTCCCCATGGGCCATTGTCACGGTGGAAGACCACAACGGCGCACAGGTGGAAATCTTGGTATTCAACAAGGTCTACTCTCTCGTCGCCCCGCAGATTGTGGAGGACAACATCATCTTGGCGCGCGTGAACGTCAAGATTCGCGATGAGCGGCGTTCCCTGTTCTGCTCCGATATTCGCGTTCCGGACCTCGGCCCGGGCGGGGGTGCGGGCCTGCCGCTGCGCCTGACTATGCGCACGGACCAGTGCACTATGGAAAATATTGCCCGGCTCAAGCAGGTTCTGCTCAAAAACCAGGGCGAGTCGGACGTGTATCTCGAGCTTGTCGACGGTTCCGAGTCCACCACCATGATCCTCGGCGACCACCTGCGCGTGGAACGCTCCGGCAACCTCATGGGCGATCTCAAAGCCACCATGGGCGCGGGCATCTTAGGCTGAATCTAATTTCGGTGGCCGGCTACCCCCTCCACTAATATAGACAGCACAGTCTATTTTTGATGGAGGAAACCTGATGGTTGCTAAGATTCGCACCACCCATGTCGGCTCGCTGCCGCGCACCCCGGAGCTCCTGGAAGCCAACCTGAAGCGCGGGGAGCTGCCGGCCGCGGAGTTCCAGGGGATTTTGGAGGCTGCGGTGGCGGACGTCGTCAAGCGGCAGCTCGATCTGGGCCTCGATATCATTAACGAGGGTGAATACGGCCATATCACCTCGGGTGCTGTGGACTATGGTGCATGGTGGAATTACTCATTTAGCCGCCTGGGCGGGCTGACGATGACGGATACCGACCGCTGGGAATCGGCTGAGGTAGTGCGCTCCAAACCAGGGGAGCCGCGGCTGACGTCGTTTATTGATCGCCGCGACCGCGCGCTGTTCTCCGAGGCCTACAACGACCCGGATTCTGGCATCTTCACCGGTCGCGCCAAGGTGGCAAACCCAGAATTTACCGGCCCGGTAACCTACATCGGACAAGATGAGGTCGCCGCCGATGTCCGCATGCTTGCCGACGCCCTACCCTCCGGCACCCCAGGCTTCATCGCCGCCCTTTCCCCCGGTTCGGCCGCGCGCCTTAACAACCGTTACTACGACGATGAGCACCAGCTGCTTGCCGACGTCGGCCGTGCCATGCGCACCGAGTACCAAGCCATCACTGATGCCGGGCTCACCGTGCAATTCGATGCACCCGACCTGGCCGAGGCCTGGGACCAAATAAACCCGGAGCCAACCGTAGAGGACTTCCGTGGCTTCATTCGTGAGCGCATCGACGTCCTTAATGATTCCATCGCCGGCCTGCCCAAGGAACAAACGCGCTTGCATATCTGCTGGGGCTCCTGGCACGGACCTCACGTTACCGACGTGCCTTTTGCGGATATCATCGAAGAAATCCTGCGCGCGGAGGTCGGCGGATTCTCTTTCGAAGCCGCGTCACCGCGTCACGCGCACGAGTGGCGCGTGTGGCAGGACCACGCACTGCCGGAGGGCACCGTGATTTACCCAGGCGTGGTTTCGCATTCCACTAACGCGGTCGAGCATCCGCGCCTCGTGGCAGATCGCATCATCCAATTCGCCGAGGTAGTCGGCCCCGAAAACGTTATCGCGTCGACCGATTGCGGTTTGGGCGGTCGCCTGCACCCCCAGATTGCGTGGGCGAAGCTGCAATCCTTGGTAGAAGGCGCTGACATCGCTACCCGCGAACTGTTCTAAAAACGCCTAAAGCCGCTCCGAAACTCCGGAGCGGCTTAATCTGTGGCGTTTAGAAGCGCACGCCCAGCTGCTTGAGGGCGTTCTTCATCGGCTCCAGCACAGCCGGGTTCACCGTGGCAACCATGTTGAAGGCCTGCAGCAGCGCAGCCACGAGGCTGGCGGCCACGGTCACCCAGCCCATGACCTCGAGGAACTTTTCGGGGGTGGAAGAGCCCCAAATAGGCAGACGCTCAAGTGCCTCGATCTGGTGCTGCTCCGCCTCCTTGGCTACGCAGTCCGGCTCCTTGGGCATTCCGGAAGAACCGTAGCCATTGGCAAGGCCCTGCATAAGCTCCTGCGGGGTGCGGGCGGAAGAACCGAGCTCGCCGCTCTCGATCTTCTTGAGGTGCTCTTCCTTGGCCTTGTCGACCTCGGCCTGGCACTCAGCCGAGATTTGCTTTGGCTGCTCTTCTGCGGCAGAAGCAGTAGCTGGTGCGACGAGGCCTGCTGCCACGGCGGTGGCGGCGACGAGGGAAATGCTAAGACGGTTGCGCATGGTTCTCCTTTAGAGTGAGAGGTATTAGCCTCAAATAATTTAGCAGGTAAACCACGGAAGGTCTATGGCAAAAGCTTGCGCACCTGTGCCGGTAGCAGTGCGTAGAACCCGTCGACGGTCTTCGGCAAGAAGCCTAACGCCCCGCCAATCAGCCCGCCCAGGCCCACCAAACCGGCGATGATTCCGACGCCGGCAGCGATGCTGCTGCCGTGACTGGAGCCATTGGGCTTAGCGGACGTGGAGGGGGAGTTGGCTGCGTCGGCAAGCAGGTCCTTGACGGAGAATACCGTGGTGGTGCCGGATACCTCGTTGCCGGCGATAAGCAGGGCATCATCGATAGGGGAGTCGGCGGCGGGGACGAAAGCTAGCCCCTCAGGGCCGAGGTCACCGGCTAGGGTCGTGGCGGCGACATCGTCTTCGTCATAGCCAACGGAAAAATCCCGGTTATTGACGTAGGTGACAAATTTTGCTTCGGCGGGGGTCGTCACATCGTAGACGAAGATGCCGCCCACACGCTCCGCGCCGATAAAGGCGTAGGTGTGATCGCCAACCTTGCCGATGGTCAGGGCTTCTGGCTCCGGGCCCTTATTATCAGAGCGGTCATCAAAATCGGGGTCCTCATTATCGGCGTTAAAGTTCAGACCAGGAATGTCTTTGGTGATTTCCTCAAAATCCGAGCCGGAGTCGAAGACGACGTTGCCCTCGCCGTCGTAGATGCTAAAGGAACGCGAGCCATAGGAATACAAGCTATCGAAGCAGCCCTTTTCCTCGTTCCAACCAGAAGCGTTGGATAGCTTGAGGTTGCCGGCAAACTTCTTGTCCTCGATACCTTCAGGGAGCTCGAGGTCAGTGCAGACCTTTCCGTCTTCTACTAGGTCCTTCAGCTCCACTTCGTCGGTATAGCCACCCCAGTCGCGGGCATCGCCCTCGTTGGCGGTGGCGAAATAGGTCTGGCCCTCTGCCTCGAAAGCGCCGATGGAATCCGGCATGGACAGACCCTTGACCGGGATTGTACGCAGCTCGGCAGCGTCATCTTTATTGGAGGGATCTAAAGGCACCTGGGAGTGGTCTGCGATGTGTGCAGGCAGGACCTTTTCTACCGTGGCAGACTCGATATCGATGACCGCGATGGCGTTGTTTTCTTGCAGCGTGGCGTAGGCTTTGCCGCCCACAGAGGAAATATATTCCGGCTCGAAGTCCCGCGAGGGCAGGTTATGGTGCTCGGAAGGGCCGAAGACACGGATGGAGGGGTCAAGGTCGGCGGTGTCAAAGGCGGTGAAGTCGGCCGTGTGGACGTCGCTAAGCGTGGGTGCTGCCACGCCAGCGGGCAGGCTAATGACAGAAACGGAGCCCTCCGGATCCTTGAGATAGGCGGTGCCTTCGGCATTGAGGGCATCGGAAGGCTCACCCTCATTGGCTACGAGCGCGTGGCGGCCGTCGGCAGTCAGGTGCACGTTATCTGGCAGCGCGCCCACGCCCACGCGCCCGAGCTCCTCACCGGTTGCGGCGTTGAAAAACAGCGCCTCGCCGTTGTCGGTCTTATCCGCCTGCTGCACCGCGGCGACGGCCAAGCCATCGGGGCGCACGGCCACGGAGTTGACTTCCTTGTCACCACCGGCGGAGATGGCGCCGATCTTGTGCGGGTGGGAGGGATCGGACCCATCAAGGATGTCGACCTCGCCGGAGCGCGCATTGACGGTGAGGATGCGCTGGGACGCGGCGTGATAAGCGACGATTTCGGCGGCCGATTTGCCCAGCACACCCGATTCATGAGAACCGATGGGGTTAAGCTGCAGCGCAGCGTTGGGCGCGGAATGCTCCAGCACGTTATCCACGATGTGGGCGTGGGCGGCCGGGGCGCAGGCCAGGACGAGGGAGGAGGTAACGCAGAGAGAGATGCGCTTGAGCATAGGTATTCCTTTCTTGTGGTTATGTCCACTATTGCTAATGGAGGTAACGGTGCAACTAAAGGACAGTGAATTTCCAGTGAATGGGTAGACTGTCAAGACATGACTGATTCGACCATCCATGCATCCGATATCCAGCAGGCGCAGGCACGGATTAGCTCGGAAATCGCCCCGACTCCGCTGCAGTATTGCGCCCGGCTGTCGGCCGAGACGGGCTGCGAGGTCTACCTCAAGCGGGAGGATCTGCAGGACGTGCGCTCCTATAAGATTCGTGGCGCGTTAAACGGGATGTCGAATCTTCCGCAAGAGCAGCGGCGCCGGGGAATTGTCACGGCCTCAGCCGGCAATCATGCGCAGGGCGTGGCTTATGCCTGCCGCACAATGGGAATCACCGGCAAGATTTTTGTGCCAGAGCCCACGCCAATGCAAAAGCGCGACCGCATCCTGGTTCACGGCGGCGACCAAGTAGAACTGGTGGTAGTTGGTTCCAACTTCGATGAGGCAGCCGCAGCCGCGCATGCCGACGCCGCCGAGCGCGACGCTGCCTTCATCGAGCCCTTCGACGCCCGCGATACCATCACCGGGCAGGGCACCGTAGCCGCAGAGGTTCTCGCGCAGCTTTCGGCCAAGGGCAAGTCGCCCGATGCCGTTGTCGTTCCCGTAGGAGGCGGCGGCCTGATTTCTGGCATCACCTCCTACCTGGCGGATATGGCACCGGATACTCGGGTGGTGGGCATGGAGCCGGAAGGGGCGGCGTCGCTAAGAGCGGCGTTTGACCACGGGGGCCCAGTCACGCTGGATGCGGTCGACCCCTTTGTTGATGGCGCGGCCGTAAAGCGCTTGGGCGCGCTGCCCTATGAGATTTTGGACGCCAATCGCGAGCGCCTGAGCTTTGACACTGTGTCCGAAGGCGCGGTGTGCACGGACTTGCTCAACCTGTATCAAAATGAGGGCATCATTGCCGAGCCGGCCGGTGCATTGTCGGTGGCGGGCCTGCACCAGCTGGACCTGAAATCGGGCTCGACGGTGGTATGCGTGATTTCCGGAGGCAATAATGACGTGCTGCGCTATGCGGAAATCATGGAGCGCTCCCTAGTCCACCGGGGGCTCAAGCATTACTTCCTGGTGAACTTCCCGCAGGAGCCCGGGCAGCTGCGCCACTTTTTGCACGAGATTTTGGGTCCAACCGATGACATCACACTCTTTGAGTATCTCAAGCGCAATAACCGGGAAACCGGTGCGGCGCTAGTGGGCCTGCAGCTCAGCCGCGCCGAGGATCTCGACGGCCTGCTGCAACGCATGGGTGAATCCAAAATTTCGGTGCAATACCTCAAGCCCGGCACCCCCGAGTATGAATTCCTCGTAGCCTAATGCAAAATTCTTATCGTCGCCCAGTAGGCCAGGTTGAACACGAAATTGAAATCAAGCGTTCCCGATTTATTACTTTGATCGGCCGCGTCACCAACGAGGAAGAGGCCCGCGCGTTTATCGACGCCGCCCGCACCCGCTTTCCCGACGCCCGCCACCACTGCTCCGCTTACATCTATCACGTCGACGGTGCAAACCCAGTGGAACGCTCCTCCGATGATGGCGAGCCCTCCGGCACTGCCGGAAAACCCATGCTGGATGTGGTCAAAGGCTCCGGCATGCTCGATGTCTGCGCAGTGGTAGTGCGCTACTTCGGTGGCATCAAGTTAGGCGCCGGCGGCCTCGTGCATGCCTATGGTGGCGCGGTGAGTGAGGCCATGGAAAAGGTGCGTGCGGTAACCCGGGCGCGCCGGGAGCTCTATGCCGTGGAGTGCCCACATGCAACGGCCGGGCGAGTGGAGGCGGATCTGCGCGGGCGCGACTATGAGATAACCGATACCGCCTACGCGGCCGCTGTAACCTTTACTGTGGCCGTGCGCCCAGGTGGGCTGGAAGAGCTGGAAGCAACGCTGGCAGCGATCTCGCAGGGCCAGCTCGCGGCGGCAGAAGCTGGCAGCGCGTGGGTTGAGGTAGGATCCTGAACATGAGTATGCAGCAGCGACCGAATAACCCCATTGCGCAGCGCAAGCAGCAGGTGCGCAAACACTCCCGCAACGCCGTTGTGTGCGTGGCTGGCGGCCTCGGCGTGGGCGCAGTGCTGGGTGCGCTATCGGCTAGTTTCTGGGCCTGGATGTTGGTGGGCGCCATCGTCGCCGTAGTTGGTGGCGGCTATAACTGGCTGAAGATCCAGAAAATCGTCAACGAGAACCACAACCAATACTAGATGCCGGCACCGCAACCTAGCGGCCGCCCCGTCCGGATTGATGCCTGGGTGTGGGCCGTGCGCATGTTTAAAACCCGATCCGCGGCCGCGACGGCCGTGCGCGCCGGGCACGTGAAGATAAATGGTGAAGCAGTCAAGCCCTCCCAGCAGGTGGTGCCGGGCGACCGTGTGCGTGTGTGGCGCAATCACCACGAGCATGACCTTGAGGTCTTAGCGACTGTGGCCAAGCGCGTGGGCGCACCCGTGGCGCGTACGTGCTACACGGACCATGCGCCGCCGCCTCCACCCAAGGAGTTTATGCCGTCGGTACCCGTGCGCCCACGCGGGGCGGGACGACCGACGAAGAAGGAACGCCGCGATATGGAGAAATTCCGCGGCGGTTTCCGGTAAGTAGCCCGAATCAGTGGGCTCGCAAGGCCTTCAGGCGCGCACTAAGCCGACGCTTGCGGCCCGGTCGGTCACCGGATTCGGCGGTGGCCTCGATATGCTGCTTGCCAAATTTGTTGAGCAGCAAGTCGTCGATAAGCCGCACCTGGCCGGGACGGAAGCGGTAGCGCATGGCGTCGTGGACGTGGGCAATGGCAGTATCGTCAAGCAGCTGCTCGAGCTGGCTCAAGTGGCGCACGCCGTTTTGCTCCAATAACTCCGCCAAGAATCGGTAGTGCTCCGAGCGCGAGAGCGGGAAGCGGTTGCCCAGGATAATGGCCAGCACGCCCGGTAGGGTCTCGGCGGTAAGCTCGACGTCCCTATCGGTTTCCGTACTGGGGGCCTTGAGCGCAGCAATCTCGTCAAATTGTTGGTCCGCAAGCTCGATAAGCCCCGCGGCCAAGGTAAAGAGGCGGTCTACTTCAGGTGAGGGCGGGTTGGGCCCCTGCTTGTAGCGGATATCGTGCTCAAACTCCGCCCATGCGTGCTGCAGAACGGTGCGAATCTGCACCTCAAAGGTCCAACCTACGTAGTTCGCGAGCTCTTCCATTGCGGCAGCGCTATCTTCGGTCACGGTGAGCACGAGGTGGTGGGAGCCGTAGCCAAAGCCGCCGGAAATGCGGGTCTCGGCTGCTTTATCAACGGAACGCTCGACTTTAAACGATTCACCAAAAACGCTCAGCGCTTCTGGAATGGCGGTGGAGTGAAACAGCGTGACCCGCACCCCCATCACATCGTGGATCTCCTGCCACGGCTGGGGGTAGACAAAATCGCCGTTCTCGCGGCGCTTTTTGGCCTTTGCCTTAAGCGAGGGCCAAGTTTTGACGCGGGTAGAAACGCGGTCGAAGATGATACCGGCGTCATTGAGGAGATCCTCGATGGCGGTGCGGAAGTCCCCCGCAGCGGTGGGGTGGTTGCGCGCCCAGTCGTGGTACTGGTTGCTTAGCCGCGACATCCTACTTTCCGGCATGGTGCTCCTTTCATAACTCCCGCGGGAATCCGTTAGACCATACTAGCGGGCGCGGGTGGAGCACGGTGCGATGGTAGGGCACGCGCGCGACGGCATCGGCAGCCAGCTGGCAGGCATAGGTGTCCGGCAGGCGGGCAAAAACGAAGAGGGTGGCGGAGTCCGGGACAAGGTAGGTCAGCGAGTGCGAACGCAGGAGGCGGCGCATGTGCTTGTCCAGCACAGTAAAAGTTTCTGGGTGAGCGATCCAGGAGGAAATCGGTGCGCCGTGGGAGCGAACCTGTAGGCCCCCGAGGTGGGAGGCGGAAGAGAGCTCGCAGGCAGCCGGACGAGTCCAGAAACGCAGTCCCTGCGAATCGAGGGCGGCGCGTTGCAGGTTATGTGAGGCGTGGTTCCACGCCCGGCGCGTGGAAATGTCCATGTCTGCCAAGCCGCGGTGGCTCAGTCGGCGAAAGCTACGCTTGCCTGGAAAGACAAGCGCCATGGACAGGCTGGGGGAGAGCTGGATGGTGGCAAGGGAATCGCAAAAGCCGTCGTCGGAAAGCCGCTGTTCTTTTAGCCAGGAACGGGCAAAGAGGGCAGGCAGCAGGTTTGCGGTGGTAGGACGCGGCGAACGCAGGGCGACGGTCACGACGGGGCTCTCCAGTGGGGTAGGGTGCAGTCGCCTTTATTGGACTGGAGAAACCGCCGTTTGGTTCCCGGGAAAATTAAAAGGGCGGCTCGGCGTCGAGTTGGAGTTCGGCAAAGAGCTTATCGGCCGGCCAGATGTCGATTTTTTGGCCCTTGGCCTGCAGTTCCTCCGCACGCTTTTCCTTGGAGGTTTTCTTGGCCCATTCGCCCACGATAAGCAGCGTGGTCTTTTTGGTGACGTTTTTGGCTACCTGGCCGCCGCGCTCGGCGATGCCCTGCCACAGCACCCCCTTGTCATAGGGCTCGAAATCACCGGTGAGGGTGACATGCTTGCCATAAAGTGCGCCTTCCGGATCAGCGTCTGGATTGGGCTCGGGGATAGTATCCGGCGTGGCGACAGACTGCCAGGGGGCGGGGCCACCGGACTTCTTTTTTGCCGAGCCGGCCGCGCGGGTCTGGTCGCGGAAGTCGGTGCCTGCGCCGAGGTCGGCGCCGGAGGTCGGGGCCGTGTGGGCGCGCAGGACGGGAAGGACGGCCGTGGACTCGAGGCGGCCAAGGGTGAACTCGCGGGCGGTGAATAGATCGCGGATGCTGCCGGTGTGTCCGAAGCGCTCTGCCAAGCGGGCGATGATTTCGCCGGCGGCGCGGGCATCTTCGGTGGCGTCGTGGTGGCTAAAATCCGGAGCAGAAAGGTGGGCTGCGACGGTGGGCAGCTTGTGATTGCGCACCGAAATTACCTTGGCTTTAGAGGCATCGCGGGCTAGCGCGAGGGAGCATGCCAGCGGCACCGTGGGTACCTCGGCGCCGGCGGTAAGCAGGCCGGAGCGCAGTGCGGTGGAATCGAATTGGGCGTTGTGCGCGACAAGTACGTCGCCGCCGAGGAAGTCGAAGAGCTCCTTGGCGACGTCGGCAAAAGCCGGCGCCCCTTCCACATCGCTCGCGGTAATGCCGTGTATGGAGACGTTGACATCCGCAAAGTGCTCTAGGCCCGGCGGAGGGGTGCACAGCCAGGAACGGGAGTCGGTCTCTTGGCCATCGCGGAAGCGAACCGCGCCGATTTGGCAGATGGAGCCCCAGTTATCATTGGCCGTTTCTACATCCACGGCGGTGAAATCGAGCCCCGGGATGGTGGCGGTGGCGGAGGGGGCCTCGCCGCGCTGGGCGGCGGCGATGGCGCGGGCGACGGCCTGCGGGTCTTGGTGCGGGGCAAAAGCGATGGAACCGGCGGCGCCAAGGTCGAGGGCGCCAAAGCCGGTGGCGGTCGGTTCATTCACGCGCACAGTGTCGATGGAATCGAGCGGGATATCCTGCGTGGCGGGGGCGCCAAGGCTGGTGGCCAGCAGCGTGCGGTGGAGCACGAGTTTATCCGCTATGACATCGATGAGTACGCCGTGCGCGGGAAATGACACGAGGGGCCTTTCTCTAGGAGTCAAAAACGGGCGGCTCAACCTGACGCAAGATCAGCGTTGAACGCGGTTGCACCGTGATCGTACCCTCTGCCTCAATGAGGGTTTCCTCCGCGGGGTAGCCGCCGGAATCGGCGGTATCGACCATCAGCCGCCAGGTGGCGCCGAGATCCTTGGTAGGCAGGGTGAACTCGATTTCGCCGTCGTGGGAGTTGAATATCATGATGAAGGAATCATCGGTGATACGTTCGCCGCGGGAGGTGGTCTCCGTGATGGCATTGCCATTGAGGTAGACCATAAGAGCGCGGCCGAAATCGTGGTCCCAGTCGTCTTGGGTCATCAGGCGGCCAGAGGGGACCAGCCAGGCGATATCGCGTTCTTTTACATCCGCGCCTAGCGGGCCACCGGCCAAGAAGCGTTTGCGGCGGAATACGGGGTGGTGATTGCGAATGGTCAGCACGCGCTTGGTAAATCCCAGCATTGCGGCGGACTTTTCTTCTTTCAGCATGGACCAGTCCATCCATGCCAGCTCGTTGTCTTGGCAGTAGACGTTATTATTTCCGTCTTGGGTGCGGCCGAACTCATCGCCGTGCGAGAGCATCGGAGTGCCCTGGGAGAGCAAGAGCGTGGTTAGGAAATTGCGCACCTGGCGGCGCCGCAGCTTGCGGATTTCTTCGTTATCGGTGGGGCCTTCTTCACCGCAGTTCCAGGAGCGGTTGAAGGACTCGCCGTCGCGATTGTCCTCGCCATTGGCCTCGTTGTGCTTGTCGTTATAGGACACGAGGTCGCGCAGGGTAAAGCCATCGTGGGCGGTGATGAAGTTGATAGAAGCGGTGGGGCGGCGGTCATTATCGGCATAAAGATCCGACGACCCGGTCAGACGGGAGGCGAATTCACCCAGAGTAGCGGGCTCACCGCGCCAGAAATCGCGCACGGTATCGCGGTACTTGCCGTTCCATTCGCTCCAGATAGGCGGGAAGTTGCCTACCTGGTAGCCATCGTGGCCAATGTCCCAGGGCTCGGCGATGAGCTTGACCTGGCTGACAATGGGGTCTTGTTGGACAAGGTCGAAGAAGGTAGCGAGCTTATCGACGTCGTCAAGCTCTCGCGCCAAAGTCGCCGCCAGGTCGAAGCGGAAGCCATCGACTCGCATCTCCGTGACCCAGTAGCGCAGGGAATCCATAATCAGCTGCAGCGAGTGCGGGTTGCGGACATTGAGGGAATTGCCGGTGCCGGTGTAGTCCATGTAGTGGGCTTCATCGCCTTCGACGAGGCGATAGTAAGCGCCATTGTCAATGCCGCGGAAGGCAATGGTGGGCCCCATGTGGTTGCCTTCGGCGGTGTGGTTATAAACCACGTCAAGGATTACCTCGATGCCTGCCTCGTGGAAGGCGCGGACCATGGTCTTGAATTCGGAGACCACCTCGCCTGGCTTTTTGGCATAGGCGTAGTCGTGGTGCGGGGCGAAAAAGCCGAAGGTGTTATAGCCCCAGTAGTTGCGCAGGCCCAAGTTGCGCAGGCGATCGTCTTGCAAAAATTGGTGGACGGGCATGAGCTCGACGGTGGTGACGCCGAGATCCTTGAAGTAGTCAATGATGGCGGGGTGCGCCATGCCGGCGTAAGTACCGCGCAGTTCTTCCGGCACGTCTGGGTGGGTCATAGTCATGCCCTTGACGTGAGTTTCGTAAATGACCTTCTCGTTGTCTGGAATGTGCGG
This sequence comes from Corynebacterium kefirresidentii, assembly GCA_002154655.1. Classification (GTDB taxonomy): domain Bacteria; phylum Actinomycetota; class Actinomycetes; order Mycobacteriales; family Mycobacteriaceae; genus Corynebacterium; species Corynebacterium kefirresidentii. The sequence goes on from NGUZ01000001.1 coordinate 174,579, forward strand.
GCGATGGTCGCTGCGCCAGTCAAAGAAAGGGTTGATGACCACGGAGAGCATGGTGTGGCCCAGCGAGTCCTCTTCGTTGCGTCCGGTGCCGGGCTCTTCGGCATGGATGTCATAAGAATATAGGGAGGCATCGCCGTCGAATTCGCCGTCGAAGGCGCGGGCATATGGATCAACGAGGAGCTTGGAAGGATCGCAGCGCAGGCCGTTTTCAGGTTCATAGGGGCCATAAACGCGGTAGCCATAGCGCTGGCCAGGGGTGACATTGGGGAGGTAGACGTGCCACACATGGGCAGTGACCTCTGACATTTCTATGCGCTCTTCATTGCCTTCTTTGTCGATGAGGCAGAGCTCGACCTTGTCTGCTACCTCAGAAAATAGGGCAAAATTGGTGCCGGATCCGTCAAAGGTGGATCCCAGTGGGGTAGGTTTGCCAGGCCAGATTTGGCGGCCGTAGCGCTCGGTGGGCGTGGGGACTGCGTCCATGGCGGGAGTGTTCATGCCCACGAGCATAACCACTTTTTAGTCTCCAGTGCCGTGCGTAAGTCCAGCGTGAATTATGCGAATGCCGCGATGGAGGTCGTCGCGATAATTAGAGCTAGGAGCCTCGCCGGTGGTTTCTGCAAGCTGGCGTTGGGACTGTTCCATCAAGGTGGCACCGAGTACGAGGTGAATGGCCGATAGGGCGGCGGCGCGGTGGGCACTGTCGGCTTCATAGGCACCACGCGCTGCGGCAGAGCAAAAGACGGATAAGAGGTAGTCCCAGGCGGGGGCCTGAGGCAGGGAGAGGCCGGCAATGACTACCTCAGCGCCGTCGCGGTGGGCGAGTAGCGCATCGCGCAGGTTGAGGCTGAGCTCCTCGAGCGACTCCCCAGAAACGGGGGAGATAATGTCTTCAGCCAAAGCCGCAATGAGCGCCTGTTTATTGGCAATGTGCCAGTAAAGCGCGCCGGGGGCAACGCCGAGGGAGGATGCAACGCGGCGCATGGTGACGTCGCCCAGCCCATAGGTATCAAGCAAGGAAATAGCGGCGTCGATAATACTCTCGCGATTGATATGCACCTTGGTGATTGTACGGACTAGGACGAGCGGGGCGGTAGTTCACAGGTTCTTTTAATGGAGTATCAATGTCATTTCCATCGTGGTGTTGTTAGTATTGCGAAGACAAAAAGAAGCTGCCTTAGGGCGCTTCACATTCGCAAGATTGATTCAGGAGTTTTCCCTTGTCCTTTTTGACCCCTGCTAGGAAGTCCCTTATCGCAGTAGCGCTGGTTGCCCCCTTGGCGCTGGCTGCATGTGGTTCGGATGACAACAACGACGATTCTAAGAAGGCTGCCGCCACCACTGCCTCAAAGTCTTCTGAGGATAAGTCTGCAGACAAGTCCCAGGACAAAGACGCCGATAAGGACAAGGACAAAAACAAGGATAAGGATAAAGACAAGGATAAAAACAAGGACGGCGAAAACAAGGACGGCGCTGCTGGTGCAGAGGGCCAAGACGGCGAGGGCGCCCCTGGCGAGGGCCCAGATCAGATGGCCAACCCGCTAAATAATGGCGAGGATCCTTTCGCTGGGGCGAAGGACATCAAGCCGATTGAGGGTGGCCAGGACGCAAATGATGCTGACAAGCAGGCCATCGAGCAGCTGGTCCGCGGCCAGCACGAGATCGATAATGTGAAGGAATACTTCAACTACATGCCGCAGCACGCCTGCCAAGCCGTGCGTGAAGGCCAGTCCAAGGAGTTTGGCCAGTACCAGCAGTACGTCGATAGCCTGCCGAACCAGTCCTTCGCTGAGTACGCCAACACCATGCGCCAGCAGGGCGGCGGCAACGGTGAGGTGGAGAAGTTTGCTAGCCAGCTGGAGTCCATCCCGCAGTCGACCAAGCTGCAGTCTGTTAACGACATTGTGGTCAACGGTGACGATGCTTCTGCAACCGTGAGCGTGTCCAACTCTGAGGGCAATGAGACCTCTACGGTTCGCTTCCGTCGCGAGAATGGCAACTGGACCTTCTGCAACTAAGTTGTCTCTGTCCCAGCGCCGCTTACCCCGCACCCTAGGTTTTGGTGCGGGGTTACTCGCGTGTGCGCTCTTGGTCTTTGGCGTGGCAGGTGCGCTGTGGGGGCTTTCCCGTCCGACGCTTGCCGGCCATGAGGTAGACGATGGCGGTTATGCCATCGAAGCGATGGGCAGCGCCCAGTTCATCGCCTTCATTACCTTTGCCCTCATTACCGGCCTACTCGGACTGCTCTTGGGCTTGGGTGCGTATCTGCGTCGGCAAGGGCGGGGCTTGTCGATGCTCCTGTGGGTCGGCGTGTGCGCCTTGGCAGGCGCGGCCTCGTTTTACGTATTTGGCGGGGTCACCGCCACACATCCGCCCGAAAACCCCGGAGAGTTCGTGGAATTTGCACCGAAATTCTCCCCGGCTATCTCTTGGGCGGTGGCGCCTTTTATGGCGATGTTTTCCTACTGGTCCACGGCTTTTGTGAGTTCCGATGATGATTGGTAAGCCGCGCGTCTAGGGCCATTCCACGGGGGAGGCGCCGGTAACTTCCTGTGCGATGTCATCGATTCCGTGCAGGATGTGTTTTAGGCCGCGGCCGATGGCGCTAAAGAGTTGGGGCCGCGTTAGGCCGGCGGCGGCAATGGTGGTGGCATCCATCCGCACCTGCAGGCCTTCGGCGGTGTGGTGGCAATATGCAACAGCACCGTGATGGGCGCGATTCCAGTCATTGCAAATGAGGAACAGGCGGGTAAATTCCGCTTCCTCCAAGCTAGGGTCCCAATGTCCCTTGATGATAAGGCTGGGGCCGTTGTCTAAAGCGAAGGAAAAGAGAACATCATTGACCCACGCGTAGATAGCCGTGGCGCCGTCGCTTTGGAAGCGTTGGATTCCGATAAGCGGCAGGATTTCGGCCAGGCTATCGAGGGTGAAAGGCTCTAAGGGGGCGTCGGCAAGCGGGGCTAGCTGCGGTGAGGCTTCGCGCACGAGGCCGGGATGGGATTGGGCGAGCAAGTCCATGAGGACCTCGGCATTGCGCAGTGCCGGTAAGACAAACGCCGCGAGCTGTTCCCGGCTCGGGGAGTTATCCGCCGATAGATAACTATGACCGGATACGCTTACGCACTCAGGCTGGTCAAAATCAACCACTATCGCCGGTGAGAGGCAATCGTGGTTCCACTCGTTGGCCACATGCGCTAGTTCGGATATCTCACTGAGGTCCACGCCGCCGCGGGGGCTGGTGTGTAGGTGGAGTACCGGTTCTTCTAGTAGGTCTATAAAGATGAAGGTAGATCCGCCGGCTGAGTGGGGTACTAAAAGTTCGCCTGAGGGTAGCGCCCAGCAGGACAAGCCATGTTCGCGGGCGATGGCGCGGACATGCGCGAGCAGAAGGGAAGGATCACTCTCGCTCATCACTGCCACCACCTTAAAGCTGTGTTGAGTCCGAGTCTATCGTCCAAACCCGCCCCCTCGCTGGCATTTGGACATTAGGATATTGGTTTAATAATAGAAATCCGATAAGAATAATGGGAGTCGGAAATGCTTCGGACCATCGATTTGCGCGGCACAAAGCTGCGCCCTGCCCAGCTGCGGCGAGTCCTGCCACGCGGCGGCACCGACGTCGCCGCTGCAGTGGACAAAGTGGCACCAATGGTTCATCGCGTCCGTCAAGAAGGCGCCGCGGCGGCACTGGACTACAGCGAACTTTTTGATGGCGTGCGCCCACGCCACCTGCGGGTACCGCAAGCGGAATTGGACAAGGCCGTCGCTGGCTTAGATCCGCAGGTGCGCCGAGCAATTGAGGCCTCGATTGAGCGCGTCCGCAAGGTCCACCTCGAACAAAAGCCGACCGCACATACCACCGAACTGGCTCGGGGCGCCACGGTGACCGAGGTCTTTCGCTCCATCGAGCGCGTCGGTTTGTACGTGCCGGGAGGCAAGGCTGTCTATCCCTCGTCTGTGATCATGAACGCGGTGCCGGCGCAGGCGGCCGGCGCAGAAAGCTTAGTGGTGGCCTCGCCCCCGCAAAAGGAGTTCGGCGGTCTACCGCACCCCACGGTGCTAGCTGTGTGCCAGATGCTTGGCGTGGATGAGGTGTGGGCTATAGGCGGTGGCCAGGCCATTGCGCTGATGGCCTACGGCGATGATGATGCCGAGCTTGCACCAGTAGACATGATTACGGGGCCGGGAAATATTTTCGTTACCGCAGCCAAGCGCTTGGTGCGCGGGGTAGTGGGGACAGATGCAGAAGCAGGTCCGACCGAAATTGCCATCATCGCCGATGACACCGCAAACCCCGTGTATGTGGCTTATGACCTTATCTCGCAGGCCGAGCATGATCCGATGGCAGCGAGTGTGCTTATAACGGAATCAGAAAGCCTCGCTCAGCGGGTGAACGCGGAGGTGGAGGCGCGCTACGGCGCTACCGCTAATGCGGAGCGGGCGGCCGCGGCCTTAGGCGGCGAGCAATCCGGCATTGTGGTGGTCGATTCCCTCGATGCAGCGATTGCGGTGGCCAATGCCTATGCCGCCGAGCACCTGGAGATCCACACCGCAGAACCCGGCACGGTAGCTGAGCGGATTAAGCACGCTGGTGCCATCTTTGTGGGGGACTTCGCCCCTGTGCCACTCGGGGACTACGCTGCCGGTTCCAATCACGTGCTGCCCACCTCCGGCACGGCGCGCTTTTCCGCTGGCCTGTCTACCCACACCTTTATGCGGCCGGTCAATCTCATTAATTATGACCGAGCTGCGCTGGAAGAAATTGCCCCGCAGGTCATCGCCTTTGCGGAGGCCGAGGGGCTGCCTGCCCACGGCGAAGCAATCCGCGCCCGATTCGAGGAGAACTAAATGACGCAATTGACAGATCTTCCCCTGCGCGAGGAATTGCGCGGCAAGTCCGCCTATGGTGCGCCGCAACTCACTGTGGCCTACCAACTCAATACCAATGAAAATCCCTATCCGCCCTCTCCAGCGCTCGTTGCTGACTTGGTGGCGGAGACTCAGCGCCTTGCCTCCACGCTCAATCGCTATCCGGAACGCGATGCCGTAGAGCTGCGTAAAGCCTTGGCCCATTACGTTTCCACACAGACCGGCGTGGGTATTAGCTATGAGCAGGTGTGGGCGGCGAACGGCTCCAATGAGATTTTGCAGCAGCTTCTACAGGCCTTTGGCGGACCAGGCCGCAGCGTGCTCGGCTTTACGCCGTCCTATTCCATGCACCCCATCCTTGCGGACGGAACCTATACGCAGTTTGTGGAGTGCCCGCGGGGCGAGGATTTCCGTATCGACATGGACCGGGCTCTGGCGGCCGTGGCGCGGCACCAGCCGGATATCATCTTTGTGACAACGCCGAATAACCCCACCGGCGGGGTGACTAGTCTGGACGATATTGCCGCGCTTGCCGACGCCGCGCCGGGAATCCTCATCGTCGATGAAGCCTACGGCGAATTCTCCTCTTCGCCCTCCGCGGTAACGCTGCTGGATAAATACCCCACAAAGTTGGTGGTCTCGCGCACCATGTCCAAGGCCTTCGACTTCGCCGGTGGCCGCCTTGGTTATTTTGTGGCGGATCCGGCCTTTGTAGACGCCGTCATGTTAGTGCGACTTCCGTATCACCTGTCTGTGCTCTCCCAAGCTGCGGCGACAGTGGCGTTGCGCCATAGCGCGGATACGCTCGCCACCGTGGAAAAGATCGCCAGCGAGCGCGAGCGCGTGGCAGCTCGCTTGCGGGAACTGGGCTATACGGTTCTGCCTAGTGAATCCAATTTCCTCTTCTTCGGCCGCTTTGCTGACCAGCAGCGCGTATGGCAGCAGTTCTTGGATAAAGAAGTACTCATCCGGGATGTCGGGATTGCCGGCCACCTGCGCATGACCGTGGGCCTGCCGGAAGAAAACTCGGCCTTTTTGGCAGTAGCTGAGGACCTTGCGGATACAGTAGTAGCGGATAATCCGGCCGGAGGAGAAAGGAGCGAACCATGAGCAACCGTGTAGGGAGCGCCCAGCGGTCTACCTCTGAATCGCAGATTTCCGTGGTCATCGATCTAGACGGCACGGGACGCAGCGATATTTCCACCGGCCTGCCCTTTTTCGATCATATGCTGACCTCGTTTGCCACCCACGGCAGCTTTGATCTCACCGTGCAGGCAGCGGGTGATACCGAGATCGATGCCCACCACACCGTAGAAGATACCGCCATCGTGCTCGGTACCGCACTGCGGGAAGCAGTGGGGGATAAGGCCGGCATTCGTCGTTTCGGATCCCAGCTACTGCCCATGGATGAAACGTTGGTGGAAGCGGTGGTGGATTTTTCTGGCCGCGCTTATTTCGTGATGAACGGCGAGCCAGAGCACCTGCAGTGGCACATAATTGGTGGCCACTACGCCACGGTGATTAACCGCCACTTTTTTGAAACGCTTGCTGCCCACGCTGCGATAACGCTGCACCTCAACGTGCGCTATGGGCGCGATCCGCACCACCTTACGGAGGCGGAGTTTAAAGCCGTGGCGCGTGCGCTGCGCGCTGCTGTGGAACCCGACCCCCGTCGGACTGGAATTCCTTCGACGAAGGGAGCACTCTAAAAAGCATGCATGTTATGATCTTGGTTCTTTTCCTCGTGGCAGGCATGTTAGTAGGCGGTGCATGGTCTGCCTACCAACAGGGGTCGAAGGCAATGACAGTAGTAGCCTCCCTTTTGGCCGCAATTACCGTGGTAGCAGCAATTTCGTGGATGGTAGGAGCGTTTGGTAAGTGAGCAAAACCCAAGAGACTAATATTTGGAAGATCCCGGGCTATACCGCCACTATGATGGCCATTGCCGCCGCTTTCGGCGCTTGGTCCATCCTCCTTCCGGTGGTGCCGCTCGCTGTCATTGACTCCGGCGGCTCAGCTACCTTGGCAGGCTCATCCACCGGCATCTTCATGGCCTTCACCGTGCTTACACAGATCATTTCCCCGTGGCTGCTGCGCCGTTGGGGTTATCGCCGCGTGATGGCACTTTCCGCCTTTACCTTGGGCGTCCCCGCCTTCGGACATCTTCTGGGAACAGATGCTTGGGTTGTCCTACTCTTTTCCGCTTTGCGCGGGGTGGGCTTTGGCGCGCTGACCGTTTCCGAGTCTGCGCTTATTGCCGAGTTGGCACCTGTTCGCCTTTTGGGCAAGGCCACCGGCATGATCGGTGTGTTTACGGGACTGGGACAAATGGTCTTTTTGCCCTTGGGCTTGGTCATGGCGGAAAAGCTGGGCTATGCCTCGACGTATATCACTGCCGGCATCATTGGCTTCGTGGGCTTTGGTATGTGCTTGCGCATTCCCAAGATCAAGGTCACGCTGGCCTCTGATACCGAAGACGAGCCCAACCTCATCCGCGTTCCCACGTGGAAGCTGGTGGCAGTGCCTGCACTAGCGTTGACGACTTTCTCCATGAGCTATGGCGCCGTGTCGTCCTTCCTGCCGCCGGCGGTACAGGAACTAGATGCAGAGCGCGGCGCCAGCCTTGCCGGCATCATGCTGTCCATCGTGGGTGGCGCGGCCATGATTTTCCGCTACTTCGCCGGCATGGTGGCAGACCGCGCGGGCACTCCCGGCCGACTCTACATCCCCAGCCAGATCATGGCCATTGTGGGTGTGCTCGCCATCGCCGTCCCGCTCTACCTCGACGGCTCCGTGTGGTGGCTTGTGCTGGGTGCCTTCCTATTCGGCGGGGCCTTTGGCATTGCCCAAAATGAAGCCCTGTTGTCGATGTTTGACCGTCTACCGCGCGAGCGCGTCTCGGAAGCTTCGGCCATTTGGAATATCTTCTATGATGGCGGCACCGGCTTGGGCTCGACCCTTTTGGGTGCGTTGGTTGCCGGCTATGGCTACGCGGGGGCGTTTGGCGCCGGTGTGGCTATCCTCGGCGTTGGCGTACTAATGACGCTGGCAGACTTTATCCTTGGGCGCACCCGCGTGAGTGAAACCAACGATATCCGGACGCGTCTGCGTCGCATGCGTAAGCTATAGCCCATGGCAAAGACGGTCGCATTATTGGATTATGGCGCGGGCAATGTGCGCTCGGCACAGCGCGCGCTGGAGCGAGTAGGCGCGGAAGTTACCGTGACTGCGGATCCCAAAGCAGCGGTGGACGCGGACGGCCTGCTCGTCCCCGGCGTTGGCGCTTTTGACGCATGTATGCGCGGGCTAAACGCGGTTCAGGGGCCAAGGGTCATCGGCCAGCGCCTGGCAGGGGAGCGGCCAGTCTTGGGTATTTGCGTAGGTATGCAGGTGCTTTTCGACGTCGGAGTGGAGCACAACATCAACTCCACCGGCTGCGGCGAGTGGCCCGGCACCGTTGAAAAGCTACACTCTACGGTCCTGCCCCATATGGGGTGGAATACCGTTGAGGTACCCGTCGGTAGCGATATGTTTGCAGGCTTGTCTGCAGACGAGCGGTTTTATTTTGTGCATTCCTATGGCGTTCGCCGCTGGGAGTTGGAAACGGAAATCACCCGTCCACCCTTGGTGAGCTGGACCGAGCACGCAGGAGATAGGTTTGTCGCGGCGGTGGAAAATGGCGCTTTGTGGGCGACCCAATTCCACCCGGAAAAATCCGGGGACGCTGGCGCACAGCTTTTGGAAAACTGGATGCGCACGCTCTAGGTAGGATGATGACTATGACTTTTACGCTCTTGCCCGCAGTTGATGTCTCTCAGGGTCAAGCGGTGCGCTTGGACAAAGGCGAAGCAGGCACCGAAACCTCCTACGGCGCACCGCGCGATGCCGCGTTGAAGTGGCAGTCCCACGGCGCGCAATGGCTGCATTTTGTGGATTTGGATGCGGCATTCGGCCGCGGTTCCAACCACGAGCAGATGGCGAATATTACCGCAGAGCTGGGCATAAACGTGGAACTTAGTGGCGGCATCCGAGACGATGCCGCAGTAGAACAAGCACTGGCTACCGGCGCGCAGCGCATTAATATTGGCACCGCTGCTCTTGAACAGCCGGAATGGATAGAAGATATCCTTGCGCGCTATGGCGATAAAGTTGCCGTGGATCTCGCCGTGCGCGAGGAAGGCGGCGAGTGGCGCACTGCGGGCAATGGTTGGGTTTCCGATGGCGGCGACCTGTGGGAGGTGCTCGAGCGCCTCGATGCTGCCGGATGCCAGCGCTTTGTGGTGACAGACGTATCTAAAGACGGCACGCTAAGCGGACCGAATATCGAGCTGCTGCGCGAGGTCGCCATGGCTACGGAAGCTAAAATCACCGCCTCCGGTGGTATCTCTAGCGTGGAAGACCTGCGCGAGCTTGCTCTCTATGAAAATGAGGGCATTGATTCCGCCATTATTGGAAAAGCCCTCTACGAGGGGAAATTCAGCCTCGAAGAAGCTCTCGCAGCAGTGGCCGAGGTAGAGCCGCTGCCGGCGGAAGAAACCATTGACCCGTTCGACCCTGAGGACAACTAAGCCATGATGGAACCCCGCGAGTTGGTGGCCTTCGCGGAGGCGGCCGTAGACCAAGTAGAAACCATTTTTCGTTCCGGCCTTGGTGCGCAACCCGCCCGCTTTAAAGGGCAGGGAGATTTTGCCACCGAGGTAGATCTCGTCATCGAGCAACAGCTGCGCGATATTTTGACTCAGATGACCGGCATCCCGGTGTACGGAGAAGAATCCGGCGGCAGCGTGCTAGATACCGTGTGGGTGGTAGATCCGATTGATGGCACCGCAAATTACTCCGCCGGAAACCCCCTAGCCGGCATCTTGGTGGCGCTCATTCATAAGGGCGCACCTGTTGTAGCGGTGTCTGATTTCCCATTATTGGGGCGACGTTTGGTTACTTGCGATGGCTCTCCACTGCGCTCAGTAGGCGGGCCTGCTACTGGCTTCGGCGGTGGGGAGGACGCGATGGGCTTCGATGAAGCGCGCGGACACGTGGGCTGCTCTTCTCATCTGCCCACTGAGATCTTCCACGAACTGCGCGAAACCGGCCTGCGCCCGCGGATGACCGGTTCAGTGGGGCTGGATAATGCCTTTGTTGCACAGGGCGTATTTGATGGCGCGATTAACTTCTCCCCACACCCGTGGGATAACGCCGCTGGTGCACTGCAAATCCAAGCCGCCGGCGGAGTAGTGACTGATCCGGAAGGAAATCCGTGGACTGCGCAGTCGCGTGGCTTGGTCGCAGGTACCCCGCAGGTCCATGCCACTATCGTGGACATCTTGTCCCGTCATAGCGGTTCCTTTCACCGCTAAGACTTCATTCTCACAAAGGAGGCGGCCGATATGGCTGTAGCCGTACGTATTATCCCCTGCCTAGACGTGGATCAAGGCAGAGTGGTCAAGGGCGTTAACTTTGAAAACCTGCGCGATGCCGGTGACCCGGTGGAGTTGGCCGCGCGTTATGACTCCTTAGGCGCTGACGAGCTTATATTTTTGGATGTATCTGCCTCAAAGCAAGGGCGTTCAACCATGCTAGAGGTTGTACGCCGCACTGCGGACCAGGTATTTATCCCACTAACAGTTGGCGGCGGGGTACGCAGCGTCGACGACGTCCGGGAGCTACTGCGCGCCGGTGCAGATAAGGTTTCCGTAAATACTGCAGCGATTAAGAATCCGGAAGTGCTGCGCGAAATGGCCGCGGTTTTCGGGGCCCAATGCATCGTGCTGTCCGTTGATGCCTGCCGGTGCCGGGGGGAGTTTGCGCCCTCTGGTTACGAGGTCACCACGCATGGTGGTACGAAGTCGGCCGGAATTGACGCCATTGAGTGGGCTCGCCGTGGCGAGGAACTCGGAGTAGGGGAGATTCTCCTCAACTCGATGGATGGCGATGGCACCAAGCAAGGATTTGATGTGGACCTGCTGCACGCCGTGCGCGAGGCAGTAACTATTCCCATCATCGCTTCTGGCGGCGCGGGCAGCGCCGCGGATTTCCCACCGGCCGTTGCCGCTGGCGCCGATGCCGTTTTGGCCGCAAGCATTTTCCACTTTGGTGAGGTAGAGATCAGCGACGTAAAGAACACCCTAGACGCCGCGGGTTACGAGGTGCGCCGATGAGTAACCCGGCCGACTATGAACTAGATGGGGGCATCGCCAAGCAGCTCAAGCGCAATGACCAAGGCTTGGTGTCGGCCATTGCCCAGGCTGAGTCCGGTGAGGTGCTGATGATGGCATGGATGGATGACCATGCTTTGGCGCATACCCTTGCCACGCGCAAGGCAACGTATTTTTCGCGCTCGCGCAATGAGTACTGGGTCAAGGGTGAGACTTCTGGCCACACCCAAGAGGTGCTGGGCGTTCGCCTTGACTGTGATGGAGATACTATCCTGCTGACCGTGCGGCAGCGTGGCGGCGCCTGCCATACCGGTGACCGCACGTGCTTTGACGCCACAGATCTCCTAGGAGGACAATCGTGAAGGCTAAACGCCTTGGACCGTTACTTATCGCTGTAGGAGCCATCGTATTGTGGCTGTCTTCCCGTGCCACGTGGGTGGTTGCTGCCAGCGAAGATGATAAGGCCGGCTCCGCCGCCAATGACATCATAGGTTCGGCATGGTCGCTAGAGATTATGGCCTTGACCCTTGTGTTGGTTGCCGGCGCCGTCGCGGGAATGGCTCTGCGCCGCATCGGTAGGCGCGTAGTGGGCATTATTTGTGCCCTCGCAGCAGCGGCCAGTGCATGGACCCCGGTTAGCTTGCTGACGGCGGGCGCGGATGCTGAGCGCGCGCAGAAGATCCTGCAAGGTGCCTCGGCTAATAAGAATGCAGTAGATTCCGCGCAAATTTCTAAATGGGCCACAGTCGTTTCCACCGAGGTGCATGCCTGGGGGCCGATTCTGGCCCTGGTAGGAGCGGCAATAGCCCTTTTTGGTGCGGTTATGCTAGCTCGCAACCCAGGCGAGGATAAAGTGAAGGCATCTAGCAAATACGAGACGCCGGCAGCGCGCCAAGCGAAATTGGAGGAGGATTTGGAAACCTCCTCTGATTCTGGCCGCGTGATGTGGGACGCGCTTGATAGTGATATCGATCCCACTGATATGGATAAAAAATAGCCCCGTAGCCTGTGCAATTTCCGCAACTGCACGGGAGCGGGTTAACCTAAGTGTGATTTCAATCGCCCGTGGAGGGAGGTGCTGATGCCTACGCCCATTGCCGTTGACCACCTAGTAGCAGGAGTCTTAGAGGACGTCGCTGCGCGGGAGTCCCGTGTGTCGTTCCAGGAAGTAAAGGCACGCTCGCGTGACATGGAATCTCCCCGGGATGTGCGCGCAGCTCTCTTGCGCCCCGGCTGCTCCGTTATCACGGAGCTCAAGCGTGCCGTTCCCTACGGCGGTGAGATTGCACATGTTGGCTCTGCGGAGCACATGGCGCAATGGGCTCGCACCTTTGAGGACTGCGGCGTACACCTTATGGCGTGCCAGACTGATTTCCGCCGTTTCCACGGTTCTTTGGAGGATATGGCGGCCGCCCGCGCTGCGATTGATGTACCCATGATGTCACGAGATCTCATCGTGGATCCCTACCAAATTCATGAGGCCCGCTGTTATGGGGCCGATGCTATCCCACTGCAAGTAGAGCTGCTGGAGCAGGCTCGCTTGGAGGCACTATTAGACCGCGTGGAATCTCTCGGTATGACCGCCATCGTCGAGGTACGCAACTGCGCCGAGGTCGACCGCGCAATTAAGGCTGGAAGTAGCGTTATCTCCATCAATGCATGGTCTTTAGCCTCGGACGCGATTAACCGTGAGGCGTTCAACGATATTGCCCCGGGCCTGCCCGAATCCATCCTGCGCATTGCAGTAGGTGGGGTAAACAACGCGCGCAACCTTTTTCACTATGCTTCTCGGGGCGCCGATGCGGTGCTCGTCGGCGAATCAGTCATGGCGGCCCAAGACCCTACAGCGTTGGCTCGGTCGCTGGTTGCCGCCGGCCAGCACCCAGCGTGCCCTGCGCGCAAATTAGAGTAATACCCCGACTAGCTGGCGGGGTGGGGGATAAGGCACACTGGCTACGTGCACACAGAAATTCTTGCAAATATTCCGTCTCCGCCGCAGGGCGTGTGGCAGGTGGGGCCACTTCCCATCCGTGCCTACGCGCTGTGCATCATCGTGGGCATTATCGTCGGCCTGCGCATGACCTTGCGCCGTTATACCGCTCGCGGCGGCAACCCAGACACAGTGTGGGATGCTGCCATCGTGGTTATCCCAGCCGGCATCATTGGCGGGCGGCTCTACCACGTCATCACCGATAATCAGAAGTACTTCTGCGATGGTTGCAATCCCGCGGATGCGCTGAAGATTACCAATGGCGGCCTTGGCATTTGGGGTGCCGTTGCTCTCGGCGCGCTGGCCTTGTGGGTACTTTTCAAAGTGAAGAAGGTTCCACTCGGCCCCTTTGCTGATGCGGTGGCCCCGGGCCTGGTCCTCGCGCAGGCGATTGGGCGGCTAGGCAACTGGTTTAACCAAGAACTCTACGGGCGCCCGACCGACGTTCCATGGGCTTTAGATATTTACTACCGAGTCAATGACAACGGCGGTTATGCGCCGGTTTCCGGGCATTCCACGGGTGAGGTTATGACTTCGGTGCATCCAACCTTTCTCTACGAGCTGGTGTGGAACGTCCTTGTATGCCTATTCCTCTTGTGGGCGCACAAGGCATGGAAGTTGGGGCACGGACGAGTCTTTGCCCTCTATGTCATGGGCTATACGTTGGGCCGGTTCTTTATCGAAGGAATGCGTTCCGATGAAGCTACCCATATCTTCGGGCTGCGCGTGAATATCATCGTCTCCCTGGTGATTTTCATCATCTCTGCGGTCGTCTTTTTCTTGCTTGACAGGCGCCGCCAAGGCCCAGAATCTCCCGCAGAGGTAGATCCTAAGTATTGGGCCGAGCGCCGCGATAGTGACGGGCGTGGCGATGGTAGCGCGGTACCTGAGGGGCAGCATCCGGACTCTGCATCACCGTAGGTTCTACCCCAGTATTTCCGAATAGGTTTGATTGTGTGGGGGTTGGGGCATTTTTGAGTGTCCGTTCGGAAAATGGGGGTCCAAAATTGTGGCCCCAATCCATACGAAGGAGTAGGTTGGGGAGTGTTCAGTTTCCCCGACGGAATAGGCCAATAATGCTGGATAGAAGAACAAAGATTGTCTGTACTCTCGGCCCTGCCGTTGCTAGCGAGGATGGCATTTTGCGCCTCGTTCAAGACGGCATGGACGTTGCCCGCTTGAATATGTCTCATGGCGAGCACGCGGACCACGAGGCGAATTACAACTGGGTGCGCCAGGCTACTGATAAGACCGGCCGCGCCGTCGGTATTTTGGCGGACCTGCAGGGCCCCAAGATTCGCCTTGGCCGCTTTATTAACGGCGAGGAGCAGTGGGATAACGGTGAAATCGTCCGCATTACCGTGGACGATATCGAAGGCACCCACGACCGAGTATCTACCACTTATAAGGGCTTGGCCAAGGACGCCAAGCCGGGTGACCGCCTGCTTATCGACGACGGAAAGGTCGCCGTTGTCTGTAAGGAAGTCGACGGCAATGACGTCGTGTGTGAGGTTACCGAGGGTGGCCCGGTTTCTAATAACAAGGGCGTTTCCCTTCCTGGCATGGATATCTCCGTGCCGGCCCTGTCGGAGAAGGATATCGCTGACCTGCGCTTCGCTCTGAAGCTTGGCGTAGACCTTGTCGCGCTTTCCTTCGTTCGCTCCCCAGCTGACGTGGATAAGGTCCACGAGATTATGGATGAAGAAGGTCGCCGCGTTCCGGTTATTGCGAAGCTGGAAAAGCCAGAGGCAGTCGATGCCCTCGAGTCTATCGTGCTGGCCTTCGACGCCATCATGATTGCCCGTGGTGACCTCGGCGTTGAGGTGCCACTTGAGCGCGTGCCGCTGTTCCAGAAGCGCGCTATCCAGATTGCGCGTGAAAACGCTAAGCCGGTCATCGTGGCTACCCAGATGCTGGATTCGATGATTTCCAACCTGCGCCCGACCCGTGCAGAGGCATCCGACGTTGCCAACGCCGTGCTCGATGGCGCCGATGCTGTCATGCTCTCTGGTGAGACTTCCGTGGGCATTGACCCGCAGAACGTTGTGCGCACCATGTCCAAGATTGTGGCTAATGCTGAAGATGGTGGCAAGGTGCCACCGCTGACTCACGTTCCGCGCACCAAGCGTGGTGTGGTGTCCTATTCCGCCCGCGACATTGCCGAGCGCCTCAATGCAAAGGCCATCGTAGCCTTTACTACCTCCGGCGATACCGCTAAGCGAGTGGCTCGCCTGCGCTCCCAGCTTCCGCTGTTGGCGTTTACGCCGGACCCAGCGGTTCGCTCCCAGCTGGCTTTGACGTGGGGTGCTGAGACCTTCTTGAGCCCGCACGTTAAGTCCACCGATGACATGATGGAAGCCATCGATGACGCATTGCTGGAGATGGATAAATACGAAGAAGGCGACATGATTGTCGTCATTGCTGGTACCCCTCCAGGAATTGCCGGCAATACCAACATGATTCAGTGCCACTTGTTGGGTGAAACCAAGAAGTAATTTTCCTGGCATAAGCGCCGCGTCCCACCCCTTAACACGTTCCACGGGGCGCGGCGCTTTTAGCTATTTATACAAATGTAGATTTATATTTACCTCGAGTACACTCAGCGGTTGCTTTCCTGACATGCGGCTGCAGTACTTTTTGGTTGTTCATGTTTCAGCTTCTCTACGCATTCAAAGGACAACTGCACAATGACCTAAATCAGGCCGACTTGGCCTCAGTGGCTGCGCTTACCGCCATCTATTTTCATTTAATTGTCAATAAGCGTCGACGGGGATAGGCTGAGTGCATGGCACACGAGCACCACGACCACGATCACTCCAGCACGCCGCTGCGCGCACTCTTGATTGCGCTAGGCATTACCGGCACCGTCTTCTTCGCGGAGCTGATCGGCGGCTGGTTGGCGGGTTCGATGGCGCTGATGGCGGATGCGATGCACATGCTTTCCGACGCTGCGGGGTTGATCATCGCGGTGTTAGCGGTGTTGGTTGGGCGCCGACAAGCATCGGCTCAGGCCACGTACGGCTACCGACGAGTGGAGGTGCTTGCTGCACTGGCGAACGCAGTGATGGTGCTGGCGATCTCGGTGTGGATTGTCGTCGAGGCGGTGCGCCGCCTGCAGAGCCCGGCCGAAGTGCAGGGAAAAACGATGCTGATCATCGCGGTGATCGGCCTGGTGGCGAATGCGCTATCGGCGTGGGTTCTGCACCGGCACCGCAAATCCTCGATCAACGTGGAGGGCGCGTTCTTGCACGTGTTAGTGGATATGCTCGGCTCGGTCGCAGTAATCGTGGCCGGCATCGTGGTACTGACCACGGGGTTTGTGGCGGCGGACGTGATCGCCTCCCTAGCGATCGCGGCGATGGTGCTGCCGCGCGCCTGGCAGCTCATGCGGCTTTCGGCGAGCGTGCTGCTCGAGCAAGTCCCGGCGGACTTCGACGCCAGTGCGATCGAGCCCGCGCTGCGGCAGGTCGAGGGCGTTGCTGACATCCACGACCTGCACCTGTGGAGCCTGGACGGCGTGAACGTGCTCACGACCGTGCATATCGTGCGCGACGGCACCGTCGGCACCGGCCCGCTGTTGGATGCCGCCCAGCAGGCCCTGCGCGAACACGGTATCGAGCACTCCACCATCCAGATTGAGCACCCAGAGCACGAATCCCACGAGACGGTGTGCTGATTCCCTTCTAACCTGACTTAGGCCAATTTTTGTGCGGAAGTTCGCGGCCGGTGATTACTTGGATGGTGGCAGTGAGGTCGGGCGGGAATGGTACGGCGGCGTGAATGGTTTCGCCGCCAACGACGAGTTGAAAGCTGCGGTATTTCTTGAGTGTTCTCACGAGGCGTTTGATGAAGTGACCACTGCGGGTCTCCATCAGGTGGGTCACGGCTAGTGCTGCCATCACAATATTGAGATGTGCTGTGATCGAGTTTTGTTTCCTCGCATAGATTGGGCGTGCTTTCAGGTCTGATTTCGACATCCGATACGACATTTTCAATGTGGAATAGCCTGCGGTAATGCCCGATAACCTCCAGGGCGGGAAGAGCGGTCAGGTCGGTTTCATAGCCTTTAATTCCGGCTAGGGCTCGGTGTTTGGCAGCAAGAGCGTAGTTGACCTTCTTGTTCGGGGTGGAAAGATCGAAATAGCGGTTGCGCTTAATGGCGATTTCGCCGTCAACAGCGCGTTTGGCTTTTGCGACTTGCTCTTTGATTCCGCGCAGGCCGCGTCTGGCCCGATCATAGGAGTACTGGAAGTGGGTCACCGTATTCGGGGCTGTGTGTTTGCGCGCATCGCTTGCCGAGGCTTGTGTCCAGATCCGGCCGTGGGCGTAGGCTTCACCAGGGATTTCCCGCCGCCAGGTTTCAATCACCTCAGGCACGGTGGGGTTTCACCGACAAAATGTAGTGCAGACCTGCATCTATCAATGCTTGCTTGTTCGGAGGGTGTCAAGTTGTTTGTGTGTGGGGCTAGGTTTATAGGTATTTGTCGAAGCTGTCGGGGTAGGCCACGGCCATTTGGTTAATGGCTTGTTTCCAGCCGGAAACTCGGGTCCCTTCCATGAGTCTGCCGGTTGTCGCTGAGACTCGTTTGCCCTGCTTCGCTCTCTTGGCAGCTCGTCTGTCTTCGATATTGCAGATCATCAACCATAGCGTCTTGAGCGCTGATTCATTGTTAGTGAACTGCACCCTGTTGCGGGTAGCTTTCCGCAGTTCATTGTTGAATGATTCAATCGAATTCTTCGTGTAAATGACCTTGCTGGCTGCTGGTGGGAACTGGAGAAACGGTACGAAACGCGCCCATGCATCTCGCCAGACTTTGACTGAGCGTGGATACTCTTCTGCCAATTCAGAGGCTTCAAATTCGTCTAAGGCAGCCTTAGCTGTGGACTCGTCCGTGGCGGTGTAAATCTTTTTCAACGCGGCCGATACGCCCCGGCGATCCCTGTAGGCTACCCATCGGTTCGCGGCACGTATCAGGTGCACGATACAGGTTTGCACCATAGAGTTCGGCCAGGTTGCCTTTACTTCTTCCGGCAAGCCTTTGAACCCGTTACAGCAAACGATAAAGACGTCTTTAACCCCACGGTTAGAAAGATTGGCGCATACTTGCGCCCAGGATGAAGCGCTTTCTTCTTTGGCAATCCACGATTCCAAAAAGTGCTTGATACCGTCGAGAGCCACGCCGATTGCCATGTACGCGGACTTATTGACCACTAGGCCGCCATCGCGGATTTTAATGCGCAGCGCGTCCAGGAAAATGACCGGGTAGAACTCGTCTAGCTGGCGGTTTTGCCAGACCATGACCTCATCGAGGACAGCATCGGTGACTGCGGAAATCGTCTCATGGGAAATATCAACACGCATCGCCGTTGCCATATGGTGCTGGATGTCCCTAATTGTCATCCCACCGGCGTACAAGCTAACGGTCATGTCATCGACATCGGTCAATCTCCTCGAGCCTTTAGGGACCATAGTCAGCAAGAATGTGCCAGCCCTATCCCTCGGCACATCAACGGTAACTGGCCCGTAGTTAGAATCCACGGTCTTTGGATACGACCCGTTGCGGTGATTGTCTGTTCTAGCTGCAGCTTTAGCGCTCCTGTCGCCAGACTCGTAGCCCAGGTGGGCATCCATTTCAGCGTTGAGTCCCCTGGTAATCGAGGCTTGCAACATGCCGCGAACCAGGTCGTTGGCATCCGTTGTAGACGTGCCTAGGTCATCAATCAGCTTCGCGATTTCAGGGTTAGCAAGAAGCTTCTTTTCAATCGCATCAATCTTGGCCTTATCAGCCGGATCTCGTCTCGCCACAGTAGTCATTCTGGTCCATCTCCTCATGCAGGTTAGGTACCCACACAAACCATCAGACACTCTCTATTCCGAAGCCACTCCGGCGGCGTGGGCCGCGCACAACATGGACCGTAATAAGCTTCCGGACATTAGCCGCGAGATGCTCGGTAGCGATCTCGACCTGGTTATGGCGGCCGGTCACCCGTTTTACGATAATGACCATCAAAAGGTCGAAACCCCGGACTATAGCTTCATGTATGAGGAGGACTACGCCAAGCTTTCCGGTGGCCAGACCGACTGGAACTATTTTGAGTCCAATGATGACTTCAAGAAGATGGCGGAAGGCGAGGTAAAGCCGGAGCAGAAGTACTGGGGCATTGCGCAGGTGGGTTCCACCCTGCAAAACTCCCGCACTGGCGAGGCAAAGGCACCGTACTCTGACCCGCTTAACGACGTCGTGGATCTTCCCACCATGACCACCGGTGCGCTCAATGCTTTGGGGCAGGATGAGGATGGTTTCTCCGTCATGATTGAAGGCGGTGCCATTGACTGGGCCGGCCACGGCAATAACCCGGTGCGCGATATCGAGGAGACCCAGGATTTCAATAAGTCGGTTGACGCCGCCATTAAGTGGGTGGAGGAGAACTCCTCGTGGGAAGATACTCTGCTCGTTGTTACCGCGGACCACGAGACTGGCTATCTCTCCGGCGCTAATGAAGTGCCGACTGAAGACAACCCTGAAGCGGACAACCGCTTCAATGCTATGGAAGGTGAGAAGGGCAAGGTTGCCCGCCACGGTTGGTACTCCGGGCAGCACACCAACCAGCTAGTGCCGTTCTTCTTCAAGGGGGCCGGCTCGGAGGACATTATGGCTCGTACCTCTGGTACCGATTCGGTGCGCGGTGAATACATCGACAACACTTTGGTGGCCAATTTGGTCTTTGACGAGTGGTGGAACGATGGCACCGATTCCGCTGGTGACCCAGAACAGCCGGGAGATACTGCTAATCCCTCGGATGGCGAAGGCAAGGACGGTAGTAGCAAGGGCTTTGCCGCAGGCCTCGCTACCGGCCTAGGAATCCTGGGGGCCGTCGTCGGTGGACTCGGCTTCCTGGCTACGCAAATGGGTGTGCTCAATATTGACTTGAAGCCCATCTATGAGCAGCTAAAGCGTGTGGGCCTGCGCTAAACAGAATTGAGCACAACGCCTTACCAAAAGGTCCTGTCCTTCGCCACGAAATCGAAGGGCAGGACCTTTTCTTAGCGCTGGGAAATCGGGGTGGGCTGGATCTTCCACACCTCGTTCGCGTAGTCCGCGATGGTCCGGTCAGAGGAGAAGCGGCCGGAATAGCAGATATTGAGCCACGCCTTCTTAGCCCAAGCAAGGTTGTCTTCCTCATAGTCCGCAGCCATGCGGTCACGGGCTTCGCGATAGTCGGCGAAGTCACCGAGGACGTAGTACTGGTCCTGGGCGTGCTCCCCGTAACCATCGAGAAGCGAGGAGCGCAGGTCGCCGAAGATGCCGGTGTTTTCGGCGCCTAGGGTGCCGTCGACAAGCGCATCAAGCACGCGGGCCAAGCCTGGCACGCTCTGGTAAAGCTCGCCCGGGTTGTACTCGGCGCGCAGCTGCGGCAACTCCTCATTGCGGGCGCCGAAGATATATGCGTTGTCCTCGCCAACCGCCTCGACGATTTCTACGTTTGCTCCATCCATGGTGCCCAAGGTCAGTGCACCATTCATCATGAACTTCATATTGGACGTGCCGGAGGCTTCCTTGCCAGCCACAGAAATCTGCTCGGAGATATCAGCGGCCGGGATGATGTGCTCGGCGGGGGAGACGTTGTAGTTTTCCACAAAGACTACGCGGATGATGTCCTTGGTATCTGGGTCGTTATTGACTAGCTCCGCGATGGTGTTGATGAGCTTAATAATCGCCTTGGCGCGCTCGTAGCCCGGTGCGGCCTTCGCGCCAAAGATGAAGGTGCGCTTCGGCACAGTCTCGCCCTGGTCTTTGATGCGGAAGTAGAGGTCGAGGACGTAGAGGGCATTCATCAGCTGGCGCTTGTACTCGTGCAGGCGCTTAATCTGTACATCAAAGATGGAACCGGGATCAACGTCGGCGCCCTGGTGGTCTTTTACCCAGTTAGCAAAGTCGCGCTTGTTGGCCTGCTTGATGGCGATGAGCTCGCGCAGCAGAACTGTATCGTCTGCCTTCTCGGCGAGCTGGGCAAGCTGGGTGAGATCTGTAACCCACGCATCGGAACCTGCTTGCTGGGTAAGCAGTTCCGCCAAGCGGGGATTACACATCTTGAGCCAGCGGCGAGGGGTGACGCCATTGGTCTTGTTATTGAACTTCTCCGGCCAGAGTTCGTGCCATTCGGCCAGCGTATCGGCCTTGATGATTTCCGTGTGCAGGGCGGCGACACCATTGATGGAGTAGGCGGCATAGCAGGCGATCCAGGCCATATGCACGTGGCCGTTGGATACCGGCGCCATGTAGTCAATGCGACCCTGATCTAGGCCGCGATGGGCCATATCTTCGCGGAAGCGGCGGTCGATTTCCTCCACCAACTGCCAAATGCGCCAAAACAGCTTCTGGAAGATGGACACCTCCCAGCTCTCCAGCGCCTCCGCCAGCACGGTGTGGTTTGTATAGGCGAAGGTTTCGGTGACGATCTTCCAGGCTGCATCCCAGCTCAGACCGTGCTCATCGAGCAGGATGCGCAGCAGCTCCGGGATGGCAAGTACGGGGTGGGTGTCATTGAGCTGGATGGAGTTATACTTCGCAAACCCGGTGAGGTCTTCGCCGTGCTGGTCAATGTAGTTATCCACCATGGTCTGCAGGGAGGCAGAGACAAAGAAGTACTGCTGGCGCACGCGCAATACCTTGCCCTCGTACGTGGTGTCATTGGGGTAGAGCACGCGGCAGATGTCCATAACACGCTCGCGCTCGACGATGGCCTCGGTAAAGCGCTGGGAGTTAAAGGCATCGTAATCGAAGTCATCGATGGGCTCGGACTTCCATAGGCGCAGGGTGCCTACGTTATCGGTCCCGTAGCCGGTGATAGGCATGTCATAGGGAATTGCGCGCACGTCCATGTCATCGAAGTGGACGCGGCGCTGTTCAGAGGCACGGCGAATGACAAAGTCATAGCCGTTTTCCATCCACGCATCTGGCTGTTCCTTCTGGAAGCCATTCTCAAAGGACTGTCGGAAAAGGCCGTAGCGGTAGAGAAGGCCATAGCCGGTTACGGGGTAGTCCTGAGTGACAGCGGAATCGAGGAAGCAGGCGGCAAGGCGTCCGAGGCCGCCGTTGCCGAGCGCGGCATCATGCTCGGCTTCGAGGACATCGCTCAGCTCGTGATCGGTTGCCTTGGCCGCAGCCTTGGCATCGTCAACAAGACCCAAGTTGGTGAGGTTATTGAGCAGCGCGCGTCCCTGCAGGAATTCCGCAGAGAAGTAGTGCTGTTGGCGCGTTTCCGCGTAGGCAGCACGGGTGCGCTCCCAATTATCGGCAATCTGCTCCATGACGGCACCGGAGAGGCCCGACCAGAACTTACGGTTGGAAGCGCTGTGCGGGCTCACGCCAGAGGCCGCGCGGACATGGGAGGGAACAGTGGATTCGAAAGCAGAATGCCGTGGCTGGCTCATTTTCAACCTTAAGTTTGTGGGGAGTCACGAAACGTCTGCCAGCTTAATAGCATTGGCCCTGCGCCGCAGGCGGGGGAATGAGAAGACGCGTCTCGGGCACCTAGGACGTGGCCAAGTAGGTCAACGCCGCACCGTATGCCGCCCGGGTGGAGGCATAAACGGTGGGAGCATAGTCCGGCAGGAAGGTTGCTTGGTGGTTGACCGGAGGATCCTGCAACTCATCTTCCGGGGTGCAGCCGATGTGCCAAAAGACATAAGGCACCCCCCACGCCTGCGGCAGGTAGCAAAAGTCCTCGGAGGCGGTAGAAGGGGCGGCGACGACTGAATCGGGGCCAAAGGCGGCGTCGAAAACCTCGCCTATTGGGGCATGGGCAGCGGCGTCATTATCGGTGACCTCGCCGTGGGCGTAGTATTCAAAAGTAGGGTCCTGCTCGCTTCCGGAGGCGACACACTCGGCCTTAACCATGCGTTCGAGGGAGTGGTAGACCTTTTCTGCCAGCGCGGGATCGTAGTAGCGAGTATTGAGTACCAGCTCGGCGGAGTCGGGGATGATGTTGTTTTTATCGCCGGAGTGAAGCTCGCCTACGGAGATGACAAAGAACTCGTGCGGGGCGACCTCGCGGCCCACAATGGCTTGGAGGCGGGTGACGATCATCGCCGCGATGTAGGTCGGGTCGATGGAGTTATGGGGCATGGAGGCGTGGGCGGATTTGCCAAAAACGCGGATACGCAGGGAGTCGCATCCGGCCATGATCGGGCCGGCGGTGTGGCGAACCGTGCCGGCGCGGCCGGGCATGATGTGCTGGCCAAGGCAAATATCGGGGCGCGGCACGCGTTCAATGAGGTTATCGGCCAACATGAATTTGGCTCCCATGGAGGATTCTTCGGCCGGTTGGAAAAGGGCGAGGAAGGTGCCGGACCAGGTGTTTCGGGAGGCGTCGAGAAGCGCGCAGGCACCTAGCAGCGCGGTGGTGTGCATATCGTGTCCGCAGGCGTGCATCTTTCCATTGGTAGCGGAATAGGACACGCCAGTGGCCTCCTCTACCGGCAGGCCATCGAAATCCGCGCGCAGCAAAGCGGTGGGGCCTTCGCCATTGCGGAAGATGGCGACCATTCCGAAGCCACCAATGTTTTCTACTACCTCGCAGTTAAAATCAGCGAGCTTGGCGCGGATGCGACCGGCGGTTCGCTCTTCCTCGTGGGAAAGCTCGGGGTGGCGGTGCAGGTCCTCGTAAAAGTCCTGCTGCCACTCCAGATCAGCCTGCTGGGAAGTGACGAGCTGGGCGATGCGGGCAGAATCAGACATGGTTTCACACCTTAGGAATTGGGTAGGGTTAGCGCTATGCCGGTTATTCAATTCGATGTTTTGGTTCCCAACGCACAAGCAGAGCGCGTCGCGGATATCTTTACCACTGCCACCGACAAGTTGGTAGAAAGCGGTTCATTAGCCTCCGCTGAGGTTACTCGCCCTGATGCGCCGCAGTTTCCAGAGGGGGTGGAAGAACAGCTGCGGCAAAATTATCGCGATGAGCATGAGGACCGCGACCTTGAGGACGCGAGCGTGTACCGCTACGACATTGCGGTAACAGGGGTTAGCGGCTCGGTTAACCAACTAGGCATGGTGCTCTCGCGCCTTCTTACCCCGTATGCCGTGCTGCCGAAAGACCACGTCTTGCTGGAAGATGAGCTGGCGCATGAGCAGCCAGCTATCTTCCCATGGTCGCTGTCTATTCGGCCTTAGAGCTGCTTGACGATGTCCCTGGCGGCCGCCGCCAGCTGTTGCGCCAGGGGGCCTTCTTGGCTAAGTGATGCGCAGTAGGCATCCGTGTCATGCTCGAAGGAACCGGCGATAATGCCCATGGGCGTGCCTGCGTCCTGGGCGAGAGCCGCAATGGTTCCGACGGCCTTTCCGGTCAAAGATTGCTCGTCAAACCGGCCCTCGCCGGTGATGACGAGATCGGCGGAGGATATTTTTTGTGGAAGTCCGAGCGCAGTGGCGACATGTGCGCCGCCGGATAAGACGCGAATATGCTCATCTGAGCCCCAGAGCGTGCGAGAAAGCCAGTGCAGGCCGATGGGAAGGCCACCCGCGGCACCGAAATATTCGGAGTCCGCATCGGTGCCGGTGACTTCGCATGCTTGCAACATGGCGCCGGCCAGCAGCGCTACCTGCTCGCCTTGCGCTCCTTTTTGGGGGCCGTACATGGTTGCCGCCTGCACTGGGGTGGCGCGGGTATCTGCCAGCAATGTGAAGTCAAGCATGCCCGCCTTGATATTGAGCTGCGCGGTGTCAATGTGATCGAGCTGGACTAGGGGAGCGCCGCCCTTGGGTAGGGCGTAGCCGCGGGCGTCGTGCGCGGCAGCGCCGAGCGCGGTAAGGATGCCCATGCCAGCATCGATGCTGGCAGTTCCTCCCAATCCGAGCACAATCGAGGTGGCGCCGCGCGTTTCTGCATCCGCAATTAGTACGCCGGTGCCATAAGAATCGGCGTGCAGCGGATCAAGGCTGTCCTGCACTGCGGGCAGGCCGGTGGCAGAGGCGACGTCGATAAACGCGGTGGTTCCTGCGAGGACGTAGCTTGCCTGGGTTAAACGGCCGATGGCGTCGGTGGTAGGCAAGGTGATGGTCTCGACGGATTGTCCGCCGGCCGCGGCCGCCTGCGCGAGGACGGCGGCGGTTCCCTCGCCGCCATCGGCCATGGGCAGGGTGGTAACCGTGGCCTCGGGAAGAGCCTGGCGCACCCCCATAGCAATGGCTGCTGCGGCCTCGGGCGCGGAGGCGGTGCCTTTGAACGAGTCTGGCGCGACGACAATATGCATGCCCGTGATTATAAAGCCCGCCTGCGAAGGGAGTCTGCGCGGCTTAAGATTCGAACGTTCTACAGAAAATATTTTACTTTATTGTCGCTGGTAAAGGCGGTATGGATTTGTGCAAAGTCTAGAAACTGCTTGCTTTATCGGTAGTTTGATAGGAAACTGGTATCTGTTCTTATACGTCCACAGAATGGAATGCACGCTATGTCAGTAGATAGCCAAATTTCTGAGTACTACGACAAATTGCTCAAGCGCAATGCGGGAGAACCAGAATTCCACCAAGCGGTTTCTGAGGTCCTGGACTCGCTGAAGATTGTCCTAGAAAAGGATCCACAGTATGCGGACTACGGCTTGGTGGAGCGTCTCTGTGAACCTGAGCGCCAGCTCATCTTCCGCGTGCCGTGGATCGATGACAATGGTGATATCCAGGTCAACCGCGGTTTTCGCGTCCAGTTCAATTCCGCACTCGGCCCCTACAAAGGTGGACTGCGTTTCCACCCTTCGGTCAACCTAGGCATCATTAAGTTCCTCGGGTTTGAGCAAATCTTCAAAAACTCCCTGACTGGCCTGCCCATCGGCGGCGGCAAGGGCGGTTCTGACTTTGATCCCAAGGGCAGGTCCGAGGTGGAAATCATGCGCTTCTGCCAGTCCTTTATGACGGAGCTGCACCGCCACATCGGGGAATATCGCGATGTTCCGGCCGGTGATATTGGCGTCGGCGGCCGCGAGATCGGCTTCCTCTTTGGTCAGTACCGCCGCCTGACTACCCAGCATGAATCCGGTGTCCTTACTGGCAAAGGACTGACCTGGGGCGGTTCCCTGGTTCGTACCGAGGCCACAGGCTTTGGCACGGTCTATTTCACCAATGAAATGATGAAGACCCACGGCGAGTCCTTTGATGGTGCCAAGGTCATTGTCTCTGGCTCTGGCAATGTTGCCATCTACGCCGCAGCGAAGGCCCAAGAACTGGGCGCCACCGTGGTGGCCATGTCCGATTCTTCCGGCTATATCGCCACCCCACAAGGCGTGGACATCGAGCTTCTCAAAGACGTCAAGGAAACTCGTCGTGAGCGTATTTCCACTTATGCACAAGAGGCTGGCAGCGGCGTGGAATTCCATAAGGGCGGAAATATCTGGGAAGTAAGGGCGGACGTGGCACTGCCGTGTGCAACCCAAAATGAGCTGGACGGCGACTCCGCCAAAAAGCTTGTGGAAGGCGGCGTGCGCTACGTGGCCGAAGGTGCCAATATGCCGTCCACCCCGGAGGCCGTCCACATCTTCCAAGAAACCAAGATCAACTTCGCGCCGGGCAAGGCCGCTAATGCTGGTGGTGTTGCTACCTCCGCGCTGGAAATGCAGCAAAATGCGTCCCGTGATTCTTGGTCCTTTGACTACACCGATGACCGCCTCCACGCGATCATGTCCAATATCTTTAAAAACATCGACAACACGGCGAAGGAATACGACCGCGAAGGCGATTACGTAGCCGGCGCAAATATCGCCGGCTTCAAGAAAGTGGCGGACGCCATGTTGGCACAGGGCGTCATCTAAAAATCGGCCTTTATCCAAGCTCCCCTTTTGCGCCACAGAGCGTGGCGGCAAATGGGGGCGCTTGTATTTGTATATACGTGCCATAAATTCTGTATGCGTGGGCGCGGACTGGCAAGACCGGTTGTGGAAGTAAAATCTGCAGTACACACTCGGTGCGTGGCCTCCACGCATGGCGGGTGAGGGTATGTAAAATTCGCGGTATGTACCGTGTCTTTGAGTCTCTAGATGAATTAGTTCAGCACTTGGAGGGGGCCCATGGCTTCCCCATGACCTCTAATTGCGTAGTTCCGCGCCATGAAATGCTCGCGCTTCTCGACGACCTCCGTAACGCATTGCCCGTTGAGATTGATGACGCGCAGGATGTCTTGGATAAGCAGGATGAAATCCTGCACGGCGCCGAAGAGCGCGCGGACCAAACCATCAATGATGCCAATGCTCAGGCAGATGACATTGTGGGCCATGCCCGCGAGGAGGCGGATGCCACGGTGTCCCACGCAGAACAGCATGCCGCCAAGCTGGTGGCTGATGCTGAAGCTCGCGCTCAGTCCATGGTGGAGCAGGCTCGCGCGGAAGCAGACCGCACTATCGCTCAGGCGAATGATGAATATGAGCGTTCCGTCGCTGAAGGCCGCGCAGAGCAAGAGCGTCTGGTTTCGGAATCAGAAGTTGTTCGCCGCGCCGATGAAGAAGCACATCGCATTGTGGAATCCGCCCACACCGAATCTAACCGTCTGCGCAGTGAATGCGATGAATTTGTGGATGGCAAGCTAAGCGAATTTGAAACCACCCTTAATGGCCTGCTGCGTACAGTAAACTCCGACCGCTCTGCCCTGCGTGGCGGTGCCGGAGTGCGCTCCCGTGGCGGTGACTATTCGGCTCCGGGCCGCGCCAGTGGCGCTGCAAGCAGCACACGTTACGCGGAAGGCGAGACCTATGAGCGCCGCTATAACGAGCGCTAAAACTTTAGTTTTTAATCGGCCTTAAGCTCTATGGTTCGGTGCACACCGGGCCGTAGAGTAAGGGACTGGGGAGGAAAAAGACCTATACACTAGGCACGGCCAAAGGCCCTATTTGGTGAGCAGGCGGTTCGTCGTACACCGTCTACTCACCAAATAGGGCCTTTATTCATTGCCGCTGGTCTGAGTAAATCAGGTGGTGGCACGAGTGCGAGGTTGCTTAGCAGCAATGGCCTTTCCTCTTTCATGGGGAGTAGGCGTTATGTGGGTGTGTAGGGGAACGGAGATGTCTTCCTGCCGCGGGAGAAGGTGTGCAGGCGCGGCGGATTGGACGGCCATGCATGCTGCGATAATCGCGGTTACCAAGCCTGGGAAAAGGAATGCAACGAGTGCAGTGAAGAAATAGGAAGACAGTGATGTCAAGGGATTATCACTGAAATTTTGTGGAAAGCACACGGCACACACGCTAAGGAGCGCACCGGTAGCTAGCACCATAGTGCCCACAGAAATGAGCGCGGTAGGAATGGTCGCGCGGGAGAACCAAGTAATAGCACCTGCGCTTAGGGAAAAGATGAGCGCGCCGGTAAGAACCGAAAGGTCCATGCCGGTGGGCAATACCAAAATGGCACCGGCTACCAAACCGGCAACGACGCTACAGATGAGTGCGGTAAAAAGGCGAATGCCACGCGCGCCGTACATTCCTGAGCGGTCCGGCCGTGGAGTGGCGTGAACGAGCATACCGGCAGTAGCTAACACCGCAGCGGGAAGACAGCTAAACACGGCGAAACCGAGCGCTATGCTGCGTAGATCCGTGGAGGCTAGCGCCAAGTGGTAGGTCATGCTTCCAGACTAAGGACGGCCTTCGCTCGGGAAAAGGCTAATCCGCAAAGGCATATGTCCTTTTACATTAAACGCCAGACTCTTGACAGAAACTTTCCTCGCGCGGGCCGCTAGGCGGAGTTTGCGGGGCAAGGTAGACTACCTAGTGTTATGACATCACCATTGAAGTTCGATGTGGGCGAATTGTTGAACGCCCAAGGCGCTGACGCACTGCCGGAACAACGCACCCAAACCGGCCCCTCACCTGAGAGGATCGGCGTGGAGATGATCGCCATCCCGCAGGGCGAAGAGCTCACCGTAGACGCTACCTTGACCCCTCTTGGCGCAGGTGTCTTAGTGGATGCCAACGTATCCGGACAGCTGACCGGGGAATGCGCTCGCTGCTTGAAGGAATTGCACCCACAGTTGGACTTGCACGTCACACAGGTCTTTGCAGCCGACGAATCCTTTGTCTCGGGAGATACCCCTTCAGACGGCGACGAAGGATCCGGAGATGAGATTCCAGAGATTGAAGATGATGAGCTGGATCTCTTGCAGGCCGTGATCGATGAGGCAGGCCTTAATCTTCCCTTTGCCCCGGTATGCGAAGATGGCTGCGAGATTGACACGCCTGAGGGCGTAACCACGGGTATCTCTGGCGAAAAGGACGAAGAAAAGGTCGATCCCCGCTGGGCTGGTTTGGAGAAGTTCCTATGAGCCGCAAGAAGAAGCTAACTGGGGAAGAGGCACTGGCTGCCGAGTTCGCTGCAGTAGACCATTCCCCGTTGTTGGAATCGCTCGGTGTGGAATTGCAACCAGAGCACCTGTGCCTAGCGTTGACCCACCGTTCATTTGCTAATGAAAATGGGCACTTGCCAAATAACGAGCGCTTGGAGTTCTTGGGTGATGCGGTGCTGGGCCTTTCGGTAGCCTCTCAGCTCTACATCACCTACCCGTCCCGTCCGGAATCGGATATTTCCAAGATGCGCGCATCGATCGTCTCGCGCTACGGCCTGTCTGATATCGCCCGAGAAATAAACCTAGGCCCGCACATTTTGTTGGGTAAGGGCGAGCAGTCCACCGGTGGCCGCGATAAAGATTCCATTCTTGCGGATACCACTGAGGCAATCTTTGGCGCCATTTACCGCGAGCATGGTTTTGAAACGGCGCGTGACGTCATCTTGCGCTTATTTGCGGAAAAGATCGAAAATGCGACTGTGAGCGGGCGCCACTTGGATTGGAAGACCACTTTGCAGGAGCTGTGCGCGGAGCTAAAGGCACCGATGCCGGTTTATTCGGCTACTTCCACCGGACCAGAGCATGACCAGACCTTTAATGCAGTAGCTACTGTGGCTGGTCTGACCGTAGGAAATGGTGTGGGCCACAATAAAAAGTTGGCCGAGCAGCAGGCAGCTCAGGAGGCCTGCCAGACCCTGCGCGAAACTCCGCTTTTGGTGCAAGGCACTGCACATAAAGAGGGCTGAGCATGCCGGAATTGCCGGAAGTCGAGTCCGTCCGCCGTGGCCTTGCACCCCACGTGGTGGGGCGGACTTTTCAGTCTGTAGAGGTATTACACCCGCGTTCCAATCGTGGCCAGGATGAGCCACTTTCTGGACTTCTTGAGGGCAAAGAGATCTCTGCGGTGGCCAGACGCGGGAAGTTTATGTGGCTGGAATTTGTGGGCGAAGATGCCATGGACCCCCACCGTGACGTCCTCTTTATCCACCTAGGTATGTCGGGTCAGATCCGAATAGGTGCCACCGAATCTTCGCACCTTCGCATTACCGCCCAGCTGAGCGGTGGGGTAGAGGTGTGCTTTGTTGACCAGCGCACCTTTGGGTACTGGTTGTATGCGCCGTGGGACAAGATTGCGCACATTGGCCTTGACCCGCTGGAACCAGATTTCGATAGTGCGGCTACAGCACGGCGCCTGCGTGCGAAGAAGACCGCAGTGAAGACCGCGCTTTTGGATCAAACGCTGACCTCTGGAATCGGCAATATTTACGCTGATGAATCCCTGTGGGCCGCGCAAATCTCACCCCGCAAGAAAGCCTCGACCTTGCGGCAAAAAGATGCTGTTGCTCTGCTTGCAGCAGCTCAGGAGGTCATGACAGCGGCCCTCAAAGTGGGTGGCACGAGTTTTGATTCCCTGTACGTTAATGTGAACGGCGAATCGGGGTATTTTTCGCGTTCCTTGGCCGCGTATGGGCGTGCTGGCCAGCCCTGTCTGCGGTGTGGAACGCCCTTGGAGCGCTGCGTAATTTCGGGGCGGTCCACCCATTTTTGCCCCCATTGTCAATAATTTATGGCGCATGGGGTTCACGTTGTGAACCTTAAGGCAGTAAATTATTCTGCATGGATTTTCTTGAAAATGTCGTAACGACATTTAATGACGGCGTGTGGTCGTGGATTTTGCCGTGGCTGCTGATTGCTGCGGGTCTATTCTTCGGCATCCGTACTGCTTTGGTGCAAGTGCGCATGGTGCCGGATATGTTCCGCGCCGTCGTCGAGCGCCCCAAGGGGGAGGGCCGCAATGAGGACGAAGACTATGGCGGAATCTCTGCGTTTAAGGCCTTCACCATTTCAGCTGCCTCCCGCGTTGGCACCGGTAACGTTGCCGGTGTGGCCGTGGCCATTTCCGTTGGCGGCCCAGGTGCCGTCTTCTGGATGTGGCTGATTGCCATCCTGGGTG
Source organism: Corynebacterium kefirresidentii (assembly GCA_002154655.1). Taxonomy (GTDB): domain Bacteria; phylum Actinomycetota; class Actinomycetes; order Mycobacteriales; family Mycobacteriaceae; genus Corynebacterium; species Corynebacterium kefirresidentii. Next base: position 205,858 of record NGUZ01000001.1, read on the forward strand.
GCGCTACTGCATTCATCGAGTCAACCCTGGCCCAGCTGTGGAAGGTGCGCGATGGCAATGGGTACCGCGGTGGTCCGGCGTATTATATGAAGCGCGGTTTGGGGTGGGGACCGCTCGGCGTGCTTTTCTCCATCGCCATCGCCTTTACCTTTGGCTTGGTATATAACGCCTTCCAGACCAACGCCATTGCGGATGCGGTGTCCTTTTCCTTTGACCGCGATGACACGATGTTCCGCTCCATTATCGGCATTGTTATCGCCGTGGTCGCGGGGCTCATCATCTTTGGCGGTGTGAACCGCATTGCCAATATCACCCAGGTCATCGTGCCATTTATGGCGGTGGCTTACCTGCTCATCGGCGGTTTTGTTGTCATTACCAATTTTGACAAGGTACCGGGAATGATTGGCGATATCGTCGGTCACGCCCTAGGAATCAAGGAAATTGCGGGAGCCGGTCTTGGCGCGGCCATGATGAAGGGTATTCAGCGCGGTCTGTTTTCAAATGAGGCCGGCGAAGGCTCTGCCCCTAACGCGGCGGCAACTGCGGCCGTATCTCACCCAGTCAAGCAAGGCTTGGTGCAGACCCTCGGCGTGTACTTTGACACCTTGGTGGTATGTACCATCACCGCTTTCATTATCTTGCTGGGACCAGAGATTGCCTATGGTGCAGAAGCAGAAGGCGTGTCCTTGACCCAGGCAGCCCTATCTTCTGAGGTGGGCGAGTGGGGAATCCACTTCGTCAGCTTTATCCTCTTCTTCCTAGCCTTCTCTTCCATCCTGGGCAATTACTACTTGGCGGAGTCTAACCTGGAGTACCTCACCCAGAGCAAGCCTGCGCTGGTGATTTTCCGCCTCGTCGTACTTTTCTTTGTCTGGTTCGGTGCGGTGGGCTCCTTGCCGCTGGTCTTTGCCTTGGCCGATACCGGCGCGGCAACCATGGTTATCCTCAATATCCTCGCCATCGTGCCGCTATCCGGGGTGGCCATTAAACTGCTCAAGAACTACAACGAGCAGCGCAGCCATGGCATTGACCCGGTATTCCACCGCGATATGCTGCCCGAGCTTAAAGGCGTGGAGTGCTGGGACGGCTCCGACCCCGTCACTCGTCGCAGCGAAGAGGACCGCCGCGTCCTGCGCGATAAGGGTCAACAAGATCACTACTAGGAGCTAGGGAGGCCGCTTGACCATGGAAAGAATGACCGCTTTTGTCCACGGGCACGTCCAAGGCGTGGGCTTTCGATGGTGGACGCGCTCCCGTGCCCTCGAGCTCGGCTTGAAGGGGCACGCTACTAATTTGGCCGACGGTCGGGTTCAGGTTGTAGCCGAGGGACCGCGGGAGAAATGTGAAGAGTTGCTAGGACTCCTCAAAGAACAGCCCAGTATGACTCGCCGGCCAGGAACAGTGGACCTAGTAGTCGAGCAGTGGGCTGCCCCTAAGGGAGAGTCTGGCTTCATTGAACGCTAACGCACAGGACATGCCCGCACTTGCGAGCCTTGAGGCTCGGCTGGGCAGGCGTGCTCTAAGCTTGCTAAACTAACCCAAATGCACCTGAAATCGCTGACGCTCAAAGGCTTTAAATCATTTGCGTCGGCGACGTCTCTGAAATTTGAGCCGGGCATTTGCGCTGTTGTCGGACCAAATGGTTCCGGCAAGTCCAATGTGGTCGACGCGCTAGCTTGGGTCATGGGCGAGGGAAGCGCCAAGACGCTGCGTGGCGGAAAGATGCAAGACGTCATTTTCGCCGGCGCCGGCGACCGCAAAGCCTTGGGCCGCGCCGAGGTAACCCTTACCATCGATAATGCGGACGGCGCGCTGCCGATCGAGTATTCGGAAGTTTCGGTCACCCGCCGAATGTTCCGTGACGGTGCCAGCGAATACGAAATCAATGGTGCCAAAGCGCGCCTCATGGATATCCAGGAGCTGCTCTCTGATTCGGGTATTGGCCGCGAGATGCACATTATCGTCGGCCAAGGCAAGCTTTCTGAAATCCTCGAATCGCGGCCCGAAGATCGGCGCTCCTATATCGAAGAGGCAGCGGGTGTGCTCAAACACCGCCGCCGCAAGGAAAAGGCGCAGCGAAAGCTCACTGGCATGCAGGCCAATTTGGATCGCCTGCAGGACCTTACGGATGAGCTAGGAAAGCAGCTTAAGCCTTTGGCCCGCCAGGCCGAGGCCGCGCAGCGTGCGGCCACGGTGCAAGCTGATCTGCGCGATGCCCGCCTGCGCCTTGCCGGCGATAGGGTAGTGCGGCTGCGCAGCAAGTTTCAGGAGGCCGAGCGCACGGCCGAAGTTCTCGCCGAGCAGGTTGAAGAAGTTACGGCGCAGCTGGAAGAAGCGACAGGCTCCCAGCTAGAGGTAGAAGCCCAACTAGAAGAAATAAGCCCCAAGGCAGATGCCGCCCAAAAACTGTGGTTCGATCTGTCTACGCTTTCTGAGCGCATTTCTGCCACGCAGCGCATCGCGGAAGAGCGAGCGGCCAATGCTGGTGCGCAGGTGGCTTATTCTGGCCAAGATCCGGAGGATCTAGAGGCACGGGCCGCTCGTGCAGATGAGGAGCATGCGGAGCTTCTCGCCGCGGCGGAAGAAGCTGCGGAACGCCTGGAAGCGATCCGTGAAGAGGTAGCAGAGCGTCGCGAAGCCTTCGAGGCGGCCGAGCGCGAACACATGGCCCAGCTGCGCGCCATTGCTGATAGGCGCGAGGGCGTAGTCCGCCTTATCGCGGCGGAGGAAAAGGCGGCAGGCCAGGTTACTTCGGCGGAAGAGGAGCTAGCGCGGCAAGAAGAAACCCTTGCTTCTACCAGCCAGCGCACCCAGTCTGCACAGGCAGAGGCCGATGAGGTGGCGGATAAACTGCAATCTTTGGCTGGCGAGCGCGAGCCGCTCGAGGAGGCACATGTGCGCGCGGCCAGTGAATCGGGTGCGGCCGACAAACGCTTGGAACAGCTGCGCGACGAGCAGCGCGAACGCGAGCGAGCCGTGTACACGTTGCGCTCCCGTATCGATACCTTGGCCCAGACCGCACCAGAAAAAATCGATGTAGGTGAGCAGTTCCAGCCGCTGGCCACATTCATCAGCACCTCATATGAGACGGCGGTTGCTGCCGCATTGGGCGCCTTCGCTGAGGCTCAGGCCGGCGAGATTTCCAGTCAGCTCATTGCGGACCTGGAAAAGGGTACGCGCTCCGCGCTTGTCGATGTCTCTGTGGCCGCCCCCGCCACTTCCTGGCGCGTGGATGCAACTTTGCCTAGCGGAACCTCGTGGTTGCTCGACCACATTGCTGTGGTTCCGGAGGTATCCGCCGCGCTGCACCGCCTGCTGGCGGATGTCGTGCTCGTTCCCGATTTCGCGGCGGCGAAAAAATTGGTGGCAGAGGATCCTCGCCTGCGCGCCGTTACCGAATCGGGCGTGGTGCTGGGCGAAGGTTGGGTAGAAGTAGGCACCGGTGCCTCGTCTACCGTAGAGGTCACCGCTCGCATCGCAGAGGCAGAGGAACAGCTGGAATCTGCGACGCAGGAGCTAGAAGAACTATCCGGCACACTTGAGGGCGCAAAGATTGCGGCAGAAGATGCCCGCGTGACCGCCGCTTCGGCGAAGGCTGCCTTGCGCGAACACGATACCGAGGTTGACGCGTGGAAGCGCGATCACCAGCGACTGCTCAAGCAATACGAGGCCAATAAATCGGAGCACGAAAAGGCTGCGGCGCGGGCGACCGAGATTGAGTTAAAGATCGCAGAGGCCCGCAAGCAGCTTGCCGACGCCCGCGATAGGCTCGCCCGCGTCGATGCAGACGAGCAGCCAGACGAGCCTTCTTCGGCGGAACGTGATGAGGCTTCGGCCGCATTAGAGCAGGTTAAGTCGATGGAGATGGAGGCGCAGGTTGCAGCCCGCTCTGCTCAAGACCAGGTGGGTCAGGTAGCGGGGAAGGGCGAGGTATTGCGTCGCCAAGCGCAGCATGAGCGCCAAGCCAAGGCTCGCCATGAGCAGGCCATGGCCCGGCGCAAAGCCCAAGGGGAATTGGCCGGTGCAGTGGCAAGGCATTCGCGTGATTTGGCCGCGCGCGCCACGCAATTGCTAGAGCGCGCCACCGCTGAGCGCGATGACTACTTTGCGCAGCGCACCTCCTTGAACGCGCAGCTGCAGCAAGTAAAACAACAAGTCTCGGCCGCGCGACAGCAGCTGGACCGGCTAACCAACCGCGCTCATGACTCAGAAATTGCTCGCTCACAAGCACAGGTGCGCGTCGATGAAGCAGAATCCAAGATCGTAGAGCAGCTCGGCATTGCGATTTCGGACCTTTTGCAGGACTACACCCCAGGCGCGGATTTCGATCGCGGGGCGGAAAATGCGCGTCTGAAGCAAGCAGAAAAGGACTTGAATTCTTTGGGCAAGGTTAATCCGCTTGCGTTGGAAGAATATAAGGCTTTGGAGGAACGTTATTCCTTCCTGTCCACCCAGCTGGAAGATGTCATCCAAGCCCGCAAGGATCTTGCCGGGGTTATCGAGGACGTGGATGCGCAGATTTTACAGCTTTTCACCGATGCCTGGCATGACGTGGAAGCGGAATTCCCCAAGGTCTTCCAGACCCTTTTCCCTGGTGGCGAGGGCCGTCTCATCCTGACGGAGCCGGAGGACATGCTTACCACCGGCATCGAGGTGGAAGCGCGCCCACCGGGCAAGAAGGTCAAGCGCCTGTCCTTGCTTTCTGGTGGTGAGAAGTCACTGACCGCGCTGGCAATGCTGGTAGCAATCTTCCGCGCCCGCCCCAGCCCGTTCTACGTCATGGATGAGGTTGAGGCAGCGCTTGATGATGTCAACCTGCGCCGCCTTATCGCCCTTTTTGAAGAGTTGCGCAAGGATTCGCAGCTTATCGTCATTACGCACCAAAAGCCGACGATGGATGTAGCTAACGTGCTTTATGGCGTGACCATGCGCGGCGACGGTGTAACCCGTGTTATTTCGCAGCGCATGAATCCCGCAGGTAGTGCCCCTGGAACAGAGCAAGCCAGCGAGGACGCTACCCGCTTGGGCGTCGACGCTCCACGGGGCGACTAGCCAGGGTGGTAGCCGCGGGCGTCGCCTGCCGGTAGGCCCCTCTATCCGGGATAGGAGGGGGTTTGGCGTGCCGCGAGCCCGCAAGACTGGCACTATAGAGACATGAATTCTTTATGGTTATGGATCGGCATTGCGATCGTCGTCATTGTGCTGATTATTCTTCTCGTAGTAATCGGCAAAAAGCGCGGCGACGCCAAGAAGGTGTCCTTTGACAAGCCCACTGAGGAAGAACCGAAGCAGTTAACTCAGGAGCAAAAGTCCGGCAACTATCAAGCTAAGTCCGGCTTTAACTTCGCTCCTGCCGGTAGTGCCAAGGAAAAGCAGAAGAGCCCGGTGCAAGCGGAAAAGCCCGTGAAGAACCAGCCAGCTGCGGATAAGTCAGCTCCGGCACATCAGGAAACAAAGGCAGAGCCTAATGCTACCGACATCGCCAACGAGCAGCTTAGCGGCAAGACCCCACAACCAAAGGCCAAGCCGCAAGCACCTGCGGACAAGCCACAGCCTGCTCAGGCTAAGACCGATGCTGCGGCCGACAAGCCCGCGGTAGAGCAACCAAAGGAAAATAAGCCGGCACCACAGCAGGCAAAGCCGGCAGAAACCAATAAAACTACTGAGACCAAGAAGCCGGCAGATGTCAAAGAGCAGCCGACTGACTCTCTCCCAGATAAGTCCGAAAAGAACCCGTCCACGGGCGCTGGAGCTGCGGAGGCAACTGCTGCCGGTGCGGCAACGGCTGCCGGTGCAGCAGGGGTAGCGGGTACGGCAGCTGCGGCTGCAGAAAGCAAGGAAACGCCTGCGGATAATGTCGCAGAGTCGGTCGAGCAGCCAGCAGCAGCATCCGAGCCGAAGGAGCCAGCGACGCCGCAGGCAGATAAGCCAGCGGAGGTGGCTTCGCCAGCTGCTGAAAAGGCAGAAGCTCCTGAAGATACCGTAGCTGTGGAAGACGCCGCAGTAGCAGAGGAATCCCCAGTCTTTGACGAGGTCGTTGAAGACAAGAACGCGGAAGACATTGAAGAGCGTGTCGATGACCGCGAGGAGGCCGAAGAGGCTGCGGCTGCAGCCGAGGCACAAACCGGCGCGGCCGAAGCTGCCAAGGAGCAGACCGAGGTTCCAGAGGGAGAGCCGGCCCCAGCGCCAGCACCACAGGAAGACATCGCTCCTGCCGGTGGGCGCCTCGGCCGTTTGCGTGGACGCCTGTCCAGGTCGCAAAATGCCATCGGCCAGGGACTTATGGGGATTCTTTCCGCAGGCGACCTGGACGAAGACGCCTGGGAGGAAGTAGAAGATACTCTCATCATGGCGGACCTAGGCACCAAGTCCACTATGAAAGTGACTGACTCCCTGCGCGAGAAGATTGCTGAGCGCGGCGTCTCCAGCGAGGACGAAGCCCGCGCCATGCTGCGTGAATGCCTCATCGAGGCCGGCCACCCAGAGATGGACCGTTCCATTAAGGCCATGCCGAATGAGGGTAAGCCAGCCATCGTTATGGTTGTCGGCGTTAACGGCACCGGCAAAACCACCACGACGGGCAAGCTTGCCCGTGTGCTTGTAGCCATGGGCCATAAGGTACTTCTGGGTGCGGCGGATACTTTCCGTGCTGCGGCCGCTGATCAGCTCGAGACATGGGGTCGCCGCGTTGGCGCCGATACCGTGCGCGGCAAGGAGGGCGCTGACCCAGCATCGGTCGCCTTCGACGCGGTAGCTCGCGGTGTAGAACAGCAAGTAGATGTGGTCTTGGTAGATACCGCAGGCCGCCTGCATACCTCCACAGACTTGATGGACCAGTTGGGCAAGGTCAAGCGCGTGGTGGAAAAGAAGACCGATGTGGACGAGGTTCTGCTGGTACTGGACGCCACCGTGGGACAAAATGGCCTGACCCAGGCCCGGATTTTCCGCGAGGTAGTAGATATTACCGGCGTCGTCCTAACCAAGCTGGATGGTACTGCCAAGGGCGGAATTGTCTTCCAGGTGCAAGAGGAATTGGGCGTTCCGGTCAAGCTCGTGGGCTTGGGCGAAGGCGCCGATGATCTCGCGCCGTTTGAGGTCGAAGGCTTTGTCGACGCTCTCTTGGGCGAGAAATAACGGCTAACTTCAAAGCTCCCCCTGCATATCGGGAAGCACGAGCGTGTGCCACGGTGTGCTGGGGGAGTTCTTCGTTTTCCAGGCTGAGTTCCAGCGTATACCTTGCTCGCGAATTCTTTTCGCCGATTTGGGATCACCACTTCGCAAACTATGCGGAATGGGCAATTCAATTGCTATGGAAGAATGTCCTGCTAAGAGCCTGTGGTTTTTCTGACTATAAGCGTAATTGGGGCGGTTGTGCTCGCCTTTTATCAGCCGCCAGGGAATGCTGCAATGTGGTTTGGCCTTGGTGGGAATGGTAGCCTGAAGGGGCTGTATTTAATGCGAAATTCGCATTAAACCTAGACCAAGGTTCGTGAGGCAAGTATTTCGTGACGCTACTTTATGCAGTCCTCCTCGCGGCGCTGGCAGTGATCTTGGCACCGGTAACCGTAAAGGTTATTGACCGAAAGGCAGGCTATCCATTAGCTGGCCTTTTTGTTATTGCAGCGGTCCTTATTGCCAAGGAATTTCCTGCCATTGCAGCCGGGGAGGAATTGAGTTTCCACGCCACTTGGGTGCGCGATTTTATCGCACCGGGCGTCGACGTAAGTTTTGCTCTCCGCGGGGACGCGTTGAGTATTTTCTTTGCTATGTTGGCGCTGGTCATTGGTGCCGTCGTCTTTACGTATTCGGCGGCTTATCTGCCTAAGAATGAGGGTAATACCAGCTTCTACACCTTGATGACAGCGTTTACGCTGTCCATTTTATTGCTGGTTTTGGCCAATGACGTTGTGGTTTTGTTCCTTGCCTGGGAGCTAGTCTCCTTGGCTTCCTTTATGCTGATTGCGCGCTCCGGTTCGGGCGGTGAAGCTGGTTCGCAGCGCACCTTGATCCTGACCTTCATTGGTGGATTGACCCTGCTGACCGGCTTAGGTATCGCGGCGACAGTGACCGGCTCGACTGCGGTATCTGACATTTTGGCGTCGCCGGTATGGACGCAACGCCCAGGCGTAACGGCAGCCGTAGCCGTCTTGATCGCGGCATCTGCATTTACCAAATCGGCGCAATTCCCATTCCACTTTTGGCTGCCTGAGGCTATGGCCGCCGCCACTCCGGTTTCGGCTTTCCTTCACGCAGCCGCAGTGGTCAAGGCTGGCGTGTACCTGCTGATTCGCTTTTCCACGATCTTCCACGATGTGGCGGTATGGAATTGGCTGCTCATCGTGGTCGGAATGGGTACCGCGGTAATGTCCGCGGTCTTTGCGGTGCAAAAGACGGATTTGAAGAAGCTCACGGCTTATTCGACCGTCTCCCATTTGGGCTGGATTGTCGCCACCATTGGTGTGGGAACCCCATTCGCTATCGCCGCAGCGTTGGTACATACGTTGGTGCACGCACTATTTAAGTCCTCGCTGTTTATGCTTATTGGCGTCATCGACCACGAGGCCGGTTCGCGCGATATTCGCCGCCTCGGACCACTGTGGAATAAGATGCCGTGGACATTTGGCTCGGTAGTCATCGGCGCGGCCTCTATGGCCGCGGTACCACCGCTTTTGGGTTTTGTATCCAAGGAAGGCATGCTCACTGCGTTTGAAGACGCCCCGATTGGTGGCACTGGTCAGGTCATCTTGCTCATCGTTGCCGCTATCGGTGCCTTCTTTACCTTTACCTACTCCGCCAAGATCGTCTTCGGCGCCTTCTTTGATGGACCTCGCGATATGGGACATGTCCATGAGGCTCCGGTTTCCCTGTGGCTGCCTGCCGCACTACCGGGCTTTATGTCCCTGCCGCTGGTATTTGTACTCGGAATCTTTAATAACCCGATTGACCATGCAGTGGCTGCTGTTGGTCTGGAACATCATTCGCACCTTGCCCTCTGGCACGGGCTTAATGTTCCTTTCCTTATCTCGCTCGTGGTCCTTATCGCCGGTATTGCCGGTATCTTTGCCCGCAAGACGATGTGGGCAAGCTTTGAGGACAAGAAGTTTATGCCGCGCAGCGGCAATGAGTTGCTGCACTCTCTGCAGTTGGGCTGTTCGCGGCTGGGACGAGTCTTGGGCAAGATGTCCGATTCGCATAATCCGTCCCGCCACATGCTGCCCATTGTCATTTTGATTATCGTGTTGGCCGCGACCACGCTCATCCGCGATGGCGTCGATGGGGTAGCGCTGCAGCCGCGGGTAGATGGTCTGGATAACCCATGGGATCTGCTTCCATTGGGAATCATCGCGCTGGCTATGTTTGGTTTGGTGCGCACTCAGAATCGCTTGACCGGTGCCATCATGATCGGCATCGCCGGCACTGGTGTAACCCTGCAGATGTTCCTGCTCGGGGCGCCGGACGTAGCTTTGACTCAGTTTATGGTAGAAGCCCTATCCGTCATCGTCATGATGATGGTGCTGCGCTACCTGCCGGAAACCTTCCAACCGGTGAAGGATAAGTCCCGCAAGACCGGCTCTATTATCATCGCAGTTTTAGCCGGTGTGGCTGCATTCTTGGGCGTGTGGGGACTCATGGGCCGACACGAGCGTTCGGATCTAGCCATGTGGTATCTCGATAATGCGCCGGATATTACCGGCGGCGATAACGTTGTGGCTACCATCATCGTGGAATTCCGTGCGCTCGATACATTGGGCGAGCTTTCCGTGCTGGGCATGGCAGCAGTGGTTATCGCAGCCATTACTACGACGTTGCCGCGGTTCCCGTTCAAGTCGGGCACACGGCCTGCGCCATTTGGCCAGTCGCAGCTGAACTCTGTGCCATTGCGCAAGGGTGTAAACGCGGTGATCCCGTTGCTAGTAATCATGTCTGTCATCGTTTTCTTCCGCGGCCATAATGCCACCGGTGGTGGCTTCCCGGCAGCATTGATTATGGGCGCAGCAATCGGGCTTATCTACCTGTCCCGAGGATCTGATGAAATCGTCTTCGGCCGGATGACTCCGATTCACTTGACCGGTATCGGTATTATCACTGCCTTGGCTGCAGGCTTCGTGGGCTACTTGCACCACGGCCTTGGCAACGGTGGCTTCCTCGCGGCCATTCACGCCGAGGCCTTTGGTCAGCACTGGACTACCTCGCTCATCTTCGATTTGGGCATATACCTAGCGGTATTGGGCATGTTGACCATGGCGATTAATGCCCTGGGCGGTTACCTGCGCCCTGGCACGGAGCGTGACTTCCTGCCGTGGATTCATGATGATAATTCCGCGCTGCCAACCACGCCGCGCATTTCGCTTGAGGATGTCGACGATCCATATCCGGACCCGATTAACCCCTCGACCGATCCTTTGGCTTTGCTGACGCCATCGGAAGCAAGGACGAAGAGGAAAAATAAACGGTCCATGCCTAAGCGGGGAGGAGAGAAGTAATGATCCTTGCATTGACTATTGCTTTGCTCATAGGCAGTGCCGTCTACCTCATCCAGCAGCGCGGTTTGGTGCGCATCGTGTTGGGCATGATGGCCTTCGGACACGGAGCCAACCTAATGCTGCTGGCTACGGGCGTGTACTCCTACCGCGGCGAGTCCTTCCCCTCCCAGGTTCCACACGACCAGATGGCAGATCCGCTGCCGCAGGCCTTCGTGTTGACCGCGGTGGTTATTTCCATGGCAACCTCGACCATCCTGTTGACGATGGCGGCAATGGGCAAGAACGACGACACCGATGTGGTGGAGCCGGTTGATGACAACACCATCGACCATGCCTTTTCAACCTTGGGCCGCGACGCCCAAAATCGCCAGATTCTGGAAGATTCCACCAACCATCTTGACCGTATCGGCCAGGTGGACCACGACACTCCCGTAGCAGAGCGCGGGGCAGCTGAACAGAAGGAGGATGATAAATAATGACTGATGCTGTAGCTCAACTCCTTCCGCTCTTCCCAGCGGTCCCGCTGATTGCAGCAGCCTTTGCACTGCTGGCACCGTGGCGTGCGGTGCGCGATTCCATCATGTTGATCATCCCGGGCATGGGAATCTTTGCTGGCCTGGGTCTGCTGATGTACACCATGAACAACGGGGTAGTTGCCCACACAGTGGGCCTATACCAAGGCAATGTGGGTATCCCGTTTGCTGCGGATGCTTTCTCCGCGTTGATGATCATCACCACGATGATTGTCGCTTTTGGCGCCAACTGGTTTGCCATTGCGGGCGGGGAGACCAAGTCTCGCTTTTATCCATCGCTCACCTTGATTTTGATTACCGGTGTCTGCGGTGCGTTGCTTACTGCTGACCTCTTTAACTTCTTCGTCTTTATTGAGGTTATGCTTCTGCCGTCTTATGGCCTTATCACCATGTCTGGTACTTGGTCGCGTCTGGCGGCCGGACGGGCCTTCGTCTTGGTGAACCTTTTCGCCTCCACCTTGCTGGTCGTTGGCGTGGGTTATATCTATTCGGTTACCGGCGCGGTTAACCTTGGCGCATTGAAGGGTGCGGCAGCAGGTAACGGGCCCGTCACCGTCGCCGCGGGTTTGATTCTCATCGCAATCACCGCCAAGGCCGGCGTATTCCCTGTGCAGTCGTGGCTGCCTCGCACTTACCCGGGGACCTCAGCTGCGGTGATGGGCCTGTTTTCCGGCCTGCACACCAAGGTGGCCGTGTACATGCTCTATCGCCTCTACGTGCAGCTTTTCGATCTGGATCAGCGCTGGAATGTGTTGATCATCGTGATCATGATCATCTCCATGATGATCGGTGCCTTTGGCGGCCTAGCGGAGAACTCCATTCGCCGCGTGCTCGGCTATCAGATGCTCAACGGCATGCCTTTCATCTTGGTAATGCTTGCATTTACCTCTGATGACCCACGCCGCGCACTAGCAGCCGGCATTATGTACACGATTCACCACATGTTGACTGTTGGTTCGCTGATCCTGGCTTCTGGCGCCATTGAGGAAACCTACGGCACGGGCCTGCTAACCAAGCTGTCCGGTCTCGCTCGTCGTGACCCCATTATCGCGTGGATTTTCGCTGCCGGTGCGTTCTCCGTCGTAGGTTTCCCGCCGTTCTCCGGCATGTGGGGCAAGCTGATGATCGTCTTCGAGATTGCCCGGGTAGGAGGCGCGTGGGCGTGGATCGCTATCGCGGCTATCATCATTGCCTCCTTTGCCGCCTTCTTGGCCATGCTGCGCGTATGGCGCAAGGTTTTCTGGGGCAAGGGCTTGCCGGAAGATAAGGTTCCGGATGAACTGATCATCCGCAAAAAGCTGATGGCCCCCTCTGCCGCACTCATCCTTGGTTCGCTGTGCATGTTCATTTTCTCTGGAATCGTTCTGGACGTTGTGGATAGCGCCTCGGAGCAGCTGCTTGATACCACCGCTTATACTGAAACCGTCTTGGGAGACGAGCCGATTGCCGTTCCCAATATCGATGAAATTCAGGAGGGCCGTTAAATGAACTCAGTGGTGTATGCATTGTGGCTCATTAAGGAAATCTTTGTGGCCGGCATTAGCCTGGCAATGGCGGCCTTTAAGCCAGATAACGAATACCACCCGGTTATCATTCGTTATCCACTGCGTGTGACTGGCGCATGGGAGATCTTCTGGTTTACTTCTTCCATCACCGCAACGCCGGGAACGCTTTCGTTGGGTTTGCGCGAGCCACCCCGCAAGGGGCTGCCACGCATCGTGCTGGTGCAGGCCGTTCAGGGATCTGACCCGGCGGCAATCGTGGCTGACTTGGCCGATATGGAGCAGCGCCTTGCCCCACGGGTGAAAGACATCGACTACGGCGTCCCAGGCCAAGGAGAGACGACGGAATTGGATGAGGCTTTCTACGAGTATCCCCTCGAATCTGTCGGTCGCTTTATGCGCTCGCCTGACTTGGCGCGGGCGGAGGACACTCCGCTTTCAGAAAGCGAAGCGGACGTCGAAAAGCCAAAGCGTCATGCCCGGAACATAAAACGCAGGAAGGAGACCGAGCGATGATTGATTTTGCCACACTGTCCCCGTTCGGCTGGGTCGTATTTGTATGCGTATTCATCATTGGCATCGCCACATGGTGCGGCGTGCTGCTTGCACTGCGCACACGCGATGAGCTCACTCGCGCAATTACGTCTGACATCGTGTTCTACGGCATGATCTGCATGTACTTGGCATGGTCGATGACCAATAACGCCCCGATGGCCTACTACATTGCACTCCTCGGCGCCATTGCCGCAGGCGTGCTGCCCACGCTATCTATGGCCCGCATTATCTCGAAGGGCAGGCGATAAAAATGGCTATTTCTGAGATTATCGCCTCGGTGCTGCTTATTATCGCCACCATTTTGGTGGTCGCGACGGTTATATCCCTGTGGCGGGCGCCCGACGCATTGACGCGCGCTAACCTGCTGGGGCCCACCGTGGGTCTTGCGGTACCGCTGATTATCGTGGCCAAACTAGTTGTAGATTTTGGCCGCGATGGCTTTTCCCTGTGGCTGCTCATTCAAGCACTGATCGCCTGCTTCGGCGTGTGGATTATCAGTTCAGTAGGTTCCTTCTACCTGGGGCGTTCCATCTACGGCGTAACAGTTACTGACGTCAAACACGCCAAGCATAACCACAAAAAAGTCCAAACCGTGCAAGCCAAGGAAGACGATATCTAGTCACCCTCAGCGCCTTCTGGCGGCGAGTCTTATCTGCAATAGCGCTCAATGGCGGAAATGCAGACGAGCTCGCCGCCTTTTGGTTTTACTGCATTGTGGCATTCACCGGACCCCAGATTCATGACGCGAAAATAGTGCACAGCAATTGCTGTGCACGGGCTAGAATGGATGCACACTATTCGGTGCTTCTAGCCCGCCCCGAAGAGAAAACAAGGAGTAACAATGAAACTCATCACGGCCATCGTTAAGCCCTTTACCCTGCCGGAAATCCGTCAGGCGCTAGAGCAGCAGGAAGTACGCGGTCTCACTGTTACTGAAAGCCAGGGCTTTGGGCAGCAGCGAGGGCATAGCGAGGTATATCGCGGAGCAGAATACGCCACCGATTTTGTGCCTAAGGTCAAGTTGGAAGTAGTAGCCGCGGATGACCACGCTGAAGACATCATCAATGCCATTGTGGATGCTGCCTACACTGGCAAAATCGGCGATGGCAAGCTGTGGGTAACCCCAGTAGAAGATGCCATTCGTGTACGCACCGGGGAGCGCGGCGAGGCGGCACTGTAAAACCAGCATGCTTAACGCCGCACAGATTCGCGCCGAGGCCCATGCCTCGGCGCTTCGTGTATTGCGCAGCCTCGAGCTCCCAGTGGGGACCGCGCTCGCTGCCACCGGGTCCTTCGCCCGCAATGAGATGACCCCGCAATCGGATATTGACGTCATCCTTATCTATCTGGAAGGCCACGATCCAGACCCAGCGCTGGTGGAGAAGCTGTGGTTGCCCGTATGGGATGCCAAGTATCGCCTAGATTATGCCCTGCGCACCCCGCAGGAGTGTGCGGCAATTGCTGCAGAGGATGCTTCTGCTGGCTTTGCACAGTTGGACTTGGCCTATGTTGCAGGGCGCAAGATATTAGTGGATGAGGCGCGGGCACAGCTGCTCGCAGCGTGGCGGCGCCAGCTGCAACGCGGCTTTGATGACTTTGTGGATACCGCGATTATTCGCTGGAAGCGCTCGGGCGCGGTAGCAGCAATGACGAATCCAGACTTGAAAAATGGCCGTGGGGGACTGCGCGATATTCAGCTTCTGCGCGCGATGGCTTTGGGTAACCTGTGCGACTTTCCTGATCTAGACGTCGAAAAGCAGCTGCTTCTCGACGTCCGCACACTCCTGCATGTCAAAGCCCGACGCCACCGCGATATCTTGGACCCCGAGTTCGCCGCGGACGTGGCTGCGGAATTGGGCTTTGAAAACCGATATGCCTTAACCGCCGCTTTGGTAGGCGCTGCAGCCACTGTTAATAAGGCCGTAGAACGCGGCCTGGCCACCGCCCGAGGGGTGCTGGGGCGAAATGCTCTGGCGGCGGGCCGCGGGCAGCGTCGTCCGCTCGATGTAGACGTGGTGGCAGAGGGCGGCGTTATCTACCTTTCACGCAAACCGAATGTGGAGGATCCGTGGTTGCTTACACGCGTGGCGGCAGCCGCAGCACGCACGGGATATACCATCGCCGAGACCACCTGGCACCAGCTCCAAAAATTGCCGCAGCTGCCGCCACGCTGGCCGCGAGCTGCGGTGGATGATTTCTTCGCTATCTTGTCGTCCCCGCAATATACGCCGCGGGTCATTCAGGATTTGGACCGCTATGGCTTGTGGGAACGTCTAGTGCCGGAATGGGGGCATGTGCGCGGTTTGTTGCCGCGCGAGCGCAGCCACGTTAGCGCGGTGGACCATCATCTCATCGCTACGGTTACTCGGTGTGCGGAGGTGCGCACCTCGGTGGCTCGCCCTGATCTTTTATTGCTGGCCGCGCTTTACCATGACATTGGTAAGGGCTACGAGCGCCCCCACGCTCTGGTAGGCGCGGAAATGATAGCTCGCCAGGCAGCCCGCATGCGGTTGAGTGTGGCCGATAGGTCGCGCGCTCAAATTCTGGTGGCAGAACATACCACCTTAGCGCGGCTAGCTGCGACAATGGACCCATTGTCCGATGCCGCTCGCGACGCATTGTTGGCCGCAGTGCATTACGATCCGCTGGTTATTTCGCTGCTGGCGGTATTGGCTAAGGCTGATGCGCAATCGACAGGGCCTAGCGTCTGGACACCTCGGGTAGAGCAAGCGCAGAAGCTTATTGTCGCGCGCGCTCTGGAAGCGCTCAAACCAGGCGTTCTTCAGTGCCCCGCGGTGCACGTGCCGCTATCGGCCGAGGGCGTTGCACTTACGGTGGATTGGGAAGACCAAGAAGTCACCGTGTCCTGGTGTGGTTCTTCCAAAGGGGAGCTCAAGCGCATTTTTGCCTTGCTGTCCGCTTTGGGGTGGACCATCGTGAGGGCCAATATCGTCAAAGAGGGTGACGGTACTTATAAGGCGGAGTTTTTCATCCGCACCGTACAACAGACTCTCGAGGAAGCGGCCCAGGAGATAAGGTTTATCCAGTCTTATAACTCCCGTACCTATACGGAGCTGCCAGATATCGAAGGAGAAGTAACCACCGCGGCTTTCGATGTGGGTGGCATCTTGGTCATTCGTACCATCGAGCGCATTGGCGCTTTGGGGCACTTGATAGAGGCATTGCCAGACTTTGTGTGGCTGCGCCATGAGATTATGGGCGCGACAATGATCGTCAATGTCTTCCTTGCCGGGCAGGCTTCCCGCGCTACGGTGGTGGGGAATGTGACCAGGGCCCTGGCAAGGGACTAAGATTAAATAGTTGAACTTTAGATCGATCTAAATTAAGGGAGCGCATCCGTAGTGTTTGACTCACTATCAGACCGCCTACAGTCAGCCCTGGCGGGCCTGCGCGGTAAGGGCAAACTGACCGAGGCTGACATTAATGCCACCGCCCGCGAGATCCGCCTCGCGCTGCTGGAAGCTGACGTGTCTTTGACCGTCGTCCGTGGCTTTATCAAGCGCATCAAGGAACGTGCCCGTGGCGCGGAAGTCTCTGAGGCGCTCAACCCAGCCCAACAGGTAGTCAAGATCGTCAATGAAGAGCTCATTGAGATCCTCGGCGGCGAAACTCGCCGCCTGAACCTAGCGAAGAACCCGCCGACAGTGATCATGCTCGCCGGTTTGCAGGGTGCCGGTAAGACCACGTTGGCCGGCAAGCTGGCCAAGCACCTAGCCAAGCAAGGGCATACCCCGATGCTGGTGGCTTGTGACTTGCAGCGCCCGGGTGCGGTGCAGCAGCTACAGATCGTCGGCGAGCGCGCCGAGGTGCCGACCTTCGCGCCAGATCCGGGTACCTCCCTGGACTCCAATGAGCATGAAATGGGTACCTCCCACGGTGATCCGGTGGACGTCGCCAAGCGCGGTATTGCTGAGGCCAAACAGAAACAGCACGATGTGGTCATCATCGATACCGCCGGCCGCTTGGGCATTGATGAGACACTGATGACGCAGGCGCGCAATATCCGCGATGCCGTGAACCCGGACGAAGTCCTCTTTGTCATCGACTCCATGATCGGCCAAGATGCCGTGCAGACTGCCGAGGCTTTCCGCGATGGCGTGGACTTTACCGGTGTGGTTCTCACCAAGCTGGATGGCGACGCCCGCGGTGGCGCGGCCCTGTCTATTCGTGAGGTCACCGGCAAGCCCATTATGTATGCCTCTACCGGTGAGAAGCTCGATGATTTCGATGTCTTCCACCCCGAGCGCATGTCCAGCCGCATTTTGGGCATGGGTGACCTGCTTTCCCTCATCGAGCAGGCCGAGGCCACCTTGGATCATCAGAAGGCCGAGGAGGCCGCCTCCAAGCTTGGTTCTGGTGAGCTGACGCTGAATGACTTCCTTGAGCAGATGCTGATGATCCGCAAGATGGGGCCCATCGGCAACCTGCTGAAGATGATGCCCGGCGGCAAGCAGATGAATGAGATGGCTGCCATGGTGGATGAAAAGCAGCTGGACCGCATCCAGGCAATCATCCGTGGTATGACTCCGCAGGAGCGTGAGGATCCGAAGATCCTCAATGCTTCGCGCCGCAAGCGTATTGCTAATGGCTCTGGCGTGAGCGTTTCTGAGGTCAACCAGCTCATCGAGCGCTTCAACCAAGCTAAGAAGATGATGTCCAAGATGGCCGGCCAATTCGGCATGGGTGGTATGGGTGGCCGCTCTGCTACCAAGAAGAAGCCGAAGGGCCGCAAGGGCAAAAACGGCAAGCGCAAGAAGGGCAAGGGCGGCGGTGGAAACCGCGGCCCGAAGATGCCGGGCGGAATGCCGGGCATGGGCGGAATGCCAGGTATGCCCGGTGGTGGCGGCATGCCGTCCATGGAAGAACTGCAAAAGCTCCAGCAGCAAATGGGCGGCGGCGGTGGCATGCCGGGAATGCCGGGCATGCCAAAGATGCCGAAGGGAATGGAAAATATTGACCTCAACAACTTGGACTTTGGCAAGGGCAAAAAGTAGCGTGCCTCAGTCTTAAAGAATAGAACGAAGGAGGCTCCCACGTTATTGTGGGAGCCTCCTTTGTTCTATGCAGGCAGCTGGGGCGCCTTATCCCCAGCGCCCGTGCTCGTAGGCGTTGGCGCGTGATCGCGCTATGGCCTAAACGGCGTCGTCGTGCCCAGCGTTGGGGTAGGGGACTGGGTTGGCATGTGGCTTGCCGGCGTCGGTAGGTGCGGCGGGTGCCGGATCCACAGCTGCTGCGGCCTGCTCCGGGGGGATATCAGGGGCTTGCTGTTGGACCTTTTCCCCGTTGAGGAATGGCTTCAGGGCCTCTCGAATCATGGGCATAGCCGATTCCGCGAAGGCATTGGTGATGTGGTGCATGTCGCGGTAGACCATCGTATTGCCGATGATGACTGGGCAGTCACCATTGGCATCGCAGAACCACGGGGCGGTATCTACCGAGAGCATATTCTGGTACTTCGAGAGCACTACTGCACCGGGGTCATAGGGCTGGTAGACCTGCTCAAAGCGCATGCCGCAACCATAGGCATCTTCGGTGGCTACATAGCACTCATCGAACTCGCGCGGACGGCCTTCCTCATCGAAGCCCCACGGGTTATCGCGGAAGCCCAAGAAGGGGATATCGCGCTCGGCTAATTCATCCCAAAATGCCTGGTATCCAGCGGGAACAGCATCGGGGCCCGTGCCGTACTCATTTTGCGGGCGCGTGGTATTTGAAATCACCAAGGCTGGGTTTGCTTCTTCGATGCGATCCATGACCAGTTTGCCCCATTCGGCGCACTCAGGGGTCACGGTGACATCGTCACCCAGCTCGATGGGGCAACCTTGGCGTAGCAACGGAACCAATTTAAAGCCCATTTCTTTGCCCAGGCGGTCAAGCGCGGAAGAATACTGTTCCGCGTGGGAGCCGCCAACCAAATAGACTTCCTTTTCTGCGTTTGTGTCACCGAAAATGCACGGAGTTTTGCCGTCTTTGCGGGTTTCGAAGAAGAAATCAGCGGGCTGGCTATCCGGAACAAAGCACCAATTAGCAGCCACTGGTGGCTGGATGCCGCCGGCCAGAATTGGGTCAGGCTTAATCTCTACATTATCCGGTGGGGTGAGGTGATTGATGAACGTCGTTGCACCGGGGTAGAGGGAAGGATTCAGAAGTTCTGCGTCGGCATCATCAAGCGTGCGCATCCACAGCGGCTGAATGGCCAGAAGGCCGACAACGGCCGCAGCAACCACGACACCACCGACGCCGCGAGCAGCGCCTGCCGGCTTCCGCAAAGTCGATAGGCCCTTGCGTACCGGCAGATCCTCGGCGGTGGGGCGCTTGCGATGCTGGCGCAGTGGACGCTCCAAAAAGCGGTGCGTGAGGTCTGCCAGCACCAGTGAAATGACGATAATGATAACGCCCAGCCACCACGATGGGGTTTCTTGACCCAAATAAGAGGTGGACAGGATAAGCAGAGGCCAGTGCCATAGGTAGAGCGGATAGGCTACATCGCCCAGCCAGCGGGCCTGTTTGGAGGCCATGGCCTTGGAAATCTTGCCACCGCCACCCAAGATGATGAGCACGGCGCCGCCCAGCGGCAAGAGCGAAAGCGGGCCAGGATACGCGGTGGTATCGGCGATGATGGCACCGGTAAAGATGAGCATCACAAGGCCCAAACCCGTAAAGAGGTCATAAAGGCGGGGCGGAATCTTCCATGCGGAACCGTAGATGGCTAGGACAGCACCCAAGGTCAACTCCCAAGCGCGTGACCAGGTGGAGTAGTAGTTCTCCGGGGTGCCGTAGAGGCCGTGGCGTGAAGCATAGGCGAAGGAGGCAATGGTGGCCACAATGAGGATCGGGCCCGCAATCTGGTTGACTGTGGGGAAGCTGCGCTTACCCAGTGGTTGGTGCTTCGGCCGGAACTTCATGATGGCTGCCAAGATGATCGCAAAGGCAATGCCCATGATGTAGAACTGGCCCTGTACGGCCATGGACCACATGTGCTGCAGTGGGGAGGTATCCGCTGCGGCCGCCGTATAGTCGGCGTTTTGTTCCGCTAACTCCCAGTTTTGGTAGTACAGCATGGTGGCGGTGATCTGCTGGGTGAGCTCGGTGCGCATGAGCTGTGGGGTGAAAATGCGCACCAGAATGTAGGTCACGCCAATGACCAAAACTAAGCTGGGTACCAAACGTCGCAGGGTGCGCCAGATGGGCCACCAAGGGTTTAAAGAAGCGTTGGGCTTGCTGGCGTAGCGCAGCTGGGAGCCCAAGAAGAAGTAGCCGGATAGCAGCAAGAATACGTCCACGCCGCCGGAGACGCGTCCAACGAAGACGTGGTAGATAACTACTAGGCCGATGGCAATACCGCGAAGACCATCAAGGTCATAGCGGTACCGGAAATTTCGCGGTGATTCTTTAGTCATAAACTGTCTTTTCGTGCGTCAACGCCTTTACAGTGAGGCAGAAGGCGCGCTATACATATGAAACCAAATGTCTATATTCGGCACTTAAGGCTACTCTGCTTTAGTATCGATGGCATAACGAACCTGCGTGAGTGGCGTCGTGATTTTTAAAATTGCAGATACTCGCGCTAAAATACTTCAGGTTATCTACTCGGATACTCCGGGCTAGGTAATTTTTAGATCGTAATATTCTGCGTAGCACCGTTCCCGTCTACGGTCGGCCGGTATGTCACGCGCAGATTAAATCCAAGGGTTGAACCGGTGCACTACCTGGTGCGCGTCTGTACTGCCCAGTGACTAGAAAAGGAGCCGTCATGGCTGTCAAGATTAAGTTGCAGCGTTTGGGTAAGGTCCGCGCTGCTGAGTACCGCGTTGTTATCGCTGATGCGCGCACCCGTCGTAACGGTAAGGTCATCGAGAACATCGGTATCTACCACCCGAAGGAAGAGCCTTCCCTCATCCAGATCGATTCTGAGCGTGCGCAGCACTGGCTGTCCGTCGGTGCTCAGCCGACCGAGCCGGTTCTCGCCCTGTTGAAGGTCACCGGTGACTGGCAGAAGCACAAGGGTCTGCCTGGTGCAGAAGGCACCCTGAAGGTTGCTGAGGAGAAGAAGTCCAAGCTGGAAATCTTCAACGAGGCATTGGCTGAGGCTAACAACGGCCCGACCATTGAGGCCATCACCGAAAAGAAGAAGAAGGCCAAGGAAGAGGCTGAGAAGAAGGCCGCTGAGGAAGCTGCTGCTGCAGAGGCTGCCGCTGCTGCTGCCGGCGAAGCTGATGCCGAGGCCGAGGAGAAGGCTGAGGAAGCTTCCGAGGAGTCTGCAGAGTAATCTGCCTTCCTTTGCTAAGCGCACAGCGCTTCTAGCTTCGGGCCCTGCCTATACCACTGTGCAAGTTGTGTAGGCGGGGCCTTTGTGCTGTGTGGATGAAATCAACCGGCCCAAAGAGATGACCGCGCACGCATGTCCTTGGTGGAGGTGCGTGCGCGGTCAGTTTTAGAAAAGGTACGGTGAAATCCTGCAAGCTACAACGGGTGGGGGAGGGTGAATGTTTCCCTTAGCTCTGTGGCTTGTAGTTGGCGTAGCGGCTGTAGACATTAGACGGATCTTTAAAGTCCATGCCACGCAGGCTGCCGGCAACAACCGGAGCAAAAAGTTCTAGGATTTGCTCGCGTGGTAGCTGTGACATGGGGCCGTTGATGGCAAGAACGGTAAAGCCATGGATGGTAGACCATGCCAAAAGGGCGTTCTGCATGAAATATGTGGGGTCAGTAGTGTTGTCCAAAGCTTGCGCGTGGCGGGCGAGAAGGGCGAAGAAATCGCGAATCTGCTGAAGGTGGTCCATCTTCGGATCATCTTCGGTGTGGGGATCCACACCGAGCATGAAGCGCAGCGCCTTCCATTCCAACATGCAACGGAAGAAATTGGTCTCATCCAAGGCAAACTCGAGGTAAGCGTAACCGATTTGCACCAAGTGCTCTGGAAAGTCCAAGTTCCCGGCAGCCTCAGTAGTCTCGTGCAGGCGCCGGACCAGTTCGTCGGTGGCAAGCTCTGCTACCTTATCGTGTAGTTCTTCTTGATCCTTGAAGTGGCGGTAGGCGGAGGTAGGGGATACTCCGGCTTCGCGGGTTACGGCACGGACCGTGATGGCGTTGGGGCCGCTTCGCTTGCCTAGCTGGACTGCGATGCGGAGCAGCTCATCGTGGAGGTTTCCATGATGGTAAGGCTTATTATGCGATTCCATGAAAGTCATTTTATCACCGAAACTTATGTTCCTATAAACTATTTTGTCAGCATAGTGAGCAACAAAATTGCGGGGGTAGAGGTACCGGAATCCGCAGCTGCAGCCTCGACTTTATGCACCTCATATGCAGGAAGATGCACGATCGTGCCCGGCGTAAGGGTGACGGTTTCTTCACCATAGGTGAAGTTGAGCTGCCCGCGGAGCGTCTGCACGGTAATGGGATGAGCGGCCTTGTGGTCCGGTAGAGACTGTCCTGGTGCAAAGCTAAAGAGAATGAGATTAGCGCCATCGGTGCTCAAGACGCGCTGTACGCTTGGGCGGGGCCGCTGCGGATCCGTATCCGGTGCGATATCGAGCAAATTAAGTGTAGTCATAGCGGAAGCAGTGCCCAGATGGGAAGCCGTGCCAAAAGTATCCGGGGAATTGGTAGGTAAATCGCTCATGTGCCTACTTTAACGACAATGAGACCCAGAAACTGGAACTTTTTCGAAGTGGTTGAAAACCCATCACTGACAAGGGGAAAGAGCCAGTGCTGTAGACTTTCCGCTATGGAATTGATGATTGGTCGCGTGATTAAATCGCACGGCGTGAAGGGTGAAGTAGTAGTCGAGGCCACTACTGACGAACCGGAGGTGCGCTTTGCAGTGGGGGAAGCGCTCCATGGCACGCAGGGCAAAAAAGAGCACACGCTAACTATCAAGGCAGTCCGCACTCACAAGGGAAGGCTGCTCGTTACCTTCGAAGAAATTAAAGACCGCAATGTGGCAGATAGCCTGCGCGGCACGAAGTTTTTCGCCGCGCCGCTCGATAGCGATGATGGCGGTTTTTATGACCATGAGCTGGAAGGTCTACGCGTACTTCTGGCGGGCAAGGGCATTGGTGAGGTTATATCCGTCATCCACGGGGGAAGCCAAGATTTGCTAGAGGTAAATCTCGACACTGGCAAGGAAGCACTCATTCCTTTCGTGCATGCCATTGTTCCTGACGTGGACCTTGCAGCAGGGACGTGCACCATTGACCCGCCGGAAGGGTTGCTGGACCTATGAGGCTTGATGTTGTCACCATCTTTCCGGAGTACTTGGAGCCGTTGCGGCATGCACTTTTAGGAAAGGCCATTGAACAAGGTCGCCTTGAAGTAGGCGTACATGATCTGCGGCAGTGGGCAACTGATGCGCATAAGTCTGTCGATGATTCGCCGGTCGGCGGCGGCCCTGGCATGGTTATGAAGCCGGAAGTATGGGGGCCGGCACTCGATAGTGTTGCTGCTCAGGAAAGTGCACCGAACCTAGAATCGGCCCTTCCGCACTTGAACCGTCCCCGCCACGATGAGCTTGAAGGAGTAGAGGCGCAGGCCTATGCGGTCGACACCCAGCCCGAGGAGGATAGTGACCTCCCACTGCTCATTGTGCCTACCCCAACGGGAAAACCGTTTAGTCAAGCAGATGCGCGTGCGTGGTCGAATGAGGAGCACATCGTCTTTGCTTGCGGGCGTTATGAGGGAATCGATCAGCGCGTGGTGGATGATGCCGCGCGTCGCTACCGCGTCCGCGAGGTATCCATCGGTGATTATGTGCTGATCGGCGGGGAAGTAGCGACGTTGGTAATTGCAGAGGCCGTCGTGCGACTCATTCCAGGCGTGCTGGGTAATAAGCGCTCCCATGAAGAGGATTCTTTTTCTGATGGTCTCTTGGAGGGCCCGAGCTATACCAAGCCGCGAGAGTGGCGGGGTTTGGCCGTACCGGACGTTTTGACCTCGGGAAACCACGCCTTGGTGGATAAGTGGCGGCGCGAACAAGCATTATTGCGCACTTGGCAGCGCCGTCCCGAGCTGCTGGAAGTAGCCGAGCTAGACAAGGATGATAGGGCTTTCATTGCGCAGTTGGAGCAGGAAGCTAAGGCTAAGGGTGAAGGCTAATGGAGGTTAGTGCTGATCTTTCCGTCCTTCTAGGAACTCAGGAGTGTGAGGATTGCCTCGCAGGACTGCCTGAGAGGCTACGTGCTCAGGGCTTTCATCCAGCTAGCATTTTCGTCATTCAGGTAGCGGAGTCATGCCCGGAAAGCAGCCCGTTAGCGCAGGAATACCGTTTCAGGTTTGGTCAGCGACCGCAGGGAATTCCGGTGTGGCGGCTCATAGTTAACGGTGAGACCGCACACCCCTTAGCCACCGTGGCCCCCACTGTGGCGGAATGTTTGCCCCCGGAAGCGCTGTGGTTGGGGAGCGCGGAAATCGGTTTTACAGAGATGGGGCTTGGTACCCCAGCGGTATGGCGAGCGGAAGCTGCGCAATAGGCGCCGACGAGAAAATTAATTGCCGCATTTTCACGCTAAAACTGCAGCGCTTAGGCCGTCTGGGGTTATAGTAAGGGGGACATTCCCTCCAATTTTCTATTCCCAAGGTGGTCCCTAAACCATGACGGCTCCCAACGGCAATAATTACGGTGGATTTAACCAGCAGCCGCCCCAGTACAACCAACAGTATTATCCCCAGCAGAACAATGGCGGCGTTAGCGGTGCCACAATCGCTGCGATTATCGCAGCCATTGTGGCGGTAATCGCGGTGGCTGCCATGGTCATTATGTTCGTGACCAATAACAAGAGTGACTCTACGGATAGCGCTGCAGGGGATAGCCAATTCCAGCAGGCGGATGCGAATAGCGGATCCGGAACTGGGTCGGGGTCCGGCAAGAAGTCCGGTTCCTCCAAGGATTCTGCAGAGGATGAGGACTCCAGCCCGGTCACGGTGACCGAGACCAAGGAAGCCCCGGCACCAGCACCGGCACAGGCTGGTTCCGCTGGCTCCAGCAATGGACATTCCTGGGGTGATTACCCTAACTATTATGCGACTGGCCCGACTTCCAGTCCTTTTGCTCGCAACGTCTACACCGCTTTTATGAATAACTGGGTTGCGGGTGGCGGCACCAACGTCACCTTGAGCGTCCATTCGCCGACCACCGGTGGTACCTACACCATGTACTGCTACGGTAGCTCCGCCCGGGTTACTTGCACCGGCGGCGATAACGCCCGCGTGGTTATCCACTAAGCACGCGCCGCACCTTCCTCCTTTCCTTGCTGGAAAGGAGGTTTTGCGTTGAGAGGGGCGTCGGCAAGCGAAGGCGGCGTACGGGCCGTGCGGTAAATTGGGTGGGTCTAATCCCAAACCTCGAGAAAGAGTGAGGAGACCACGTGAATATTGCGGCAACCATCGCCGCCGAGCTCAACGTAAAGGAAACGCAGATTTCCACCACGTTGCAGCTGCTTGCGGAGGGCAATACTGTGCCTTTTATTGCCCGCTACCGCAAGGAGGCCACCGGCGGGCTGGATGACTCCCAGCTGCGCACTATTGAAGAGCGCGCGAACTACCTGAAGGAATTGCAGGAGCGTAAGGAGACCATCCTTGCGGCGATTGAGGAGCAGGGCAAGCTTAGCGACGCCCTGAAGGAACAAATCCTTGCCTGCGAAACCAAGGCGCGCCTGGAAGATCTGTACCTGCCGTATAAGAAGCGCCGCAAAACCAAGGCGGATATTGCCCGCGAGGCCGGCCTAGAAGAGCTGACCGATAAACTCATCGCGGATCCTCACGCCACCCCAGAAGACCTAGCGCAGGCCTTCCTTTGCGAGGGCTTTGAAGATACAAAGAAAGCCCTCGACGGCGCCCGCGCCATCCTGGTGGATCGCTTCGCACTGGACGCTGACCTGGTGGGTGAGGTGCGAGAGCGCATGTTTACTGAAGGCGTTATGGGCGCGCACGTCATTGAGGGCAAGGAAGCAGAAGGAGCGAAGTTTAAGGATTACTTCTCCTTCAACGAGCCTTTCCACACATTGCCCTCGCACCGCATTTTGGCGCTCCTGCGGGGCGAGAATGAAGGCGTATTGCAATTGCAGCTTGATGCAGGCGATGACGCGGACTATGAGGACGTTATTGCCTCCCGCTTTGAACTGGATCGC
Source organism: Corynebacterium kefirresidentii (assembly GCA_002154655.1). Lineage (GTDB taxonomy): Bacteria > Actinomycetota > Actinomycetes > Mycobacteriales > Mycobacteriaceae > Corynebacterium > Corynebacterium kefirresidentii. Next base: position 232,080 of record NGUZ01000001.1, read on the forward strand.
TCCTCCAAGTGGCTTGCTGACGCCGTCCATTGGGGCTGGCGCACAAAGCTTTATATTTCCTCCAGCCTGGATGTACGTATGCGTCTGAAAGAAGTGGCAGAGGAAGGTGCGCTCAAGATTTTTGCCACCAATTTGCGGGACGTGCTACTTGCTGCGCCGGCAGGTCAGCGTGCCACCATCGGCCTGGATCCGGGCTACCGCAATGGCGTCAAGTGTGCGGTTGTAGACAAAACCGGCAAAGTGCTCGATACCACTATTGTCTACCCGCACCAGCCGCAGAATCAGTGGAGTCAGGCGCTACAGTCCTTGTCTACCTTGTGCGCCAAGCATTCGGTGGACCTTTTGGCCATCGGAAATGGTACTGCCTCCCGTGAGACCGAGAAGCTCGCCCAGGAGATTGCGGACCTCATCAAGCAGGCCGGAGGCCAGCGTCCCACGCCCGTCGTAGTCTCAGAGTCCGGCGCTTCGGTGTATTCTGCCTCGCAGCTGGCGGCGGAGGAATTCCCCGATATGGATGTTTCGCTGCGTGGTGCAGTTTCCATCGCTCGTCGTTTGCAGGATCCTCTGGCGGAGCTGGTAAAAATCGATCCGAAGGCCATTGGTGTGGGTCAGTACCAGCACGACGTTAACCAGACCGCACTCGCTCGCACCCTTGATGGTGTGGTGGAAAGTGCCGTGAACGGCGTGGGCGTAGATCTCAACACTGCTTCCGTCCCGCTGCTGGAGCGGGTGGCTGGAGTTAATTCCACCATCGCTGCCAATATCGTGGCTTACCGCAATGAAAACGGCTCCTTTGCTTCCCGCAAGGAACTGAAGAAGGTGCCGCGTCTGGGGCCAAAGGCGTTTGAGCAGTCAGCCGGCTTCCTTCGCATCAATGGCGGCACCGATCCGTTGGATGCCTCCGCCGTGCACCCTGAGGCTTATCCAGTTGTCTCCCGCATTGCGGAAAAGACCGGTCTGGGCATTTCCGAGCTTATTGGCAATACCCGCGTACTTTCCAAGCTTGCGCCAGCAGATTTTGCAGATGAGACCTTTGGTATCCCTACGGTGACCGATATCATCGCTGAGCTGGATAAACCCGGCCGCGACCCGCGTCCAGAATTTAAGACCGCAACCTTCAAAGAGGGGGTACATAAGGTCTCCGATCTCACCCCGGGAATGATCCTTGAGGGCACAGTTACCAACGTGGCGGCCTTTGGCGCCTTTGTGGACGTTGGAGTACATCAGGACGGGCTCGTCCATGTTTCTGCCATGAGCCACAAGTTCGTCTCTGATCCGCACGAGGTCGTGCGCTCTGGCCAAGTGGTCAAGGTAAAAGTCATGGAGGTCGACGTTGAGCGGCAGCGCATCGGCTTGTCTTTGCGCCTCGATGATGAACCGGGGCAGCAGGCTCCCAAGCGCCGTGGCGATGCGCAACATGCCGCAAACTCTGCTGCCAGGGGCGAAGGGAAGCGCTCCGGGCACAAATCCGGGCGCGGTTCCCGGGGCGGATCACGCGGCCGGACGGGCGGTCGAGGTGGCTCCGGCGGTGGTGGCGCCATGGCCGATGCCCTGAAGAAAGCAGGCTTTTAGCCGCCGTGGGCTAGCCTTTTTGCCTGCTGCTTTTGCTCCCATCGTTGCCTACGGTGGGAGCTTTTGCATGCCTGGGGGAGAATTCCTCCACGCCGTGGAGTCCAATGCGTGCCCATATTGCCTCACAATGGTAAGTTAGGCAAAACTAAGTAAAGGGTGCGTGATGCCATGTCAATTGCAAGGAGAAGGAAATGAGCAAAGCGGCTACATCCAGCCATGGCAGGGGAGTATTGGGTTGGCACCGCGTATTGGATTGGCGTCCGCGCAGTGCATTGGCACGAGCACTCATCGTGTTCTTCCTGGTTGCGCCCATTATTGTTGCCGGAACCATGATGTGGGCTATGTGGGACCCGTCCAAATACATGCGCAAAATTGACCTAGCGGTGGTGAATGAAGACGCGGGCGTCAACAAGCAGGGCGCATATACCAATTACGGAGATCAGGTGGTAGAAGGTCTGCTGGATACCGATTACCTAAATTTCGCAGAGGTGAATAAGGAGGAGGGGGACCAAGGGCTGATAAAGGGCAAATATCTGCTGGTGGTGACCATCCCTCAGGACTTTTCCAAACAGGCGGTGACCATCATCAGCGATAAGCCCGTCAAGCCTGAAATTCATTTCGCGAGCAATGACTATTACGGCACGAACGGCTCCGTGATTTCTTCCAGCCTAATCCCGCAGGTGCAAACCAGCGTGGAAAATGCAATCTCGAAAAAATATGCTGACCAGGTAATCGAAGGGCTCAATAAGCTAAGCGATGGATTGGGAACTGCCGCCGATGGCGCTGGGCGTCTTGATGAAGGTGCCGGAAAGCTGCAAGAAGGTGGTGGTCGTGCGGTCGCCGGCATAGGTGAGCTGGGGGCCGGCGCAGGAAAGCTGCATGACGGAACTGGTGCGCTCCTTGATGGCACAACCCGCCTCAATGAGGGAGTCGGGCGACTTGATGATGGTGCCGCTCGCCTGGATGATGGTGCCACACAACTTGCCGAAGGCTCCGATAAGCTGCTCGCTGGCACTGGCCGTCTCGCCGATGGTGCAGGCCAGATCGATGGTGGGGTTAATCAGCTCACGGGAATGCTCATCCCAGTGCTCAAACAGGCCCAAGTCGTGGTTCCCGCGCTTTTACAACTGGTAGAGGTACTGCGTAACTTGGGTATGGGGCAACAGGCTGAACAGCTCCACTCGCTCGTATCCAAGCTTGATCCGGCGACGAGTGGAAACATGGTGGAGAAACTAGAACAGCTTTCTCATGGTACCGGCCAGCTGTACTACAACCTTTCAGATCCCAACTCGGAATATCTGGGCGGCATGAACAAGCTCAATGGCGGGGCGCACCGTCTCGCTCATGGCACCAAAGAGCTGCACAGCGGCGTTGGAGAACTCAGCAACGGCGCTGCTCAGCTGCACGATGGCACGAGCCGCCTCCATGATGGAACCGGCACCTTGAAGGCGGGGACAGACCGCTTGGCGGCCGGCGGTGCCGAGCTCAAGGGAGGCATGGATAAGCTAAAGGCTGGTTCTGGTGAGCTCTCGCAGAAGCTGGCAGATGGTGCAAACAAAGCGCCATCTATCTCCAAACCGGAAGACTCGGCTCAAAACATGGCCGTTCCCATTAACTTCACCGCTTCCAATGTGCACCCAGTCCAAACTGTAATAAGCCCCGCGGACCCTACCCGCAAAGACGTCACCGGCGGCGCCTCTTTGCTCTTAGTGCTTGTCTTCGGCTTCCTCGTCATGCTGCTGGTGGCTATGGTGTTCCCCTACTACCTCGGACGTAAAGGAATTCCAGTCACGCATCCTGCGCGCAGGATACTTCTTGCGTTCTTCACGCTGACTGCGCTCAACTTCATTGTCCTTGCCTTTATGGCGCTGATGTCAGCGACTTTGGGGTGGTCACCGGCAAGCTGGCCAATGATTCTCGGGGTAGTAGCGGCCATCGCGGCGGTGGGTGCGGCGACGTACCAGTTTTTCCACGTGACTTTTGGCCGAAAGATTGGTGGCATCTTCGCCGCGGGACTTTTTGCCCTCGGCGTGATGGTCTTTGGCGGCGTGTGGCCGGTGGCCGCGATTCCCTGCCCGTTGAGCATTATGCACTCTTTTCATCCGATGACCTACGCAAAAGATGCTTTCACGCGTGCCACTGATGGGATTCATGATGCGACCTTCTGGACTGGAATGGCGGCGTTGCTCGGATTTACCCTGATCGCGCTTTTCGCCTCATATGTGGTCTTCCGCGCGCGTCACTTGGGCACGGCGAAAATCCTCGATGAGCACCTTGTCCGCTCCCAAGCTGCTGTGGCGGCGTAATTTGGGCAGGGAAGGAAAGTAGTGCCGGGGAGGAAATTTGGTTCCTGCCAGTGCATGTGGAAAAATAGTGCACCGTTCTATGTAACGGGCACGAACCGGTTAGGCTTCACGCCGCTAGGGTCCTCTGTCCCAAACTGAAAAGGAATATTGGCATGTCCAACATTATTGACAAGGTCGATGCAGCACAGCTGCGCGACGATATCCCGTCCTTCCGCCCAGGCGATACCCTCGACGTTAACGTAAAGGTTATCGAGGGCAACAACGAGCGTGCACAGCTGTTCAAGGGCATCTGCATCCGTCGTCAGGGTTCCGGCATCCGTGAGACCTTCACCGTCCGTAAGGTCTCCTTCGGTATCGGCGTTGAGCGTACCTTCCCGGTTCACTCCCCGAACCTGGAGTCCATCAAGGTCTCCCGCCGCGGCCGCGTTCGCCGTGCGAAGCTGTACTACCTGCGCGATCTGCGCGGTAAGAAGGCTCGCATCAAGGAGCGTCGCTAGTATTAGTGCGCTGCGCGCCACCATCCCCCTTGCATCCTTGTGAGTGCAAGGGGGATTTTCTGTACCTATTGCCAGCTATTTCCTGGTGTCAGCCGGCAGGCTTTAACCGGATAGTTGCCTGTGAATTCTCTAGCCGCGAGGGGGATAAGGCGGGAACCGGGACGTGGGGTTGCTAGGATTTAGCGCGTGAATAAAGACAGCATCTCGCAGGAACAGTCGCCGGAAGGTGAGGGGGCCAACCCCGCAGAGGGGCTCGCCTCCCCGCAAGGCGAAGGGGCAACTAAGAAAAAAGACATGCCGTGGCTGCTGGAAACCCTTCTGGTCGTGGCAACGGTCCTTGTTATCGTGGGCCTTTTCCAGAACTTTATCGGACGGCAGTATGTGATCCCTTCCGGCTCGATGGAGCCGACACTGCATGGCTGCGAGGGCTGTACGAATGACCGTATCTTTACGGAAAAGATCTCGTATTACGGCGATGGCGAGCCAGAACCAGGCGATGTTGTCGTATTCAAAGGCACCGAGGACTGGAATTCTAGTTATGTCTCGCCGCGCTCGTCCAACCCGTTAATCCACGGTGTGCAGGACGCGTTGAGCTTTGTATCCTTGGCACCGCCCGATGAAAATACCCTAGTCAAGCGTGTGGTTGCTACCGGTGGGCAGACAGTGTCTTGCCAAGAGGGCGATCCTGCAGTCATGGTTGATGGCAAGCCCATCGAGCAAGACTACGTGCAAGACCCGCCCACGTACCCGGTAGATAAGTCGACAGGCTCGGAAGCGTGTGGTGGCCCGTACTTTGGTCCCGTGGAAGTACCGGAGGGCAATATCTGGGTCATGGGTGATAATCGCACGGCCTCGGCAGATTCTCGCTATCACATGACCGATAAATTCCACGGCACAGTTCCGGTGGAAAATGTCCGCGGCAAGGTGAAGTTCGTCTTCTGGCCGTTTACCCGCATCGGTGGCATCGATGACCCGGACATCCAGGAATAAACCTTCTTCCCAACGCCTGCGCACCCGGGATTTTTTCTTCCCCGTGGTGGCAGGTTTTGTCCTGCTGGTGCTCTTACAAGCATTGGTGGGACGGATGTATGTCATTCCTTCTGCGTCGATGGAACCTACCCTGCATGGTTGTGCCGGCTGCGAAAATGATCGCATCGCAGTGCAGAAGGTCAGCTATTACTTCACAGACCCACAACCTGGGGAGGTGGTTGTCTTCGAAGGGCCGGAGTCGTGGAATAACGAGTTTCAGGTCACACGCTCGCGCAACATTATTGTGCGAGGTGCGCAGAATGCCTTGGCAGCAGTAGGGCTTTTGCCCAACGGGGAAAATATCCTCGTCAAGCGGGTAATTGCTACCGGCGGACAAACGGTGAGCTGTGAAGCTGGTGATCCTTCGGTGATGGTGGATGGTCAGCCGATTGATCAATCATTCGTGCTTGATCCACCGGAGATTCCCGTAGACCCCGGCGTTGGCTCCCAGGAGTGTGGCGGCGAGTACTTCGGCCCCGTCACCGTCCCGGAGGGGCATCTCTGGGTAATGGGAGATAATCGCACCAACTCCCTCGATTCGCGTGCGCACTTGGGCGATAACCTACAAGGCACCGTGCCAGTGGACAATATTCGCGGCCGAGTTGAGGCTGTCATCTTGCCTCTATCGCGGTGGGGTGGGGTGGAACACCCAGAGATTTCGCATGCGGCGGCTTAAGCAACGACGCACCTATGAGCTGGCGTTGAGCAAGGCTGGGCTCGGGCCGGTGGCTGGAGTGGATGAGGCCGGGCGCGGCGCGTGTTGCGGGCCGATCACCATCGCGGCCTGCATTATGCCTGATCGCCCGATCAAGGAGCTGGCGGAGCTTAGCGATTCCAAAAAGCTGACTCCCCGGCAGCGCGAGCGGCTCTTTCCACTCATTAAGGACAAGGCTGTGGACTGGTCTGTGGTGCACATTAGCGCTGGGGACATCGATAAGCGCGGCATCCAGCACGCTAATGTTTCCGGTATGCGCAGGGCGGTAGCACGCCTGGATGTCCGCCCGGGCTATGTGCTTAGCGACGCCCTCTTTATCCCCGGCCTTACCCAACCCCAGCTGCCCATCATCGGCGGCGATGCAGCCGCGCGGTGTATCGCCGCGGCAAGTGTCTTGGCAAAAGTGAGTCGCGACCATCTGATGCGCGACCTTGATGCGCGCTACCCCGGCTATGAATTAGCCAAGCACAAAGGCTATGGGACTAAGGCACACGAGGCCGCAATTTCGGCGCTTGGAGCGTGCCCGGAACACCGGATGAGCTATGACAATGTCCGCCGCGCTCATGCGGAGTTCGCCGCGCGTGCCTAGCTAGAATCTAGCCTCCTGCGCGCTAAGCTTAAGCGAGCTAACCCACAACCTGGAGGTCCATCGTGAGTGCAGAGGAACTCGATAACTACGAGGCTGAGGTAGAGCTGTCCCTCTACCGCGAGTACCGAGACGTTGTCAGTCAGTTTTCCTATGTCGTTGAAACTGAGCGGCGCTTTTACCTGGCTAATGCGGTAGAGCTTATTCCGCATACCTCTGGGCCTGATGTGTACTATGAGGTGCGCATGTCCGATGCTTGGGTATGGGATATGTACCGCTCGGCCCGCTTTGTGCGCTATGTTCGCGTCATTACCTACAAGGACGTCAATATCGAAGAGCTGGATAAGCCTGAATTCATGATGCCGGAGTAATTTTGTCAACTCGGCACTACAAGCGTTGTGCCCTGGCTGTGGATAACAGTGCCTCGAAGCCTAGTTATCCACAGCCAGGGCACTTTCCGTTTTGTATACCTTGTGCAAGCCATGCTAGCTGCGGTGTTCTGTGCAGGCCGATGAATTTCACGACGCACAAGGATAAACTGCAATGCAATTTAGTTCAGAACACCACCTAGCCACGAAGAAGCCTCGCCATAAGCAAGTCTTAGGGAAAAGGGGAGAGGCCTTCGCCGCGCGCTACCTCCGTGAACGCGGGGCCGAAATTATTGCCGCTAATGTCTCTTATAGGGTAGGAGAAATTGACCTCATCGCGCGCGAGGCGGACGGAACCATCGTCTTTGTTGAGGTTAAAACGCGTGCCACTCCCAGCTTCGGGGTAGCAGAAGCCGTAACCCCGCAGAAGCTAGCGCGCCTTCGCAAGGCTGCAGCGCAGTGGCTCGATGGAAAGCCACTGTCTTCGGTGCGATTCGACGTTATAACGTTGTTGGAGCGCGGGCAGGGATTTGCGCTAGAACACTTCAAGGGGGTTGAAGATGGCTCTAGGTAATTGCTTGACGATGTCCCTCAACGGAGTTCTAGCACAGTTAGTCGATGTAGAGGCGAACGTTGGCCACGGCCTGCCAGGGATACATGTTGTGGGTCAGACGGATACCGCGATCTCTGAATCGCGGGATAGGATCAAGACTGCAGCCTTTAACTCCCACCTTCCTTGGCCCAAGACCAAAGTGGTCGTCTCGATGTCTCCAGCGTCGCTTCCCAAATCCGGTTCCCACTTTGACTTACCCATAGCGCTCGCAATCCTGGCGGCGCAGGCAGAAGGTGACTTTCCGCGCTTTGGCAACTCGCCTTCGCCCGCGAGGCGGCTGCAGCGCACCTTGGTTTTGGGAGAACTCGGCCTCGACGGATCCGTTCGGCCCGTCGCAGGTATTATTCCGGCCCTCCTAGCCGCAAGGGAGCAGGGAATATCAACTCTTATCGTGCCTCCGGGCAACGCAGCCGAAGCAACCTTGGTGCCGGATTTGGACGTACTCGTCGCAGCATCTTTGAAAGAGGCTTTTAGCTGGGCGTGCGGAAACCGCGGGTTACCGCAGGCGGCGAGTTTTTCTGGCTCGATTGAAGCTGCGCCTGCAGCCACGATGCGCTTGGACTTTTGCGATATCGCGGGCCAAGCTAATGCAAAATGGGCCGCCGAGGTTGCTGCGGCCGGTGGGCACCACCTTATGATGATTGGCCCTCCCGGGGCGGGAAAGTCCATGATTGCCTCCCGTCTGCCGACCATCCTGCCTACACTTACCCCGGATCAGCAGGTAGAGACCACCGCGATTCATTCGCTTACCGGAACGCCAGGTGAGGTCATTGAGCATGCTCCGTTTATCGCCCCGCATGCCTCGGTTACTCGGGCCGCGCTGCTGGGTGGCGGATCCGGGCATCCGCGCCCAGGAGCGGTAAGCCTGGCTCACAATGGTGTGCTCTTCCTCGACGAGGTCAGCGAGGTTGCCGCACCGGTACTCGATGGCCTGCGTGCCCCGTTGGAAGAAGGACAAGTACGGCTTGCGCGCTCGCGCCGAGAAGTTATCTATCCCGCTCGCTTCCAACTGGTCATGGCAGCAAACCCGTGTAGGTGCTCGGCAGAAGATCCTTCGCAGTGCAGGTGTAACCCGCACGAGCGCATGAATTATCTGTCCAACCTCTCCGGTCCGCTCCGGGACCGTCTAGATATGGTGGTCACCTTAAGTGGGCAGGCGGCGACGATCAACGCGGAGGGCGAAGAAGACTCCGCAGTCATTGCCGAGCGAGTTGCCGCTGCCCGCGAGCGTGCCGCTGCGCGGTGGTGGGCGGATGGCATTTCCGCGCGGACCAATGGCGAGGTCCCTTCGTCCTACTTGCGCCGAAAGCGGCCGGCTGCGGATGCTGCAATGGTCATGTTGTCCGCTTACCTGGCGGAAGGCGAAATTTCCCAGCGCGGGGTGGACCGTGTGCTCAGGCTTTCGTGGACCCTAGCTGATTTAGCAGGGAAGATGCAGCCGGACTTGGATGAAGTGGGACGCGCACTCGACCTGCGTGGCTCCATCAACGTGGGAAGGCTCGCGGCATGAGCGAATTAGATCTCTCCACCCCTTATGCCACCTGGGTATACCTCAACCGCGTGGTAGAAGGCCCTTCCGCTGCTTTGCAGGCCCTGCTTACGCAGTATCCGGCCGAGGAAATCGCCTATGGAATCTACCATCGAGCTGAATGGATAGGACCGCTGCTTGCGCGCACGGCCTCCCGTTATGATTGGCTGCGTCAAGCGGAGGATATGGCAGCAGCCGAACGCGTTGGGGCTCGGCTCATCACGGCAGAAAGCCCAGAGTGGCCAATGGAGGAGTTTGATTCCGCATTCGGCTTCTATCAAAACAGCGGGGAAGCCCCAGCTACCTTTGATGACCAAGCACTGCCGCCGCACAGCCTCTGGGTGCGTGGCGCCCCTGTGAAACAGGAGGTTGCTCAGGCTGTAGCGATTGTTGGCACTCGCGCCATTTCTCGCTATGGCTGGCAGGCAACCCAAAACGTAGTGTCCGGATTGGTCCAACACGAATGGACTCCTATATCCGGCGGCGCCTTAGGCGTCGATACCGTTGCGCATGAAACTGCTTTGCACAACAACGGGCACACGGTAGCTATAGCAGCGTGCGGCATCGATAGGGACTATCCGGCTCGCAATGCCAACCTATTTGCCAAGATCGCGGATAACGGGTGCGTTATTTCTGAATTCGCACCGGAAACCGCACCGAAGCGACACCGGTTCCTAACGCGCAATCGTTTAGTAGCAGCACTCAGTCACGGCACCGTAGTTATGGAGGCGGCTTTTCGATCCGGCGCACTTAATACTCTCAACTGGGCAGAAGCGCTAGGACGCGTGGCCATGGCTGTACCAGGGCCGATAACCACTAGCGGCTCGCTGGGCTGTCACCAGCGCATTCAGGAAGGCCGTGCACAGTTGGTCACCAGTGCCGATGAAATTCGCGCCTTAGTCAGCCGCGCCGGGGAAGTAGATCCAGGTGCACAATATGAAATCAATTTTGCGGCAACAATGACACAACGCCTCTCCCGCAATGAGTTGCGAGTCTTTGATGCAACACCGCCGCCAGGCCAAGAAAAAGCTACGGCAGAGGACATTGCCCGCGACGTGGGATTTCGTCTGCCGTTGACAGTTCACCTTTTATTGGCGTTAGAGAAGATGTGTGTCGTTGTCCGCCACGGCAATACCTGGGCGCGCCGGGAAACGGAATAGATCGCCCCAGCGAAAGGCGAGTACACTGCTGTGACATGAGTGAAGATGGAGTTTCCGCGAAAGCGCCGGATATTCAGGGGCAGATGGCTGAGGCTATCGAGGATTTCGTGGATTTCCAACTGCACGTGAAAGGCCGTGCGGAGGCAACGGTACGTGGGTATCGCTCAGATTTGCGCGACCTTGCTCGCAGCGTTCCCACCTTTGCGGAATTTAACCTCAACAACCTGCGCCAATGGCTGGCAGAGGCCGTGGCGGAAGGAAAGTCGCGCTCCACCTTGGCGCGTCGCACCGCAGCGGCCAAAGGATTTTCCACTTGGGCAGTGCGCGAAGGGCACCTCGAGCGAGATGTAGCCGCACGGCTAGTCACGCCCAAGGTAGGCCGCCACCTACCGACGGTTCTATCCCCCGAGCAGGCCGGTGAGCTCATGGGCAATGCGGTCTCTGTAGACGAAGCTCACTTCCTTCGCGATAGTGCCATCTTGGAGTTGCTGTATGCCTCCGGGATGCGCGTGGCGGAGCTGGTGCGCCTAGACCTGAGCGATATTGATTTTCATCGCGGCACCTTGCACGTAACCGGTAAGGGAGATAAGCAGCGCGTGGTGCCTTTTGGTCATGCGGCGGACGACGCCTTGCGACAGTGGATAGAAAAGGGCCGTGGACAACTCGCTGAGGAAGGAACTAAAGCCGTATTCGTAGGCAGCAGGGGAGGGCGCATTGACCAGCGCCAGGTGCGGCGCATTGTGGATAGGGCCGCCAAAGTTAGCGGCGCACAGGGGCTTACCCCGCACGGAGTGCGGCACTCGGCTGCCACCCACCTCCTAGAAGGTGGGGCAGATTTGCGCGTTGTGCAAGAACTATTGGGGCATTCCTCGCTTAATACCACGCAGATCTATACCCACGTTTCTGCGCAAAGATTGCAACGCGTATATAACCAGGCTCATCCTCGAGCTTAAAGCGGCTTGAGGCGTATCACTGGCATATCCAGCAAGGTTAAAGGATCGATATAGGTATCTTTTGCAATGAGGGCGCCCCAGTGTAGGCCGGGATAGCCATCGACGGGATTGCCCAAGCGGCCAATGACTTGTCCCTCGCGAACCTCTTGGCCTTGTTTTACGACGCCGTGTACGGGCTGATAAGTCGTCCTTACCCCGTCCGCATGGGTGATGGAAACGACCGGTTTCCCTGCCACCGTGCCGACAAACGCGACAACGCCATCTTCAGCGGCTACTACCGGAGAACCCACGGCAAGGGCCATGTCTACACCGCGGTGGCCGGGACTCCACTTTTGTTCGGGAGCTTCAAACCCGCGCAAAACCCGCGCCGGGTTTGGCTTACCCGAGGCAGGATCAACGTAGGCCGTCGCCGGCGGGCAGCACAGTAGTAGGAGGGAAGAAACGACGAGGAAGGCAGTGGTGGTGAAGGTGGGGCGTCGGAAAGCGGGCTTTGAAAAAGACACAGAAAAATGGCTCATGGGAAAAGCATTAACCAGAGGTCAGCTGCCAGAAAGACCTTGCCTGTGGGGCTGTGGATTACGAGTAGCGGATGGTCCAATTGGGGTGAATGTGGCGCATGATGCTTAGCAGCTTCGACCCTAGTGTGAATAAGTTGTATTCGGTTTGGAAAAACCAGCGTAGAGGGATTATTCTTTGAGGCAGCAGTGTGTCCACCATGTGGAGGCATTGACTACGCGCGGCGAAGTTGTCGCTTCCTGCTGGAAGGAAGAGACAGCCTGGCGGCTGACGTGGTCCTTGGAAACAAGGTGTCAGCGGGGCCTTCGTTGCTAGGGTGCGGAATAAAACACCGCACAATTGGAAAACCGAAAGACAAGATAAAAGAAAGCGAGCGAATCATGGCAGTTGTAACCATGCGCGAGCTCCTCGACGCTGGTGTGCACTTTGGCCACCAGACCCGTCGCTGGAATCCGAAGATGCGTCGTTTCATCTTCACTGACCGTAACGGCATCTACATCATCGACCTGCAGCAGACGCTGACTTACATTGACGAGGCTTATGAGTTCGTCAAGGAAACCGTTGCACACGGCGGCACCATCCTGTTCGTTGGCACCAAGAAGCAGGCTCAGGAAGCAGTTGCCGAGGAAGCAACCCGCGTCGGTATGCCTTACGTAAACCACCGCTGGTTGGGCGGCATGCTCACCAACTTCCAGACCGTATCCAAGCGTCTGAAGCGCATGAAGGAGCTTCAGGCAATGGACGAGCGTGAGGATGGCTACAAGGGCCGCACCAAGAAGGAAGTTCTCATGCTCAACCGTGAGCGCGCCAAGCTCGAGCGCGTTCTGGGCGGCATCTCCGATATGGCTAAGACCCCGTCCGCTCTGTGGATTGTTGATACCAACAAGGAGCACATCGCGGTCAAGGAAGCTCACAAGCTGAACATCCCAGTTGTTGCCATCCTGGATACCAACTGCGACCCGGACGACGTCGACTTCCCGATCCCGGGCAACGACGACGCCATCCGTTCCACCAAGCTGCTCTCCGGCATCGTTGCCTCCGCTGTAGATGAAGGCAAGAAGGCTCGTGAGGAGCGTCAGCTGGCTGCAGCCAAGGAAGCTGCCGGCGACTCTGCTGAAAAGGAAAAGCGTGACGCTGAGGCGGCTGCCGCAGCTTCCGATCCGGCTTCCGCAGAAAAGTCTGAGGAAGCATCCGCAGACAAGGCCGAGAAGTAATCGTACTTTCTTGGTAGGAACCTTCCTTACCTGCGTTTAACTGAATACCCCACGCACTTTTGGTGTGGGGCAGCAAGGGAGTAATACCTGCCCAAGGCTGTTTACCAACCCCCGCCACCGTGCTCAAACGGCGGCGGGGGTTGGTTTTATCTATGCTGGGTGCTGCTGAAGCCAGCTCCACCTTCATGCATAGGTGAGAAAAGGGGTGGTTTCTGCCACCCTAAAGCGGCGCGATTTCACCGCGTCGACTACGCTGTTTGAACGAACACTGTTTGATTTTCAAGGAGGATCGCCCCAACTATGGCGAACTACACTGCTGCAGACGTCAAGGCACTGCGCGAAGCTACCGGCTCCGGCATGCTCGATTGTAAGAAGGCTCTGGAAGAGTCCAACGGCGACTACGATAAGGCCGTTGAGTACCTGCGCATCAAGGGCGCTAAGAACGTCTCCAAGCGCGCTGACCGCGAGGCCACCGAAGGCCTGATTGCTGTTTCTGGCAACACCATGGTCGAGATCAACTGTGAGACCGACTTCGTTGCTAAGAACGAGGCTTTCAAGACCTTCGCAGCCAAGATTGCTGACGCTGCTGCTGAGGCCAAGGCAAACTCCGCTGACGAGCTTAACAACATTGAAATCGACGGTAAGAAGGTCTCCGAGGTAGTGGACGAGGAGTCCGCAAAGACCGGTGAGAAGCTGCAGGCACGCCGTGCAGTTACCGTAGAGGGCGACAATGTTGCTGTTTACCTGCACCAGCGTTCCGCTGATCTGCCGCCGGCAGTGGGCGTTCTGGTTTCCTACGAGGGTAACGAGGAAGGCGCTCACGCTGCTGCCCTGCAGATTGCTGCAATGAACGCTGAGTACCTCACCCGCGAAGACGTTCCCGCAGAGATCGTCGAAAAGGAGCGCGAGATCGCTGAGGCCACCACCCGTGAGGAGGGCAAGCCAGAGGCAGCCCTGCCGAAGATCGTGGAAGGCCGCCTGAACGGCTTCTTCAAGTCCATCGTTCTGCTGGAGCAGGCTTCCTTGTCTGATAACAAGAAGACCGTAAAGCAGGTTGCGGAAGAGGCTGGCACCACCATCACTGGCTTCGTTCGCTACGAGGTTGGCGCTTAAGCACGCTCTCGCTTTTAAAACCTAGCCCACAAAGGACCGTCCTTTGTGGGCTTTGTTGTGCGCTAATGGGGTGACCGGCGCGAGGTTCTCTCTTCTCTAGGTGCCTTTTTGGTGCCTAGCTTAAACCCACCGGGCTGCATCGGCAGGTGGTGTGAGGATGCGAAAGATATATGGGTAAGATGGGGCGGAGATTGAAACTGCCCCGCGTTAAGGAGACGAAGTAGGCGTGACTGCTGCAGATATTAAGCGAACCGGATATAAGCGAGTAATGCTGAAGCTGGGTGGTGAGATGTTCGGCGGTGGCAAGGTCGGTATCGATCCGGATGTGGTCGAAAACGTTGCCCGCCAAATCGCCGAGGTCTCCCGCCAAGGAATCGAGATTGCAGTGGTGATTGGCGGCGGAAACTTCTTCCGCGGCGCGGAGCTATCCCAGCGCGGTATGGACCGGGCACGCTCGGATTACATGGGCATGCTCGGCACGGTAATGAATTCCCTCGCTCTGCAGGATTTCCTCAAGCAACAAGGTGTTGATTGCCGCGTACAGACCTCCATCAACATGGCGCAGATTGCTGAGCCGTACCTGCCGCTGCGTGCGGACCGCCATTTAGAAAAGGGCCGCGTAGTTATCTTCGGCGCTGGCATGGGTATGCCGTACTTCTCCACGGATACCACCGCTGCGCAGCGCGCCTTGGAAATTGGCGCCGAGGTTCTGTTCCTGGCTAAGGCAGTCGACGGCGTCTACTCGGATGACCCGCGCACCAATCCGGATGCAGAGCTGTACTCCGAAATTACCCCGCGTGAGGTCATTGAAAAGGGCCTAAAGGTGGCAGATGCAACGGCCTTTAGCCTGTGCATGGACAATGATATGCCGATTTTGGTCTTTAACCTGCTGGAGGAGGGCAATATTGCCCGCGCAGCTGGCGGTGAAGTTATCGGCACGCTGGTGCAGTCCTAATACTGTAGCGGCTGCGAACCTGCTACCTTTTTATACAGCCACCCCTATTCGTTTAAGGATGATTTAGCCTCATGATCGATGAGATTCAGCTCGAAGCAGAAGAGCACATGACCGCTTCCGTCGAGCACACCCGCGAGCAGCTGGTGACCATTCGTACCGGCCGCGCGAACCCCGCCATGTTCAACGGCTTGGTAGCCGAATACTACGGTGTTCCCACCCCGATTACCCAAATGGCTACCATCTCCGTACCAGAGCCGCGCATGCTGCTCATCAAGCCTTATGAGCAGTCCATGATCCATGAGATTGAAAATTCCATCCGCAACTCGGATTTGGGCGTCAATCCCACCAATGATGGTCAGGTTCTGCGCGTGACTGTTCCGCAGTTGACCGAGGAACGCCGTAAAGAAATGGTGAAGCTGGCTAAGAGCAAGGGTGAGGATGGCAAGATCGCTATCCGTAATATCCGCCGTAAAGCCATGGAGCAGTTGAAGAAGCTGCAAAAGGACGGCGACGCCGGCGAGGACGAAGTCATCGCAGCAGAAAAGGAAATGGAAAAGATTACCTCCGGCTACATCGAGCAGGTAGACAGCTTGGTAGAGAATAAGGAAAACGAGCTGATGGAGGTCTAGGACCTCCGCTTTGTTGCCGCCGTGCCTGTCTCCCCGGCCGGCGGCGCTTTTTCTGTTCCAAGGCCCGCCGCTCCCACAAACGGGGCAGAGCTGGCGGAACTGAGCAAGTTAGCCGGGGAATCACACAAGACAGCGAAAGGAGCCGGTCACGGTGAGTGACGCCATAAACCGCCGATTGCCACAGCCAAAGAATGGTGCAGGCCGCGACTTGCCGGCCGCTATCGGTGTTGGCGTGGGGCTCGGCGCTCTTGTGGTGCTTGCCGTGTGGGCCGGTCCGCTGGCTTGGTATGCGGTCGTAGCGCTTGCAGTAGGCGTTGCCATGTGGGAGGTTCTCAGCCGCCTGCGGGAGCATTCCTACTATGTTCCGCGTACGCTGCTTATCATTCTGGGCCAAGCCATGGTGTGGATCTCATGGCCCCTGGGTGCGCCGGGCCTGGTAGCGGTCTATGTCACTGCGGTGCTGGCACTTATGTTTGGCCGCCTTTTCCATAACGGTCGTCATCGTCCGCCTATCAACTACCTGCGTGATATGTCCGTCGGTATTTTTGTGCTGACGTGGATTCCGCTTTTTGCCACCTTCGCAGCTATGTTGTCGCTAGTGTCGACTCCATTTTCCAGTGGGGCTGCCTCCATCGTCGTCTTTATGCTGTGCGTTGTGGCTTCCGATACCGGCGGATATGTCGCGGGCGTGATGTTTGGCTCCCACCCAATGGCCCCCGCAGTAAGCCCGAAAAAGTCCTGGGAGGGGTTTTGCGGATCCATCATCTTCGGCGTGGTGACCGGTGCGCTTACGGTGAAATTCCTGCTCCATCATGATGCCTGGGTGGGTGGCCTGATGGGGCTCGGTCTAGTTATCTGTGCCACCTTGGGCGATTTGGTGGAATCCCAATTTAAGCGTGAGCTAGGTATTAAGGATATGTCGGCCTTGCTTCCTGGCCACGGCGGCCTCATGGACCGTTTGGATGGCATGCTACCTTCTGCCATGGTCACCTGGGTAGCGATTAGCTTCCTGTCTACGTTTACACCATAGGAACATCAGACAAACAAAAGCCGCCTCTCCGGTATAAGCTGCCCGAAAATGACGGCAGAACAGGGGAGAGGCGGATTTTATATAGATTTATACCTGCTGCGCTTGCTTGCGCAGCTGGCGACGCAACTCAAACATGCGCCAGCCACCGACTAGCGCCATGATGAGTGCGCCGCCGATAGCAAAAATGAGGAAAGCAATTCCGGCGGGGAACTCGCCGGACCAGCCCAGGAAGTTCATGGGAACCTCGTGCTGGTTTTGCATGATGAACACAATGAGGACAATCAGTAGCAGGAATCCTACGATAAGCGCCATCCATGTGCTGGCCGCGAAAGATCCCTTCGCCTTGCCGGAGGGCTGGGTGGAGTGAGAAGTAGAGTCAGAAACGGCTGGTTCTAGGTCAGAACTAGTCTCCGGTGCAGAAGCGTTCAGCTCCGCCGAGGAGAGGTCTGCGTCGGAAGAAGAAAAATCATCTGCAGGATAATTTGGATTTGTCATGCATCCATTATTTCTTTAATCCTGTCGATTATGCCACTTGGCGCGGCCTTCAATTGGAAAATCCCACGCAGACCGTGGAAAGATGGGCAATATTATGGCTCAACCAGTGAAACTTAACTTTTCCGCCCCGCGCCGCGGGCTTCCCCCGAAGCATTTCGCGGACCTGACCGAAGACGAGCGTATTGACAAGCTCGCAGAAATTGGCCTGCCTAAATTCCGTGCGAAGCAGCTGGCTAAGCACTATTACGAGCACTACACCGACAACGTCGAGGATATGACCGATATCCCCGCCGGCAAGCGCGAAGCAGTCAAGGAAGCCTTCTTCCCTGAGCTGATGAAACCCATCCGGACCACCTCCACGGACGACGGCGAGACCACTAAGTCCCTGTGGCGATTGCACGATGGCACGCTACTGGAATCAGTGCTGATGCGCTACCCAGGTCGCGCTACTTTGTGTATTTCTTCCCAGGCAGGGTGCGGCATGGCCTGCCCGTTCTGCGCTACTGGCCAGGGCGGCCTTGATCGTAACTTGTCTACGGGTGAGATTGTCGAGCAATTCCGCCACGCTGCGGCCGCCATGGCTGCAGAAGGTGGACGTTTGTCCAACGTGGTATTCATGGGCATGGGTGAGCCGCTGGCCAACTATAAGCGCGTGGTCCAGGCCGTACGTCAGATTACTGGCCAGGATGGGACGGGTTTTGGCCTTTCTCAACGCAACGTGACCGTCTCCACCGTGGGCTTGGCTCCGGCAATTCGCAAGCTTGCGGACGAAGAATTGGCCTGCACTCTGGCCGTTTCCTTGCACACTCCGGACGATGAGCTGCGTGACGGTTTAGTGCCGGTCAATAACCGGTGGTCTGTTGATGAGGTGTTGGATGCTGCGCGCTACTATGCGGATAAGTCAGCCCGCCGTGTGTCCATTGAGTACGCCCTGATTCGCGATAAGAATGACCAGGATTTCCGCGCCGATATGCTGGGGCGCAAGTTGCACCAGAAGTTGGGCTCCAAGGTCCACGTTAATGTCATTCCGCTGAACCCCACGCCGGGCTCGGAGTGGGATGCGGCCCCGCAGGACCGCCAGGACGAGTTCGTGCGTCGCGTGCAAGCCCAAGGCGTTCCCTGCACGGTGCGTGATACAAAGGGCGATGAAATTGCGGCGGCTTGTGGTCAGCTCGCAGCGGATGAGCGGGAAGATAAGTCTGCCTAACTGATAAGATTGGCGGACATGATTGTTCCGAATTATCCGCCACTTGCAGATGATCCGACCACTCAGGCCTTTGCCGTGCGCGGTCTGCACAAAATTTTCGCTGGACGCCCCGCGGTGTCGAATTTGAGCCTCGACATCCCGCGGGGCTCTATTTATGGCATAGTTGGCCCCAATGGCGCGGGCAAAACCACCATGTTGACCATGGCGTGTGGCCTGCTGCGCCCAGATAGCGGCGAGGCCTTTATCGCCGGGCACAATACCTGGCAGGATCCGCTGCCAGCCAAGGCGGCCATGGGCCTGCTTGTTGATGGCGCTCCGGTCTTCGACCGTTTATCGGGCCCAGAGTACTTGTTCTATCTCGGCGCACTGCGCCGCATGAATCAAGCCGAAGTCGAGCACCGCAGCGCACAGCTTTTGGATGCCTTGCAGCTTGCCGACGCCGCCGATAAACCCATCGCGGACTACTCCGCCGGCATGACTAAAAAGATACTTCTGGCGGGCGCGCTCCTGCATAACCCAGAGGTCGTGATACTAGATGAGCCCCTAGAGGCAGTGGATCCCGTTTCGGGGCAGCTTATTCAAGAGATTCTGCGCGCCTATGTCGCCCGCGGAGGCACAGTAATCCTGTCTTCACACGTTATGCAATTAGTGGAAGGCTTATGCGATCACGTAGCCATCATCGCCGGTGGCCAGGTGCTCTCCGCCGGCCACGTGGAAGAAGTGCGCCAAGGCGGCAGCCTGACGGATGCCTTCATCCACTTCGCCGGCGGAAGTGAATTTGATGCAGACTCTTTCGAGTGGTTGCGCAGCGAAGGCGGCACAACGCAGCGCGAAGAAGGGGAGTTGTAGACGCAATGACTTCGACGCTTCTCAAGCTGCACCGCACGCTGTGGGTGCGAAGCCTAAAAGCGAATGCTGCAGCGGTTATGATCCCGATCTGTCTTTTGCTCTATGGACTCATCGGGCTAGCATCGCTCGCCGCTCTTGCTGCGGCAGATATCTCCATTGGAACTGGGAACCTGCAAGCCCTCACCGTGGCCCCTGGTCTTGGCACGCTGGCTTTCATCGTTATCACCCTCATCATGCCCAGTGGCGAGAACCAGCTATCTGCCCGCGAGCTTTCCGCGTTTCCGCTGCGGCTAAAAGACATCACACCGGCACTCGCTATCGCCTCGGTGCTTAATCTGCGTGCCCCGGTCTCAGTCTTGCTGTCCATTGCTTATGCGGTGGCCGGAAGCGTGATCCTGGCGGCAAACGGGAAAGCATTGTTCATCTTGCCTTTCTGTCTAGGAATGCTTTTCGCCCTTGTGCTGACGCTGGTGCTGGTGGATCTCGCGGTTCATGTCGGGTCAACTGTCGCGGAGCTTAGTTCCACGAAGCTTAAGGCCTTGGGTTCGGTGGCGGTGTTCGTCCTTATCTTTGGCTCTACTAAACTTTCTTCTCTCGCGGGCTCTGACTTTCCGTTGGGAACTGTAGGTGAAGGATTAGCGTGGACGCCTGTTGGAGCACCGGTGGGGTGGGCGCTTGCGCTTGCTCAAGGCGAGCTAGTGAAAGCCTGCGCACAATTTCTCATCGCCGTAGTGACGCTGGGCGTAGCTGTGTGGGCGTGGCATTGGTTGTTGCGGCGGCAATTCGAGCACCGTACGGTTTCCCCGTCGGCACGCAATCACCGTGAGAAGTCCAAGGGGATAAGCCGCTTTTCCCTTGGTTCCTTTTCCTATAGCAGCCCTGCTGCCATGGAATTTACGCGCTCGCTGCGCTATATTTTTCGTGACTCCCGCCTTATTGGCAGCATTATCATGCAGCCAATTCTGGCAGTCGTCTTGATTATCCAGGGCTTTGCTACTGACTCCGATTTATCGTCAGTAGGTTTGTTATTCCTCGGGCTGATAGGCGGAATCGTCGCCACCAATGATTTTGGTTATGACGGTCCAAGCCTGTGGGTAAAGATGGCCGCCCCAGTTCGCCCGCGCACGCTGCTCTACGCGCGGCACTGGGCGCACGTGACGCTATCCGCCATAATTTTTGTGCTCACGGCGATGCTGCTTTTTGCATTCAGTGCGGATAAAACTCGCACTGCCTGTTTGGCGGTTACTGCCCTCGGAATCTTCATTTCTTCCGCCGGATTGTCCTTGCTGCTCACCACCTTTAATCCCTTTGCCACCGCGCGGCCTGGCGGAAATATGTGGGCGGATAAATCCGGCTACTCGGCTAGCGCCTTCTTAAGCGCTATTTTGAGTTTGTTTATTGGCTGGACGCCCATCATCCCAGGCGTCATCCCAATGGCTATCGGCTACGGCTCGAACATGGTGCTGGTCGCGCTGGGGTTTGTACTCGTCATAGCCGTGCCTGTTGCGTGTTATGTCCTCGCCCTGCGGGTCAGTGGCAAGCGTGTGGATAGCACTATGCCCGAGATCTACGCCAAGGTGGGCCACTGGGTGTCTTAAAACTAGGGCGCTTCTTAGCAAGTATCGCCCACACCGCGCTCCTGCTAAGGGTGGGTGTGGGCAGGGCGGCACCCAGCAGAGTGAGCGCTGGGTGAGGGGGAGTGCCAGAGACGTCGTCAAGCGGAGGCAAAAAGAAACCGCCGACCTTCGCGGGGAAGGGCGGCGGTAGCTAAAGTGTGCTGAAAGCTTAGAGCGTGTGCTTGCCGGAGGAAACCGGGGTGGCGTTGTTGGTGCCTGGCTCAACGCGCAGGTGAGAAACGCGGGAAGGCTCAATATTCAGCGCGCGCAGCTGGGAATCGCTCAGCTCGGCGTACGCACCGGTGTTGGTCTTTTGATCATATGCCCATTCCGGCTCCTGGTGGCCCACCGGCTGGTTGCGGGCGGTCACGGTGCGCACCTGGTGCAGCTTAGGCTGGAAAGCGTGAATGAGCAGGCCGATTACCAGCAGGACAGTCAGTACGACGAGCCAGACAGACTCAACGTGGCCCTTGTGATTACCAAAGTGGTAGGCGATCAAGAAGAGAACGGAAATCCAACCGGCGATCTGCACGCCCGAGCGGCTGATGCGGGACCAGCCGAATCCGGCGGATGGGACGTCCTCAGTGGAAACACCGTCATATACCTGTGGTACCGGCTTGTGGGAAGACACTTGCTCTCCTTCGCTTCTGCGTATGCCCGTCTGCGCGATGGGCGTGCGGGCACACCAATGCCATTTGTCTGCTACACATTCTAAATCATCGCACCTAAGATGGCGATTAAACACCCCCGTCGCAATGCCGGTCACCTGGCGTGCCCGCCCAGTGATGATGGGGCGCTAGGGTAGAAGCGTGACTACACAGCGAATACTCATTCTTGGTTCCACCGGTTCAATCGGCACGCAGGCTTTGGAAGTCATTGCGGATAATCCCGATAAATTCGACGTAGTGGGAATTGCGGCGGGCGGCTCCAACCCGCAGCTCATCATCGATCAGGCCCGTCGCCTCAACCTTTCGTTTGACCACGTTGCAGTGGCTAAAGAGGAAGCCGCTGCCGAGGTTTCCGCTGCCTTAGGCGGTTCGGTACTAAGTGGCGCCGATGCTGCAGAGAACCTAGTGCGTTCGACTCCGGCCGATACTGTGCTCAATGCTCTAGTGGGATCCCTCGGCCTTAAAGCCACCCTGGCGACACTCGAAATGGGAGAGTACTTGGCCTTGGCCAATAAGGAATCTCTCGTCGCCGGTGGCGCGCTCGTCACCCAGGCGGCGCGCCCTGGTCAAATCATTCCCGTCGATTCGGAACATTCCGCCATGGCGCAGTGTCTGCGCGCCGGCGAGGAAGGGGAGCTGGACAAGCTTGTTCTTACCGCCTCAGGCGGTCCCTTCCGTGGTTGGTCGCGCGAAGAGATGTGGGACGTGACCCCAGAGCAGGCGGCGCAGCATCCCACGTGGTCGATGGGCCAGATGAATACCCTCAATTCAGCAACGCTCATCAATAAAGGTCTGGAGCTCATTGAGGCGACGCTGCTCTTTGACATCGACCCTGAGCGTATCGATGTCACCGTGCATCCACAGTCCATTATTCACTCTATGGCTACTTTCAAAGATGGCTGCACCATCGCCCAAGTTTCGCCGCCTTCGATGAAGCTGCCGATTTCGCTGGCGCTGAATTGGCCGCACCGCGTGCCGGGTGCGCAGCCTTCCTTGGATTTTGCGCAGGCGCATGAGTGGCGCTTTGAGCCGCTTGACGATGCCGCCTTTCCTGCAGTAGACCTCGCCCGCCGCGCCGCGGCCGAGGGAACGGGGGTCATTTATAACGCCGCCAATGAGGAAGCGGCGGCCGCATTTTTATCCGGGCGTATCCATTTTCCAGAAATCGTGGACGTAGTGGGCAAGGTCCTTGATTCCGCTTCTGAGTTTGCTGGTGTAGTCTCTAGCCTCGATGAAATCCTCGCAGTAGAAGGCGAGGCGCGCAGGCGCGCGAATGCGCTGATTGATTCGCTGGCTGACTAGAAAGCTTTCACACCATGGCAAATTTGCTGGGCATTGTGTTTTTCGCCCTCGGCATTGGGCTCACCGTAGCGCTGCATGAAGCAGGCCATATGCTTAGCGCGCGTGCCTTTGGTATGCGCGTGCGCCGCTACTTTATCGGCTTTGGTCCGCGCATATTTTCCTTCCGGAAGGGGCACACTGAATACGGGCTGGCGGCCTTCCCTGTGGGCGGCTTTTGCGATATCGCCGGAATGACTGCCCAGGATGAATTCCTCACCGAGGAAGAAGAACCCCACGCCATGTATAAAAAGCCATGGTGGCAGCGCATTATTGTGATGGCCGGCGGTATTGTCGTCAACCTGATTTTGGGCTTCATTATTTTGTATTTTGTGGCTATGACGGCTGGCCTGCCCAACCCGGATGCCGATGTACGCCCCCGCGTAGGCGAGGTGACCTGCTCGGCCAATCAGAAGCCGAACCAAGAACTGGAAAAGTGTACGGGTCCAGGCCCCGCCGGAAAGGCCGGTGTGCGGGAGGGCGATATCATCGTCGCCTTCGAGGACCAGAAGATAGATTCTTTTACTCAGCTGCGCGATGAGGTAATGCAGCGTCCTGGTGACACCATCACGCTGACAGTTGAGCGCGATGGAAAAGATAAAGACATCCCAGTCCACCTGGATACCGTTAAGCGGCTCAATAAGGACGGAGAACTTATAGATGCCGGCTCTATCGGGCTGAGCAATCAGCTTATCGACGTCGTCGAAAAGCACGGCCCTGTTGACGCGCTACCGGCAACGTGGCGGTTTAGTACCTACTCGTTGGAAGCAACGGTAGATGGCCTCAAGCAATTTCCTGGCAAGGTGCCGGGCGTGGTGGCCTCCATCTTTGGCCACGAACGCGAAGCTGACGGCCCGATGTCCGTTGTCGGCGCTTCCCGTGTGGGCGGCGAATTGGCCGAGCGTTCCCTGTGGTCGATGTTCTTTATGATGCTGGCAACGCTGAACTTCTTCCTCGCTCTATTTAACCTAGTTCCGCTGCCGCCTTTCGACGGCGGGCATATCGCCGTCATCATCTATGAAAAGCTGCGCGATGGCATCCGCAAACTTGCGGGCAAGCCGGCCTTGGGCCCGGCCGATTACACCAAGTTGATGCCGGTGACCTATGTGATGGCCGCACTGCTGATGGGCGTCGGCGTCATCGTTATCGTCGCCGATGTGGTCAACCCTATCCGGTTATTTGGTTAGCAGCCGTGTCCCCGCTGCGTGCACTTCAGGCATAAAGCAAGCAGTGCTAGAGTGGGGGCGTTAATCACCCACCTTATTTATTTCTGTGCTTCAACAAGGAGAATTCATGTCGACCCCCATCGGTCTAGGAATCCCAGACGGCCCGCCACCAGTACTGCACCCGCGCCGTAAGACTCGGCAGTTGCAGGTGGGCCCGGTCGGTGTCGGCTCTGACTCACCAATTTCGGTGCAGTCGATGACCAATACGAAGACGCACGACATCAATGGCACACTGCAGCAGATTGCGCAGCTGACCGCTTCCGGCTGCGATATCGTGCGTGTGGCTTGTCCTAAGCCCATCGATGCGGAAGCACTTCCGGCCATTGCTAAGAAGTCTCCCATCCCGGTGATTGCGGATATCCACTTCCAGCCTAAGTACATCTTCCAAGCCATCGATGCCGGCTGTGCCGCCATCCGCGTTAACCCGGGCAATATCCGCGAGTTCGACGGCCGCGTGAAGGAAGTTGCTAAGGCTGCAGGCGATGCCGGCATTCCTATCCGCATCGGCGTTAATGGTGGTTCTTTGGACAAGCGCCTGCTGGAAAAGTACGGCAAGGCCACCCCAGAGGCACTCGTGGAGTCCGCCATTTGGGAGGCTAGCCTGTTTGAGGAGCATGGTTACGGCGATATCGCTATTTCCGTCAAGCACTCCGACCCTGTCCTGATGGTGGAGGCGTACCGCCAGCTGGCGGAAAAGACTGACTATCCGCTGCACCTCGGCGTGACCGAGGCAGGCCCGAAGTTCATGGGAACCATCAAGTCCTCGGTCGCCTTCGGTGCGCTGCTGGCAGAGGGCATCGGCGATACCATTCGCGTGTCCTTGTCCGCGCCGCCTGTAGAGGAAATTAAGGTGGGCGACCAGATCCTGCAGTCGCTCAACCTGCGCCCGCGCAAGCTGGAGATCGTGTCCTGCCCTTCCTGCGGCCGCGCTCAAGTGGACGTCTACAAGCTGGCTGAGGAAGTCACCGCCGGCTTGGACGGCATGGAGTTCCCGCTGCGCGTTGCCGTTATGGGTTGCGTTGTCAACGGTCCGGGCGAGGCACGCGATGCCGACCTAGGCGTTGCCTCCGGCAATGGTAAGGGCCAGATCTTTGTCAAGGGCGAGGTTGTTCGCACCGTGCCGGAAGACAAGATTGTGGAAACCCTCATTGAAGAGGCCATGCGCATTGCCGATGAGCAGGGCATGGAGGCCGTGGAAGGCGCTAAGGCTGAGGTTCGTGTAACCCAGTAATCCACCCACATTAAGTAGACTGCCCCGCACTTCGGTGTGGGGCAGTCTTTTTTGGTTCGTGCGCTGCTAGAGTGCCAAGGCATGAAGAAGTTGGTCGCGCTGGTTGCAACTATCACGCTCGCTTCCACCAGCGTGGTTGCTTGTACCCCGAAGCCGGTATCTGCAGAACCGGTGGCGGAGGAATTCCTCGAAGGGATGGAATCCCGCAATAACGACGGCTTGGCCGCGCTTACCGATGCCCCCTCTGACGCCACCGCAGCCCTGGACGCCACCTACTCCGGCCTGCAGGCCGAGGGGCTCGATATTGAGCTAGAAGGTGTCGATCAAGACGAGAACCTCGCTACGGCGAACTACAAGGTCACCTGGGATCTGCCCAAGGAACGTACCTTGAGCTATGACACGCAGATGACGCTTACCAAGACTGAGGATGAGTGGACGGTGCGCTGGAAGCCGAGCCTAATCCACCCAGACTTGGGCGCAAACCAGCACTTGGAACTGCGCGCATTGGAGGCAAAGCGTGCCAGCGTGGTCTCTTCCAATGGAGTGGAATTGATGCGCCCAGGGCTGAACTATCGTCTGGTGGTAGATACCAGCTCCTTAGAGGATGTGCGCCCTACCGCGGCAAAGATTAGCGGCGCGTTGGCAGCCGCCCATCGCCAGGATGATTCAATTGCAGAGATTGATGCCAAGGATTTGGCCAAGAAATTGGAGGATGCAGACGGTTCTTTCTCCGTAACTATGTTCACAGAAGATCAAGCCAAGGCTGTGCGTCCCAAAGTGGAGGGCATGGACGGCGTGCGCCTCAACGAGGAGCCAGCCTTGGTTACCCGCGACCGTGGTCTCGCGCCCGATCTCATGTCGCGCGTGCGCTCTGCGGTCCAAGACGAGGTCGATGGTCAAACTGGCTGGTCCATCTCCGTGGTCAATGAGAATGGTGCGGCGCTATCGGACGTCGAAAAGCATGATCCCAATGCTGCGCCATCGATCAAGGTTGGTCTGGATTACGACGTGCAGCGCGCCGCGCAAGAAGCTGTAAACGAGCGTGCCGATTCGCAGGCAATGCTCGTAGCCATCCGACCTTCCAATGGCGATATTTTGGCCGTAGCGCAAACCGAGAAGGCTGATGAGGACGGCGACGTCGCCCTACAGGGGCAGTACCCGCCTGGTTCTGTTTTTAAAATTCTCACTGCCGCAGCTGGCGTGGACAAACAGGGCCTAAATACCGATACCATCGTTCCCTGCCCGGGCACTATGGATATCTATGGCCGCGTAGTGACCAACTACAATTCTTTTTCTTTGGGCAGTGTTCCGCTCAGCCAAGCCTTCGCGCAGTCCTGTAACACCACCTTTGCGGATATCTCCACCAAGCTCAAGCCTGGTGAGTTGAAAGATATGGGCAAGAAGTTTGGCTTCGGCGTTGAGTATGACATCCCCGGGTTGACGACCATCACTGGCTCTATTCCAGACGGAAAGGAGCCATTGGAACGCACTGAATCCGGATATGGTCAGGGCTACGACTTGGCAAGTCCTTTTGGCATGGCCCTTGTTTCTGCCACGGTTGCCAACGGCAAGACGCCTACACCGACGCTTATCGAGGGGCACAAGACCAAAGCATCCGATAAACCGCAGCAGATTCCCAAGCCCGTGCTGGACAATGTCCGTGCCATGATGCGCCAAGTGGTCACCAGCGGTACCGCGCGCAGCATGGCTGCTGGCGGCACCATTTATGGCAAGACCGGTGAGGCGGAAATCAATGAAGGCTCGCACGCCTGGTTTACCGGCTACCGGGAAGAAGATGATATTGCCTTTGCCACCCTCGTGGTTTTGGGCGGCGGCTCTGATGTCTCGGTCAATATCACTAGCAACTTCTTGCAGAAGGTCGATGACTACCGGTCCGGACCGCACGAGGGTGCGGCTCCGCCGGCCGAAGGGTAGACCTAGACTCGGAGCTGAAGCTACGGCCCTAGCTTATGACCCCGGCTGCTGCATTATGGGTGCAGAGGACTACCATGGGAAACCATGAGTAATCGAGGAAAGCTAAAGCCAGGCAAGCCCACTCCGATCCTCACCGTGCCGGAGAGCATCGAGCGCCCCGAGTATGTGTGGAAGGACGAGGTGCAGGAGGCCGTAGGCGAGCCCTACGTCCAGTCCCCAGAGGTCATTGAGAAGATGCGTGAGGCCTGCAAGATTGCAGCCAACGCCCTCAAAGAGGCTGGAAAGGCCGTGCAGCCGGGCGTAACCACTGATTACGTGGACCGCGTAGCGCACGAGTACATGTGCGACCACGGCGCTTACCCGTCTACGCTAGGCTACCGCGGCTTCCCCAAGTCCAGCTGCGTCTCCCTCAATGAGATTGTTTGCCACGGCATCCCGGATACCACCGTGATTGAGGACGGCGACATCGTCAATATCGATATCACCGCTTATAAGAATGGCGTCCACGGCGATAATAACGCCACCTTCCTCGCCGGTAACGTCTCCGAGGAACATCGCTTGCTGGTAGAGCGCACCAAGGAGGCCACCATGCGCGGCATCAAGGCCGCAAAGCCTGGCCGCGAGATCAATGTCATTGGTCGCGTGATTGAGTCTTATGCCAAGCGCTTCGGCTACAACGTCGTGCGCGATTTCACCGGCCACGGCGTCGGCCCAACCTTCCACAATGGCCTGGTTGTCCTGCACCATGACTCGACCGTCTACCGCGACATCCTTGAGCCTGGCATGACCCTGACTGTTGAGCCGATGATTAATCTTGGTTCTCTGGATTACGAGATCTGGGACGATGACTGGACTGTCCAAAACACGGACGGCAAGTTCACCGCCCAGTTTGAGCACACCCTTGTCATTACCGAGGATGGCAACGAAATCCTCACCATCCCAGATGAAGACTAGAGACTAAAAGCCAAGGCCGCCTCCACAGCCCAAGCGGGGAAGTGGAGGCGGCCTTTTGCACACTTTGCGTGGCGACGTCCCGCGCAAAGCATCAGGACTTAGCACGTAGCTGCGCATAGCAAAGGGGCCCCGTTCTAAAACGGGGCCCCTGCAAGCCCTAGCTATCTAGAGCCAATCTGCGGCTAATAATTAGCGGCGGAAGATTGGGTCCAGGATGTGCTGCGGGACGATGCCGTTGTAAACAGCGTAGTTGTAAGCGCCAATGATCGCGCCGACAATGGAGGTGATGCCCAGTGCGGTAGCACCCTTCTTCCAGTTGGAAGCCCACTCCGGGATGTTTTCGGAGGTTTCCTTGCCGAACATGTCCTCGCCGGTGACCTGGTTGTCAGGAGTTACGACAGGCTTGCCGTCCTTGCCTGGGGTCCATGCGCCCCACTCCTTGCCCAGCTGGGTGAGGGAGCTGGAGGAAGAGGAGGAGGTGGTGTTCTCGTTGGTGGAGGAGGTCTCTGCAGAAGCAACGGCGGTGCCGCCGAAAGCTACGGTGACAGCGGTTGCAGCAGCAACGGCTGCGGTGCGGAAGTTACGCATTGTGAAAATTACCTTTCGGAAGTTTTGATTGAGCCGTGTGGCTGTTGCTTAGAAGGAAGGGCCGTGTACGAAGAAGTTGTATACAGGGCCGATGATGCCGCCCAGCAGGGCGCCAACGCCTGCTAGAACGGTAGCACCGTAGAAGACCTTTGCCCATGCTGGCTGGCCGGAGAAGTCCTTGGAAGAACCGAAGATGCCAACGGCGTTAGCTGCCTGGTCGCCCTCGAGCTTGTTGCCGATCTTGGAGGACAGGGAAGGGGTGTAGTCCTCAGGGGTCTGGTCTTCCTTCTGGCCTGCGCCAGTCTTGGAAGGACCTGCCTGCTCTACTGGGACAGTGTTGCCGTTCTGGTTAACGTCGGCGGAAGCAACGGTGGTGCCGCCGAAGGCAACGGCGAGAGCGGTTGCGCCAGCGATAGCTGCATTGCGGATACGCATATCAAAATTCCTTAAAAGTCGTACTTGCAAGGCTTCCACACTGGGAAACCAAAGTGTTATTGAATGTAAAGGGAACATCCAGAAACACGCGGTAGCCGTGTTCGTATCGGCTCGAGCCGGTGTCCCCAGTGAATCTAGTAAAACTCTTGTCCTTTTGCACGTCAAAGACCGGAATTTCATCCATTAAATTAACGTGTGCCCCTAAATGGTGGTGAATTTCCTGCAGTCACGAATGTGACTTCCTTGGCGTGAAATGGGAATATACCCTGAAAGCTGGGAGGAAACTGGGTATATGTGAGAAAGGTCACGTAACAATTTACTTTTGCCACTCCAGTCCCAAAAGGGCGTTTTCCACTACTTCTGGTAGCGCGGGGTGAATCCAATATTGGTTGCGGGTGAACTCCCGCATGTCCAACGAGTAGGCCATCGCGGTAATCAATTGCTGGATGAGGGTAGAAGCCTGCGGTCCCATCAAGTGAGCGCCGAGAAGCTGCCCGGTAGCGCGGTCTGCTACTAGCTTGCATATACCGGTGTTATCTTCCATGGCCCAGCCGTAGGCAACATCGCCAAAGTTCTGCACCTTGACGGTGATATCGAAGCCTTCCTCGCGCGCCTGCTTTTCGGTTAGGCCCACCGTTGCGATCTGCGGGTGGGTAAAGACGGCGGCAGGGACATTGTCGTGGGGGAGCGGGCGGAGGTCTTCTGGGTGCAGCAGGTTGTGCTGTACGGAGCGCATCTCGGCATTGGCTACGTGCTTGAGCATGTACGGCGAAGAGACGTCGCCAAGCGCCCATACGCCGTCGGCAGTGGTGCGGCCGAACTCATCGGTTTTTACGCGGCCGTCGGCAAGTAGCTCAATGCCTGCCTTATCCACATCCATCTGATCGCCATTGGGGGTGCGCCCAGTGGCAACCAGAATGGCCTCAGCCTCAATAGAGGTTCCATCATCTAGCTTCAACCGCACTCCCTTGTCGGTCTCCTCGAGCTTGGTGCCGTTGGCAATGCGGACGTCGAAGCGCTCGCGAGCAATCTGATTGAAGCGATTGGATAGATCATCATCAAGGTGGCGGAGCAGAGTCTCGGAGCGATTGACTACCGTCACCTTGGTGCCGAGCCCGTCAAAGACGTGGGCAAACTCCATGGCGATATAGCCACCGCCCACGACAATGAGGCTTTGTGGCTGATGGTCCATGCGCATGATGTCTTCGTTCGTATAGTACTTCACGCCAGACTTGGCATAGACCTCTGGAATGACCGGGCGGGAGCCGGCAGCGATGACGATTTGCTCGCCAGTGACGACATGTCCGCCGGTCTGAATAGTCTTCGGGCCAATAAAGCGGGCGTGCTCGTCAAATACGGTGATATTTGGGGTTTCCTCACCGCGGCGGTACTTCTCGCCGCCCTTGGCAATCTGGTCGATGCGGTTGGTGAAGACGCGGTCCACGATGGAATCCCAGTCCACGCTATTGACCTGAGCATCTAGGCCGAGCCTGCCGGCCTCGCGCGCGGCTAGGGCGATATCGGCGGCATAGACATACATTTTAGTGGGAATGCAGCCCACGTTGAGGCAGGTACCGCCAAAAGTACCCTTTTCAATGATGGCGATCTTTTGGTCATCAAACTCCGGGCTAGGGATGGAGTTTCCGGAGCCGGTGCCGATGATGATGAGGTCAAAATGTTCCTCGGCCGCGGGCGTGTGGGTCTGGTGTGAAGAAGTCACGTTTATTCCTTATATATGGGGGTTAAATTACTGGACGGGTTTAGCGGAATCTAAGACGGTGGGCAACCACTCATCGCAGGCGTTGAAGGCCTCTTGCAGCGGATCCGGAAGGGATAGAAAAACATCGTGCCTAGCGCCCTTGATGGGGTGCAACGTGTAGTGGGCGCTTAGTTCCTTTGCCCAGCGGCGCGTTTGGGCAACGTCGATGATGACATCCGCGTGGTTCGCGCTATCGGAATAGGGCTGGCCCAGTTGAGTGCGAGTGGACTGCAGCGTCAAAATTGGCACGCCCGCATCGATACGACCGCTATGGATGGCATCAAAGCCATGGAATACTGCGGCTAGCCAGCCAACATACTTCTTATGGCCAGCCAGTGGCTTAAAGCGGAGGTCAAAATCCCACTCGCCGTAGAAATCTTGGTGAACAGACTCGCCGTAGGCGGTGAAGTTGCCACCGGGCAGGGGAGTTCTGGGGGTGATGCGGCCAAGTGCGTACAACAGCGGTTTGAGCGGGGTAAGAACCTGGCCGGGCACGCCCATCATGTCGAGCCACGGGCTATTGAGGATGAGCCCCTTCAAGCGCTGGTGGCGTTCGTGATCGGTTCGGCGCAGATGATCCATCCATAGCGGGGCGATGAGGCCACCGGTGGAGTGAGCGATGAAGATAACCTCATCATTAGGGATGGCATCGAGTGCGGCGGTGAGGTCAACAAAGTAGAGCGCCAAGTCCGATACATAGTGCCATGACTGGCCGGAGCGGCGCGAGCGACCACACTTGCGCAGATCGACAGCGTAAAAGTCATAACCTTGGGCGGCAAAGTGCTCGGCTACGTGGGTGTGGAAGAAGTAGTCGGTCATACCGTGTAGCCACACCAAAGCCGGGCGCGATGAGGCGGCGGATGGTTCGCATGCCGCATCGTCCGCCTGCTGCGGCGCGTAGTGCACCAGCGTGGTGGCCACGTTGCCCTCGCCGTCGGGGTCTACGCCTAAGTCAATGGTGGCAGCTTCATAGTCGGGGCCGAGTTTGTCCGGGCCCCATACCGGGGAGTGTGTAACCATGCCTCGATTCTAGGTGTAATAAAGGATTTATGGTGCTGGTGTTGGGGTGTAGATAGTGGGGGCGGAAATTCCCACATTTTTGCCACTGGTCTGGGGGAGAAATCCCAAATTGGATAAGAAAAGCGTAGAGTAAGGCCTTAATGCGTGACGCACTGCCAGGTTGTCTTAGTGCAACGATGGTGGCGCGGGGCGCTAAGCGCTATAAGTCAAGGCGTAGACCGCGCCGATGGATATCTATTTTCAATTTGAAGAGGTAATAACAGAGTGTCCTCCGCTAAGAAGACAGCACAGGTTGTAGACGAGGTCGACGTAGCACTTATTGGTGCCGGCATCATGAGCGCCACCTTGGGCGCAATGCTCCGCGAGCTGGAGCCTAGCTGGACCCAGATGGTCTTTGAGCGTCTCGACGGCCCCGCATTGGAGTCCTCCTCCCCGTGGAATAACGCCGGTACCGGCCACTCCGCACTGTGCGAGCTGAACTACACCCCGGAGAAGAATGGTCGCATTGATATTTCCAAGGCTCTGGGGATTAATGAGAAGTTCCAGAAGTCTCGCCAGTTCTGGTCTCACCAGCTCAACAACGGTATTCTGACCGACCCGAGCGAATTTATTAACCCAGTTCCGCACGTGTCCTTCGCACAGGGCGAAATCCAGGTTGACTACCTCAAGCGTCGCTATGACGTTTTGAGCGAGAAGCACATGTTCCCAGGCATGCAGTTCTCCGCTGATGATTCTGTCTTTGCGGAGAAGCTGCCGCTGATGGCGCAGGGCCGTGATTTCTCCAATAAGGTAGCCATCTCTTGGACCGATGCCGGCACTGACGTTAACTTCGGCGCGCTGACCAAGCAGTTCCTGACCGCGGCTAAGGCCTCCGGCACCGAGATCCGCTACGGCCATGAGGTCATCGACATCAAGCGCGATGGCTCTTCCTGGAAGGTCTATTCCAAGAACAAGCACACCGGGGACATCACGGTAGTCAAGGCTAAGTTCGTCTTCGTGGGTGCTGGCGGTTATGCCTTGGACCTGCTGCGCAAGGCCAAGGTGAAGGAAGTTGCCGGTTACGCTGGCTTCCCAGTATCCGGTCTGTGGCTGCGTTCCAAGAACCCGGAGCTTATCGAGCAGCACCAGGCGAAGGTCTACGGTAAGGCTGCTGTGGGTGCCCCGCCAATGTCCGTTCCGCACCTGGATACCCGCGTTATCGACGGCGAGAAGGGCCTGCTATTCGGCCCCTACGGCGGCTGGAGCCCGAAGTTCCTGAAGAAGGGCAGCTACCTGGACCTATTTAAGTCCATTCGCCCGGATAACATCACTTCTTACCTTGGCGTTGCCGTCCAGGAGTTCGGCCTGACCAAGTACTTGGTAGACGAGGTACGCAAGAACTTCTCCGACCGCGTTGAGACCCTGCGCGAGTACGTCCCGGAGGCAAAGGAAAGCGACTGGGAGACCGTCATCGCCGGCCAGCGCGTCCAGGTGATCAAGCCTGCAGGTGCCCCGCAGTTCGGCTCCCTCGAGTTCGGTACCACCCTGGTTAATAACCAGGAGGGCAATATTGCCGGCCTGCTCGGTGCATCCCCGGGCGCATCCATTACCCCGGCCGTGATGCTGGAGCTGCTAGAGCGTTGCTTCGGCGAGCACATGATTGATTGGGCAGATAAGATCCGTGAGATGGTTCCGTCTTATGGCATTAAGCTGCGCAATGATCAGAAGCTCTATGACGAGATGTGGGAGTACACCCAGAAGACCCTGAAGCTAGACCGCTAGAATCAGCTTCTTCCTAGACAACCCCCTGTACCGCAATGAGACGGTACAGGGGGTTATTCGGTCTGGGCCTGGTGGACAGGAGCTAGGTGCCGCAGTAGGTGAGGTATCCCTCCAGACCATTAGGGTCCGGCGATTCGAATGAGGGGTTGGGCTCCCACGGGTGGGTTACCGCGTGGAGGAGTTCTTGATAGGGGCTCATGTCCCCGCGTTCTGCAGCGTTAAGGGCAGCTTCCACCGCGAGGTTGCGCGGGATAACCCGCGGCATCGCGCTATTAACGCGGGATGGATCGGGCGAGGACGCTAGGTACTCATCCAAAAAGTCTCCCTCGGGCAAAAGCTCACGGGCGGGGGTGGGGTGGCCCGCGGCGGCGTCGGCAAGAGCGCGGTGGGCCAGCGTAATATCTGGGCCGTTGAGCTGCATAGCAGCGGAATAAGCAGAGAGGATGTCTGGAGAGGCATCCATTGCTGCTACCATGTCTGCCTTGCGCTGGGCCTCAAAGCGATCTGTGAAGCCGTTGATTGACTCTTGCGCAAAGTCCATGGCTTTATTCATATCCAAGTCAAAGAGCGGCAGGAGGGACTCCGCCAAGCGCGCTAGATTCCAGCCCAGGATGGAGGGTTGATTGCCAAAGGCATAGCGGCCTTGGGTATCGATGCTGGAAAATACCGTGCTCGGGGAATAGGACTCCATGAAGGCACACGGTCCATAGTCAATCGTCTCGCCGGAGATGGTGGTGTTATCCGTATTCATCACGCCATGGATGAAGCCTAAGCGCATCCACTGGGATACAGTGCGAATTTGTGCATCCATCAGCTGGAGGAAAAAGTCCCGGTAGTCGCACCCGGGATAATGGCGGGCGATGGCGTAGTCGGCCAGCTGACGTGTGTAATCCGTCTGCGCGGCTAGGTGGAAGGTGCCCACCCGGATATGGCTCGCAGCCACGCGCACCACAATTCCGGCGGGCTGTACGTGGCCGCGCTGGATGGGCCGGCCGGTGGAGATGACCGCTAGTGCCCGAGTGGTGGGCACGCCCAAGGCATGCATGGCTTCGGAAACTAGGTATTCGCGCAGCATGGAAGAAAGCGTTCCGCGGCCATCAGAGCCTGGGCGGGAAAAGGGGGTCAGCCCAGTTCCCTTGGCATGGAGATCCCACAGCTGGCCGTCATTTTCCACCTCGCCTAAAAGCATGGCGCGGCCGTCTCCCATCTGCGGATTAAACGCACCGAATTGGAAGCCAGAATAGGCCATGGCGTGTCCGCCCGCGCGACCCGTGAGGAACTCGATTCCCTCGGAGGAGCGCAGCCAGTCCGGGTCAAAGCCCAACTGCCTGGCCAGTTCCTCGTTTAGGATGACCATCTGTGGGTTCGGCTGCTCCTCACCCTCGGTGGGGCGAACCAGGTGGGGAAGCTTCTGGGCAAAATCGTGGTGTAGCTGCATCTAAACCTCCAGTGTTCCGCGCACGCGAATATGGGCGCGCCCGCCTACCCAGATATCCGTGCCGTCATCGTTGATAAATACTTCCCCCGCTCGGCCTATCTGGCTGCCTTGTGTTGCGGTATAACGCGTTGGCACCAGGTTTCGCGAGCGCATAAACTGCGCGGCGCCGCCATTGAAAGAACCGGTGACTGGGTCTTCGAATTGCGTGGTAAAGGCCCGAACCTCATAGGCCGACTCGCCCTCTGCGGCGTTGGGATTAAGGCCCACTACGCCGACCTTGGGGCGCTCGCCATGGGGCTTAACCGCACGCACCGCCTCGGCATCGCGCAATTGGAGCAGGCGCCAGCCCGGGCCATTGTCCACCCAGCCGTGGTCCACAATATCCGCGCTATCTAGCCCCAGCCCACCGCAGGCCTCCTTCAGATCCGCCGGGCTTAGCGGTTCTTCGCGGCGCAGCGGCGGGGTAGCAAAGGATAAGACATCGCCCTCTTCGCGTACGGTAACTAGGCCCACACCACATTCTTGGACGATACTTCCCTCCGACTGCGGGTGATTGCCTAGGGCGCGCCATGCAGCGGCGCTGCCCAAGGTGGGATGGCCAGCGAAGTCAAACTCCTCGTACGGGGTGAAAATGCGGACGCGGTAGTCCGCGCGGGCGTCGTGAGGCTCGAGCAGGAAGGTGGTCTCAGAAAAGTTGGTCCAGTTCGCGATTGCTTGCATCTGCTGGGCGCTAAGCCCATCCGCGCCGGCTATCACCGCAAGGGCGTTGCCGTTAAAGGCACCGGTGGCAAAAACATCAACCTCAAAGAACTCGTGCTGCATGCCCGCCAGTCTAGTCAGCCCCAGGGATGAGGACCATGGCACAGCGGCTGCGCTAGCCTAGAAAGCCATGAAGAAGCTATGGCCGGATGCGGTTCGTTCCTGGGTAGGTCCGCCGTGGAGAATTATCATTCCGTTGTTTTTCTGGGTTTCTTCCGTGCGGGTGGCAGAAGGTGTCATTGATAGAACCTCGCTTTTCCAGGAGCTGGTTCTCGTAATTTATGCAGTCGGTATTCCACTAGCACTGTGGCTGCATCCTAAGCTCAAGGAATACGCCATTGGGTTTATTGCGATCACATTAACGGTGTGCATCTTTACCCCGCTGGCTGCCATGGGTAATGCTCACTTCTTCCCAGTGGCATACTGCGTATTTCTTATAGGTGCACATTCGCCCAAGCGGTTACAACGGATCTGGATAGGGTGGATTGCCTTAGGTACCTTGGCGGCCACTGCAGCGTCGCTCTACGGGCGGAGGGTTTTCGGCGGCATCGACTTTGGCCTTGAGGATTCTAGCAATAGCATCGGCCCGCTGCCTGCTTTTGGGTCCGTCATCGTCATGGCGTGGCCGGTCATGGGCTTTTTCTACTTGCTTGGCACCAATGATCGTAAAAAGCGCGAGGACCAGCAGCTGCTGATTGAACGTGCGGAAATGGCTGGCGCGGTAGAGCGCAACCGCATTGCCCGCGAGATGCATGACATTGTGGCGCATAATTTGGCGGGGGTTATTGCCCTTGCCGACGGCGCCCGGTTCGCCGCTGCCAAAAATCCCGCAGCGGCCACAGAAGCTCTGGAGACCATAGCCTCTACCTCCCGTGATTCCCTCAAACAGATGCGCGGTTTGCTCTCCGTCCTGCGTGATGGCGATTCCCGCGCCGATACCAAGGCGCCCGGCGCGAGCGATATTGCCGGTCTCATCTCGGAAGCGCGCCGGACCGGTTTCGATATCACCGTGCACGGGCTGGAGGCCCTGCCGACCGAAAGCGACGAGCTATACCAATTCACCGTCTACCGCGTGGTGCAAGAACTTTTGACCAATATGATCAAGCATTCGCGTGATAAAAGGGGAGTACTGCGCTTTCGCTCTACTGGAAACGGCCTAGTATTGAGTGCCGAAAATCCGGCCGCACGCATGCCGGATAATCACAAGCCCGGCTACGGACTTATTGGAATGAGCGAGCGTGTCAAGGCCTATGGCGGCAGCGTTGCTACCCGCACCGAGGATGGACACTTCTTTATTACCGTGGAGGTACCCAATGACTAACCCTGAGCAGCCAACAGGTGCGCCCGCTGGTCCCATCCGTATCGGCCTAGTCGATGATCAGCCCCTCGTGCGCGCCGGGTTCGCCATGCTCCTTGGCTCCCAAGAGGATTTGGACGTTGCCTGGCAGGCCTCCGATGGCGATGAAGTCCTCGACCTCGCCCGCGCGCAACCTGCCGATATTGTGCTTATGGATGTCCAGATGGCCCGCGTCAATGGCATCGCCGCCACAGAAAGGCTGCTGCCGGAATTCCCGGACACCCAGGTCATTATGTTAACCACCTTCGATGACCAGAATTTTGTCCACGGAGCAATTTCCGCTGGGGCCTCTGGATTCCTGCTCAAAGACGTCGAACCGGAGGAACTCCTCGCCGCTATTCGTACCGTACATTCCGGCGAGGCCGTCCTTTCACCGCGCATTACCGCCCAGGTGCTGCAGCAACTGCGCAGCGAACAGTCTGCAGCACAGCCCGATTTACATGCCACCCCTGTTGCGGCAGCAGCTACCGCCCCTCCGGCCGAAGATCTCACGCCACGCGAGCTGGACGTCCTCAAGCTGATGGCACTGGGGTATTCGAATACCGAAATCGCGGAGTGCGAGTTCGTGTCCATGGCCACGGTCAAGACCCACGTGCGCCATATTCTTACTAAGACCAGCTCGCGCGACCGTGTGCATGCCGTGCTGTATGCCCTAACTCATGGCGTGGTTTCGGTGGAGGAGCTGCTGTCTCATCCCTAGGTATGACCTGCTAAATCACTCCCGAGGATGGTTACTTCGTGCTGGTCAGGCGGCACGATGGAAACCATGCTCAAAGTTTCACACCTTTCCAAGAATTTCCGTTCCTTTAAAGCAGTAGATGACCTCTCCTTTGAGGTCCCAGACGGTCAAGTCACCGGCTTCCTCGGACCGAATGGCTCTGGCAAATCAACCACCATGCGCATGTGCGTGGGGTTGGAGAATCCGACTTCCGGCACCGCGACTTTTGATGGCACGCCCTTCCGCGGGCTGTCCAATCCCGCTACCACGGTGGGCACCTTGTTGGACGCCAACTGGTTCCACCCGGGCCGCAGCGCCCGTGCTCACCTGGGCTACATGGCCGCGTTGCAGGGCGTGTCCATGAACCACGTGGATGACACCCTGGACCGCGTCGGCCTTACCCAGGTAGCCACCAAGCGAGTGGGCGGCTATTCGCTAGGCATGAAGCAGCGCCTGGGCCTTGCTTGTGCGCTCATCGGCGAGCCGAAGCACTTGCTTCTTGACGAACCCGTCAACGGCCTCGATCCCGAAGGCGTGCACTGGATGCGTGCCCGCATCCGTGAATTCGCCGAGGCCGGCTGCTCCGTGTTGGTTTCCTCCCACCTGCTTTCGGAGATGCAGCTCACCGCAGACCGCCTCGTGGTCATCGGCAAGGGCAAGTTGCTGGGCGAGGGCACCGTGGAGGAGTTTGTCAATGGCACGGGAGGCGCAAGCCTCGAAGTGATTGTGGACCAGCCCGATGCACTCCTGCGGCTGTTGCACGGCACCGATGCGGAGACCTCCTTTGACGGGGAAGTCCTGCGCGTGCGCGGTCTCGAAGGCTCCGACATCGGCCGCATCTGTCTGGATAACCGCATTCTCATCTCCAGCTTGGAACGCAAGCAGCCCTCCCTGGAAGAGGCCTACCTCGGCGCGACCGCCGACCACGTGGCCTACCGCTCTGCATAGTTTTTCACCTGCACAATACGCTCCATCTGCAAAGGATAGATTCACATGAACGCTCTGATTTCTGAATCCCGGAAACTATTTTCGCTCCGCTCTACTTGGATATACCTCGCCGTAGTTTCAGCTGGCATGGCTGCCGGCGCTGTCTTGTTGGCTTGGGCGAATGACTTCAATGGTACGGTCGACGGCAAATTCGAGGCTGTCGATGTGTCTATTTCCGGTTCACTCGCCATTGTCGTGATGGTGTTTGCTGCCGCCATGATGGTAGGCGGCGACCAAAGTAAAGGAACAGTTTCATGGTCATACCTCTCATCAAATCGCCGCGTAGGTATAGTGCTGAGCCAATTTTTCATCATCACCTTTTCGCTACTGCTCGCGGCCACACTGGGCATGGTGGTAGCCACGCTGTTGATTACTGCCTTCGGAGGTGATTTCAATTTTGACAGCTTTATGCATTGGCCGGATAACAATGGGTTCATCCTTGCCTACGTTGAGTGGACTGTCTTTATCCTGTTAGCTACCAGCTTGGCCTACCTTTTGCGCAGTGGTGCATTCGCAGCGATGATTCTCGTGGCAGAGTATTTCGTCATTGAAACCGCCCTCGATGCCGTTAGCGCTCCTTGGGCTAAGGCTATCCTCCGCGTGCTACCTGATGCCAACGCTTGGGGGCTAGTAATGGGCGCCAACCGCAGTGGTGATGAGCAATCTCGAGCTGTCGCCGCTGTCGTTCTAATCGTGATGATCGTGCTCACCGTTGGTGGGTCCTGTGCGGTGGCGCGTCGTCGCTCTGTTGCGAAATAGGTACTAGGCGTTACTACCCTAGTGGGCATGAGTGATGCACTTTTTGCCCGCATTGAACCCATCCAAACCATGCGGGACGGCACGGTCAAGCAGGTCAACCCGTTCTCGGGAACCGAGGTATGGACCGTGCCGGGCCGCGGCAACCGCCCGCTGTCTGTACCAGTAGCTAACCCGCAGCCACTGCAAGAAGAGGACTTGACCCACCGGTGCGCTTTTTGCTCCGGACGCATGACTGATACCCCGCCGGAAAAGGCACGCATTCTGCCTTCCGGCGGGATTGTGCGTGGATTACCCTTGAGCGAATACGATCACACAGTGCCGGCCTTTCGCCGCATCCCCAACCTGTTTGAAATCGTCTCCTATGACTACTGGCATGCCAATTACGGCTTTGAAATGGATGCCGAAACCCGCCAGCGCATGGACAACTACCTTAGCGATCCGGTCGGCCGGGAACATGTGCTCAAGATAGTGCGCACGAAGCGCAAAGCAGCGCACTTGCCTGAGGCAAGCGAAGAAGAACTGGTGGACCAGGCCGCTGGATTCTTCGCCGGCGGTCACGACGTCATTGTGGCTGGCCGCCATTTTGAGCGCGGCGCACAGGATGATTCGCAGTTGGCATCTTCGGGCACGCTAAGCGCTGAAGAACACCTGCTCTTTATGCAGCTGACTATCGACGCCATGCGGGATCTCTACGAGCGCAACCGCTACGCACCCTACGTGGTGGCGTTTCAAAACTGGCTGCAGCCAGCCGGTGCTTCCTTCGAGCACCTGCATAAACAGCTCGTTGCTATTGATGATCGCGGTATGGCCTCCCACCGGGAGGTTCAGATGCTGCGCAGCAATATGAACATGTACAACGAATGGGCGGTGGATTATGCCGCTAGCCGCAATCTCGTCATAGCGGAAAACGACCATGCTGTCCTCTTCGCCGGCTTTGGACACCGTTATCCCACATTGGAGGTGTACTCCAAGTCCGCAACCTGCGAACCGTGGCTGCAGTCGGAAGAAGAAATTCGTGCCATGAGCGATCTGGTCCACGCCGCCCACGCCGCAGTAGGCCGCGAGGTGCCCTGCAATGAGGAATGGCACCACAAGCCCGCCGACGTCGATGTTGCACAACCATGGCGCATTCTCATCAAGTTACGTATTTCTACGCTCGCTGGATTCGAAGGCGGCACCAAGATCTACCTCAACACCATTTCGCCCTGGGACTTGCGCGATAGGGTAGTAGGCCAGCTTTACCCCCTGCGCGAATCCGGACATGTTTCCGGCTCAATACGCGTGGCGACGGAGTGCTCGGTGCAACGCAATAGCCTGCTTTATAACCCGCAGCTGCGCTAAGCAGACCCCGCTGGGCAAACGGTGGTCGGCTCAGCGCCTGACCAGGAGCGTGAGCTCGCTCGAACCCGGCCGCGGTTCTTCAACGGTCATATCTGCGGCGCGCGCGATAGCAGCAACGTCGGCGGCGCTATAGGCATCGGCAGGAGAGAGCGCTAGCTCGCGGGCGAGGAGGCCCTTGTAGTGCTTATTAAAGTGGCTGACTACCTTGCGCGAGCCATCTTCTTGCACGCTTTCTACCCGCACCGTTACCGCGTCTTTCACCCGGCCCAATTGTTGGTACGTACCCGAGCGCAAATCAACAATAAGCTCGTCTACTCCCTCGAGAGCCTGTGTAATCTGCTTGCCCCAGTGCGATTTCATGGTGCGGCCGCTAAGTTTTGTCCCGCCCGAAAGCCGGTAATGAGGGATGGGATCGCTGGCGCGGAGGACGCCAAAAAGGGCGTCGCCAATGGCAAGGCGATCCCATGTGGGGAGGGTAGGAGCGTCCAAGGCATCAAAGAGCACGCCGGTATAGCGCAACACGGCTGGCATGGTGGGGGTGGTAAAGAGCCCCTGGTTGGACTCGGCTTCACCGCGCAGTTTCTCTGAAAGTTTCAGCACCTCCATTGCCTGATCAACCGGTAGAGACTGCAGCTCAGCTGCAATTTCGCGCCGGGTTTCGTTTAGTCCCGGAAAGGAAAGCTGCGCGAAATCAAGCGCGTGTCCTGTGCCGCCGTGGTCCTTAGTTTCTGAAGGAGGGAGGATAATGAGCATATATACACAGTAGCGGGGTATATTTTTGACCATGATTACCCGCCTTTCTGAACTATTTCTCCGTACCCTTCGTGAGGACCCGGCTGATGCCGAGGTCCCTAGCCACAAGCTGCTCGTACGCGCCGGCTATGTTCGTCGCGTTGCGCCCGGCGTTTATACCTGGCTGCCGTTGGGCCTGCGCACGCTGCGCAAGATTGAAGACGTAGTCCGTCAGGAAATGGATGCCATTGGCGGTCAGGAAATGCTCTTTCCTGCTTTGCTGCCGCGCGAGCCTTATGAAAAGACCAACCGTTGGGTTGAATACGGCGATAATCTCTTCCGCCTGAAGGACCGCAAGAACGCAGATATGCTGCTTGGCCCTACCCATGAGGAGATGTTTGCCAGCGCCGTAAAGGACATGTACTCCTCTTATAAGGATTTCCCGGTTACGCTGTATCAGATTCAGACCAAGTATCGCGATGAGGAGCGCCCCCGCGCCGGCGTGCTGCGCGGCCGTGAGTTCACCATGAAGGACTCATACTCCTTCGACATGACCGATGAAGGCTTAGACGAGTCCTATGGTCGCCACCGAAAGGCGTATCAAAATATCTTCAACCGTCTAGAGATTGATTACGCCATTTGTAAGGCCACCTCTGGCGCGATGGGTGGTTCTGCCTCGGAGGAATTCCTCGCCGTCTCTGAGGTGGGCGAGGATACCTTCGTGCGCTCCACCGAGGGCGATTATGCTGCCAACGTGGAAGCCGTAGTTACCCCAGCACCTGCGGAGAAGGACATCGAGGGCCAGCCAGAGGCGCAGGAATACGATACCCCGAATGCAGAGAGCATTGATTCACTCGTTTCCTGGGCAAAGCAAGCAGGCATTACTATCGACGGCCGCGAGGCAACGGCCGCAGACACCCTCAAGTGCATGATGGTAAAGCTCTTCCACCCAGCTGCTGAGAGCGAAAAGCGTGAGTCCGAGTTGGCCGCCGTGCTCATCCCGGGCGATCGTGAGCTGGATGAAAAGCGCCTCGAGGCTGCACTCGAACCGGAGGAGTTCGAATTGGCCGGGGACAAGGACTTTGCAGACAATGACTTCCTAGTCAAGGGCTATGTTGGACCGCGTGCATTGAACGCCCATGACATTAAGGTCCTAGCCGATCCGCGCGTGGTCAAGGGCACAGCGTGGATTACCGGCGCTGACGCAAGCGAGCGCCACGTGGTTGGCTGCGTGGCTGGCCGCGATTTCACCGTGGATGAGTTCATTGAGGCCGCAGAGGTCAAGGAAGGCGACCTTGCCCCGGATAACCAGGGCACATTGACCCTGGAGCGCGGCATCGAGCTGGGTCACATCTTCCAGCTGGGTCGAAAGTACACTGAGGCCTTCGACGTCCAGATTTTGGATGAAAACGGCAAGCGTGCGGTTCCAACCATGGGTTCTTATGGCATTGGCATCACTCGTATGTTGGCCGTGCTAGCCGAGCAGCGCCATGATGACAAGGGCCTTAACTGGCCGGTAGCTGTCGCGCCCTATCAGGTCCATGTGGCCGTGGCTAATAAGGACGCCGCAGCCATGGAGGCCGGCGATAAGCTGGTAGAAGAGCTGTCCGCCAAGGGGATCGAGGTGCTTTTTGATGACCGCCCGAAGGTCTCCCCAGGTGTGAAGTTCAAGGATGCAGAGCTGCTAGGCATGCCATTTGTGGCAATCCTGGGCCGTGCCTTCAAGGAAGGCAAGATAGAGCTGCGCATCCGCGGCGGAGAGACCCTAGAGGTCCCGGCGGAGGAAATCGTGGGCAAGATTCTTGAGCTGGTTCGCGGTTAGAGAGACGCGCAATGAGTCGCGTCGGGGTACCGTGGAAAGTATGAATTTCCAAAAGAATGGACTTTCCACGGTGCTTTCCGCGATGGGCGTATTGCACTTTGTGAAGGCCAAAACTTTCGAATCCATCGTTCCGCCGCAGCTGCCCGGCCCCGCACGGTTTTATAACTTTGCTTCTGGTCTCTGGGAGATAGTCACTGGCGCGTTGCTGCGGCGCCGCGCTACCCGTGGGTTCGGCGGTGCTTCTGCGCTTGCGCTCTTTGCCGCTGTATGGCCAGCCAATATGTACCACGCCTGGATTGAGCGCAAGGCAGGATGGCCGAAAAAGATCTACCACATCATCCGCCAGCCGCTGCAGGTGCTGCTCATGATGTATGCCTGGAATATCGCCAAGCACGAGGCTTAAAGGAATTGACATTGCTGCGCGCTAACTAGGTAGACGCAGCAGAAAAGCCGGCCCCGTCCTCAACCCCGCGGAAACGCCGCAGGGTGGGGAGGGGCCGGTTTTCTCTTTCGTGCCGGAGCCTAGGACTTAGCCGGCAACTGGGCCGCCGCAGTTAGGCCATGCGCCAGCGCCCTGGGTGGCCAGAACGTTTTCGGCCACGGCAATCTGCTGCTCTCGCGTTGCCTGGTCAGCGGTTGCAGCGTACTGGGTGCCGCCATTGGCAGCCCAGGTTTGCGCGTTGAACTGCAGGCCACCCTGGTAACCGTTTCCGGTATTGAT
This sequence comes from Corynebacterium kefirresidentii, assembly GCA_002154655.1. GTDB lineage: Bacteria > Actinomycetota > Actinomycetes > Mycobacteriales > Mycobacteriaceae > Corynebacterium > Corynebacterium kefirresidentii. The sequence continues at coordinate 276,580 of NGUZ01000001.1, forward strand.
ATGCCAGTCACCGCCGGACTCGCAGGCAGCAACCTGATCCCAAGCGCTAGCCGGTGCGGCAGTAGCGGCAGGGGCGGCAAGGCCAGCAAGGCCCAGTGCGGCAGCGGATACAGTCAAAATGGTCTTCTTAGAACGCATTGAGAGGAAACTCCTTCTCTTTGTGTCTTTTAGGCTCGCGGTATCTCCTGCAAGCTCATGGTGCACCAACCTACGCACGCTTGTAGAGCAGAAGCAATGCATAGCGTCGTAGAGCTCGCTACATTTTCACTGTCCGGCGTTCAGGGGATTGACAGGTAGGCGTCGCGTCCTAGCGCATGCCGTGGGATTCGGCCGCGATGCCGATGAGCCAGGTGATCCAGTCTTGATCTGGTGATTCTTCTTGCGCCGCCTGCGCAGCGGCGGCGGACCATTTCCGGCCGTCCTGTTCGGCGAGGCCGCCTAAAAAGTCCAGCGCAGATGCGGAATCATGGGGAAGTTCTTGGTCGCCGGAAGAATAAGCTGGCTCGGGTTGTGGCACGGTGCCATACCGGCCTAAGGCCTCCTGCAGGGCATCGATGCGGCGGTGGTGGACCTCTAGGCGGTGGTCCACGTTGCCCTCGTGCTCTGCGCCGACGTAGGCCCGGGCGAAATCCAGCGCATAAACCTGCTCATACTCCCAGGCAAGGAGATCAGCAGCACTTTTTTGCTCTGGTTGGGAAAGCTCTGGGATAGCGGGAGCATCGCCTGGCAGCCAAGCATTGAGCGCGATGGCTTGCTCGGTCACCAGGATGCGCGATTCAACGGTGACTTCATCGGCTGCCGCTGTCGTAGCAGAGGCGGCATTTTCCATAACCTCGGAAGAATCCGCGGCGCGGTTAGCTTTAGTGGGGCGCTCCACCTCACACGAGCGTGGGGGATTGCCGGCATCGTCGGTACCGCAGAGGCGCGTAATTTCGGCATAGAGGGCATCTGCCTGGGAACTGCGGATTCCTGCGGCGTGATCGTCGACGCCGTTTAAAGCAAGGGCGTCGGTTGCGGCGGCGTCGGCAAGCGCGAGCAGCCTATTTTCCGGCCGGGGGCCGAAATAGTCGACGACGGAATCAACTGCCTGGCACCCGGTTAAGGCGGGCAGGGTGGCGGTTGTGGCTACGAGAATCAAAGCTATACGTCGGCGGTTCACGCAAAAGACTGTACCCGGTAGCACGTAGGCTAGTGGGCATGGCTTTCCCAGATGCACAACAATTGACCGATCTCTTGCAGCCAAAGCTAGCTGAGCGGGGATTGGATGTAGAAGACATTAAGACCACCAAGGCGGGGAAGAAATCCCAGGTGGTTATCCGTATTGATGGTGATAAGCGCCCTAGCTCGGACGTGCTGGAGGAAGTATCTAATGAGATTTCTGCTTTCTTTGACGCCAAGGAAGAAGCAGGCGAGCTCAATTTTGGTGCCGGCTACACCTTGGAGGTTTCCACCCCTGGAGTGGATTTGCCGTTGACCGCCCCACGCCACTGGCGCCGCAATCGGGGGCGCAAGGTTACCTTCGACCTTGGCGATGGCAAGTCTCAGACAGCTCGCATTGGCGCGCTTAACGACACCGCCGATGCCGTAATCCTCATCACGGCAAATAAAAAGGACGTGCAGACGCGCGCAGAGCGATTGGAAAACATTGCCCGGGCAGTGGTAGAAATTGAATTTGCGCAGCCGTCCGAACAGGAATTAGCGGCGGTGCACAAGACGTTTGAAGAAGCCGAGAATTAACCGGCAACCGAGAGGAATGACAAGTGAATATTGATCTGCAGGCACTTCGCACCATCGAATCCGAACGCAACGTCCCGGTAAAGGACTTGCTGGAAGCGATTGCGGGTGCCTTGTTGTATTCCTACCTGGATTACCGCGAGTCTAATGCTGGCGGCAAGGTGGAAGGCGCCAAGTCCCGCGTCGATATCGATACCACCACTGGTGCAGTCAGCGTCATCGTCTCGGAGCGCGACCCGGAAACTGGGGAAGTAACCACCGAATACGATGACACTCCAGAGAACTTTGGCCGCGTAGGCGCACAGGCCGTGCGCGAGGCCATCTTGCGCAAGCTGCGCGAGGCGGAGGCAGAGCGCACCTATGATTCCTACTCGGGGCTTACCGGCCGCGTGGTCAGTGGCATCGTCCAGCGCGATGCCCGCGCTAATGCCCGCGGCATCGTCGTAGTCCAGTTGGGCTCTGAGCTGGAATCTCAGGACGGCATTCTACTGCCTGCCGAGCAGATTCCCGGTGAAAAGCTGGAGCACGGTGACCGCATTAAGGCCTACGTTGTCGGCGTGAATCGCAATGGTGCCCAGGTGCAGATCAACCTCTCGCGTACCCACCCTGAATTGGTGCGTGGCCTTTTCGAGCTGGAAGTTCCAGAGGTTGCCGATGAAACCGTAGAAATGATTGCTATCGCCCGCGAGGCGGGTCACCGCTCCAAGGTGGCGGTTGTGGGCCACGCGAAGGGCCTGAACGCGAAGGGCGCTTGCATCGGGCCACGCGGCCAGCGCGTCAACAACATCATGCGTCAGCTCGGCGGTGAGAAGATTGACATCATTGACTTCAGTGAGGACCCCACGGTCTATGTGGGCAATGCGCTAGCGCCCTCAAAGGTGGTTAAGGTCACCGTCGTGGACAACGAGGCACAGGTCGCCCGTGTGGTAGTGCCGGATTACCAGCTCTCCCTGGCCATTGGTAAAGAGGGGCAAAATGCCCGACTAGCTGCTCGTTTGACCGGTTGGAAGATTGATATTCACTCGGACGCTGACGCTAATTAAGGATCTGCGCGGTTGTAGCGTAGTCTAGTAAATGGCCCAGTTGCAGAATGGGGCATAGTGGCGACGCGAAAAGTAAGGAGTTGAATGTCTGAGAGGCTAAGACTCCGGACCTGCATCGCTACTCGCCGCCGCCTGCCAGATACGGACTTGCTACGAGTGGTTATCGACCGAGATGATCCGCATGGCCGCCGTCTGGTAGCAGATCCCCACCGCCGGCTTCCCGGTCGTGGGGCGTGGATTAGCCCCACCCTTTCTGCACTCGAGCTGGCGGAGCGCAAACGTGCTTTCAAGCGCGCGCTTCGCACGTCCGCACCCGTGGACACAGGTCAGGTACGTCAATACTTGGAAGCGCAGAGCGGACAAGTAACTAAGGCGGAAGACACCGCGTTAGATTCGTACAAACCAGAGTTACAAAGGAAGACCGAACACTGATGAGCGCACAACGATGAAGCATCAGCGATGAACGTCCAACAAACCTAACTAGGGGTCAGGCCAGTTTCCGTGGCCTTGGCTCCTAGTCGATACCAAGAGGAGACAAGTGCCCGGAAAGCTACGTGTTCACGAGCTAGCAAAGCAGCTCGGAGTAACCAGCAAGGAACTGCTCGCCACCCTGAAAGAACAGGGTGAGTTTGTAAAGACTGCTTCTTCCACCATCGAACCGCCGGTGGTTAAGAAGATGCGAGCTCATTATGAAGCACAGTCCGGTGGCGATGAGTCCGCCGAGAAGAAGCAAGACAAAAAGCCTGCCAAGGGTGCTGCTAAGAGCACTGCCAAAGCAAGTGCTCCTAAGCCAGGGGCGCAGTCCGCTGCAGCCAAGCCCGGGGCAAAGGCTGCCGCACCGAAGCCGGGCGCACAGGCTCCGAAGCCGGGGGCCAAGCCTGCCGCACCGAAGCCAGGTCAGGGCGCTCCTAAGCCCGGCGCACAGCCAGCTGCACCGAAGCCAGGCGCACAGGCTCCGAAGCCGGGGGCCAAGCCTGCCGCACCGAAGCCAGGCCAGGGCGCACCTAAGCCCGGCCAGGCTGGTGGCAAGAAGACGGGCGAGCGCCCGACCCCAGGCAATTCCATGCCTCGCCCGATGCCGAAGCCAGGCGGTACCCGCCGCGTAGCCAATAACCCGTTCTCCACGGGCGGCGGCGATAGCCGGCCGGGCCCACGTCCAGGCGGCTCTAAGGGCCCGCGTGGCGGCAATAAGCCAGATAACCGCGGCAAGCGCGGCGGTCAAAACGAGGGTGGAAATAACCGCCAGGGTGGCAATAGCCAGGGTGGCGGCGGTCGCCGTCCATCCCCAGCGATGATGCCTTCCCATCCAAACCCTGCATCGATGCCGTCTAAGGCACCGAGCGGTGGTGGACGCGGTGGCCGTGGCCGTGGTGGTCACGGAGGACCAGGCGGCGGTCGGCCAGGTGGCGGCCGTCCAGGCGGTTTCCGTGGCGGCGGACGCGGCGGACGTCGCGGTGGCACCGCAGGTGCATTCGGCCGTCCAGGTGGCGCTCCACGCAAGGGCAAGAAGTCTAAGCGTCAGAAGCGCCATGAGTACGAAGAGCAGCAGAAGCATGTCGTAGGCGGCGTGCGCTTGCCAGATGGCAAGGGCAAGACCGTCCGCCTGCGTCGTGGCGCTTCCCTTTCGGACTTCGCTGAGAAGATCGGTGCGGATCCAGCAGCACTGGTGCAGGCGCTGTTTAACCTTGGCGAAATGGTGACGGCGACCGCTTCGGTATCGGAAGATACGCTGCAGCTGCTCGGCTCTGAGATTAACTACAACGTCGAGGTCGTCTCCCCTGAGGATGAGGACCGCGAGCTCCTCGAGTCCTTCGACCTGCAGTTCGGTGAGGACGAAGGCGGCGAGGAAGCGCTGGAGAATCGTCCTCCAGTCGTCTCCGTCATGGGTCACGTTGACCACGGTAAGACCCGCCTGTTGGACGCCATCCGCAAGACCAACGAGGGCGCCCGCGAGGAAGGCGGCATCACCCAGGGCATTGGTGCATACCAGACCACGGTAGACGTGGACGGCGAACGCACCATTACCTTCCTGGATACCCCGGGTCACGAGGCCTTTACCGCCATGCGTGCCCGTGGTGCTAAGTCCACCGACTTGGCCATCCTCGTGGTTGCCGCCGATGACGGCGTCATGCCACAGACCGTGGAGGCCATCAACCACGCCAAGGCTGCGGATATTCCGGTAGTCGTGGCAGTCAACAAGGTGGATAAGCCGGAAGCTCAGCCGGATAAGATCCGTGGCCAGCTCACCGAATACGGCTTGGTTCCGGAGGAATACGGTGGCGACACCATGTTCGTGGACATCTCCGCGAAGCAGGGTAAGAACATCGATCAGCTGCTCGAGTCCGTCATCCTGACCGCGGATGCAGCCTTGGAGCTGACCGCTAACCCAGATATGGACGCACAGGGTGTGGCAATTGAGGCACACCTCGACCGCGGCCGTGGTCCGGTTGCTACCGTCATTGTCCAGCGCGGTACCTTGCACGTGGGCGATTCCATCGTCGTGGGCGATGCACACGGCCGTGTGCGCCGCATGCTCGATGAATTCGGCGGCGACGTCGAAGAGGCCGGTCCATCCCGCCCGGTTCAGGTCCAAGGCCTGTCTGGTGTGCCTGGCGCTGGCGATAACCTGCTCGTGGTGGAAGACGACCGCGTTGCCCGCCAGATTGCCAACCAGCGTGACGCCCGCAAGCGCTCTGCCCTGCAGGCCAAGCAGCGCAAGCGCGTCTCCTTGGAGGATCTGGACAAGGTATTGCAGGAGACTTCGACCCTCAACCTCATCCTCAAGGGCGACAATGCCGGTTCCGTCGAGGCACTGGAAGACGCCCTGCTGGATATCAAGACCGAGGACGAAGTCGAGCTCAACATCATCGACCGTGGTGTGGGCGCTGTGACCGAGACCAACGTCTCCCTGGCAGCGGCTTCCGACGCCGTTATCATTGCCTTCAACACTCGTGCGGAAGGCAAGGCGACGGAGATGGCCACCCAAGAGGGCGTGGATATTCGTTACTACACGATCATCTACAAGGCCATCGAAGAGGTCGAAGCTGCGCTCAAGGGCATGCTCAAGCCTATTTACGAGGAACGCGACACCGGTGCGGCCGAAATCCGTGCCCTGTTTAAGTCCTCCGCGGTGGGTACCATCGCCGGCTGCATGGTCACCGAGGGCAAGGTTGTCCGTAACGGCAAGATTCGCTTGCTGCGCGATAACAACGTCATCACTGCCGACGCCAAGATTGAGTCCCTGCGTCACGAGAAGGACGACGCAACCGAGATCAAGGCCGGCTATGAGTGCGGTATGGTGCTCTCTTACCCGGATATCCAGGTAGGCGACATCATCCAGGCCTACGAAGAGGTCGAGGTTCCGCGCGACTAACTGACGCCGCCGCAAGGCCCACTTCCACACTCACCGTCTCTCCACTGAATGTGCTTCCAGCACACAGGTGGGGAGGATTGGGGAGAGTGGAAGTGGGCCTTTTGCTTTAGCAGCTTGTTTATAGCGATGATTTTGCATGGCCCACTTCGCACCTGTGCAAGCGGTACGGGTTTTCATTGTCCGGTATTGCGCACTAAACTGGTGGTTTCTTATACCGGTTGGCGGTAATTTTAAAGATGGATTCTTTTTGAGCTGGGAGGTTCACATGGTTGATCACGCACGCGCAGCGCGTATGGCCAAGCGCATTCAGGAAATCGTGGCAAGCGCCATCGAACGCCAGATTAAGGATCGCCGCCTTGAGCTGGTGACTATTACGGATACTCGAGTCACCGGCGACCTGCACGATGCCACCGTTTTTTATACCGTGCGCGGAAAAGACATTGACTCCGAGCCGGATTTCCAGCAAGCAGAAGAAGCTCTCAAGCGCGCTAAGGGGCAGCTGCGCAAGATTGTAGGAGATCAGCTCTCCGTGCGCTTTACCCCGACGCTGACCTTCGAGGTCGATACCGTTCCAGAAGCTTCAGCTCATATGGAAGAACTATTAGCTCGTGCCCGTGCCCGCGACGAGGAGTTGGCGAAGCTGAAGAAAAACGCCCAGCCCGCAGGGGACGCAAACCCATATAAGACCTCCGATGAAGACGAGGCTTAAGTGACTAAAAAGCAATACCAGCCGGCAGTTGCTGCCCTGCAGGATGCCCACAGCATCTGCATTGTCACGCATCTGCGGCCGGACGCCGATGCCATCGGTTCTGCTGCGGCGTTGCTGCTCGCGTTGCGGCAACAGGGCAAAGACGTGTGCGCCGTCGTGGGCCAAGATCGGGAAATCTCTCGGAACTTATACACCATTCCCGGTGCCGAGGACGTCACCGTCAGTCGCGAACTGCCCGACGGCTACGACCTTTATGTCACCGTTGATTGTGGTTCCTTGGACCGGACGGGATTTTTTGCAGACCACATTGAGCAGCTAGCCCAGCAGGGCCGGGTTCTGTGCATTGACCATCATTCTTCTAATCCAGGATTCGGTGCCATCAATGTGGTGGATACCGAATGTGAATCCACCACAGTGGTCTTGCTGAGCATCCTGGATTCTCTAGAAATTCAAGTTGACCGCCATATCGCGCACTGCCTTTATGCAGGTTTGATGACTGATACCGGCAGCTTCCGCTGGGGTAGGCCGGCAATGCACGATATTGCCACCCGTCTGATGCATTACGATCTCGATACTAAGCAGATCGCCGCTGACCTCTTGGATTCCATCACACCGGACGATCTACAAATGATTGGTAGGGTACTGGCTGGTCTGCGTATTGAGGAAGCAGGGGAGCACACCCTAGGCATCCTTGTCGCGCGAAGGGATGATATCCACGGCCACTCAGATTCGGCCGTGGAGTCACTGGTGGAATTCGTCCGCGCGCTAGAAGGAACCACCATAGGCGTGGTGTTTAAAGAGCAAGCTCCGGAGGTATGGGCGGTATCCTTACGTTCCTCTCGGATTGATTGCTCCTCCGTTGCTCTTAACTTTGGCGGCGGCGGGCATGTTCCAGCCGCAGGGTATACCGCTCACGGAGCTCCAGAAAAAATCATTAAGGAATTGGTGGCCGCTATTCAATGAGTACAGGGCAGACGGATGGATTGAACACCCAGGATCGCTCCACCGCCGGCACAGTAACCGCACGCGAGGTCTTTGGCCTCGCGTTTCCTGCGCTTGGCGTGCTAGCGGCGATGCCACTCTATCTTCTGTTGGATACCGCGGTGGTCGGCCGCCTTGGCGCGCAAGAGCTAGCTTCTCTGGCCGCAGCGACCACGATTCACTCCGTGGTGACTACGCAGTTGACATTTTTGTCCTACGGCACGACCGCTCGCTCTGCTCGCCTCTTTGGCTCCGGAAAACGCGAAGCTGCGGTTGCTGAGGGCGTGCAAGCTACTTATGTGGCCTTGGGAGTAGGCGGGCTTCTCGCGGTTATCATGTGGATTTTCGGCGGCGCATTTGCTCGTGCTCTAACTGGTGATCCCGCCACGGCTGCTGGAACGGCGTTGTGGCTGCGCATCGCGGCACTTGCCATTCCCGTTACATTGGTGGAAATGGCTGGCAACGGGTGGATGCGCGGAGTCCAAGATACAAAGAAACCGCTGTATTTCACCTTGGCTGGCATGATTCCCGGCGCGATTGCAGTGCCCATCTTTGTCCATTTCTGGGGGCTGGCCGGCTCCGCTATAGCCACGGTACTGGGCATGAGCATTATTGCTGCGCTATTTGTCCGCGAATTACACAAGGAACATACCGGTTCTTGGCACATTCAATGGCGTGTGATACGCGAGCAGTTGATTTTGGGTCGCGATCTCATTTTGCGCTCGGCTAGTTTCCAGGTGGCTTTCCTCACCGCCACGGCCGTGGTCTCCCGGGTGGGTACCGCTTCTCTGGCCGGTCACCAGATCATGATGCAGTTGTGGAACTTTATGTCCCTCATCTTGGATTCTTTGGCCATTGCCGCACAATCTTTGACGGGAGCGGCCCTAGGCGCTGGCTCTGCTAAGCATGCACGCGGTGTAGGCAGCAAGGTCGTGTTGTACTCTACGATTTTTTCGGGACTGCTGGCCGCCGTTTTCGCTGCCGGCGCGGGAATTATTCCACGCATCTTTACCTCCGCTCCGGAGGTTTTGGATGCCATTTCCCAGCCGTGGTGGATCTTGGTAGCCATGGTCATTGGCGGTGGCGTAGTCTTCGCGCTCGATGGCGTACTGCTTGGCGCCGGCGATGCAGCCTTCTTGCGCACACTGACTATTTCTTCGGTTCTGGTGGGATTTTTGCCAGGCGTAATCTTGGCGCATTTTATGGGCACAGGGTTGACTGGCGTGTGGTGCGGTCTTGCTGCATTCATTGCTTTCCGTATGGTGGGCGTGGTCTACCGGTTCCGATCCATGAAATGGGCCGTAGTACAAGAGAACTAGCTGCGCTAAAGTGGGCGTGTTGATACTCTCGCGCGGCGTGCGGCTCCGTGCAGCGCGCAGATTCTAGAAAGGCAGGTGAGAAACCTATGCCAACAGTGTGGGCGGTTTCTGACCTGCATGGAGCGGTCAGCGCCAATAGCGAGCGCATTGATCAGCTCACTCCGCCCGATCCCGCGGATTGGCTCATCGTGGCCGGGGACGTTGCAGAACGCACCGATCTCATCGTTCGTATTTTGCGCCAGCTCAATGATCGCTATGCCAGGGTCATCTGGGCGCCGGGCAATCATGAGTTATTCTCCCGCTCCCAGGACCGGTATCAAGGCCGAGATAAGTATGCGCACCTGGTGGAAAGGTGTAGGGAAATTGGTGTCATTACTCCCGAAGACCCGTATCCGGTATTTCACGGGACCACCATCGTTCCGCTATTTACTTTGTATGATTACAGTTTCCGTCCGCATGACCTTAGCGTGGACGAAGCCATTGACGCGGCGCGCGCAAAACAACTGATGATGACCGATGAGTTCGCCATCGCCCCCTTCGTAGACGTGCGGGCGTGGTGTTGGGACAGGTTGGCCTATTCCATCAAGCGCCTTTCCCGAGTACATGGTCCTACCGTGCTGGTTAACCATTGGCCGTTGGTCCAAGAACCAACCATGCTGTTGCGCTTTCCGGAAATTGCCTTGTGGTGCGGAACCAGGCATACGCGGTCGTGGCCGCGGCGCTATAACGCGGAGTCCGTCATCTATGGGCACCTGCATATGCCGTCTCGCATGAATGTGGATGGCGTTGACCATATCGAGACGTCATTGGGGTATCCACGCGAATGGCAGGGGCGCGACAGCGCCCAGGCGTGGCCGTATCCGGTACTGCGTTCTTTTGAAGGGGAGGAGGCACGATGATGTATCCAGAGTTATTTCCGGAAAGTGCGCGCTATTGCTATGTGCGCACGGATTCGGGTTACGCGGATTTGGCTAATTTTGAAGGCCTCGCGGCCGAAGAAAAGTCTCTCGTTTCCCAGGCAGTTGATGTGCGCAAGGCCGAGTTCGGAGATGCTCGGTGGTGTGCGCATCGAGCCTTGCAGGAATTGGGGGCCAGCCCGGCGACGCCGATTCTGCGCGGCGAGCGCGGCATGCCGCTGTGGCCCGAGGGTTTTGTAGGCTCGATGACCCATACAGAGGGCATGCGGGCTGCGGTGGTTGCCCCTACCTCAGCCTTAAAATCCGTAGGCCTGGATGCAGAACCCGCCGAACCGCTGCCAGATCATGTGCTCACAATGATCGCTCGGGCAGGGGAGATGCCGCAGCTTTTGCGGCTAAGTAAGGCGGGGATTAACTGCCCGGACCGATTGCTCTTTTGCGCCAAGGAAGCCACGTATAAGTCGTGGTTTCCCATGACGTTCCGCTGGCTCGACTTTGATCAAGCAGAAATTGATCTGCGCGAGGATGGCACGCTCATTTCCTATATTTTGGCCCGGCCTACTCCGGTGCCGTTTATCACTGGGCGCTGGGTGATTCGAGATGGCTACGTCATCGTGTCCACATCGGTTCCGGCCCTAGATTTTAGCCATTAAAGGGTAGAGGGCCGTGCCACAAATACTGTGGCTAGGCGCTTGCCTTTTTCCTTGATGAGCGCGACTGCCTGGCCGTTGGGGGCCACGGCGGCGTGCACGCCTTTAAGCCCGCGGGGTTCGAGCCATTTGCCCATAGCTAGAGCCGCCGCCTCATCCTCGGTGACGGATAGAACCGGGAAGCAGCGAGCCAAGGCTTCGTCCAAGCTCAAGGAAAGGCGCGGGGAATCGGCAAGGTCGTCGAGCGAGAGGGCGTCGGCAAGCGTAAAAGGGCCCACCTTTGTGCGGCGCAAAGCAGTAAGGTGCCCGCCCACGTGTAGGGCCTCGCCCAAATCACGGGCCAGGGAGCGTATATAGGTGCCAGAGGAGCAATCTACCGTGACATCTAAGTCGATATAGTCGCCCTCGTGGCGCTGTGCGAGAACGTCGAATGTATCCACCGTTACCGGACGCGCGGGAATGTCTACCTCGTGGCCCTCGCGTACGAGCTCATGGGCGCGGCGGCCATTAATCTTAATGGCTGATACGGCCGCGGGCTTTTGCATGATATCGCCAGTGAGCTTGGTAATTTCAGCGTCAATTGCAGGGCGGTCAACGCCTGCAGCGCTAGCGCCCCAAGAGTATTCCCCCTCGGCGTCATCGGTGGTGGTGGCGGCGCCGAGCCGGATGGTGGCGTCGTAGGACTTAGTGGAGGCAACCATGTGGGCCAAGAACTTGGTGCCACGCTCCAAGCCAAGGACAAGCACGCCGGTGGCCATGGGGTCGAGAGTGCCGGCATGGCCCACCTTTTTGGTGTGAAAATACCTGCGTAGGCGGCCGACAACATCGTGGGAGGTCATACCGGCGGGTTTGTCTACGATGACGAGGCCGGAGTTTGCGAGCGCATCAGTCATAGCCTCTAAGTCTATGCTCTACGATGGTCTGCGTGGATATTTGGTATGGAATCGATGACATCCCTGCGCAATTAGGCCCAACGTCAGTAACAATCGGCGTCTTTGACGGCCTACACCGCGGCCATCAGCAGCTCATTTCCGCCTGTGTGGAGCACGCTCGCGCCAATGGTGAGCGCCCTGTCATGGTGACCTTTGACCCGCACCCGGTGTCGGTATTCTTGCCGGAGCGTGCCCCACTGGCAGTACTCAGCTTTGAGCGCCGGCTGGAATTGGCCGAAGATCTAGGCATTGAAGCCGTGCTTGTCATCGACTTCACCAGAGACCTAGCCGGCGTGGAGCCGCGGCCCTACGTGGAAGAACTGTTGGTAGGAAAACTCAATGCGCAGCACATAGTGGTGGGGGAGAACTTCACCTTTGGCGCGGGTGCCACCGGAACCGCCCGGGCCATGCAAGATTTTGGTGCCGAGTTTGGCTTTAGCGTGGATATCGTCCCGTTGCTGGATGATGCCGGCGTGCGGATTTGTTCCACCCATATTCGCGAGTGTCTTGCAAACGGGGACATTGAATCCGCTAATTGGGCGCTCGGCCGCCATTTCACCGTGACCGGGCCCGTGGTACGCGGCGCGGGTCGGGGAGGAAAGGAACTGGGCTTTCCTACGGCCAATCAGTACTTCCCGGATACGGTGGCCATCCCGGCCGATGGCGTTTACGCAGGGTGGTTTATTGTCCACTCTGACTCTTCCATAGACGGCGATATGCGCCCTGGCGTGGCCTACGCGGCTGCTATTTCCGTGGGCACCAACCCTACTTTTGGGGACGAGGAGCGCTCCATCGAGTCCTTCGTGCTCGACCGCGATGCGGATCTGTATGGATATGAGGCCACGGTGCATTTCGTCGGTCACATTCGCGATATGGTGAAGTTCAATTCCGTGGATGAGCTGCTAGAAGCCATGTCCAATGACGTAGCCAAGGCGCGCCGGGTGCTTGCTGCCGATGCTAAGGCACAAGGCTGGACCGCCAAAGACTATTTCCTACGGGAGAAATAAATGAAGGCCATTCTCGATCTCGATACCGGCATTGATGATGCCTTGGCGCTGGCGTATGCCATAGCCCATCCAGACTTGGAACTAATCGGTGTGACCTGTACGTACGGCAACGTGACTGTGCCCTTGGCCGTGCGCAATACACTTGCCCTCTTGGAGCTGCTGGGTAAAGGCGATATTCCGGTTTTTGCCGGCCCCAGCCCGGCAGGCTTTCGGCCGAGCGATATTTCCTCCTTTATCCATGGCCGCAACGGCGTAGGCGAGGTCCTCCTGCCGCCGGCAACCGGGCAGGTCCAGTCTCAACCCGCGGCAGACTTCCTCATCCAAGCCGTCCATGAGCATGGCGCTGATTTGGTGATCATTCCTACCGGCCCCTCCACCACGATTGCTGCTGCAATGCGCCAAGACCCCAGTTTTGCCGCGAACGCGCACCTGGTGATGATGGGCGGGGCGCTCACAGTACCTGGAAATGTCACGCCGTGGTCTGAGGCTAATATTTCCCAGGATCCGGAGGCTACCGATTACCTATTCCGCCATGCTGGCGATATCACCATGGTGGGCCTGGATGTCACTTTGCGCACGTTGTTGACTGCGGAGGAATCCGCTCGTTGGCGCGCTTCGGGTACCCGTGCCGGTCGTATCTTTGCGGACATGGTCGATTATTATATTGGTGCCTATGCCACTACGTCGCCGTATTTGGGCGGTTGCGGCTTGCACGATCCACTGGCCGTGGCGGTGGCAGCAGATGCCTCGCTTGTCGACGTCCTTTCGATAAACCTCAAGACCGATACCACCGGCCCTACCCGCGGTCGGACAATCGCAGACGAAACCCGGCTTTCGACAGCGGCAACCGCGAAAGTAGCTGTGGGTGTAGATAGCGAGCGCTTTGTGCGGGAGTTTGTAGAACTACTGGAAACCCTCTTTAGCGAGCTCTAGCAGGCCAGACTTAAGGGCCAGGGAGTTTTGATTTTCTGTGTCCGGACGCTGTAAGGTATCTCTTTGGCTTAGCGACTGCGGTTCACAGCAGTTGCGGCACGTACGAGTCTCGCGCACCGCGCAGGCTTATGCGTCACGATAATGTGGACTGAAATAAAGGAGAAATACTCATGGCTTTGACCACTGAGAAGAAGGCTGAAATCCTCAAGGAGTACGGCCTGCACGAAACCGATACCGGTTCCCCTGAGGCACAGGTTGCCCTGCTGACCTCCCGCATCAATACCTTGACCGAGCACCTGAAGTTCCACAAGCACGATCACCACTCCCGTCGTGGTCTGCTGCTGATGGTTGGTCGCCGTCGTGGCCTGCTGAAGTACCTGGCTGAGAACAACGTCGATCGTTACCGTGATCTGATCTCTCGCCTGGGCCTGCGCCGTTAATTTCGGCTCAGCTTTGGCCCTCTCGCCCCGCCCTTAGGCGGGGCTTTTGTGGTTTTTCTGTTAGAATTTGACAGCGTTGTCGTAGACAAAATTGACCAGGCGGCACCGACGATCGCCTAAACCACTCAAGGAGACATTTTTTAATGAGCGTTCAGAACTCCGTCGAGTTCAACATTGACGAGGACTTTGGCATTACCGAAGCCATTGCCACGCTAGACAATGGTGACTTTGGCACCCGCACGTTGCGCTTTGAAACCGGCCAGCTAGCCCGCCAGGCAGACGGCTCCGTGACCACCTACTTGGACGATGACACCATGTTGTTGGCCACCACCACCGCTTCTAACCAGCCGCGCGAGGGATTCGATTTCTTCCCCTTGACCGTTGACGTAGAAGAACGCATGTATGCCGCTGGCAAGATTCCGGGCTCCTTCTTCCGCCGAGAGGGGCGCCCTTCTTCTGAGGCTATCCTGGCCTGCCGCCTCATCGACCGTCCGCTGCGCCCGACCTTTGTCAAGGGCCTGCGCAATGAGGTCCAGGTTGTCGTCACCGTCATGTCCCAGGATCCGGAAGAGTACTACGACGTCGTTGCCATCAACGGCGCTTCCGCCGCTACCCAGCTGTCTGGCTTGCCCGTCTCTGGTGCTGTAGGCGGCGTCCGCATGGCTCTTATTGCCGACGATAAGCACCCGGAAGGCCAGTGGGTGGCTTTCCCGAACCACGAGCAGCACGAGCGCGCGCTCTTTGAGATGGTTGTTGCCGGCCGCATGGTTAAGAAGGGCCGCAAGGACGACGTGGCCATCATGATGGTCGAGGCTGGTGCCGGCACCAACGTTGCAGAGCGCATTGCTGAAGGCGCTCCTGCGCCGCAGGAAGCAACCGTCGCTGCAGGCCTGGAAGCAGCCAAGCCATTCATTAAGACCCTGTGTGAGGCCCAGAACGGTCTGGCGGAGCGTACCGCCAAGGAAACTCAGGAATTCCCGCTCTTCCCAGCCTATAGTGATGATGTCTTCGAAGCTGTGGAAAGCGCTGCTGCCAAGAAGCTAGAGAAGCTGCTGACTATTCCGGGCAAGCAGGAACGCGACGATGCTACCAATGAATACATGGAGCAGGTCGAAGAAAAGCTCTTGGACCAGTTCGAAGACTTGGATGAGGACAATGCCTCGAAGCAGATCCGCGGCGCGTATAACGCCCTGATGAAGCAGATCGTGCGCCAGAAGATCCTCTCTGAGGGCTTCCGCATTGATGGCCGCGGCGTTACCGATATCCGTGACCTTTCCGTCGAGGTGGATTTGGTGCCACGCGCGCACGGTTCCTCCCTATTTGAGCGCGGAGAAACTCAGATTTTGGGCGTTACCACCCTAGACATGCTCAAGATGGAGCAGCAGATTGATTCCCTGACCCCAGTGGAATCCAAGCGCTATATGCACCACTACAATTTCCCGCCATACTCCACCGGTGAAACCGGCCGTGTAGGTTCCCCGAAGCGCCGCGAGATTGGTCACGGTGCACTAGCCGAGCGCGCCCTGCTTCCGGTCATCCCCTCCCGCGAGGACTTCCCATACGCCATCCGTCAGGTCTCTGAGGCCTTGGGCTCCAATGGCTCTACCTCCATGGGTTCCGTCTGCGCCTCCACCTTGTCCCTCTACAATGCCGGTGTTCCGCTGAAGGCACCCGTAGCTGGCATCGCAATGGGCTTGGTTTCCGGTGAGGTCAACGGTAAGGAGAAGTTCGTCGCCCTGACCGATATCCTCGGTGCCGAGGACGCCTTTGGCGATATGGACTTCAAGGTCGCAGGTACTTCCGAGTACATCACCGCCCTGCAGCTAGACACCAAGCTGGATGGTATCCCGTCTAAGGTCTTGGCTCAGGCATTGGAGCAGGCTCGTGATGCCCGCTCTACCATCCTGGAAACCATGGCTGAGGTCATCGATACGCCGGATGAGATGTCTGGCCTCGCCCCGAAGATCACCTCTGTGAAGATCCCGGTCAATAAGATTGGTGAGCTCATTGGGCCAAAGGGCAAGACCATCAACCAGATCACCGAGGAGACCGGCGCAGATGTCTCCATCGAAGATGACGGAACCGTCTATGTTTCCGCTGCTACCGGTGAAGCCGCAGATGCTGCCATCGAAAAGGTCAATTCCATTGCTAACCCGCAGCTGCCGAAGGTAGGAGAGCGCTTCCTGGGCACCGTGGTAAAGACCGTTCCGTTCGGCGCATTCGTTTCCCTGACTCCGGGTCGCGACGGCCTGATTCACATTTCCAACCTGGGTGGCGATGAGCGCATCGAAAAGGTGGAAGACGTCATCAACGTTGGCGATAAGGTTCAGGTAGAAATCGCTGACATCGATAACCGCGGCAAGATTTCCCTGGTTCCGGTTGAGGATTAATCCTCAAGCCTAAAAGGCCCTGAGCTCCAGTTCACCCACTGGAAGTCAGGGCCTTTCTTGATTTTTGCGTACCCCGAGCGGTGATGTCAGAACTTTAGTTCTGGAAGTCAATCACCACGCGCGATGGCTCTTGCAGAAAAGTCACCGAGTAGGGAGTCTTCTTCTTAAGGCCGATAATGAGCTGGGTTTGTGTCTCGAAGGTGGTGGTGTAGTTGATTTCGCTCACCACCCCGGCACCAGGAGTAGTGCCTGGGGACATGTATTTTTCCTTGAGCTCAGGGGTTGAAGGCCATGGCGTTCCCTCAATGCCTAGGTTTAGAAAGGTAGTGCCCTGAACCTCAACTGGGTTGCCGGATGCCTGCTGGGCGGGGGCATCGGTATAGGAGGTAAACCACCCCGGTTCACCTTCGCCCTCCAAGTCGATGACAACGCGAGTAAACCCATCATGAGCTCCCACTCGCATACCCGTGGGGATGAGGTTTCCAAGTCCTTCCGGCATATGCTGTTGGTCCTCGAGCGAGGCTGTGCCCATGCCCGCAAACGCAACTGGGGACGCGACTTGTGGAATTGATTGCTGGCCAGCATCCGCCGCTGAGGTGCTTTGCGGGGCGGAAGTAGTAGGTGGGGTGGTGCTGGCTGCGGCCTCAGCCGTGTCGACAGTTGACTGAACCTCGCTAAGCGCCGGTGAGCTTTGCTGCGTGGAGTCCTCTGCGGAACAAGCGGCAAGCGATAATGCGCAACCTGCGCTGGTGGCTAGGGCGAGAGTGCGAGAGAAAATTGAACGAGACAAGTTCATCACTTCCTTGGTGCTTACCGTGCTATAAGCCCCATCCTACTGAGGCTGTTGGGGCAGGGGTTAGAAAGTGATGCAATTGTTAAACGTCCTAAAGGGCACGTTGCGGAAGCGGGAAGTAGGCCTACTTCTTTAACTGCACGAGCTGAATAAGGTTTCCCACGGTGTCATCAAAAGCGACAATGATGGAGGGGCCAACATCGGTGGGCTCCATGGTAAAGTGCACGCCCTTGTCGCTGAGCTCCTTGTATTCGCTTTCAATGTCCGTGGAGAGAAATTGGGTGACCGGAATTCCATCGGCCTTTAGTGCCGCGGCATAGTCTTTTGCTGCGGGGTGGCCTTTCGGCTCGAGAAGTAGCTCGGTGTCTCCCTCGCCATCAGCATTGGTGACGGTAAGCCACCGGAAATCGCCGTGGGTAACGTCATCCTTAACGCGGAATCCTAGCGTGTTGACATAGAAATCGTGAGCGCGTGCAACGTCATCTACGGGAACGGAAGCGATATATATCTGCATGCAGGCCATCCTAGTGATGAAGCTCGGGCACCGTTTAGGAGAACACGTTCTTTGCAGCAGGCGAGGAATTGCGCAGCTATCATGCGCGTTAGGATGGGGAGAAAAGTATTAACGATGTGGCTGAAATAAGGAGAACACACCATGGCTATCAAGGTTGGCGTACTAGGTGCTCACGGGCGCGTGGGTCAAGCAATCGTCGAAGGTGTAAACGCAGAAGATGATCTAGAGCTGGTGGCAGAAATCAACCGCGGTGATGATTTGCAGCAGCTTGTCGACGCCCACGCGGAGGTCATCGTGGACTTTACTCAGCCGGACTCCGTCATGGGAAACCTGGAATTCTGCATTGCCCAAGGCATTCACTGTGTGGTGGGGACCACTGGCTTTGATAAGGAACGCTTGGCGCAGGTAGAGGAGTGGACTAAGCAAGACGGTGCTGGCAATGTCCTGATTGCGCCGAATTTTGCCATCTCCGCTGTGCTCACCATGGTGTTGGCAAAGCAGGCCGCTAAGTTCTTTGAAACTGCAGAGGTCATTGAATTCCATCACCCGACAAAGCTGGATGCGCCGTCCGGTACCGCCATCCATACCGCTGAAGGGATTGCAGCCGCTCGCAAGGAGGCAGGCCTAGGCGAGATGCCGGATGCCACGGAAAAGCAACTGGACGGTGCACGCGGAGCCAATGTCGACGGCATTCCGGTACACGCGGTACGCACTCGCGGCATGGTCGCACACGAAGAGGTTATTTTCGGTGCCCAAGGTCAGTCTCTGACTATTCGCCAAGATTCTTATGACCGTGCGTCCTTTACCCCGGGCGTACTGGTGGGCGTGCGCCAGATTGCGCAACACCCAGGTTTGGTCGTCGGCCTAGATAAGTACTTGGGGCTTTAAGCTATGGCTAAAGCAAGTGAGCTAGACATTCAGCTCATTGCCGCAACGCAATTTCACGCCCCGCGCACTGTGGACTGGACCGCGGATGATTCGGCCTCAGATGGGGAAGCACTAGTCGAGTTTGCTGGAAGAGCGTGTTACGAGTCTTTTGACAAACCCAACCCTCGCACGGCAACGAATGAAGCCTATCTGCACCACATCATGGAGGTAGGTCATACCGCATTGCTTGAGCATGCCACAGCAACGATGTACATCACGGGGCTGTCGCGTTCGGCAAGCCATGAGCTTGTACGCCACCGGCACTTTTCCTTCTCGCAGCTTTCCCAGCGCTTTGTCCACCCAGATGAAACTGAAGTGGTTTTGCCTAAATTGGTGGCCGAAGACGAGCAGCTTAGCCGGTTGGTTATGCAGGCTGTAGATGAAACTCGCTTTGTCTATGACGAGCTGCTAAGCGCGCTCGAAGAGAAACTGGATGAGCCTAATGCACTCCTGCGCAAAAAGCAGGCTCGGCAGGCGGCCCGTGCCGTGCTTCCCAACGCAACAGAAACCCGCATAGTTGTCACCGGCAATTATCGCGCGTGGCGGCATTTTATCGGTGCACGTGCCGCGGAACAGGCCGACGAAGAGCTGCGCCACGTCGCGGTAGAGTGCTTGAAGTTGCTGCAGAGCAAGGCACCGGTGCTCTTTAATGACTTCAATATCACCACGTTGGCTGATGGCACTCAAATGGCGGCAAGCCCCTACGCCTAACACGCGCGAGACCCCGATGCGGCTAATTGTTAGCCAAAAGGGTAATCTTGACGGCTATGAGCACAGGTATGACAGCAAAGACTGGCGTCGACACCTTTGGACGCATCGGCGTCGCCATGGTTACCCCGTTTGACCGTGACGGTGCGCTGGACGTTGCAGCAGGTCGTCGCCTAGCGGCTCATCTCGTAGATAATGGCGTTGATTCGCTCATCCTAGGTGGAACCACGGGCGAATCACCGACCACGTCGGTTGAAGAGAAGCTGGAGCTGCTCAAAGCCGTAAAGGAAGAAGTCGGAGACCGCGCAAAGCTATGCGCCGGTGCCGGAACGAATGACACCGCAGCTTCCATCAAGTTGGCCAAGGCCACCGCGGATGTGGGGGCAGATAGCCTATTGGTGGTGACTCCGTACTACTCGAAGCCCTCCCAAAAGGGCGTTTATGAGCACTTCGCCGCAGTCGCGCAAGCCACGGATCTACCAATCTGTGTCTATGACATTCCTGGCCGCTCGGGCATCCCAGTGGCGCCGGATACCCTCCGCCGCCTTGCGGATTTGCCGAATATCCAAGCCGTGAAGGACGCCAAGGGCGACCTTCCTGCGGCCGCAGAACTGATCCAAGAAACCGGTCTGGCCTGGTATTCCGGTGATGATCCGATTAACCTGCCGTGGCTTTCCCTCGGCGCTTCTGGTTTCATCTCCGTCATCGGCCATGTTGTGCCGCGTGCCTTGGCAGAACTTTATGAAGCTTTCGACGCGGGTGATATGGCCCGCGCCCGAGAAATCAATACCACAACGCTCCTTCCGCTTACCCGGGCACAAGCACGGTTGGGCGGAGCGACGTTTGCAAAGGAAGCCCTGCGCCTGCAGGGCATCGAAGTTGGCGATACCCGTCTTCCTGTTACCGCTGCGAGCGAAGAGGAACGCGAGGTACTTCGCCGTGATCTGGAACAATCTGGAGCCCTTTAAGAATGAATGAACCCCGTAACCGTTCCCGCAAGGTGACCCGCAAGGCGGGCCCACCCGCGGAAAACGAAACCGCCTCCAACGAGGCGGCTTCGCCAGTTTTCCAAGCCCCAGCTACTAATGCTGGCAATTCCGCACAGGATAAGCCGGCTAAGGGAGATAAGGACAACTCTGGCAAAAAGAATTCTTCCGATAACCAGCATGATGGCGGCGGTAACAACCGCCGCTCCCGTTCCCGTGGTAGCCGCGGCCGTGGCCGTGGCGGTAACGGCAACGGCAATAACCATGGTGGAAATAATAACCATGGCGGCAACAACAAAAATGGCAACGGTAAGGGCCGCGGCCGCAATAACCGTGGTCGCCGCAACGTGCCCAAGTCGATGCAAGGTGCGGATCTAACCAAGCGTTTGCCAGAGCCACCAAAGCAGCCGAAGGATGCACTCCGCATTTATGCTTTGGGCGGAATCTCGGAGATCGGCCGCAATATGACCGTCTTTGAGTACGGTGATGACCTCCTCATCATTGACTGCGGTGTGCTCTTCCCGTCTTCCGGTGAGCCGGGCGTGGATCTTATCCTGCCTGACTTTGGCCCCATCGAGAAGAAGATCCACAAGGTCAAGGCCCTCGTCGTTACTCACGCGCACGAGGATCACATCGGAGCTATTCCGTGGCTGCTGAAGCTGCGCCCGGATATCCCTATTGTTGCTTCCCGCTTTACCATCGCGCTCATTGCTGCGAAGTGTAAGGAACATCGTCAGAAGCCGAAGTTCGTCGAGGTTAATGAAAAATCCGACGTGACTTATGGACCATTCCGGGTTCGCTTCTGGGCAGTTAACCACTCCGTACCGGACGCCTTGGGCATCATGTTGGGAACCCCAGCGGGCAATATCATCCATACCGGTGATATCAAGCTGGATCAGACCCCACTGGATAATCGTCCCACCGATCTGCCAGCCCTGTCTCGTTACGGTGATGAGGGCGTCGACCTCATGCTGTGTGATTCCACCAATGCCACCGTGCCTGGTGTATCTGCATCTGAGGGTGATATTCCCGCCAATTTTAAGCGTCTCGTTGCCGGCGCGAAGCAGCGCGTTATCTTGGCTTCCTTCGCATCCAACGTCTACCGCGTCCAGGCTGCTATCGACGCTGCCGTGGCAAATGGCCGCAAGGTAGCTTTCAACGGCCGTTCGATGATGCGCAACATGGAAATCGCGGAAAAGATGGGCTTTTTGAAGGTCCCTCGCGGCACCATTATCCCCATCGATGAGGCTGCCAAGATGGCTCCGCACAAGACCATGCTCATCACCACCGGTACGCAGGGTGAGCCAATGGCCGCTCTATCGCGCATGGCTCGTCGCGAGCACCGCCAAATTACCGTACGTGATGGCGATACCATCATCTTCTCCTCCTCGCTTATCCCGGGCAATGAGGAAGCGGTCTACGGCGTGATTAATATGCTGTCTCAGATTGGTGCCAACGTCATTACTAACCAAGACGTCAAGGTGCACGCCTCGGGCCACGGTTATGCCGGTGAGCTGCTGTTCCTGTACAACGCAGCGCGCCCGCGCAATGCTATGCCGGTGCACGGCGAGTGGCGCCACCTACGTGCCAATAAGGAACTGGCCATTTCCACCGGTGTGGACCGCGATCGTACGGTGCTGGCGCAAAACGGCGTCGTCGTGGATTTGCGCAAGGGCCGCGCCGAGGTTGTAGGCCAGATGCAGGTGGGCAACCTCTACGTCGATGGTGTGTCCATGGGCGATGTAGATGCCGATACCTTGGCCGACCGCACCAACCTGGGAACTGGTGGCGTGGTATCTATCACGTGCGTGATCGATAACCGTACCTCGCGCCTATTGGAGCACCCAACGGTATCTACCACAGGCTTTTCCGATGATGACCGCGGCATCGTGCCGGAGGTCGCAGAAATGGTAGAAAACACCATGAATGATCTCGCCGCAGAGGGCGAGAACGATACCTACCGCATGGTGCAAAAACTGCGCCGCAAGGTATCTAAACTTATGGATTCGAAGTACAAGCGCGAGCCGGTCATTCTGCCGACTATCGTGCCGACCAACTCCGGCCCATTGGTTACCGATGATGAAGACGTAGATGCTTCTCGTGAGTCTCTGTAAATAACAGGGTTCTTCGTATAAAGGCAGACGCAGCCCCAGTATGCCAGCTAGCTCGGTATGCTGGGGCTTATGTCGTTTTCTTCTGCTGAGCGCGCCAAAATGGTCGCGCTATTTCATAAGCTTGGTCCTGATGCCCCTACTTTGTGCGAGGGTTGGACTACCCGTGACCTAGCCGTACATCTGTGGGTGCGGGAAAATCGCCCCGATGCAGCCGCTGGAGTTTTTGTCAAGGCTTTGTCCGGCCACCTTGAAAAGGAATCGCGGAAGGTTGCCGAACGCGACTTTGATGAGCTCGTTGATGACTGGGGGAGGGGACCGGCTACCTATAACCCCGTTCGTTTCGTGGATGCACAGCAAAACTTTGTAGAGCATTTTGTTCACCACGAGGACGTTCGCCGGGCTAATGGCATGGGTCCGCGAGATTTCTCGGCACGAATCAAACAGCAGATGCATAGCTACCTGAAGCTCTTAGCTAAGGTGGCCCTGCGTAACTCGACTCGCCCGGTCATTATGCAGCCCGAAGGATTACCGCGCATTGTCGCCGCGGATAAGCACGGCGTGGCGGATAAGGGAGATGCCGTAGTCCGAGTATCGGGGGAGGTAGGCGAACTGATTCTGTGGTCCTTCGGACGTGACGCTGCCGAAGTCACGCTCGAGGGAGATGCCAAAGCCGCCGTACGGTCAACTCTCTAGCCTTGAATTAGTACTATTATCGCAATCGTCGTACGCCGTTGGGGGTGTGACTTTCGATTATGACCCTAGGCCTCGGGGGAAACGCGTGTGGCTAATGTGATTTATGGGGTGGCCCGGTTAAGGTAGAGGCATGTCTGTCAAAAATGCCTCTTCGCGCGGGACGCGCCGAAAGACGAATCGTTCACGGCCATCTGGCCGCAGCCGGTCCGGTGCTGGCATGCCGGAAACCTTGGCTATGACGTCCTCGCATCGGCGTGCTGCAGCGACCTCACAGGAGCGCACCGGTAGTGCGTTCCGGGCCGTCGGCAAGGGCTTGGGCGCAGTGTTTGGTGCCACGGCGCGCGGCATGGGAAACATGGCGCGAGGTGTAAGCCATGGAGTGGCCGGGCTGAAGCCGAGCGAAGACGTATATGACACCGAGGAGTACGAGACGACAAGGGAGCCGGAAGAAATTTCTGCACGCGGGGAGAACAAAAAGAAAAGCAAGGTTACTCGTGCCAATGATGTAGCAGCGGAAGAACACCCTTCGACCATGGAATTGGGTGAGTCGGAGTCGCGCGGCATTCAGGTGAAAAATCCCGATGCGGTGGCACTCGTGCTCATCGGTATTGCCATCGTGCTCGCGGCTACGGTCTGGTTCGGCGTCGCTGGCCAAGTAGGTGCCTGGGTGGGCAATATCGTGCGCTATGTCATTGGTGCGGGCGCATGGGTGCTGCCAGTGGCCTTAGTGGCTTTGGCCATTGCCTTGATGATGGATATCTCCGGCCCGGCGGGGCATTTTAAGCCGCGCATTGTGGGCGGAATTAGCATTATTGTATTGGCCATGCTCAGCTTGATCCATATCTTTGCTGGCACCCCTGAACTTGGCTTTACCCCGGAAAGTGCCGGTGGTGCGGGCGGAGTAATCGGCTATGCCATTGGTGGCCTGTTGGAGACTGCCTTTACCTCCTTCGTTGCAGTGCCGTTGCTTTTCCTCGTCATTATCTACGGCGCCCTTTTGGTCACCGGAATCACCATCCGCGAGGCCTATGAGCTGGTGGCTGATGCCATCGCCGCAGCTTTCTCTCGCTTTGGCGGTGCGGATGAAGATTATTACGAAGACGAGGGCGATGACCTTTATGGACACGTCACCGGCGATATCGATGATATTGCGGAAGGGCGTGAGCGCAGCACCCGCCCGGCTCGACCTGCGGCCAAGCGCCGAACCTCTGAACGCGGTGGAAGCCTGCGCGCTTTCCGAGGCCGCACTGAAGGCCCCGCTCCGCGTGGTTCCTCTTATCCCATAGAGTCCCCCGCTGCGGCGGAGGAGGACGAAGCAACCCGTACCTTTAGCGCGCCAACGCGTGGCGGTTTTCAGTCCGTGTCCACTCCGGCGGAGAAGCCAGTTTCGCGCGATATTGAGGATACCGATGAGATTCCCGTCGTAGAAGATTCTGCTGCGTCTTCGCCGGCCCAGCCAGACTCCGTAGACTCGGAGCCGACCCGCGTTCTGGGCACCGCTGGCCAGCGCTCCGCATTTGACTCTGCTCGCTCTGGTTCAGCAGCGGGTACCGCCGCCGGTTCCGCTGTGGGATCGGCTGCGGGGGCAGCCGCTGGCGCTGCGGGAGCTGCAGGGGCGGCACGTGGCGCAGCTAAGGCTGCAGGTGCCGGTGCTGCCGGAGCCGCTGGAGCCGCGGTGGCAGGTGCTGCCGCTGGGGCCGCTGGGTCCGCTGCACAAGGAGGCGCGGATGCAGTATCGTCCGCGCACGAGAAGGCCCGCCAGCTCTTCCGTGAACGTTCTGGACGCGATGCAACGACCGGCGCGCAGGTGGATAGCTCTGAACCGGCGGCCGAACCAGGAGCAGGAACGGGAACTGCCGGTGCGCCCGCGCCAGCTGGGGCGCCCGCTGCCGCGCCCGCCGCACAGTTTGGCAACGAGAATTACGCGGTTCCTTCTACGGATTTGTTGACTCCAGGCACCCCAGCCAAGGAGCGCACCGAGATTAACGACCGCATTATCGAGGCCATTACTGATGTCTTTGAAGAGTTCAAGGTGGATGCGCAAGTCACCGGTTTCAGCCGTGGTCCAACAGTGACCCGTTATGAAATCGAGCTGGGGCCAGGCGTCAAGGTATCCAAGATTACGAATTTGCAGTCCAATCTCGCCTACGCTGTAGCCACGGACAACCTGCGCTTGCTGACGCCTATCCCCGGTAAGTCAGCTGTTGGCATTGAGGTTCCCAACCCAGACCGCGAGATGGTACACCTGCGTGAGGTGCTTGATGCGCCCAGCATGACCAGCTCTCCTGACCCGATGCTTATTGGATTGGGTAAGGATATCGAAGGCGAATACACCTCCTTCTCGGTACAGAAGATGCCGCACTTGCTAGTTGCCGGCGCTACCGGTTCCGGTAAGTCCGCCTTCGTGAACTCCATGTTGGTCTCGTTGCTTACCCGCGCTACTCCAGAGCAGGTACGCCTTATTCTGGTGGACCCGAAGATGGTGGAACTTACCCCGTACGAGGGCATTCCGCACCTGATCACGCCCATCATTACCCAGCCGAAGAAGGCCGCAGCAGCCCTGCAATGGCTGGTGGAGGAGATGGAGCAGCGCTACATGGATATGAAGGCTGCTCGCGTGCGCAAGATTGAGGACTATAACCGCAAGGTGGTCGCCGGCGAATACCAGGCACCGGCAGGTTCCGAGCGCGAGGTACGCCCGTACCCGTACATCGTGTGCGTCGTCGACGAGCTGGCGGATCTGATGATGACTGCGCCAAAGGAGATTGAGGACTCCATCGTCCGCATCACCCAGAAGGCGCGTGCCGCCGGAATTCACCTAGTACTGGCAACCCAGCGCCCGTCCGTGGATGTGGTCACCGGTCTGATTAAGACCAACGTTCCATCGCGCTTGGCTTTCGCAACGTCCTCGCTGACGGACTCGCGCGTCATCTTGGACCAAGGTGGCGCTGAAAAGCTTATTGGCATGGGCGATGGCCTCTTTATCCCGCAGGGCAAGCGTCCGGTGCGTATGCAGGGTGCATTCGTCTCAGATGATGAAGTTATGGCCGTCGTCGATGCTGCCAAGTCTCAAGCCGCACCGAACTATACCGAGGGAGTGACTGAAGAAAAGCAGTCCGAGGCCAAGAAGGAAATCGACGAGGAAATTGGCAAGGATATGGATGACCTCCTCGAAGCCGTCGAGTTGGTTGTCACCGCCCAGTTGGGCTCTACTTCCATGTTGCAGCGCAAGCTGCGCATCGGCTTTGCCAAGGCCGGCCGCCTGATGGATCTCATGGAATCCCGTGGCGTTGTTGGTCCATCCGAAGGATCTAAGGCTCGCGAGGTCCTCGTGAAGCCGGAAGAGCTTGATACCATCATCTGGATGATCAAGGGAGCCGACCCTGCCGAGGCCCCCAAGGAAATCCAGGAGGAGATGCAGCAGCAGGAACACGATGATGCCGCAGCTTCCTCCGACGCCGAGTCCACCGCAAACGCTGAGCCTGCTTCGCCGAGCGAGGCCGGTGATACCCGTACCGTACAGGCAACGTATAACCCTTCGGCAGGCGCTTTCTAAGATCGTGTAAACTTAGGCAAGTCTTGGAGGGGAGTACCCCATCCTGCGGCACCGATCGTCAGCACGGAAGCGACACGCTCCCGGTCGTGCCGGCCCGGCTCCCTGAGGAGAATCGGGTGGGGGAGACCTCCGGTCATTTTGTTGTATCTTCGACCGGAGGGATGTACCAATGCATGTGCCATTGTGGATCTGGGCGATTTCTATCGTCGTTATTCTTGGATTTTTTGTTTTCGATTTCTACTCCCATGTGCGGACCCCGCACGAGCCGACGCTCAAAGAATCAGGGTTCTGGACCCTTTTCTACGTCGGCATTGCTCTCCTTTTCGGTGCCGGCGTATGGGCCATCTGGGACCATGAGCACGGCATTCAATACCTCACGGGTTATGTGACAGAAAAAGCGCTGTCAGTAGATAACCTCTTCGTGTTTGCGCTCATCATGGGCGCGTTCAAGATCCCGCGTAAGTATCAGCAAAAAGTGTTGCTCATCGGTATTGTCATCGCCCTGGCATGCCGGCTGGTATTCATCCTTTTGGGCGCAGCGGTCATTTCCGCGTGGTCTGATATCTTCTACCTGTTTGCGGTTTTCCTCATCTACACGGCAATCAAGCTCATCATTGATGAGCTTAGGGATGCCCCCGAAACCGATCCCAACGACATGGGCATCATCAAGCTAATTCGCAAGGTAGTTCACGTCACCCCGCGTTACCACGGCGATAGGCTCACGCACCGCGTGGAGGATTCCTCTGGCAAACGTAAATTCGCCTTTACTCCGCTGTTTATCGCGTTGGTATCTATCGGCTTAATCGACGTGATGTTTGCCTTTGACTCCATTCCGGCCATTTACGGCATTACCGCAGAAGCGTTCTTGGTCTTTACCACCAATGCGTTCTCCCTCATGGGTTTGCGCCAGATGTACTTCCTGCTTGACGGTCTGCTGGATCGCCTCGTGTACCTGCCTTATGGCCTAGGCGTCATTCTGGGCTTTATTGGCGTGAAGCTGCTGTTCCACGCGCTGCATGAGAATAACTTGCCGTTTGTCAACGGCGGCGAAAACGTAGAGTCCGTCCCAGAATTTTCCACCATCACCTCACTCATAGTGATTGTGGGGGTACTGGTTATTACGGTGATTGCCTCGATCATCAAACACAAGCGGGATGAAAACCAAGGCGGAGTGCCGGTATCGCATAATCACTTCGACTGGGACGAGGAAGGCAATAAGATAGTCCGTAACAAAAAGGGCGAATTCCTGGGCAAGGCCGATGACCTGCCCAAGGAAGAGCTGCCGCACTAAAAGCGCGCGTTAACCGGACTCCATTCGCGGAAACTACGGCCGGTGATGCAGCCGGCCTGGTAGAAGGGGTCATTGTCCATGAGGGTGATTGCATCGGCAACCTCTGCGTCGTCGCCAAGCCCCACGATGATAAGCGCGCCGCCTTTGGAATCCGTCAATGGGCCAGTGGCAATGATGGTGCCTTCTTCAAAAAGCTGCGCGGTGAATTCGCGGTGTGCGGGGCGGGCTTTGGCAATCTCTGGATTATTGGGGTTGTAGTCGTAGCTAACTGCAAAATACTTCATGCTTCGCATTCTAAATTGCAGGGGCATCTAAGCGCAGGCCCTTAGTGCTAACAGGTAGTATGTATAACGTGAATCAACCCGGAACACAGTCAGCGCAATCTTCGGATGTGAATCCGCAGGTGTCTAATTGGAACCTGCCAAATGTTCTCACCAGCCTGCGCATTCTATTTATTCCGGTTTTCGCATGGCTGGTCGTAGCGGGCCACGAATGGTGGGCTTTTGGCCTATTTGCAGCCTTAATGCTCACAGATAAACTCGACGGCGACATCGCCCGCGCCCGCGGCCTCATTACTAATTTTGGCAAGATTGCTGATCCCATCGCGGATAAGGCACTAATGACTACCGCACTGGTGTGTCTCAACATTATTGGGGCACTGCCAGTGTGGATTACCGTTGTTATTCTTATTCGTGAATTCGGTATCACCATCTGGCGAATGGTTTTGCTGCGTCGCGGCAAGGTAGTGCCTGCCTCGAAGGGCGGCAAGCTGAAGACGGTACTGCAATCCCTGGCCGTTGGATTGTACTTGTGGCCGTTGCCTGAGTGGATGAACGTACCGACCTTTGTAGTCATGCTGGTGGCGGCAGTTGTGACCGTGGTTACCGGCGTGCAGTATCTCATAGACGGCAAGAAGCAGAATAGCTAGGTGGTCTTCCATTAAAACTGCTGCGGCCAGGCTTGTATCCGGTCTCACCGAGCGCGGTGAAACCTTGTCCTTCTGTGAGTCTTTAACAGCTGGGTTGGCCAGCGCTACGGTGGCGTCAGTTCCTGGGGCATCGGCTGTGTTGCGTGGCGGGTTGGTTACCTATGCGACCGAGGTTAAATCCCACTTCTTGCACCAACCTGTGGCCGAAATTGAGGCTGCCGGTGTCGTTTCTGAGGAGACTGCCCTCGCTATGGCGCGCGCTGCGGTGGCAGAAACCGCAGCGGACTGGGGGATAGGCCTTACTGGAGTGGCCGGACCAGACCTACAGGAAGGCAAACCGGCGGGCACGGTCTATATCGGAATCTACTCGCCCGGTAGGGTTGCTTTCTCCCAATTACTATCCGGGTTGGGTACAGAGCGCAATGAAATCAGGGAAGCCACGGTTGCAGCCTCTTTGCGGCTCCTCGGCACAATTTTGGAAGAAAACCCGCTGCGGCGGGAACAATAATGAGATAAGGGGCGTTGACCATAGTGATGAACACTTCAACTGCAGTCCTCGAACACTCGGTAACTGGCGCCTCCGCATCAGCAGCGCCCACCACTGCGCGTACTCCCGAGCCGCTCTTGCGTGAAGCACTTGGATTGACTCTGCGAGCCTTCCGCGCGGATAAGGGAGTCACCCTGCGTGAACTAGCTGGGGTGGCGCGCGTTTCGCCGGGCTATCTCTCGGAGCTCGAACGCGGCCGCAAGGAGGTCTCCTCTGAGCTTCTGGCGTCTGTATGTCACGCGCTGGATTGCTCGGTGTCTGATGTGCTGATTGAAGCCGCAGGTTACATGGCTCTTCCGTCCATGGATGAAGAGCTCGCCCATACGGCACCCGCCGCATCAGAGCTTTAAGCCGCCGCGGAATTCACTTATAACTTCAGTCGGTCTTGTCCTGCAGAGGAAAGGCCGGCTGTGGTGATTATAGAAAGCCCGCGGCAAGCGCCCGCGACCTCGGGGAGCGCAAGCGGTGGAAACGGCGCTTCGCTACTATAAATAGCAGAACAATACGCACATATATTTAACCTAGAAAGGTTGAAGCACACCATGGCGAACCCATTTGTTAAAGCCTGGAAATACCTTATGGCCCTCTTCGACAACAAAATCGAGGAAAACGCCGATCCGAAGGTACAAATCGAGCAGGCTATTGAGGAAGCGCAGCGCCAGCATCAGGAGCTTTCTCAGCAGGCAGCCGCCGTTATTGGTAACCAGCGTCAGCTGGAAATGCAGCTCAACCGCCGCCTAGCAGAGGTAGAAAAGCTGCAGGGCAATGCTCGCCAGGCTTTGGAATTGGCGGACCAGGCCCGTGCCCAAGGCGATGAAAACAAGGCTGTCGAATACGAAAATGCAGCCGAGGCTTTCGCCGCCCAGCTAGTGACCGCGGAAGAATCCGTGGAAGATACCAAGAAGCTGCACGACCAAGCACTGCAGCAGGCAGAAAAGGCCAAGAATGCAGTTCAGCGCAACAATGCTGCACTGCGTGAGAAGGTCAATGAGCGCTCCAAGCTGCTTTCCCAGCTGGAGCAGGCAAAGATGCAGGAAAAGGTTTCCGAGTCTTTGAACTCCATGAACGAGCTGACTGCCAATGGCAATACCCCATCTCTGGATTCCGTGCGCGATAAGATTGAGCGCCGCTATTCCAAGGCATTGGGACAAGCTGAGCTCGCGGAGAACTCGGTGGAAAACCGCATGGCCGAGGTACAGCAAGCCGGCGTGCAGATGGCTGGGCACTCCCGCTTGGAGCAAATTCGCAGCGAAATGAACGCTTCCAAGTCTGTGGAAAGCAATAAAGCCCAGGCTATTGAAGGAAACAAGGCCTCTGGCTCCGCTGCAGACAACGCCGCTCAGCCGGGCGCTGCCAGCGATGATGCAGTGCAGGCTCGCCTGCGTGAGTTGCGCGGGGAATAAAGCAGCCACCACTGCCTAGCGCAGTTGCCGCCTACGTTGACCAACAGATGGGGGTCAACGTAGGCGGTATTTTTGTTTTAGTCGCCAACGCCGCGAGCCTGTAGTGCTTCGCCCATCGCGCGCGCACGCCGGATGGAGCGAATTATGACCGGGGTGCCAAAGGCCAGCGGGGACATGCCGGCGCCGCGCGCCTTGCGGGCATCAAGCACCTCATAGACGGTTTCAAACATGAGCGGGATAAGGCGAATAGTCAATGCCATAGCAAGGCTGATGTTTTCTACCGGTACACCCAGTCGCTTGAGCGGGTGTAGTGATTCTTCTAATGACCCCATGATGGCGTCTACCGTGGAGGTAAGTGTCAGCAGGAAGGCGGCCAACATGGCGGCGAAAATATTGAGAAACATCACCGCTGCATAGTCGAAGTCCTTTGCCCACCATTGAAATCCTGCCAAGGGAACTAGGAAGAAAAGTGGTGGCCATATCTGGCTCCACGCAATACCAAGCGGAATCCGGGCACAAACATAGAGAAGTACCACGAAAATGACACCGCCTGCTGCCCACGGAATAGATGTGAAGAAGATGCTGCTGACCACGATGAAGATTAAAAGGAATGTGATCTTCCAGCTGGGCTTCATTCGGTGAATGAAGCTTGTTCCATCAACGTAAACCGATAGTGGAAGATTTGTGCGTCGCTGCATGATATCTCCCCCCTACAACGGTCGCTGGGACATGAGCTCTTGGTAGAACTTTATGACCTCTGCGGGCTTTCCGTCTGCGGCGATGCGATGATTATCGATGCAGATGACGCGATCAAAATCGCGCAGAAAATCCAGATCATGCGTCACTACAATCAATTGCTGTTCCAGGCTGGAAAATTCCCGTTTGATCCGGTCGCGGTTGCGCAGGTCCAGCAGGGTAGTAGGCTCATCGGCGATAATGAGTATCGGATCAATAACCATGACCGATGCCAGCGCGAGGAGCTGCTTTTGTCCGCCGGAAAGCGTGTGCGGTGAGCGCTCAGCAAACTCGGCGAGTCCAAAGCGCTCGAGGGCGGCATCTACCATGGCGGTGCGTTCGTGTTTGGGCAGTTTAAAGCGGCGTAGTGAAAATGCCACGTCATCGCGCACATTGGGCATGACAATTTGATTTTCGGCATCCGAAAAGACGAAACCAACCTTTTCGCGTACTTTTTTGCCCTGCTTGGCGACGTCCATGTGGTCCACCGTCACCGTTCCCTTACTGGGTTCCCCTAAGCCATTAATGAGCCTGGTTAAGGTAGATTTTCCGCCGCCGTTTTGGCCGATGATACCGATGCGCTGTTCAGTGAGTTTAAGGTTGATGTCCTCGAGAACCACGGTGTCATCAAAGGCCACTGTGACCGAGGAAAACTCGATAGTGGGCACTAGGAAGCCTTTCGTCCCATGAGATCTGGGAAGGCTGCATGGACACCGAGGGCGATGATGACGGCTACCACAAGCTTTCCTGCATCCACGGGAATGAAGGGCAGCTGAGCTGCGAAGGCCGGTCCAATCTCCAATCCGGAGCGGATCATGAGGCCAAAGGCGCCGCAAATGTATTGGATAGCAAGGCCGCACACGGCAGCGATGGCAAGTACTGCAGTCATGCCGGCCTTATTTTTGGGAGAGCGGTAGGCAATTGCTCCAGCAACCGCCGGCGACAGGACGTAGCCGATGATGTAGCCCGCAGTCGGGCCCGCCAGTGCACGCAGCGTAGTTCCGCCACCGGCTAGAACGGGTAGAGCAAGGCCCAGGAACAAGAAGAGGAGCCCCACATATCCGCCGCGTTTGCTGCCCAAGATCAAACCGGCGAGGATGAGCGCTGCGTTTTGTAGCACGATGGGCACGCCAGCGGAACCGACGGGGATCGAGACGAAGGCGAGGACGATGACGAGGGCGGTAAAGACGGCAACATAGGCAATGGTGGCTGCCAGAGAGTTCTTCTTCATTCTCAAGAGATTAGCACTGCATAAAACCTGCAGACAATCGAATGTTTTGAACATTGTTTAACGGGGAGTAGAAGGAGGGCAGTCGAGCTAGTGCGGTGGGTGGTCAAGTGAACCCTACTGGCCTGCTGGCGCGGCCTCTTGCGTGCTGAGTAGGATGGCGCGCATGAGATTGACTGAGTATCACCAGCTCATTGTGGATGAATTTGGAGAGTCCAAAGGTAAGTGGATTAGCCACTCTCATGTCTTGCCTGACCTAGGGGCGACGCCGGATGAACTTATCGAACGCGGCGTCGATCCACGAAAAGTTTGGCTGAGTCTGTGCAATGACTTCGATGTACCACAAGGGCGCAGGTTGGGGGTAGATTATCCAGGCAAATAGCGCCATTTTGAGCAGAGTATCGGCGAGCCTGCTTTCGACATTCGAACAGATGTATGTAGAATAGCGGTTGTGTCGGTGCAGTCGTCTACAGTGGGATGGCGTTGACGGAGGGAACCATTTGTGTTCCGCGACAGTCTAATTATGCGTTAGTACATCGTCGTTAAAGATAAGGATGAAAAGTAATGGCAACCAAAAAGAAGTCGTCTTCTTCCGCAGCTAAGGGAGATGACCGCCAGAAGGCGCTCGATGCCGCCATGGCCATGATTGAGAAGGATTATGGCAAGGGCGCTGTTATGCGCTTGGGTGATGATAATCGTCCGCCCATTAAGGCCATTTCTTCGGGTAATACCGCAATCGATGTTGCCCTGGGTATTGGTGGTTTCCCACGAGGACGCATCGTGGAGATTTATGGACCAGAGTCTTCTGGTAAGACCACCGTCGCGCTGCACGCCATCGCATCTGCGCAAAAGGAGGGCGGCATTGCCGCCTTTATCGATGCCGAGCACGCCCTTGACCCACAGTATGCTCGCCTGCTTGGTGTAGATACTGATAACCTCTTGGTCTCCCAGCCTGATACCGGCGAACAGGCTTTGGAAATCGCTGATATGTTGGTGCGCTCTGGCGCTATTGACATCATCGTGGTCGACTCCGTGGCGGCTTTGACCCCGAAGGCGGAAATTGAAGGCGAGATGGGCGATAGCCACGTCGGCCTCCAGGCCCGCCTGATGTCACAGGCGCTGCGCAAGATGACCGGTGCTCTATACAACTCTGGTACCACCGCCATCTTCATTAACCAGCTGCGTGAAAAGATCGGCGTGATGTTCGGCTCACCAGAGACCACCACAGGCGGTAAGGCACTCAAGTTCTACTCTTCCGTGCGCTGCGATATTCGCCGCATCCAGACGTTGAAGGATGGACAAGATGCGATTGGTAACCGCACCAAGCTCAAAGTGGTAAAGAACAAGGTCTCCCCACCATTTAAGATTGCCGAATTCGACATCATGTATGGCGAAGGTATCTCCCGCGAATCTTCCATTATTGACCTTGGCGTCGAGAACGGATTTATCCGTAAATCTGGTTCCTGGTTTACCTATGAAGGAGATCAGCTGGGGCAAGGTAAGGAAAAGGCCCGTAACTTCCTGAAGGATAATCCGGACCTTGCCAATGAAATCGAGCAAAAGATCTTCCAAAAGCTTGGCATCGGCGAGGCTGCGGCAGAGGGTGAAGAGGCTGCCGCGATGGATGTTCCTGGCGCCGATGACCCATTGACCGATGAGTCCGTCGACCTCGTTCCAAACGTCGACTTTGACGACGACTAAAGTCGTTTCACCCTGCACCTGCGCTATCCACGTCCCACCTGAACCTGCATTATGAATCAGCCCGCCCCCGAAAAACTCGCTCAACTCCGTCAGGCCCTTGAGGCCTATGAGAGCGGTGCGGTAGGGGGCGGGCTTTTTGATCGGGAGGTAGAAGAAGCCAAGGCTAAAGTCCGCTCTCGTGCACTACGCCTTCTGGATCAGCGGTCTAGGTCCCGGAAGGAGCTTTATGACCGCTTATTAAAAGCGGAATTCGAGCCAGATCTGATTGAAGATGTGCTGGATGATCTAGCCCACGCGGGGTTGGTCGATGACGCCGCTTTTGCCCACGAATGGGTACGGCAGCGCCATAAGCGCCGCGGGAAATCTAGTTCGGCGCTTAATAGGGAATTGCGTGAGAAAGGCGTGAGCGAGGCCGACCGTGCTGAAGCCCTCGAGCAGATTGACCCTGCCGATGAAGAAGCCATGGCACGGACCCTTGCTCAAAAGAAGGCCCGCTCCATTAAAACCATTCCGTCGGATCGCAGGGAACGCGATAAGGCCTTACGGCGTATCGTGGGTGTTCTTGCGCGCCGTGGTTTCAATGAAGGGATGTCACTGCAGATTGCGATCGCAGCGCTTGAGGCGCGGTGCGCTGAATTACGCGCTGCGGAATGATTTGGCAGTGCGTAGGTCGTCTCCACGTAGCTAGCTCCGGCAGTTATGAGATGCCTAACTACATGGCTAAACTATGCCGACGTGGAGCAGACAATCGCAGATACCCGTACTTATGAAGTCCGAACCTTCGGTTGCCAGATGAATGTGCATGATTCCGAGCGCATTTCTGGCCTCTTGGAGGAGGCAGGCTACTCGGCCGCCGGCGAAGGTGTAGAGCCAGACCTTATCGTCTTTAATACCTGCGCCGTGCGTGAGAACGCCGATAAACGGCTCTATGGCACCTTGGGCGCTTTGAAGAAAACCAAGGAAAACCACCCAGGCATGCAGATTGCCGTGGGTGGGTGCCTGGCGCAAAAGGACAAGGACACCGTCCTTGATAATGCCCCGTGGGTCGATGCCGTCTTTGGCACCCACAACATGGCGGCTCTTCCGGCCCTGCTAGAGCGCGCTCGCCACAACGATGAAGCCCAAGTGGAGATTGTCGATTCCCTCGAGGCGTTCCCGTCCGTCTTGCCGGCCAAGCGTGAGTCTGCCTATGCCGGCTGGGTTTCTGTTTCTGTAGGCTGCAATAACACCTGTACCTTCTGCATCGTTCCTTCCCTGCGCGGTAAAGAAGAGGACCGTCGGCCGGGCGATATTTTGGCCGAAGTTCAAGCGCTGGTGGATCAGGGCGTATCTGAGGTCACCTTGCTGGGACAAAACGTTAATGCCTATGGCGTTAACTTCGCCGATCCGGAGATGCCGCGCGACCGCTTCGCTTTCTCTAAGCTGCTGCGCGAGGTAGGCAAGATCGAAGGCCTTGAGCGCCTGCGGTTTACCTCCCCGCACCCGGCGGAGTTTACTTCTGACGTTATCGACGCCATGGCGGAGACCCCGTCCGTGTGCCCGCAGTTGCACATGCCGCTGCAGTCCGGCTCCGACAAGGTTCTCAAGGACATGCGCCGTTCCTACCGCACGAAGAAATTCCTGCGGATTTTGGATGAGGTACGGGAGAAGATTCCGCACGCCGCGATTACCACGGATATCATCGTGGGCTTCCCAGGCGAGACCGAGGAAGACTTCCAAGACACGATGGAACTGGTGCGCCGCGCCCGCTTTGCCTCTGCCTTTACCTTCCAGTATTCGCCGCGCCCAGGCACCCCGGCCGCGGAAATGGAGGACCAGATTCCCAAGGAC
This sequence comes from Corynebacterium kefirresidentii, assembly GCA_002154655.1. Taxonomy (GTDB): domain Bacteria; phylum Actinomycetota; class Actinomycetes; order Mycobacteriales; family Mycobacteriaceae; genus Corynebacterium; species Corynebacterium kefirresidentii. Next base: position 312,962 of record NGUZ01000001.1, read on the forward strand.
GTCGTCCAAGATCGCTTCGAGCGCCTCGTTGCTTTGCAAGATAGCATCCAGGCCGAGGAGAACAAGAAGCTCATCGGCACAGACGTTGAACTTTTGGTCCAGGCAGAGGGCGGTCGCAAGAACGATGAGACCCACCGCATGACTGGTCGCGCTCGTGATGGGCGCTTGGTGCACTTCACCCCGGTTGATTCTGACGGCGCGGACATCTCCACCGCGATTCGCCCGGGCGATGTGGTCCATACTCAGGTCACCGGTGCGGGTTCTTTCTTCTTGCTTGCCGACGCCGCCGTTACCTCCCACACCCGCACCAAGGCCGGCGACATGTCGGCCGCCGGTGAGACCCCGACGACGGCGCCCATCGGCGTGGGCCTGGGATTGCCGTCTATTGGAAAGCCAGCGGCCGCTGAATCCGGCGATTCTTGCGGTTGCTAAGAGGGGAGTAGGCTAGGGACCCATGACTGAGGAAACGCCCACCACCGCCGCCCAGAAAGCAGCTACCGCGGAGCGCCGCGCAGCACAGACAATGGACCTTGGCGGCCACAAAGTCACACTGTGCATCGCGGTGGTGGCTTATATCCTCTACCTGGTTTTGCCCTACGCCGGTCCCTCACACGGTTGGGAAGCGTTGACCTTCGGTACCACGTCCAGCGGAGTCAGAATATCCCTCATGGAAACCGTCTCCGCGTGGCTCGCTCTCCTTGGATTGGGCATCCTCACCCCGGTGACACTGTTCACCCGCCGAGCTACGCCTGGGCTTCTTGCCTGGATGCTGGTGACTGTGTCCTTCTTTGCCAACCTGTGGGGTTTCTGGTTCCGCGGGTCTACCGCTGACGGGGCATCGCTGGGAATGTGGGTAGGAATGCTGTCTACCTTCCTAGCATTTTTGGCCTATTGCTTAGTGGCGTTGCGCCGCAGCCCAGAGCAAAAGGCCGCCGAGGCTCAAGTGCGTGCCACCGCCGGACAGCTCGATGAGGTGGGCGAATTCCAACCTGCTATTAACGCGGCGCCGCGGCAGGAGCCAATTGTGGATAATCGCCGCAAGCAAGCCGCTGAGCGTCACCGCGCCCAACGCGGCGAGTAAAAAGCGCGCTGCCGCGCTTTTATCTGTGACGCCTGCGGCTCTAGTCTCGCAATCGCAACTCCCATGCACAAGAGCGGGAAAGCTCTCGGGCACCCAATCTACGGTAGATGGCATTCATCGCTTCGTCTTTGTCCGCCACGGAGCCGTAGCAGCGACGTACTTGTGGCCAATGGTGTGCAACGGCATGAAGCGCCGTGAGCTTGGCTAATTGCGCAAGTCCGCGGCGCCGGTGCGGACGATCGGTGACGGTCAAAGTCCACTCGGCTACCTCAGGATTCGCATCCTCGTGCCTGGCTACTTCTGCCAGCGCGAGGATTTTCCCTTCTTCGCTGGTGAGTGCGATAAGCAACGTATGCCCGCGGCGAGAACGCAGCCGGCTGTGGGCTTCGCGCAACCGCGTGCGAGTCCAGACGATGGGCTCCACCGTCAAATCCCCGGTCTCCGCGTCTTGGGACGCTAGGGAAAGCAGCCGCATGACCTCGTCGAGGTAGCCTTCTGGGATGTCGTAATCAGCCCACGCCTGCGAGGTGATTCCCGCTGGAAGGAGTGCCGCCACGGGGCTATCGGGGATGTCCATCACGAGTTGGTGTTCTGCATGCCGGTGCTTAAACCCCAGCTGGCGGTAGACGCTTCCCATGACATCGTAGTCTGGGTCCGTCCCCGGTGGATGCAGAAGACCGACGTGCGCAATGGTGCGGCCGAGCTTCCGGGCAAGCTCCAGCGCCTTTATGCCCATCCACTCGGCTACTTTCTGCCCTTCCTCCTCGAGTTCTTGCCCAGGGAGAGGCAGATCGCACAGCACGCATTCAATCTCGGCGGTTTCGCGCTCTTCCAAAAGCGGCAGGCTGAGGAGGATGAATCCGAGGTAGTCCAGCTCTGGGCTGGGCTCCACCGCAGGTATTAACGGCAGCCCAAGCTCAGAGACCTCGCCCAGGGTGGAGTCGCCGTCTACTACGGCAAAAAGGTAGGTCTGTGATTCGCTAGAACCTTGTAGCCGCTGCACCACGCGGCTAGGCGACGTTGATGCCGCGGCATCGCCGCTGGCTTCTTGGGCCGCAAGGTTGGCCCAAAAGACGAAGCTGCGAATACAATCCGCTGGTTCGCTGGGCCGTGCGTCTACGGGAGATGCGTGCGGCGGCCGCGGTGGACGCGCAATGTGGACGAGGTGCACTACTTATCGTTGACGGCGTTAGCGGCGGCGTCGGCAAAAGCCTGCCATTGCTCGGCCTGAGCGCGCAGATCAGCGGCTTTCTTTGCATTGCCCTTGGCTTCAGCCGCCTCGGCCTGAGACTTAAACTCATCGACCTTGGCCTGGAATTGTGCCACACGTGCCTGCGCCTCTGGGTCGGTGCGGCGCCATTCAGATTTTTCCGCATCGGTAACGCGCTGCTCCAGCGCCGCGATCTTGGACTCGTATTCGTGCACCTGCTTGCGGGGAACGAAGCCGATCTCTTCCCACTTTTCCTGCAACTCGCGCAGCTTGGCCTTAGCTCCCTCGATTCCCTTAGCAGGATCGATTTGACCGTCGTATTCCGCAATCAAGGCGTCTTTGGCCTTGGCATTTTCTGCGAACTCGCGGTCGCGCTCGTCATTGACGGCATTGCGAGCATTGAAGAACTTGTCCTGGGCGTCGCGGAAGCGGGCCCAGAGTTTATCGTCCACCTCGCGTGGAGCGCGGCCGGCGGCCTTCCATTCGGTCATCAAATCGCGGTAGGCGCGGGCGGTGGGACCCCAATCGGTAGAATCCTGGATGGCCTCGGCTCGCTCGACGAGCTCTTCTTTCTTTTTGCGGGCAACCGCACGGGCGCGGTCCAGCTCAGCAAAGTGGGAGCCGCGGCGGCGGTTGAAGGAATCGCGGGCGCGAGAGTAGCGCTTCCACAGGGCATCATCGGTCTTACGGTCGATACCCTTAATCTGCTTCCACTCCTCCAAGATGGCGCGGATGCGGTCGCCAGCGGCCTTCCACTCGGTGGAGTTTTCAGCAATTTCTTCTGCTTCAGCCGCCAGCTTTTCCTTGGCAGCGATTGCTTCTTCGCGGCGGCGTTCCTTATCGGCCTGTGCCTGCTCGCCGGCCTCTACCGAGTGTTCAATCACCGCGCTAAGGCGCCGATCCAAGGCAGCGATGTCTCCGATGACCGCAGCAGTAGCTAGGGTTTCGCGCAACTGCGCTGCGGTCTTTTTAATGCCGGCGGCCTCATCAGGATTGGCGCGTAGGCGTGCCTCGAGCAGCTCGATCTCGGTAGAGAGATCGTCATAACGCGCGCCGTAGTGCTTAAGGCCTTCCTCGGGGGTACCGGCTTTCCACTCGCCGATCTTGCGTTCGCCCTCTGGAGCAGAAACGAAGACGGAACCATCTGCGTCGACCCGGCCCCACTTGGCCGGGTCATTGTTGCGTGGGGCCTGAACGGGAACAGGCTTTGCAGTGGGGCGAGGGCCCTTCTTGGGCATGGAACCTGGGGTAGGGATGGGAGACATGACAAGCCCTCCTATGTATAGATCGCCGCGCGTCACGGCTGCCGGATAAAATCATTGGATACATTACCGAGAATATCTCGCGCGCGCCCAGATTCTATTTAATTACCTCCACTTGGGTAGATAGTATGGAGAAATAATGTTCAATCTCATGGTAATGCCAGCCTCACCGGCCCTAGCCGTGGAGCTTTCCGCAAATGATGCTGCCTCTCGTGCACTGCTCGCCGCTGCTCGCTCCCTTGCGGTGGAGGCTGCCGCGGCCGGTATCACAGCCGTGGATATCGTTGGCAGCCAAGACCAGCGCTGGTATACCGCCCATACCGGCAGTTTGCAGGCCTGGGGAGCAGCCACGGACCTGGGCGGCGGCAATTTTTTGCCCGAGATAATGGCGCGCTACGTACTACACAGCGTGCCGCAGCTTAGCGTCCGCGGTAGTCGGGAGGCTATCGGCCAGCCGGATCCAGCGGCGCTGACCATCGTCGTGGCAGATGGCAGTGCAGGCCTAACCGAGCGCGCCCCCTTGGCGCTTGTTCCAGACGCCCAGGCGGCGCACGAGTGGTGCGAGGAGGTGCTGATGGGGGCGTCGGCAAGCAGGGCAGGTGAGTGGCTTTCCCAGCGCGGCGTCATAGAACCCGCACTGTGGGAGGAATTGGCGGGCTTGCGGCCAAAGAAAGCACAGCTTTTGGCCACCGATGCCACCTTGGGCGTTGGCCGCTATGTCGCAGGATGGGGGGTCTAATGCACCCGATTGCAGTCTTTGGTCCCACCGCCTCCGGAAAATCTGCCTTAGGCTTGGCGCTTGCGCATGAACTAGACGGAGAGGTGGTCAACGTCGATTCCATGCAGTTATATCGCGGCATGGATATTGGCACCGCCAAGCTCACCCCGGCCGAGCGCGAGGGGATCCCGCACCATCAGCTCGATGTGTGGGAGGTGACCGAGACCGCTTCCGTGGCGCGCTACCAGCGCGATGCTATCGCGGACGTGGAAGACATCATGGCCCGCGGCAAAACACCCATTCTGGTCGGTGGCTCCATGCTCTATGCCCAAGCGCTTGTCGACGACTGGCAGTTCCCACCCACCGACCCTGCCGTGCGCGCCAAGTACGAGGCACGACGCAGGGAAATCGGCACGGACGCGTTGCATGAGGAGCTGGCGCAGGTGGATCCGGCCGCAGCCGCCATTATCGAGGATAAGGACCCGCGCCGTACTGTCCGCGCACTCGAGGTCATTGAACTAACCAGCAAGCCCTATAAGGCCAGCCAGCCGCCGAAGGATGCCCCGCCGCGGTGGGGAACCCGCCTCTTGGGACTGCGCACCACCGCGGACTGGTTGAATCCGCGCATTGAACTGCGCACGCGCCAAATGTTTGAGCGTGGGCTTATCGAGGAAGTGGAGAATCTCCAAGGACAAGGCTTGGCAGCCGATTCCACCGCCGGCCGCGCCATCGGCTATGCCCAGGTATTTCAAGCCCAGCGCGGCGAACTCACGTGGGATGAGGCTGTAGAGCGCACCATTACCGGGACGCGGAGGTATGTGCGCCGTCAGCGCTCCTGGTTTAACCGTGATAAGCGCATTACATGGCTGGATGCTGCGGGCGATACGGCCGCCCAGGCTTTGCGCGCGCTAGGGTAGGGAACATGAAATTTGCCAAGGGCCATGGAACTGAAAATGACTTCGTCATCGTGGAAGACCACGCGGCTGCCACGCCGCTTAGTCCCGAGCGCGTAGCGGCGCTGTGCGATCGCCGCGCCGGTATCGGAGGCGATGGTTTGCTGCGCGTCGTGCGCGCCGATGCTTTGCTTGCAGCAGGTGAAATCGCCGAACTGGCCGAGGGCATTGCGCCCGATGACTGGTTCATGGACTACCGCAACGCCGATGGCTCCGTGGCCGAAATGTGCGGCAACGGCACCCGCGTATTCGCCCATTGGCTTCGCTCGCGCGGCCTGGTGGACGAAGATAAATTCACCATCGGCACTCGGGCGGGCGCCAAGCTCGTTAAGATGCACTCGTGTGATGCACACGCGGCCGAGGTCACGGTGGAGATGGGCCCGGCCGAAGTAATTGGCGTGTCCACTGCGTCTATGGCTGGTGAGAGTTACGCCGGTCTGGGCATAGACATGGGCAACCCTCATCTAGCGGCCGTGGTGCCGGGGCTGGACGCTAAGGGCCTTGCGGCAAAGACGCTGGAGCAACCCGTCCTCGATACGGCTTTCTTCCCGGCAGGCGTGAACGTTGAGCTTGTGACTCCACTGCGCGATGGCCACGTGCACATGCGTGTCTTCGAGCGCGGAGTAGGAGAGACTCGCTCCTGCGGCACCGGCACCGTAGCAGCAGCGACCGCCGCGCTTGCCGACGCTGCCGTTGACCACACCAGCACCCCCCACGGCACCGTGCATGTACACGTACCGGGCGGCGAAGTTATCGTCGATATTTACGAGGGCGGCTCGCGCTTGACCGGTCCTTCCGCGATCGTCGCTACCGGCGAGACCTCGCTGTAGACCGCCTCGTGTCTGGCTAGTGTTTAGGCGCTGCGCCCTTCGCCTTCCTCGAAGGCTTGCTCTTCAAGTTCTTGGCGGCGCAGCGCCCGATTTTCTACTTCGTTCTTTTCATACTTCGGCCCGAGCGCGAAGGCGGCACGGCGGGCAGACAACCACGTTTCTTTCAGTTCGCGGGCGCGCTCATCGGTGACCTTGAGCAAAGATTCCAGCTCGTTGGTGCTAATTTCTTCCGCATTAACGCGCAAGTTCAACCGACGCAGGAACCGCCGGGCGCCGGAAAGCTCGTAATGGAAGGCTTCGATGGTGGGGTCGGAACAATCCAAATCTAAAAGCGCCGGCCGGTAGAGCGTGCGGTCCGCGATCTTCTCGGCCGCCTCGGAGGACCGGAAGTCTTCGTACTCCGCCAAGACGTCCTCAATATCTTCGGCAGAGAGCCGAATAGAGCTGCGCAGCGCCGCCTGCTCCGAGGCATCCGGCCGTGCGTGGAGCATAAGCAGTGCCGCCGCGATAAGTAGTGCCGCGATGAAAACCCCGGGAAATTTTAGGGTTGCCACAACCGCCACTGATCCGACCAGGATCAGCGCGAGAACCAGCACCCGCCGGTTTCTCGCATTTTCAGGCAAGGGCATCCACACAGCTATTTCACCAGGCCTTTGTGTCCGTTCTAGTGGCCGCCGCAGCCGCAGCCACCGGAGCCACAACCGCAGCCAGCGCCATCGCCGCAACCGCCGCTGGGCAGCTCAATAGAAGCCGTAAGCATCGCGGTACCGGCCACGATAGAGTCCTTCGTCGGCAGCTCGCCGGCTCCCACTGGCAGGCAGAGGTCGAAGGGGAATAGGCCATCCATGACGAGGTGAGCGAATTTCTCACCAGTGAGCTCGTTGGTACGCCACTCAGATTCCATGACGCGCGCGGCAAAGGTAGCGGCAGGAGTCGGGACCTGGGCACCAGAGCCGGCGGAAATAACCTTGGCCCCCGCGGATTCGAAGAGCGCGGGGAACTCGCCTTCGGCCGCCTCATAGGCAGCGGCGGAATCGTAGGTGCGCACATCCAGCCCCATGGCGGTTAGGGAAATTTGCTGCCACTGCTGCAAGGGTTCGTCGACAAGCAAAGGCCCCTGCGCCAGGTTTGCGGTGACCTGGGCGGTGGTGGTGCCGAAAGGATCGATGATTTCCAGCAGGGCTAGGACATCGTTGACCATCTCCACGTGGGCAAAACCTTGCGTGACGGCATCGAAGCCGATGAAGGTGGCAAAAGGCTCTACCGCGAGGATATTAAGCTGCGCGCCCGACGGATCGGTGAACTGAATGAGCTGGCCACCGCGCACCTCACCGGTAACGGCTAAGCGGTCGCTGGCGATGGCCGCCTCGACCGCATCCTGCCAGCGCTCGAAATTGAGGCCAATGGCCTGCATCTCGGTATTCTGCTTCACCCCAGTGTCCTTAACGTTCATGCCCGCCATTGTATCGCCTTGTCCAGCCAGCTAAGAATCCGAAATTCCCGCTTTCGGCCGCAACATGCAAAAATGAAAGGTAGTATGACCGAATTTTCCCAGCATAATAACGACGAGCTCCTCGCCCGCGCTTTTCGCGATAACGACGCCCCGGCCACGCCGGAGGCGACGCCCACCACCGGTGACCTCGATCTGGCAGAGCGCAATGCCTTCCGCCGCGTTACCCGTGAGACCACCATCCGCGCCGAGGACACTACCGATGGCTACGAGGTGGAGTACCGAAAGCTGCGCCTCGAGCGAGTCATTTTGGTCGGCGTGTGGACCGAAGGCACCGTGGCCGAAGTGGAAGCCACCATGGACGAGCTGGCCGCGCTTACTGAAACCGCCGGCGCCGAAGTAGTGGAGATGATTTACCAAAAGCGCGATAAGCCGGACTCCGGCACCTACATCGGCTCTGGCAAGGTGAAGGAATTGCGCGATATCGTCGAGGCCACCGGTGCCGATACCGTGGTCTGCGATGGTGAGCTTAACCCCGGCCAGCTCACCGCACTCGAGCGTGCGCTTAACACCAAGGTCATTGACCGCACCATGCTCATCCTTGACATCTTTGCCCAGCATGCGAAATCAAAAGAGGGTAAGGCCCAAGTCTCATTGGCGCAGTTGGAATACCTGTATACGCATACCCGTGGTTGGGGTGGCAACCTCTCGCGCCAGGCAGGCGGCCGTGCCGGATCCAACGGCGGTGTGGGCCTGCGTGGTCCCGGTGAGACCAAGATTGAGACAGACCGTCGCCGTATCCGCACGGAGATGGCCCGCCTGCGCAAGGAACTGCGCGCCATGAAGACCGCACGTGAAGTCAAGCGTTCCAAGCGCCAACGCTCAACCATTGCGCAGATAGCTATTGCGGGCTATACCAATGCTGGAAAGTCCTCTCTCATTAACGCCATGACCGGCGCCGGGGTATTGGTGGAAGACGCGCTCTTTGCCACATTGGACCCCACCACTCGCCGTGCCACGCTTGCCGACGGCCGCCAGGTCGTCTTCACCGATACCGTCGGCTTCGTCCGCCACCTGCCTACGCAGCTGGTGGAGGCCTTTAAATCCACCCTGGAAGAGGTACTAGCCGCCGATATTATGTTGCACGTGGTCGATGGCTCAGACCCGTTCCCGCTCAAGCAGATTGAGGCGGTCAATCAGGTCATCTATGACATCGTCTCTGAGACAGGGGAGCAGGCCCCGCCCGAAATCATCGTGATCAATAAGATCGACCAGGCCGATCCGCTGGTGCTTGCTGAGCTGCGCCACGTCCTCGACCATGAGGACGTCGTCTATGTATCTGCCCGTACCGGTGAGGGAATCGACGAGCTTACCGCCCGCGTGGAGCTCTTCCTCAACTCCCGCGATAGTCACGTTAAGCTGCAGGTTCCCTTCACGCGCGGGGATGTGGTGGCACGCGTACATGCCGAGGGCACGGTGCGCCACGAGGAGTATACGGCCGATGGCACGCTTGTCGACGTCCGCCTTCCCGCACCCACCGCCCGTGAACTCGCTGAATTCATCGTGGAGGTAGTTTCCTAAACTAGCTCAGGTGATCCATAATTAAGGCTCGTGAGCTTAAAAGGTTGGACCGTCCACGGAGACGGTAAAAAGATTGCCCCAGGCGCGGTGGTGGCGCCGGAAGAACGACTCAGCTGGGGCCGCACCATCGGCATCGGTATGCAGCACGTGGTGGCCATGTTCGGCGCCACGCTGCTAGTTCCCACCCTGACCGGATTCCCCGTCAACACGACGCTGCTTTTCTCCGGCCTGGGAACCATTTTGTTCCTACTTATTACCCGCAACCGGTTGCCGTCCTACCTCGGCTCCTCGTTCGCGTTCATCGCCCCGCTTTCTGCTTCGCAGCAGTACGGCATCGCCGCGCAGGCCGGCTCTATTTTGGTTACTGGCCTTGTCCTTGCCGCGGTGGGCGTCGCCGTAAAGTTCGCCGGGCGCCGCGTGTTGGACGCCGTCATGCCGCCGGCCGTAACCGGTGCGATTGTGGCGCTTATCGGCCTGAATTTGGCGCCGAATGCGGCCGAGAACTTCGCCTCTCAGCCGCTCGTGGCGGCGGTGACGCTGCTGGTAATCCTGCTGGCCACCGTCGCCGGCCGCGGCATGGTCTCGCGCCTGTCCATTCTCCTCGGCGTGGTCGTGGGCTGGATTTTCGCGGCTCTCACCGGCAACCTCGGCGATGACGCCGTCGCGGCCATTGATGCCGCCCCGTGGGTGGGCCTGCCGCAATTCCACGCACCTTCCTTCAACGTCTCCGCCATTGCCGTCGCGCTTCCCGTGCTGGTGGTCCTCATCGCGGAAAACGTCGGCCATGTCAAGGCCGTTTCCGAGATGACCAAGCGCGACTTGGATGACTTGGCCGGTGACGCTCTTATCGCCGATGGCCTCGCATCCACCCTCGCTGGCGGCTTCGGCGGCTCTGGCACCACGACCTATGCTGAAAATATTGGCGTGATGGCCGCTACCCGCGTCTATTCCACCGCCGCGTACTGGGTAGCAGCATTTACTGCTATCCTTTTGGCTTTCGTGCCGAAGTTTGGCGCGCTGATTTTCACCATTCCTACCGGCGTTCTCGGTGGCGCCTGCATCGTGCTTTACGGGCTCATCGGCATGTTGGGTGTGCGTATTTGGATGGACAATAAGGTCAATTTCAATAACCCGGTTAATCTGACCGCGGCCGCAGTGGCGCTCATCGCGGGCATCGGCAACCTGACTCTCAGCGTTGGTGGGGTTTCCCTGGAAGGCATCGCGTGGGGTTCAGTGGGCATTATCGTCGCCTATCCGATCATGAAGAAGCTATACGATTCCGTCGGCGAAGGCCACGCCGCCAAGTACTAATTTTTCTGCTGTGGATAATTGCCCGCCGCGCGCCCGCGGCGGGCAATTTTGTTGACGGAGCAACGCGGGTTATCCACACCGCTCCTGTGCCTGGCTCGCGTGGGCTTGCGCAGGCTGTTTAACTCAGCGGCATGACCGCATTGGACGCATACTTAAACGCCATGAGCGCCGGAATGGACATCGTCGCCGCCGCTCAAGGGCTCAGTGATCGCGAGCTCATCGCGCAAGGTGCTTCCGACATTGCTGCGCGTGACCTGCTACGACTGTGCGATACTTACTTTGGCAAGTGCGGCTTTTCTGCCAAACAGCGAGCAGCGCGGCAGACTACTCATTCCCTCGACGTGCTGCTGCTCATTGAAAAATTCGCCCTGCGCTTGTCGACGCAGCGCGATGCCTGGACCCTACGCACCGAACTGTGTGCCTTTCGCGGCAGCGCTACAGCACTAGAAAAGCGTGCTCGGGCCTTGGTCCGCGAGCTGCGCCCGCGCCGCACACCGGAGAAAGGCGTGCGCATCACCCGCCGTTCCGGCGGCCCGTGGTCGCTGACCATTACTGGGGATTCAGCCGATGTAGCAGATATGCACGCCGCATTGGATGCCAATAAGCCGCTGGAATCTGCCAAAGATCTCTTTTTCGGGAAAGCGAATGCGGCACGCACCACGGTAACGACGCAGGTAGTGCTCACCCTCGATGAGCTCGACCGAATAGTCGACGGTGGGGGCGAGGAAATTACCCTGCAGCTGACCAATGGCGCTCAAATGACGGGAGCGGAGCTCGTGGCGCGGACACTAAGCGATCACGGCTATGTCACACTCGTCCACCCGCACGAGGGGCCGGTAAACCTCTATCGAACCTCGCGGCTAGCCAACGACAAGCAGCGACTGATGGCGGCTGCGCTAAACCCGGTGTGCCCGTGGGAGAGCTGTAATTTTCCCGCGGATGAATGCCAGGTCCACCACCTGAAGGCGTGGAAGCACGGCGGTGAGACTAACGCTGCGAACCTCGCGACTTGTTGTCCCTACCATAATGGAGTCAATGACGATGACCCCAATGCCCCGCCTCGCCGAGGACGGCTGGCCCGGGTAAACGGGCAGGTGAGCTGGGTGCCACCGTGGGGATAGGTGGCGTCGGCAAGCGAAAAGCTCCCCACCACACAGGCGGGGAGCTTTAAAGCGAACCGTTTTAGGGCTTAGGAAGCGTCGAGGTCCTTCTCGATGAGAGCAGCAATCTTTTCTACCGCTTCTTCGTTGTCGGAGGTAACAGTAACCTCATCGCCCTGTTCTGCGCCAAGAGCCATAATCATCAAAGAAGAGGCCGCATCGGTCTCATCTTCATCGTCATCGCCAACGAGGTTGAGGAAGATGTCTTCGTCGAACTCGCCAGCTGCGTCCGCGATAATGGAGGCGGGACGTGCGTGTAGGCCTACAGAGGAACCTACCTTTACAGTCTTGGAAGCCATGGAAAAGATCCTTTCTTATGGGGATTGTTGCAATCCAGTGTACGAGTGTTTGGTTTATGCCGCCACGTTCTGAGCAGCTTCTTCGACGGCTTTATTAGGCCAGAACTGCTTCATTGCCAGCACCGCTGCGGTCGAGACAACCACACCGGCCGCGATGGCGACAAGATAGCCCCAGAACGGGTCGATGGCGAAGAGGACGAACACACCGCCGTGTGGAGCTCGGGAGCCGACCGACAAGGCCATCGAAACCGCGCCTGTCACCGCGCCGCCGGCCATCATCGAAGGGATAACGCGGAAGGGGTCGGCCGCGGCGAACGGGATGGCACCCTCCGAGACGAAGGACAGGCCCAGCAACCAAGCGGACTTGCCGTTTTCCTGCTCGGCCGGAGTAAACAGCGACTTGCGGATGAACGTGGCCAGGGAGAGCGCAATCGGTGCAACCATGCCGGAGGCCATAACCGCGGCCATGATCTGCATGGAGGACTCGTCGCCGGTAGAAAGTCCGGCCGTAGCGAAGAGATAAGCCGCCTTATTGACGGGGCCGCCCAAATCGAAGCACATCATCAAGCCGAGGATGATTCCTAGGAGCACGGCCGAGGAACCGGACATCGACGAAAGCCAATTCTGCAGGCCATCCATGATGGCTGCCAGCGGTGCGCCCAGCAGTAGGTACATCGCAAGGCCGACGACGAGCGAGGTCAGTAGCGGGATGATGACAACTGGCATAAGTGAGCCCAGCCAGCGTGGTACCTTCCAATTGCCAATCCACAAAGCGACAAAGCCCGCCAGAAGACCAGTTACCAGGCCACCGATAAAACCAGCGCCTAGGGTAACCGCGATCGCGCCGCCCGCGAAGCCTGGGGCGATGCCTGGTCGGCCGGCGAGCGCGTAAGCGATATAACCGGAAAGAGCAGCAACGATAAAGCCCATCGCTGCTTGGCCAATGGCGAAAAGAACAGCGCCGAGATACAGCAAGAACCCGGAGCGCTCGAAATGCATAAGTTCGCCGTCCACGGTTACGTCATGACCAGGAAGATTGCCTAGCGAAAAGTCCGTCGACAGTGCCTGCCAACCGTTTGCCATATCGGCGCCGCCAAAAAGGAAGCCAAGGGCAAGCAGAAGACCACCGGCCGCGACGAATGGAACCATATAGGATACGCCGGTCATGATGGCCTGCTGGATGCGCTTGCCCCAACCGAGAGACTTTCCCTCTTCTTCCGCATCGGCCCGGGTAGCGGTGCCGGATACCTTGTGCGCGTGGGGGTTTCGGGCGGCGGCGATGGCCTCGTCGAGCATGGTGCCAGGCTCGTTGATGGCGCGCTTGACGCCAGACTCAATTACCGGCTTGCCAGCGAATCGTTCGCGGTCGCGTACGCCAACGTCCGTGGCGAAGATGACCGCATCGGCCGCATCGATGGTGGCTTGGGAGACGGACTCATTATTCGACGAACCTTGCGTTTCTACGGTCAGCGCTACGTCATCGCGTTCGGCCGCGGTCTGTGTGAGGGCGTCGGCCGCCATGTAGGTGTGAGCGATGCCGGTAGGGCAGGCGGTGATGGCCACGATGCGGGTGACGTTGTCCGAAGAACCCGCGGTAGTTGCGGTCGCGGCCGAGGACGAGCCGTTGCGGTACCAGCGGCGGGGGCAGCCGACTCGGCGGCCGGTTTCTTCTTTGGCTTTTCTGCGTTGACTACTTCCAGGACAAGGCGAACGATTTCTTCCTTGGTGGGGGCGCTGCGCAGTGCCTCGAGGAAGTCTTTTCGGACAAGGGCGCGGGCTAGCTTGGACAAAATCTTTAGGTGAGCCTTGCCGCCACCGGCCGGAGCGGCGATGAGGAAGACCAACTGGGCGTCTCCATCAGGACCGGAGAAATCTACACCGCGGCCTAGGCGGGCGAATGCGAGGGTTGGTTCGGTGACAGCTTCGGAACGGCAGTGCGGGATGGCAACACCGCCGGGTACGCCGGTGCCGGCTTTAGCCTCGCGGTCGATGGCGGGTTGGGCCAATCCGGCGACGTCGGTGGCTCGGCCGGTGTCGTGGACTAGCGTGGCTAGGTTGGTAATGACGGAGTCAACACTGTCGCCAAAGTCGGCGTCAAGGGCGACAAGTTCCGTAGTAATGAGTTCGGAAGCCATTTTGGGGCGCTCCTTAGGCTAGCGAGTTAACGGTGGTATGAGCGATATCTATTTCTTCAGGACGAGGAAATTGCGTGCCTTGCTTGGATGCAGCCGCGGTCCCGTAGGCCACGGATCGGGCAAGGCTCGCGGCCGGAGATTTACCAGCGGTGCGGCCGAGAAGGTATCCGGCGAGCGCTGCGTCTCCAGCACCTACGGTGGATTTCACGGTGGCTGGAGGGGGAGTGGCGGCCCATGCTCCTTCAGCCGTAACCAGTACGGCACCGGCGCCACCGAGGGTGACGAGCACTTCTGCGATGCCTCGCTTAACGACGTCGCGTGCCGCGCTAACCACTCCCGAATAGTCACCGCGTGCAGCTTGTGCTTCCAGCTCGCGGCCGTCGGTGCCGGTGAGTTGGCCGAGCTCTAGACCATTGGGCTTTATAAGATCGGGTGCCGAAGACTCGAGATTTTTCCCGATGGCCAGCATCGGAGCATCGGAGGTATCTACCGCGATGCGGGCCTGTGGTGCGGCCGCACGGACAGCGGAAATGAGCTCGCAATACCAATCGGTATCCACGCCGCGCGGCAAGGAACCTGCCAGCACCACCCAGTCGGCCGCGAGGGCGCGGGCGGTGAGGGTGGAGGTAATGGCTTGGGCATCGGCGTCGGAAAGCACGGGGCCTGGGCCGTTGACCTTAGTGGTGGTGCCGTCGGGCTCGGTGATGGTGGTGTTGACGCGAATGGAGCCGTCCATAGCAGTAGCCGAAGAAGGCAATCCGGCCGCGTGGATGAGATTCAGGAAGGAATCGGAGTCGTGGGACGGAAAAAGTGCCAGGGTTTGCTCGCCGGCTAGGTGCACGGCATGGGTGACGTTTACGCCCTTTCCGCCTGCAACCTGTGTGACCTCGCTGGCACGGTGGACATCGCCGGAAGTTAAAGGCTCACTGAGTACGAGGGTGGCGTCGATACTGGGATTGGGGGTCAGCGTGAGAATCAAGTCGTCCCTTTCGCAGGTTATATATTGGGGCCGAACGCCGCGGGAGAGAACCTTGGGGGATGGCCCGCCCTAAATGTTGATTCTTGTCCGAATGTGTCCGAAAGTCAACAGGAAAGCTGTGGTATACATTGCTTTTCTATCCGATTTGTGGTGTTCTGGAAGTCAATAACCGCTATCTTCGAAGGAAGTATGCTCATGGAAAACGCGTCTGAGTCCACAATCAAAGGCACCGGTGTCGTTGCCGGAGTCGCCTACGCCGAAGCCGTGTGGGTCCGCCCTCGCCCGGCCCTGCCTACCGAGGGAAGCATTGACCCAGAGCAAGCGAGTGAATCCGAGTACAACCGCTTTCTTGCGGCCGTAGATACGGTTGCTAATCGATTGGAGAAGCGCGCGGCAGCCGCAGAGGGCCAAGCGGCCGAGGTTCTCACTGCAACCGCCGGTATGGTCAAGGACCGTGGCTGGCACAAAACAGTGCGCAAGAATATCCGCACCGGTAGGAATGCGGAATTTGCCACTGTTGGCGCGACTGAAAAGTTTGTCACCATGTTCGAAGCCGCTGGTGGCGTGATGGCCGAGCGCACGACCGACTTGAAGGACGTACGCGACCGCGTCATCGCTGAGCTACGTGGTGAGGATGAGCCAGGCCTGCCTTTGGTAGATGGCGAGGCCGTCTTGTTTGCAGATGATTTGGCCCCGGCCGATACTGCAACGCTAGATACCAAACACATTAAAGCCCTTGTTACGGAGCTCGGTGGCCCCACTAGCCATACGGCCATCATCGCGCGCCAATTGGACATTCCGTGCATCGTGGCGGTGGGCGCTTCGCTTAGCGACATTGAAAGCGGCACGCTGGTATTTGTCGATGGCGCAGTAGGAACCGTGACTTGTGGTGCCGATGCGGAGACCTCCACCAAGGCCGTTGCTGAATACCGTGAGCGTGCAGCACGCGTTGCTCAGTGGCGCGGTCCTGCTAAGACCAAAGACGGTCACAGCGTGCAGCTGCTGGCAAATGTTGCTGATGGCAATGCCGCCCGCATCGCTTCGGAGTCTCAGGCAGAAGGCATCGGCCTGTATCGCACGGAGTTGTCCTTCCTTTCGGCCAGCGAAGAGCCCAGCGTGGAGGAACAAGCAAAGATCTACGGAAAGGTTTTCAAGGCCTTCCCCGAATCCAAGGTAGTTGTGCGCACATTGGACGCAGGCTCCGATAAGCCAATTTCTTATGCCACGCTAAGCTCTGAGGAAAACCCGGCATTGGGCGTTCGCGGTCTGCGTATCGCGCGCGATAATGAAGCTTTGCTGACCCGCCAGCTTGATGCAATTGCGCAGGCTGCCGAAGCCCGTGATGATAAAGCCTCTACGTGGGTGATGGCCCCCATGGTTGCCACTTCTACCGAAGCGCAGTGGTTTGCCAACTTGTGTCGTGAACGCGGCCTGACTGCTGGCGCCATGATTGAGGTTCCCGCCGCAGCGCTGATGGCGGACAAAATCATGCCGCACCTCGACTTCGTATCCATCGGCACCAATGACCTGACTCAGTACACGATGGCTGCAGACCGTCTGTCCCCGCAGTTGGCCTACCTGACCGACCCGTGGCAGCCGGCCGTGCTGCGACTTATCCAGCACACCTGCATTGTGGGCCAGGCCAATAACGTTGCGGTAGGCGTATGCGGAGAAGCAGCCGCCGACCCCATGCTGGCCTGCGTGCTTACGGGCTTGGGCGTGAATTCGCTGTCCGCAGCGTCTACTGCAGTAGCAGGCGTAGGCGCACAGTTGGCAGAAGTTACCTTGGAACAGTGTCAACAGCTCGCAGAGGTGGCATTGGATGCGGAAAGCCCTGACGCTGCCCGTACTGCAGTGGTAGAAACCATGGCGTCCTTCGCCTAGCTTGAGGCGAAGGAGCGGGGATTATTCGCTGGCGAGCACGACTTCAATTTCGTGCTCGCGCAGCGCCTCCACGAAGGAATCGGGGGCTGCGGCGTCAGTGATGACGACATCGATATCAGCGGCGGGGGCGAAGCTTACCAAGTAGTCATTGCCCAGCTTGCTGGAATCGCACATCACTACGACCTTGTGAGCGTTGGTGACGAAGGCAGACTTGATGGCTGCTTCTTGGGGATCGGCCGTGGAAAGCCCGTGATCCAGGGTCAGGGCATTGGTTCCGATGAAGGCGACGTCGGCGCGCATGAGCGCTAGCGTGCGCAGGGCGGTGTCGCCGACGACGGCTTGGGTGATCGCGCGAACCGTGCCGCCAAGGAGCTGGACGTCCGGTACTCCGCTGCCTGCTAAGGACAAGGCGATGGGCAGACTATTGGAGACGATGTTGAACTGGCCTTGGGGGTATTGCTGTCCTATCAGCTCAGCAAATGCGTTAATCGTAGTGCCCGCGTCGAGGAAAATGCTGCCGCCGCCGTGGGGAAGAAAATCCAGCGCAGCTCGGGCGATGGCGGCTTTCGCACCGGAGGCGGAACGCTGTCGGGTGTCTAGGGTAAGTTCCGCAGTTTGAAAGGACTGGGATGCTACCGCGCCGCCATGCACGCGATGGACGACGCCCTCTCGATCGAGCACCGCTAGATCGCGTCGAATGGTTTCGGCCGTGACTTCGAAGCGCTCGGATAGCTCAGTGACGTTGACGCGACCTTCAACGGCGGTGAGAGACGCTATCTGGCGGCGCCGCTCTTCTGCGTACATTATTCCTCCTTGGACTTAAGCACACCGCGGGGAGTAGCGGGGGTAAAAATTCCCGGATTCTGTGGATAGGGAAGTCCCGCGATGTTGTTTTTCTTAGTCCATTGTCTCAAAAATCGGGAATAACCGGACTAAAGCAAAAATTTGCACAGTTATCGCCGCACCGCGAAGTGTGAAATTAGCTGGTCAAGGCAAAAAGTGGGAAAGTGGGATTTTCGTCTCCTTTGCTTTCTGGGTCCAAAATGGCGCCAAAATGGGGGTGGCTGGCGGAGGGGCTATCTCAGTGTGAAATGCGCGCAAATAAGCCCCGCACGGCCTGGGGCGGCCGTTGCGGGGCGGAGTGATGCTGGGTGAGTGTTTAAAGTTTGCGGAACACGGATACAACCTTGCCCATAATTTCTGCATCATCGCCATTAATGGGCGAGTAAGCATCGTTGTGGGGAAGTAGCCATACGCCCGAGGAGTCGCGGTGGAATTCCTTAACCGTGGCCTCAGAACCGTCCAGCAGCGCTGCGACAAACTCGCCTTCCTCAGCAACGGACTGGGAGCGAATAATCACCCAGTCACCGTCGAGAATCCCTGCATCCTTCATTGAATCGCCGACTACCTGCAGCATATATAGGTCGCCGCTGCCGACAACCTCGTCAGGCATGGGGAAGTACGTGTCGACGTTTTCCTCAGCGGTAATGGGTGCTCCCGCAGCGATGCGACCGACCACAGGAATATAAGACACGGCGCCTGCGTCCTCGGGAACCTGCTGTTCGGGCTTAGCGGGCTTGCGGCCAGGCTTCTTGGTGCCTTCGTCTGTGTTGAGATGTCGAACATCTACGGCACGCGGCTTATTTGGGTCGCGCCGCAGAAATCCCTTTTCTTCCAATTGCTTCAGCTGATAGGCAACTGAGGATGTGGACTGCAGGCCTGCTGCATCGCCGATTTCGCGAATGCTTGGTGGGTAGCCACGCAGCATGACGGCGTCACTAATGACATTGAGGATTCGTCGTTGGCGGTCGGATAGGGATGCGTAATCGGTCTTCTCGGCAGACTTTTTTGGCTTGCGGCCCATTGCTGGCTCCTACGTAGGGTCGGGTGACTTCGTTGTCGGTCTATTAGTGGGCGGATTTAGAGTGCCACAAGTCATTTGTAGCACGAAAAGTACAGATGTTCGAGATTTGTGTCCACGGGTGGACAAGTATTCGAAGCGGTGCTATAAATCGAACGTACCAACTAAATCGAACATTATGGCGACTGTTTCAAATTAAGTGTCCAGTGGGATGCCTATGGTGAGTTCGGTCGCCGAAAGGAAAAACATGTCTCTACTTATTAATTCTCGAAATGACCTGGCAAAGCGTAATTCTGCAGACGCTCTAGTGGTTTCTCCCGCATCTGTATGGGACGTGGATCGATATGCCCCTCGCGCGGCGCGAGGGAGCGGTGATTCGCGGTATGTTCGAACTCTCCGCGTGGAAGATCGAACGACATATCGTTCGAATCGAGTGAAATCTGGCGGGGGCGACGGTCTTTCACAGAGAGCTCAACGTAGCGCGGTGAAGTCGAACACAGGTAACTACGTTTTAGGTGGCGTGTTTGGAATCGCGGTCTTTTTGGGCACTCTCCTAGGCGGATTGGCAGGGGCGGAAGGAAGTAGTGCACCGCAACCGCCGACCTCAGACATTCAACAGGTCGAGGCTGCTGTAGTGCATTAGTGAGGCGGTGGCCTTATGCTCGGTGGTTGGGCGGACTGTTGGGCGAGTAAACTACTGGGGTAACAACGTCAGTGAAAGGACCTCTGTGTATTGCCCCTTCTGCCATAATGAGCAATCCCGTGTCATTGACTCCCGCGTCGTTGATGCTGGAGCGTCGATTCGGCGCCGGCGTGAGTGTGCTTCGTGTAAGGGGCGTTTTACCACGGTCGAAAAGGCCGTGTTGTTGGTGGTCAAGCGGAACGGACTCGCGGAACCTTTTAGTCGAGATAAACTGATTCGCGGCGTACGGCGCGCCTGTCAGGGGCGAGATGTGGGTGACGATGCCCTGAAAAAACTGGCGCAAGAAGTGGAAGAGACCGTACGCGGGCATGGTTCCTCTCAGGTCAACGCGAATGAGATTGGCCTGGCCATCTTGGAACCGCTTCGCGATCTTGATGAGGTGGCCTATCTGCGTTTTGCCTCGGTCTACAAGTCCTTTGAAAGCGCTGATGATTTCGAATCTGAAATTCGTCTCATGCGTAGGCGCGACCGAGAGGATTTCTAGCGCAGTTTGTCAACGGCCTTCTGGATGCGGCGGAGCGACACGGCGTGAGCTGTGCCGAGGCGTTGGGCGAATAGTGAAACGCGAAGTTCCTCCACCATCCAGCGAATGTCCTTGACTTCGCGCGTCTTTTCGCGGCCAGGTGGTAGGCTGCGCAGCCGGTTGGCTAGGTAGGCCTTGGCGTTATCGACCTCGGCCTGGCGGTCCGCGTCGCGGTCAGGGTCAAGGTTCATGTCCTCTAAGCGAATGCGCATGGCTTGGATATAGCGCGGTAGATGACGCAGGTGGGACATGCCATGGATTGTGATGGCATTACGGGGTAGGAGGAACTCCAATTGCTCGCGCATGTCATCGATTGCCGCACCGTCCCAGTGGGCGAGTTCGGCTCGCAGGTTGGAATACTCGGCGAGTCCTGGGGCGATAGCCACCACCGCTTGACGCACACGGCCCGGAACCTGGGGCTTGATGGTGTCTTTGAGCTTCTGGAAAGCGGAAGGAGTGCGGACGGGTCCGCCGGCCTCTAGCATCAGATCGCGTATGGCAGCGACGCGGGCGTCGTTGACCAGGCCATCGGCGCCGCCGTGGGGATAGGAATCGACGGCGACGCGTTGTTGCAGCGGCAGGCCCTTGACCATTTGTGCAGTATTGACCGCAATGTCGCGCATAAGCAGGGTAAGGGTCGTGGTAACCATAGCGGCATCGGCTGCGGCCTTGGTGGGATGTACCTTGAGTTCAACGCCGTCCTTTGTGGCGACGAGGGCGGGGTAAGCCGTGACTTCGTGGCCGTCGACGGTGGTGGTAACCGTGTCATCGATGGCACCTAGAGTATCGTCGGTCCACTCGCTGACAGCGGTGGACTCAGCGGTGCGAGAGACGCGCGACACAGAGGATTTGATATGCCCGGCCTGGCGGCGGATAAGCGCCGCCAGGTCGCGGTCGGAGTCGACGATCTTGCCGCGCTTGTCGATGGCCCCGTAGTTCATCCTCAGGTGCATCGGCAGCTTGCCGGGCTGGAAATCGGTGGCGTTGATGCCTTGGCCGCCGAGTTCATGGAGGACGTCGGCAAGCTGCTGGGTGATGGTGCCTTCATAAGGGACGAGGCGGTCGATGGCGCGCTCAGCGAATTCGGGCGCGGGAACAACGGTGCGGCGCAGGGCCTTGGGCAGGCTGCGGATGAGTTCGGTTACGAGCCCGAGACGCAGGCCGGGTACGAGCCAATCGAAGCCTTCGGTATCTAAGCCGGCGAGCATGGGGATGGGTACCATCACGGTAACGCCATCGAGTGGATCGCCGGGTTCAAATTTATAGGTTAGTTCGTAGTCGATGGAACCCTTTCTCCAGTGGTCGGGGAAGGATTCTTCGGTGACCTCGTGGGAGTCATCGATGAGCTTTGCCGGATCGAAATCCAGCAATTCAGGGTTGCGACGGCGTTCTTTTTTCCACCACGAGTCGAAATGACGGCCGGTTGTTACCTTTGCTGGGATGCGCTGGTCATAAAAGTCGAAGAGGGTGTCTTCGTCTACGATGAGGCCGCGGCGGCGGGCTTTTTCTTCGTATGCGGCGGCGTCGTCAAGCGCTTGGGCATTGGTTTTGAAGAAGGCGTGGTGGGTATTCCAGTCGCCGGCAACGAGCGCGTTGCGGATGAACATATCGCGCGCGGCGGTGGGATCGACGCGGTGGTAGGGCACGGTGCGGTCGGCCACAATGGGTACACCGTAGAGTGTGGACTTCTGGTGAGCGATGGCGGCGGCGCGTTTGCGGGACCAGGTGGGCTCGGAATAGTTGTGCTTGAGCAGGTCTGCGCCCAGCTTTTCTACCCAGGCGGGATCGATGGTGGCGGCGTCGCGTGCCCAGAGGCGGGAAGTTTCCACCAGCTCGGCGGCCATGAGGAACTCCGGCGGCTTTTTGGCCAAGGCGGAGCCAGGAAATACCAGGAATCGGGTGTTGCGCGCGCCTTGGAATTCTTTGGAGTTGCCATCGCGGGCGCCGATATTGGATAGCAAGCCTGACAGGAGTGACATGTGGATATCATCGGCGCGGCGCTCGGTACCTTCCTGGTATGTCCAGCCCAGCTGCTTGGCGACGTCCTTGAGCTGGCGCACCAGGTCAAACCACTCGCGAATGCGCATGTAATGGAGAAACTCCTGCTTCATGCGTTTGCGGAATTTATTGCCGGATTGCTCGTTGCGGGTCTGTTTAATGTAGTCCCAGAGCTTAAGCATGGACAAGAAATCCGAGGACTTGTCCTTGAAGCGGGCGTGGGCTTGGTCGGCCTGGGCCTGGAAATCAAGGGGGCGTTCGCGAACATCCTGGATGGTCATGGCGGCGACGATGACCATGACATCATCCAGGCATCCGTTGGTATTGGCCTCAATGAGCATGCGTGCCATACGCGGATCTAGCGGGATGCGCGCTAGGTCGCGGCCAGTGGCGGTCAGCGTGGGCTTATCCTGCTTGTCGTGGAGAGCGCCGAGCTCGTGCAGGAGGTTAAGGCCATCGCGGATGGCCTTGTGCTCGGGCGGTTGGATGAACGGGAATTGTTCGATGTCGCCTAGCTTGAGCGAGACCATCTGCAAGATGACGCTGGCGAGGTTGGTGCGCAGAATTTCTGGGTCGGTGAATTCGGGGCGGCTTTCAAAGTCCTGTTCGCTATAGAGGCGAATGGCGATGCCATCGGCAACGCGGCCGCAGCGGCCGGAGCGCTGGTTGGCGGAGGCCTGTGAGATGGGCTCGATAGGCAGGCGCTGGACTTTGGTGCGCGTGGAATAGCGCGAGATGCGGGCGGTGCCGGTATCAACCACATAGCGGATGCCGGGCACAGTAAGCGAGGTTTCTGCGATATTCGTGGCCAACACGATGCGGCGGCCACGGTGTTCGCTGAAAACGCGATGCTGTTCTTGATTAGATAAGCGGCCAAAAAGGGGAGTGACTTCGACGTTTTTCCACTTCTTGCCTTCGATGGCCTCCATGGCATCGCGGATATCTCGCTCGCCAGGGAAGAAGCACAGGATATCGCCGTCGCCTTCGTGCATCAGCTCTTCGATGGCCTCGGTCAAGCCGTCGAGCGGGTCTTGGTCCACCACCTTTCCGCCGGCCTCAAACTCGAGGGGGCGGTAGCGGATTTCTACCGGGTAGGTGCGGCCGGAGACCTCGATGATGGGGGCAGGGTTTCCGTCGGCGTCGGCAAAATGGGCAGCGAAGCTTTCCGGATCGATGGTTGCGGAGGTAATGATGACCTTGAGATCGGGGCGCTTGGGCAAAAGACGCTTAAGGTAGCCCAATAAAAAGTCGATATTAAGTGAGCGTTCGTGAGCCTCATCGATGATGATGGTGTCGTACTTGTTGAGGAAGCGGTCACGCTGCATCTCCGCAAGTAGGATGCCATCGGTCATGAGCTTAACCGCGGTGGTCTCAGAGACGCGATCATCAAAGCGGATGGCGTAGCCGACGGATTCGCCAATCTTTTGGTCCAGTTCTGAGGCGATGCGTTCGGCCACGGTGCGCGCTGCAATGCGGCGTGGCTGGGTATGGCCGATAAATCCGCGGCGGCCGCGGCCCAGATCAAGACAGATTTTTGGGATCTGGGTGGTCTTACCGGAGCCGGTCTCGCCCGCAATGATGACTACTTGGTTGTCACGGATGGCTTCGGCAATATCGTCCTTACGGGCTGTGACGGGGAGGGCGTCCGGGTAGGAGATGGTGGGAACGGCGGCGTCGGTAAGTGCGACGCGCTCGGCGGCGGCCTGAATATCGGCGCCGATTTCTTGCAAGGCTTTGGGGGCGCGCGCCTTTTTCAAGCGGCGTCGGAAAGAGCGAGCTTCAGCGAGAGTGACATCGTCGAGTGCAGCGAAAAGTTCATCGCGGGAAGGGGTTTCATTCATAGTCATGACTAGGCACAGAGTCTACCTGTCCGCCAGAAATGAGGAAAAAGTTGTTAAAGTGGCAATACTTATTCATGCACTGATTGGCATTCCTTAAGGAGGAGCCCCGGTTATGACGAACCCGTATTCGGGCGGAAATGATGAGTTTCCGCGCTATGAACCCACAGATCACCCCGAAGACCAACCCAGCTATGGTCAGCTTCCGTCTTATGACGGCAGCCATGAAGAAAACACCCAAGGCTATGTAGGCTACCAAGCAGGCCAGCGCCCATATACCGGCAAAGTTTCCGCAGTAGACGCCGTTTCTTGGGCGTTTAGGGCCGTCTTTGGCAATTGGAAGCTGTGGATTTTGGGACCCCTAGCGCTTTTTGTTTTAAGTATCATTATTGCTGCCGTCGCAGGTGGCATCATTGGAGCGATCGCCTCCGACACGGGTCAGGCATCCATAGGAACTGCGGTCCCTCAGCTCATTTCGAGTGTCTTAAGCCTTGTATTGTCGCTGGTAATTATGCGCCTGGCGCTTTTCCAGATTGATGACTCTCGCACCGGTTGGGGCTACCTGTTTAAGGACGTGCGTTGGTGGCAGCCGCTGGTCATCATGCTTGTCATCGGGGTGGTGGCGAGCCTCATTGGATACGCTGCAATAGGTGGAACTTTTTACGGGTTGCTTGGTGACGCCGAGAATATGTCGGAGGACGAAGCAGTTGCGGCAGTATTAAGCGTCTTGGGAATTATGGGCGTAATTTTGTTGATTAGCTTCTTTATCCAACCACTCTTCTCGCTGATGCAATGGTTCGCTGCCGACGGCGATAGCGTTGGTGACGCTGTGAAGAAGGGCTTTCAGGCAGGTAAGAACAACTACGGTCAACTGTTGTTACTGGCAATTTTGAACTTTTTCATCGCCATCGGCGGATTCTTGCTTTTGGGTATCGGCCTCATCGTGGCTTATCCGGTTACGCTCTTGGCGCAGGCACATTTGTTCCGCCAGTGTGCTGGGCGCAATACGCTCCCGCAGGCATAGCTCGATAAAGACAAAGGCCACCGTTTCCTACGCGGAACGGTGGCCTTTGGCGTGTTGTGTGCAGCGCCGCGTTACTTGCGGGAGCGCTCAACCGCCTGGTTATAGGCAGAAGTGATGAGCTTGCCGAATTCAGTGAATTCTTCGCTACGGGCCGCGGAGGAGCGGAAGACGAGGCCGACTTCGCGTTCGGCGGTGACATCGGAGGCGAAGTGAGCTATGGCTACATCCTTACCGTGGCATTCGGTGGCTAGGGCGGATTCCGGGACGAGGGTGCAACCCAAGCCGCCCATGACCAGCTGCATGATGGTGGTAAGCGAAGAGGCGCGGGTGACGGAGTTGGTGGCCTCGGCCGGGTTGACGTCGGCGTGGCGGCAGAGATCGACGATTTGGTCGCGCAAGCAGTGGCCGTCGTCAAGTAGCAGCAAATCTAGGTCCTTGAGCTCGGAAAGCTGGACGTCCTCGCGGCCGGCGATGGGGTGATCGGGAGGGCAAACGATGGAGAATTTTTCCGTGTACAGCGGGCTGTCGACCATGCCGGTGGTTTCGGACGGAATGGCCATGATGGCGAGGTCCAAGTTGCCATTGCGCAGGCGGGTGATGAGGTGCTGGGTTTGCTCTTCTACAAAACGCGGCTCGAGATCCGGGTAGACCTCGGCGAGCATGGAGAGTAAGTCAGGCAGGATATATGGCGCAATTGTGGGGATAACGCCGATGGTGAGCGGGCCTGCGAGGGTGCCGTTGGCACCGCGTGCGTGGGCTAGGAAAGTATCGGCTGCCTCGAGGGTGGCTTTGGCATAGGGGAGAAGCTTTTCACCGGCCGAGGTGACAATGACCTTGCGGGTGGAACGCTCGATGAGCTGAAGGCCTAATCCCTGTTCGAGGGCTACGAGACCTTGGGAGAGCGAGGGTTGGGAGATTTCGAGCTTGGCGGCTGCGGTTCCGAAGTGCTTATTTTCCGCAATGGTGACGAAAGTGCGCAGCTGAGCAAGTGTAGGGCGATACTCTTTATTATGCATGCCTATCACTCTAACACTCACCTATAGGATTTGCTATTGACGCGAGCGAAAAAGATGGTATAACTGATCGTGTTGGGCCGGATACGGTCCGGCCCCGCTGCTTATAAACCAAGTGGCTGGAAACTTAGAGGAAGAGCCTTTAATAAAGGAGTTGAAGACTATGCCTATTTTGACTGTCGGCGAGAAGTTCCCAGAGTTCAACCTCACCGCCCTGACCGGTGGCGACCTGCATGACGTCAACGCTAACCAGCCGGAGGACTACTTCGAGCAGGTATCCCTGGACAAGTACGAGGGCAAGTGGAAGGTCGTCTTCTTCTACCCGAAGGACTTCACCTTCGTCTGCCCGACCGAGATCGCTGCCTTTGGCAAGCTGGACGAGGAGTTCCAGGACCGCGATACCCAGATCCTCGGCGGCTCCACCGATAACGAGTTCGCTCACTTCAACTGGCGCGCAACCCACCCGGAGCTGAAGGAAGTTCCTTTCCCGATGTTCTCTGACGTGCGCCACGACCTCATCCGCGCACTGGGCGTAGAAAACGCTGATGGTGTTGCTGACCGCGCTACCTTCATCATCGACCCGGATGGTGTTATCCAGTTCGTCTCCGTTACCCCGGATGCTGTCGGCCGCAATGTAGACGAGGTTCTGCGCGTGCTTGACGCTCTGCAGTCCGAAGAGGTCTGCGCTTGCAACTGGGAGAAGAACGACCCCACTAAGAACATCAACAAGATGGACGTCGTTCAATCCGCGCTCTAAATCTCACTGAGATGCAGGTTAACCCCGCTTTCGTGGCGGGGTTTCCTTTTAAATCCAGCGCAGTAAATTCCTATCAAAACCTAAAAGGAGAAAAGCTATGTCTATTGATAATCTGAAGTCTGCACTGCCGGAGTACGCCAAGGACCAGAAGCTCAACCTCGGTGCGCTGACCCGTTCCAAGGACTTGGACGAAGAGCAGCTGTGGGGCTGCCTGCTGGCATCTGCTGCAGCAACCCGCAATGACACCGTGCTGGCAGAAATCGCTGAGGAAGCAAAAGAGCACCTCTCCGAGGAGGCTATCAAGGCAGCCTACGGCGCAGCCACCGTCATGGCGATGAATAACGTTGCTTACCGCGCCAAGGGCTGGTTGGGCGATGACTACGCACAGGTAAAGTTCGGCCTGCGCATGAACATCATCTCCAAGCCGGGCGTAGACAAGGCTAATTTCGAGCTGTGGAATACCGCAGTCTCCGCCATCAATGGCTGCGAGCACTGCCTGGGTGCTCACGCTCACGAGCTCAACGAGGCTGGTCTGAGCAAGGAGCAGGTCTGGGAGGCCGTCAAGGTCGCTGCCGTGGTTCAGGCTGTGGCACAGGCTGTCCAGATTGAGGCCGCACGCTAAAATAGCCGGCCTTTAGCCGCCCTCGCGCTTGCCGACGTCCCCCTCACTCGGGGCGTGGCAGCTAGGGCGGCTTTGTCGTTTTGGCTGGCTAGTACTCCACACGCAGGTCCGACAGCCGGACTTCGCCAGCCTCATCGGAGGCATCGAGGTCTACCGTGGCGACGAACTGGTAGGCGTGGTCGCCGGCCGGGTCCTTAATGATCTGGCGCACGGACCACAAACGCGAGTCGGTATCGCCCAGGCGGAAGTACTCGGGACCGCGGGCCTCGGGGCCGGAATCGATATCGTTATATTCATCGAAATAGTCATCCAAGATGGCGCCGAAGTCCGGTACCTCGTCCAGATAATCAAGCAGCTCCGCCAAGCGGTCTTCCTTTTCCAAAGCAAAGAGCTGCACCAGACGGAACATGTAATTGCGCACCATAATGGTAAAGGCGCGGCGATTGGCCGTAAGAGCGGTGGGGTCCTCCACGCCGAAGGCAAGCTCGCGGTCCACGGTGTCTTGGTCGATGGGGGAGTCTTCGCCGGCCATTTGCGCCCATTCGTCGACAAGCGAGGAATCCACCTGGCGGATAAGCTCACCCAGCCAGATGACGATGTCCTCGAGCTCCGGGGTGTTGTACTCATCGGGGATGGATTGTTTGAGGGTACGCCAGGCATCGGTCAAGTAACGCAAAATCACGCCCTCGGAGCGGGCTAAGCCGTAGGTGGCGACCAAATCCGAGAAGGTCATTGCATTTTCGAGCATGTCACGGACTACGGACTTGGGGCGCAACTCGAATTCCTTGACCCAGGCATTCGTCTCCGCAAAAGTATCGTAGGCCTGCTCCAAAAGCTCCTCGAGCGGTTTGGGCCAGGTGATATCCTCCACGATATTCATACGGTCGGTGTAGTCCACTCCATCCGCCTTCAGCGCGGCAATTTCCTCGCCGCGGCGCTGTTTCTGCTGGGCGATGAGCACCTGACGCGGATCATCCAGGATGGCCTCGAATACGGAAATAACGTCCAAGTCATAGGTGTCCGCCTCCGGATCCAGCAGCGAGAGCGCGGCTAGGGCGAATGGTCCCAGCGGTTGGTTAAGTGCGAAATCGCGGGGGAGTTCGCGCACCAAATGATAGGGTCGGCCGTAGATATCCAAGCCCTTGGTGGATTTTTGCACCACGCCGGAATCCACTAGCCCGCGGAAAAGGTCGAGGGCTGTGAGAATGTCCTTATTCTGCTTGCTGCGATTATCGTGGTTGTCCCGCAGCAGATGGCGCATGTGTTCATAGCCATTGCCATGTCGTGCCAATACATTAAGCAACATCGAGTTAGAGACGCGGAATTGAGACGTCAGCTGCTCAGGCTCAGCCTCAGTAAGGCGCGCAAAGGTCTTTTCGGACCACGAAACCTCGCCCTCTCGAGCGGACTTTTTCTTTAGCTTCTTCAAGCGCTTGGGGTCATCACCGATGCGGCGGCGTTCCTTAGCGTTTTCGATCTCGTGCTCGGGGGCCTCGACCACCACGGTGCCCTCGGTGTCATAGCCGGCGCGGCCGGCACGCCCAGCAATCTGGTGGAATTCGCGCGACTTGAGGATGCGTTGGCGCTGTCCATCGAACTTAGCCAGCCCCGTCATCAGTACGGTACGGATGGGCACGTTAATGCCCACCCCCAGGGTATCGGTGCCGCAAATGACCTTAAGCAGGCCCTTTTGTGCCAGGCGCTCTACTAAACGGCGGTATTTGGGCAGCATGCCCGCGTGGTGGATGCCGATGCCCTTGCGCAGCAACTTAGATAGATCCTTGCCAAAGGCAGTGGTGAAACGGAAGCCGCCGATTTCTTGGGCAATGGCCTCTTTTTCTTCTTTGGTGATTATCCCCGAAAGCGAGGTGAGCGCCTGGGCGCGCTCGGCGGCCTCCCGCTGGGAAAAGTGCACCACGTAAATGGGGGCCTTCTTATCGGCCAAGAGCTCTTCGATGGTCTCGTGCACCGCACTAAAGACATAGGAAAAATCCAGCGGCACAGGGCGCGTGGTACCAGCAACCAGGTCGGTAGCGCGGCCGGTACGACGGCTAAGGTCTTCTTCCAACCACGTGGTATCGCCCAGGGTGGCGGACATAAGCAAGAACTGCGCCTTGGACAGCTCTAGTAGCGGCACCTGCCAGGCCCAGCCGCGGTCCGGTTCAGAGTAGTAGTGGAACTCGTCCATCACCACCTGGTCGATATTGGCCTCGGCGCCGTCGCGAAGCGCAATATTAGCCACAATCTCAGCCGTGGCGGCGATGATGGGGGCATTGCCGTTGACGGTGGCGTCACCAGTCATCATGCCCACATTTTCCGCGCCAAAGATATCGCAGAGGGCAAAGAACTTCTCACTTACTAGAGCCTTGATGGGCGCCGTATAAAAACTGCGCTGGCCACGGGCCAAGGCGATAAAGTGTGCGGCATTGGCCACCATGGACTTTCCGGAGCCAGTCGGGGTAGCGAGGATGACATTATCGCCGGCCAAGATCCCCAGCGAGGCCTCCTCCTGCGCTGGATACAAATTAATGCCCCGGCCGGTGGTCCACGAGGTAAAGGTATCCCAGATCGCCTCATCTACGAGGGACTCGGGCACTTCCGATAAATCTGGCAGCAGCTGAGATAAGTTCACCCCCACCACCTTAGCGGTGATGAGGGTGGGTTAGTTAGATATCGTCACCTAAGTCGCCATCGCCCTGAGCGGAATCTGGATCATCCTTGCCGTTATCGGCTTGAGAGCCCTCGCCATCGGCGGAATCTTCGCGGTCATCTATGTCAGAGTTAATGATCTGCTGGCTTTCTTCCTTATCCAAAGAAGCCAAGAAGGCTTGGAACTCCTCGCTGATTTCCTCGCCGGTAGGCACGGCTTCCTCGCCGGGCATGATAGCTTGCGGGTGTTCCTTGCGGTAGCGCTCCATATAGGCGTCATACTGCTGCTCGAGTTGCTGAACCACGCTTTCTATCTCATCCGAGCCACCAACTTGTTCTTCCAGTTGGTTTTCTACGCGGGAAATATCAGCCTCGATGCTGCCCAAAGGAATATTGAGGTGCGCAGCCCGAGCTACCGAATTCAATAACTGGAACGTGGCTTGCGGGTAGGGCGAAGCCGCAAGATAATGCGGCACGTGGACGGTATATCCGGCTACGGTGCGCTGCTTATCCGCCAGTGCTTTTTCCAGATACAGTGCAGCAGAGCCTGGGACCATCATGGTGGAATCCATCGACAACATATGCTCAGTCAGACGGGAGGAAGTGCCATGCGCCGTGACCACCGTGGGGCGGGTGTGCGGAACCGGCATAGGTGCTGCATAGAGCATGATGGTGTCATTGATATTGAACTTTTCCACCAGCTTGACCACAGCAGTGGTAAAAGCCTCCCAGCGCATGTCGGGCTCTGGGCCAGACAGCAGTAGGAAGGTTTTGCCGGAATTATCGCGCAGGACCTTGATACCCAGGTCCATCGATTCAATTTCTAGCGCCCGATCCTTATCGATGGTGACGGCTGGCCGGCGCGAGCGGTAATCAATCAGCTCATCAGAGTTAAACGAGGCCAGTTGGCGGCCTTCCAAAGCTGCCTTCAAATGGTCCGCACTAGCCTCGATGGCCTGGCCGGCGTCTGCATAGCCGTGCATGGCAACAATCATGGTGGGGCCTTGTCCGTCACCGGAATCATCCCTAATCACCGGGGCTGGATACTCCAGCTCATACATGCGGCGATCTTCTTCGTGCATGTTGTGTTACCTCCTTGCTTTCTTACCTACCCCAACGCCGCAGGCGGGCTCAGTATTCCCGCGCGCACTGGGAGGTTAAATAACTGATTGTGCCCCAAATCGCCGCACTTTGCCAGCGCAATCCCGGGCGGGGTGTGGACAAGCCGCTTGCCGACGCCCCCTTCACCCCACCTATCCCCAGATTCTTACTACTTCTCAATGCTTGTCCTATACATGGTTGCGCGCGTGGCTGAAGCTGGGGCCATGAACATCTCAACACCAACTCAGCCCATTCGTACGCCCGGCGATATCCTCGCCAATATCCCAGGAATCCTCGGATTCTTCCCCTCCGAATCAGTCATCCTCATCTCCATCCAGCCCAGCCCACGCGGATACAGTATGGGGCCGGTAGCCCGCCTCAATCTGAACGATGTCCCTGCCGCCTTGCAAGAAGTGATGGATGCATTTCACTGCGGCAACCCCGAAAGCATCTTTGGTTTCGTTCTCTCTCAACGCCAAGAAGAAGATCTGTGGGATATCTTGCACTCCCTCTACCGCTTTCAGGATCGCTCTGGTGTGGGCATTGACGCCTGTTGGCTGGCCGAAGAGCTATCTACTGATACAGCCTACGACCTCATTTTTGGCCACGCGTCCGAGGACGGCGAGGGCCCGCTGCAGAATTGGATGGAAGGAACCATTCCCGCCATATCGACGAGCCACTCCATGCGTGCGTGCGTGAATAATGGCATGCTTCCTGAACTCAGCCGCAATGATTTGGTTCAGCGTTTTAAGGACCACAACCCATACTTTGGGAAAGAAGAAATTAGCGCGATGGAGCGATGCTGCAGAGAAATAGCCCGCCAGCTGCGCGCCGGGCGCGGTTACCAAACTTCAGATCCAGTGCAGGTGGTCAAGCGCCTTATCGCTGATGTCCGCTTCGTGCTCAGTGAGGTGGAATCGCTGGAGGAGACTTTGGAAAATGAGGAATTGCTGTGTGCAGCAGCCATGTGGATGTCTACCACGTGGACCCGTGACCTGGTCATCACAGAGCTGGTGTCTGCGCCGCGGGAAGCAGGGGACCTCCTCCTAGCGGTGGCACGTACATTCCAGGGGTCTATCCGCTATAACGCCCTAGCCTTATATGCAGCTAGCCAGGTATCCCATGAATTCGGAATTTATGCGGGTCCGGCGCTTTCTGTACTAGTAGAAGAGGCGCCCCATCATAATTTGGGGCGCCTCATAGCGCAGGGGTATCGCAGCGGCATGGGAAGGCGGTTGGTCACGAGCCTCTGCCATGGCTGTGAGTTAGCCCGCGAAGCGGCGGGGCTTGGCGCTGATGCCCCGCAAAGTAGCTTCGGAGGCTAGGCCCGCTTCGCCGAATGTGCCTTATCACCTAGTTGGCGGGTGAAATTCCATGCATCGGTAACGATCGTTTCCAGATCCGTGCGGGTGGGGTTCCATCCGAGCTCCCGCTTGATCTTCTCTGAGGAAGCGATGAGGGTGGCGGGGTCGCCTGCGCGGCGCGGAGCCACCTCAGCAGGAATGTCGTGGCCGGTGACCTTGCGGCACATCTCAATGACCTGCTTGACGGAGTAGCCATCACCAGAACCCAGGTTGTAAATGCGGTGACTACCAGATTCATTGGATTCGAGAGCAAGCACATGGGCATCGGCCAGATCACGGATATGGATATAGTCACGCACTGGGGTGCCGTCTGCGGTATCCCAGTCATCACCGAACATGAAGATCTTATCGCGGTGGCCCAAGGCCACCTGCAACACGATGGGGATGAGGTGGGTTTCTACCTCGCGGTTCTCACCGATGTTTCCGTAGGCTCCAGCCACATTGAAGTAGCGCAGGGAGGTCGCCCCCAATCCATAGGCGTGGGCGAAAGAGGTGATCATGTAGTCGATGGCAAGCTTGGTTGCACCATAGGGATTGGTGGGCTGGGTTGGCATATCCTCTGTAATCGGCACTTGGTCCGGCTCACCGTAGGTTGCAGCAGTGGAGGAAAAGACGAGATTTTTGACCTCGTTATCCCGCATGGCATTGAGCAGCGTCAGGGTAGTAACGACATTGTGCTGCCAATACTCATCGGGCTTTTCCACGGATTCGCCCACCAACGAGCGCGCCGCGAAGTGGATGACACCCTCGAAGCCACCTTCTCCCAGGACCTCGGAGGCCTTATCCGCCACGTCGCCCTCGACGACGCGGGCTGTTTCTGGAACGGCTTCGCGGTTTCCGGTGGAGAAATTGTCAATGATGGTTACATCATGGCCTTGTTCGACCAATACAGCGGCGCACACGCTGCCGACATAGCCGGCGCCACCGGTGACAAGAAGTTTCATGGTTATACCTCCACGCGCACTGCGTGCGCCAAGTCGTCGGAAAGCACGACGCTGCCGCCATCCGGTGTCGACAACGTAATCGTGCCGCTGTTATTGACTACCGATACCTTTGCTCCCACGCGGATTCCGGCAGCGGTGAGTTCCTGGAAGGTGCCATCATCAACCTGCAAAATCTCATTGACCTGGATGACGGTGGCGGAAACCTCCTCACCATTGGGGAGATCGACTGCGCGGGTGCCCTGGTCCGGCTGCGGAGCATCGAAGCCCAGTGCAGACAGCGCCGGGATAGGGTTGCCAAATGGTGACCGGGTTGGATCATCGAGAACCGCGACCATGCGCTTTTCTACTTCTTCGCTCATCACATGCTCCCAACGGCAGGCCTCGTCGTGAACTTTTGCGATGTCGAGCCCGAGGACGTCGGTAAGCAAACGCTCTGCCAAACGGTGCTTGCGCATGACTGCGGTAGCCAGGTCGCGGCCCTTGTCTGTGAGATCCAAACTGCGGTCGGTACGCACGTGCAAAAGTCCGTCGCGTTCCATGCGAGCTACAGTTTGAGAAACCGTAGGCCCAGACTGCTCCAAACGCTCCGCGATGCGGGCGCGAAGGGGAGTAATACCTTCTTCCTCTAGCTCGTAGATGGTGCGTAGATACATCTCCGTTGTATCAACTAGGTCCCTCACGTGGGCATACCTTTCTGTGTGAATACAGTTTCGCGGCTAATCTCCCGACCAAGGACGGGAAAGCGCTTTCTAGACTCTGCAGTCCAGATTAGCCTACCTAAGCCCTTGCTCGCCGCGTCGAACTAAGCCGCTGCCTTTCTAACGCCAAACCCCGAGCCCGTGGCAGTATTGTGCCGAATGGACTCGGGGAGGGAGACTGGACGCGGAGCGCTGCCAGCCCAGATTAAAGAGCGTACTCGCGCAGGCGATCGGCGCGGTTGCCATCGCGCAGCTTTGCCATAACTTCGCGCTCAATTTGGCGTACACGTTCGCGCGAAAGTCCGAAGCGGCGGCCAATCTGATCCAAGGTGCGCGGAACACCATCATCGAGGCCGTAGCGCAGGCGAATTACGTCCTGCTCGCGCTTTTCCAAGGTGTCAATCACTCCGCGAATATCGGAATGGCGCATGGAGGCTACGACCGCGGTTTCTGCATCGGTAGCTTCGGCGTCTTCAATGAAGTCACCCAAAGGAGCTTCTTCATCGGTACCTACCGGCATATCGAGAGAGACTGGGTCGCGCGACTGGCGCAGCAGCATCTCAATCTTGTTTTCATCGATGCCTGATTCCTCCGAAAGCTCTTCATTGGTAGCTTCACGGCCCAGGGATTGATACATCTCGCGCTTAATGCGGGACAGCTTGTTGACCTGTTCTACCAAGTGGACTGGGAGGCGAATGGTGCGAGACTGGTCAGCCATGCCGCGGGTAATTGCCTGGCGGATCCACCACGTGGCATAGGTGGAGAATTTAAAGCCCTTGGCGTAATCGAACTTTTCCATCGCGCGGATGAGGCCGAGGTTTCCCTCTTGGATGAGATCCAGCAATGGCATACCGCGGCCGGTGTAGCGCTTTGCCAGCGAGACCACGAGGCGCAGGTTAGCTTCAAGCAGGTGTGAGCGTGCCTTCTTGCCTTCACGAGCGAGGATTTTAAGGTCGCGCTTTTCTGCACGGGTGAGCTTTTCAGCGTTATTGAGCTTGTACTCCGCGTACAGTCCAACTTCGATGGCCTGAGCGAGTTCTACCTCATCTTCCGCGCTGAGCAGTGCGGTCTTGCCAATGCCGTTGAGATAAACACGAACGAGGTCGGCAGAGGGGTTGTCGTTGGTTTGGTTGCGGCGAGATCCGCGATCTACTTCCTGTTCTTCATTAGTAGTGGCAGCTGAAGCGCCCTTGGCGGTGGTGGCAGATGTCTTCGTCATAGTGAAGCCTCCTGAATTTGTCGCCGGTTTCACAAAGTACAACGGAGTCTTTAGAGATTTAGTTCCCAATGTGGAAAGAATTGATAAAACGCGGCGTTCTCCGTGGTACGACTCCACCTTTTCGGGGGAGATGTGCCACGGAGAACGCCGCGCTCTGCGATGGGGCAAGTACGTAGAAGTACTATCCGCGTACCTGTACGAGATAGCGGTAGATGGTGGGTTCGGAAACACCTAGCCGCTCTGCTGCTGCGGCAATTCCTCCCTTAAGAAGGAAGAATCCCGCCTCCTCCAAATCTGAGACCACCTCGAGGCGCTCCTCGCGCTGCATGCGAGATACAGGGGTGTTTTGGTTAGAAATGGCGGAGTCCAACATTGAATCCAGAAGGTGTTCCACGTTGGAACGCAAAGACTCGCTGACTCCTTCCTTGTCCGCTTCTTCCTCTACCGGTTCCTTATCTGGAACTGGGTCTGGTACTGCAACGGGGCGGTTGGGTAGCTCTGTTTCACCTGGGTAGCCGCCGAAAGCTTTTGACTTATCGAATGCGGGATCATCGGCATTGCCGATGAGTGCTGCGGCCGCATCGCGAATGTGTACCAATTCGGATACATCAACATTGATGCACAGCATGCCGCGCATATGCCCGGAGTCGTCTCGGATGAAGTAGCTAGAGGAGCGGCAAATCTTGCCTTCCGCATTGACGGCGCGGTAGCCGGTCATCATGGGGATTGCTGCGGCATCGCCCTGTTTCATAAACCATAGAGCGAAGTCGGTCACCGGGCCGCCAAGTTGCCGGCCGGAGATGTGCCCATTGGCGATGGCCATGATGGATTTATCGGGAACGTCGAGATCGTGGAGCACGATTTCGGTGTTGGGGCCCATTGCCTTACCGAGGAATTCGACGAGGGGAATATACTGCTCGAGGAAGTTTTCTTCGGAGGCACTGCCGCTAGGAAAATTCATTAGCTGAAGCATGTCCTTTAATTCCTGTCAGGTTATAGCGAAGGTACCACACGGAAGCGACTCGGTGGAAGAAAGGGAATAGTCCGAAGAAAGCCGGGTGAACACTAGCGGCTTAGCGCTGTGCTCACCCGGCTCATCGCTTCATTACAGGGTGGTCTTTATCCACACACCGGGACTGGTGGGTGAACTGCTAGGGCCAGACCACCTTGTGAGGTCTCCCTGTATTTGGCATTCATATCCTTACCAGTCTTGTACATGGTCCAGATGACTTCGTCCAAAGAAACACACGGCTTGCTCTCACGCTCTAGCGCCATGCGAGCACTGGTGATGGAGTCGACCGCAGCAACGGCGTTACGCTCAATGCAGGGTACCTGAACCTGTCCGAGGACTGGGTCACAGGTCAAGCCAAGCTTGTGTTCCATGCCAATCTCAGCTGCGATGCATACCTGCTCTGGGGTAGCGCCCATGAGCTGGGCGAGTCCGCCGGCAGCCATGGAGCACGCCACACCAACTTCACCCTGGCAGCCGACCTCAGCGCCAGAGATGGAAGCGTTCATCTTGTACAGGGAAGCAATCTGGTTGCAGGCGAAGATGTAGTCAGCGAACATCTCCGTGGTAACTGGCTCGACAAACTTGTCGTAGTAAGCCAGGACTGCGGGGACGACACCGCAGGCGCCGTTCGTAGGAGCGGTAACAACGCGGCCGCAGGCTGCATTCTCTTCGGAGATAGCCAGTGCAAACATGTTTACCCAGCTGAGGATGTTCAAACCATCGTGCGGTTCGGACTGCTCAAGACGACGCTTAAGGGCAGCCGCGCGACGCGGAACGAGCAGGGAACCAGGCAGCGGACCATCGGTGGAGGAACCACGCTTGATGCCGGTGTACATGACATCGCGAACCTTGCGCAGGTGCTCATTGACCTCATCTTCAGAGCGCAGTGCCAATTCGTTGGCCAAGCCCAGCTCGGGGAGGGTCATATCATTCTTTTCGCACAGTTCGAGCATTTCTGCAGCGCTGGCATATGGGAAGGGGATATCAACCTTGACGTCCTGCCGCTTTGCAAAGTCTTCCTGCTTGACGATGAAACCGCCGCCGACCGAGTAGTAGGTCTTGTGCAGGATGTTTTCTTCGCCGGCGAAGGCGATAAGACACATACCATTTTCGTGCATCGGGAGGTATTCGTCGTGGAAGAAGAAGCCGCCGTCCTTGGGGAATTCTACCTCGTGGGTGCCGCCCAGCATGAGCTTCTCGCTGCTGCGGACGTTCTTCATGAACTCGGAGATGCCGTCGATATCAACGGTCTCTGGCTCTTCACCGGCCAAGCCGAGGAGGATGGCCTTGTCGGTGGAGTGGCCGATACCCGTGAGGGAGAGGGAACCGTAGACATTTGCCTGCACTCGAGTGACCTTGTCAAAGAGGTCCTTTTCCTTGAGCTCGTCTACGAAAGCCTTGCCGGCCTTCATTGGCCCTAGGGTGTGTGAGCTTGAGGGGCCGATACCAATCTTGAACATATCGAAGATGCTGATGAACATTGTTCTTTCCTTGAATCCTCTGCGAATTTCTCGTCTACGGCGGTGCTTAGAAGGCGTGGACGATGGAGTAGATGATGGTTGCTAGGGCGACGAGGCCCATGAAGAAGACGAAGTAGTTGGAAGCCTTGCCCTTGTAGCGCTGGAGAGCAGGAACCTTGTGGATAGCGACCATCGGGATGATGAAGAGCATGATGGCAATCGTTGGACCACACAGGGTTTCAATCATGCCCAGGATGGACGGGTCAGCCCAAGCGACGAGCCAAGCGGTAACCAGCATGAAGATGAGGGTGATGGTGTCGAGCTTGTGAGCAGACTGTGCGTCATCCTTGCTTGCGTTCTTGCTGCCCTTGACGATGAGGCCCTCGAAGCCTTCGGCTGCGCCGAGGTAGTGGCCAAGGAAGGACTTAGCTACTGCAATCATGGCGATGATGGGCGCAATCCACTGGATAAGTGGGGTATCGAAGTGGTTGGCCAGGTAGGACAAGATGGTGATGTTTTGTTCCTTTGCCTCTGCCATATCAGCCGGGGAGAGGCTCAAGGCGCAAGAGAAGACGAAGAACATAACCACGACGACCATGAGGATCTCAGCGCGGAGCAGGGTCTTGCGGGACTTGGCTTCTGCGAACTTGCCGTAGGTCTGGCGGCGGTCAACGGCGAAGGAAGAAATCATCGGGGAGTGGTTGAAGGAGAAGACCATAACCGGAACCAGGAGCATCAGGGTAACGCCCATGCCGTGACCAGAAGCTTCGCGAGCAACGTTCAGGTCAAAGGAGTCGAAGAGTGCGGTGTTCCACTTCGGGATGAGGTAAAGGGAAAGGAGAACCAGGATGCCGATGAACGGGTATACCAGGTAGGACATGACGTGAACTACGACGTCCTTGCCCATGCGGACAATCAAGATGAGTCCACCAACGAGCAAGAGAGAGGTTAGCCAGCGGTGCGGCGGGGTAACGCCGAGCTGGTGCTCCAGGAAGGAGTTGACCGTGTTGGTGATGGTGACTGAGTAAACCAGCAGGATGGGGTAGACCGACAGGAAGTACAGGATGTTCATGAGAACACCGGCCTTCTTGCCAAAGTGCTCTTCGACGACGTCCGTGAGGTCACCGTCTGGCTTGGAGCTGGACAGTACCAAGCGGGTCATTCCGCGGTGAGCCCAGTAGGTCATAGGCAGTGCTACGACCGTCATGATGAGCAGCGGGATGATACCGCCGATACCGGCGTTGATGGGGAGGAAGAGGACGCCTGCGCCGATGGCGGTGCCGAACAGGGAGAGCATCCATACGGTGTCTTCCTTATTCCACTTCGGTGCGCCCTTCTGGCCATCGAAGGGGGTGTCGATGCCAGGAGCCGGTGCGGCTGTCTTGGGGGTTTCGGGCATTTCTGCCCTGTTTTCTGGGTGCTGGGCTGAATTGCGCCGCTTGAGTGAGTGGGACATTTTCTTTCCTACATCTAGTTGGTCGGCCGAAGCGTTTGGGCTTCTGCAACCGTGACTGAGAAAAAGATTCTCATTCGACTTTGCGTTAGTAGGACCTTGAGAAAAGTTCTCTCATCCTGCTTGTCCAGCCCTTTTGCTTCGCTGTGCCTTCAGTATAGAACAGAATCTTGCAGGATGATAATAAATTATTGCACTACAAGTAGGGCATTTATCACTCTCGAAAAATTTGCAATCTGCCGTTCTTTATGGCTTGTTCCATATAATTTCACCGAGAGTGGTACCAGTCACAAATACTCTGATAAAAGTCCTGCTTAATACGTTTTTAGGATCGTTGGGGTGGGAGAAGGGCGCGCAAATTACGTCTCAACTAAAACGGTGAAAGGGCCTTCATTTACAGAGGAGACGCGCATTTTAGCCCCGAATTGGCCTGTTTCTACTGACACGCCGCGCTCCTTGAGGTGGTGAATAATCGTTGAAATAACCGGCTCAGCTTCCGGACCTGGCGCGGCATCCGCCCATGAAGGGCGTCGCCCCTTAGCAGTGCGACCATACAAAGTAAATTGGCTCACTATTAGTACCGGAGCTGCGGCATCGATTACCGAGACCTCGCCGTCAAGAATGCGCAGTTCTGCAATTTTGCGCGCCATTTTCTCTGCCCGAGGCTGCCAATCATCCATATCCTCGCGCGAGACGCCGACGAGCGCGAGAAGACCGCCGGTATCGGGACAATCAATGGCCCCGACGGTCTCTCCATCGACGGTTACTGTGGCCTCTGAAACTCGAGTCAAAACTGCGCGCACCGCTTACTTCTCCTTATCTATCCAGTGGGTTGAAAATGCGGTATTAGCTAAGGTCCGTTGAACCGGTGTCCAAGAGGAGATCTGCTGGGATAAGCAGACCGTGGCGGACCATATCGATGACTGCAGGCAGGGCAGCGGCGGTGAGTTCTTCCTCATCGAATCCGTGCGCCGCCGCATACAGCCCAATTGTCTCTTCTAGGTTCAGACCCTGTGGGTTGAGACCAGCGACAATCGCGGCAATGTGTTCATCTACCTCGTGGCTCCAACGCGGGCCGTCTGTGCGGGTTAAGCGCAAGGCGGCGCGGGTGAATCCCTGTCCCAAATCTTCATCTGGGGTGCTGATATCTTCGCGTGCCAAGCCGGGCCGTACTTGGAAGTGCTTTCCCTGCAGTTCTCCCGGCACAAGATCGCGCAGCCACGCCACACGGGCAAAATATTCTTCCACTTCGGGGCCAAGCGGATCGCTGAAGGCCTGCGGCATTTCTTCGGCCAAGATATCTGCAGGCTCATCGTCACCGATGCGTTGAATAGCTACGAAACCAAAACCAATGCCGTTTACTTCGTGTTCCTGGAAATGTTCGAGCCAGGCGCGAGAGCGCTCTTGCCCCTCAGGGGAGCGAATATCGAGGGATTCATCTTCGAGCCAGGTGGACACATAAAGTGCGGGATCGGCAACGTCGCGCTGAATGATCCAGGCGGCGATCCCCTTATCCGGCAACCAGGAAGCAACGCGTTGCTGCCATGTTTCGCCACTGGTGTGTACCCACGCAGCCAGAAGGTGAGCGGTTCCGCCGGGCGTCAGGTGATCGGTGGCTTGAGAGACAACCAATTCACTGGCTCCGTCGAGGTTTAATCCGGAATCGCGGTAGACGTGGCCCACTTCGGGAAGGCCTACAACAAAAGGCGGGTTAGCCACTAGACGGTCAAAGCGGCGACCAGCTACGGGGTCGAACCACGAACCTTGCAGCAATTCCACTTTCTCGCTATCGCCAGTAGCGGCAATGGTAGCCTCGGCCAATTCCAACGCACGCTCATGCACGTCGGTGGCGGTAATCTTTTCAGCGCAAACGAGTTGTCCCAGCAATTGGACGCCCGAGCCAGTGCCTAGATCTAAGACGCTGCCCACTGGGCTTACTGGCGTGGATTGCAGCAGCGAAAGGCTTGCCGCACCAACGCCAAGCACATGGTCTGGGCCAGGTACGTGGTCGACCAAGGAGGCGTCGACGTCGGAGAAGATGAGACGGTTGGCGCCAACGATCGTGTGGGGGCGGATATCGAGGGCAATGTAGGCCTTGCCATGGGCGTCGGCAAGCGCAACATTGGCATCGAGCAACTGGGTAGCCAAGCGCGCGCCTACCGCCTCGCCCAAAAGCGTGGCCGGCAGGTGTTCATGCAGGAGGAAGAAGCGGATCAATAGGTCCAGTTGAGATTCGCTGTGCGCGGCGAGCGCAACTGGTGCGGGTTCGCCGCGGAAGAGGGCCTCGGTAACTTCCGGACCTAGGTGCCCGGCTACGCCATCGGTAGTAAAACCGGCGGCGGTAAAGACGTCGGAAAGCTCTGCGGCCAGCGTGGCTAGCGCGGTGGCATCAAAGTCGGGGCCAAAAGCGGTCGTCATGTAGGCAGGAATCCTTTACTCTTCTTCGTGATCAATGATGTCGTGGTGTGCCTCAATAGGCCGGGCAGTGCCGCCGGATACCTGTGGGGCGTGGGTCTGGCTATAAAGCTGCCGGTTCATGGCTGGCTTGTA
Source organism: Corynebacterium kefirresidentii (assembly GCA_002154655.1). GTDB lineage: Bacteria > Actinomycetota > Actinomycetes > Mycobacteriales > Mycobacteriaceae > Corynebacterium > Corynebacterium kefirresidentii. The sequence goes on from NGUZ01000001.1 coordinate 354,604, forward strand.
CACGTTTTTCTCGCGCTTATCCTTCTTTTCTCCCCGGCCGTTGCCAATCACCACGGCTATCCAGGGGAGGGGAAAAGTCACGCCCACAATGATGGCGGCTAAAAGCCACCAATGCATATAAAGGAAGAAGCCGGCGATGAGCAGGGAAGGAACGCGTAAAAACTGGAAGATTCCATACCGAATTTCGCGGCGCTTGCGGTCCTGGCCAGGCGAGAGCTTGGCATCTGTGATGAGGTAGCGCTCTTTTTTGCCAAACAACCTAGACTCGGCTCCCCTCGTGCGCATCGGCGTTCCCTCGATAAGGGGAGAGGGGCGCAGTGGCTGGCGTGCATGACGTGTACATGTTCTCCAAGGGTAGCCGCCTGACTCGCAAAGTTCGATGCCGATGCGGCAAAATGGAGTGCGTGACTACGACTACGAAGACAATTGAACGGCCAGATATTCGTGAAGACACTTCGACGACGGATAATGACACGCCGAAGTTCTTCCACTACGTCAAAAAGGATCACATCCTCGATTCCGCGGTGAACGGCAAGTACGTCGTTGCGCTGTGCGGCGAAACTTTCCCGGTGACCAAGCAGGCAAAGCCGGGTTCTCCGGTGTGCCCCGATTGTGAGCGTGTGTATAAGGGTCTGCGCCGCAAGTGAGGACTTTTAAAAAGACTAACCTTCGCGCCTGGCAGCAATCCGCCCTCGATAAATTCCTCGCCACTAAGCCGCAGGACTTCATGGCGGTGGCGACCCCGGGCGCCGGAAAGACTACCTTCGCGCTGCGCATTGCTACCGAGCTCATGGAAGACCGTACGGTCGAGCGCGTAATCGTGGTGGTGCCTACCGAACACCTCAAGACCCAGTGGTCTAGCGCTGCCGCGCGCGTAGGTCTGGCTCTCGATCCGGCGTTTAGCAATTCCTCCGCCGTTAATCCCTCGATGGACGGCATTGTGGTGACTTATGCGCAAGTGGGTATGCACCCCTTCAAGCACCGCGCGGTGGCCTCTGCACGGCGCACTTTGGTGATCCTTGATGAGATTCACCATGCAGGCGACGCCAAGAGCTGGGGCGATGGCGTCAAGGAAGCCTACGACGATGTGAATCACCGCCTGGCCTTGACCGGTACGCCTTTCCGCTCCGATGACTCACCCATTCCATTCGTCCAGTACGTGGACGATGGGGAGGGGCACAAGGTATCCCGCTCGGACCATACCTATGGTTATGGCGATGCGCTTGCCGACGGCGTCGTGCGCCCCGTTGTCTTTCTTTCTTACTCTGGTGAAGCCCGCTGGCGCGACTCGGCCGGCGAGGAACATGCAGCCCGTTTGGGCGACATTATGAATGCGGAGCAAACCGCCCGAGCGTGGCGCACCGCCTTGGACCCCAAGGGTGAGTGGATCCCTGCTGTGCTGCAGGCGGCGCATACCCGCCTGATGCAAATGCGGCGCAATATGCCGGATGCCGGCGGCCTCGTACTGGCTTCGGACACGACGACCGCACGCGCGTATGCCAAGATCCTCAAACAGCTTTCTAATACGCCAGTGTCGGTGATTTTGTCTGATGATCCCGGCTCCTCTGATCGCATTCAGGAGTTTTCTGAGTCCACCGATGAGTGGATGGTGGCTGTGCGCATGGTGTCCGAGGGAGTGGACGTCCCGCGCCTAGCAGTGGGCGTGTATGCGACATCCGCATCGACCCCACTATTTTTCGCCCAGGCCATTGGCCGTTTCGTGCGCTCGCGCATGCCGGGTGAGACGGCGTCCGTTTTCCTTCCCTCGGTGCCTGTTTTGCTGGGCTTGGCCGAAAATATGGAAAAGTCCCGCGATCACGTTTTGGGTGAGGAAAAGCCGGACAAGGAGGGCTGGGACGATGAGCTGCTAGAGCAAGCGAATCAGAAGAAGACCGAACCGGACATGCTGGAGAAGTCTTATGAGTCGCTTGGTGCCGAGGCAGAGTTCTCGGGCCTGCTTTATAACGGTTCTCAGTTCAACACTGGGGACATGACCACGGATGAAGAAGCCGATTTCCTTGGTATTCCTGGGTTGCTCGATGCGGACCAAGTCAAGGATCTGCTGCGCAAGAAGCAATCTGAGGAAATGGACCGCCGCGAGGCGGAGGAAAAGGCGCGGCGCGCGGCTGAGGCCGAGGAGGCTCACCGTCGCAAGCTCTATGGCATGGACTATGCCCCTGCCTCGCGGAAGAAGGCTGTGGAAGCTGAGTCAAGCGATACCGGAGTCGTCGATGAGCTAGGCCAGCTGCGCAAGGAGCTCAACACGGTGGTTTCTATCGCTGCCCAGCGCTCTGGCCGCCCGCACGGTGCGATTCACACCGAGGTCCGCAAGGCCTGCGGTGGACCGCCCACCGCGCTGTGCAACGCTGAGCAGCTACGCGAGCGCATCGAATACCTGCGCAAGTGGTAGTTTGGCCACAATCGCCTGAGGGCAGCTACGCAAAAGCCCGCACCAGAAAGGTGCGGGCTTTGTTCTCGTCCACGTAGAACGATTAGTCGAGATAATCGCGCAATACCTGGGAGCGAGAGGGGTGGCGCAGCTTCGACATGGTCTTGGACTCGATCTGGCGAATGCGTTCGCGGGTAACGCCGTAGACCTGGCCGATTTCGTCTAAAGTGCGCGGCATGCCATCGGTCAGTCCAAAGCGCAGGCGAACTACGCCGGCTTCACGCTCGGAGAGGGTGGTCAGCACGTCTTGGAGCTGATCCTGCAGCAAGGTGAAGGAGACAGCGTCGACCGCAATAACGGCTTCGGAGTCCTCGATGAAGTCACCCAACTGGGAGTCGCCTTCGTCGCCAATGGTCTGATCCAAAGAAATGGGCTCGCGGGCGTACTGCTGGATTTCGAGCACCTTTTCCTCAGTGATATCCATCTCCTTTGCCAGCTCCTGCGGGGTAGGCTCGCGGCCCAAGTCCTGCAGCAACTCGCGCTGGATACGGCCCAGCTTGTTGATGACTTCCACCATGTGGACCGGGATGCGGATGGTACGGGCCTGATCAGCCATGGCGCGGGTAATAGCCTGGCGGATCCACCACGTGGCGTAAGTAGAGAACTTATAGCCCTTGGTGTAGTCGAACTTCTCCACAGCGCGGATAAGTCCCAAGTTGCCTTCTTGGATGAGGTCCAAAAAAGCCATGCCGCGGCCGGTGTAGCGCTTTGCCAAGGAAACCACCAGACGCAGGTTCGCCTCCAACAGGTGGTTTTTGGCCTTGCGGCCATCGCGGGCGATGCTGCGCAGGTCGCGCTTTTCCATGGGGGAGAGCTTAGCGGCCTTATCGCCTTCGGCGCGGGCCTTTTCCATCTCATCCATGCGGTGCTGTGCGTACAGGCCGGCCTCGATGCGCTTGGCCAAGGAAACCTCTTGCTCGGCGTTGAGCAGGGCCACCTTACCAATCTGCTTGAGGTAGGCACGAACGGAGTCAGCAGAGGCAGTCAGCTGCGCATCCTTGCGTGCCTGGCGCAGTGCAGCGGATTCTTCCTCGTCCCAGACGGAGGAGGAGTCCTCTTCTTCGTCATCGTCCTCATCGTCTTCGTCCAAGTCCTCTTCGAGGTCCTCGTCCTCGAGGTCTTCACCGCCTGCGAAGTCATCATCTTCCTCGATGTCCGCATTGGTGGGATCGAAGTCGACGTCTTCGTCGTGCTCGTCCTCGTCGAGCTCTTCTTCTACCTCCGGCTGTGCTTGCTTTTCGGACTCAGCGGGGGATTCCTGCTTCTTCGCCGCGGACTTGCGGACCGTCTTCTTCGTGGCCTTCTTAGCAGACTTTTTAGTGGTCTTCTTGGCCGACTTCTTAGCGGTCTTTTTCGCAGTCTTTTTGGCTGTTTTCTTAGCGGTCTTCTTGGCCGTCTTTTTAGCCGTCTTCTTCGCGGTTTTCTTTGCCGTCTTCTTGGCGGTCTTCTTTGCAGGAGTAGATGCCCCGGCGGCGTTTTCGCCCTCGCCGAGTGCCTGGTCTGAAGATTCAGTGGCTGCCACGTACGCCCTTTCGACTTACTTCTTGATTAAAACAGCTCAGTGCGCCCTAGCTGGGCGCTCGTCCATCACTGTGATGTTAACGCGCTGTGGCCTTATGCAGGCCAGACACGCCTTAGAGCTATTTAACTTAGGATCGACCGCCCAGTATAGAGGATCTTTCTCCTCTGCCGGTGGATAGGGTCACCAGCAGTGCATAAATTTTATGGTTTCAAGCCCTCTACCGCCGCCATTGCGGCACCAACAATCCCTGCACGATTGCGCAATTGTGCAGGCATGACGGGGGTGGCAATGTCAAGGTGCGGGCCCCACTTTTCAAACTTGCGCGAGATACCACCCCCAATGAGGAAAGCCTGCGGGTTAAAAAGCTTTTCATACTCCGCAAGGACCTTATTTAACCGCTTAGCCCAGTGCTTGTACTTGAGCCCTTCGCGGTCCTTGACGGCCGACGATGCAATCTTTTCGGCTTCATCATCACCCACCAGCATGTGCCCTAGCTCGGTATTGGGGAAGAGCTGACCATTCAAGAAGAAGGCTGAACCAATGCCGGTGCCCAAAGTCAAAAAGATTACGGAACCCTGCTTGGCGATGTCCTCTCCGTAGGCAACCTCGGCTAGTCCTGCCGCGTCGGCGTCGTTAAGCACGGCAAAATCCGCATCCAAGTAATCAGCGAATAGCTCTGTCGCATTAATGCCAATCCACTCCTTGGAAATATTCGCTGCCGTTTCTACCTCTTGGTTGCGGACTACGGAAGGCAGGGTAATGCCTACTGGGCCTTCCCACTGCTTTTCCTGGATGATTTGGGCTACCACCTTGGCAACATCGTGCGGAGTCGATGGCTGCGGCGTGGCGATTTTCATACGCTCGCCCACGAATTCGCCGGTGGCAAGGTCCACCTCTGCGCCCTTAATGCCCGAACCGCCGACATCGACGCCAAAAGAATGTCCAGAAAGAGTAGTCATGCCCGACAGTGTAGAAGAAGGCACAATAGTTGGCATGACTGAGCACATCGATTTTCTCCAGTTGCGGGATTTTGCCGTCTCTACCGCCACGCGAGCGGCCGAACTAGTTGCCGCCCGGCGCGCAGAGCTTGTCGCCGGTGACGGCATCGCGGCACATACCAGCACCAAGTCCAGTGATGTGGATCCGGTAACTGAGGTCGACACCGCCACAGAGGAATTCATTGTCACCACCATTCGTACCCAACGCCCAGGGGATGGAATCTTTGGGGAAGAAGGCGCCAATGTGGAATCCACCAGCGGTGTTACCTGGATAGTGGATCCGATTGATGGCACCGTAAATTTCCTCTACGGGGTGCCGGATTTTGCAGTTTCTATCGGTGCGGAATATCAGGGGCGCCTGGTAGCTGGCGCGGTGGTCAACGTGGCCCGCGGGCGCACTTATGCAGCCGCGGCTGGTCAGGGCGCCACGGTCACCGGCCCGGACGGGAAGGTGCACCCATTGCAGTGCGCCCACACCAAAAATCCCGCCTTGGCATTGGTAGCCACTGGCTTCGGATACGATGCCCAACGGAGAGCAGCGCAAGCCGAGCTGCTCACCAAGCTCTTGCCCCAGGTACGAGATATTCGCCGCATCGGTGCTGCCGCGCTGGATTTATGTCGCGTAGCTGAGGGCACGGTTGATGCCTACTTTGAGCACGGCATCAATGCTTGGGATTTTGCCGCCGGGGCAATTATTGCCCGCGAAGCAGGCGCGGTGGTGCACCATCCAGGCTTTGAGAAGGGGTCCGCTCAGGGCGAACTTACCTGGGCCGCGGGGGCAGATTTGGCCCCCGCCTTTGAGGAACTTTTGGCAGCACACAACGCCACAGGCGCGTTGCGGGGGTAATAGTTTTCCACGCTGACGGTCGGTGAGATGACATCTAGCCATTTGTGCTTTACTATGCGCGATCGATAATTACCCATTCCTTAAAGCAATTTGACCATTAGGGGCGTGCATTATGGCCACCGATTATGACGCACCGCGCCGGCGCGCGGAAGATGAACTCGAAACTGACTCCCTAGAGGGGCTCAAAGCCGCTGAAAGCGACAACAACGGCATGGACGATGACGGAGAAATCGTCGAATCGTTCCAGCCGCCAACAGTTGACCTTACCGGTGAGGAGCTCAATGTTGAGGTAGTTCCGCGCCAAGAAGATGAGTTTACTTGCGGCTCTTGTTTCCTAGTGCAGTCCAATAAGCGCTATTCCCACGATGAGGATGGCCAGCCTATCTGTAAGGACTGTGCTTAAAGGAAAGAATCGCAGCAGTAAAGAAACCCCGCACACGGCAACTTGCTTAAAGCCGAGTGCGGGGTTTGGTGTTGTGGCCGCCTCGAATCTGCCGGTTCGAGGATGCCTACAAAGTCTTTAAAATTTAGTGTTGTTCCGGCAGGAAGGCATGGAGTAAAGCTTCTGGGTCCTTCGAAGCGATGAGCCAATAAGGGGTATCGTCCTCAGGATCATTGAGTACCATCATGGCGTGCTCATCCACCCAAGCGTGGGAGACCAAGAACGCCGCGGGATCGAATTGCGGGCCTAGCGCATTACGCCGTGCAGATTTAGGAACCGTGATAGACCGCGAGACCACGTCGTTGGGTAGTTGGGCGTCTTTGACTGAGAGCCAACGCGTTCCGTCTGGGTCACGCTCTACCACGATGACCGTATTGGACCACGTAATAAGAACCCACACGGCGATGGCGCCAAGGAGTATTGCAGGAATAATGGTCCACCACATGGAGCGGTTTAGCCCGGCGGTAGCAGAAGTAAGTGCCACGATGCCGGCGGCAAAAAGCCAAAAGTACCAAGGCACCCATTGGCGTTCGCGGTAGAGCACCTGAGGGGCCATCGTGCCCTGCGCAGAAGCGGAGCTCGACGGTGCCGGAGTTGCGGAAGAAGCAGATGTATCAGACACGTCTAGCTAGTCTAGTCCACACGCACCGCAGAATGAACCTGCTAAGGCAGGTAGGATTGGCCAGGTGACTGACTCGTTTCCATATTCTCAGCCAGAAAGCCCTTTCGGCGATATTAAAGTCAAGCGTCTAGACAAGGAGCTTCCGCTGCCGAAACGCGCCCATCGCGGCGACGCTGGTGCGGACCTCTACGCAGCAGAAGCACTTACGTTGCAACCCGGCGAGCGCGCCCTTGTAGGCACCGGGATTGCAATTGCGCTGCCACTAGGAACAGTCGGTTTGATTCATCCACGGTCCGGGTTGGCTGCTAAACAAGGGCTTTCGGTAGTTAATACTCCGGGGACAGTGGATGCTGACTACCGCGGGGAAATCAAAGTCTGCCTTATCAACCACGACCGGCATACCCCTATCGAAATCGAACGCGGAATGCGTATCGCTCAGCTCGTGGTCCAGCGCGTTGAGCTAGTGGGATTTGCTGAGGTCGAAGAATTGGATGACACCGACCGGGGAGCCGGTGGCTATGGCTCTACCGGCGTGTAGCTAAAGCAATAGAGACTGAACGAAACTTCTAGAAAGGATGTAGCAACCATGGGAATCTGGCCCTTTGGCAAGAAGAACGAGGATGCGAAGAAGGAGCAGGCACAGCCTGCAGCAAAGGGCGAAAAGCCGGCGGGCCCCGAGTCCGTGGATAAAGGTGCCCAGGAATCATATGCTCCGGTAGAAGATACCGCAGCCGATGCTGCGGCAGCTTCTGGCAATGAACCACGCGAATTTGCCCATGACGCTATCAACGGTCAGACCGGCCCCTTTGATGGTGACTCCGTAGATATCGAAACTTTCGATTTCAGCGACTTTTCCATCGGCATTTTAGATTTGGGCTCTCTGCGCATCCCACTGCCAAAGGAATCCCAGGTACAAGTAGAAATGGGCGAGCAAGGCCCGCGGATGCTGCACATCGTAACCAAGGTGGGCCGAATTACCCCCGTAGCCTTTGCCGCCCCACGCAAGCCAGGCCAGTGGGCAGAATCCGTCGAGGAGATCAGGGAAGGCATGAGCCGCGATGGTCTCACCGTTACTACCGAGCCAGGCCCGTGGGGTGCTGAGGTCGTGGGTAAAAACGACAATGGCCAGGTTCGCGTCATCGGTGCAGATGGCCCACGGTGGATGCTGCGCATGACGCTGGCCGCACCGGCAGGAATGGAAGCTGACCTAGCAGAAATGGCCCGCGAGATAGCCGCACGCACCTTTGTCTACCGCGGAGAAGACCCCATCTTGGCCGGAAACGCTTTGCCGGTCATCATGCCCGAGCAGCTCGTACAGCAAGTCAAGCAGGCCATGGACCAGCGCCAGCAGGAGCAGCAGGCAGCCGCTAATGCCCAGAACCACCCAGAAAACGGCGTAGGCGGTCCAGACCCTGCAGCAGAAGCAGAGGCGGAACAGCACTTGCGCGATTTGGGCGGCACCCCACAGGAGGGGGAGAATGGATCGTCCCCGCAGGACCCCGATGAGGGTTCTGCACCTACTTCCAAAGACTAGGCAAAGCAGTAAACCACGTGACACACTCTTCCTCGCCGCAGTCCTCCCAGGACGCAAAGAACCTTGACGCTAATGAGTCTCAAGCCGAACCCACCCTATTGGAACAAATGGGTGGGCTATCCGGGCTCGTTTCCGCTACCTTGCCGGTCATTGTGCTGATTCCAGTCAATAACTTTTTTGGGCTGGGCCCAGCCCTCGCAGCGGCGCTTGGTGTAGCCGTTGCTATCGCTATCTGGAGGGTGCTTCGCAAAGAGACCCTTCAGCCAGCCATATCGGGGCTTTTGGGCGTCGCTCTGTGTGCGGCAATCGCCTGGTTTACCGGTGATGCCAAAGGGTATTTCTTGTACGGTATCTGGATGTCGTTGGCGCTATGCATTGCCGCCGTACTCTCGATCCTATTCCGGTGGCCCGCGGTGGGCGTTATCTGGAAGGGGATTAACGGCGAGGAAATGCAGTGGCAGAAGATTACCCCAGCGCGCCGGGCCTATGCCATAGCCACCGGTGGGTGGGCGGTAATCTTTCTCGCCCGTTTTATTGTCCAGCGCGCCATCTATGATGCCGATGCAACTACAGCATTGGGAGTGACCAGAATCCTAATGGGATGGCCCCTGACCCTTCTGGTAACGGCGCTTACCGTGTGGATGGTGCGGCGCGCGGACACAGCTGTGGAGGAAGCTACAGGCGCGGGTGAGCGTACGCAGGCACAACCAGAACCACTACAAGAGGCCGAGGTAGAAAATGACTGAACCTACGATTAGCCGGGGCGATATTCTTGAGGTGAGAATTGACCGCATGGCACACGGCGGGGAAGGAATCGGCCAGGCGCCTGATGGGCGAGTGGTATTTGTTCCACGCGCATTTCCAGGAGACGTCGTTAAGGCTAAGGCCGGCCGAGTCAAGAAGTCGTTCATTAAGGCGGACCTGGACAGTGTAGTGACCCCGGGTGCGCTGCGCGTGCCATCGTCGTGCCCAGCTGCGGAACAAGGGGCAGGCTGCTGCGATTTTGCAGAGCTAGATCCTGCGGCCGAAACTGGGATTAAGGCAGAAATCTTAGCGGAGCAGCTGCGCCGCACTGGCGTTAAAACCCGGGAGGGCCTAGAAATTGAACAACACACCCTAGAGCCGGTGAGGGGCTGGCGCACTCGGGTTCGGTGGGGCGTCGACAAGCAAGGGCGTGCTGGAACCCGTGAGCGTCGGTCCAATGAGCTCGTTACGGCAGCCGCCTGTACGCAGCTGGCTCCGGGATTGGCAGACGGCCTCATCGGAGAAGGTGCACGTCGTTTTACCCCAGGTGCAGAGGTCATTGCTGTTGTCGATGGCACAGGAGACCGCCATGTAGTAGAAACCCGCAAAGCCCCGCGCGGACACCGCGTAGAGACCATCCGTGAGGTGGTGGAAGGCAGCGGCCAAGTGCAAGAACATGTGGGTAGTAGGACGTTTAGCTTCCCCGCCACTGCCTTTTGGCAAGCCCATAGTCAGGCGCCGGCGGCGTATACCCAACTGGTAACTGAGTGGCTCGGTCAACGTGAGTACCAGGAACGCACCGCCTGGGATCTTTATGGCGGCGTTGGGCTTTTCGTTCCAGCACTGGCCGCAGCCGTGCAGGGCAAGGTCATTTCCGTGGATTATTCGCCAGCGGCAACGGCAGCGGAGCAGCCCTGCCTGGCGGACTGCGATGTGGAACTAAAATCCGCGAAGGTGGAGCAGGTTGCTGCGCAGTTACCTAAACCAGGCGCTGTAGTCCTCGATCCCCCACGCACCGGCGCAGGCAAAGACGTGATTCGTTCCGTGGCGGCCGCTGCACCCCAAGCGGTCGTGCACGTGGGATGTGACCCAGCCACCTTTGCTCGCGATCTGCATTACTGGGACGAGCACGGGTACGGGATTGAAAAAATGGCGCTCATTAACGCTTTTCCCGGAACGCATCACTTCGAAACGATTGCGCTCATTACCCCTGCCTAATGCGCCGCATAGGTGCCCAGGCGCGGCCGGGTACGGTGCCGCGCCCTAGCCGGAATATAATATTCACCGCCCGCCGCGGGTACGGTAGAAAAGAAGAACTAAGCACAGAAGGAGTTGAAGGCCGCTCCATGACTATCTTGGATACCATTAACTCGCCGCAGGATCTCAAGGCACTGTCCGCAGACAAGCTTGAAGAGCTTGCGGCAGAGATTCGGCAGCGTCTCATTGATAAGGTTTCCGTCACAGGCGGACATTTGGGTCCCAACTTGGGCGTGGTGGAACTGACTATAGCGTTGCACCGCGTATTTGATTCCCCGCGCGAGCCCATTATTTTTGATACCTCGCACCAGTCTTATGTGCATAAAATGCTTACCGGTCGCACCGATCAATTCGATACCTTGCGGCAAAAAGATGGTCTTTCGGGGTACACGGACCGCGGCGAGTCCGAGCATGACTGGACCGAGTCCTCGCACGCTTCGGCCTCGCTGTCTACGGTGGATGGCTTGTCAAAGGCCTTTAAAATCCGCGGCGATGGTCACCGCAACGTTATCGGCGTCGTTGGTGATGGCGCCCTGACCGGCGGTATGTGCTGGGAGGCACTCAACAATATCTCCGAGGACAAGGACCGCAATGCGGTGATTGTGGTCAATGACAATGGCCGCAGCTATTCGCCCACCATCGGCGGCCTCTCGGAGAATCTTGGTCGTATCCGCTCTCAGCACGGCTATGACGAACTTATGGAGCAGGGCAAGCGCCGCCTGAAACAAATGGGTTGGGTAGGCGAGCGAGCCTTCGATGCCCTGCATGCCATGAAAGAAGGCGTCAAGTCTACGGTCTTGCCAACTGAGATGTTCCCGGAACTAGGCATGAAGTACATCGGCCCCATTAACGGGCACGATATCGATAGCTTGGTGCATGCCCTGACCTATGCCCGCGATTATGACGGCCCCATCATTGTGCATGTGGTTACTGAAAAGGGCCATGGGTTTGCCCCAGCCGTCAATGAGCCAAAGGATCAGATGCACTCAACCGGTGCTATTGATCCGGTCACCGGTGTGGCAAAGGGAACCAAGCAGCCTGGCTGGACCGCAGCTTTTTCAGAAGAGCTTGTAGCCGCTGCTGAAAAACGCGAAGACATTGTGGCCATTACCGCTGCCATGGCAGGGCCGACTGGGCTCACGCCGTTCCAAGAGCGCTTTCCTGAACGCTTCTTTGACGTGGGAATCGCAGAGCAGCACGCGATGACCTCCGCCTCTGGTCTTGCGCTCGGGGGTATGCACCCGGTCGTGGCGGTATATTCCACCTTTTTAAATCGAGCCGTGGATCAGGTCATTATGGATATTGCGCTGCTGAAGCTGCCAGTAACCATCGTGCTCGACCGGTCCGGGGTTACCGGTTCCGATGGCGCATCGCACAATGGTGTGTGGGATATGGCGCTGATGAGCATCGTACCGGGCATACACATTGCCGCCCCGCGCGATGGCGCGCGCCTGCGGGAGCTCTTCCGGGAGTCGCTAGAAATCGAATCCGGCCCCTCCGTAGTTCGTTTCCCTAAAGGCAACCTGCTGCCGGATATGGATGCGGTAGAAACCTTGGGGGATGGCGTCGACATCCTCCACTACGGCGAAGCCGACGCTGGCGAGGACACCCCAGAGGTGCTTATCGTCTCTATCGGTGCCATGTCCGCGCGCAGCATCGAGGCAGCGAAGCTGCTCGGAGAGCAAGGCGTTAACGTAACCGTCGTTGACCCGCGTTGGGTTGCGCCGGTTCCAAGTTCTATTGTGGCACTCGCCGCTGACCACGATCTGGTGGTTACGGCAGAAGACGGCCTTATCCGCGGCGGTATTGGCTCCATGATTTCGGAAGCCCTCAGCGCAGCCGAGGTAAATACCCCTGTGCGCCGACTTGGCGTTCCGGGATACTTCCCTAAGCACGGCTCGCGCGGCGAGGTCCTAGAGGAATTCGGGCTCACCCCTGAACTTATGGCGGCCTCGATTAGCGAGTGGGTAGAAAACCTCACTGCTGATGCCAATGAGCTGGGAAATGAAGGCTAGGCCTGTCCTGATAAATATCTTCTAGAAAAGACCGTCCACGATAAGCGGGGCGGTCAATTCTATTTGCCATTCGCGCGCGCCTTCCGCGCGGAGAAACGCAGCGACGTCGTCTGGCTGGCGGATGGAACCGGCAACAGAATCAGGTCCGCGGTGGCGTTTATCAGCACGTACCCCTACCTTCGCCCATACTGCGGCGCGCACGGTGGCGGGGCGGATAATAAGCTCGGAGGACATTCCAAGATCATCGCCTAGTTCCGCGATGTCGGCGCGAATAGTTTGATATATCTCCCAGAGATCAGGGTAGTCCTTGGTCCAGATGGTCTTGGAAGGGACCGGATGCGGGGTACGGTGCACGCGAGGCCGCTGGTGCGGGGGAATGGCGCGCGCCTGGTTTAGCACCGCCATCCAGCGGGCGGTGGCCCCCTTGCGCCGGCGGGGAAAACCCTTGATGCGGGCCAAGTCGCTGCCAGAGGTTGGGAGAGCGCGCGCAATTTCTACCAGCGTCTTATTCGCTAAAACCCGGCCGGGTGCAGTATCGGTGCGCCGAGCTATTGCGTCCCGTTTGAGCCATAGCGCTCGAGCGGCGGCAAGCTGGCTGCCGTTGCGCAGGTTGGAGACTCCCTTTAGGTCGCGCCAAGTAGGTGGCTGCGGGTGAGTATCACCGGCATGCTCGCGGACAATGGAGGAAAATTCCTCTAGCGCCCAATCCATTTTGTCTTGTTCGGCCAAGATATCGCGTAGTGAATCGGCCAGCTCGAGGAGCAGCTCCACATCTAGTGCGGCATAGGCCTTGAGCTCCTCGCTGAGCTGCGGGGTTGACCAGTCAGCGTCGCCGTAGCCTTTTTCTAATTCGATATCAAAAAGCTCTGCAACCATTGTGCCCAGATTCGGGCGGTCGAAACCAGCGAGCCGCGCCGCTAGCTCGGTATCAAAGATGGAGCCGGGGAATAGCCCAAGCCACCCTAGGCAGGGCAAATCCGAATGCGCGGCATGAATTATCCATTCTGCCCCGTTGAGTACTGGGGCGAGGGCAGCGGTGAGCTCCGCGCGATGGCCTTCAGGGGCAAAAAGCATGGTGCCTGCGCCTCGGCGGCGAATTTGTACTACGAAGGCGCGGTCATCGTAGCGGTAACCAGAGGCGCGTTCAGTATCGATGGCAAACGGGCCCGTACCTGCGGCTAGGCGTGCTGCGGCAGCGGTGAATTCATCCCGGGTAGCAAGGACCGCCGGGATGCCCTCTACCGGCCGGCTGCGCAATTCTGGCATTCTAGTGGCCGAGCTTGGTAACGCCCTCAGGAGGGAGGCCGGCAACGTTAGCCAATACCTTTGCAAAAGCCTGCACGTGAGGAGCCAGATCGAGGCCTTCAGCGGTCCACGAAGCACGCATTTCGATTTGATAGGCGCGCGGTGGGCCACCAATCTCCCCAAATCGAACGGACGCGGTGGAGGTGACGGTGCCACCCAAGTTGGTGTGGTCGGCGCCTTCCTCTTCTAGGCCTTCATTGAGCCACTGCCAAGCCACATCGGGCAAGAGCGGATCTCCTGCTACGGCATCATCCATATCGGCCTGAATATACGCCACAAGGCGCATAGCGCCCTCCCAGGCTTCCTCAGCACCCGGATCGTGGAGCAAAATAAGGCGGCCAAATGCATCGCCTTCCGCATCAGTAGGCACGATGTCTGGGTTTTCTTCGCCTCCCACCTCGAGGCCGATAGCGTGGCTAAACGGCGCAAGGCGCTGCGGTGGGCGAATGGAGCCCAGGGTTATCTCGGGGCGCAGGTCGGCCGCGTGCATTGACTCCACTGCTTGGGTGAATGCGGCGGGGGTAGCTGGTTCGTGGCTTTCCGCTTGCCTGTGCAAAGGAGTAGGGGCGGAAGCCTCGGCGCTGCGTGGGGTGGTCGATTCGGAATTGCTCACGACGTTCAAGCTATAGTTTCGCAGCCTCTAGCTGGGGGAGGCGCGCCGATGTGAGAGCGTGTCGGCATCCCCGCGGTGGGGGAAGTGACAAGGTTTCATATCCAACTTATGATGGATATGTCCGATTACCCAGAGGCTTTGGCAAAGGAGAACGCAATGGCGAAGCTTGACTACAAGGAACTCAATGCGGTTCAGCAATATTCCCAGCACGCAGTTTTTAAGGTTATCCCGGGGGCACTCGGCACCGAGCGAGCGGAAATCATCGCCCAAGCGCAGAAGTTCTTCGCCGACGTTGAGCAGGCTGGAAAGGTGACCGTGCGCGGAATCTATGACTTGACGGCCATGCGCGATTCTGCTGATTTCATGATCTGGTGGCACGCCGAGGAGTTCTCTGACATGCAGAAGGTCTTTGGGGATTTCCGCCGCGAGACCACCTTGGGCCAGGTTAGCGAAGTGACCTGGGTAGGCAACGCTTTGCACCGTCCAGCGGAGTTTAATAAGTCGCACCTGCCGTCTTTCATCATGGGCGAGGAGCCAAAGGAGTGGATCTCGGTCTATCCCTTCGTGCGCTCCTATGACTGGTACACCATGGACGAGGAAAAGCGCCGCCGTATCCTTATGGAACACGGCATGCAAGCGCGTGATTATCCTGATGTGCGAGCTAATACCGTACCGGCTTTTGCGTTGGGTGACTACGAGTGGATTCTGGCCTTTGAGGCGGATGAGCTCCACCGTATCGTCGACCTGATGTACCTGATGCGCTATACCGAAGCCCGTCACCACGTGCGCGAGGAAATTCCTTTCCACACCGGCCGTCGCGTCAAGGACGTAGCAGAACTCATCGCAGTACTGCCCTAAAGGAAACGCCGCCTAGCAGAAGCACTGCTTGGCGACGTCCCGGGCTGCGCCCCTTCACTAGCCTCTCAGCTAGGCTGCTGACGGGGCGTAAGTTGTGTCGGGGCCCTTTAAGCGGTGCCACCTTCTACCGGCTTTTCCTCCAGGTCAAGGCAAATGGAGTTAATGCAATAGCGAAGGTCAGTAGGAGTGTCGTAGCCCTCGCCCTCAAAGACGTGGCCTAGGTGCGATTCGCAGTTGGCACACAAGACCTCTACTCGGCGCATGCCTAGCGAGTTGTCTTCTCGCTCGATGATCTTGTCTCCGGCAAGCGGGGAGAAGAAAGACGGCCAGCCACAATGGGACTCAAACTTTTCCGTGGAACGGAAAAGCTCCGCTCCACACGCGCGGCAAGAATAGACACCCTCGGTAGTGGTGTTGGTGTACTCGCCTACATGGGGCGGCTCCGTACCTGCCTCACGCAGAACGTAGTATTCCTCGGGGCTTAAGCGCTGGCGCCATTCGGTATCAGCAATGAGCTTGAAATCGGTCATGGGCCGAGTCTAAACCGCTCTGCGCGCGGCACGCCACCAGCCAGCGACCGTAGCGAAAATTGCGACGATAAGCAGCGCCCATCCTGCCGTGGCCGTGAAAAAATTCATCAACCGCCCAGCATCCGGGTGCGATGCAGACGCCCACGAGACCGGAGCCAAAAAGAGAAACGCCGCCAACCACGCTCCTGCGGAATGAAATACCGAGCGCGGGAGCACAACGGTAAACATCAGCGGGAAAAGCCACATGGAATAGTACTGCTGGCCCAGGGAAGACAGGAAGAAAATTCCCACCATTATCGCTCCGCTTGTGGTCAGTGCCCACAAGGTTGGGTCGGAGTTGCGCCAGCGTAAAAGCCCGAGAATCGCTGCGGCCGTAAGACCGGCAAAAATCAGCCACACGGTCCAATACAACCCGGCGCCAAAATTAACGTAGGCGTGGAAACCCGCCCAGGAAGAATTGGCATAGTCACGAGTTTCCGAAAGATAGGGCAGTAGCTTTTCGAAAAAGCCGCTGGCGCCCGGCACCACCGGCCACGCCAGTAGATTGAGAATCACCGGAACTACGATGCCTCCGGCGAGACTGCGCCACTGGATCTTTACCAAGGGCAGGAAGAGCAGCGGCGCAAACTGCGGCTTAATGACGATGGCAAGGCCAATGACCACGCCTGCCACCCAGCCCAACTGCGGGGTGCGCTCGGCCCGCAAAAAGGCCCACAAAAACACGGCCAGACACAGCAAGAGGAAGCCGTTGATATTGGTAAAGGCAAGCGTATTGGTCACTGACTCCGTGACAAACGCCAGCGCAATAGATACCGGCCACACGGGCGAGGTGAGCTTGCGGTCCACTATAAGGGTAAGCACCGCCAGTGCCGCGATGATCGCGGCCGCATTCGCCACGATGAATAGTCCTCGCGCAAGTGAGAAGTCTAGGTGCCCTAATGGCGCAAGCAGCAGCGTGGCTCCCGGGGTATACAGATACAGCGGGTCAACGTGGTTATAGGCCTGCTCGTAGACCGGCTGGCCGCTAGCCATGCGCGCCACCGCGTTATACACGGTGGTGAAATCATCCGTTGGCGTGCCGTTGCGCGCAATGATGAATACGCGGTGCACAACGAGCAATACGGCCACGGGCCAAGCGGCAACATTGATTCGGGAATTCACGGCCCCTTAGTCTACGTCCTCGCGGGTGCGGGAATACCGCAGAAACACCGTGCCATCCGTATCGGCCGCGACATTTTCCAACTGCATGCGGCGGTGGGAATGCTCGCCCTTAAAAGTAGCCATCGGAGTCTCTACGCCGGTAGACAGATGCGGATCCAGGGTCAAATACATCTGGTCAATCGCATCGGCGTCCACTAATTGCCCAATCATTCCTGGCCCGCCTTCACACAGCACGCGCTTAAACCCGCGATCCTTCAGGACGGATATGTAGTCGCGCACGCTTCCTTCACCGGCATCGCAGACCTCCGCCCCCGTGCTTTCAATAGCCTCGATTCGGGTAACGATGTCTTCATCCTCCCAGCTGCTGTGTGGGGCCAAGATGATAGGTGGGGTACTAAAGTCTGTAAAAAAGTCCGAGTTGATATCGAAATCAAGGCTGCGAGAAGGCACTGCAATAGGAGCTGGGCGCGAGCCATCGGTGCTAGGCACAACGCCGGAGTAATCTTCTGCGCGCACCGTTTGCGCGCCCACCAACACCACGTCTGCCCATTCCCGTAGAGCTGCAAAAAGCTGTCCATCGGTGTCATTTCCCATGTCTTCTGAGACATGGTTCATCGTCGCCGATCCGGTCAACGTGCTGACCATATTCGTACGGATGGTGAATGTGCCGCGGGAATCAGGACCCAAAAGCGAAGAGATATCCATGTCATCTCAGTGTAGCTAGAGCGGCGAGTGCCCAGCATGGCAATAACAGCGCCATAACCTCGCCAAGACGGGCTACACCAGACGGATGAGAATCACGCCGACCAGTATCACCGCAATGCCGGCTACCTGGCGCAGCGTTACGCGGGCGCCACGCAAGCGATCAATGAGTAGGGACCCCAGCATGGAGCCGAGGAGAGTCGCAACCACGGTAAGCCCCGTTCCCAGCTGCGGTACTAAGGCCGCGTTGCCAAAAACAAACAAGGCACCCAGGACGCCACCAACCCACATCCACCAGGGATTGGCCTTCCCCTCGAGGCGCTCAATGCGAGGTCGCCAGCGTAGAACAATATTCACAATGGCAAGGGCAGATACCCCGACGCTAAAAGAAACTAAAGTCGCGCTAACAGGTGAGCCAGTAATCTGGCCCAGGTGACCATTGATCGCGGATTGGCTTGCAGTAAAACAACCAAAAATAAACCCCGCTAAGCGCCACATCCACAGCGCTGTGGCACTGTCCTCACGCTTCGTGGGCGCGCCGGGGCCGGCGACGATGGCGATTACTCCGCCTAGGACGATGAGAGCCCCTAGCATGCGAACCACGGTCAGCGGGGATATAGGGGAGTCAAAGAGCCCAAGGTGATCGATGACGAGCCCCATGATGATCTGGCCGGCGATGGGAAGTACTACGGTCTGGACGGCACCCAAGTGGGGAAATAGGAGAATATTCCCAGTAAGCGCAACTACGCCGAGTAAACCACCGAACCATATCCACAGTGGTTGGCCACCGGTGCGGGAAAGACCGAAATCACCGCCGGTGACAGCGGTGGCAATAACGAGCAAAGTAACCGTGCCCACTGCGAAAGAGATAAGCGAAGAAGAAAAGGGGGTGCCCGTCGATAAGCGCAAGCGCGTATTAACCAGGGTCTGTACGGGCAAAACAAGCCCAGCAAAAATGCCTAGAAGGATCCACAACACGACGGAACACCTTACCGGCACACAAAGAAACCCGCCCAGGCTCCTTGTGAAGTGGAGCGCAGGGCGGGGAAGTGGTGGTCCTAACTGGGATTGAACCAGTGACCTTTCCGGTGTGAACGGAACGCTCTCCCACTGAGCTATAGGACCGTGCGGTGGCTAAATGTACACCGCTTGAAATTCAAATACCTAATTGGCTGCGTAGGGGTACTCATGAGCGGGAGGCGGCTGGGCGCCTGCGGTCCACAAGAATCACACCGGTGTGATTTGGGAACGTACAAACGTGGAATATCAGCGGCTAAAAGCAAGGCGCTGGGCTGGGGATTTGGAAACTAGCGCGGAGCACGATAATGTTTCTTCTCGCACCGCAACGGAATAAAAGTTTGCGGCGCAATGCGGATGTAGCGCAGTTGGTAGCGCATCACCTTGCCAAGGTGAGGGTCGCGAGTTCGAGTCTCGTCATCCGCTCCACGCTTTTCAAAGGGGCTACCTGTGAAGAGTGATTCTAAGTGAATAACGCGCGATTAGCTCAGTGGGAGAGCGCTTCCCTGACACGGAAGAGGTCACTGGTTCAATCCCAGTATCGCGCACAAGGACTTTGTCCTAGAAACCGGGCCTGGTTTCGCATGCGGATGTAGCGCAGTTGGTAGCGCATCACCTTGCCAAGGTGAGGGTCGCGAGTTCGAGTCTCGTCATCCGCTCCAGCACTGTATTGTGTGAGGCGGTATCGCCACGGTGGAATGGCCGAGTGGTGAGGCAACGGTCTGCAAAACCGTGCACACGGGTTCGATTCCCGTTTCCACCTCAACTTCTTAATGCCTTCGGGCATTAAGCGCGATTAGCTCAGTGGGAGAGCGCTTCCCTGACACGGAAGAGGTCACTGGTTCAATCCCAGTATCGCGCACGAGGACTTTGTCCTAGAAACCGGGCCTGGTTTCGCATGCGGATGTAGCGCAGTTGGTAGCGCATCACCTTGCCAAGGTGAGGGTCGCGAGTTCGAGTCTCGTCATCCGCTCCATGTAGCCGCCCCAGAGACGGGGCGGCTTTTTCTATGTCTACGTCCGTGTGCTGTGCGATACGCTTGCCTTTGTAGAGTCATAACCCAAAGCGGAGGAGGAAAGATGTCACGCGCACTAGTGGTACCGCTATTGGTTGGAGCCTGCGGCTTCGCGTCTTTTGTTTCGGGGACTGTGCTTTTCTTTATGGGCCTTACTGCGGCAGATGCGGCGGGAGGCAGCGGCAGCGGGGCGTGGCCTTTGGCGCTCATCGGTGTAGGCGTCGCCCTGGCTATTTTTGCACTGATGGTTTCTGGTCCGTTTTTTAATGCCCGGCAGGGGGAGAGGTCCTAAGGCCAGGCCCTCTGGAATTGAGTCAACTTGGCTTAAATAGTGATAAATACCTCTTTTTATTAAGGAAGCGGAACTCGATCCCAGTTCAAGCCGACATATGACTCGACGCGCTGCTTTTTGTGATTGCCGCTCTGGCAAGTCGCGGGGCTAGTATGTCTGACAATTCAACTTGTGCTTTTCCAACATCACAAAGGAGCTATCTATGGGCTACCGCGTACCTTGGCTGCGCCGCACAGCCGCAGCAGTGGGCACAGCCGCACTGGTTTTGGGCGGGTCGATGCCTGCCGCAATCGCGCACGACTCCGTTATTGGCGGTTCGGTCAAAGACGGCGATCAACTCGATGAGTTCCCTAAGGAAATCACCCTTGAGTTTTCTGGCATCCCCAAAGAGGACTTCAACACCTTTGCCGTAACCAACGCCGATACCGGTGAGAAGCTTTTTAGCCAGGAACCGCAGCTCCATGAACGAGACCTCACAATTGAGACTCCTGAGGGGGTTAACCCTGGGCCGGGCAACTACCAGGTGGGTTTCCAAATCACGTCTTCGGATGGACACGCTACTCGCGGTGGTGTGGAATTTTCCGTTAAAGGTGACGGAGCCGAAAACCCCGAGGCTGGCGAGTCTGACGCGACAGACCAGGAAGGAACCGAGGGGCTGCCGATGTCGCTGAAAATCATTTTGGGCGTGGGCGGAGTTTTGGCAATTGCCGCAGTAGTTGCCCTATTTATTGGCAAGTCTCGTCGCATCGATTCGGAAGGTGAAAAATAATGTCCAAGATTTCTAGCATTGCCCTTGTGGGCCTGACTGTGGCCGGCCTCGCCCTGGCGGGTTGCTCCCCGCAGAACCAAAATGACTCCACCGAGTCGAAGGCTGATGCCAGCACCAGTGCTGCGGAGAAGTCCTCCTCCGTCGCGGCCGAGGACCTGACCTTCGAAGACGCGGTCGTGCGTGCCAACGAAGATAAAGACATGACTGCTATTTTTGGCACCTTGGTGAACCACACCGATAAGGACATCGCTATCACCGGTTTTTCCACCAGCCTTAACGCCAAGGTGAACCAGATCCATGAGACCGTCGATGGCAAGATGCAGGAAATGTCGAGCCCGTTGGTGGTCAAGGCTGGCGAGTCCCATCAACTGGCGCCAGGTGGGGACCACTTTATGCTCATGGAAATGGGAAACCACATCGCTCCCGGCGAATCGCTTGACCTTAAGGTGAAGCTAGATGGCGGCGAAGAGCTCGATCTGGGTGAGATCCAAACGCGTAGCATGCCTGCCGGGGATGAGGACTACGGCGATATGAAGGGCCACGATATGTCCCACATGGAGCACGGAGATATGTCCCACAATAAGGAAGGCCACGACCACTAAATATGTCTGGGTTCAGCAGAAGGGGATTTCTCACTGGCGCTGCGGTATCGACCAGCGCCTTCGCGTTGGCAGGCTGCAATAACCAGGGCTCTTCCCTGAATGCTGGGGCACAGGAACAGCCTGCGCTTGCCGACGCCCTCGTGGCTTTTGACGGCGAGCATCAAGCAGGCATCGCAACCGCGGAGCAGGCGCACCTGAACCTGGTGGGGTTTGACCTTAAAAGGGGCGTCGACAAGCGGGGGTTTGTCAGCCTGATGAAATTGTGGACCGAGGACGCCCGCGCGCTGTGCACCGGGGAGCCGCCGCTAGGCACGCTGGAGCCGGAAATGGTTGAACAGCCCGCCAACTTGACCATCACCTGCGGTCTAGGCCAGAAGGTATTCTCCCTGCTCGGCGTGGAGAAACCACACTGGCTGGGAGATGTTCGTTCCTTTAAGCGTGATGAGCTGCAACGACAATGGGGACAAAGCGATATTGTCCTTCAGATTTGTTGCGATGACCCGTTGATGAATACTTATGCACTGCGCCACATGGTGCGAGCCGGTGAGCACTATGCCAGTGTGAAGTGGCTGCAGCAGGGATTTATTAATGCCTATGGCAGCCACGAAAAGGGCGCTACCGCGCGCAATATGTTCGGGCAAAAGGACGGCACCGTTAACCCGCGCAGCGAGGAAGATTTTGCGGCCCAGGTATGGATCGATGAAGGGCCGAAGTGGGCGCAAGGGGGAACGGCGATGGTGGTGCGTCGCATTCGCATGAACGTGGATACGTGGGAGAAGCTGGATCGCTCCTCCCGTGAAAATGCTGTGGGCCGCAAGCTTGACACCGGCGCCCCGCTTACCGGTGAAGAAGAATTTGATGCTGCAGATTTCGATGCGGTAGATGACTACGGCTTGCCGGTAATTGATAAAAACTCGCACATGGCCGTGGCCGCGCCACCTGCTGATCATCCGGAGCAACGCATCCTGCGCCGGCCGTATAACTATGAGCTGGCCCCCGATGGCAAGGATGGGCAGCTTTCCAATATCGGCCAGGTTTTCATCTGCTACCAGCAGGATCCCACCAAGCAATTCGAGCCTATCCAGGCCCGTTTGGATAAATCTGACCTGATGAATGAGTGGCTGACTCATATCGGCTCCGCTATGTATTTCTGCCCGCCGGGCACCCTCGATGCCGATGGGAGTGAATCGTGGTGGGCGAAATCGCTTTGCGAGCATGCAGGGTTGTAGAATAGCTATCCGTAAATTTAAATAGCGGACGCGGCCAGGTATGCCGCCGACGCACGAGCGCATAAAGGAGCGCGATTATGGCGGAACTCATCCCCGCAGTACCGGTCAATTACGATTCCTTCACCGTGCCCGCCGGCCAGGCCGTAGGCGCAGCAATGCGAGAGCTCAATCTTCCCAATAAGGGCCCTGAGGCTGTCGTAGTCGTTCGCGGTGAAGACGGCACTCTCTTTGATTTGTCGCACACCCCCGACACGGAATCCACCTTCACCCCGGTAGCCGCCTGCGAGGAAGACGGTCGCGCGGTAATCCGCCACTCCTGCGGCCATGTCATGGCACAGGCCGTGCAGGCCGAATTCCCCGGCACCAAGCTGGGCATCGGCCCGGCCATTGAAAATGGCTTCTACTTCGATTTTCAAACCGCGGAGCCTTTCACCCCGGAAGATCTCAAGGCGATTGAAAAGCGCATGAAGAAGATCATTAAGGGAGGCCAGCGTTTTGAGCGCCACGTTTACGAATCCGCTGCAGAAGCGGAGCAGGCGCTTGCCGGAGAACCCTTCAAGCTCGAGCTGGTCCAGGACAAGGGCAACGTTGACCCTGACTCCGATGAGGCCGCAGAGGTTGGTTCCGGTGATCTCACCCACTATGACAACATCAACCCGCGCACCGGGGAAGTAGAGTGGTTCGACCTCTGCCGCGGACCGCACGTTCCAACTACCAAGTACATCCCGGCCTTCACGCTAACCCGCTCTTCTGCCGCATACTGGCGCGGAGACCAGTCTAAGGCTGGCCTGCAGCGCATTTACGGCACCGCTTTTGAGTCCAAGGAGGCCCTGGAGGCCTACCAGACCATGGTGGAAGAGGCTGAAAAGCGCGACCATCGCCGCTTGGGCCAAGAACTAGACCTCTTCTCCTTCCCAGATGAGATTGGGTCCGGTTTCCCGGTATTCCACCCGAATGGCGCCACCGTGCGCATGGAGATGGAAAACCACTCTCGCAACCGCCACGTCCAGGCCGGCTATTCCTTTGTCAACACCCCGCATATCACTAAGGGCGATCTTTTCAAGAAGTCTGGCCACCTGGACTTCTACGCCGATGGCATGTTCCCGCCAATGCAGCTCGATGGCGAATATGACGAAGAGGGCAATACCGTCAAAGAGCCGCAGGACTACTACGCCAAGCCCATGAACTGCCCGATGCACAACCTGATTTTTGCATCCCGTGGCCGTTCCTACCGCGAGTTGCCGCTGCGCCTTTTTGAGTTCGGCACCGTCTACCGCTACGAAAAGTCCGGCGTGGTCCACGGTCTCACCCGTGCCCGCGGTTTTACCCAGGACGATGCGCACATTTACTGCACCGAAGAACAGCTGGAAGAAGAACTCACCAAGGTCCTGGACTTCATCATCTCCTTGCTGAAGGACTACGGCCTGTCTGATTTCTACCTGGAGCTTTCCACCAAGGATCCGAATAAGTTCGTCGGTTCCGATGAGATTTGGGAGCGCTCGACTTCCATCTTGCAGTCGGTCGCGGAAAAGTCTGGCTTGGAGCTGGTACCGGACCCAGCAGGCGCCGCGTTCTACGGTCCAAAGATTTCGGTCCAGGCCCGCGATGCCATTGGCCGTACCTGGCAGATGTCTACCGTGCAGTTGGACTTCAACCTGCCGGAGCGCTTCGAGCTGGAATACACCGCTTCGGACGGCACGAAGAAGCGCCCGATCATGATTCACCGTGCGCTCTTCGGCTCCATTGAGCGTTTCTTTGGCGTGCTGTTGGAGCACTACGCCGGCGCCTTCCCAGCATGGCTGGCGCCGCACCAGGTGGTGGGCATCCCGGTGGCCGATGAATTCTCCCCGCACCTTGAAGAAGTTGCCGCACTGCTGCGCCAGAAGGGAATCCGCGCCGATGTAGATACCTCTGATGACCGCATGCAGAAGAAGATTCGCAATCACACCACCGGTAAGGTTCCATTCATGTTGGTCGCCGGTGCCCGCGATGTAGAAGCCGGCGCCGTGTCCTTCCGCTTCCTAGATGGCACCCAGGTCAATGGTGTGCCGGTGAATGAGGCTGTGGAGCTCATCACTGCGTGGGTCGCAGAACGCAATAACGAGCAGCCGACTGAAGAGCTCATCAGTGCCCGACGCTAAAAAGACGCGCGAGACCGAAAGCTCCGCCGCTTTCGACAATGGAGCGGCGGCGGGGACCTTCGTTGACACGGGGGCCGGCGACCCGGACCGCTTAGAACGGCTGTGGGCACCTTATCGCATGGCTTATATAGCCAAGCGCTCTGAGGACCCCTTCGTTGCCGCCCCGCAGGGCAGCGACGAAGACGGGCTCATCATCGCCCGCGGCAAGAGCGTTTATGCATTGCTAAACCTCTTTCCGTACAACGCCGGCCACCTCATGGTGGTGCCGTACCGTAAAGAATCTCAGCTTGAGAACCTAACGCAAGAGGAATCTCAAGAGCTGATGGAGTTTGCGCAAAAGGCTATCCGGGTACTCAAACGCGTCTCTCACCCAGAGGCCATTAACGTAGGTTTGAACTTGGGTCGCGCTTCAGGAGGCTCCGTGGGAGATCACCTGCACCTGCATGTGGTGCCAAGGTGGCCTGGGGATAGTAACTTTATGACTGTCCTCGATGGGACTAAGGTATTACCGCAGCTTCTGCAGGATACACGCCGCGTGCTGGCAGAAGGTTGGCGCGAGATGGAAGAGGAGGATTCGCGTGCTTAGCGTGCATGGGCGAAAGCCCGCCGCCGTGGTGGTGGAACCTATAGCGAAGGCCTTTTTAAAGCTGGGCCTGACCCCGAATGTGGTCACTATTGTGGGAACCATTGTCACCATTGCTATTTCGGTGATCCTCATTCCTACCGGTCACCTGTTTTCCGCTGCCGTATTATCCGGCCTCTTTGCCGCCTTCGACATGCTCGACGGCACCATGGCGCGTCTGACTGGCAAAGCCACCGCCTTTGGCGCGACCTTGGATGCTTCCTGCGATCGAATCACCGATGGTGCCTTGTTTAGCGCTATTGCGTGGTGGCTGATTTATTCCGCGGATTCTTCCCGCATTACGGTCATCGCTTGCTTTGTCACCTTGGTATGTTCCCAGGTCATTTCCTATATCAAGGCTAGGGGAGAGGCGTCCGGATTCAAGATGGTCGGCGGCCTCATCGAGCGCCCTGAGCGGCTTATCTTGGGCTTGGGCGGCATTGGCCTTGAGGGCCTTGGCGTTCCGCATGCTATCGAGGTAGCGCTGTGGATCCTTGCCGTTGGCTCCATCTTTACCGTGTGCCAGCGCATGGTCATCGCTGCCCGCCAGGAGCAGCACTAGCTCGCTGAGCACCACCGAAAAACCAGGAGGTTTTAACACCATGTGGGATAAAGAAGACCTCTCCGCGGCGGGCTACCTCGCGGGGTGGAAGGTGGTGCGCCGGTTGCCCGAGCCCATCGCGCGCACGCTGTTTCGGTGGGGTGCCGACTTTGCCAGCAGCAACGGCCGCGGAATGGATGGCTTGCGCCGCAACCTTGCCCGGGTGGTGGGGCCGGAAAACGTTACCCGCGCGCTGGTGCGCGATTCCGTTCGTTCTTATATGCGCTATTGGATGGAGGCCTTCCGCC
This sequence comes from Corynebacterium kefirresidentii, assembly GCA_002154655.1. Taxonomy (GTDB): domain Bacteria; phylum Actinomycetota; class Actinomycetes; order Mycobacteriales; family Mycobacteriaceae; genus Corynebacterium; species Corynebacterium kefirresidentii. The sequence continues at coordinate 380,739 of NGUZ01000001.1, forward strand.
TGCCGGCTATCCACGGCGATGCCAGCCTGCACGAGCGTTTGCTCAGCGGCTTGGAAGGTCTCGAGAATTTTGATGCTTCCGCTCAGTCCGGACGCGGCACTATTTTGGCGCTGCCGCATTCGGGGAACTGGGATATGGCGGGTGTCTTCCTCGTGGGCCACTATGGCCAGTTCACCACTGTCGCAGAGCGCTTGAAGCCCGCAGTGCTTTTCGACGCCTTTGTGGACTACCGCGAAACCCTCGGTTTTGAGGTCCTTCCCCTCACCGGAGGCGAAGCCTCGCCTTTTTCTCGCCTCAAAGAGGTACTAGAAGCTGGCGGCGTGGTGTGCCTGCTGGCCGAGCGTGACCTGACTCGAAGTGGTGTGAGCGTAGATTTCATGGGGGAGGAGGCCAATATGGCCGCCGGACCCGCCCGCCTTGCGCTGGAGACTGGCGCCGCCCTCCATGTAGTGCACTCATGGTTTAAGGGAGAGGGCTGGGGCCTATCGGTGTCTCCGGAACTTGAGGTAACAAACGTACAGGAGACTACCCAACGCATGGCCGATGGCTTCGCTGCCAATATTCGCCGGCACCCAGAGGATTGGCATATGCTGCAGCCGCAGTGGAATGTCGATATTGAGAGGCGTCGGCAAGCGCGCGCCGCGCACAAGGCCCGTGATAGCCGCCACGCTGGTGCACGGCAGGAAGGCGAGAAATAATGCGGATCGGCATCGTGTGCCCCTATTCCTTTGATGAACCGGGCGGAGTTCAAGCCCATATCCTTGATCTAGCCACTGTATATATAGAGCAAGGGCACTATGTTCAAGTCATCGGCCCCGCTTCTGACTCCACGCCGCTTCCTGATTTTGTGGTCAAGGGAGGCCCGGCTTTTCCCATTGCTTATAACGGTTCGGTGGCCCGCCTGTCCGTCGGACCTCAGGTAACGCGCAAGGTCAAACGCTTTATCAAAGATGGCGACTTTGATGTTTTACACATCCATGAGCCCAATTCCCCGAGCTTTTCCATGACCGCGCTGGCCGTAGCGCAGGGACCGTTGGTGGCCACGTATCACGCCTCCGCGTCGAGTTCGCTGGTTTTGACCCTTGCCAAGCCTTTCCTCGCGCCTTTTTTGGAAAAGATCCGCGGCGGTATCGCGGTTTCAGATATGGCGCGGCGCTGGCAAGTGGAGCAATTGGGCGGGGACCCAGTCCTCATTCCCAACGGCGTGGATACATCGGTATACGCGCAGGCACGGCGCCGCAGCCCGGCGAAGGCCCCCGGAGATCCTTTAGAGGTAGTCTTCTTAGGCAGGCTCGACGAGCCGCGCAAGGGGCTGGATATCCTGCTTCGTGCGCTCCGCCAGATAGACCACCCCCTCCGCGTTACCATCATGGGTGGTGGCCGTGCTCGCGAGGTAGAAGGCGTAGATTTCGTCGGCCGAGTCAGCGATGCCGAAAAGGCCGAGATCCTCGGCCGCGCCGATGTATACGTGGCCCCAAATACCGGGGGCGAAAGTTTCGGCATTGTGTTAGTAGAGGCCATGGCGGCCGGCGCGGCAGTAGTTGCTTCTGACCTTGAAGCCTTCCGCGCGGTGTGCAACGCTGATTCTGAAGAGCCGGCCGGCGCACTGTTTCGCAATGAAGATAGTGAAGATCTGGCGCGCATCTTAAGTGAGGTGCTTGATGATGCCGAGTACCGGGCTCGGCTGACACGCAATGGCGTCGAGCGTGCCAGCACGTATGACTGGGACCATGTGGCAGCAGCTGTTATGCAGGTCTATGAAACCGTCCAAGACGGAACCAAGGTGAGGGTGAAGCGTTAATGGCCATTGAAATTGCGCTAGTCCTCTTTCTACTCATCATCGTGGGCTCCTGGGCGCTTTTTACCGCTCAGCGGCTCAACTCACTGCACATTCGCACCGATGCCTCGCTGGCACAGCTACAGGCGGCCCTAGACCGCAGGGCAGCGGTCACAGCGGCAGTAGCACCAGGGCTGGCGGCCCTGGCCCAAAGAGCCGAATCCACCGAGCTCTACCAAGGCCACTTCGAACCGCGCACGCTGGCCGAGCGGGAGCTTTCTGCCGCCATTGTGCGGGAGTTTCCCGCAGAGCGCCGCCCCGCTGCGCTTGCCGACGCCGAAGGGCGTATCCAGCTCGCCCACCGCTTTTATAACGAAGCGGTCAGCGATACTCGCGCTTTGCGTCTGCGCCCTGCGGTGCGGCTTTTCCATCTGGGCGGCACCGCAAAGCTGCCGGAATACTTTGACTATATGCTGGCTGAGTAGCCTGCTGAACTGCTTTATGACCGAAGCGAGTGCCGGCCGCCTCGGCGGCGTAAAACCGGCTGTGCCAGGGCGCTTGGCGCGTGTGGCTGGTGAATTCCTGCGCGTTCCAGTTTTCCAGCCAGCGCCACCTCGAGCGCAAACCATATAAGCCCAATGATGGCCATAACCACGATGAGAATATTGCGGGCCACCAAGAGATACACGGGGAACATGTTCTCGCCCACGTAATGCCAGATGTAGTCGTAGTTAAACGGATAGACCAAAGTACCCAGCGAAGCGGCGATAATGGCGCAGACCGCTAGCAAGCCTTGGACTACCCGCAAGGTAGTAAACCCTTGTGGAAGTCGCTGGCGGATCACCACTGCAAGCAGCGGGCCGAGCCAGACGATGTATTGCGGGGAGAAAACCTTATTTGTCGCGATAAGGAGCAAGACCATAACGCTAAAGAACGCCATGGTGGTGCGCGTGGTCCATCCGCCGGCGCACAGCCGGTAGAGCGCCCAACTCACCGCAAGTACGAGCATAATAATGATTGCAATGGTGCTCCACCTCATGGCGGTATCCACGCCGGGTCCGGAGATCTCAAAACTCTTGGAAGCGGCGTAGCCCAGGTCCCATCGGCCGGGATTGCGGTGGGCTTGCAGCAGCAGGAATGTCGCCGGGATGGATTCTAATTGGAGACCGCGCACCCCCTGATAATCCAGGGGAGAAAGCAGGCGTTCGGTGCCAGAGGTAGCGATCGTGACGGCGCATACTGCACCGATGGTGCAGAAGAAGGCGAGCAAGCGTTGCCAGGTTGCGGAACTATTAAAGCGGCCTACCAAGCCAGCGGCGAGCACCCCTGGCCAAAGCTTCATCGTGGTGGCAAAGCCCAGTAACGACGAGGCGATGAGTGGACGGGTAGCCAGTAGGGCAGCCGCGCCAGCCACGGCTACCGCCGGGAAGATATCGAGGCGCCACACAAAGGTATGGCCAGCCGCGGTGCCGAAGAGGACCCAAAACCAGGCGGCCCCAAACACGCGCGGGTGGGCGGGATGGTGGCGCAGTAGCAAGGCTAAAAAGGCGGCGTCAACAAGCAGCGTCATGATGGTGAAGCCGATATAAAAGGTGGTGATGTTTTCACCGGTGAGCCACCCCAAAAGCACCGTAGGCCACGTGCCTGCGTGGGGATATTCGGTCATTTGGGTTGGGTCGTCGCCGTAGATACCCGCAAAATAATACGCGACATCGCCCCTGGGACTGTGGTCAATCTTGAGTAGATATACAAGGCATAGGCGGGCGATGACCCAACCAATCCAAACTGCAGGAACAGAAGCGAAGCGTTTCACCCAAAAGACTTTATTCAAAGAGTGTTCACTTCGGTGGCGGACATAGTTTCTTCTAGAAAATTCTTCCACTTATGCCAAAAATGGGGGAGAGATAATGAGAAAAGGAATCGGCGGCTCGACCTTTTAGTAGTGTGGACGACAATTGCTAGCGGTAGTGATTTAGGACATTGGGAGTGTGGAGATGGCTGCCATCCGCGAGATTTTGGACATAGAGGAAACGGGAACGGACGATGTCTTTAGAGGCCCGGCTGTGGAGTCGCGGATTGAGCGTACCTTTGGCGGGCATATTGCCGGCCAAGCAGTAGCCGCAGCCCAACGCACCGTTTCCGGGAAAGAGGTCCATTCCCTGCATGGCTATTTTGTGAGCCCTGGTGACGCGAGCCGGCCGATTGAGTTGCGGGTCGAGCGCATTCGTGACGGCAGTTCTTTTGCTAACCGGCAGGTACGCGCCTACCAAGGCGACGCACTACTTTTCTCTGCCATGGCGAGCTTCCATCGCAATGGGGACTGCGGCCCACAGCACCAAGATCCCATGCCGGAGGTACCTGGGCCCGAAGATACAGTTCGTTCCGGTGGCGGTGCGCCTTACTCCACCCGCATCATCCTCAAAGAGTGGGAGGAATGGGATATCCGCTTGGTGCCAGAGGAAGGTCGAGACCCTGTGGCAGCGGAACGCACCGGTGCAGGATTTCGGCATATCTGGTTTCGCAATACCGGTGAGCTTCCGCAGGATCCGGCTTTCCACCGCGCCGCGCTGACCTACATGTCGGATATGACTCTCATCCGCTCCGCGCTCCTTCCGCATCAAGGAGAGAAAGTGCAGTTGGCCAGCCTCGACCATGCCATTTGGTTCCTGCGTCCTATTCGCGTGGATGAATGGCTCTTATATGAGCAAGTATCACCCTCAGCATTTCAAGGAACGGCAATTGCGCGCGGCAAGCTCTTTACGGAGGAGGGCGAATTGGTGGCGTTGGTCAATCAAGAGGGCCTCACGCGCTTCTTGGATGAAAAGCTGGGCAGTGGCTCAGCCCATGGCAATTGGCACAATGTGTAAATATGCCCCGCTTATAAGGGGGTCGCTTTCACGCATTCATGCAGCACACGTATAATTGCCACCAGTTTCAGCACCCGATTAGAAAGGGACTACATGTCAGGCCACTCGAAATGGGCAACTACCAAGCATAAGAAGGCTGCCAACGATGCAAAGCGTGGCAAGGAATTTGCCAAGCTAATCAAGAATATCGAAGTGGCGGCCCGTACCGGCGGTGGTGACCCAGCGGCTAACCCTACCCTTGATGACATGATCAAGAAGGCCAAGAAGGCCTCCGTCCCCAACGACAATATTGAGCGTGCTCGCAAGCGTGGATCCGGTGAGGAAGCCGGTGGCGCCGACTGGGAAACCATCATGTATGAAGGCTATGGCCCCAACGGTGTGGCCATGCTCATTGAGTGCCTTACGGATAACCGCAACCGTGCGGCGACCGATGTGCGTACCGCTATGTCTAAAAACGGCGGCAACTTGGGCGAATCCGGCTCCGTGGCCTATATGTTCACCCGTACCGGCTACGTCCTAATAGAAAAGGGCGAGCTGACGGAAGACGATGTTTTGATGGCCGTGCTAGAAGCTGGCGCGGAAGAGGTAAAGGACCAAGGCGAGAAGTTTGAGATCGTCTGCGCCCCGACGGATGTGCAGGCCGTTAAGGACGCGCTCAAGGAAGCCGATATTGAGGTCGATGACTCTGATAATGACTTCCGCGCTTCTGTTGAGGTGCCCCTTGATGCCAACGATGCCAAGAAGATTTTCCGCCTCATTGATGCTTTGGAAGACTCCGATGACGTGCAAAACGTCTACACCAACATGGACCTGTCCGATGAGGTACTAGCCGAGTTGAACGAGGGTTAATCACCTCTTCGCCGCAATAGCGGCGGCTATGTAGCGCCGGGAGCGCTCCGCGAGAATTGCTCGCCGGAGGCGCTGCCGGCGCTTCGCTATGGTGGGGTGGACTACTACGTTTGTAGAACACCTGTGTGTAGTCCATAATGGGGGCAGTAGGCGGTGCGATAAGGCGCTGACATGACAATGGGGGAGAGATGAACCTAGAAGGAATGCGCGTGATGGGGATTGACCCAGGCTTGACGCGTTGCGGACTTTCCGTGGTTCAAGCTGGTCGCGGCCGAGCAATCCTCCCGGTTTCTGTAGGCGTGGTTCGTACCCCTAGCGATAAAGACTTAACGGAGCGCCTCTTGCGTCTTTCAGTGGCAGCGAAAGAATGGATGGATGACTATACGCCGGATGTAGTAGCGATCGAGCGCGTCTTCGAACGAGGCCAGGTCTCCACGGTCATGCAAACTGCCCACGTGGTAGGGGTGTTGGTGCTGGCTGCAGCTGAGCGCGACATTCCGGTGTATATGTACACCCCATCCGAGGTAAAAAAGGCAATCTCTGGAAATGGGCGCGCCGATAAAAAGCAGATGACCACCATGATCACCCGTATTCTGGGGTTGACGGAGCCGCCCAAGCCTGCCGACGCCGCCGATGCACTTGCCCTGGCGGTATGTCATTGTTGGCGTGCCCCTGCTATTGCGCGGATGGACCGGAATGGTCTTGGGCTTGGGGCCAAGACAAGTGGCGTGCGCGGACAAGCTAAGAAGCGGTAGAGAAATTTACTGAGAGAAAAGGATAGGAAGCCGATGATTGCTGCACTGCGTGGAGAGGTAATCCATATTGGACTCGACCATGGGGTCATCGATTGTGCGGGTGTGGGATATAAGTTCTTGGCCACCCCAAAAACGCTGGGCACTTTGCGCCGCGGGGAACCAGCTACGGTTCTCACCAACTTGGTGGTCAAGGAAGACTCCCTGACTCTTTATGGCTTTAGCGCTGATGAGGACCGCGAGATGTTCCAAGTTCTGCAATCCGTGTCGGGGCTCGGACCAAAGCTTGCCTTGGCGGCGCTTTCGGTCATGGGCGCTGGGGAGCTCGCTGCAGCGATTGGTGCGGAAGACGTGAAGGCGCTGCAATCTATCCCGGGCGTCGGCAAGCGTATGGCTCAGCGCTTGGCATTGGAGCTGAAAGATAAGGTGGCGGTCTTTGCGCCAAGCGAGCCCTCTACTGCAGGTGCCGGCGATACCGCAGTCGCCCCAGTCGGCGGAGCCGTGGTAGAAAGCGTGACGGAAGCGCTCATTGGTCTTGGGTTTACTGATAAGGGGGCGCGGCCTGTGGTGGAAGCGGCATACGCGGAGAACCCTGATGCCGATACGTCTTCCCTCTTGCGTGCGGCTCTAGCGCAGCTGGGCAAGAAGAAGTAACGGCAGGCAGGAAGGCTGAACAAGCATGTCCGATATTGAGCGCACCGAATTTAACCTCCCCGACGGCGTCAACGCAGCGCACGCTTCCCAGCGCAATAGCGACGTCGAAGCGACCGCACACTCCGAGGAACATGATATTGAGCGGTCATTGCGCCCGAAGTCGCTGGATGAGTTTATAGGCCAGCCCAAGGTGCGCGAGCAGCTTTCCTTGGTGATCAAAGGCGCTAAGAATCGTGGAGTTACGCCGGACCACGTTCTGCTCTCTGGCCCGCCTGGCCTGGGTAAGACCACCATGGCGATGATTATCTCCCAGGAGTTGGGGACTTCGCTGCGTATGACCTCTGGGCCGGCTTTGGAGCGCGCCGGCGATTTGGCCGCGATGCTTTCAAATTTGATGGAAGGTGACGTTCTTTTTATTGATGAAATCCATCGCATTGCCCGGCCAGCAGAAGAAATGCTGTATATGGCAATGGAAGATTTCCGTATTGACGTCATCGTGGGCAAGGGGCCTGGGGCTACCTCCATTCCGCTGGAAATCCCGCCTTTTACCCTGGTAGGGGCTACAACACGCGCCGGCATGCTTACTGGCCCCCTGCGTGATCGATTCGGCTTTACTGCGCAAATGGAGTACTACGACACGGCTGACTTAACTCAGGTGATTAAACGTGCGGCGCACATCTTAGACGTAGATATTGACCATGATGCAGCGGTAGAAATTGGTTCTCGTTCGCGTGGCACCCCGCGTATTGCTAACCGTCTCTTGCGCCGCGTTCGCGACTATGCCGAGGTCAACGGTACGGGTTTGATTGATCTTAGTGCGGCCCAAGGGGCGCTCGAGGTCTTCGACGTGGATGATATGGGGCTTGACCGCTTGGACCGGGCGGTACTCGATGCCTTGATTAAGGGGCACGGCGGCGGACCGGTCGGCGTGAGCACCCTTGCCATTGCGGTGGGCGAGGAGCCCTCGACGGTGGAAGAGGTGTGTGAGCCCTATTTGGTGCGTGCCGGGATGATTGCGCGAACAGGACGCGGCCGCGTAGCTACCGCTGCTGCGTGGCGGCACTTGGGGCTAACTCCTCCTGAGGGGGCAGCCGGCCTGTTTTAATTCGAGGCTCCAGCCTACTTGGTTAAGCATTCTGGTTTTTGTGTCCACTTCCGTCTGGCACACTAGGGAGCTATGGAAATCATCATTCTCATTATTATTGGCATCCTGTTCGTCATTCCCTCCTTCATGGCCATGCGAAAGCAGCGCCAGCGCCAAAATGATATGCAGGCCCTACAAAACTCCCTCAAGCCGGGCGATTCCATCGTTACCGCGGGCGGTGTACACGGCGTGGTGCGTAGCACCAGTGACAAGAATGTGGATCTAGAAATTGCCCCAGGAGTGGTGGTTACTTTTGACAAGATGGCCGTGATTCGCACCGAGCAGGAGGCCAATGAGCTCGAGCGCCCTGCGGCTGCTGGGGAAGCACAAGGCGATACGGAAGATAACCTGCCTGATGAGAATATCCCTCCGTTCGACGGCGAGGAGAAGAAATAAACCCGCCTCTCCCTGAGAATTATCTTAACGTTTGCTAGGTGGTGGGAACTTTGTGGAGCGTAGACCCCATCACACTTTGGGCCTTATCTGGCCCTCGTTAAGGAAAATTCCGTCTCATGACGTACGATGGTGCGTTGTTGACGTGCCTGCGCCATCCGGTCGGGCCGTATTTATTGTCTAAACACCCTGTTATAAGCAGCACAGGAGATTATCGTTGTCCGCATCATCCCGTGGCGCTATGAAAAATAGCCAACGCCAATGGCCGAAGCGCGCTATCGCGTTATTCGTTCTCATTGTGGTTGTTATCTATGCGCTTATCTTTCTTACTGGTAGCCGTCAAAGTACGCCGAAGCTCGGCATTGACCTGCAAGGCGGTACTCGCGTAACGCTTGCTCCGCAAGGCGAGGAACCCACTCAGGACCAGCTCAAACAAGCACGCACCATCTTGGAACAGCGTGTCAATGGTATGGGCGTTTCTGGCTCTGAGGTTGTCATTAACGGCAATACCCTGGTTATTACCGTGCCAGGAGAGGACGCTTCCCAAGCACAGGCCGTAGGTAAGACCTCGCAGCTCTTCTTCCGCCCAGTGGCTAAGCCATCCATGCCGGATATGGGCAAGCTCAATAAGGAGCTAGAAGACATGGCCAACCGCTGGGTAAAGTATGGCGTGCTAAGCGCAGACGAAGCGAACAAGCAGATGGATCAAGGCGTCAAGGCCATCTCTGCGCAGGAAGCGCAGATGACCGGACAGAAGCCAAAGGAGAAGAAGGCTCCAAAGGTCAGCGCTAAGCCCCTAGATAAGCCAAGCAACTCCATTGAGCAGTCGAAGCGCCGTGATGAAATCACGGAGATGTTGCTCAAGGACCGCCAGTCCGAGGATCCGACGACCCAAGCCGCAGCTTCGATGCTGATGACCTGTCAGGGCGATACCGATCCGCTGGCTGGCGCGGACGATCCGGCTAAGCCATTTGTTACCTGTGATTATTCCAAGGGCAACCCGTACGTCCTCGAGCCCGCGCCACTTCTTAACGGCATCAAGGATGAAAATGGCACCCGCCTAACCGGCAATGAGATCAATACCAATGGTCCTATCGAAGGCGGTATGAACAACAAAACCGGCCAAATGGAGATCAACTTCTCTTTCAAGACCGGAGATGGACCAAATGGTTCCCAGACGTGGGCGGACCTCACCAAGGAACACCTCAACGACCAAGTCGCCATTACCCTTGACTCCGCAGTTATCTCTGCACCGGTGATCCAGGGCGCAACTCCAGTTGGCTCCGCAACCTCTATTACTGGTGATTTCAGCCAGGAGGAAGCACAGAACCTGGCCAATAACTTGAAGTATGGCGCACTGCCGCTGTCCTTCGCCGGTGAAAATGGCGAGCCGGGCGGTACCATTGAGTCCATTCCGCCGACACTGGGTAAGGCCGCCCTGCAGGCCGGCCTTATCGCGGGCCTAGTCGGCTTGGTACTCGTGATGGCTTATTCGCTGTATTATTTCCGCGCACTGGCCGGCGTCTCCCTCGTCTTCCTCATTTCTTCTGGCCTGTTGACCTATGGTGCCTTGGTGCTGCTGGGTCGTTGGATCGGCTACTCACTGGATCTCTCCGGTATTGCCGGTCTGGTCATCGGTGTGGGTGCAACGGCTGACTCCTTCGTGGTCTACTACGAACGCATCAAGGATGAGCTGCTAGAGGGACGCACTTTCCGCTCCGCTACGCAAAAGGCGTGGGAGCGTGCTCGTGCGACCATCGTGACCGGTAACGCGGTGACCCTCATCGGCTCCGTAGTGGTCTACTTCCTCGCCATCGGTGAGGTTAAGGGCTTCGCCTTTACCATGGGCCTGACCACGGTCTTCGACCTTGTCGTATCCTTCTTGGTCATGGCACCACTGATGCAGTTGGTGGGCCGCCGTCCAGCTGCAGCCAAGCCTTCGATGAACGGCCTTGGCGGTATCTACGCCTTGGTGGAAGAGCGTCGTGAACGCGGCTATTTCGGCTCGGGGCATCGCAAAGCAGGCTCCACTAAAACCTCCGCAACCAAGGAGGCAGCCACCACAGAAACGGCAGCACATACTGCCGCAGGAACCGCACGTCCCGTTGATGCTGCGGAAGATGAGGAGAAATAAGCATGGCTGTTTCGACTAAGCACAAGATTTCCCGAATGGACCGCCTCTACGAGGATGAGCGCGGTTATGACTTCATTGGCCGCACCAAGCTGTGGTACGGCCTCACCGCCGCGCTGATCGTGGCGGCCGTGGCCGCAATCCTAATTCGCGGCTTCAGCCTCTCGATTGACTTCGAAGGCGGCACCACGCTGTCCATGCCGGCAGGGGACCTTAAGGAAGAAGAAGTAGGACGCGTCTTTGAAGATTCCACCGGTGTAGAACCCGAGCAGGTACATATCGTAGGCTCCGGCAACTCCGAGACCTTGGAGATTGTCTCCGAACGCCTCAGCCAAGAAGAGGTGAATGCGGCTCGTACCGCTATCTACGAGGACTTTAAGCCGAAGGATGAAGAAGGTAAGGCCACTCCGGATGCCATCGGTTCGTCCACGGTATCTGAGTCCTGGGGTTCTGCCATTACCCAGCGCATGCTTATCGCCATGCTGGTCTTCTTGGTAGCTGCCACCGTTTATGTGGCCATTCGCTTGCAGAAGAACATGGCTTTTGCCGCTATCATCGCCCTGATTGCAGACGGCGTGATTATTGCCGGCATTTATGCGCTCTTCGGATTCCAGGTTTCCCCTGCTGTCATCATCGGTCTGCTTACCGTCCTCACCTTCTCCATGTATGACTCGGTCATCGTCTTTGACAAGATCAACGAGAACACGGAAGGCCTGGAGGGCCAGCGCAAGAAGACCTTTGCTGAGCTGACGAACCTGGCGATTAACCAGACGGTCATGCGCTCGATTTCTACCTCGGTGATTTCTGCGCTGCCGATTATCGCGCTCTTCGTGGTGGCCGTATGGCTCATGGGCATCGGTACTCTGCGCGATTTGGCACTCATCCAGCTCATCGGTGTGGTTGAGGGTATTTTCTCCTCCATCTTCTTCGCTACGCCATTGGTTGTCACCTTCGCCAATATGTCTAAGAAGATAAAGCGCCACAATAAGCGCGTAACGGACTACCGTGCTGGTAAGGATGAGAAGGGTGCTGCAGAAGATGACGCACCCGCAGCGGGGCGCACCGTGGTTTCGCCAGTAAGTGCTCAGTCCACCCCGGCTGGCAATGAGGCCGAATCGGCGGAGTCCACCGGACACCCTGGCGCAACGTGGCGGCCAGGCAGGTAACTTCCGGTAGTAAAATTCAGGCGGATCGCTAGCTGAAGTGAGGGCACACAACCATGCTTAAGGAAAAGAGCAGTTCTGGAGGACGTCATTGGGGGAGGCAGGCCCTTGCTTCATGCGTATCCGCACTCGCCCTGGCTGCTTCTGCCTGCAGCGGGCAGGGTGGCGAGGATGATTCTTCGGTTACGCCCCAGGAACCAGAATCCTATGGATACTTTGGGTACCAGGTAAATTCCCGTCTGGCCACTACCAACGCAGGCACCTCCTTTGGTTCTGCCAGCTCCGCCGGACTCTTGTCCACGCGCCTATATCCTGGCCTTTTCGTACCTGGTCCCGCGGGCGAATTGATCCCCAATGCAGACCTAGTAGAAACGGAAGAGCTCCCGCCCGCTGAGGGCAGCGACCAGCGCAGCGTCCAGCTGACCTTGGCCGAGGATGCCGTCTTCTCCGATGGCACTCCCGTGACCTGTGATGATTACTTTTTGACTTACGTTGCCGGCACCCATCCGGCTGAATTTGCCTCCCATATGCCGCTGATGAATGACATTGCGAATTTCAGCTGCGAACCCCACAGCAAATCGTTTACGTTGACCTTTAATAAGGATCAGGGGCAGCGCTGGCGCCATATGTTTGGCGCCGGAACGGTCATGCCCGCCCATGCGCTGGCAGAAAAGGCTGGGTTGAGCCTAGAGGAGCTTAATGCGGCGCTGGCAGCAGAAGATATGCAGGCGCTAGATCCAGTTACCCAGGCATGGCGGTATGGCTTTTCCGTGGCAAAGGATCAACTCGATCCAAAACTGCAAGTGTCCTTTGGCCCTTATGTCATCGACAAGGTAGGCGATGAGGGCGAGGTTATCCTCAAAGCGAATGAAAAATACTTTGGTGATGCGCCAGCCGAGGACCATGTTGTGGTGTGGCCTGCGGATGCTGACGCGCAGAAGCTGGTAGATAGGGGGGCGCTGCGAGTGGTCGACGCCGCCAGCGCAACCCCTGACTGGCTTGAGGGCACACAAAGCGAGTCAGGGGAGGACTCTTATGAAGCTTCCCCAATGGCAGGCGAGCTAACGGATACAATGACGCTGTCTGAGGCTGGAGTATTCGCCGAGCCGTGGGCCCGCGAGAGCTTCGCTGCGTGCGTCGATCAGCAGGCGGTTGCTCAGGCTAGCTCCGCGGCCTCTGGCGTAGAGGTGCCACCGGCTTATGTGCGCACCGTTTCCGTCACCAACCCGGTTGCCGGCGGCCTCGACAAAGTGGGCAAGGAGCACCAGGGTACCGATCTGGCGAAGGCGGGGAATCTGAATGGAACGACCATCAAGGTCGGCTACTTGGGGCCGGATAAGCGTTACGCAGCGATGGTGGAACAGCTCCGTGCATCCTGTGAGCCGGCCGGAATCACCATCGAGGATGCGTCTGCGGAGTTTATGTCTCAGCACTACCTGGAAATGGATCCAGAAACCTGGGCACCTACCGTCGACGCTTTCCTTGGACCGGTAGATCCCCAGACGGAGTACTCCGCGGTCGAAGCTAGTATGAAGAACTCTGCGGAGCTTAAGAAGACAGAAGAAGCTTTGTGGAAGGATATTCCGTCCATTCCGCTCTCCGCGCAGCCGCGTGTCTTCCTCGTCCGCCGCGACGTGGAAGGTGTCCTGCCGTACACTGGCGTCTCGGGCATCGGTTGGAATATGGATCGCTGGCGTAGCACCGCTCCAACCGAAAAGAAGTAGGACCCGCAACAGCGGCCGTTAATGACCTCTCGCAAGTATTTCTCAAGGAAGATTATGAGTTCGCACTACGAATCAGCAGCACAGGCTCTCAAAGATAAGGTTCGCCTCGTTCAAGACTTCCCAGAGGAGGGCATCCTCTTCGAAGATCTCACCCCAGTTTTGGCAGACCCAGAGGCTTTTCGCACCGTCGTAGACGGCTTAGCGGCCGCCTGCGAGGAACTGGGCGCGGAAATGATCGGTGGTCTAGATGCCCGTGGCTTCCTCCTCGGCTCGGCCGTGGCCTACAAGATGGGCTTGGGTATCCTAGCCATCCGCAAGAAGGGCAAGCTTCCTCCTCCGGTATACACCGAGGAATATGAACTGGAATACGGCTCGGCAGCGCTGGAGATTCCGGCCAGCGGCGTCGACATCAAGGGCAAGCGCGTAGTGCTTGTCGACGACGTCCTAGCTACCGGTGGCACCCTCCATGGTGCGAAACTTCTGCTCGAGTCTGCGGGTGCCGAGGTTGCCGGCAACGTCGTTGTGCTGGAAGTCAAAGGCCTCAATGGGCGTGAGCGTTTATCCGGCCCGCCGCTCATTGTGCTAAATGCCACAGACTAAGATGAAGTGTCTAAGCTAGATCCCACGATCTAGACGAACATGAGGCCACATGGCCCGTGGCACTGTGAAGGGCGGTAGAAATGGCCATGGATAAACCCGTAAAGCGCCAGACCGGCGGCGGCATGCGTAGTATGTCGGCCCGCCTCGCCCGTTCGCTTACAGGCGGCCGAGTCAGGGTGAATCCGGTGCTGGACCCGCTTATGTCCATCCACCGCAAGTTTCACCCTAAGGCCGATTCTGACCTGCTCAATCGTGCTTATAACACCGCCGAGCGTCTGCATGAAGGGGTTTTCCGCAAATCTGGAGAACCTTATATCACCCACCCACTTGCCGTGGCTACGATCGCTGCGGAAATTGGTATGGACACCACCACTATCGTGGCAGCGCTCTTGCACGACACGGTGGAGGATACGGACTACTCCTTAGACGACCTCACCAGGGATTTTGGCCCCGAGGTCGCCCGGCTGGTTGACGGTGTAACGAAGCTGGATAAGGTGGCGCTGGGCTCGGCCGCAGAGGCGGAAACCATCCGAAAGATGATCGTAGCCATGGCTACTGACCCGCGCGTCTTGGTCATTAAGGTAAGCGACCGCCTGCACAATATGCGTACGATGCGGTTCCTCCGGCCCGAAAAGCAGGCCAAAAAGGCGCGCCAAACCCTCGAAGTTATCGCTCCATTAGCCCACCGCTTAGGCATGGCCAGCGTGAAGTGGGAGTTGGAGGACTTATCCTTTGCCATCCTGTACCCCAAAAAGTACGACGAGATTGTGCGCATGGTGGCAGACCGCGCCCCCTCGCGCGACCGCGCGCTCAAAGAGATCATTAGCCAAGTTAGTGCGGCATTGAAGGAAAACGGCATTGAAGCTGAGGTTATGGGCCGGCCAAAGCACTACTGGTCCATCTACCAAAAGATGATCGTACGCGGCCGCGACTTTGCAGAGATTTTTGACCTAGTGGGTATCCGCATCCTAGTAGAGGATGTCAATAGCTGTTATGCCGCAATTGGCGTGGTTCACTCGATCTACCAAGCTCTGCCCGGGCGCTTTAAGGACTATATTTCTTCGCCGCGATTTGGCGTCTATCAATCGCTGCACACCACAGTGCTAGGCGATGGTGGTGCCACGCTGGAGGTCCAGGTACGCACCCACGAGATGCACTACAACGCCGAATTTGGCGTGGCCGCTCACTGGCGTTACAAGGAAACCAAGGGCAAGAACTCCGGCCACCAAGAAGAAGTGGACCAGATGGCTTGGATGCGCCAACTTCTGGACTGGCAGAAGGAAGCAGCTGACCCTAATGAGTTCCTAGACTCCCTGCGCTATGACCTTACCGCTAAGCAAATCTTTGCCTTTACCCCTAAGGGTGACGTAGTAAATCTGCCCGCAGGTTCTACTCCGGTGGACTTTGCCTACGCCGTACATACCGAAGTGGGGCATAGGTGTATCGGTGCCAAGGTCAACGGCAAGCTGGTAGCACTGGAGTCGAAGCTAAAATCCGGTGACAAGGTTGAGATCTTTACTTCTAAAGACCCTAACGCAGGCCCGTCCCGTGATTGGCAGGACTTTCTGGTATCTGCACGCGCTAAGACCAAGGTGCGGCAGTGGTTTGCCAAAGAGCGCCGCGAAGAACATTTGGAGGCTGGGCGAGATGCCCTAGCCACTGAGGTCCAGCGAGGCGGCCTGCCGATGCACCGCCTGTTTACCGCCAGATCCATGAAGCAGGTGGCGGAGCAGCTGCACCACGCTGATGTCGATTCGCTGTATACCGCCATCGGCGCGGGCCAAGTATCTGCGCAACATGTTGCCAATCAATTGGTTGCCATGTTTGGGGACCAGGACGATGCAATTGACACTTTGGCCTCGCGCACGCCGCTGTCTGAGATTGAAAATTCCCGTGCCCAGCACACCGAGGACTCCGCATCGGGCACCGGAATCTTGGTGGAGGGCAGCCCTGATGTAATGGCCAAGCTCGCCAAATGCTGCCAGCCTGTACCAGGCGATACCATCTTTGGTTTCGTAACCCGCGGCGGCGGAGTATCAGTGCACCGAGCCGACTGCACCAACGCGGAAAAGCTCAAAGCAGAACCGGAGCGCATGCTAGAGGTGGCCTGGTCTTCTGGGACCTCCGCTACCGGCGCTTTCTCTGCGACGCTGCAATTGGAAGCCCTTGACCGGCAAGGCCTTCTTTCAGAGCTCACCCGCGTTATGAGTGATGAGAACATCAACGTTTTGACTATGAACTCCCACCGGGGTGATGACCACATTGCGACGGTTAGGTTTACGTTCTCGGTGTCAGACACCAAGCAGCTGGGCACGTTAATGACGACCTTGCGCAATACGGAAGGCGTCTTCGACGTCTACCGAGTAACTGCTTAGCGCGCTTTCTCCTTACCCTCAAGGTGGGGCGGGGCAGGCAACGGGAAGGCTTCGGGCGGGTTACTAGCGTATGAATTTTCGGCTTCTTCCAGGTAAAGTCCCAGCAAGCGAGCTTGGTTTCTCCTGCCAAGTGGTTAGTAAAGCGATATAAATTATCCTGTTGCTTTCTACAATCTAGGAGTATTTCAATGCAGTTTCGCCGCATCGGCCAACTTGTGGCCGCCACTACCGTATCCGCTGTAGCTCTCTCCGGCGCGCAGGCGGTAGCACAAGAAAACAAGACCACCATCTCTGTCACTAATATCACCGATATTCACGGTCACTTGGAGGACAAGATCGGTGACCCAGCAAAGGCTGGCGATGAAATTGGCGTGGCTCGTTTGCAGTCCCTTATCAAGCAGGTGAATAAAGGTCAGGAATTCAACCTGACTTCGTCGGGTGATAACGTAGGCGGCTCTGCCTTTGTATCTGCAATTTCTGATGACAAGTACACCCTTGAGGCCCTCAATCAGATGGGCATGAAGGTATCCGCAGTGGGAAACCACGAGTTTGATAAGGGTACCGAGGATCTAACCGACCGCATTCAGCCGAATTCCACGTATCCCATCTTGGGTGCCAACGTGCTTAAAGACGGTAAGCCCTTGCTTAAGCCTTCTCACGTTGAAGACGTAGACGGCGTCAAGGTGGGTTATGTCGGAACCGTGACGGAAAATACCAAGTACAAGGTATCTGCGGCCAAGATCCCGGGCGTTACCTTCACGGACCCAGTAAAGGCAACCAATGAAGAGGCTGCCCGGCTAAAGGAGTCCGGCGAAGCGGACGTTGTTGTCGCCCTTTTCCACGAGGATGCCCAAGAATATGCCGAGGGCTTCAGTAAAGACGTAGACGTGCTTTTCGGCGGCGATACTCACCAGCGCACCAAGGGCGAAGTCCCGCGCGATGGTGCACTCCCGTTGCAATGGGCGCAGGGGCATGAGTATGGCAAGTTGCTTAACGACGTCGACATTACCTTTGACAAGTCCGCCAAGAAGGTAACCGACATCAAACTCAGCCAGTACGATGCTATCGACGCTGCCGCTGTCGAGCCGGACGCTGGCATTGCAGCTGTGGTGGAAAAGGCACAAAAGGAAGCCGAGGTAGAAGGCTCCAAGACTGCAGGAAACGTCAAGCAGGACCTGTTCCGTGGCTCTGACGAAGGCGCAGAAGCAGGCTCCAACCGTGGCGTCGAATCCACCCTCAATAACTTCATCGCAGAGGGCCAACGCTATGCCATGAGCAAGCAGGTAGGCAAGGATATCGAGATCGGTGTGATGAACGCCGGTGGTGTGCGTGCCGACTTGAAGGGTGGCGACGTTACCTACAAGGACATCTTTGAGGTGCAGCCGTTTGGCAACTCCGTGATTACCGCAAAGATTTCCGGCGAGGAGTTCATCAATGCTTTGGACAACCAGTGGCAGGAGGGCAGCCGTCCACGCCTGGCCATGGGTCTTTCCAATAATGTTCAGGTGGTCTACGACCAGAAGGCCAACAAGGGTGAGCGGGTAAAGTCCGTGACCATCAACGGCGAACAGATTGACCCGAAGAAGGATTATTCCATCGCGCTGTCGTCCTTCCTTGCTTCCAGTGACGAAGAAGCCGGCGGCGATGGCTATTTCAACGCTGGTTCCATCAAGGACAAAAACGATGTGGGCTACATGGACACTCAGGCCATGATTGACTACATCAAGTCGGGTGAATCTGAGGTCCGCACCGGACAAGGTCAAATCGGTGCCCACGTTGAAGGTGAGGTGAAGCCGGGTAAGGAAATTACCGTCAATCTGTCGAGCCTTAATTACTCCACCGAGGGTGAGCCGATGGCAAAGAAGGCAACCGTGAAGTTGGGGGACGCTGAGCAGACCGTCGACATCGACAACGCTGCCCAGGAAGGCGATGCGCAATTTGGCGAGCGCGGACGTGCAACGGTAAAGCTCACCGTTCCAGAAAACCTCAGCGGCAAGCAAAACCTCGAAATCACCACTGACGCCGGCACCAAGGCAACTTTGCCTATCGAGGTAAGTGGCGAGAGCTCCCAGGAGCCGGGTGCTAAGCCCGAGCCGAAGGGTTCCTCCTTGTCCTCTAACGGTTCTTCCATGGGCAGCGCAGTATTTGCCATTGTTGCGGCGCTGGTAGCTGGTGTTGCGGTTGTGGGTATGAACCCGCAGATTCTTCCTGCCCCAGCGCGCAAGATGATTGAGGACCTGCGCAAGCAATTCCACCTCTAAGCCATCACGGCGCTAGGCGGAGCGGTTCTTCCTGAACGGGGGAGTATCGCTCCGCCTTTTCTGTATGCCGTGCAGCAGCCGGGTAACCTAATCAACCGTGGATACTTTAGACCTCTTTGTGCGCGAAATTACCTATCAACTAGGCATTGAATGGCACCGTATCCCCGTTGTCGTATTAGCCACTTTGGGCATCTACCTATCCTTCATGGTCCTAGTGAAGATATTTGGCTCCCGGGTCCTTACCTCCATGACGGCCTCAGATGCCATCATCATCATTATGTTCGGCGCGGTTGCAGGCCGTGTCATTGTGGGTAATCCACCAACCTTGGCCGCCGGCGTAATCGGCCTGACTACCCTGATGGCTCTAGAGGCCGCGTTCGGTACTATCCGCAAAGTGGTGAAGTGGACTCGCTTTCTTGACCGGCGCCCAGTTCTCCTAGTATTTCGCGGGAAAATGGTTGAGGATAACTTGACCCTGGCGCATATTACTAAGTCAGATATCTATTCTGCTGCACGCAAGGCAGGCATTAGCCGCATGCAGGACGTACAGATTATGATCCTGGAGCCAACGGGTCATATTTCCGTCATCAGAGTCGGGCAATCTATCGACCCAGAGCTTTTCAAAGACCTGGTGGGGTCTGAGTACATTGAAGACGCTAAAGAGTCCTAGATGCATCCCTAAGCCTGGAAAAGCTCAAGCGTCGGTCAGTTCTTCCGATTGCTCAAAAGCCTATGAAAAAGCCGCTGCATTCCCTTTTGGAATGCAGCGGCTTAAGAATCGCTATGAAGCGGTGACCTTACTTGTTGCCGAAAGGCAGGTCGAGGTACTTGTTTGCGAAGGCGAACAGGGTGCCCAGCGCGCCGATAACAGCGGTGAAAACGCTGATCCAAGCGGTGATTTCCTTAGGATCCATATCCTTGATGGAGGAACCCTCCTCGGTCGGCTCAGTAGTCTTGGTGGTGGTCGCTTCGGCAGGCTTCTTGTCCTGGGCGGAGGACGCTGGGGTGGAGGCCGCTGGAGTGGTCGGCTCAGCAGCGGTAGCAACGGTGGTGCCTGCGAAAGCGACGGACAGAGCGGTTGCGCCGGCAACGAGTGCCTTGCGGGAGAAAAGCTTCATGTTTGATTCCTAACAAGCTTGGTGCGTTCAAAGACGTTTCAAATACTAGACAGGCTGACAGGCTTCCGCAACAGTATTGGTAGGTTTTTGTTTACTCGCTGAAATATCTGAAAGTCTGCTGTGTGCTGCAAGTTTACTCTTGTGGCTAGTGTGAACTAGGGGAATTTTAGAGGCTTAGTGTTTCTGCAGCTTAGGGCTCATATTCAGGCTCAGGTTAAATTAAGGAAAGTAAAAGCCCCAGCGCGTCCGTACGTTGTGAAAGTGACGAATGCGCGGGGCTTAACCCTTGCCCCCGTTAGGGGGTGTGGGGTGGTGGCAGGGGAGGCGTCGCCAAGCAGGGCTTTTAAAGCGCCTAGGCCTTGACGGTTGCCTTCTTGATCTTGACTTCCTTTGCTGGCTTGCCATCTGGCTGGCCGCCTTCGACGCCGTTCTTGGCAATCTTGTCCATCGTCTTCATACCTTCGTCGGTAATGGTGGCGAAGTAGGTGTAGTTCGGGGCCAACTCAGAATCGTCATAGTTGAGGAAGAACTGAGAACCATTGGTGTCTGGACCGCTATTTGCCATGGCAACGGAGCCGCGCGGGTAGATAACGGGGTTCTGTGCATCCTTCTCATCCACCTCGTCGGTGGGGTACTCATCAGCGAAGCTGAAGCCAGGGCCGCCGGAACCGGAACCGGTCGGATCGCCACACTGCAAAACGTTGATCCCACTCGAGGTCATACGGTGGCAGACGGTGTCATCGTAGTAGCCAGACTTTGCCAACTCAGAAATTGCGTTGGTGGCACACGGGGCCTTGGCACGATCCATCTCCATCTCAATGGTGCCCTGAGAAGTCTCAAAGGAAACGGTAACGGTGCCCTTGGTGGAAATATCCTTTCCATTCGGCTTAGCCGCACCGTTGGAATCTTGACCGGTGTCCTCGTACTTACAGGTCACGGTATCCGGCAGAGCCTTTGCGCGCTTATCTGCGATCGGCTGTGCCTGTGGGGTTTGCTGCGAGGTCTCAGCTGCGGAGGACTCCTCAGCCTGTACCTTCTCATCGTCGCCTTCGCGGGTGGACAAGTAGTAAATACCGCCTACCAAGGCGAGGATTACTACGAGGGACGCGAAGACAACGCCCAGCGGGCGTGTCTTTTGCTTGCGTTCGCGGGATTTTAGCTCGCGCTCGAGCTTGCTCAGCGCCTCTTCGCCGCGCTTTTTATTATTTGGCACCGGGAGTCAACCTTTCTAGCGATTTTCGGTGGCATGATTCAACCTGACCGAGTTTAGCGGTTCTATACTTCGAAGAAAGCGTGGGCACGTAAATCGGGCTAGTCAATGGCTATTGAGCCAAGTCATAAGTACTCTGGTTTCCATGGTTGAACCAGATTTTATCGACCCGCCAACACCCACCGTTGGTGAACTTCCCGCAGTGGGAGACCCGCTGCCCGAATTCGAACTCATCGGTACGGACCTGAGTCAGATTAGCAATGAGACTTTCGCGGGCACGCGCCTTATTATCTCCATCTTTCCCTCTATCGAAACCCCTGCCTGCCAGGAGCAACTGCGCCGTTTCCATGAGCAGGTTGCGCAGCTAGATAACACTAAGCTTCTGTGCGTTTCTCGTGACTTGCCTTTTACCCTCAAGCGTTTTTGCGCTGCGGAAGGCATTGCTGATGTCATCGCCGCCTCCGCATTTCGATCTGACTTTGGAGAGAAATTCGGCGTGACCGTTCGCGATTCCGTATTGGAAGGCCTCCTTGCTCGCTCCGTGGTCGTGGCCGATGAAAATCACCGGGTGATGCACACACAAATGGTTCCAGGTGTTGTCACTCAGCTTGACTATGACAAGGTGTGGAATATTTTGAGCTAGGCCGCACAGCGTTGCTGGTCGCGATTCATCTACGAAGACGGGGCCGGGCGGCTCTTTATTCTCTGGGCAGCTAGGGTGGTGGGTATGGAACTCTTCGGTTTTACTGCCGGTCCCTTTCAGACCAATACCTATGTGATTGCGGAGGGCCGCCGCGCCTTCATCGTCGATCCCGGCATGGATGCTATGGGAAAAGTCCTAGAGCATGACTTGGACTATGAGGCTATCGTGCTTACCCACGGCCACATTGACCACACACGGGACGCCGGATCCCTTGCAGAAAAGCTCGATATCCCTGTTTATATTCACCCCGCTGACAAGTTTATGCTCGCCAGCGGCGAAGGTGTTTCGCCCCAGGCGCAGGAGCTTTTCGACGCCGCCCATATGACCCCCATCAACGACGTCCGCGAGCTACAAGACGGAGGAACCCTAGAACTCCTCGGCCATACCTTCAGCCTGAAGCATGCGCCCGGGCATTCTCCGGGATGCACCATGATCGTCGCTGAGGACTTTGCCTTAACTGGTGATGTGCTCTTTGCCGGTGCCATTGGTCGCACCGACCTACCTCACTCGGATCCCAAAGCCATGCAGAAGTCCCTTGCGGGCCCAGTGTGGAGTTTGGCGGATAACCTCGACATTCTGCCCGGCCATGGTCCCACCACCACCATGCGTAAGGAGAGGGCGACCAATCCCTTCTTCGCTACATTGAGGGAGGTACTGTAATACCCGTGAGTAATAAAAAGCAGTTTCAAGCCCTGTCCGCTCCTAAAGGTGTCCCAGACTATTTCCCACCGCAGTCGGCCGCATTCTATAAGGTGCGCCAGACCATGGTGGAGCAGGCACATCTCTCCGGCTTCCAGCACATTGAGCTGCCCATTTTTGAAGACACCGCGCTCTTTGCTCGTGGCGTAGGCGAGTCCACCGACGTGGTATCTAAAGAGATGTACACCTTCGCCGATCGCGGTGACCGCTCCGTTACCTTGCGTCCAGAGGGTACTGCCGGCGTGATGCGCTCTGTCATTGAGCACAACTTGGACCGTGGCCAACTGCCCGTGAAGCTTAACTATTTTGGTCCGTTCTTCCGCTACGAACGCCCGCAGGCCGGCCGCTACCGCCAGCTCCAGCAGGTGGGTGTGGAGGCAATTGGTGTCGACGATCCCGCGCTAGACGCCGAGGTCATTGCTTTGGCAGACCGTTCCTTCCGCGCGCTGGGGCTTAGCGGCTTCCGCCTCGAGCTCACCAGCTTAGGCGATCGCAATTGCCGCCCAGCTTACCGGGAGAAGCTGCAGGAGTTCCTCTTTAAACTCGATTTGGATGAAGAGACCCGCCACCGTGCTGAGATCAACCCTCTGCGTGTGCTGGATGATAAGCGTCCGGAAGTCCAAGAGCAGCTTGTCGATGCCCCCTTAATGCTCGACCACCTTAATGCGGAATGCCGCGAGCATTTCGAGACCGTCACCGGCATGTTGGATGATATGGGCGTAGCTTATGAGATTAATCCGCGCATGGTGCGCGGATTGGATTACTACACCAAGACCTGCTTCGAGTTCGTCCATGACGGCCTTGGTGCGCAGTCCGGTATCGGTGGCGGTGGACGCTACGACGGCCTGATGGCCCAGCTGGGCGGCCAAGACCTATCCGGCATTGGCTATGGCTTGGGCGTCGACCGCGCCCTGCTGGCTCTTGAAGCCGAGGGCATCACCCTAGAAGGCGTAGATTCTCGCGTGGACGTCTTTGGCGTGGCGCTGGGTGCCTCCGCAAAGCGCACCATGACCACTCTTATCAACGATCTCCGCAAGGCCGGCATTTCCGCGGATATGTCTTTTGGAGACCGTGGTCTCAAGGGCGCGATGAAGGGTGCGGACCGCGCAGGTGCACGTTTCGCTCTGGTACTGGGCGAGCAGGAGCTAGAAAACGGCACCGTTGCGCTTAAGGACCTAGCCGCACACGAGCAGCACGACGTTAATGTCTCTGACCTAGTTTCCGTCCTTACACGGGAAATGCACGGCGAGGCTTAAGTTTTGTAGCCGGTGGGCATCGCGCTTAGTCGCGGTGCCCTCTTTTAATACCTGCCAAGTAAAGATCAATAATCTTTTCTTGGAGGTCCGGCTGGTAGGCCTCAACATCGACCTCGCGGGGCCGCGCCAAGCTGAGTAGGCCCACAATGAACTCGAGGTGGGTGACTCCGGGTCCGATCTCGCCGTGCTGTTGCCCAAGCTCAATGAACCTGCGTCCATTGCTCTCCAAGAGGTCACGCTGAGCGGTTAGCTCGGGGCTCAGAGAATCCAAATCCTGAGGGATGAAGGCAGGGATGAGGGTATTAAGCTCCATGGTAAGGATATGGGTGGCATAGACGCGGACATACTCAGTGCCGGAATGCTTAGGATCCTCAAAGTCAGCGATGAGACGCTGTTGGAACCTCGCAAAGGCATCGCCCATATATTCTGCGCAAGCGCGGATAAGGCTCGCGCGGTTAGGGAAGTTGCGATAGACGGTGGCTACACTCACCCCGGCTTGTGCGGCTACCTTATCCAAAGCGACATTATCGCCGTGGGATCGGAATAACTGACACGCCGCGGCAATAATAGCTGTGCGGCGGTGAAGGGCATCTGCGCGCATGGAGTCTGTTTTAGCACTCCACCTGGGACACACTAAAGCCCATGGTCTTAGCCAATCCGCCCAGGGAGGTTTCCTTGTATTTGGAGAGCATATCGCGGCCGGTCTCTGCCATAGTTTGCACTGCATTATCCAAGGTCACATGATGAGTACCTTCGCCCATCTTGGCCATGCGTGCGGCATTGATGGATTTCACCCCACCGATGGCATTGCGTTCGATGCACGGAATCTGCACCAATCCGCCAACTGGGTCGCAGGTCAGGCCCAAGTTATGCTCCAAAGCGATTTCCGCGGCGTTTTCTACCTGCGCCGGAGTAGCGCCGAGCAGCTCTGCCATACCCGCAGCGGCCATAGCGGAGGCGGAACCTACCTCGCCTTGGCAGCCCACCTCAGCTCCGGAGATGGACGCATTTTCTTTGATGATCATGCCGATAGCACCGGCGGTCAATAGGTAGCGCCGGGCGGTAGAACGGGTGAAGTCTGCGCGGAAATCGCGCGCATAGTGCAGTACCGCTGGAATGATGCCGCACGCACCATTGGTAGGTGCGGTAATGACGCGGCCACCGGCCGCGTTTTGCTCATTGACCGCGAGGGCATAGAGATTGACCCACTCCATGGCGGAGAAACCGCAGCTGGTGTCATCCTGATTTTCCAGCAACTGGGCGTACATCTTTGGGGCGCGACGCGGCACACGCAGCCCACCCGGTAGTAGGCCCTTGGTGGAAATGCCTTCGGTCACACACTCCCGCATGATGTCCCAGACCAGATCAAGGTGCCGCAACACGAATTCGGCGCCGCCTTCGTCACGGTGCAAGGTCTCCTCGTTGGCTAGCACGATCTCCCAGATTGCCTTGTTATGGGCTTCGCACAGATTGAGCAATTCTTCGCCCGTGGTAAAATGATAAGGAACGGTGTCATCAACCTGCGCTGCGGCTACGCCAGCGGGCACCTCATTGCTTTCAGCGACTTCCGCATCAAGCTCCGAGCGAGAGAGAATAAAGCCGCCGCCGACAGAGAAGTACTCTTCTTTTTCTGCGATGAGGTTGCCGCTTTCATCCCAAGCACTAAAAATCATGCCATTGGGGTGCTGAGGAAGTGGTTCGTTATCAAAAGCGATCTCATAGTCCACCGTGCCGCGGGGGCCAGAAATCGTTCCTTCACTGGGAATAAATCCACCTGCGTGCGGCTCGGCGTCGATAGGCACGCTCAGTGGATCCCAGCCAGCGAGACCGAGGATGACAGCGCGGTCGGAGGCATGCCCGCGGCCAGTGGCGGAAAGGGAACCGCGCAACTCGGTATACACCTTCGCCGGGTGCTTCTCGAGGGAATCGAGGAATTGCTTAGCCGCGCGCATAGGCCCAACGGTGTGCGAAGAGGACGGGCCGATGCCGATGGAGAAGATGTCCGTGACGCTAATTGTCATAGTTAAGCTGTGCCGAACCTTTCTGGGTGGATATGTGTTTGGTTCCTAGGGCTTTTCTCGTATCAAGGGGCAAAGCCGGAAGCGAGGGGAGAGGCAAATTTTCTGTGCCCAGCGTAGCGAAAGTCACACCTTCTATCAATCGCCGCCTATGCGAAGTACAGACCGCGCCTGTGGCCTAGTCGCCGTAGCCATTCAGGAGCTTTCCCAAGGGGATGAAGTTCTCCTTGGCTAGCCGCACAGTAGATCTGCCACCCAACCCCTCCAGCTCGCCAGCGATTCCAGACACCCTGTCCCTGGGGGCAACCATTTGGTCAGCTAGCTGAATTGCAGAGCGTTCAATGCGGGTGACAAGGCGTTCGCCTTCTGGAGTGCCCAAGTCCTCCGCAGCCTGAAAAACTCCCGTTGGCACGATATTTGCGTGGAGTTGATTAAACAGTGGGCGAAGCGCGTAGTCCAAAATTAGGGAGTGGCGTGAAGAACCAGCTGTAGCCGCGATGATTGTAGGAAGATTGTCGAGTGCATGGGGTGCCAAGGTGTCAAAGAACATCTTGAATAGGCCCGAATAGCTCCCCTGAAATACAGGGGTGACGGCAATGAGCCCATCGGCTTGAGCAACGTGTTCCTGGGCCCGGGTCAACTCCGGCGTCGACGCAGTCCGATCGGTCATGGCGGTTGCTAGTTCGAAGGCCAAATCGCGAATCTCAATGACGTCGATCTGGATCCCTTCACCGCGCGCGGCGATTTTGGCGCGGGTAGCCTCTGCGAGCATGTCTGCCAGCCGACGAGAGGAAGACGGTTGCGATAAGCCAGCTGAGATAACGAGTAGGGAGCGCATAACTAGTGTTCCTTTCCAGGGCTGACCTGCAGGTGAGAAGAATTGGGCTCAGCGAGCAAGCTAGCGTGTGTCGGCGGGTGAGAAGGAACGTGGCTGGGACGGCGTTGTTCAAAGCGTCGTCGCAGCTCGGGGACTACTTGGGTGCCAAGGATTTCTATCTGCTCGAGGACTACTTCTTGCGGTAGCCCGGCGTGATCGATGAGGAATAGCTGACGCTGGTAGTTCCCGGCCCAGTCAGCAAAACTAAGGGTCTTTTCAATTACTTGCTCCACGGTGCCAACGGTCAATGGAGTCTGGGCCGTGAATTCTTCGAGGCTGGGGCCGTGTCCATAGACCGGGGCATTGTCGAAGTAGGGGCGGAAGAAATCTTTAGCCTCTTGCTCTGTATCGCCGATAAAGACCTGGCCACCAAGGCCTACAATCGCTTGGTCCGCTTGGCCGTGGCCGTAGCTTGCAAAACGACGGCGGTAGAGATCTACCATCTGAGCAGTGTGTTCCTTATTCCAAAAGATATTGTTATGGAAGAAACCATCGCCGTAATAAGCAGCTTGCTCGGCAATTTGCGGCGAACGAATTGAGCCGTGCCAGACAAAGGGCGGAATTCCATCCAGCGGCGCCGGGGTAGCAGTAAACCCTTCCAAGGCCGTGCGGAACTTTCCTTGCCAATTAACAACTGGCTCGCGCCAGAGCCTGCGCAGCAGGTGATAATTTTCAATAGCCAGGGGAATGCCCTGCTGGATATCCTTGCCAAACCACGGATAGACTGGGCCCGTATTTCCGCGGCCCAGCATAAGGTCTACTCGCCCTTGTGCAAGGTGCTGCAGGAAGGCATAGTCCTCTGCGATCTTGACCGGGTCATTGGTAGTAATAAGCGTCGTTGCAGTCGAGAGCTGCAAGCGCTTCGTCTGCGCGGCGATATAGGCCAAGTGCGTGGTAGGAGAGGAAGGTACGAAGGGCGGGTTGTGGTGCTCGCCGGTGGCAAAGACATCCAGGCCAACCTCCTCTGCCTTCAGCGCAATCTCCGTTAAGTTGCGGATGCGCTCGGCTTCAGAGGGAGTCTTTCCGGAGTTGGGGTCAGTAGTTAAATCCCCAATGCTGAAGATGCCGAATTGCATGGTTACCTTTCTATGCGCTACCCAAGGGCACAAGACGCAATGTGAATGGCTGGCGAATCATTCCCATTCTAGGGCATCGAAAAGCACCGGCAGGTCCGCCGGTGTAACCAAGCGCAGCGGAGTCTCATTTACTTTGCCGTGCTCTGTGATGACGGCTGCGTACGGGCGGTGTCCTTGGTTATCGGTTTCTGATAGGTGGTCCATCGACTCCTGCACACTTACCGTGCGGGCCAGAAAGATGGCGCGATCGCTGGGCTCTTGATACTTCGCTCTATCCGCACTGTCGGCGGCATCGAGTTTGTCCTTATCGCTGAAATCCGCGGCGACCCATCGATGCGGCTGCAGGACGCGAAGGGTCTCGGGAGGGGACACCACTATGTCCCGGAGGGTGGAAATCTGCTGTACCACTGCTGCGTGCGGCTGAGCGATGAGCTCTGATTTGTAATAGCGGGCGTGGGAAAGGAGTTCTTTGCGTTCACGATGGAGCGCAGGGTTTTAAGATCATGAAAGCGGCCAAGAATGCACTAGTTCGGTGCATGGTGATAGGTGCCAGTGTGGAGAAGGGTGGAAAGGGAGGGCGTCGCCAAGCGCGGAGTGCTTGCAGCGCCCTGGGATAGGGATAAGAAAATCCGCTAGCCCCGGCACAGTCGGTATGGCTAGCGGAGGTGGCGAGTCCGTCTAGGCTCTTAGAGGATAGGCGGCGGCCAAAAGTAGTTTTAGCCGCGGTAAGCGCCGCGCCCCAAGGTGTCGCACTGGGACATCTTGCCGGAGTTATAGCCAGCGAGGAATGCCTTCTCGCGTTGTTCAGAAGAGCCATGGGTCCAGGAGTCAGGCTGGACCTGGCCGCCGGAACGGCGTTGAATATTGTCATCGCCCACCGCTTGGGCAGCGGCGACAGCATCCGAGACCTGTTCTTTGGTAATGGGCTCTAGCAAGGGGTTGTCACCCTTGTCGGCGTAGGAGGCCCACAGCCCGGCGTAGCAGTCAGCCTGCAGCTCGATCTTCACGGCGTTGGAATCGGCGCCGGGGTTGTTATAGTCCGACAAGCCGAGGGTGCCCTCCAGGTTTTGAATGTGGTGGCCAAACTCGTGGGCCACGATGTACATGCGGGCCAAAGGGGCATTTTCCGCGCCGAAATTGCGCAGGGAATCAAAGAACTCGGTATCGAAATAGGCGGACTCATCGCGTGGGCAATAGAAGGGGCCGGTAGAAGAGGATGCCGCGCCGCATCCGGTATTAACGCCACCGTGGAAGACCACGCGCTCCGGTTCGGTGTATTGAATATTCGCCTGTTCTGGCAGCACCTTGGACCAAACGTTGTCCACGCTGCGGCCGGTGAACTCTACCAGGCATTCATCTTTGGTATTGCCATCTTCCGCAGTTTTGCATTCTGGGCTATCGCCCTGCGCGGCGCCATCGGACTGAGACTGTTCATTGCCTAAAATCGCGCCCAAGTCTGAGGGGTTACCGCCAAGTAGGAGGAAAAGGCCAACCAAAACAATCGAGCCGACGCCACCGCCGATGGCGATGCCACCGCCGCCACCGGAACGAGCTTCCTTGCCGCCGAAATCGGCACCAGATCTAAAAGTCATGTCTAAATAGTGCCACATGGCCCCTTAAAACACAGGATGAAGATGGGTGCACAAGGGGGCAAGGAAACAGGGGGAGGAAGCTACCTTTTCCGCTTTCGGGGCGGCGCTGCGTCTACCTTACTGCGCTGCGCGTACCGGTAGGGATGTAGGATTGTGCACGTTCCTAGTCTTGTGCTTGGTTTGGCGCGCGCTGTTTACGCGTGGCGGGACCCGCAAGTGACACAATTTTCAGAAGGGATTGAACAACAGTGCTGCGTACCCACTTAGCTGGTGAGCTCCGCAAAGAACTCGCAGGAGAGACCGTCACCCTAACCGGTTGGGTTTCCCGCCGCCGCGATCACGGTGGTGTGATCTTCATTGACCTGCGCGATCGCTCTGGCATCGCCCAGGTTGTCTTCCGTGAATCTGACGTTGCGGAACGCGCCCACGACCTGCGCTCCGAATACTGCGTGAAGGTTACCGGTACCGTAGAACCCCGCCCGGAAGGCTCTGAGAACCCCAACCTGCCGTCCGGCGAGATTGAGGTCAATGTCGCGGATCTTGAGGTGCTCAATAAATCCGCAGCGCTGCCGTTCCAGGTTGATGATCCTTCGACCTCGGGTGAGGTAGGCGAGGAGACTCGCTTGAAGTACCGCTACTTGGACCTGCGCCGTGAGCGCCAGGCGAAGGCCCTGCGCCTGCGTTCTGCCGCTAACCGTGCGGCCCGCAAGGTGCTGGATTCTCATGACTTTGCAGAAATTGAGACTCCAACCTTGACTCGTTCCACCCCGGAGGGTGCGCGTGACTTCCTGGTGCCGGCGCGCTTGAAGCCAGGCACGTGGTACGCACTGCCACAGTCCCCGCAGCTGTTCAAGCAGCTGCTCATGGTCGCTGGCATGGAGCGCTACTACCAGATTGCACGTTGCTACCGCGATGAGGATTTCCGCGCCGACCGCCAGCCGGAGTTTACGCAGCTGGACGTGGAGATGTCCTTTGTAGACCAGGACGATGTCATCGCCTTGGCAGAAGAGATCGTTACCGAGCTGTGGAAGCTCATTGGCTACGAGATTAAGACTCCTATCCCGCGCATGACCTACGCTGATGCGATGAAGTACTACGGCTCTGATAAGCCAGACCTGCGCTTCGACATCAAGATTGTAGAGTGCACCGAGTTCTTCAAGGACACCACCTTCCGCGTCTTCCAGAATGAATACGTGGGCGCTGTGGTTATGGAGGGCGGCGCCTCCCAGCCGCGCCGTCAGTTCGATGCTTGGCAGGACTGGGCTAAGCAGCGCGGTGCGAAGGGCTTGGCTTATATCACCGTGGGTGAGGACGGCACATTGGGCGGCCCGGTGGCTAAGAACATTACCGACGCCGAGCGCGAGGGCATCGCAGAGCACGTCGGCGCTAAGCCAGGCGATGCTATCTTCTTTGCCGCTGGCGACACCAAGGCTTCGCGTGCCCTGCTGGGTGCTGCGCGCGGCGAGATTGCAAAGAAGCTGGACCTTATCAAGGAAGGCGACTGGGCCTTCACGTGGGTTATTGATGCCCCGCTCTTCGAGCCTTCTGCCGATGCAACCGCTTCCGGCGACGTCGCTTTGGGTCACTCCAAGTGGACCGCGGTCCACCACGCGTTCACCTCCCCGAAGCCGGAGTGGATTGATTCCTTTGACCAGAACCCGGGCGAGGCTACCGCCTACGCTTATGACATTGTCTGCAACGGCAATGAGATTGGCGGCGGTTCCATCCGTATCCACCAGGAAGACGTGCAAAAGCGCGTCTTTGATGTCATGGGAATTGGGGACGAGGAAGCTCAGGAGAAGTTTGGCTTCCTGCTCGATGCCTTCTCTTATGGCGCCCCGCCACACGGCGGCATCGCCTTTGGCTGGGACCGCATTGTCTCCCTGCTGGGCGGCTTCGACTCCATCCGCGACGTCATTGCGTTCCCGAAGTCCGGCGGCGGGGTAGACCCGCTTACCGACGCCCCTGCACCAATCCCTGCCGCACAGCGCAAGGAAACCGGCGTAGACTACAAGCCGGAAAAGAAGAAGGAACAGGACAAGGCCGGTTCCACTGCGGGAGAGACTGCTGAGGAGAAGTAAGCAGATAGCTTGAACCTCAGCTGTTAAGGCACACCGTGCGGGGCACATCGTAGGCCGTGGCCATTGTCGCTGCGGGCGAACTTGTGACCCCGCTTTGGTGTGAGGGGGCATACTGGATAGAACTATGGATGAAAACGATACTGTGCTATCGCCCGAGGACGTCATCAAGGCCGCCTCGGAGATGTTGTCGCGCCGTTTTGGTGGCACCCCGGAGATGTCGAGCGTAGAGCGCTTGGATGGCTCCGGCAATGCAATGGTCTTGCGCGCAAGGATTGCCCCCGGCGCCTTCCTGCCTCACCGCTCGGTAGTCATTAAATACAACCCGGTCACAGGCTATGGCGTTGATGATGCCGCAATGCTGCGTGAGGTTGTGGCTTATCAATTTACTACCGCGCTATCTGAAGATGTGCGCCCTGGCCCAGTGCTCCTCGCCCATGATTTAGATAAGCGCATTATCGTTTTGACGGACTTGGGTGAGGGCGAAACGCTTGCCGATGTCCTGGTTCAGTCCACCGATGCCGACCGCGTCCGAGTGCTGCGCTCGCTGGGCAGCGCTCTAGGCCACATGCATGCGGGGACCGCCGGGCATGAGCAGGATTATGAAACCTTGCTTAGCCGCATGTTGCGCAAGAACCCGGAATTGGCCCCGCACCAATCCGTGCGTGATGAGGCATTGGAAGGCTCCATCGGAATCGGCCTCGATTTGCTGGATACGGCGGGGCTCGAAGCCCCCGAAAGCTTCCGTGAGCTAGCTCGTCAAGCAGCCAGGTCTTTGGCCTCCGGCAAGGACCGGGCCTTTACTCCCTTTGACCTTTCTCCGGATAATATTATCGTCTCGCAGCACCTGCACTTCTTGGATTATGAATGGGCGGGATTCCGCAATGTGGGCTTCGACGTGGCCTGCGTTATTGCTGGTTTCCCACAATTCCTCTTCTCTAAGCCGATTACGGACGAGGAGGCAGATATTTTTATCTCCGCCTGGTCTCGTGCGGTAGCAGACGTGTGGCCGCTGTTTTCTGATCCGGAAGAGATCCATGGACTCATCGTGGCTTCACTAATCGGCTGGGCGCTGTCGAGCGTGACCACCATGCAAGCAGGCGGCATTGAAGGGCTGGTGGCCTTGGTCAGGGGAGAAGCCGAGGTCTTCCACGATCCGCAGCATTCGATCTTGCGCCCGGCCGATCACGGGCCGTTTACGGAAGATGAATTGCTGGTGCGCCGTGATCTGTACGAAACCTTTGAGGCGCTGTCGCGCTATGCCGCGCGCTGCGATGGCCCCTCCTGCGCACCCATCGCAGAATTTGGCAGCGCAATTGCGCGCCGCTTGGATGATGAATAGATAACTTCGATGTGCCCGCACACTGCTAGGAGGTAGGTTTTAGTGTCTCAAGACTCACTCTTTGGCGGGCCCACCCCCGGGGACAATGCCGCGTCTTTGCCTGGGAAGAACCTCTTTGCCACCCACGCAGGATCGCCGCTGGCGGCGCGCATGCGCCCGCAGAGCTTGGATGAAGTGGTCGGACAAGACCACCTTTTGGCTCCTGGCAAGCCATTGCGCCGCCTAGTGGAAGGCTCAGGGGAGGCCTCTGTCATTTTGTATGGCCCGCCAGGTACTGGCAAGACCACGATTGCCTCTCTTATTGCAAGCCAGATGGGGCAGAATTTTGTGGGTCTATCCGCGCTCGATTCGGGAGTGAAGCAGGTCCGGGAGGTCATCACCCACGCCCGGCAAGAGCTCATTCACGGGCGCCGGACGGTGCTTTTTATCGATGAGGTACATCGTTTTTCTAAAACCCAGCAGGATGCGCTGCTCGCGGCCGTGGAAAACCGCACGGTACTGCTCGTGGCGGCGACGACGGAAAATCCCTCATTTTCCGTTGTGGCGCCGCTCCTGTCGCGCTCGCTGCTTTTGCAGCTGCATTCGCTAAGCGACGCCGACTTAAGGGGCGTCGCCAAGCGCGCGCTAGAAAGCGATCGTGGCTTGGGCGAGCGCAAGATTCGGATCGCCGACGAGGCCTTGGAGCAGTTAGTTCTTTTGGCCGGCGGTGATGCGCGGCGCACATTGACCTACCTGGAGGCGGCGGCCGAGGCGGTCGACGACGGCGGGGAAATTACCGCACAGACGGTCACAGACAACGTCAATAAGGCGGTGGTGCGCTATGACCGGGACGGCGACCAACACTACGATGTGGTCTCTGCGTTTATTAAATCCATTCGTGGCTCCGATGTTGATGCTGCGCTGCACTATCTAGCCCGCATGGTGGAAGCAGGAGAGGATCCGCGCTTTATAGCGCGCAGGCTCATAGTGCATGCCTCCGAAGACATCGGTATGGCCGATCCCACTGCGCTCCAGGTAGCTGTGGCGGCGGCCGAGGCCGCACAGCTCATCGGAATGCCGGAGGCGAGAATCCCCTTGGCGCAGGCCACCATCCATCTGGCCACCGCGCCGAAGTCTCCATCGGTTATCTCCGCCATCACGCAGGCCCAGGCAGATGTGGCCGCCGGCAAGGTGGGCCACGTGCCGGCGCATCTGCGCGATGGACACTACGAGGGCGCAAAGCGGATGGGAAATGCCGTGGGCTATGTTTACCCCCACGATGATCCCCGCGGCGTAGTAGAACAGCAGTACCTGCCCGATGAGTTGGAAGGCTCCGTATATTATGAACCCACCGATCATGGAGCTGAAAAGCGTGTTTATGACTATATAGGCCGATTGCGCAGCATTATTCGCGGCAAGCGTTCTCCCGGTAAAAACGCTCGCCGACCGCGCTGATACCTACCCAAGGGAAATTGCGGTGCGGCGAAGGGTAAAGTTGGGCGGGTTAGAAACTTCTCGATAGAAGATGAAAGCTCATACAGTTAGGATTGTTGCTCGTGAAGACTCATGAGATCCGGGAACGGTTTACCCAGCACTTCGTCAATTCTGGTCACGAGGCGGTACCAAGTGCCTCGCTGATCCTGGATGACCCTAACCTGCTTTTCGTAAACGCGGGCATGGTCCCATTCAAGCCTTACTTCCTGGGCCAGCAGAACCCGCCCTTTGCCAAGGGGCTCGCCACTTCTATCCAGAAGTGCGTGCGCACCCTGGATATTGAAGAGGTGGGCATTACCACCCGCCACAACACCTTCTTCCAGATGGCCGGAAACTTCTCCTTTGGCCAGTACTTCAAGGAAGGCGCCATCACCAATGCCTGGACCTTGCTTACCGGCGCCGTGGACGAGGGTGGATTTGGCCTGGACCCAGAGCGCTTGTGGGTGACGGTGTACCTGGATGATGATGAGGCCGCCGAAATCTGGCGCGATAAGATTGGCGTTCCTGAAGAGCGCATTCAGCGCCTGGGCATGGAGGATAACTACTGGTCCATGGGTATCCCTGGACCCTGTGGCCCGTGCTCCGAGATTTATTACGATCGCGGTCCTGAGTACGGCAAGGACGGCGGACCCATTGCCGATGATAACCGCTACATGGAGATCTGGAACTTGGTCTTCATGCAAAACGAACGCGGCGAGGGCATTGGCAAGGGCAACTTTGAAATCGTTGGCGAGCTGCCCAAGAAAAACATCGATACCGGCCTCGGCATTGAGCGCGTGGCCTGCATTTTGCAGGGCGTAGACAACGTCTACGAAACAGACCTGCTGCGTCCAGTCATTGACGTAGCTGAGGAACTTACCGGTGCCACCTACGGCGATAAGGCTTCTCAGGAAGACAATATCCGCTTTCGCGTGGTAGCGGACCACTCCCGCACCGGCATGATGCTCATCTTGGATGGCGTGACCCCGGGCAATGAGGGCCGCGGATATATCCTGCGTCGCCTGTTGCGCCGCATTATCCGTTCCGCCAAGCTGCTGGGTGCTACCGGTGCCACCATGGAGCGCTTCATGAACACGGTCATGGATACCATGACCCCGTCTTATCCGGAGATTGCGGACAACCGTGAGCGCATTCTGCGCGTGGCCGTCAACGAAGAAAAGGCCTTCCTCAAGACTCTGGAGTCCGGCACCCGCCTCTTCGACGATGCCGTGCAGGAGCTCAAGTCCACCTCTCGCGCGAAGACCGCAAAGGTCCTGCCTGGTGAGAAGGCCTTTGAGCTGCACGATACCTATGGTTTCCCCATCGACTTGACGCTGGAAATGGCCCAGGAAGCGGGCCTTGAGGTGGACATGGATGGCTTCAACGATGCCATGGGTGAGCAGCGCCGCCGCGCCAAGGCCGATAACCAGGCCAAGAAGCACGGGCACACTGACCTTTCCCTCTACCGCGACTGGGTAGACAATAACCCCACCGTCTTCACCGGCTACGAGGAGCTTACTTCCGACGCCCGCGTGATCGGCCTTGTCCGCGGCGGAGAAAAGGTCGATGAAGTCCACGAGGGTGAAGAGGTCGAGGTCATTTTGGACCACACCCCACTTTATGCCGAGGCGGGCGGCCAGATGGCTGATCGCGGGCGCATTGTGGCCGGCGAGTCCTTGCTGGAGGTCAATGACGTCCAAAAGATTGGCAAGAAGCTGTGGGTCCACAAAGCCACGGTTACGGCTGGCGGCCTAGACCTGGGCATGTCGGTTGAGGCGGGCGTCGACGAGCAGTGGCGCCACGGCGCTACCCAGGCTCACTCTGCTACGCACCTCATTCACGCCGCACTGCGCCAGGTGCTTGGCCCCACCGCGGTCCAGGCTGGTTCTATGAACCGCCCGGGTTACCTGCGTTTTGACTTCAACTACACCGAACAGCTCAGCCAGGCCCAGCTGGAAGAAATTGCCTTGATTACCAACCAGGCAATTGACTCCAATTTTGCCGTCAACACCATCGAGACCTCCTTGGAAGAGGCTAAGGCCATGGGCGCCATGGCGCTCTTTGGTGAGAACTACGGCAAGGAAGTCCGCGTGGTAGAAATCGGCGGACCGTTCTCCATCGAGCTATGCGGCGGTACCCACGTGGGATCCTCCGCTGAAATCGGCCCGGTTTCCGTGCTGGGTGAATCTTCCGTAGGCTCTGGCGCTCGCCGCATTGAGGCTTACTCCGGTATGGATGCCTTCCGTTACTACTCCAAGGAAACCGCCTTGGTGGAAGGAGTCTCCCGCGAGCTTAAGGTACAGACCGAGGACCTGCCTGAGCGCATTGCTCAGCTATCTGAGAAGCTCAAGGCAGCAGAAAAGGAAATCGAAATCCTGCGCAAGCAGCAGCTGGCTGCGCGTGCCTCCGAGTTTGTCGGCGCCGCCAAGGACATCAATGGTTTCAAGGTTATTGCGCTGACGTTGCCGGATGGAACCACCGGTGGGGACCTGCGCACCGTGGCTACGGACCTGCGTAACCGCCTGCGCGAGGAAGAAGCCGTCATCGTCTTGGGCGCCCAAGACAAGGGCAAGTTCCCGTTCATCGTGGCAGCCACCGACAAGGCCGTCGCACGCGGTGTGAAGTCCGGGGACGTCGTCAAGCAATTTGGCCAGTACGTTGATGGCCGTGGCGGCGGTAAGCCGGACATGGCCCAGGGCTCCGGTTCTTCAGCTGCAGGTGCAGAGCGCGGCTTTGCCGCCGTCGAGGATATGCTCGAGTCCCTGTAGGAGTTCGAACGTGGCACAAGTGGAACCAGATATCCCCGGGGTTGATGATCCGGGGCAGGGCCGCCGGCTCGCGCTTGACGTCGGTACTGTGCGCATCGGCGTAGCAGTGTCCAATAGGGAAGCAACGCTTGCCACCCCAGTGGAGACCGTTCACCGCGAAACCGGGTTTAAGGACCGCGATAAGGGTGATATCGACCGGATCCTAGAATTGATTGATTTTTATGCGGCGGTCGAGGTCATCGTGGGGCTGCCACGAGATCTGCAGGGAAATGGCTCAAAAAGCGTAAAACATGCTAAAGAAATTGCGTTTCGGATCCGCCGTCGGTTGAATCGAGATGCGAATATGGATAAAGTTCCACCACCAGTACGCTTGGCTGATGAGCGTTTGACTACCGTGGCAGCAACCACCGCGCTGCGCGCGTCCGGCGTGTCCGAGAAAAAGGGCCGTAAAGTCATCGACCAAGCAGCAGCGGTGGAGATATTGCAGACATGGCTGGACGGGCGTGCAAATGCTCTCCGTCCAGGGGATGCAATAGATCAGCCTTCAAACTCAGGAGACTAAAACAAGTGAGCCGTAATCAAGAACGTCTCGGTCGATCGATGGAGCCGAAACACGTCAAGCGCCGCCAGCGCGGCATTGCCGTTATCATTGCGTCGATCATCGTTATCCTTGGCGCCCTTATCTACATCGGATTCCGTCTCGGCAATACCTCTGCCGATTATGAGGGAACCGGCAACGGTACCACCCAGCTGGTGGAGGTGCCGGAAGGCTCGTCGATGTCCGAGCTCGGTCCTGCACTGGTGGAAAAGAATGTGGTCAAGACCCAAGACGCCTTTGACTCTGCTGCGTCTATGAACCATAGCGCAAGCCAAATCCAACCTGGCTTCTACCGCCTGCAGGAAGAGATGAGTGCCAACGCCGCGGTAGAGGCGCTATTGGATAAGAATAACCGCGTCGACATGCTCGAAGTCCAAGGCGGCGCAACCTTGGAGGACGTCAAGGTTGTTGGTGGAGACGTTCGTTATGGCATCTACTCCTTGATTTCTGAGGTCAGCTGCAACGATGGCAACTGCCTGAAGAAGGAAGACCTAGAAAAGGTCGCTGCGGAAACTGATCCTGCTGAGCTGGGTGCGCCACAGTGGGCACTCGAGGCCATCAACAAGCGCGGCAACGATCCTAAGCGCATTGAGGGTCTTATCGCTCCAGGCCAGTACGTCCTAGACCCCAATATGGAGGCCAAGGACATTCTGAAGGACCTCATCACGCGCTCTACCAAGCGTTACAACGAGACCAAGATCGAAGAACGCGCCCAGGCTATCGGCCTGAGCCCTTATGAGCTGCTTACTTCCGCTTCCTTGGTGGAACGCGAGGCGCCAGCAGGTGAGTTTGACAAGGTCGCCCGCGTCATCCTCAACCGTCTGGACGAGCCGATGCGCTTGGAGTTTGACTCCACCGTGAACTATGGCTTGGAAGACGTTGAGCTGGCCACCACCGATAAGGCCCGTGAGGAGAAGACTCCGTGGAATACCTACGCAAAGGAGGGCCTGCCGGATACCCCGATTGCTTCTCCTTCGGATGATGCAATCAAGGCCATGGAGCAGCCTGCTGAGGGCAATTGGAAGTTCTTTGTCACCGTGGATGAAGAAGGCACCACCGTCTTCTCCGATACCTACGATGAGCACTTGGGCCGCGTTGATGACGCCATCCGTTCCGGCGTGCTTGACTCCAAGCGCGAAGGGGAGGGTGCTGGTTCCGGCAACGGCGACGCCGCTGCCGATCAGCCCGCCCAATAAAGTCGCGAAGACCACGAAGAGGTAGAACCCGATGCCACGTGCGGCAGTCCTTGGTAGTCCCATTGAGCACTCACTGTCTCCGGTGCTTCATAATGCTGGCTACGAGGCTGCCGGGCTCGAAGGTTGGGACTACACCCGCTTTGAAACGGCTGCGGAGGGTTTAGCAGATCTGGTGCGGGGGAGTACCCCTGAGTTCGTAGGATTCTCCGTCACCATGCCGGGTAAGTTCGCCGCCCTCCGCTTTGCGGATACCGTAAGCGAGCGCGCACAGCTGATAGGTTCCGCAAACACCCTGGTGCGTAAAGAAGAAGGGTGGTTTGCAGACAATACCGACACCGAAGGCGTACGTGGCGCTCTCAAAGAACTTTTGGGGGATTCCCCCGCACGGCACGCGATGCTCATTGGAGCCGGGGGCACAGCGCGTCCCGCTTTGTGGGCGCTGGCTGAGCGCGGAGTGGCTACCGTCACCGTGCTCAATCGCTCGGACCGTAGCGCCGAGCTACGGCCACTTGCCAAAGAGCTGGGACTGGAGCTTTCTTTCACCGGTTTCGATGGTGACCTTTCTGCGCTGTCTCGCGCAGCCGATGTCATTGTATCTACCGTCCCCGCCGCTGCGGTGGAGGACTATGTCTTTGACATCGCCCACGCCCCGGTGCTCGACGTCATTTATGATCCCTGGCCCACGCCGCTGACCACGTGCGCGGCGGCCAACGGGTACAAGTCCGTCGGCGGACATGTCATGCTCGCATATCAAGCATTTAGCCAGTTCGAGCAATTTACCGGTGTGGCCGCACCGCGGGAAGAGATGCTAAATGCATTGAATGAGGAATTGCAGCGGCGGTCGCAGACGGTCAAATAGGACGAGGCCTCGTCAAGTGCGGGCTGTCCTTCGCGTCTGGCTCACGCTGCACAATTCGCCCTCTGAGTGGAAGCCTCGAGCGCTAGGAGGTACCTCGCTTTACTCTAAGTCCCGTGTTGATCTTTGGGGGAATTGTTTATTGCCTTTGGGCCGCGGCGCTGTCTTGGTGGGACTTGCGGCATCGCCGCTTGCCCGACTGGTTGACGCTGCCAGCCGCTGCGTTGTCACTTGTACTTGCCAACTGGGGCGGGCTGTGGTGGCCGGGGATATACCTCGTGCTTGGGCTGGCCCATGCAGGGGTGGGTGGCGGCGATATTAAGCTGGCCGTGCCCTTAGGGATGCTGGTAGGGCATGTTGCTGGGTTTATAGGGGTGGTGGCGGCGAGCGGCTGCGCGTCCCTGTTAACGCTCGGCTGGTCTGTGTGTGCTGGGCAGAAAGAAAGCGCGCATGGCCCCGCGATGTTATTGGCGGCGGCAATCGTCGTGGCTTGTGTTTACCCTTTTTGAGGGGGTGGAAGAATATATTGCGGGGCCAAGTTCATACCGGATTGGCCTCATCGTGCGATAATACCCGCATGCTTCGTTGGACTACTGCAGGTGAATCCCACGGCCAGGCTCTTATTTCTCTGCTGGAGCACATGCCGGCCGGGGTCCCGATTACCCGCGCCGATATTTCGCATCAGCTTTCCCGGCGCCGCCTTGGCTACGGCCGTGGCGCCCGCATGAAGTTTGAGGCTGATGAGGTTACCGTGCTCGGCGGAGTCCGTCACGGGCTGACTCTGGGTAGCCCTATTGCCATCATGATTGGCAATACGGAGTGGCCGAAGTGGACCACCATCATGTCGGCCGATCCACTGGATATGGACGATGAAGAAAATATAAAGGCCATGAATTCTGGACGGGGTGCAGCCCTGACTAGGCCGCGTCCA
The DNA here is from genome assembly GCA_002154655.1 of Corynebacterium kefirresidentii. Classification (GTDB taxonomy): domain Bacteria; phylum Actinomycetota; class Actinomycetes; order Mycobacteriales; family Mycobacteriaceae; genus Corynebacterium; species Corynebacterium kefirresidentii. The sequence goes on from NGUZ01000001.1 coordinate 421,199, forward strand.
GGACACGCGGATTTTGCCGGAATGGTGAAATACCGCCACAGTGAAGCGCGCCCCATTCTAGAGCGTTCTTCCGCGCGTGAGACTGCGGCGCGAGTGGCCGCCGCTACCGTCGCTCGCAACTTCCTGCGCGAGACCCTCGGCATCGAGGTGCTCTCCCACGTCATTTCTATTGGGGCTTCTGAGCCTTATGAGGGCCCTGCGCCGGCGTTCGCGGACATCGAGGCTATCGATGATTCACCCGTGCGCGCCTGTGATAAGGAGGCAGAGGCCTCCATGATTGCAGAAATCGAAACCGCCAAGAAGCAAGGCGATACCTTGGGCGGCATCGTTGAAGTCGTGGTAGATGGCCTGCCTATTGGACTGGGCTCGCACATTTCCGGCGATGACCGTTTGGATGCGCAATTAGCCAGCGCTTTGATGGGCATCCAAGCTATCAAGGGCGTGGAAATCGGTGATGGCTTCGCAGAGGCTCGGCGGCGCGGCTCCGCTGCTCACGATGAAATGGTGCGTACCGCTGAGGGCGTTTCCCGCCTCACCAATCGCGCAGGCGGCCTCGAAGGCGGCATGACTAATGGGCAGCAGCTTCGTGTGCGGGCGGCGATGAAACCTATCTCTACCGTCCCGCGCGCATTGCGCACCATTGATATGGAATCCGGCGCCGAGGCAACTGCCATTCACCAGCGCTCCGATGTCTGCGCGGTTCCGGCGGCCGGCGTCGTAGCAGAAGCCATGGTTGCCCTTGTTCTTGCGCGCGCTGTGCTTGAGAAATTCGGCGGAGATAGCCTCGAAGAAACCTCCCAGGCTATTGCCGCGTATGATAGATACGTTTCGGACCGCCTTGCTTTTGACCAGGAGTAAGTTATGACCACCCCAACCGCCGTTACGGGACTGCCCCGTCCACGCGTTGTTTTGGTTGGCCCGCCAGGTGCGGGTAAATCCACCATTGGCCGTCGCCTTTCCCACGCCTTGAGCTGCGAACTGGTGGATTCGGATCACCTTATTGAACAGGCTAAGAATAAGCCGTGCGGGGAAGTGTTTAGCGAGCTAGGTGAACCTGACTTTCGCGCGCTCGAAGCCGAGCACGTTGCTGCGGCACTGCGCACTGGTGGAGTAGTTAGCCTCGGCGGCGGGGCAGTGCTGACGGAGTCCACTCGTGACCTCCTGGAGCGGCACACCGTAATTTTTTTGGATATTTCCCCTGAAGAAGGCGCAAGGCGCACCTCCGGTGATAGCAATCGGCCGGTGCTTGCGTCCGACAATCCGCTCGAGCACTACCGCAACCTCGTCGAAGCGCGGCGCCCTTATTACCAGGAGGTGGCCGATTATCGAGTGCGCACAGATACCCGAACCCCGCAGCAGGTAGTAGGCGATATTCTCGGTTTCCTCGATACCCTTTAGCTGCCCGCTGCGCACGTACTTGTTCCTCGCCACACTGCCTCGGCGGCGAACGGAAAGGACCACCATGCCCACCATTGCCGTTAATGGACCGCAGCCATATGAAGTTCGCATTGGCGCTGGTCTCAATAAAGACATCGCGCAGCGCTGCGCGGAGATTGGCGCTAGCCGGGCAGGCATTGTCTTCCAACCGCCGCTGCGCGCCGCCGCCGAGCACCTAGCAGAGCTTATTGGGGCCCAGGGGGTTGTGCCCGTGCTCATTGAGGTTCCCGATGCTGAGGCGGCCAAGCAACTCAGCGTCGTTGGCGGTGTATGGGACAAGCTGGGGGAGAAGGGCTTTAACCGGCGTGACGTCATCATCGGCCTAGGCGGTGGTGCCACCACCGATATGGCGGGGTTTGTGGCGGCTGGGTGGATGCGTGGCATCAAGATTATCCAGGTGCCTACCACGCTATTGGCCATGGTTGATGCCGCCGTGGGCGGAAAAACCGGCATCAATACGGCGGCCGGGAAGAATCTTGTCGGCGCCTTTCACGAGCCGGATTCCGTCTTTGTGGACCTAGAGCGCCTTGGCACCCTGCCCGAGGCGGAAATCGTTGCCGGTTCGGCGGAGATCATCAAAACTGGGTTCATCCATGACCCGGTAATTCTGGAACGCTATGAGGACAACCCTGGGGCCTGCGTGGACCCGCAGGGCTTCTTGCCAGAATTAATAGAACGCTCCATCGCAGTAAAAGCCGCCGTGGTAAGTCAAGACTTGAAAGAGTCAGGTATGCGCGAAACGCTGAACTACGGTCACACCTTTGGCCATGCTGTGGAGCGCCGTGAGAACTACGAATGGCGCCATGGCAACGCGGTGGCAGTGGGCATGATGTTTATTGCCCACCTGTCGCATTCCCGCGGACTCATTGACGCTCAACTGGTGGAAAAGCACCGCCGGATCCTGCACAGCATTGGGCTTCCCACGCGGTATAAGGCAGGCCATTTCGCCGACCTGTATGAGGCCATGACCCACGATAAGAAGAATAGGGACGGAAAAATCCGGTTTGTGGCCTTGACTGGGGTGGGTGAGACCACCCGCCTGGAAGGTCCTAACTTGGAAGAGCTAGAGGCGGCCTACGCCGCGATTTCGGAGTAGTAATGAAGATTATTGTCCTCAATGGCCCGAACTTGAACCGCTTGGGAAAGCGGCAACCGGATGTCTACGGCTCCACCACCTTGGCGGATGTAGAGGAGATGATCTCCTCGCGCGCCGCCGCGCACGGTGCAGAAGTAGAGTGCTTCCAGTCCAACCATGAGGGTGAGCTCATTGAGAAGGTGCATGCCGCCGCGGATGCAGGCCACCCAGTGATTATCAACCCCGGCGGTTTTACCCATACCTCAGTGGCCCTGCGGGATGCCCTGGCAGAGGTAGCCGATGGCGCCGGATTCGTAGAGGTGCATATTTCTAATGTGCATGCCCGCGAGCCCTTCCGCCATCACTCCTATCTCAGCCCTATCGCCCGCGGCGTCATCGCCGGGTTGGGCGTCTTCGGCTACGTGGCGGCAGTGGACTACCTCTGCCAATAGGCCCCCACGAACGGGCTGGGCGGCAGCCGGCTAGAAAGAAATCCGCCCAACTGCGGGGGCAGGGTCGATATACTGGGTGGATACTTTCTACACCGCAGTCGACCCAGAAGGATGAAATCATGGCTTTGGCAGATACCCGCTTTAGTGACCGGCGCCGCAAGCTTGCCGCGACACTAGCCAGCCAGCGCATCGATGCCGTTTTAGTAACCCACCTCACGCATGTGCGTTATCTTTCGGGGTTTTCCGGATCCAATGGTGGTCTGCTTTTGCGCAAGGATCTTTCCGCACAGGTTGCTACCGATGGCCGCTACACCACGCAGATTTCCCGCGAGGTCCCTGATCTGGAAGCTATTCAGGGGCGCGCTGTAGGCAAGGTGCTCCTGCAGCAATTTGCCGATGTGCAAGGACCGGTCCGCGTGGGCTTTGAGGCAGACTACCTGACGGTATCTGAATTGAAGGAACTCGAAGATTCGGCCCCAGAGTCAGTCACCTTGGTCCCCGTTACTGGCGTGATTGAAGATATTCGGCTGTTTAAAGACCCACTCGAGCTGGAAAAGCTGGAGGAAATTGCCGCGCTGGCTAATCAGGCGCTGGAGGATCTCCTGGCCGCAGGCGAGCTGCGTGCCGGCCGCACGGAGCGCCAGGTGGCTGCCGATTTGGAGTACCGGATGCGCATGCTCGGGTCGGAGCGGGTGAGCTTCGATACCATCGTCGCTTCCGGTCCCAATTCGGCCATGCCACACCATGGTGCGGATGACCGGGTTATCGAGGACGGAGATTTGGTGACCATCGACTTCGGTGCGCATCTGCGCGGGTTCAATTCCGATTGCACGCGCACCTACGTCGTGGGCGCGGCGAATGACTTTGCTAAGGAAATTTATGATGTGGTGCTACGCGCCCAGAAAGCGGGCGTGGCAGCGTCGGTGCCGGGCGCTAAGCTTGCCGACGTCGACGCAGCTTGCCGCGACATTATTTCCGCCGCCGGCTATGGCGATTACTTTGTGCACTCGACTGGACACGGAGTAGGTCTCGACGTACACGAGGCGCCCTTCGCCGCCCAGACCGGGAAGGGCGAACTGGCCGCGGGCATGACCTTGACCATCGAGCCGGGCATTTACGTGCCTGGCAAGGGCGGTGTGCGCATTGAAGATACTCTTATCATTACCGATGGCGCGCCGAAGATCATCACCGCCGCGACGAAGGAATTTACTGAACTACCCGCCTAGTGAGCCAGCACCTTGGAGTTGAGCAGCTGGGCGACGTTGCGGTTGCCCAGGTGCGTGAGGTGGTTGAAAAGGTTGTGCGGTACGGAGTACTCCCACTTGCCGGAAATCCAGCGCGTGCTATCCGGCGCACACATGCCATGGTTGATGGAATCGGCGCGTAGGTCGTAGTACTGGACACCGTTGGCACGTGCTGCCTTGTACATCGCGCTATTGATTTGGTCCTCGCCGGTGCGTACCAGGCCCGCGTAGTCCAGATTGAAACCGGCGTCGGTGGAGCCCGGCGCGGACGTGCGTACCGGGCATACGGCCCCGTTACGGGCGGAGATGGCGGGATACCCTACGACGGTGATGTGCGCATGAGGCGCGGCCTGACGGACGCGCTGGATGGAACGCTTCATGCCGTCAAAATAAGGATTGGCGGAAGATAGCGATGGCCGCAAAATTTCCTGGAGGTCGTTGGCGCCGAACTGAATCAAAACATTCTTGGTTGCACCATTGAGATCGTTATTGGCAATGGCCCCGTTTATCTGCTCCTCGAAGTCCTTGCGGTGCGACTGGCCGGCGGCTTTCGCGGCAGAACAGGCGTAGTTGGCTACGTGCTGGCCAGAAACCCGCTCCAGTTCGCGGCCTACATTGCTGTGACCCTGCGGGCAGCCCTGCGGGGAAGGTGCACCCGGGGTGTCTTCAATGCCATGGGTAGCAGACGAGAGAGCAGTGTCTGCTGCGGGGGACAGGCTGGAGGTTGTCCCGATCTGGCCATAGGTAGGGTTAGCGAAGATAGAATCGCCGAACATCACGGTTTGGGCATCCGCCGCCAGTGCTTGAGGAGCGCTAAGTGCTGCTAAAGCTGCGCCAGTCACGGTAGCCACAGCAGAAAGCTTCTTGAAAGGCATCGCAAAAATCCTTGGTAGAAATGTGAAAAATTAATACGGCAAGACTGTACCGTACAGCCAGTTATCGTTGGATAAAAACCATTACGTGTCTGTTCTCCACCTGCTGCGTATGGTCACAAGCTGCGGAAGTTTCTCTTTTAGCCAAGATAGGGCAGAAGTGTGGGGCGGAAATGGGGGACCAGTAATACCCCGAAAGGCAGTTGTCCGGTAGGCTTGATCATTGTTTTCAACCTTTAGTCCACAATTTCGGGAGTTTAACCGCAATGGCTGATACTACTGATTTCAAGAACGGCCTCGTTCTGAAGATCGACAACAAACTGATGCAGATCGTTGAGTTCCAGCACGTAAAGCCGGGCAAGGGCCCAGCCTTCGTGCGTACCAAGCTTAAGGATGTTGTCTCCGGCAAGACCGTGGACAAGACCTGGAACGCAGGCGTGAAGGTAGAGACCGCTACCGTGGACCGCCGCGATATGACCTACCTCTACAACGATGGCACCAGCTACGTCGTCATGGATGAGAAGACCTTTGAACAGTTCGAGCTCCCGCCGGAGAAGTTTGGCGATGCCGCTCGCTTCCTGCTGGAGAACATGCGCGTACAGGTTTCCTTCTACGAGGATGAGGCGCTGTTCGCAGAACTGCCTATTTCCGTAGACCTCAAGGTCGAGCACACCGAGCCTGGCCTGCAGGGTGACCGTTCCTCCGGCGGCACTAAGCCTGCCACCTTGGAGACCGGCGCGGAGATCCAGGTTCCGCTGTTTATCGAGATCGGCAATGTTCTCAAGATCGATACCCGCACCGGTGAGTACCTCTCCCGCGTCAACAACTAGGGCATCTGGCTGTGTCTGATAACACCCCTAAGCGCGACATTAACTACAAGCGGCACACCGCGCGCTATCGCGCACGTCGCCGCGCCGCGGACATCCTATACGAGGCTGAGAATCGAGACATCGATCCCGTAGCCATCGTGGAAGACCGCATCGCTTTGGCGCGCGAAGATCGCAATGCGGTAGCGCCGATTGCCGAGTACACCAAGGTCATCATCAAGGGAGCAGCGGAAGAGCTAGACGTCATCGATGAGACTATCGCTCGCTACCTTTCCGAGGACTGGGAGCTACACCGCATTCCTGCCGTAGATCGCGCTATCCTGCGCGTTTCGGTCTGGGAACTGCTCTTCAATCCCGAGATTCCTACTGCTACCGCTGTAGTAGAAGGCGTAGAAATCGCCTCTCAGTACTCCAATGAGCAGGCGGCACCGTATATCCACGCGGTATTGGACGATGTGGCGCAGTCTCGCTCCGCCGAAAGCCCAATGTCTGCAGAACACCAGGGCCTAGAAGAAGACGGGCACGATACTGCTGCGGCTGAAGACACGACGGATGCCGTGTCCCCGGTCGAATCATCAGAGACTGCGGGCAACGCAGCCGCAACTGATGAGGCCTCCGCACCAGCGGAAGACTCGGCCCAGTAATACCGGCGAGTAGTAGCCGCGCCCTTTAGCGTGAGCCATTTTCCGTCCGCGGCTGGCTTGGTTGAAATACCAGGCTGGCTGCGGGCGGTATTTTTGTACCATGGCAGGCATGGGCAAATTTAAGATTCATGATGCACTGGGCCTGAGGGCAGGAAAGAATTTCCGCCTCGCTGATGTAGACCCCGCCGGCACGCCGGGGTTTAGCGGCTCTAAGAACGACCTTGCCGCTCGCTTTGCGCATTACGACGAAGAGCTTTATGAGCTCCAAGAGCGTCTTTTTGCTAATGGCCGCGCACATGAAGAAAATGCGCCGTCATTGCTGGTGGTTTTGCAAGGCATGGATACCTCCGGCAAAGGCGGTGCCATCCGTAATGTCTTTTCGGTCTTTGACCCGCAGGGCACCAAAACTGTCGGCTTTGGTAAGCCGACAGAGGAGGAGCTGGAGCACGACTTTTTGTGGCGCATTCGCAAACATGACCCCGTGCCGGGCCAGATTGTGGCCTTCGACCGCTCCCATTATGAAGATGTGCTCATCCAGCGGGTGCATAAATGGGTAGACGAAGACGAATTGGACCGCCGTTTTGCAGCCATCCGAGACTATGAGCAGGAACTTGCCGGCAAAAACGTCAAGATTTTAAAGATATTCCTGCATATCTCTCCGCAGTTCCAAAAAGAAAACTTGCTGGAGCGCACCGAACGCGAGGACAAATATTGGAAATACGACCCATCCGATATTGAGGAGCGCGGATACTGGGACGAGTACATGGCTGCTTATGAAGATGCCATTCGCCGAACGGATGAGATCTGGGCACCGTGGTACGTCATCCCCACAGATAATAAGAAGTACGCCCGCATGGCATTGAAGTTCCTCATCGTGGACGCGCTGCGCCACCTAGAGCTTTCTTGGCCCGCACCGGATTTTGATCCGGAAGAAGAACGCCAACGCATTCTCGACGCCGAGTAATTGTGCACAAAAAGCTCCCTTTCTGCCGCCTTTTCCAGATGAGGAACGGCGGGCTCAGGGAGCTTGGTTCTTTGGCGGGCTTAGCTAACTCGTGGCATCTTCAGCGCCCGAGTTATTGCCTTCCGCGCCGGCCTTGCCAGCAGTTTCGGAGCCAAGCTTGGCCATCTCTTCTGCAGCAGAGACCATAGCGTCCTGTCCACGGATTACGCCGTCTACTGCAGATTTTAAGGCTGCCTGCAGCTGCTCATCATTCATACCAGCGGCAGCGGGGATATCGCGCTCGGTGCGCACGACGAGCATGTCATCGTGCTCCGAGATGACTGCGCGGGCGCCGAAGGCGACGGAGTTGATCTGGTTAGCCGCGAGGAAGAGGCCGGCGTCGGCCTTGGAATAGGCGGCGTCGGTAGGCACATCGCAACGGACAATAACCACGGAATCAAGGACCGCGAACATAGTGGGCAGGCCGTTGAGATTGGCGGTAGCTGCCTCAATATCGCTGTCCATCTTGGTCAATTCGATATCGAAGCTGCGCATTGCCTCGACAACGCGGTCAAGGGTAATCTCCGGCAGGTTGTTTTCGGTAGAGGCTTTAGTCATGGTTGTGCTCCTCCCAAGTCACGAGCTGCGGGTAGTGTTCTTCCACGAAAGCGAAGGACTGCAGCATAGAATCCAGCGTGGACATCACGAAGGCGCCGATCTGATTGCGGGACAAACCGTGGGCAATGTTGATCTCGCGCACGCCGGAGACGGCGAGGTTATTCTCGGCTGACTCAAAAAAGCGCAGGGTCGGCGCGAAGTGCTGCTGGTTCCATTGGTTGAGCACCATCAGCAGGCTTGGTCCCTCAGAAGAAGGCACATTGCCGCGCCAAACGGAATCCGCCACGAGCACATCATCGCGCACCTGCATGGCGATGGCGACGTTGGAGAATCCCGTGCGCAGAATCTGCACGGTCTCTTCCTCGCTCACTGGCTGCTCTTCAAGGCGATATTCCAGGTTCTCAGATGCAAAGATCTCGCCGATGCGCTCGAGAGTTACGGGCTCTACCGGCGTATCGGGATACAGGGTTGGTTCTTCAGACACTTAAGTAGTCTCAATCCATGTACTAATCGGGGATAAAGGTCAACTTTTACTAGTTTACCTAACTGAACTGATGCTTTCCGGCAGGCCAGGAATGTCGCGGGTCTTGTCCATCACTCGGCTCACAACGCGACGTGGCCGACGACCGATTGAACCTGGCCGCAGTTTCCCATTCCGCAAGTCCAGTGGTGCATATACGTGTTAGTGGACTGCCCAGATGAGGACGAGCAGCGGTAAAACGCATTAGCAATCACTAGGCTCGATCATCTGAGCGAGACAAACCACAGCGGAGCCCACCCTCGCTGCTACCTCGGAGTCCATGAGTCTCTCCGATTTCTCTCAGCTTGCCCCGGCGTGACCATCGAGTGCCGCGACGAGCATTGGCTTGTCAGCAACGTCGCGCTTACCGCTGATGGTTTCCGAATTCGTGCGCGTGGTGTGAGTGATTACGTGCGTGATACAACGGCCACTTTCTTCACCGCACTTGATGACATTGCGGTTTTCGACCCGGCCAATGTCGCGGTGACCCCGGGTGAGTCTTCGCTTTTCGGCATATTCGCTTGTGGTTGGAGTCGACGCTGCGCCGCACGCCGGTGCCGCTGTACCAAAAGCAGCTGGAGGTGGCCACGCAGATGCTGGCGGACCCGCTGGATTATCAGCTGTCTGCGGTGAAGTTGGCGCTTTCAGATGAGCGCCTGTAGAGGTAGGAAGAGGATGCCGGCACCCATGGCTGTCCCAAACAGCGCGAGCACCCAACCTAGGCGGGACCTTCGGACTTGGTGGCTGCACGGCTTATCGACGCCGACCCGGCAGCACTATCGCCGGTGCCATCTACGTGGGGCTTGGAAATAGTCATCGATTCTACTTTCTAAAACTCCACCTCGTTGCGGAAATCGAGCGGGTCATACAGTGGCCGCAGTCCCGGCCGCGACCGAGCTCGTCCGAGCCAATCGCTAATATTTCTATGACTGCGGCTCTCAATTTCTTAGTGATGCTTAGTGGTGCAGTTTGGCGACAAGCTCCTCATGGTGCCTCTTAGCTTCATCACCTCACAGGATATCGTCGAAAAGCAGCTCTCTACGGTTGCTCGGTGTAAGCCGCTCATGCGCGCGCTCGGTACACGCCCCATCGCCCGGCGGAGCTTGCCAACGCCCCGTCCCTCCACCACTGCGACGACTCTAACGGTGGCGAGCATCGCGGCCCGCTAGCGAGCCGGGGGTATAACTTGGGGCGGGATGGTGCCTCTGCGCGAATTTTAGGGTTCGGGGCGTGGGGTGTAGGTACGGCGTGCAGCGCACGGGGGAGTAAGGTGTTTCTGCTACTGAGAATCGAAGTCCTCAACGATGAGGCTTGCAGCATGCTCGCGGAGGTAGTCGCGCATGTATGGCAAAGCGAAGTCGACTTCGCCGTGGCCGGTGGTGGTGATCATTTCGGCGTCGAGAAGCCGGCGGCGGTAGTTGCCCACATAAGAATCTGTTTTATTGAAGCGAGCCTTGATATCCGATATTTTGGTGGGGCCATCATTTTGGGCCATGTAAACCAAGAAGCTTCGGTCGACGTTCGAGAGGTCCGATAGTGCCGGCTCGTGGACAAGCTGGCCGAGCTTGCGCTGCGCAGTTGCGACTGCTCGCTGAGCAGAGTCAATGGAAATTTCGGAGCTGTCATCCGAAATGCGTTCTTTTTCCCTAAATGAGCATTGGCCAACGAGTTGAATCATGAATGGGTAACCATGACATGCCTCGACTGCGGTTTTAAGAGCGTCTTGTGACCATGAGGTTGCGGCGCTGTGGAGGGGCTCTTCCAATGCTTCACGGACATCCGAATCGGAGACTCTACCTAGCTCAATGCGGTTTGCGCGGCGAAGGAAAGTGACTGGATTGGCATCGCCGTGGCTGTTTAGCTTCCCGGAAAGCAGCGGCCTTATTGAAGTTGGGATGCCCGCCATGACTACGGAAATGTCTTCACCCTCACGGATGAGGTGCTGTATTGTCGCCCCGAACTCTATGAGCTCTTGGCTGCGTTGGTGGTGCATCTCATCCAGAGTTACGAGCACTCCGCCGGGATCCTGGCCGGCTTTCCGGTCCAGTTCGCGTTTATAAGCCAACAGATCCTTAAGCGCATTGCGCAGTGAGTATGTTGATTCTGCGATAGCGCGGGTATCCCAATTAAGTCCGCCGCCAATGCCGAGGATGGAGACGTTGAGCCCCTTGAGTTGCTTCCTGTCCTGGGACAGGCGTTGGATAATGCTGCTGCGTAAGCGCTCAACAAAACCGGTTGTTGCAGTATCGCTGAGCGTGAGCCAGCCGCGCGCGAGTGCTTCATCTTCGAAAGCGTTGAGCAGGACGGTTTTCCCGATGCCGCGGGGGCCAATAATGAGAGAGATTCTTTCATGGGCGCCGGGCCCCTCATCGAGTGCAAAACCGAAATCATCAATGGCATCGCTCCGACCAACCAGCAACGGGGGAGTGGCGCCAAGTGTGGCTGTAAAGGGATTGGTGTGCTTTGGCTTCATGCTCTCACTATAAGCCACAAGGCTTTTGAAGTCTTGTGAAGTTTATGAAGTTTTTGAATTCTTTGAAGTTTGTGAAGTTTATGAAAAGCTTTGAAATGTGAGCAAAAGGACGTACAGCTCCTCCGGAGGAACGATTGCGTTGAGTGAGCCCAATTCAGGGGGTCTGCGGAGGATTGAAGACGGCGCACATAAATGAAGTAGCGAAAGCCATAGGAGAAGGGAACTGCTTACCGCGGTTGCTGAGGCTTCGTGCACCGTGGCTACCAGTTCGCCTCGGCGCAAGGCTGATCTGAATTTTCAGACCCTCTTGGAGCTGACACAATGTGCATGCAAAATAAAACGTGAAGACGAAGAGTAGCCTCCGTTCATTGTGATCATGAATGCATGATTTCCTATTGTCGCCATTGAACTTCCCCAGATTTCCGATCTCCTCAAACGGAACAAAACCTGGGACACTTCACGTTGCCTTCTGTGCTGATTACCCGCACCCCTACGCGTTACCTCTGCGCAGTGTCGGTACGATCCTGTACACCTAGAGCTATGGCTGCACTCGACCCACACACCACTACCCCGACCCGACTTCCCCGCGAATGGAAGCATGAGATCTCTGTGTTAATGCGACAGATTGCAAATACCGGCAACCAGATCGGTCGTTCACGCCCATCATTGACTGATGAAGAGAAACACCGTATTAACCAGTTCTATACTAACGAGGCATTCAATCCGGCACGAATGCCCGACGAGCTGATTATGAGCGCACTCCAGCAAGTAGGCGCACTGGTTCACCTACTTGGAGAGATAGCTGACACAGACCTTTTAACTCCGGCTGTTGTAGCACCGCTAGCGCGTAGCGTTGTCGAGCAGTGTAGTCTCGTCCTTTTCCTCACCAGTGAGCACGACATGACACTGTGCGTAGCTAAAGCAGCTGGCGCCTTGAGGAAATCTATCGAAGCAGAGGACGCTGCCCAAGATAACGACGACATCAAGAGTCTTGTAGCTAACTGCGAGAAATTCACCGAGCACTACCGAAAGCAGCGCACACTCAAGAAGTATTCCCTCCCTAAGGGGGCAAGCGAGCTAGTGGAAGATCAACTCAGTGACTTCGATGGCAAAGACCTGTACAAGGAGCTATGCGGTTACACTCATCAGAACTCGTTTAACGCCTTATTCTCGACGGTGGCGGTTGTGCACAACCCGACGCAGCTAGAACTTCGGAGTCTTGAATACTGCACGAGCATCACTGGGATTTTCGTGTACACCGTCAAGAAGCTGGAGCCATTTCGAGACGCCATCGAGTCCGCCCCGCTTTTCGAGGAGCTTGCATCGTTGTGCCAGTCCTTACACCTGCAATCGAAACGGCTGGATCATTTCATCGATGACTTCGCGCCGACTCAAAACAGGTAGGCGATACAGACCTCCCATTGCGCTCGTCTCTCTCCCCTGGAGGCTTCAACGCAGGGGGCCGTGTCCGAGGGAGTAGGCTCTTACACTAGTCAGCACCGCAGTCGTAGAGCTTCTTCGGATTTTCTCTGAGGCGGGTGTTATTTTTCTTCCTCGCTGAGAAAATAAAAAAGACTTCCAACTGTGGCTTTTCCCGTAACAACAGGTAGAGACCCTCTCTTTAGGGGCGCAGTAAAAATTTAGTATCGCGACCCCACTTCTCTTCATATTCTCAGGTGACAGAGTTGAGGTTAGGTCGCGGTACTCCTTGCCGATTACAACCTCTCGACCTGCGATTTAACACAAAAGGTCGGGGTAGGGTCGGGGTTGCACCGGTGCATATACAACACCGCACCACTGACAACCGCACAACAAAAGCACCTCCCAGGAATCCAGGAAGGTGCTTACTCTGGTGCTTAAAAGTTACTTCAAGGGATTCTTGTCGCTTACTACGGGTAGGTGGCCTGCCTTCAACATTTTCTTGAAGGTACGAATCTGCGATGTCCCGAGATTGTCCAACCCGGTTCCTTTGTACGCTTTGTCAAACTCAAGCGCGATAGCTTTCGCCTTCTGATCGATAGACTTGTCTGATTTGGCTATCTTGTGGATTGCAGCGTTGGCAATACGCGCTTTGGATGGCGAGACCTTGCCAAAGTCCTTGTTAATCTTGACGTCGACCATTTCCAATTCACCTCCCTTCACATAGTGAAAAGATTAGCTTTCCGCCTAGAAACTTCAAAGGAGAAAGAAAATACTTGTTTGACAATATGCGCTTCCTTTTAGTGCCGGTGGATAGTATCCCTGAAGAACCCTAGGTTTTGTTCCCTCTGAGTAGATGAGAAAATTCGGACCATGCCAAAGAGGCTTGACTGGGATGCGAAAGGCCGCATTCTGGCGGAGAAAATTTTCAGCGGTTGAAGCGTGCACAATTATGGCGCCCAAACTGGGTATCTGGTGGCACAGCCTGAGATTGGACGCAAGCAGCTCGAAGCGAAGGACGAGTTCCTAAACATCGGCCGGATGACTTGACAGCTGAAAATACAAAGCTTAGGTGAGAAACCAACAGCTACGTAACACAAATCGCGATCGTTAATGTTTCGCTTTTGAAAGGCGAGTGTTCCTTTATAAAATGGAACCTGTTCAACAACTCTTGAGGTGATATGGGATGGAACACAAGAAAAAGAACAAGTACCTAATAATCGGCGGAGTTATCGCACTACTTGCTGTGGTAGGTACGTTCCTCAACGATGACCAGAATCCTACGGTTCAACCCGCATCACCGACCGTTGAGCAGTCTGCGCCAGCTGACGACAATATCCAGCCTGAAGAAAGCACAGAGGCTGACCCGGATGAGCATGCGTTCGCTAAAGATCCGGTGGTTGACGAGTTCGTTGTTGCATATAACGCGATTGCTGCCCATCCATTTACTGAGCTTGAAGCAGGCAATATTCGAACCAAATACTTCGGTGCCAGTGGCGGATACTGGTTCGAGATGTTGAACGCCGCCGACACTGAGAATATCTTGGTAAAAATCAATACCACCTCAGAGACCTTGGAAGCTGATGCCAGTGCGATGGCAACAGTTTTCCATGATGCTGTGAAAGCAATCGATCAATCACTTTCCGATGAAGAGATCGCTGCACATTTCAATTCCTTCATCACGCTCGAATACACCGGAAAGCAAGACCTAGGGAAAATGGAAGTAGAATTCCATCCCACCTCGGCAGTGAACCAGAACTGGTTCGAGATTGCAGCTAAACCTCGGTAATCACGTGAACACTGACTAGACTCGGCCAATCTATGGATAACGTCCACCACAACGGTGGGCGTTTTCTTTCCCCCGAAAGGTTCGCTATGACTGTACTAACCTGCGAATCGGTGTGCGCTGGTCATCCTGATACGCTCTGCGATCAAATCGCTGACTAGATCCTCGACGACATTATCCGCAAGGACACGAATGCGCGGGTTGCGGTTGAAATGATGGCAACCTGCCCGCTACGAAAGCAATGGAAATTCTCGAACCTGACATCGCGACGCACTGCGCTGGGCTTAAGAAGTAGGTTCAGCTGGACTCACAGCATAAAGCGCGGCGTGAGCTGCCGATGCTATGGGACTTCTACTCCAAGCGCAGCAAGCGCTCCATCACGTACCGTGCTTGGGCGACCACTCAGGTCTAAAGCCGTAAACGCAAAATCGTGGCCATGAATACGAAAATTTTGACGCCGGTCAAAAGCTACTGTCGGTGCCCCCAGAGCTGCATAAACCATCGCGCCTGCGACCGGCCGGACTTCTCCCGTCTCAGCAAGTACTGCTGCGTGTGCAAGCACGTAAGACTGGATTTGATAGAGGTGCCCAGACTTGAGAGTGTATCCAGTGTTCGTGCGGTTGCTTGTTGCCATAGATGCGAACTTGGCGTCGACGATTACTTCGGTGCCATCTGGTGCAGTGAGCATGATGTCCGTGAGCATTCGCGGAAGCTGTGCCTGTGTCGGTGAATTGAGTGGCCAGTTCATATACCGGGCTCCACGCACTGTCCATCCCACGGGCGTGAGATGGTAGCGGTAGATTCCGAGCAGCGCCCGCTCAAAGAGCCCACGCAAGTATGTTTCGGTGACCTCTGCGCGGGCGAACGCGTGCGGACCCAGGCCGGAACGCGGAACAAAGAGATTGAGCAGCAACGAAGCTACGGCCGTGGGGTGGACATCGGCAGGGGAGAGCCGGCCGGTGGGTTCTGACGCCGACGAAACAAACGGCACCCCGACTGCTTCGAAGGAACGCGCCAGGCGACGACACCGTGTCGCCACCGCGGGATCCAGTTGTCGGATGAGCTTTTCTGCGTAACGCACGGCCCGAAGTAGGTAACGGTTGACGGGGTGGTCGCTGGTCAGCTCGTTAAACTCACACCGAATCTGTCCTTTGTCGAGCAGACTGTGTCGCTGTGTGTCATAGACGTCGATCTTGCCGCGCACGCGATGGAGGGTTGCGGCACGACGGCTGAAGCCGACGCTGAGCTCACGGGTGAGACGACGCTCGATTGCCTCACACAGCATGGTGGTGAGCAAGACCGGCAACTCAGCATCTGCATCATCGACCGTGGCGTCGGTGATGAGCCCACGTCGGTATGCCTCAGAGGCATAAAGCTGCAGTAGCCACACACTGCGCATGGGCACGTGCTTGCTGATGTTCCCCGGAGAGTCGTCAGGCTCGAAGTTCACGGAGTGCATCCTCCAAGACGTCGGGCTGATCGTACCAGTATTCGCGCAGAAGCGGAGCTAGATCGGTGTCGATAATCGCGTCGAACCACTTGCGCGTCTCGTCTCCGCTCAAAGGCTTCGACGACTTTCGTGGCGTCACGAAGCTATGGCCTACCCCGTAGTCGCGCCCCAGATTCACGTC
Organism: Corynebacterium kefirresidentii; assembly: GCA_002154655.1. Classification (GTDB taxonomy): domain Bacteria; phylum Actinomycetota; class Actinomycetes; order Mycobacteriales; family Mycobacteriaceae; genus Corynebacterium; species Corynebacterium kefirresidentii. Next base: position 437,140 of record NGUZ01000001.1, read on the forward strand.
GTTAGCAATACGGGCGTTGAGCGCCGCGAGCTTCATACCGATGGTCTCGAGTGTCTCGCGGTCGTATCCACATTCAGCCGAACAGAAATGGAGCCATCGTTCATTGAACTGTGGCTGGAGGTCGACGAATGCGAAGCGTCGGCGCAGAGCCATGTCGACCATCGCGAGTGAGCGATCCGCTTGGTTCATCGTGCCGATGACGTAGAGGTTCTCTGGCAAGTAGATGGGTTCACTATCGGGCGAGTAAATCGTGGTCAGTGCGCTTTCAGAGTTGCGCTTGTCTGCCTCAAGCAAAGTGAGCATTTCGCCAAAAATCTGCGCGGGGTTGCCGCGGTTGATCTCCTCGATAATGATGAAGTGCTTACGGCCCTCGTCGTCACTGGCGGCTCTCACAGCCTTAAGGAATGGGCCCGGCTGAAGTCGGAGGTGGCCGTCACTGGCTGGGCGAAACCCTTCGATGAAGTCCTCATAAGAAGTCGATGGGTGGAACTGCACCGCAGTAATCGTCTCATCCGAGGAATCCTCGAGCATGGCGTAGGCGAGCTTGCGACCAAGCCACGTCTTGCCGGTTCCTGGTGGGCCTTGCAGAATGAGGTTCTTCTTCTCACGCCATCGGCGGAGGATAGTCTCGAGTTGTTTGCGGTCGAGGAAGCATCCAGCATCGAGAATATTTTGCACGGAGTATGTTTCTTGGGTGCCCTCCGCGAGCTCCTCGGGTTCTGATTCGGCCGGAGTTTCCTCTTCAGTTTGAGCAAATTGGAATGCAGTGGCCGATAAACCAGCAAATGTCGGCGGATCGATGGTTGAATCCGCTAGCCAGTCCGAGACATCGGACAGCGCGGCGAGATAGGATGCGCCATCCGCGACGGTACCGACTATGTCGATCCCCATCCCATCTTCGGACTTGAGAAAGTCGGCGTTGCGTCGATCGAGAGCCATGAATGTTTCAGGACGAATCCAGAACAACCCCATGGTGTATGCAACCTGCGAGCGGTCTTTTACCGCCGTGTCGTAAGCGTTGATGAAGTCACCACGGGAGTGCCCGTGCTTTTCGCGCGGGTTGAAGCGAAGCGCCGCCTCGAAGAGCGTCCAAATACCGTCGTAGAAGGAAGTATTGCCGGGGTCGCTGTTTTTCGATTCAAAGCGCGCTGACAAGTTATTGCGCACGGGCAGTCCGTCCACGGAGGAGGGAACCTCGGCGCTGATATCGAACGCTTCCTTGAGCCCTCGATAGATAGCTTCCTTGTTGGACATCGTCAGTGAGCGGTTGATGAGGGCATAGACCGTGAACGGATCGATATCCGTGGCCTCCTCTTTACCTTTCTCAGTTGACCATTCCCACAGCATATTGAACAGCGATGGGCGCTCCGATAGCCGTGCAGCCTCACGAAGTGTATCCAGCAGCGCTGTGCGATTATGACGATAAGGCAGAAGTCGCTCTGCGAATTCGCGATTGAAGTCAATCCAGTCGAGCGTGAACGACTCTGCTGGGGAGAAATCCTGCACGTTAAAGTCCGGGTCCCCAGAACCGTCGATGACCGACAAAAATCGCTCGTGAGCGTTGTTTCTTTTCACCTGCGAAATCGTCAGCAAGCTGGTGATGGAGCGACGCAGATCGATTCCTAATTCATCGCGGCGGAACGGTTCGTCACACCACTCGATCGGAACGCGAAGATGAGCCTCGACGTCAGGTTCGCTGCGATCAATGGTGACAGGGCCAGTGACCGTCCCGTGGTAGACCGCGCCATGAACATGGTTACTCGGCATGAGCACGATATCGCCCACTTGGAGCTTCGTACGGAAACGGTAAAGTTGCCCTGCCTGAGTATTGATCTGACCGCGCTTCCACTCAGGATAGGCGGCCTGCATGGCCTTTTTGATCTCGTCAAGGGTCTCGGCATTTTCTACCTCTTCGCTGTAGTACAAGCCCGGTAGACCGAGGTTTTCTCGAAGGGCACGCTTCTCACGTACGCCATCTTTGCCAGCGCGGAGAACCCAGACGTAATCATCGCTTGTTTCGGGCTCGTCGGCATCGTCATCAGACGAGGATTTTTCGATCGTCCCCTTCGCTTCGAGAACACGGTCACGCATCTTCACAAACTCTCGCTGTTGTTCGCGGCTCAGCGGATAAGGATTGTCCTTGAGCCATTGGATGCCTTCAGGCGTAATTTGCGTTACGGCGCGCTCAACATCGGCGAGTAACCCGGAGCGACGCAGCTCAAACGTCGCCCAATTAGCTCGGTCTTCATAGGAGTAGCCGTGCTTGAGCTTCCGGTGAATTTCGTCGCCAAAGTCACGAGCGGTGACTCGGCGAACGGCTTCTTTGTAGTCGGTGCGGTGGTGTGGCTTTCCATCCGCGGCGACCTCAAGGACCACCGGCAACATGGATTTCCAGTTATAAATCTGCGGGCTCATCGCTACTCGTCATCCTCCCGAATGCTCTCCAAAATCCTCACCGTCTCCACCGCCACGCGCGTGACCTTCGCGATGAGATCCACGATGTACCGCGGATTGCCCACCTCGTCAGCCCAGTCGTTGGGGTCGTTGACGATTCCCGATGCCTTGTGCTTCCTCACTTGGTACCGGTCAATAATCCACGCCAGCGCGGACCGCGAGCCGAGCATGTACTCGTCCGCCTCGGCAGGGATGTCGTGCACGGTCACAGACTTGTTGTAGACGAGAGTCGTGACATCGTTGACGTTTTTACCCGTCTCTGGGTCCTTCTTCTTCGCCCACTTCATCTTCTGCACGCGCCACGTCTCGCGGTCGGACTCGTCTGCCGATGGCTTCACATCCACTGTCACCGGCCACGGCTCCACGTCCTCGTAGTTCACATGCAGATCCATGAGCTCTCGGCCGGCGGCAGCCAGCTGGTCGAACCGCGCCCGCGACGTCGGCGTTTCGATATGCGGCAGCATCTTCTTCAGGTCCGCGGCGTACTTCTCCCGGTACCCCGGGTCATGCAGCTGCCCGTATACGAAATAGAAGATGTCGTCCTTCGTCACATCCGAACCCAGCGCCTCACGGTAAATCCCGAGAATCTCGTCCGTGATGTTGTCCACGCGCCGGTACCCATCGAGGATTTCTCCTTCCGTACCCGGCTCCGAGCCTTCCGATGCCCCCATCCCAAAGTTCAGCTCGCCCTCCGGCGCCTCTATGGGGTCCCATGTCCAGCGGGGGAAGAACTGGCAGCTAGCTATCGTATGGAAATCGGGAATTAAATCTGTTGCGAGTGGGAATGAGCCTGCTGCCTCTCCGGGCGCAACCACTACAATGCCTCTATTACTGGTTTTGTTCGTTGGAAAACTCTTCGTAGACGCGCCTGGGCGTTCTATGAAGCGATTGTCCACTAGTAGTCGTTGCGGGAAAAAGGGGCGGTAAAGTGCCGCCGAAATTAGCCCTTTATCGACAGAAAGCATTTGACCCGTTGCTTTGAGATGAGCGAACTTGGCGGACCATTTGATCTTGTCATCCGCTAGATCGCTTGAATTAGCCAATTGATTGAAGAACTCAGCAGTTCTTGTGGCATTGTCAAGAAGCTTTGAGGCGCTGCTGTTGTAGACCCAGGAATCACGCGCCGTGTTAGCACCTGGCCCCTTGAACCTGAAAAAGGTCGGATGTGTTTTTGATTTTTTCGCATCGAGAGTTGGCCACTCCGAGAAGCTTTCATTCCTTTGGCTTAACCAGTCACCGTGTTCATTCGGCTCAATGATTGTCCAATCAACGTTGGCAAGAGTCGATTTATCGATGATGTCCAGCTTTTCTTCCGTACTGAGGTAGTCGCCGATGTCTCGGTAGTGAATGCAGACATCATCGGGAATCTCACGTTTGACGGCGATGATGATGGCTACAGTATTTCGACTTCCAGAGCCGAAGACTTTGCCGCCTTCCTTTCGAGACTGTTCGCCAGCCGTGCGCTGATTACCTCGTAAGTTGTAGACGTATATGTCGCTCAGCTCGTCAGCGAGCGAAAGACGAACCCCGTCCGTGCTATTCCCATCTATCCAGCCACCATTAGAAACGAAGGCCATGACACCGTGCGTTCCAAGTCGATCGATGGACCAGCGGAATGCACGGAGATATGAGTCATATAGCTTGCTCGTTAGCGTTGCAGTCGAATTTGCGACAAAAGTATTTTCTATGTGTTTGTCTAATGTTGGGTACTTGAGGTTGGCGTTATTGTCATTTGCGCTTCGTTGGCCAGCGGAATATGGAGGATTCCCGATGATGACGTTGATCGGCGAATCGATCTGGCGCTGGATGGCTGCGTTGTTTTCCTTGAAGACCTTGAGGTCGAGGATGTCGCCTTCCTCGTGGATCTGGAAGGTATCGGCAAGGGCGATGCCGTCGAAGGGGACGTACTCGGGCTCGGGTTCGCCGTTGCGTTGGGCGCGTTCGGCCTGGAGCGCGTTATACGTCGTTTCGATGTTGACTGCGGCGACGTAGTAGGCGAGCAGCATGATCTCGGTGGCGTGGAGCTCGGTCGCGTACTTGCGGGCGAGGTCCTCCGGCTCTATGAGGCCGGACTGGAGGAGTCGGACCATGAACGTGCCGGTGCCGGTGAAGGGGTCGAGAATGTGGACACCTTCGTCAGTCAGCCCCTTGCCGAAGTGCCAGCGGGAGATTTGATCGGCGGAGCGGAGGATGAAGTCGACGATTTCGACTGGAGTGTAGACGATGCCGAGGGCCTCGGACTGCTTCTTGAAGGCCTTGCGGAAGAATCGCTCGTAGAGGTCCTTGATCACTTGCTGCTTGCCGGAGGCGGAGGAGACCTCGGAGGCGCGGATGCGGACCGACTCGTAGAACTTGGTGAGGGATTCGGTCTCGGATTCGAGCTTGGCGTCCGAGAGCGCGTCAACCATGCGCTGCATGACGCGGGCGACTGGGTTGTGCGCGGCGAAGTCGTGCTCGGCGAAGAGAGCGTTGAAGACCGGGGCAGTGATCAGGTGCTGCGAGAGCATGTTGATGGCTTCGTCCTCGGTGATGGAGTCGTTGAGGTTACCGCGTAGTCCCTCGATGAAGACCTCAAATTCCTTGCGGATCGTGTCATCCGCGGCATTGATGAGTGCCTTGATGCGAGCGATTTGTGCTTCGGCGATCGTGGCGACATCGTCAGCCCAGTCTTCCCAATAAGTACGCGTACCGACCTTGTCGACCAGCTTGACGTACAAGGCTTCCTGCCAGGCCTCGAGGGAGAACAGCGTAATCTGTGCCGAAGTGAGGTCCCGCTCACCGGAGGACTCAGATTGGCTGGCCGGGGTGGCATCGGAAGCATCGAGCTTTGCCTGTGCGTCTTTGGCCTTCGCTTCGAGGCTCTGCTCCTCGTCTCGCTTTGTTCTCTTTACGCTCTCGATGTCGATGGGAAGCTCGACCTTCTCGTTGAGTGCAATCGAGTTGACCTTCGCATTGAAGCGGTCATCATGGGCGCGCAGGGCGTTGAGGATCTGCCAGACGACGCGGAAGCGCGTGTTGTCATTGAGCGCCTGGGACGGGGAGACTCCCGGCGGGATAGCGACGGGCAGGATGATATAGCCGTAGTCCTTGCCCTCGGCTTTGCGCATGACGCGGCCGACGGACTGGACGACGTCGACCATGGAATTGCGCGGGTGGAAGAAGATGACACTGTCGAGGGCGGGGACGTCGACGCCCTCGGAGAGACAGCGAGCGTTTGTGAGGATGCGGGTCTCGTCCTCGGGGATGGAGGACTCAATCCACGAGATCTTGTTGCCGCGCTCGAGGGCGTTCATGGTGCCATCGACGTGCTCAACGGCGACCTGAAGATCGATGTTGAGCATGCTTACGTCATTGGTCGCCGCGTGGTCCTTTAGCTGCTCTTGGTACTGGCGGATGAGCGTGGGGAAGGTCTCCTGGATGGTCTTCGAGGCCTTGATGTCCTTGGCGAAGGCGACGGTACGGCGCATGGGTTGGGCGTTCGCTTCAAAGCCGGACTTAGTGTTTTGCTCGGCGCCGGAGCGTTTCGCAAGTCCGTTCCACGCGCCGATCATGGCTGAGGCGGTGGTGAGGTTGATTTCGTTGGTGGGGTTGGCGGCGAGGACGTCGGCGGCGATGTCTTCTTCCACCGTCATCACGAGAACCTTGTAGTCGGTGAGTAGACCCTTGTCCACGGCTTCGCCGAAACCGAGACGGTAGAACTCTGGACCGTAGATGGCCTCGTCATCCATGGAGGCCAACTCCGCGGAATGCTCAGCGGCCTTGCCCTTGACGTTGTCGTCGAAGAGTCGGGGAGTCGCGGTCATGTAGAGACGCTTGCTGGCCTTGATGTATTTTTCGTCGTGAATCTTCACGAAGTTGGAGGCGTCTTCGCCGGCGAGCGTAACGCCAGTCGTGCGGTGGGCCTCGTCGCAGATCACGAGATCGAAGTCGTCCATGCCGAGCGTTTGAGCCTCGTGGATGGCTTCAATGGACTGGTACGTGGAGAAGACGACATTGAGGCCTTTTCGGCGCTTACCCTGTTCGGTCCGTTCCTTAATATCAGCGCCATCGGTGGAGACGGGGACATCGAGATCATAGGAGGCGATGTCTTCGGCCTTCTTGGAAACCTTGTTATCTGAGCACACTGCATATGACTTGAGCGGCAGGTGCTGCTGGGACTGGGCGGTCCACTCTTTGAGTGTCTGTGAGAGCAGCGAGATGGACGGTACGAGGAAGAGGACGCGGGCCTTGTTGCCGTTGTTTTTGGCGAACCTTTCCGCGAGTCGCAGGGCAGTAAACGTCTTACCCGTACCGCAGGCCATAATCAGCTTGCCGCGGTCATGTGTCACGAAGCCGGCGATTGCCTTCTGGATGGCTTCATCCTGATGCGGGCGGGGCTGATAGACCTGCTTGCGTGTCAGGTTGATGGCGATCTCTGCGCCGGGGAAGGTGATGTCCCAGTCGATGGGGGACTCGGCGATACTCGCGGTACCGATGCGGTTAGTAGGAATGATCTGGTTGTCCAGCATTTCCTCCGCGTTCTTGCTCCAGCGGTCGGTGGTCGAGATTATGATGCGCTGGGCGAAGGAATCTTTGCCGTCTTCGGTGGCAAAGGAGCGACCGGATTTCTCGAAGAAGGAGTCAAGATCGCTCTTTTTGAGATAGGCCGTCGGCTCGTAGAACTTGCACTGGATTGCCACCCAGCGGTCATCCTCGCGGCGGCGAGCGACGAGGTCGATGCCAGTATCTGACTTTCCGTCGTAGTAGATCCAGTCAATGAAACGCTCGACATCCGTGTACTCCTCGCTCAACGTGGGATCGTTGCGGAAGTAGTTGACCATCAGCTTTTCAAAAGCGATGCCGTACTTAGCCGTGGGCTGGTTGTCGCGCAGCTGCTCGAGAACGTCGGAGAAGGTAGACATGAACTCTATTATGACGATCATGCGGGTGAGATGTGAGTAATAGGTCGACTGAAATTTGCCGCGAGGGTGATTCCACAAGGCGGGCTCACGGAGATTTAGCACACAGGCTCACGTATTCAATATTTCGTGTTGACCGTTGATGTTTAATTAATAACCGTCGCGAGAACGTGATGCGTCATGTAAATCGGGCTTGCATTGAATTTTCGCGGACTGAGTTTCCCTTAGCTGCGATTTATTCTATTAAGGCTGATTCCAGACGTGTGTTTCTAGGATTCTCACTTTCTGTCTCCTTTCTCACACAACGAGTCTTTGAGAGTGTCCGATTGTTCGTGTGTGGGTACCTAATCCGTATGAGGAGATGGTCGGAATGACTACTGTGGCGAGACGAGATCCGGCCGATTAGGCGAAGATTGATGCGATTGAAAAGAAGCTGCTTGCTAACTCTGAAATCGCGAAATTGATTGATGACCTAGACACGTCGACAACGGATGCCAACGGCCTGGTTCGCGGTATGCTGCAAGTCTCGATTGCCCCTGAGGTGTGAATGCTGAAATGGATGCCCACCTTGGCTACGAGTCTGGCGACAGGTCGGTGGCCGCTGACCGCACTTACACCAGGCTCTCGCCACCTAGCTCGTGCGCTAAGGCGGCGCCGATGGTGGGGTAGCGGAAGGTATGGCCGAGCTTAGTGAGCACCGCGGGGTCAACGCGCTGTTCCGCTAAGGCCAATTCCTGTGCGCCTTCGCTTCCCAATAAGAGTGCGGGACCAAAGGAAGGTACGGGAATAATAGCTGGGCGGTGGAGCTCTGTGCCCAATGCGGCCACAAACTCCTTATTGAGCACAGGGTTAGGGGAGGAGGCATTAACCGGCCCAATAAGTGAATCATCCACGATGGCGCGGAAGTAAGCATCCGTAAGATCATCGATAGAGACCCAACTGAACCAGAATTTGCCGTCGCCGAAGGGGCCGCCCAGGCCCGTCGTAAAGAGCGCTCGCAGCAGAGGGAGCAAGCCTGCGTTGCCAGCCATGGCGATGCCGGTGCGGATATTGACTACTCGAGTACCCGCTGCCCGAGCTGGCTCGCAGGCATCTTCCCACTGACGCACGACGTCAGCGAGGAAACCTTCTCCGGATTCGGAGTCTTCAGTGAGGAGCTCATCGCCGCGGTTGCTGCCATAAAAGCCCACGGCCGAGGCACACACCATGGCTTTGACCGAGGAAGTTTCGCCGGCAATGTGAGCCAAGCGCTGGGTAGGCCCTACGCGCGAATCCCTGATAGCCGCCTTATGCTCCTCGTTGAAACGGCCGAAAATGGGTTCACCGGCAAGGTGCACCACAACGTCCACTCCGTGGAGCAATGCAGGGTCAGGGAAATTCGGGTTCCAATGGCGTTGGCCTTCACCAGCCTTACCGCGCACCAGCTGGATCACCGTATGGCCAGCGGTGCGCAGCTGGGCAGTAAGCGCTGTACCGACGCTTCCGCGCGAACCGGTGATCGCAATAGTCAGATGCTGGGTATTTAGCCCTGCGGCGCGTAGACGCTGCAAGAAGGAAAAATCTTCGATGAGTTGGTGCTGGCGGTAAGCAAAGACCGAGTTTAAGGCCACGGAAGGAACGCGTGTGTCCACCTCATCCGTCACCCGGGTACCGGCTGGGTCCTCGGCGAAGGTGTGCGTGTGGCGCCACTGGGTTACCTGGCGCAGTGGGGAATTGACGCATTCATCGCTAAAGGAATAACCCTCCTGGTAGCCCGAAAGCAGGTGTTGAGCTTTCCACTGCAGGCCGCCAGGAAAGCCCAAAATGGAGGTGCCTTTACCCAGATCCGTCGCTTGCTGTAGTGGGCGCATAAAGGTGAAGGGGGCGTTTAGGCGGGTGAGGGCACCCTGGCGCGTATGCCACGCCCATACATCCTCTCGTGGGGCGGGGACTACGTGGTGTGCAGAAAAACTCACAAGTATGGCTCCTCTTTCTAGGCTGCCCCACCCGGATGGTCAGTGGGGTGCTAAAGTATGTGCTGTCTAATAGCCTAGACATTTTTTGAGACCATCTACCGGCATCCTTTAAAGACCGCACTGTGAGGCGGGGAAGGAGGTCACGATGAGTGAAACTAACGCTAACGCGACTCAATTGGAGCTTTTGAGCTCCGAGGATGTCTCGCGTACCGTTGCACGCATCGCGCACCAGATTATTGAAAAAACGGCGCTCGATTCCGCGGATGCCCCGCGGGTCATTTTGCTTGGCATTCCCTCTGGTGGCGTGCCTTTGGCGCAGCGCCTGGCATTGAAGATCGCAGAATTTTCCGGGGTAGAAGTCCCATGGGGCTCCCTCGATATCACTCTTTACCGTGATGACCTTTTGAATAAGCCGCATCGCGCACTCCAACCGACGATGATTCCCACCGGCGGCATCGATAACTCCACCGTCATTTTGGTGGACGATGTGCTGTATTCCGGCCGCACGATTCGCGCCGCCCTTGATGCGCTAAGCGACGTCGGCCGGCCCGATATTATCCAGCTCGCAGTTCTGGTAGACCGCGGCCACCGCGAAGTTCCCATCCGCGCAGATTATGTGGGCAAAAACCTGCCTACCGCGCGAGAAGAAGACGTCACCGTATATAACAATGAGATTGACGGTCGAGACGCAGTCGTGCTGACCCGAGCTGCCGTCAACCTCGATGCCGCAGGCACTGAGAAGGGGGAGGCATAACCATGAAGCACCTCATCGATATGGCGGAGCTCGATAAGTCTGAAATTATCGGCCTGATGGATGAAGCGGATCGCTTCCGCGAGGCCCTCGAAGGCCGCGAAGTTAAAAAGCTTCCTACCTTGCGCGGGCGCACCATCTATACGCTTTTTTATGAAAACTCCACTCGCACCCGTTCCTCCTTTGAAACGGCCGGCAAGTGGATGTCGGCGGACGTCATCAACCTATCCGCCTCCACCTCCTCGGTAAAGAAGGGCGAGTCCCTGAAGGATACGGGCCTTACCTTGGCCGCCATCGGCGCCGATGCGATCATCATGCGTCACCCTTCCTCTGGTGCACCGCAGCAGCTGGCCCAGTGGGTAGCCCCTGAGGGCAAGGGCCCCTCCGTTATCAACGCCGGTGATGGCGCCCACCAGCACCCAACGCAGGCGCTGCTTGACGCGGTAACCATGCGGCAACGACTCGGCTTGCAGGGCGAGCAAGGCTTTGCCGGTCTCAAAGTGAAAATTGTGGGCGATTGCCTGCACTCGCGCGTGGTGCGCTCTAACGTGGATTTGCTTAACACGCTGGGGGCAGAGGTAACCCTCGTGGGGCCAGCTACGCTTATGCCCTTTGGGGTGGAGAATTGGCCGGTGCGCGTGTCCTATGACTTTGATGCAGAGATCGCCGAGGCCGATGTGGTCATGATGCTGCGCGTGCAGCAAGAGCGCATGAATGGCGGCTTCTTCCCGTCCCACCGCGAATACGCCAACCTCTTTGGCCTATCCAAGGACCGCGCGGCTGCAATGCACAAAGACGCCATTGTCATGCACCCTGGCCCTATGCTGCGCGGCATGGAGATCAATTATGGCGTGGCCGATCTGGATAAAACCGCCGTCCTACAGCAGGTACACAACGGCGTGCACGCCCGCATGGCCGTGCTGTTTACCCTGCTGACCAATGGCGAAAACGCCGGCATTTAATATCGCGACCCGCAATCAACCTTAGGGAGAGAAAATGACTACTTACCCAGAAACCGGTCGCCTTTCCGCGCCGGCGGAATCCCCACTTGTGATTAAGAATGTGCGCTTGTATGGCGAAGGCGAGCCCACCAGTGTGCTGGTTAAAGATGGCGTTATTTCAGCCATTGGCGGTGACGTTGCGGCACAAGACGCTAAGGTCATTGATGGCGAGGGCAACGTTCTGCTACCGGGGCTCGTGGATATGCACGTGCACCTGCGCGAGCCCGGCCGTGAGGACACCGAAACCATCGAGTCCGGTTCCAAGGCTGCCGCTAAGGGTGGTTTCACCGCCGTGTTTACTATGGCCAATACAAACCCGGTGACCGATCAGCCGATCATCGCGGAATCCGTGTGGGCTAAATCCCAGGCCTTGGCGCTGTGCGACGTCCACCCAGTGGGCTCTATTACCAAGGGCCTGGAAGGCAAGACTCTGACCGAGTTCGGCATGATGGCTCGCTCGGATGCCAAGGTCCGCATGTTCTCCGATGATGGCAAGTGCGTTCAGGATCCGCAGCTGATGCGTCGCGCCTTGGAGTACGCCAAGGGTATGGATGTGCTGCTGGCTCAGCACGCCGAGGATGATCGCATGACCGGCGGTGCTTCGGCGCACGAAGGCGAGACCGCAGCCAAGCTAGGCCTGCGTGGCTGGCCGCGCGTGGCGGAGGAATCCATCGTGGCCCGCGATGCACTCTTGGCGCGCGACTATGGCAATCGCGTGCACATTTGTCACGCATCCACTCAGGGAACCGTGGAGCTGCTCAAGTGGGCCAAGGAGCAGGACATCCCGCTGACTGCTGAGGTCACCCCGCACCACCTGTTGATGACTGACGATAAGCTGCGCACCTACGATGGCCTCTTCCGCGTTAACCCGCCGTTGCGCGAGAAGCGCGATACCGAAGCGCTGCGCCAGGCGCTGCTCGACGGCACCATCGACTGCGTGGCCACTGACCATGCCCCGCACGGCTCCGAAGACAAGTGCGTGGAGTTTGAAAATGCCCGACCAGGCATGTTGGGCCTGGAATCTTCCCTGGCCGTTATCGCCAAAATCTTCGTTGAGACCGGACTGGCCGATTGGCGCTTTGTCGCCCGCGTTATGTCCGAGCGACCGGCGGAAATTACCCGCCTGCCGGGTCACGGCCGTCCCATCGCAGAAGGAGAGCCCGCGAATTTGACCATTGTGGACCCGGCCCACCACTGGGTTTCTGATTCCTCCAAGCTGGCATCCAAGTCCGAAAACAACCCGTATGCAGGTGAAGAGTTCGGCGCCCGCGTTACCCACACCATTTTGCGAGGAGCCGTCACTTTTGACTTGGCAGCCTCCGAAGAAGACTAACCTTGCACACTGAAACCACCTATATGGCAGAGAAAGGCCACGACGTGACTGATAGAACCCCAGCAATCCTCGTTCTCGCGGACGGGCGCACCTTCCGCGGTTATGGCTTTGGTGCCGCCGGCACCACTTTGGGCGAGGCCGTATTCACCACGGCGATGACCGGCTACCAGGAAACCATGACGGACCCGTCCTACCACCGCCAGATCGTGGTATCCGCCGCGCCGCATATTGGCAATACCGGGTGGAATGACGAGGACAATGAGTCCCACGGCAACCGTATTTGGGTTGCTGGCCTCGTTATCCGCGACCTCGCCCAGCGCGTATCCAACTGGCGCGCAGAGCGCAGCTTGAGCGAGGAGATGGAAAAGCAGGGCGTCATCGGTATTCGCGGCATCGATACCCGCACCTTGGTACGCCACCTGCGCAACTACGGCTCTATCGCCGCCGGACTCTTTTCCGGCGAGGATGCGCAGCGTCCAGTAGAGGAGCTGCTAAAGGAAGTAAAAGCCCAGGACTCCATGGAGGGCGCTGATCTCGCCGCGGAGGTATCTACGGACGAGCCCTACACGGTTGAGGCCGTAGGGGAGAAGAAGTACACCGTCGTTGCCTTCGATATGGGTGTGAAGACCGCGACCCCGCGCCACTTTTCTCAGCGCGGGATTGAGACCATCGTTGTGCCTGCAAATACCTCGTTTGACAAGGTGAAGTCCTATAACCCGGATGGCGTCTTCGTCTCCAACGGCCCGGGCGACCCGGCTACGGCGGATGAGATGGTAGGCATCATCAAGCAGGTGCTTGAGGCAAAGATTCCGTTCTTCGGCATCTGCTTTGGCAACCAGCTCCTCGGGCGCGCGCTGGGCCTGGATACCTACAAGATGAAGTTCGGCCACCGCGGCATCAACGTTCCAGTGCGCAATAACTTAACCGGCAAGATCGATATCACCTCGCAGAATCACGGCTTCGCGCTCAAGGCGCCGGAGGGCTATGACCTAGAGAGCAAGGACGCCGAGTTTGATACCGACTTCGGTCCCGCGCAGGTTACGCACATCTGCCTGAATGATGACACGGTGGAGGGCGTTGCTTTGAAGAATGGCATGGCCTACTCGGTGCAATATCACCCCGAATCCGCAGCTGGACCGCACGATGCCAATCCACTTTTTGATCAGTTCGAAGAACTGATGGCTAACCACACCCCGAATAAGTAAACAACCAGGAAAAGGAAGAAAAACTATGCCAAAGCGCAACGACATCAACCACGTCCTGGTCATCGGCTCCGGCCCGATCGTCATCGGCCAGGCCTGCGAGTTCGACTATTCCGGCACGCAGGCCTGCCGCGTGCTCAAGGAGGAAGGCTTGAGGGTGACCCTGGTCAACTCCAACCCGGCCACCATCATGACGGACCCCGAGTTCGCGGACCACACTTACGTTGAGCCCATCGAGCCGGACTACATCGAAAAGATTCTGGTCAAAGAGCAAGAAGAGGGTCACCCTATTGATGCTGTGCTCGCCACCTTGGGTGGCCAGACCGCGCTGAATGCGGCAGTCCAGCTGGACCGCAAGGGGATTTTGGACAAGTACGGCATTGAGCTCATCGGCGCCGATATTGACGCCATTGAGCGCGGCGAGGACCGCCAGAAATTCAAGGACATTGTCGCCTCCATTGGCGGCGAGTCCGCTCGCTCCGCGGTATGCCACAACATGGATGAGGTACACGAGACCGTCGACAAGCTCGGCCTGCCCGTAGTGGTCCGCCCCTCCTTTACCATGGGTGGTTTGGGCTCAGGTCTGGCCTTCAATAATGAGGACCTAGACCGCATTGCCGGCGGCGGCCTGGCCGCGTCCCCTGAGGCCAACGTGCTTATTGAGGAGTCTATTCTCGGCTGGAAGGAATACGAGCTCGAGCTCATGCGCGATGGCGACGACAACGTCGTGGTCGTGGCCTCCATCGAAAACGTTGACGCCCTCGGCGTGCACACCGGCGATTCCGTTACGGTTGCCCCAGCGCTGACCCTGACCGACCGTGAGTTCCAGAAGATGCGCGACCTTGGTATCGCGATTATCCGCGAGGTCGGCGTCGATACCGGTGGCTGCAATATCCAGTTCGCCGTCAACCCAGAAGACGGCCGCATCATCGTCATCGAGATGAACCCGCGCGTGTCCCGTTCCTCCGCGCTGGCATCCAAGGCCACCGGCTTCCCCATTGCTAAGCTGGCTGCCAAGCTCGCCATCGGCTACACCTTGGATGAGGTACAAAACGACATCACCGGCGAGACCAAGGCCGCATTCGAGCCCACCTTGGACTACGTCATTGTCAAGGCCCCGCGCTTTGCCTTTGAGAAGTTCCCAGGCGCAGACGATACCTTGACGACCACCATGAAGTCCGTGGGTGAGGCCATGGGAATTGGCCGCAACTACATCGCGGGCCTCAATAAGGTCATGCGTTCTTTGGAAAACAAGCCCAATGGCTTCTGGACCAAGCCGGATGAGTACTTCGCCGGCGAGCGCGCTGGTGACCTCAAGGCGGTGCTCAAGGATCTGGAGCGTCCGACCGAGGGCCGCATGTACGACATTGAACTGGCCCTGCGCCTCGGTGCGTCGGTGGATGAGGTCCATGAGGCTTCCGGCGTAGACCCGTGGTTCATTGCTGAGCTGGCCACGTTGGTCGCCTTCCGCCAGGAGCTTATCGATGCCCCAGTGCTCACCGAGGAGCTGCTGCGCGAGGCCAAGGTCTTTGGGCTTTCCGACGCCCAGATTGCCGCCCTCCGCCCCGAATTCAACGGCGAAGATGGCGTACGCAGCCTGCGCTGGCGCATGGGTATCCGCCCTGTCTATAAGACCGTTGATACCTGTGCCGGCGAGTTCGAGGCACAGACCCCATACCACTACAGCTCCTATGAGCTTGATCCGGAAGCCGAGACCGAGGTTCGCCCGGCACCGGAGGGCTCTAAGGGCAAGGTGATCATTCTCGGCTCTGGCCCGAACCGCATCGGTCAAGGTATCGAATTTGACTACTCCTGCGTGCACGCAGCTCTCGAGCTCTCGGAGCAGGGCTATGAGACCGTCATGGTCAACTGCAACCCAGAGACTGTGTCCACTGACTATGACACCGCGGACCGCCTCTACTTCGAGCCGTTGACCTTCGAGGACGTTATGGAGGTCTACCACGCGGAGGCCGCTTCCGGTGATGTTGCCGGCGTCATTGTTCAGCTCGGCGGCCAGACTCCGCTGGGACTTGCAGCCCGATTGGAGGAGGCAGGAGTACCAGTTGTTGGCACCAGCCCAGCAGCTATTGACTCCGCTGAGGACCGCGGCGAGTTTGGCAAGGTCCTCGACGAAGCCGAGTTGGCAGCACCAGAGTATGGCACCGCCACCTCCTTTGCTGAGGCGCGCGAGGTTGCCTCCTCTATCGGCTACCCAGTATTGGTCCGCCCGTCCTATGTCCTGGGCGGCCGCGGAATGGAGATCGTCTACGACGAAAAGGCGCTGGAAGACTACATCGAGCGTGCTACCGAGCTTTCCCCGGACCACCCGGTCTTGGTGGACCGCTTCCTAGACTCCGCCATCGAGATCGACGTTGACGCGCTCTGCGACGGCAGCGAGGTCTACTTGGGCGGTGTGATGGAGCACATCGAGGAAGCCGGCATCCACTCGGGTGACTCTTCCTGTGCTCTGCCGCCTATGACGCTGGGGCCAGAGGATATCGAAAAGGTTCGCACCTCCACCCGGCTTCTAGCGGAGGGCATTGGCGTCAAGGGTCTGATGAACGTTCAGTTCGCTTTGAAGGACGATATCCTCTACGTCATCGAGGCCAATCCACGTGCTTCCCGTACCGTGCCGTTTGTCTCCAAGGCGACCGGTGTACCACTAGCTAAGGCAGCTTCTCGCGTCATGATGGGCTCGAGCATCGCGGAGCTGCGCGCCGAAGGCATGATTCCTTCTGAATATGACGGTGGTTCCTTGCCGCTGGAGCACCCGATCGCAGTCAAAGAAGCGGTCTTGCCGTTTAACCGCTTCCGCCGGACCGATGGCAGCCTGCTCGATACGCTGCTGTCACCGGAAATGAAGTCCACCGGTGAGGTTATGGGCCTGGCTACCAACTTCGGTGCGGCCTACGCCAAGGGCGAAATCGCTGCCTTCGCCGTGCCGCCTACGGAGGGCACTATCTTCGTATCCGTCGCCAACCGCGACAAGCGCACCTTGATTTTCCCGATCCAGCGCTTGGCGAACATGGGCTACAACATCGTCGCTACCGCCGGTACGGCGCAGATGTTGCGCCGCAATGGCATCGAGTGCGAGGTTGCCGCCAAGGTCTCTGAGGCTAAGGAAGGCGAAGAGTCCATCGTGGATAAGATCTTCAACGGTGAAATCGACTGGATTCTCAACACCCCTGCGGGCTCTGCAGGCGCGCGCCACGACGGTTACGATATCCGCGCTGCCGCGGTCCACATGGAAATCCCGCTGGTAACCACCGTGCAGGGCGTAACCGCAGCCGTCCAAGGCATCGAAGCGATGCGCATTGGCAACCTGCAGGTACGCGCGCTTCAGGAGCTTGAGCATGGCCCACAAAACTAAGGGATTTGGTGAGCTGCTTGAGGCCGCGGGCCAGGCGCGTGGTCGCCTCTGTGTGGGTATAGACCCGCATCCGTATCTGTTGGAAAAGTGGGGACTGGAGCCCACCGCTGATGGTCTGCGGACCTTCAGCATGCGCTGCGTAGAAGCCTTCAGCGATACCGCCGCCTTGGTAAAGCCGCAGGTTGCCTTCTTCGAGCGCTTCGGTTCCCAGGGGTTTGCGGTCCTCGAGGACGTCTTGGCGTCCCTACGCGAGGTGGGATGCCTGACCGTGGCCGATGCCAAGCGTGGCGATATTGGCTCGACCATGGCCGGCTACGCAGATGCTTGGCTAGGCGATAGCTCACCCCTGCGCGCGGATTCGGTGACCGTGTCTCCCTATCTAGGGGTTGGTGCGTTAGGCCCGGTGTTTAGCAAGGCCGAAGAAACCGGCCGCGGCGTATTCGTCTTGGCGGCTACCTCCAACCCGGAGGCACGTGCCATCCAAGCCGTCCCAGTAGGCGAGGAGAGCACCATCGCACAAGGAGTGGTCGATGAATGCGCCGCGCTCAATATAGCGGCGCACAAGGCCGACAAGCCGGGAGACATCGGGGTAGTCGTTGGGGCTACTTTGGACAATCCACCTCGCCTGGATGCGCTCAATGGCCCGGTTCTTCTGCCAGGCGTTGGCGCCCAAGGTGCTGGCCCAGAGCAGGTGCACAGCATCGTCTCCGCTCGGCCATCGCTGGGATTCGCGAACGTGTCCCGAGCAGTATTGGAACAGGGGCCTGCTGTCGCTGACCTGCGCAAAGCAGTGAATCGCGTGGCTCAGGAGTTCCGGGACTAAAAGGGGCGGCGTGGCAGATTACTGGCCGCGCTGCTTACCTGGTACTTTGTTTAAGGTATGTGCGGTGACGTGCTAAAATAGGCGTGCTTTTGGACCCGCTAATCGTCACCGTTCAATGAGCAGTGCTAGGATTACCAGAAGTCGGTTTGCCCGAAGGTTATTGATAACTTTCCGCGGTGTATAAACTGCGTTAGGCAACCGTAATCTGGTACCAAGTACTAGACGTAACAGAATCAATCTAATGAATCGGAGGAAACCCGTGGCCCTTCCAAAGTTGACTGATGAGCAGCGCAAGGAAGCTCTCGCAAAGGCCGCTGAGGCCCGTAAGGCTCGCGCTGAGCTCAAGGCTGCGCTCAAGCGCGGCGAGACCGACCTGAAGGACGTGCTCGAAAAGGCTGAGACCGATGAGATCATCGGCAAGACCAAGGTTTCTGCACTCCTCGAGGCTCTGCCGAAGGTTGGCAAGGTCAAGGCTAAGGAAATCATGGAGGACCTGGAGATCGCTCAGACCCGTCGTCTGCGCGGCTTGGGTGAGCGTCAGCGTCGTGCTCTCCTCGAGCGTTTCGGTTACGGCGAATAGTTACAACCATGGCTGACGCAACTGCACGCGGTCGCCTCGTCGTTCTGGCGGGGCCATCCGCAGTGGGAAAATCCACCGTGGTTTCGCGTCTGCGCAGTGACGTCGAGGGGCTGTATTTTAGCGTGTCGATGACTACGCGCCAGCCCCGTCCCGGGGAGCAGGACGGTGTCGACTACTTCTTCGTCACCCCAGAAGCCTTCCAGCAGCGAATCGACGCCGGGGAAATGCTCGAATGGGCTGATATTCACGGCGGATTGCAGCGGTCTGGAACCCCCGCCCAGCCGGTAGAGGAAGCTTTGGCCGCAGGACGCCCAGTGCTCGTTGAAGTTGATCTTGCGGGCGCTAGGAGTGTTAAGAAAGCGCTGCCGGAGGCAGATTTGGTCTTTTTGGCACCCCCATCATGGGACGTACTTGTGGAGCGGCTTACCGGTCGCGGTACCGAACCGCAAGACGTCATTGACCGTAGGTTGCAAACTGCGCATGAGGAACTAGCCGCACAGGACGAGTTCGATCACATCGTTGTTAACGAGGATTTGGACCAGGCAGTGGCTGCCATCAGTGATATCCTGCAGGCATAGACCTCCTTTTTGACCATCTTCAATCAATGTAAAGGTGCATGTGACTAACGTGACCACCCCTTCTAACACTGAAGCCGCAAAGGCGGAGCCAGTATTTGATGATCCGATCGGCATTACTGATCCCCCGATCGATGAGCTTTTGGACAAGGTTTCCTCTAAGTACGCTTTGGTCATCTTCGCCGCTAAGCGCGCCCGCCAGATCAATAGCTACTACCAAGAGCAGGATGAAGGTGTCTTCGAATTCGTAGGCCCACTGGTTACTCCAGAGCCAGGCGAAAAGCCTTTGTCTATCGCATTGCGCGAAATTGACGCTGGCTTGCTGGACCACGAGGAAGGCAAGTAGCTAGCGCACGCACAAGCGTGCAATAGCTTGTAGGCTCCACGCGTCGCCACGGACGTGTATCCCCGGCTAGGGGTGCACCTTCCCGGGAGCGGCGAGTGGGGCCTTTCTTTGTGCCGCCAGGTACCATCGTGCGGTGTGATTGAAAAAGATAGCTCTCGCAATATTGTTGTAGGCGTTGCTGGCGGCATCGCCGCCTATAAAGCGTGCCACCTTGTGCGCAATCTCAAGGAGGCGGGCGATGATGTGCGCGTTGTCCCTACGGAAAGCGCACTAAACTTTGTTGGCGCTGCTACGTTTGAAGCCCTGTCTGGCCACCCGGTTTCCACCAGCGTTTTTGAGGCTGTGGATGAGGTGCAGCACGTTAACATTGGGCAGCGGGCGGATGCTGTGGTAATTGCACCCGCAACTGCGGATCTTATCGCGCGACTGGCCGCCGGTCGGGCTGATGATCTACTTACGGCGACCGTGTTGGTGGCGACGTGCCCGGTCATCATTGCTCCGGCCATGCATACAGAGATGTGGCACAATCCCGCCACGCAAGACAACGTCGCTACTTTGCGGCGGCGCGGTATTACGGTTATTGAGCCTGCCCATGGCCGTTTGACCGGCAAGGACTCAGGTCCTGGTCGCCTTCCGGAGCCGGAGCAGATTGCTGAGGTAGTGCGCACCGAATTGGCCGGTTACCGGGTTGAACATACCTGGCAAGATAAAAAGGTAGTCATATCAGCGGGAGGCACCCAGGAAGAACTGGACCCAGTGCGGTACTTGGGTAATCGATCCTCTGGTAGGCAGGGATTCGCGCTCGCGGAATGGGCAGCCCAGATGGGGGCTGATGTCACCGTTGTCGCCGGTAATACTGCACAGCTTCCTGTGCCGTCTGGTGCGAAGGTACGCCGAATCGTCTCCACGCGTGAATTGGAGGAGGCGATGCACGAGGAGGCACGCGATGCGGACGTGGTGATTATGGCCGCCGCTGTCTCTGATTTCCGCCCCGCGGAGGTAGCTGATTCAAAGATGAAGAAGGGGCAGGCGGATGAGGCGCTCTCGACTCTTCATTTGGTGGAAAATCCGGATGTACTCAAAGGGCTTGTCGCCGCGCGCGAGCGCTCAGAGCTTCCCGCAGAGTGCGTGATTGTAGGGTTTGCCGCCGAAACGGGTGACGCCCACAAGTCTGCCTTGGAATATGCCCAAGAAAAGTTTGTTCGCAAAGGCTGCGATGTGCTTATGGCCAATGAGGTCGGTAGGGCCAAGACCTTTGGCCAAAAGTCGAATGAGGGATGGATTTTGCGTCCAGATTCCGCGCCGCAACGGGTGGAACATGGCTCGAAACAAGTAGTCGCAGCACAGATTTTGGCGGCTGTGAATGAAATGTTTCGGGTGTAGACAGCTAAAATTGCATTTATAGACCGCTTGGTCTAGGATTGCGAGGTATTAGGCTTGGGCGTAGAAAACCCACAGCATCGAATCAACAGTGAGAACGAAGGAAGTTTTTGTGACTGATAACGCTGCAGTGGCAACTCGTCTTTTTACCAGCGAGTCCGTTACGGAAGGTCATCCCGATAAGATTTGTGACGCCATTTCTGACGCCATCCTTGATGCCCTGCTGGAAAAGGATCCAGCATCCCGCGTCGCCGTGGAAACATTGGTAACCACCGGCCAGGTCCACGTAGTGGGTGAGGTGCGCACCGATGCCTACGTAGAAATCCCGGCGCTAGTTCGCGATACTCTCAAGTCCATCGGCTTTACCTCCTCTGAGGTGGGCTTTGACGGTAATACCTGTGGCGTGAATATCGCCATCGGCGAGCAATCCCAAGAAATCGGTGCTGGCGTAGATAACTCCACTGAAGCTCGTGCTCATGATGAGGATTATGACGCTGAAAACGATACCGCTGGTGCTGGTGACCAGGGTCTGATGTTCGGCTATGCCTCTAATGAAACTGCCGAATATATGCCCTTGCCCATTGCCTTGGCACATCGCCTGTCCCGCCGCCTGACCCAGGTGCGCAAGGAAGGCATTGTCGATCACCTGCGCCCGGATGGAAAGACTCAGGTGACCTTTGCTTATACCGACGACAATGAGCCTTCCCATCTAGATACTGTCGTCATCTCCACACAGCATGATGCCGAGGTCGATAGCGCTTGGCTGGAAGGCCCGTTGCGCAGCGAGGTCCTCGAGTGGGTTATCAAGGACGCCGGCTTGGAAAAGTTCTACACCGAAGATACGACGCTGTTGGTTAACCCCTCCGGCTCCTTTATCCTCGGTGGGCCGATGGGTGATGCCGGTCTTACCGGCCGTAAGATCATCGTCGACACCTACGGTGGCATGGCTCGCCACGGCGGTGGCGCCTTTTCCGGTAAGGACCCGAGCAAGGTAGACCGCTCCGCTGCTTATGCAATGCGCTGGGTGGCTAAGAATATCGTCGCCGCTGGTTTGGCGGATCGCGCCGAAGTTCAGGTTGCCTACGCAATTGGTCGTGCTAAGCCGGTGGGCTTGTACGTGGAGACCTTCGGCACTGCCAAAGAAGGCCTGAGCGATGCGAATATTCAGGCTGCGGTAAATCAGGTATTTGACCTGCGTCCAGCCGCGATTATCCGCGAACTCGACCTGCTACGGCCCATTTATGCCCAGACTGCGGCTTATGGTCACTTTGGCCGCACTGACGTTGAGCTGCCGTGGGAGCAATTGAACCGAGTGGAAGCTTTGCGTTCTGCCGCCGGTCTGTAGAATCGGGGCTTATGCCTAAGAAAACACCCGCCACTCGGAAACCGGTTGCGCGGGTGTTGCCTCTTTTAGGGGTCGCGCACCTTGATCGGGGTTTTGATTACCTGGTAGAACAGGCAGATTCGGAGGATGTTCAGCCGGGCATTAAGGTCCGCATCCGCTTTAATGGACGCTTGGTTGATGCGATAGTGCTAGAGCGGCTGCATGATTCTGAATTTGGCGGTAACCTGCGCTTTATCGAGCGCATCATCTCACCGTTCCAGGTGTATCCGCCGCAGCTTGCCCGGCTTATCGACGCCCTAGCGGACCGCTATGGCGGAGTGCGCTCAGATATTATCCGCTCTGCTATTCCACCTAGGCACGCAAAGGCGGAGGAATCCGATTTGGAAACCCCGTGGGAGGAGCTCGGTACCACGAGCGAGCCTGACCTTTCGGGGTGGTCTGCTTATGAGCATGGTGAGGCTTTCGTTGATTCAATCCTGTCTGGCAAGCTCGCCCGTGCCGCATGGCAAATCGCCCCGGGCGATGATTGGGCGCATGCCTTAGCTGCGCTCGTGGCCAAGGTGGCGTTAGACGGAGGCGGGGTGCTCTTAGTTGCCCCGGACCAGAAGAGCGTTGATGCGGTAGAAGCCGCCCTTCGCCAGGTATTAGGGGCGAAGCAGATTACAGTGCTGACTAATAGTATGGGCCCGCAGGCCCGCTACCGCCGCTACCTATCAGCCCTGGTAGGCCAGGCGCGCGTCGTAATTGGTACTAGGTCCGCCGCCTTCGCCCCAGTAAAACATCTACAGCTGGCGGTTATCCTCGATGATGGCAACGATAATCTGGTAGATAACCTCAAACCTTATGTCCACGCCAGGGAAGTGCTAACCACCCGTTCTGCTTTCGAAGGTTGCAGCATGGTCTTGGCAAACCATTCGCGGACCGCGGAAACGCAGCTGCTCGTGGAGTCAGGCTGGGCGCACGATGTGGTGGCCAAAGAACAAACGATCGGGGCGCGTTGCCCGGCCATAGAGGCGGTAGGGCCATTCGGCCTATCGATTGCTCGCGACTTACAGGGCGGCACCACTTCAGTCCAGGCCCAGGCCTTCCAAGCTGCTCATCAGGCGCTGGATAGGGGAGAGCCGGTATTGGTGCAAGTACCGCGCAAGGGATATGCGCCAATTTTGGCCTGCGGCCGATGCCGCGCGCCGGCGCGCTGCCGGCACTGCAACGGGCCACTGGGTTTGCCGCCGACGGGGGCGTCGCCAAGCAAAGGCGGCCCGGAGGAAGCTGGAATGCCCACCTGCCGCTGGTGCGGTAGCATCGAGGCGCGCCATCGCTGCAGTGAATGCGGATCCCCGCGCCTGCGCGCCATCGTTTTAGGCTCAGAGCGAACCGCGGAGGAATTGGGCCGTGCCTTTCCTAATACCCGGGTAGTGGTCTCTGGCGGAAATAAGATCCTCGAGGCAGTGGATAATGCGCCGGCCCTAGTCATCGCCACCCCCGGCGCCGAACCGAATGTACGAGATGGCGCCTACGGTGCGGCGCTGCTCTTGGACGCTGGTGCATTGCTCAACCGCCAAGATCTGCGTGCTACTGAAGACACGTTATCGAAGTGGGCGCAGGCGGCCACGCTAGTGCAGCCGCATTTCAAGGGC
The DNA here is from genome assembly GCA_002154655.1 of Corynebacterium kefirresidentii. Classification (GTDB taxonomy): domain Bacteria; phylum Actinomycetota; class Actinomycetes; order Mycobacteriales; family Mycobacteriaceae; genus Corynebacterium; species Corynebacterium kefirresidentii. The sequence continues at coordinate 460,790 of NGUZ01000001.1, forward strand.
GGCCGGGTAATTGTGGCTGCCGATGAGTCTCTTAACGTGGTTCAGCATTTCTTGCGCTGGGATATGGTTGGCGCGGCCGCAGCCGAGCTTGCTGCCCGGCGAGAAGTACGATTCCCACCTGCGGTGCACTTTGCCGCCATTGACGGTGCGGATGCGTCCCTGGATGGCTTTGCTGAGCTTGTGGATCTTCCGGAGTATGCGGAGGTTTTGGGCCCAGTTCCTCTTCCCCCGGGCCATAGCCTGCCCGGCGACTACGATAGCCAGCGCTTTGGTCCCGCGCAGCGGCTGGTGATCCGCACCCCACTGGGGCCTCGTTCCCAATTAGGGCGCGCCTTGCGCAGTGCAAACGCGGCACGTAGCGCGCGCAAGGATGACTTGCCACTGCGTATCGTGGTTGACCCCATCCACGTGGGTTAGCTGTAGCGGGCGGCTAGGGCTTATGCGCTAGTCTCGACGGGGAAACCCTCCATTGTCAGCCGGCTTTATTTCGGCGCATTAGAAAGGTGTGATTGCCATGTCTCTTCGCGGAATCCGTATCTACGGCGACCCTGTCCTGGGCAGTCGCGCAGAAGAGGTAAGCACGTTCGATCGCGGACTGCGCATTTTGGCCAACGATATGCTCGAGACCATGGACGAAGCTGGGGGAGTAGGGCTGGCGGCCAATCAAGTGGGCATACTCAAACGGATTTTTGTCTATGACTGCTCGCATACCCAATCTGGCTTGCGTGGCGCGATTGTTAATCCCGTCTGGACGCCGTTGGGCGCGCAGCAGCAAATAGGCCCGGAAGGATGTCTTTCTATTCCCGGCATTAGCGCGCAAACCACCCGCTTCAACCGCGTCTTTGTCAGCGGTCAGGATATAGAGGGTCGCCCCTTATCCATGGTGGCCGCGGGACTGATGGCTCGGTGCATCCAGCATGAAACGGACCATCTCGATGGACTGCTTTTCCTGCAGCGCCTCGATGCCGTGGACCGAAAAGACGTTATGCGCGCCATCCGTGAGTCCGAGTGGTTTAACGCCTCATAGCCCGCTTACTGTGGCGGCAGCGCTACGGCGTTGTAGCCTAGTAGTTTGAACGAGATAAAGTAGGAGAGTTTCCCGCATGCGGATTATTTTTGCCGGTACCCCTGAGCCCGCCGTTGTGGCCTTGGAAAAGCTAATTGCCTCCTCGCATGAGGTGGTGGCGGTAATTACCCGCCCAGATGCTAGGAAGGGCCGCGGCCGTAGCCTTCACCCCAGCCCGGTGAAAGCAGTAGCCCAAGAACATGGCATCGAAGTGCTAACTCCTAGCACCCTGCGTCCTGACACGGAGGACGGGCAGGCCCTGCGTGCTCGCCTACGGGAGCTCGAACCCGAGGCAATTCCGGTGGTGGCTTATGGCAATCTGGTCACCAAGGACCTGCTGGAGCTGCCGCAGCATGGTTGGGTGAACCTGCATTTTTCCCTGCTCCCGGCATGGCGTGGCGCGGCACCGGTACAAGCTGCCATAGCTGCCGGTGATGAGATTACCGGCGCATCTACGTTCCGCATTGAAGAAGGCCTAGATACCGGTCCGGTGCTGGGCACCGTGACGGAGGAAATCCGCACCACCGATACTGCCGATGACCTGCTCACCCGCCTTGCCTATTCCGGCGGCGATCTGCTCGTCGCCACCATGGATGGCCTAGCGGCGGGTCAGTTGGAGGCACAACCGCAGCAGGGCGAGGCCACCTATGCCCCGAAAATCTCTACCGCACAAGCTCGCGTGGAGTGGTCCCAGCCTGCCTTTGCCATCGACCGGCATATTCGTGCGCACACCCCAGGTCCTGGCGCATGGACCATGTGGGACGAGGCCCGGGTAAAAGTGGGACCAGTAAAAACCGTGGATGCAGCAGCCGCGGTACCGGAGCGCTTAGAGCCTGGACAGCTCTACATTGCGAAGAGCGCCGTTTTTGTTGGTACCGCAACGCAGCCGGTCCAGCTGGGTAAAATCCAGCCACCAGGCAAGAAAATGATGAATGCGGCCGACTGGGCCCGCGGACTAGGCAAGGATGCCGAGGTGAAGTTCCAATGAGTGGTGGTTTCCGTTCCCGTAGTAAATCCGGTGATAAGTCGCCGGAAGGCAAGCCGCAGGACCCCCGGAAATCCGGTGGAGCGAAAGGCCGTGGTGGCCGCCCGCACCAGCAGCAACATGGTGGACGTAACGGCCACCGCAGAGGTCGACAGGCTCATGCTTCTGGTCAGCGTTCCGGCAAGCGCCAGGAAGGCGGTCTGATTCAGGCTGCACTGGCCGCTGGTGTGGACGCGCCGCGTGCGGTGGCTTTCGACGTCGTGCGCCGGGTGAGCGATGACGATGCCTTTGCCAACCTCATCTTGCCCAAAGCACTGCGTAAGCAAAAGCTCACCGGGCGAGACGCCGCCTTTGCCACCGAGATCACCTACGGCACCCTCCGCACCCTCGGCGTAGTAGATGCCGTCATCGCAGAATGCTCCTCGCGCAGCCTCGAGGCCATTTCTCCAGCTGTGGTTGATGCCCTGCGCTTGGGAACCTATCAAGTCCTCTATACCCGCGTGGAGGCGCATGCGGCGGTTGATACCACCGTGCGCTTGGTGGAAGCCAGCGGTGAGGTCAAGGCCAAGGGGTTTGCCAATGGCATTATGCGTACCATTACGCGCACGCCGGCCAAGACATGGCTGGACAAGCTTGCCCCGGAGGGAGAAATCGCCGGCATTGCCTTCAAACATGCCCATCCCACCTGGATCGCGGAATCATTTAGCCGTGTACTGGGGCTGGGCGAGCTAGAGGCCGCCCTGGCTGCGGACTCCGATAGGCCTGCGGTGCATCTGGTGGCCCGTCCCGGGGAAATCTCAGCCGAGGAATTGGCGCTTATGACCGGAAACGAGGAGGGGCGCTATTCTCCTTATGCCGTGTACATGGACTCCGGGGACCCCGGCCAATTGGAGCCGGTACGTCAGGGCTTGGCGGCAGTCCAAGATGAAGGCTCGCAGCTTATCGCCCGCGCGGTATGTGAAGCGCCGGTGGAGGGCGAAGACACTGGTCGGTGGCTGGATCTCTGCGCTGGTCCCGGCGGTAAAGCGGCCTTAATGGGTGCGCTTGCCCGCATTGACTCCGCGCACGTGGACGCGGTGGAGGTATCTCCGAACCGTGCGGCGCTGATTGAAAAAACGGTAAGTGATTTGCCTGTGGACGTTCATGTGGCAGATGGACGCAATCCGGGCGTGGGGCAGGGGTTTGATCGCGTGCTTGTCGATGCCCCGTGTTCCGGACTCGGCGCGCTCCGTCGCCGCCCCGAGGCGCGGTGGCGCAAGTCTGAGTCCGACATTGCCGAGCTTACTCAGCTGCAATTTGAGCTTTTATCCTCGGCCTTAAACCTGGTGCGTCCGGGCGGTGTGGTCATTTATTCCACGTGTTCGCCAGACTTGCGCGAGACTCGTGGCATCGTCGACCGCGCCGTACGCGAGCTCGGTGCCACAGAGCTAGACGCGCAGAGGCTCATTCCTGATATGGGCGATGTAGGGCATGAAAAGTCCGTGCAAATGTGGCCACATCGGCACGGTACCGATGCCATGTTCTTTGCGGCTCTGCGCCGCGCGGCTGACTAATCGCGATAGACTGGTGGGCATGTCGGCACCGATTATTTCACCTTCCATCTTGGCCGCTGATTTTTCTCGCTTGGGCGAGGAATTAGTGGCGATTGAAACCGCAGACTGGGTCCATGTGGACATTATGGACGGGCACTTTGTGCCCAACCTGTCCTTCGGCCCAGATATCACGGCAACGGTCCATCGGCTTACTAATAAACCATTGGACGTCCACCTCATGATCGAGGAACCCGAGCAATGGGTGGAGACCTATGCCAAGGCGGGTGCGCATACCATTATCTTCCATGTGGAGGCTGTCGCCGATGAGCAGGCGGCGGTGGATGTGGCGCAGAGCATCCGAAAACTGGGGGTGCGTGCTGGCTTTTCCATTAAGCCGGGTACGGCTATCGAACCGTGGCTGGATAAATTGCATCACTTTGATGAGGTGCTCGTGATGTCCGTGGAGCCTGGTTTTGGCGGGCAGAAATTCATGCCAGAGATGCTGGAGAAGGTCCGGGTGCTGCGCCAAAGCATTGATGAACAGGGCCTCGATACCGTCATCGAGATTGATGGCGGAATTTCGCCAGACACCATCGCCCAAGCCGCCGCGGCTGGGTGCGATGCTTTTGTGGCTGGCTCGGCCGTATTCAAGGCAGAAGATCCCGCCGGGATCGTACATCAGCTGCGTGAATTGGCGGCTGGTGCCTAGTGGGCGCGGAGCTAGAGGAGGGCACCCTTTCCGCAGCGCTGTCTCGGGCAATGGCCGCGGGAGCTGAGGTGCGTGGAACCACGAGCCCCAACCCGCCGGTGGGTGCGGTCATCGTATCCACTGCTGGTGACATCGTGGGCGTCGGTGCTACGCAGCCCGTGGGTGGCGCGCATGCAGAGGTCATGGCGTTGCGCGAGGCTGGCGACAGGGCGCGAGGAGCCACCGCGGTGGTCACCTTGGAGCCGTGTGCACATACCGGTCGCACGGGTCCGTGCGCACAGGCGCTTATCGATGCCGGCGTGGCCCGCGTGTACTACCTTCATGCAGACCCCACTCCGCAAGCCGCCGGTGGAGCGCGCGTGTTGGCGGAGGCTGGGGTGGACGTCGCCAAGCTGGAAAAGCCCTCGCACGCCGATGATGCGCTCGTGCCTTGGCTCTTTGCCATGAAAGCACGCAGGCCGCACGTAACCTTAAAGTTCGCCCAGACGCTGGATGGCTTTACGGCCGCAGCGGATGGATCAAGCCATTGGATTACGGGCGAAGCGGCGCGCGATTGGGTGCATGCAGATAGGGCTCACCGCGACGCCATCATCGTCGGTACCGGCACTGCGCTTGCTGATAACCCGTCACTTACCGCGCGGTTTAGCGACGGCAGTTTGCGGGAACACCAGCCACGCCGGGTGGTTATTGGCAAGCGAGATTTGGAATCGGCAGGCGATGCGGCCAGCAACCTACGCGAGTTGGGATATGAGCACTACGACAGCATCGAGGAAGCGTTATACGAGCTCTACGCCAGCGGGGCACGCGACGTCCTCGTAGAAGGCGGCGCCGGGCTCGCCAGTAGCTTCCTCAAGGCCGACTTGGTTGATGCTATCTCTGCCTATATTGCGCCGCTGTTGTTGGGGGAAGGCCGTGGTGTGCTCGCCCATCCTGTGACCCAGACTCTGGCGGGGGCCACCCGATTCCAGCGCGTGGGAATGAAGGCGCTGGGTGATGACGTTCTAATTGAATACGTGCGCTAGACGCTCGGATTAGCAGATAACGAGAAAGGCTGGATGTGTTTACTGGGCTAGTACAAGAGTTGGGCACCGTAGCCGGTATGGAACCGCACGCGGACGCCTTGCGCTTGAGCATTCGCGCCCCGCGCACCGTCGCGGAGGCGGCACTGGGGGATTCCATTGCTATCAACGGCGTATGCCTCACCGTGGCGGATTTATCTGGAGATATATTTTGCGCAGATGTGATGCAGGAGTCCCTCGACCGGACAGCTCTGGGCCGCCTAGCTGAGGGCGATTCGGTCAATGTGGAACCGGCATTGCTGCCTACCACCCGGCTAGGCGGTCACATCATGCAAGGACATGTGGATGGCACCGCGACGCTGCAGAGCCGGACTACCTCCGAGAACTGGGATATCCTCCGGTTTAGCTTGCCCGCCGAGCTTGCCCGGTACGTCGTAGAAAAAGGCTCAATTGCCGTTAGCGGCACCTCGCTTACTATTAGCGCCGTGGGGCCGGACTGGTTCGAGGTATCCCTTATCCCCACCACTTTGCGGGATACCATTCACGGTGCATTGCCAGTGGGAGGAGAAGTCAACCTCGAGGTGGATGTGCTGGCCAAGTACGTAGAAAAGATGCTTCACCCCGAAGCGCTACCCCCTGAGGGCAAGGACTAGACTGCTACCTTATGAGCGCGAGTGATAATTGTATCCGTCTTGATTCCATTGACCAGGCCATAGCGGATATCGCCGCTGGTAAGCCGGTAGTTGTTATCGATGACGAGGATCGCGAAAATGAAGGCGACCTGATTTTCGCCGCTGAGCTAGCCACCCCGGAACTGGTGGCCTTTATGGTGCGCTACTCTTCTGGATACATCTGCGCACCATTGTTGCCAGAAGATTGTAACCGTTTAAACCTCCCGCCCATGTTGGCGGTCAACGAGGATGTGCGCGGCACCGCTTATACGGTGACGGTGGACGCAGCTACGGGTAGTACCGGTATTTCTGCGACCTCGCGGGCAGAAACTATTCGCCGCCTAGCAAACCCTGATACCACGCCGGGCGAATTCACCCGCCCGGGTCACGTGGTGCCGTTGTGCGCGCGCCCTGGTGGTGTTCTAGAGCGGGATGGCCATACGGAGGCTTCCATTGACCTTGCCCGATTGGCGGGCCTGCGCCCGGCCGGTGTGCTGTGTGAGATCGTCTCTGAGGATGACCCCACGGACATGGCACGATCGCCAGAGCTTCGCCGCTTCGCAGATAAGCACGGCCTGTCCATGATCTCTATTGCACAGCTCATCGAGTGGCGCCGCCATAATGAGAACCAGGTCATTCGCCAGGTAAGCACCCAGCTTCCCACCGAGTATGGTCATTTCACCGCCATTGGCTACCGCCATGAAATAGATGGACAGGAGCATGTCGCGTTGGTGGCAGGCGATCCCGCCCAACTGCGCGGCGCGCGTGAGGTCATGGTGCGAGTCCATTCGGAATGCCTGACCGGTGATGCCTTCGGCTCGCGGCGCTGCGATTGCGGTCCGCAACTGCATGAGTCCATGCGCCGTATCAGTCAGGAAGGCAGCGGCGTGGTTATCTACTTGCGCGGTCAGGAAGGCCGTGGCATTGGTCTTTTGCATAAGCTGGAGGCATACCGGCTGCAGGATTCTGGCATGGACACCGTCGATGCCAACCTAGAACAGGGCCTGCCCGAAGACGCACGCGAGTATTCCGTAGCCGGCCAGATCCTGCGTGATCTTGGCATAGAGTCCGCGAACCTGCTGACTAATAATCCACATAAGGGCGAAGGCCTGAGCGGTTTTGGTGTGTATGCAAGTCATCACACCCCGCTAGCAACCCCGGCGCATGCGGATAATATTGAATATCTCCGTACGAAGCGCGACCGAATGGGGCACGATCTTCCGCAGGTTGCCCAGTGGGATGCGGCGCATAAGTAGATCCTTAGTAGCTCTGTGAAGATCACGCGAAAGGAAAGAAATGAGTAAAGAAGGCCTACCCGAAATTGCCCAGGTAGATGGCAGTGGACTGCGCGTTGCCGTGGTGACTGCGACATGGAACGCGGAGATCTGCGATCAGCTCCACGCCCAAGCGGTAGAGACCGCTACGGAAAATGGCGCCGAGGTTGCCGAGTACCGCGTAGTTGGCGCCTTGGAACTTGGCGTTGTTGTCCAGGCGGCCGCCCGCACATACGATGCGGTGGTGGCATTGGGCTGCGTTATCCGTGGGGGAACGCCGCATTTTGACTACGTCTGTGACTCGGTTACCCAGGCGCTTACCCGCATCGCGCTCGATGAATCCACCCCGGTAGCGAACGGCGTCCTTACCGTCAATGACCAGCAGCAGGCCATTGATCGCGCCGGCTTTGCAGACTCGGCAGAAAACAAGGGCGCCGAGGCAATGATGGCGGCTTTAGATACCGCCCTGCAGTTGCGTAGACTAAACGCAGCAGAGAAGTAACCTTTAGCAATGCGTCAGCGCCCCACGCTAGACCACCACGGTGGACGATGGGGTGTTCCAGAGGAGTATGCACATGAACGAGGCGCAGGCCCCAAAGAATCCGCAGCGAAGCCGGCAGCTTAGCGACGCCGAAGTATTGGCCTATACCAGTGCCGATCCCTTTGCCCAGACAACGTCAAAGCCGTGGGAGTTTAAGGCGACCTCGCCCTTTTTGCGTAAGGTGGCCATCGGCTGGGTGATCCTCGTTATGGCTATCCATATCTTCATGGGAGTCACCTTGGACGTCTCCTTCACCGGCGCGCATGTCACCACCATTGATAAATTCGCCTTTCCTGGCGTGGGCCTCCTTATTTCCATTTTGTCTTGGGTTGCCCTTAACCGGCCGCGCCTGCGCGCCAATGAGGATGGGGTAGAGGTCCGCAATATTGTGGGTACCCGCTTTTATCCCTGGCAGGTGGTCTATGGGCTGTCCTTCCCCGTGGGCCAACGTATGGCGCGTCTTGAGCTTCCCGAGTTCGAGTTCGTTCCCGTCTGGGCTTTGCAGTCTGGTGACAAAGACACCGTCATCGACAACGTCCGCCGCTTCCGCGACGTGGAAGCTAAGTACATGCCACAGGATTAACAATTGGCTGACCCCACTACCTACCGCCCGGCTCCGGGAACCATTCCCACTGACCCGGGCGTCTATAAGTTCCGCGATGAAAACCGCCGCGTAATCTACGTGGGCAAAGCCAAGAATCTGCGCGCAAGACTATCGAACTATTTTCAGGACATCACTCAGCTGCACCCGCGCACACGCCAAATGGTGCTCACGGCCAATTCCGTGGAATGGACGGTAGTGGCCAGCGAGGTAGAAGCCTTGCAGTTGGAGTACACGTGGATTAAGCGCTTTGATCCCCACTTCAACGTCATGTACCGCGACGATAAAACCTATCCTATGCTCGCGGTTTCGGTCGGAGAAACAGTTCCTCGTGCCTTTTTCTACCGCGGCCCTCGCCGCAAGGGCGTGCGCTACTTCGGCCCGTATTCCCATGCTTGGGCCGTGCGCGAGAGCCTAGACCTGCTCACCCGCGTCTTTCCCATGCGCACCTGTTCCAAGGGCGTTTATAACAGGCACGAGCGCCTTGGGCGGCCGTGTCTATTGGGCTACATCGGCAAATGCGATGCCCCCTGCATCGGCCGGGTAAGCAAGGAAGAACACCGGGATACCGTCAATGAACTCGTTTCATTCATGAATGGAAACACCGGTGCAGTCCGCCGCAAACTCACCCATGACATGGAGCAGGCCGCCGAGAATCTAGAGTTCGAACGCGCCGCACGCCTGCGCGATGACTTGGGCGCTATTGACAAGATCATGGAGCAACAGGCCGTGGTCTTCACTGACGGTACGGATGCCGATCTCATTGCTTTTAGCTCGGATGAACTCGAAGCAGCGGTGCAGATTTTCCATGTTCGTGACGGACGCATCCGCGGGCAGCGCGGGTGGGTAGTAGAACGAGCCGGTGACCAAGCTAGCTCGGAGCCCTTGGAAGAAGGCCAGCCTGATCCCGCGCTGCCGGCATTGGTACAAAACTTCCTCATCCAGTTCTATTCGGATGCAGTGGAGCGAGAGAAGCAGGAGGCGCGCGAGGACGCCGCGCTTGCTGCGGACGTAAAACGGCGCGGGGTGGACCAGGAATCGCACATGAAGTCCCGCCGTGTCCAAGTCATCCCACGCCAAATTTTGGTGCAGGCCCTGCCGGATGAACCCGATCAGGTCGTCGCCCTCTTAGAGGAACTGCGTGGCGCCCAGGTGGACCTGCGCGTTCCCCAGCGCGGCGATAAAAAACAGCTCATGGCCACGGTGGAGAAAAACGCCAAGGAGCAGTTGCGCCAGCACAAGCTCAAGCGGGTGGGAGACCTCACCGCCCGGTCGGCGGCATTGCAAGATATTCAAGAGGCTTTGGGCATGGAGCAAGCCCCCTTGCGCATCGAATGTACCGATATCTCCCATATTCAGGGCACAGATGTGGTTGCTTCTTTGGTGGTTTTTGAAGATGGCTTGCCCAAAAAGTCGGACTATAGGCGCTACCGCATTAAAGAGGCAGCGGGCGATGGCCGCTCTGATGACGTCGGATCTATCGCAGAAGTCACTCGCCGTCGGTTTAAGCGCTATAAGGAAGACAAGCTGGCCCAACCGGATGAGGAAGTAGAAGAGTCCTCCTTCGCGGAAGAAAAAGTGGCGGAAGAATCTGCCGAGGCAGGCCGTCGCTTTGCGTATCCACCGCAGCTTTTCATCGTGGATGGCGGCGCACCCCAGGTTGCCGCAGCTCAAGAAGTATTCGATGAGTTGGGAATTGTGGATGTGACCTTGGTGGGCCTGGCCAAGCGCCTCGAGGAAATCTGGGTTCCCGGCGATGATGAGCCGGTCATTTTGCCGCGAAACTCGCAAGCTCTATTTCTCCTGCAGCAAATTCGCGATGAAGCGCACCGCTTTGCCATTACATATCACCGGCAGCAGCGCTCTAAGCGAATGCGCTCTTCAGTACTTGACTCAGTTCCGGGCCTAGGTCCGCAGCGGCGCACCGACTTGGTGAAGCATTTTGGCTCGGTGAAAAAGCTCAAGGCCGCCACGGTGGAAGAGATCTGTGAGGTAGATGGCTTTGGGCCAAAGCTAGCCCAGACCGTGTACGAGAATTTGCACGGTTCTGCGGCTAAATAAGCGACATTCTCCTAGAAGCGGCGAATCCTAAAGCGCTAGACTGAAAGTCATGACGCATTTCGAAACTCCACCCATTTTGATAACCGGCATGTCCGGCGGCGGGTTGAGTTCCGCTGCCAAAGTATTTGAGGATAAGGGCTACTATGTGGCCCATAATATTCCGCCTCGCGCCATTGTGGATCTGCTCAAGCTGTGCAACCAAGAAGAAACCCCGGTGGGCAAGGTTGCTGCCGTAACGGATGTGCGCTCGCGAATGTTTCCAGGGTCTCTGCTAGAGATTATGGAAGAGCTCACGGAATTGCATCTGAAGCCCACTGTGCTCTTTTTGGATGCGCGTGATGATGTGCTCATTCGTCGTTTTGATTCAGTACGGCGCACCCACCCATTGCAGGAGGGCGACACCCTCAAGGTAGGCATTCAACGCGAGCGTCAAGCAGTAGCAGACGTGCGTGCTCATGCGGACATCATTATTGACACCACCAACCTATCCATTCATGATCTCCGGCGTGCTATTGAGGCGGCGTTTGGTGAGATGCAAAATGAAAAGCAGCATGTGACCGTTGAATCCTTTGGATTTAAAAATGGTTCACCCCGCGATGCAGACTTGGTGGTTGATGTGCGTTTCCTGCCCAATCCTTATTGGGTACCAGAGTTGCGTAGATACCGTGGCACGGATGAGCCGGTTGCTCAGTATGTGCTCTCACAGCCAGCGGCACAGGAATTCGTGGATAATTTCATAAGGATGTTTTCCACCATGCTGGATGGTTACCGGCACGAAGGGAAGAATTTCATAACTTTAGGCGTGGGCTGTACGGGTGGCCACCACCGTTCCGTTGCCGTAGCGGAGGCTATTGCGGCACGGTTGCGGGACAATGACACTTTGGACGTCAGCACCTTACACAGGGATATTGCTCGAGGCTAGAGCGCAGGAGTTTTAACGCTTTTATGACCAATCCTTCACACATGGTCTGCCTAGGAGGCGGCCATGGACTTTATCAGACTCTTTTGTCCGCACGATTGAGCGGAGCAGGCGACATCTCCGCCATTGTTACTGTTGCAGATGATGGTGGCTCTTCCGGCCGATTGCGCCGCGAGCTAGAAATAATCCCGCCTGGAGATCTGCGCATGGCGCTAGCTGCGTTGGCTAATAGTGATCCGGTGGGTGACCTCTGGGCGCGTACTTTGCAGCACCGTTTTAGAGGCAGCGGTGCTATGGCGGGGCATGCGGTGGGCAATCTAATGATTGCGGGGTTGACCGAGGTCCTCGGTGATTACCAGGCCGCGTTAGATACCATCGCAGAGCTTACTAATTCCCAGGGCCGGGTATTCCCTGTGGTCAACCAAGCCTTAGAGATTGAGGCGGAAGTAGCCGGGCTTGACGACGACCCCCGTGTCATGCGCCAAGTCCGTGGCCAGGTCGCGGTTGCCTCCACACCGGGGCAAGTCCGGCGTGTGCGTATCGTGCCGGAAAGCCCCAAAGCAAATCCGGATGTCCTCGATGCCATTGAGCGCGCGGACCTAATTACTATTGGCCCGGGTTCTTGGTTTAGTTCGGTATTGCCACATACTCTCGTGCCTGAGGTCGTGGAAGCCATTTCTGCGTCTGATGCGCTGCGCGTAGTTGTTTTAAACCTTTCCGCCGAGCCGGGCGAAACGCATGGTTTTTCCGCAGAGCGCCATTTGCATGTGCTTTCTCAGCACGCCCCGGATTTGCGGATTGATCGCATTCTGGTGGACGGCGCGGCTTTGCCTACTGATAGTGAGCGCGTGTATATCCAGCGCGCCGCCCAGTCCCTGGGCGCCCGTGCCACGTTCGCGGATGTGAGCCAAGTTGATGACAATGGCCGGAGCATCAATAAACACGACCCGGAGAAGCTGTCTGCGGCACTCCTCGACCTGTATTCGGACTATCGCAAAACTGGCGATCCCAACCGGAGCTGATACATCTCGGCAAAGTCCTATCGCTCGCGTCGCTCGGGTTCGGCCGACTGCGCGGTGCCTGAGCGCGCGCGGTATGATGGCAGAAATCCTTTCACCGCACCGGGCCTGGCTTAGTGGCCCTGGCCTGTGTGTATATCTTGTGACTGTGAGAAAAGAAATGGGGCGAACTAGGTGACCACACCATTGACCGACCAGGTCAAAGAAGAATTGACGGCTGTCGTTGTGCCACGCCAGTCCGCTCGCGCTGCCGAACTAGCCGCGATGCTGCGATTCGCCGGCGAGCTAGATATTTCCGGCGACAACATGGCCTATGAGTTGGAATTAGAAAGCCACGCTATTGCGCGGCGCGTGATCGCTGCACTCGATGAGCTTTATGGGATTTCCGCTGATAGTCACGTAGCGGGCCCAGCAGGAACCACGAAGAAATCCCGAGTTACGGTGCGCATTTCCACCGGGGCGAAGGAACTTACCCGCCGTCTCGGCCTTATTACCCGCTCCGGCCATGCGGTAGTGGGGCTTCCTCCACAGGTTATTTCCGGCACCGTCGCTGATAGCGAAGCAGCGTGGCGCGGAGCCTTCCTAGCGCATGGCAGCCTCACGGAGCCGGGTCGTTCTTCTGCGCTTGAGGTTACGTGCCCGTGCCAGGAGGCGGCATTGGCCCTAGTGGGTTGCGCCCGCCGCTTGGGCATTTCTGCCAAAACCAAGGAAACTCGCGGGGAAGACCGCGTCGTTGTCCGCGATGGCGATGCCATTGGGGCACTGTTGACCCGTATGGGCGCTCAGGAGACGCGATTAAGCTGGGAAAAGAATCGCGTCAAGAGAGAGGCGCACGATACGTCCCGGCGCTTGGACAATTTCGATGATGCAAATCTCCGTCGCTCGGCTCGTGCTGCAGTCACCGCGGCGGCCCGCGTTGACCGAGCGATGGAGATCCTTGGTGATGACGTCCCCGAGCACCTCGCTGATGCAGGACGCCTGCGCGTGCAGCACCGTGAGGCCTCGCTGGAAGAATTGGGCCGCTTGGCTGAGCCTCCCATGACTAAAGATGCGGTAGCCGGGCGTATTCGCCGCTTGCTTTCTATGGCCGATAAGCGAGCAGAAGAGCTTGATATACCCGATACCAACCAAGCGATCACCGACGACCTCTTCAAAGAGTCCTAAACGCCGCAATCACCTATACATACACAACTCCCCGCAGCGCGGATACCTGAGCGGTAGCCGTCACTGCGGGGAGTTTTCTCTGTGATAGCTAGCTGGTGGGAAACCAGCTAGCCAGGGAGAGCTAGATGCCTAGGGAACGAGGAATCCTAGGGCGTTGGTCATCAAGAATACGATGATGCACACAACGGCCAAGAAGACCACGGAGTAGCCCACTACGTTTTTCAGGATGACAGACTCCTTGCCTTCCATCTTTACGGCGGTGGCCGCAATAGCGAGGGACTGCGGGGAGATCATCTTGCCCACAACGCCGCCTGCGGTATTAGCGGCCAGCATGAGGTCCGGGTTCACGCTGATACGCTCGGCCGCTGCTACCTGCAGGTTGGCGAAGAGGGCATTGGCGGAGGTATCGGAGCCGGTGACCGCGGTACCAATCCAGCCCAGTACCGGAGCGAAGAGTGCGAAGATGCCGCCTGCAGAAGAGACGAACTCACCAATAGCAATCGTTTGGCCGGAGTAGTTCATCGTATAAGCCAATGCCAGCACCAGAATGATGGTGAGGGCCGAGAACTTCATGCGGCTGGCGACGTCCCCAAAAGCGCTGACCGGCTGCCCGAAGCTGAGACTGTAGCGGCCATTTTCATTAAAGAAGTGGTAGACAACCGCAACGATAATGCCCGAGAGCAGAAGGAGCGTACCTGGGTTACCAAAGACATTGAAGCTGAAGCTGGTGTCCATGAGGTTGCCGTCGGCGTCGATAATCGCGTCATCCAGCAAAGGCCAGGCAAAGTGGAGCTTGAGGAAACCAAAGATGGCTGGGGCCGCAGTAGCAACAGCAAAAACAATAGTTACTACAGCGTAGGGAAGTAGCGCCATCCAAATGCGGCGACCATTCAGGTCGGTGGTCGACTCAGCGGCGGGCAGCTCGAGGCGCTCGCGCAGCTCCTTAACACCCTTAGGCTTCCACACACGGAGGAAGGCAAAGGCACAGCCCAGGGAAACGATGCAGGCGATAACATTGGTGAGCTGGTAAGCAAAGAACGTTGCGGCCAGCCACTGTGCCAAGGCAAAGGAAATGCCAATCACTGCGGCTGCCGGCGCAGTTTCCTTGACGCCGCGGACACCGTCCAAGATAAAGGCGATCAGGAAAGGCACGACGGCGGCGATGATGAGCACCTGCAAAGAGATAAGTGCGGCAATATCATGGGTTTGTTCAGCGCTGCGTCCAGCGACCTCACCAGCGGTGGTCACTGGGATGCCCACCGCGCCGAAAGCAACCGGGGCCGTATTGGCAATGAGCACTACGATTGCTGCGCGTAGGGGCTTTACACCGAGTGCCATAATCATGGTCGCGGTAATGGCTACGGGTGCGCCGAAGCCGGCGAGGGCCTCTAGCAAGCCGCCAAAGCAGAAGGCAATAAGGATTGCTTGGATGCGAATATCGCCATCGCCTAGAAGATCGAAGGTTTTACGAAGGTCCTCGAAGCGTCCTGAAGCGACGGTGATTTCATAAAACCAGATTGCGGTAATGATTACCCAGACAATGGGAAGTAGTCCGAAAAGGCCGCCACGCACGGCGGAGGACAAGGCCATATCTACCGGCATAGAAAAACCGACGATGGCGATAAGAAGGGATACTGCGAGGGCGACGGCGCCAGAAGTGTGTGCGCGCGCTTTGACGCCGAGCAGCATGATAAAGAATGCGATGAGAGGGAGAATCGCCACCAGGGCGGTAAGCCCGAGGCTGTCACCCACAGCAGAGGTATTAATTTCGAACAAGAGACGTCCTTGGGTTCTACGGTGGTCCTGCCCGTTGAAGAATAACGAGCACCTGAAGCATTCTCACGGTGACCAACAATTGCGCTGGAACAGATATAGTGCACTGAAACGCGAATGTGAGCCAGTGAGTATTGAAAGCATATCGTGCGATGGTCGAGGCAAAAACAATCCGGTCGAATTGATTGCCATCAAGACTGAGGCTCGGAAATGTCCGACCGGACAGAGGCGGGCGTAACCCATGAGGATATACAGTGATATATTTCACGTTAACGGTGTCAAGGCCACATAAACCCACGTGTTCGGGCGTATCCAGCGGGTTTATGCCGGGGAAATAAAAAGGATCGGGAAAGTGTACGCTCTTTTGGATAATCTGTCATCCGATAGTTCTCAAGGCTGCTAGCGCACTGCACTGTTAAAAAACGCTCGGTAGTATCGGCACTGTAAGGGAAAACGCTCGGGCGCTTCTCAAGCACCGAATATATCGAAGGGCCCGCGCACATACCCATACGCACATTTACTCGACTCTTTGAGGAGAAATACAGTGACTATCCGCGTAGGTATCAATGGCTTTGGCCGTATCGGCCGCAACTTTTTCCGTGCAGTCGCTCAGGGCGACAACAACCTCGAAGTTGTTGCAGTAAACGACCTGACCGATAACGGTACGCTGGCTAACCTGCTCAAGTACGACTCCGTACTGGGCCGCTTCGATGGCGAGATTACCCATGATGATGAATCCATTACCGTTAACGGTAACCGCATCGTGGTCACCGCGGAGAAGGACCCGAAGCAGCTCAAGTGGGGCGAATACGACGTAGACCTCGTGATCGAGTCCACCGGCCGTTTCACCAATGGCAATGACGCCAAGGCTCACCTCGAGGCTGGCGCCAAGAAGGTCATCATCTCTGCTCCGGGCAAGGAAGTAGACGGAACCTTCGTCTATGGCGTTAACTCTGACACCTACGATCCGGCAAACCACAATGTTATTTCCGCAGCATCCTGCACCACCAACTGCCTGGCGCCGATGGCAAAGGTCCTCAATGACAAGTTCGGCATCGAAAAGGGCTTGATGACCACCGTCCACGCCTACACCGGCGACCAGCGCATCCAAGACGCACCGCACAAGGATCCGCGCCGCGCCCGCGCCGCTGCTGTAAATATGGTGCCTACCTCCACCGGCGCAGCGAAGGCTGTCTCCCTGGTACTGCCTGAGCTGGAAGGCAAGCTGGATGGCTACGCCATGCGTGTTCCAGTTATCACCGGCTCCGCTACCGACCTGACGTTTACCGCTTCCCGCGACGTCACCGTTGAAGAGATTAACGCCGCCCTGAAGGAAGCTGCTGAAGGCGAGCTCAAGGACACCCTCGCTTATACCGAGGACCCGCTGGTTTCCACCGATATCGTAACCTCCCCGCACGGCTGCATTTTTGACTCCGGCATGACCAAGGTCTCCAACGGCAACCTTGTTAAGGTTCTGGGCTGGTACGACAATGAGTGGGGATACACCTCCCAGCTTGTACGTATGACTAGCCTGGTGGCAGACAAGCTCTAAACTTAGAGCTTTAATAATGAGAGTCCGGCCCCGATGCAAGCCTAAACGGCATTGTGTCGCGGCCGGTATTCTTATATCTACAGCCTTGTGAACAATCCGAATTTAAGAAGGAGAAAATAATGGCTTTCCAGACTCTGGATGATCTTCTCAAGGAAGGCGTCGAATCTCGCCACGTCCTTGTTCGTTCTGATTTCAATGTTCCCCTCGATGAAGAAGGAAACATTACTGACCCGGGACGCATTAACGCTTCTCTTCCCACCATCAAGGCTTTGGTGGAAGGCGGCGCTAAGGTCATTCTTTCCGCGCACCTTGGCCGCCCCAAGGGAGAGGTAAACGCTAAGTACTCCTTGGCCCCAGTCGCTGAAGCCCTGTCCGAGGCCCTTGGCCAGTACGTTGCCTTGGCTGGCGATGTCACCGGCGAGGACGCTCATGAGCGTGCGAACGGGCTCAACGATGGCGATGTCATGTTGGTGGAAAATGTCCGCTTCGACCCTCGCGAGACCTCCAAGGATGAAGCGGAGCGCGGCGCATTTGCTGATGAGCTCGTTGCTTTGGCAGCCGATAATGGCGCTTTCGTCTCCGATGGCTTTGGCGTTGTCCACCGTGCCCAGGCATCTGTGTATGACGTCGCAAAGCGCCTGCCGGCTTACGCAGGCAAGCTCGTAGAAAAGGAACTCTCCGTCCTTTCCACCGTGGCCCAGAAGCCGGAGCACCCATACGTAGTAGTACTTGGCGGCGCCAAGGTCTCGGATAAGCTCGGCGTAATTGAGGCGCTAGCAGATAAGGCTGACAAGGTCATTATCGGTGGCGGCATGTGCTACACCCTTCTGGCCGCCAAGGGCTACAACGTCCAGGAGTCCCTCCTGCAAGAAGACCAGATTGATAACTGCAAGGAGCTGCTCGAACGCTTCGGCGACAAGCTGGTCCTTCCTGTGGATCTCATTGCCGCAAGCAAGTTCGCAGCGGATGCGGAACACCAGGTTGTCGAGCTCGACGGCATCCCAGAGGGCTGGATGTCCCTAGACATCGGGCCAAAGTCTGTGGAGCACTTCGCAGAGGTGCTTGCTTCTTCCAAGACCGTCTTCTGGAACGGTCCGATGGGTGTCTTCGAAATGGAGGCCTTCTCCAAGGGCACTGCGGGCGTCGCGCAGGCTATTATCGACGCCACCGAAAACAACGGCTCCTTCTCGGTTGTCGGTGGCGGCGATTCCGCGGCCTCCGTGCGCATGCTCGGCCTGGACGAGGATGGCTTTAGCCACATCTCCACCGGTGGCGGCGCCTCCCTTGAGTACCTTGAGGGCAAGGAGCTTCCGGGCGTCTCCGTCCTTGAAGCCCAGATTTACTGAGCACGGCCAAAAAGAGAGGAAAAATCATGGCACGTACGCCACTTATCGCAGGTAACTGGAAGATGAACCTCGACCACGTCGAGGCTATCGGTTCCGTTCAAAAGTTTGCGTTCTCCCTGCCCAAGGACTACTACGAAAAGGTCGACGTGGCTTATATGGTCCCGTTTACCGATATTCGCACCATCCAGACGCTGGTAGAAGGCGACAAGTTGCAGATCACCTACGGTGCGCAGGACATCTCTAAGCATGAGTCTGGCGCCTTCACCGGCGAGGTATCTGGTCACATGCTAGCCAAGCTCGGCTGCAACTGGGTAGTCGTGGGGCACTCGGAGCGCCGTCAGTATCATGGCGAGACCGATAAGCTCGTCGCAGAAAAGGCCGCCGCAGCCTTGGATAATGACATTAGCCCCATCGTGTGCGTAGGCGAGCCACTGGCTGTTCGCGAGGCTGGTACTCACGTGGACTACGTGGTTAACCAGACCCGTAATTCTTTGGCTGGCCTTAGCGCTGAGCAGCTTGCCAAGACCGTCATTGCTTATGAGCCGGTCTGGGCCATTGGTACCGGCAAGGTAGCCTCCGCAGACGATGCACAAGAGGTTTGTGCCGCCATCCGCGAGCTCGTGAAAGAGCTCGCCGGTGACGAGGTAGCGGAAGGCATTCGTATTCTCTACGGCGGCTCCGTCAAGGTTGATTCCGTTGCGGAGATCGTCAGCAAGCCAGACGTAGACGGCGGCCTCATCGGTGGCGCCTCCTTGGTGGGCGAAGAGTTTGCCAAGTTGGCTGCCAACGCAGCTAATGCCCTGAACTAACAGGAGTTATCACCTGTCACAGGTTCGCGTTCGGCGCGGGTTGGAATGGTTCCAGCCCGCGCCATCGTGTACAGTGGGCCGGTGTGACTGCTTTGCTGGACGCAAAGCCTAAAAGTACGATTCCGCGCTAGTGGGTGGCAAGAGTCAACCACAAGGCGCACGTTAGAAATAAGGATTATCCTCATGGTCTTGGCACTGGAAATCATCTTGGTCATCGCAGCTATTTTGATGTCCATCTTCGTGCTGCTGCACAAAGGTAAAGGCGGCGGCCTGTCCAGCCTCTTCGGCGGTGGCGTGCAGTCGAACCTTTCCGGCTCGACCGTCGTGGAAAAGAACCTGGATCGCTATACTGTGGTGATGGTTATTATCTGGCTGGCCTGCATTGTGGGCCTAAACCTGATCCAAGCCTTCGCTTAAGCGAAAGCCAGCATAGCTAAAGCGCCGACACTAGCTTCCAACCACTAAGTTTCCGATGGGAACTGAAAGTGGGGAAGCGGTGTTGGCGCTTTTCGTTTGGCGTCAGGCGCTAAAAAGCAGCGTGCCCGCACGCACACTGCGGTTTTCCCGCTTATAACTCGGAAGCAGCGTCGTCGGTGAGGAAGAGAACGGTTTCCTTCCTACCGTGTACGCCGGCTGCCGGCCAATCCTCGGCCGCAGCGCCCTCTACCACGTGCTTGGCCGCTTCCGACTTGGCAGCGCCGGCCACAAGGAGCCAGATGCGATCGGATTTGTTGACGGCTGGAAGGGTGAGGGTAATGCGCTCGCTGGGTGGCTTTGGCGAATCGTGGACGGGAACAGCAAGTTCCTCTTGCTCTCGAATAGCGGAGGAATGGGGGAACAAGGAATTAATATGGCCCTCTTCGCCCATGCCTAGCAGGTGTAGGTCGAAACCGTGAGGGGCAAATTCCTTCAATTCCGGCTCATATGCGCTTGCCGCTGCTTCCATCGACACCGCGCCCAGGTCAAAACCGTGAATATTTTGGTTTGGGATATCTACGTGGTTGAGCAACGCATTGCGTGCCTGGCCCTCATTAGAATCTGCGTCGGAGACGGGTACATTGCGTTCGTCGCCGAAGAAAACGTGAACACGCGACCAATCGATGCGCTGAGCAGGAAAATTTTCACCTTGCTGCTGTGCGGCGAAATCCAAACGGGCCAACTCGTGGAGAACGCCAATTCCGGCTCCGCCGCCAGTGAGAACAACACGCGCTACACCATCGTCGTGGAGGCCGCCACCCGATGCTTGGATACGCGCTACGGTATCCACGAATTTCAGTGCGGCCTGGGAGATAAGGTCATCCACATCGCTCACGCGGTGAAGAGTTACCATTATGTATCGCTATCCTTTACAAAGATTCAGATTAAAGCCGTTTACTGATTACTGTAGTCTACCTGGGCTAGTGCACGGAGCGCTTGTGCATAGGTTTTATCGGCGTCCAAATGGCGCAGTTCTTCAGAAAGCACCTCAGCTTGTGACCGCTTATTGAGGCTCACCAAGGATTCCGGCGAACCCGGGACACACACACGCACCGTGCGCTCGTCAATGACATCCACGTCGACGTGGGTTGTTTCCCGATTGAACCGCAAGTGAGTCACCGGGAAGTGGTCCTCCCCGGAGTCGGCCACCGTGCGATTAACGGGAACCGCCAAGCGGTCGAGCAACCATCCGGCGGCGAAATCTGGGGCTGGGTGGCCAGCAGGACCCGCTACCTCTACTGACTTCACTGGCTCGTGGGGATGGCGGTCCAGGGCGGAGGCAACGACACCGCGCCACAAGGTGATGGCAGCCCAAGACATATCGGAGTCTCCCGGCGTGTACCCGGCAGAGAGGGTGCGGAGATCTTCGCCGGTCACGCGGCCGTCGAAGGCGACGTTGGTAATGCGGCGCTGAGCTAGCTTTCCCACCGAGCTGGAGGCAGGGTCCGGTGGGCACAGAGTAGGCCACCAGGCGACCAGCGGGGTATCAGGTAGTAGCAGCGGCGTGACTACTGCTTCGTCTTGGTTTGCCAAAGCACCGTGCAACTTCATGATGACCATCTCGGAGGCACCTGCTTCACCGCCCACGCGCAGCTGCGCGTCAAGGTGGGTTTCTACCTGCGGGTCTCCCGTCACCACGACCAACACGCGCGACGGGTGTTCGTGGGAGGCATCGCGCACGGAGTCGAGAATGCTTTCGAGGTCATCTTCCTCACGGGCCGCCACGATGAGAGTGAGCACACGACCGGTAGTCAGGGTGTAATGTTCTTGCGCCTCTACTAACTTCTTGGAGATTTCACGCGTAGTGGTATTGGGCAATGGAATAATCATTGTCTGCGTCCCTCCTATGGGCGGCGCCAGGAGTGACCCCGGCGACGCAGTATTTTATCGGCGGATTCTGGTCCCCAGGTGCCAGCGCGGTACTCCTCGGGCTGTCCTGCTTCGGCCCAGTAGTCGATGATGGGGTCCAAAATCGACCAGGAAAGTTCTACCTCTTCATTGGTGGGGAATAGCGAAGACTCGTCCAAGAGGGCATCCAAGATCAATCGCTCATAGGCCTCCGGGGATTCCTCGGTAAAGGCCTCGGCGTAGGCAAAGTCCATATTGACGTCGCGCACCTCCATAGTGGAGCCGGGCACCTTGGAGCCAAAGCGCATGGTGACACCTTCATCCGGTTGTACGCGGATAACGACCGCGTTTCTGCCCAGCGCATCGGTTTGACCATCGACGAATGGCTGGTTAGGAGCCGCCTTGAAAACTAGCGCAATCTCGGTCACTCTGCGGCCCAAGCGCTTGCCCGTTCGCAGGTAGAAAGGTACTCCTCCCCAGCGGCGGGAGTTGACTTCCAAGGTGCAGGCAGCGTAAGTCTCCGTTGTGGATTCCGGATCGAAGCCTTCTTCCTCGCGCAAACCCTTGACAAACTCGGAGCCTTGCCACCCCGCGGAATATTGGCCGCGAGCAGTGGTCTTATTCAGAGGATGAACGGCGTGGGTAGCGCGCAAGACCTTTACCTTTTCAGCCCGCAATTCCTCCGGCTCGAAGGACGACGGTTCTTCCATCGCGACGAGGGCCAAGAGCTGCAAAAGATGGTTTTGGATGACGTCTCGAGCCGCGCCGATGCCATCATAGTAGCCAGCGCGACCGCCTAGGCCGATGTCTTCAGCCATGGTGATTTGGACGTGATCGATATAGTGGGCATTCCACATAGGCTCAAAAATCTGATTTGCAAAGCGCAAAGCCAATATATTTTGTACCGTTTCTTTGCCCAGATAGTGGTCGATGCGGAATACCGCGGACTCAGGAAAGACAGCGTTGACAATCTCATTGAGCTTGCGCGCAGATTCCTGGTCATGGCCGAAAGGCTTTTCAATGATGACGCGGCGCCATGAGTCTGCAACGGAGTTGGCCATACCCACGCGCTCAAGCTGGTGGCAGATATTGGAGAAAAACTCCGGTGGAACGGAAAGGTAATATGCCCAGTTGCTGCCGGTTCCTCGCTCTCGATCTAGCTCACCCAAGCGGGCGGAGAGGCGATCGAAGCCGGTATCATCGAAGGAACCTTGGACAAATTCGATGCCCTGTGACAGGTGCTGCCAGACATCTTCATTAAATTCGGTGCGCGAGCCCGCCACCACAGCTGACCGTACGTAGTCACAAAATGCGACTTTGTCCCAGTCTCGGCGACCATAACCCACAAGGGTAAAGCCAGCGGGCAGGAGACCTCGGCTCGCTAGGTCGTAGATTGCGGGCAGAAGCTTTTTATATGCTAGGTCACCGGTAACGCCGAAGATGACCATGCCCGCGGGTCCTGCGATTCGCGGCAATCGCTTGTCGCTGGCATTGCGCAAGGGGTTGACCCAAGCGGCTGAGTCGGTCACGAAGAATCCTTCCTGAGTTTATGGGCTTTTAGCTCGCTAATATTCTAGCGGCAGAATGCCCCGCCGAATTTTCGGCGGGGCACAAGTCACACGGCTAGTTTACGCGAGTCGTTCCTCAATGGAAGCAAGTAGTTCTTTCCAAGCGGCAACAAACTTTTCTACCCCCTCGCGCTCCAGCACGGAAAAGACATCGTCGAAATCAATGCCAACCTCGTTTAGCTGGGCAAAGACGCTTTCTGCCGCCTCTCGGCTGCCTGATAGGGCATCGCCGTGAAGATTGCCTTGGTCGAGAACCGCATCGATGGTCTTTTCAGGCATGGTGTTGACCGTATGCGGACCGGCCAGCTCAGATACGTACAAGGTGGCTGGGTAATCGGGATTTTTCACACCGGTCGAAGCCCACAATGGACGCTGAAGGTGGGAGCCTTCTGGCAAGTCGGCGTCGTCAAGCAAAGTGTCCTGGAAGAGGGCATAGGCGCACTGTGCATTGGCGACGCCCGCCTTGCCCCGCAGCGCTAGGGCTTGCTCGCTGCCAATTGCCTCCAAGCGCTTGTCTACTTCGGTATCCAAACGGGAAACGAAGAAGGACGCTACGGAGTGGATAGTTGCGACGTCCTTTCCGGACTCGGCAGCACGCTTGAGACCGGTACGGAAGGCCTCGATGACAGCGCGGTAGCGTTCCACAGAGAAAATGAGGGTGACATTGACGCTGATACCTTCCGCCAGGGCATCCTCAATGGCTGGGAGGGAGCCGGTGGTGGCTGGAATCTTGATCATGACATTAGGGCGATCTACCTTCGACCACAGCTCACGGGCCTGTTCGAGTGTGGCGGTAGGGTCATCCGAAATTCGCGGATCGACCTCTATGGATACACGGCCATCTGCCCCATCAGTGGAGGAGTAAATATCCGCAAGGAGGTCACACGCATTTTGAACGTCTTCGATGGCAAGAGCGTATACCGCGTCATCGGCGCTGGCCTTTGACTCCTTTAGTGTTGCCAGCTCGGCGTCGTAGGCGGTGCCATTGGTCATCGCCGCAGCGAAAATCGCTGGGTTGGTGGTCACGCCCACGATGGACTTGGTCGAAATGATTTCCTTGAGGTTGCCGGAAACTAGGCGCTCGCGAGAAAGGTCATCGAGCCAGGTCGAGGTTCCCAGCTGGGCAAGTTCGGAGATGTGGTTCATGCTGTATCCTTATCCAGTCTTGTGGGGGTTACTTATTCGCGGCGGCTACGGACTCCTGTGCCGCTTTAACTACCGCTGCAGTGGTGAATCCAAACTTTTCAAAGAGCTCGCCTGCAGGAGCAGATGCGCCGTAGTGCTCAATGGAGATGGTGCGGCCGAAGGAACCGGTGTACTTGTGCCATGGCATTGCAATACCGGCTTCAATGGAAACGCGGGCCTGTACCTTGCTGGGGAGCACAGATTCGCGGTAAGCGTCATCCTGCTCATCAAACCACTCGAGGCACGGTGCGGACACAACGCGCGTGGCCGTTCCAGCGGCCTCTAGCTCCTTCGCGGCGGCGACGGCAAGCTGCACCTCAGAGCCTGTAGCAATGAGGATGACATCTGGGGTCTCCTTGGACTCTTCCACCAGAACATAAGCGCCGCGGCGGACACCGTCATGTGCCTTTTCCTTGGTGCCTTCCAGCACTGGTAGGCCCTGGCGGCTCAGCGCCAGGCCCTTCGGTGCGGCCTTGTACTCAAGGGCTGCCGCCCATGCCTGTGCAGTCTCGTTGGCATCCGCAGGGCGGATAACGGACAGGTTAGGAATGGCACGCAGCGCAGAAAGAGTCTCTACTGGCTGGTGGGTAGGGCCATCTTCGCCCAAACCGATGGAGTCATGGGTCCACACGTAGTAGGTATCGGTCGACATCAGGGAACCCAAGCGCACAGCCGGGTACTGGTACTCGGAGAAGATAAGGAAGGTGCCGCCGTAGACACGGGTATTACCGTGCAGAGCAATACCGTTCATAATCGCAGACATTGCGTGCTCGCGAATACCGAAGTGCAGGTTGCGGCCATAGGGTTGAGCCGACCACATATCGGTAGTAATGGCT
This sequence comes from Corynebacterium kefirresidentii, assembly GCA_002154655.1. Classification (GTDB taxonomy): domain Bacteria; phylum Actinomycetota; class Actinomycetes; order Mycobacteriales; family Mycobacteriaceae; genus Corynebacterium; species Corynebacterium kefirresidentii. The sequence goes on from NGUZ01000001.1 coordinate 485,745, forward strand.
GCGGGGCCGAAGGAATCCGCGCCCTTGATCACGGTGTTATTAGAACCGGCAAGGTCGGCAGAACCGCCCCACATCTCCGGTAGAGAAGCTGCCAAGGCCTGGATGGCGGCTTCAGAAGCCTTGCGGGTGGCCAAAGTTTCGCCTGGTTCCCATTCCGGTAGGTCAGCACCGAAATCTTGTGGCAATTCCCGGGCATTCATGCGGTCAAAAAGTGCCTTATTCTCCGGATGGGCCGCAGCCCATGCGTCGAACTTTTCTTGCCACGCAGAGTGCTTTTCTGCGCCGCGCTCGCGCAACTTGCGGGTGTGCGCAATGACCTCATCATCGATGTGGAAGCTGCGCTCCGGATCAAAGCCCAATACTTCCTTGGTGGCAGCTACCTCGTCATCGCCCAACGCAGCACCGTGGACACCGCCGGTATTCATTTTATTCGGGGCAGGGTAGCCGATAACCGTCTTTACGCGGATGAAGGACGGACGATCGGTTTCTGCTTGAGCAGCCTTGACAGCAGCCTCAATGGCTACGACATCTTCTCCGGATTCCACCGTTTGGACGTGCCAGCCGTAGGCCTCATATCGGGCCACCACATCTTCATTGAAGGCAATATTTGTATCGTCTTCAATAGAGATTCGGTTATCGTCCCAGAAGACAATCAAGTTGCCCAGCTTTTGCGTGCCAGCCAGAGAAGAAGCCTCCGCGGTAACGCCTTCTTGTAGGTCGCCATCGGAGGCGATGGTGTAGATGTAGTGATCGAAGGGGGATTCACCAGCGGGGGCTTCTGGATCGAAAAGGCCGCGCTCCTTACGCGCCGCCATGGCCATTCCAACGGAGGATGCTAGCCCTTGGCCGAGGGGGCCAGTGGTGATTTCAACACCGTCGGTGTGGTGGACCTCTGGGTGACCTGGGGTGCGTGATCCCCACGTGCGCAACTGCTCGAGGTCTTCCATTTCCAAGCCAAAGCCGCCCAAGTAGAGCTGGATGTACTGGGTAAGGGAAGAGTGGCCAACCGAAAGTACGAAGCGGTCTCGGCCGGCCCAGTGCACGTCAGCGGGCTCGTGGTTAATGACGCGCTGGTAGAGCGTGTAGGCGAGGGGAGCGAGTGACATTGCCGTGCCGGGGTGACCCGAACCGCACTTTTGTACCGCGTCGGCGGCTAGAACTCGCACGGTGTCGATAGCCCGGGTGTCAAGCTCCGACCAATCCTCCGGATAACGGCGCTTGACCATAGATTGGAGGTCTGGGGACAACTTATCTTTCGACACGAAAAGCCTCGCTTACGTCTAGGCAAAAAGTACTTAACTTTATTCAGTCTAGTAATTTTTTAACCGGCGGTGCGCAATTATAGAAAGCTAGGCATAAACGGTATGCTGGCATGGCTAAGTTGAGTGCGCGTAGGCGCTAAGCGCGCACTGAATCTAGCGGCCATAGGCCTGTTGTCTTTCGCCACGGCGCCGAAAACTGTGAGTGAGAGAACTGGAACTTTTTCAAGGGCATGTGCGACCGCTAGGGGTGACCGCGCGCAGGAAGTGCGCGGGACACAGTTCACCAACGTTCAGATAGTGGAGGAATCCCTTGGAGACCATCAAGGCCTATTTTGCGCTAACGAAACCGAGGATCATTGAGCTCCTCCTCGTGGCCGCAATCCCGGCGATGCTCCAAGCGCAGCGCGGCGTGGAGGCTGTGTCAGACAATATTTGGCTCATCGTGTCGACCATTTTCGGCGGCTGGTTGGGCGCTGGCGCCGCCCACACGTTCAATAACGTCGTGGACTACGAGTTGGATCAAAAGATGCAGCGCACGAGGGCCCGTCCGCTCGTAAGAGCGAAGATTTCGAAGCGGAACGCAGCCATCTTTGCCTGGGTAATGCTTATTATTTCCGTGCTGTGGCTGGGCCTCCTTGCCCATTCTTGGCTCGCAGCTTTCTTCGTCGTGTTGACGAACTTCTTCTATGTCTTCGTCTACACCAAGTTTTTGAAGATGCGCAATGCGCAAAACATCGTCTGGGGCGGCCTCGCAGGCTGTATGCCGGCCATGGTTGGTTGGGCCGTAATTCGGGATAATGCCCCAGCCGGAGAGCCTGACCGCTGGTGGCAGGCAGTGGTGCTCTTCCTCATTATTTTCTTCTGGACTCCGCCGCACACATGGGCGCTGGCCATGAAGTACAAGGAAGACTACCGAAAAGCCGGCGTGCCGATGCTGCCTGTGGTGGCGGGCGAAGCGGAAGTCACTCGCCAGATCGTGTGGTACACCGTGGGAACGGTTATCGTGACCCTACTCATCGTCCCCGCAGCTTCGTGGATCTACTTGGTCGCAGCGCTTGTTTCGGGTGCGGTATTCCTGTGGATGGCTATCCGGTTGCATAAGGGAGTTAAAAATGGCGCCAAGGTCAAGCCGATGCGCTTGTTCATTTACTCCAATAACTACCTTTCGGTGCTCTTTATCGGTTTGTCCATCGACGCAGTCTTAGGCTGGGAGCCCTTGGGCCGGATTCTGGGCTGGTCGGCCACGTTATTCTAACTGTGCCCCATTCCAAGAGCGGGGCAAAAGAGCGCGGGAGAAGCAGTGCTGCTTTTCTCCCGCGCTCTAGGTGTCGGTGGGTGGAACCTAGTCCTTGTCCCCGTCTCCGTCGCCGTCTTGGACGCGCAGAACGATGGAGCCGGTAGTCTTGCGCTCCTGCAGGTCGCGGTGAGCCGCAGCAGCTTCTGCCAAAGGATAGGAGGCCGTGACGTTAAAGCGTAGGTCGCCGTCCATGACAGCTTGGACGACCGCTTGGGCGCGCATTTGAAACTCGCCTTCTTGTGCCGTCCATGCGCCGATGGAAGGCCGCGTCAGGAAGATGGACCCATGCTTGTTAAGCAGTTGTGGGTCGATAGGCTCAACCGGACCAGAGGCGGCACCAAAAAGCGCGACGGTGCCGCGTGGGCGTACTGCCTCTAGCGATTCCTGGAAGGTAGCTTTGCCGACGCCGTCATAAACCACGTCGACGCCCTTGTCACCGTTGTAGCGGCGAACTTGCTCGGCGAGTCCCTCGCCGTAGCGAAAAACCTTATCCGCCCCGGCCGCGTAGGATAGTTCTTCCTTTTCGTCCGTGGACACGACGGTATAAACGGTAGCGCCTAGCGACGATGCCATCTGGGTGAGGATTTGCCCCACGCCGCCGGCACCGGCGGTAATCAGGCAAGAAGCACCTTCGCCCAATTGATAGACCCCGTGCGCTAAATAGTGCGCGGTAATGCCTTGGAGCAACATGGATGCTGCAACCTCAGGTTGGAAATCGTCTGGGACTGCCACCAGTCCCTCGCGCGGGACGCAGACCTTCTCGGCGTAGGAGCCGAAGGCCTGGTTCCACGCCACCATTGTGCCTTCCGCAACTTCTCCCTTTGGGTCGTGGACGACTCGCCCAGTACCTTCGAATCCGGGAATGAAAGGGGCGGTCGCATTATAGATACCCTCACGGTAATAGGTATCGATGTAATTGACGCCGGCCATGATGACGTCTACCAATACCTCATCGTCATTCGGGGTGGGGGCGGGAACTTCGGTATAGCGAAGTACTTCTGGTCCGCCGGTTTCTGTGACCTGAATTGCGTGCATATAGCCAGGCTAGCGCAAAAAGCCGGCCGAGTGCAGGACTTCGGCCGGCTGGTTGCGCTGCGCGTTAAACCGTCGCGCGTGCTGCTTCTAGCGAGGCTTGGCGGGCGGCGTACTTTTCATCGCCGCTAGGGGAGCCGGTGATGAGATCCGCGGTACCATCGGCACGGCGTACGCCGTGTGCCCACAGTAGTGCGGTATAGGCCGTGACAAAGGAGGATAGCCCAATGTGGAAAGGAACAGTCCAGCGCGGAATGCTCATATAGAACTGGTAGACGCCTACGGCCCACTGGATAAGGATGCAGGCAATGAGGACCCAGCCAGCCTTCTTCGCGTCCTGTGGGGCACGGTTCTTATAGAGCAGGAAGATGGTAATCACGGTAAGCGTCAGGTAGGCGTACATGCACATGGCGTGGGTGACGGCCATGGCTTCGGTATCAACCTGCAAGCGGCCTTCCATTCCGACCCCGGAATCGCCAGAGTGGACGCCCGAACCGGTAACCATAGTGCCGGTGATAAGGACAATGCTGAGGGCAACTGTAGCGACTGCAGCGAGTAAGCGAATCGCCTGGGGGAATCGTGCTCGTGGCGTTCCGTCATCGGGTTCCAAGATGCGGGAGTAGAGCATTGCCGCCAGCCATACCAAGAGCATTGATGGCAGGAAGTGCAGTGCTACAGACCACCAGCGCAGGTCGAGATGGACAGAAATTCCGCCAATGACCGCCTGTAGCACAATGCCAGCGACATTGAGCCATGCATACACCTTAAGCTCTGTGCGCCGACGTGCCATGCGCATGGCGATGACGGCGGCTACCGCCGCAGCGGTGACGACGAACGTGAGCAGGCGGTTACCAAACTCGATGGCCTGGTGCAGTGCAGGAGCGGCGCCTTCCATGGGGACAAGGGAGCCAGGCTGGCACTCGGGCCAGGTAGGGCAGCCGAGTCCCGAGCCGGTCACGCGGACAATGGACCCAGACACGGTAATGCCACCCTGGCATAAGAGAAGGATGAGCGCGATGAGGCGCTGTTGCTGCAGCGTAGGGGCGGCTTCTTTAAAGAAGCGCTTGATTCTTGTCCAGTAATTCACGCATAGCATCCTACTAGTCGGGAGATTTTGGGCATAAAAATTCCTCTTGTTTCGGGCGGAACCGGACAAAAGTCACATTTAGCCCTCGAAGCGGAACCAACGGACCGCTGCGAACGACGCCGCGGCGAGCCAGGCGGCCAAGGAAACGAGTTCCAGGCCGGGGAAGGTGGAGTTGGAGGCGTCGGTAAGGGCGCCTGCCAGAGCGACGGTGGGGACCACGTTGAGGATGCCATTATCGCCCAATCCCTGGGAGTATAGGGTCCACCCGACCACGCCGAGGAGCACGAACCAGATGAGGTTGGCCAGCGCGAGTACCATCTCTGAACTCAGCGTGCCGCCAAGCAGTAGCCCCATGGCGGTAAAAGCCGCGACGCCAAAGAAAAGGGAGAGGAGCATGAGCAACACCCCACCCGGGCTGATACGCAGACCCAAAATGAAGGCGGCTATGCCCAAGACAAGGATTTGGAATACCACCATTGCGAGGACGCCAAGGATTTTGCCGCCGATAATGGCCCACGCTGGTACCCCGGATGCTCCGGTGCGTTTGAGGGCCCCGTACCGCCGGTCAAAGGCAAGCGAAATGGCTTGACCGGTAAAGCCCGCAGAGGTGGCCGCAACTGCAAGCACCATGGGGAAAACCTCGTGCAGGCCGTGCTTGGTAACGGACTCCAAGTGGGCCGCACAAATGAGGATGGCCAGCGGAATGATGACGCTGAGCAGTTGCTGCTCGCCGTGGCGCAGCATGAGCTTAGCTTCCATCGTGCCTTGCGCGAGCAGCATAGCGCCGGCGCTGGTCCGCTTGGGGGCGGGAGTAAAGGTCCCGGGTTTAAAGGTAGTGCTCATAAATGGCTTCTTTCCTCGACGCAATGAATTGAATATTTTCCCAAGATGGGATTGCAGCTAGCTGCGCAAGTGGCGGCCCGTGAGGTCAAGGAATACCTCTTCCAGATTGCGGTGGGCCGCATCTAAGTACCGCAGTAAGACTCCTTGGCGGGCGAGCTCAGCGCTGAGCGCGGCGATGGTCTCGGGAGTGCCGGCTTGGCTCAAGCGGTAATGCAGGGGACGGGATTTGGTGGCATTAATCCCCGCCGCAGCTAGGGCCTCCATATCTACGTCGATGTCGGTGCTGAAATTAAGCCCTGCCGATTCCGTCTGGGCGGTAAGTTCTGCGGGGGTGCCGTGCGCTACCAGCTGACCATGATCCATGATGGCCAAGCGGTCTGCCAGCGACTCCGCCTCATCCATCAGGTGGGTGGTTAGAACGATGGTTACGCCATCACGCTGCAGGGCTCGGACTAGGTCCCAGACCGCCAACCGGGATTGTGCATCCATGCCTGCCGTAGGTTCATCCAGAAAAACCAACTCGGGTCGTCCGATGATAGCCAAGGCGAGGGACAGGCGTTGCTGTTGTCCTCCAGATAGCCTGCGATAAGGGGTGCGAGCCACCCCCTCAAGTCCCAACGTTTCTAGTAGCCACTGCGGGGAGAGAGGCTGGGCGCTGTATCGGGCAGAAAGCTCCAGCATTTCTAGCACGCGGATGCCGGAATAGGAACCGCCGCCTTGGAGCATGATGCCGACCTTTTCTCGCACCCTATCTGGTTCGGTACTTGGGTTTAGCCCTAGGACGTCGATGGTGCCGCTGGTGGGATGGAGAAAGCCCTCTGACATTTCAATCGTCGTGGACTTTCCGGCGCCATTGGGGCCAAGGAGACAAAAGACCTCGCCCTGGGCAACGCTGAGGCTAAGGCCATTTACGGCAGTGGTGGAGCCAAACTTCTTCACCACGTTGTCCAAAGTTAGGGCTGGGCGGTCGGCTGAAATGGAATTCACGTGGCATTAGTTTAGGACACGGATTCCGCTGCGCCGCACTGCAACCCACCACAGGGTGGCGATAACAGTGAAGGCACAGGCGGCTGACACGTAGACCACAATGATGGTGCTGGGGGGAAGGCCGAGACCGCGCGGCAGCACAAAGAAGCTCATCGCTGCGGAATAGGCTACGACGCTGAAGCGGAAAATGAGCCGATTAGCCCACGCGGCCAAAGGTAGTACGGCCCATAGGATGTACCACGGATGGACGACGGGGAAAAAGATAACAAGTACTAAAGAGGCGATGCCGAGTCCTCCCACGGGGTGGATGTGGCCGCGCAAGGTGGCAAAGAGCATGCGGGCCATAAAGGCTACCGCCACGAGAACACCAAAGGTGCGGGTGACTGTGAGAATGGCTTCGGTGTGGTCCCCAAGGCCTAGGAGCATTCCGATAAAACCGGTACCTACGCCTACGGCGGTGGACGTAGAAAGCCACGAGCGAATGGACGCCGCCCCGCCTTGCCCGGTAATCCACCCCAAGCTGATGCCGGTACATACGCTAATAAGGGCAACGGTTGCTACTAAAACGATTATTTGCAAGGCGACGGCGTAGGCCAGGGCCTTCCAGCGTGCCGTACCGTGTGCGTTGATGAGGCGGCGGGCATAGGCCATGCCTACAAAGCCCAGCCCAATAAAGCCAGTTACCTTGACCATTCCAGCACAGGAAAGGCAAAAACCGGAAGCTACCAGGGCTAGGTAGGCACTGCGTCGGGAGGCATCCAGCTTGTCGACGCCGCGGAGACCCAGTTCCATGCCCACCAATAGCAAGCCCAACATGATGGACTCATTATGGATTCCGCCCACTAGATGCAAGATGGTCAATGGATTGAGGATGCCGAGCCACAGTGCAGATTCCGGAGATACCCGGCAGCGCCGCGCGAGACAGCTTATCGCCCATCCGGCGACAATAATTCCGCCGATGGACAATAGCCGATGGGCGATAACTCCAAAGAGGATGGAGTTAGAAGTAACCGCGCTGACCACGGCTGCTAGTCCGAGTGCTACTGGGCCATAAGGGGAAGGGGAATTGGCCCAGATAAACGGGACGGAGCGGGCGAGCTTATCACCTGCCCCTAGCAATTGAACGGGGCCGGCAGAATAAGGATCCATGCCCTGTGCCACGATGGAACCGTTGGCCAAATAGGAGTAGATGTCTTGGGTGAATAAGGGGGCGGTAAAAATCAACGGGATAACCCACCCCGCCCAGGTTTGCCACAGTTGGTGCGTGGTCACAAGACGGCGGGCACGCGCTGGAGCGGCAACCTTCTCCTGGGGTTGGCGCAGGGGGGTGCCGACAAAGGGGGCGAGGAACACCCAAGCGGAGACTAGTAGGCCTACTCCCACCATTACTATGGCGGAGGAAGTTTGCAGCATGCGGGACATCAAGGAGCCGAAGGGCACGTTGTCGTAGGGATTGCCCACCACGGGGAGTGCGCCGGCGCCTAGGGCTCCGAACGCAATGAGCAGGGAGCCTACCGTGCCCACCCAGCGCAGAATGAAAAATGTCCGCCACTGTGCTGTGGTGGTGCGCTTGAGGCCATCCGCATTGGCAGGGACAAAATCAAACCGAGAATCGGGTTCGGCGGCCCCCGTGTCTTCGGCGTGTAACCGTGCCGACCGGGAACCAGCGGTACCCAGCTGCGGCAGCTCTGCCTTCACGCCAGAAAATAAGCCGCGGATTTTGCCTGTCATGGCATATGACTTTACGCGAATCAATTGCTTAAACCCCAGCGGGCCCGCCCACATCGTGGGCAGCACGGTCGAGTCGGGCCGTTAGGGGAGTGTTGCCACCCCCGTGCCACGCCGAAGTTTGGCCAATGGTGGCATTCCGGAATGAATTAAGGAACACTAGTGTTGTCTAATATTGAAGGCGCTGTTGAACTGCGGCGAGCATCCCGGAGCTATGGGAGGACGTTGCGGGGCGGCAGTAAGTGTCTGAAGCGCGAAGGGAGGTCCCAGCATGAGCAGTCCGCAACGTAGTGTGGCTACGCCGAAGCCGGCGAAGGAATCCCGCACCACGGATGGTGATACCCGCCGTCAAGTTATGCTGTTGCTGTTGAAAGACGGGCCCGTTACCGCTTCCCACTTGGGTGAACGCCTTGGCCTTTCTGCTGCCGGAATTCGCCGGCACTTAGACAACTTGGTGGAAGAGGAACTGACGGAGGTCGTGCGCCGCCGCCCCGCTCCCCGCGGCTCTGCGGGCAGAGGTTCTGGTCGCGGGCGACCAGCCAAATACTTCCGCCTCACCGATCGTGGCCGCGCACAATTCGGTCACGCTTATGATGATCTGGCCTCAGAGGCCCTGACAGCTTTACGCGCGGTCGGCGGGTCTGAGGCCGTCAAACACTTTGCCAAAGTCCGCTTTGAGCGGCTCGTGGCAGATGTTCGGCCTCTGCTAGAAGAGGGCGAGTCTGTTGAAGACGTGGCTCGCAAGCTGGCCGAGGTCTTGGATGAGCACGGGTACGCCGCCACGGTGGACCGCGCTGGCCAAGGAGTGCAGATCTGTCAGCACCATTGTCCGGTCTCCCACGTGGCGGCCGAGCATCCAGAGCTGTGTGAGGCGGAACAGGAAGTCTTTTCTGCTTTATTAGGCAAACACGTACAGCCTTTGGCTTCCATTGCAGGAGGTCACGGAATCTGTACCACTAACATCCCCTTGACGCCCGTTAATACAAATACTGAAAGGAGCGAGTCATGACCCAGGCACAATCGGCACCCGACAACAAGATGACCGATGATGAAATCATTGATTCCATTGGTGCATATGAGTACGGCTGGCACGACTCGGACGCGGCTGGTGCTTCTGCTCGCCGCGGCCTAAATGAAGACGTAGTACGCGATATTTCCGCGAAGAAGGGCGAGCCAGAATGGATGCTTAACCAGCGCCTAAAGGCTCTCAATATCTTTGATAAAAAGCCCATCCCCACGTGGGGTGCGGACCTATCTGGCATCGACTTTGACCAGATTAAGTACTACGTGAAGTCCACCGAGGAGCAGGCCCAGACGTGGGAAGACCTCCCGGATGACATTAAGGCCACCTACGATAAGTTGGGCATTCCAGAGGCCGAAAAGCAGCGCCTCGTTGCAGGTGTGGCAGCCCAGTACGAGTCTGAGGTTGTCTACCACCAGATTCGTGAGGATCTAGAAAGCCAGGGCGTTATCTTCGTCGATACCGACACTGCGCTGCGTGACTACCCAGAGCTCTTCAAGGAGTATTTCGGTACCGTCATCCCCGCGGGCGATAATAAGTTCTCCGCGCTGAACTCCGCCGTGTGGTCGGGTGGCTCCTTCATTTACGTGCCAAAGGGCGTGCACGTGGATATTCCGCTGCAGGCTTACTTCCGCATCAACACGGAAAACATGGGGCAGTTTGAGCGCACCCTCATCATCGTTGACGAGGACGCCTATGTGCACTACGTCGAGGGCTGTACCGCACCTATCTATAAGTCTGACTCTTTGCACTCTGCAGTAGTGGAGATCATCGTGAAGAAGGGCGGCCGTTGCCGCTACACCACCATTCAGAACTGGTCCAGCAACGTCTACAACTTGGTGACCAAGCGCACCAAGGTAGAAGAGGGCGGCACCATGGAATGGGTCGACGGCAATATTGGTTCCAAGGTCACGATGAAGTACCCGGCAGTGTGGATGACCGGACCATATGCAAAGGGCGAGGTCCTCTCCGTTGCCTTTGCTGGTGAGGATCAGTTCCAAGACACCGGTGCCAAGATGACCCACATGGCCCCGCACACCTCTTCCAATATCGTTTCCAAGTCGGTGGCACGTGCCGGCGGTCGCGCCGCTTACCGCGGCTTGGTGCAGGTCAATCAGAACGCGCACCATTCCACCTCGAATGTCGAATGCGATGCGCTGTTGGTCGACAACATCTCGCGTTCGGATACATACCCGTATAACGACATCCGTAATGACCACGTCACGCTGGGCCATGAGGCAACCGTTTCCCAGGTTTCTGAGGAGCAGTTGTTCTACTTGATGTCCCGCGGCATTGCGGAAGAAGAAGCAATGGCGATGATCGTGCGTGGCTTCGTTGAGCCGATTGCTAAGGAGCTGCCGATGGAGTACGCCCTCGAGCTCAACCGTCTCATCGAACTGCAAATGGAAGGATCGGTCGGCTAAAGAAAATGGTCGCTTCGAACGAATTCAATCCGGATAAGATCACCAAGGGTGATGTCTTTACCTCCACCAACGTGGAGGACTTCCCGGTGCCTCACGGCCGTGACGAGGTCTGGCGCTTTGTTTCCCTGCGCAAGCTCCGTGGCCTGCATAATGGCGAGTTTGCTGAGGCTGTAGCCCAGGATGTCACCGTGAGTGAGCACCCGGGCGTAAGCTCCGAGACCGTCGCTCGTGATGATGAACGATTGGGCCGTGTAGGTACCCCGTCTGATCGTGTTGCGGCACAGGCATGGACCTCCATGCCAGAAGGCCAGGTTGTCACCATCGATGCAGAGGCTCAGGTCGAAGAACCCGTCGTCATTACCTATACCGGCAGGGGAGAGGGCGTAACGTCCTTTGGCGCCACCTCCATCGAGGTAGGCCACCACGCCGAAGCTACCGTCATTTTGAAGTATGTCGGCTCCGGCACCCACGCGGATAACGTCGAGTTCATCGTGGGCGATGGTGCTCACTTGACCGTTGTCGTTGACGTTGACTGGGAAGACGATGCGGTTCACCTGTCCAACCACGTTGCCCAGCTCGGCCGCGATTCCGTGCTGCGCCACAACTCTGCCATTTTTGGCGGCGAAGTAGTACGCATCGTGCCGCGCGTGAACTTCACCGAGCAAGGTGGCGACGCAGAGCTATTGGGCGTGTACTTCGCGGACGAAGGCCAGTACTTTGAAAACCGCATGCTCGTGGATCACTCCGTTCCTAACTGCCGCTCCCACGTTCTTTATAAGGGCGCGTTGCAGGGTACTAAGCAAAATGAGGCCCGCACCTGCTGGGTGGGCGATGTTCTCATTCGCTCCAATGCACAGGGCACCGATACCTACGAGACCAATAACAATCTGATCCTGACCGAGGGCGCTCGCGCGGATGCAATCCCAAACCTGGAGATTGAGACTGGTGAAATTACCGGCGCTGGCCACGCAGCCACCGTTGGTCGCTTCGATGACATCGAGTTGTTCTACCTGATGTCTCGCGGCATTCCAGAGGCTGAAGCCCGCCGCCTCATCATCCGTGGCTTCTTCAATGAGGTCATCCACCGCATCCCGGTGCAGTCCCTGTCTGAGGAATTGGAAGACCGCATTTCCGAAGAACTGGAAAAGATCTCCGCCTAAAGCTTTCATAGAAGGAAACCACACACATTATGTCTACTCTGGAAATTAAGAACCTCCACGCCCAGGTGCTGCCGACGGAAGAAGGCGGCGAGCCGAAGGAAATTCTCAAGGGCGTCAACCTGACCATCAACTCTGGCGAGATTCACGCCATCATGGGCCCGAACGGCTCCGGCAAGTCCACCTTGTCCTACACCATCGCCGGCCACCCAAAGTATGAGGTTACCGAGGGCGAGGTGCTGCTTGACGGCGAAAACCTACTGGACATGCCCGTCGATGAGCGCGCTCGTGCCGGCCTTTTCCTGGCCATGCAGTACCCCACTGAGGTCCCAGGCGTAAAGGTCTCCCAGTTCATGCGTTCCGCCGTCACCTCCATCCGTGGTGAGGCACCGAAGCTGCGTGAATGGAATAAGGAGCTTACCCAGGCTCGCGAGAACCTGAAGATCGATAAGTCCTTCATCTCCCGCTCCGTTAACGAGGGATTTTCCGGTGGCGAGAAGAAGCGCCATGAGGTTATGCAGCTGGATATCCTCAAGCCAAAGTTCGCGGTGATGGATGAGACGGACTCCGGCTTGGACGTTGACGCCTTGCGCATCGTTTCTGAGGGCATCAACAGCTACCAGAAGGAAACCAATGGTGGCATTTTGATGATTACCCACTATAAGCGCATCCTGAACTACGTGAAGCCGGACTTTGTCCACGTCTTCGCTGATGGCCACGTCATCAAGACCGGTGGCGCTGAATTGGCCGATCAGCTCGAGTCTGACGGCTACGACCAGTTCCTCAAGTAAGGACCGGCCACCGGCCGGTCAACCGAGACTATCCTAAGAAGATTCATGTCTGGATTTGATGTAAACGCAATCAGGGAGCAGTTCCCGATTCTCCAGCGCACCGTCCGAGGCGATAAGCCTCTGGTGTATCTGGATTCAGGCGCTACCTCCCAGCGCCCGCTGCCGGTGTGGAAGGCGGAAGAGGAGTTTGTGTTGCACACGAACGCCCCTGTTCACCGCGGTTCCTACCAGTTGGCGGAAGAAGCCGATGATGCCTATGAGTCCGCACGGCAGGCTATCGCCGCGTTCGTAGGCGCGGACCGCGATGAAATCGCCTTTAGCAAAAACGCCACCGAGGCCCTGAACGAGGTTGCTTATGTGCTTAGCGACGAACGCGCGGGGGACCTCTACGTAGGCGAAGGCGATACCGTTGTGATCACCGAACTGGAGCATCACGCTAACTTGGTGCCGTGGCAGGAGCTTTGCGCTCGTACCGGCGCTACGTTGAAGTGGTACTCCATGACCGAAGACGGCCGCATCGATCTCGATTCGCTCGAACTCGATGAATCCGTCAAGGTCGTTGCGTTTACCCATCAGTCCAATGTGACCGGTGCTGTGGCGGATGTGGATGAGCTGGTACGCCGCGCCCGCGCGGTTGACGCCATGGTTGTACTCGACGCTTGCCAATCCGTACCGCACATGGCGGTAGATTTCCACGCCTTGGATGTGGACTTCGCGGCGTTTTCCGGTCATAAGATGTGTGGCCCCAGCGGCGTCGGTGTGCTCTACGGCAAGGAGGAACTGCTCAAGAAGCTGCCGCCTTTCTTGACCGGTGGTTCCATGATTGAGATTGTCAAAATGGAAGAGACAACCTTTGCCGAGCCGCCGACGCGCTTTGAGGCAGGCACGCAGATGACCAGCCAGGTAGTAGGCCTCGGCGCCGCGGTGAAGTTTTTGGAAGAAGTGGGCATGGATAATATCCACGCGCACGAAAAGAAACTTACCGAGTGCGCCCTGCGCCAGCTGAAAGAAATCCCGGGCCTGCGCATCATCGGCCCGGAAACCACTGAAAGCCGCGGCGGTGCCATTTCTTTCACCGTGGACGGCGTTCACCCGCATGACTTGGGCCAGGTCCTCGATGACCACGGCGTGTCCATTCGCGTTGGCCACCACTGCGCGTGGCCACTGCACCGTGCCTGCGGGGCACAATCCACTGCTCGCGCCAGCTTCTACCTCTATAACACCGAGGAAGAAGTAGATAAGCTGGTGGAAGCAATCAAGGCCGCCCGCGAATTCTTTGGAGTTGCCTCATGAACCTAGATTCCATGTACCAGGACGTCATCCTGGACCACTACAAGAACCCGCAGCACGCCGGACTGAGGGAGCCTTATCAGGCTGAGGTTCACCATGTGAACCCGTCCTGCGGAGATGAGCTGACCCTGCGCGTGCGCCTTTCCGATGACGGCAAGACCGTTGAGGACGTCTCCTATGACGCGGAAGGCTGTTCCATCTCGCAGGCTTCTACCTCGGTTATGGCTGAAGAAATTGTTGGGCTGCCGCTCGCGCAAGCCAATGAGAAGCTGGCCGAGTTTGAAAAGATGATCACCTCTCGCGGCCAGGACGAGGGCGATGAAGACCTCATCGGTGATGGCGTAGCCTTCGCCGGAGTGTCCCAGTACCCAGCGCGCGTAAAGTGTGCGCTCCTCGGATGGAAGGCCTTCCAGGCTGCTTCCGCCGATGCACTAACAGAAGTGGAGAGCTAGATGACCGATCCCGTAGATCCTTATCAGAACGAGAATTCCTCTTTCTCCGGCAGCGGCGAGCGACCGGAGCAAACCGAAGAGCAGATTTCCAAGGCATTTGACGTCACCGATTTTATGCGAGACGTCATTGACCCTGAGCTCGGGATCAACGTTGTTGACTTGGGCCTTGTCTATGATCTGTGGTTCGAAGAGGACAATGGCAAGGAAATCGTCATGATCAATATGACGTTGACCTCGCCGGCCTGCCCATTGACCGATGTCATTGCTGAGCAGGTGGAAGACATCGTCAAGGCCAATAAATTGGCCGATGCCGTCCGTATCAACTGGGTATGGATGCCGCCATGGGGTCCGCAGATGATTACGGAAGAGGGCCGCGAGCAACTTCAGGCCCTCGGCTTCGCGGTTTAAATCGCGTCCTACGTACACGCCTCCAGCAGCGCATTTCCCGGTCTAGGGAGACAGTTGTTGGGGGCGTTAGCGCGTCTTAGCGTCGGCAGCGTCAATTGCTAGACTGTTTCTTCGTGATTGTAACCAATGATTTCGAAGTCAGGGTAGGAGCGCGCACGCTTCTCGAAGCCCCCGGGCAGCACTTGCGTGTGCAACCCGGTGACCGCATCGGGCTTATCGGCCGCAACGGCGCGGGCAAGACGACGACTATGCGTATTTTGGCAGGGGAGACCGAGCCCTATGGCGGCTCAGTAACTCGTTCGGGCCCCATTGGTTATTTGCCCCAAGATTCCCGCGAAGGAAATATTGAACAGACCGCGCGAGAGCGCGTTCTCTCCGCCCGCGGTTTGGATGATCTCAAGCGCCGCATGGCCAAGCAACAAGAGCTTATGGAATCGGCCACTGACGATAAGTTCCGGGATAAGGCCATCCGGAAATACTCCCGCTTGGAGGAGCAGTTCGAGTCGCTGGGCGGCTATGAAGCCGACTCCGAGTGCGCGCAGATCTGCGATAACTTGGGTCTGCCGCAGCGCGTCCTAGATCAACAACTCAAAACTCTCTCGGGTGGTCAGCGCCGCCGCGTGGAGCTAGCGCAAATTCTCTTTGCCGCTACCGAGGGGTCCGGAAAATCCCAGACCACCCTGCTCCTCGATGAGCCGACGAACCACTTGGATGCGGATTCTATTACTTGGCTCCGCCAATTCCTGTCCAAGCATGAGGGCGGGCTCATTATGATTTCTCACGACGTCGAGCTGCTTGAGGCCGTGTGTAATAAGGTGTGGTTCCTCGATGCGGTTCGCGGCGAGGCCGATGTGTACAACATGGGGTATAAGAAGTACCTCGATGCTCGTGCTACCGATGAAGCGCGCCGTCGCCGAGAGCGGGCCAATGCGGAAAAGAAGGCATCCGCCCTGCAAAAGCAGGCTGCTAAGTTGGGTGCTAAGGCAACGAAGGCCGCTGCGGCCAAGCAGATGCTCCACCGCGCTGAGCGCATGATGAGCCAGCTCGATGAGGTGCGGGTGGCCGATAAGGTAGCCAATATTAAGTTCCCCGAGCCGGCACCGTGCGGTAAGACACCCATGAATGCCAAGGGACTGACCAAGATGTACGGCTCCCTAGAGGTCTTCGCCGGGGTGGATTTGGCCATCGATAAAGGGTCAAGAGTAGTGGTGCTGGGCTATAACGGCGCGGGTAAGACCACGCTGTTGAAATTGCTGGCCGGAGTGGAGCGCACCGACGGTGAAGGTGGCATCGTCAGCGGCCACGGCTTGCGGATCGGCTATTTTGCGCAGGAACACGACACCATCGATCCGGATAAGTCTGTCTGGCAAAACACCATTGACGCCTGCCCAGACGCGGATCAGCAGGAACTGCGTAGTCTGCTTGGCGCCTTCATGTTCTCCGGCGAGAAGTTGGAACAACCCGCGGGCACTCTATCCGGCGGTGAGAAGACGCGCCTAGCCTTGGCCGCGCTGGTCTCTAGCCGCGCGAATGTGCTGCTGCTGGATGAGCCGACGAATAACCTGGATCCGATTTCGCGCGAGCAGGTGCTTGATGCGCTCAAGACCTACACCGGTGCTGTGGTGCTGGTAACACACGACCCGGGAGCGGTTAAAGCCTTGGACCCAGAACGCGTCATCATCATGCCCGATGGTGACGAAGATTTGTGGTCCGATGACTATATGGAAATTGTGGAGCTAGCGTAGGAGCATATGAAGACGCTGCTGGAGAGGATGCCCGCCTGGCGGGAGAAATTTTGGCTTATCCCGGCCGTGGCGGTAGCGATCGCCGCAGTGGGTGCGGAGCTGCTTATTGCGATTGGTAGCACTTTCGATGTGGCAGCCACGCCTTTTTATGATGGCAGCGCTGATAGCGCGCAGGGCATTTTGAGCGCCGTAGCTACGTCCTCGCTGTCATTGGCCGGCACAGTCTTCTTCATCACGCTGACCGCACTATCTGGTGTGGTCACGGTGATGGGCCCACGCCTTTTACATGAGTTTTTAAATGACCGCTCCATCCAATCTACTTTGGCGATCTATCTTGCCACTTTCACCTTTGCGCTGCTGTCCCTCCGCGCGGTGCGCACTGGCGGCGATGGGGAAGAAGAGCACGTTCCTTCATTGAACGTGGCGGTGACGGTTCTGCTGGCCCTCGCGTGCGTGGTGTTCCTTATCTACTTCATTGTGCATATTGCGCAATCGATCAGCATGTCCCACGTGGTTCACGTAGTTGCACAAGACGTAGAGGACCACATGCGCCGACTCATCCAGCGCGGCGAGCAGGAAAAGGAGGCTAAGGCGCCGGGGCCGGAATTTTACGAAGCTGCGGAGAAGCGGCGCAGCAGCGAGACTGGTTACCTTAAATTCGTGGATTATGACGCCATCGCGCAGGCGGCGGCGCAGGAGAACTGCGCGGTGCACCTGGGCGTGGCACCGGGGGACTTGGTGCTGGAAGGAGAGGTCATCGCACACGGCGTGCCGCATTTGCCGGAAGATATTGAGCGTCACATCGTGCTCACGCAGCACCGCGAAAATGCCTCGGCCCACGACCCACGATTTACCGCCCGGCACCTCGCGGAGATCGCCGCCCGCGCTTTGAGCACCGGCGTCAATGACCCCTATACGGTCATAGACATCATTGACCGCTTTACCCAGATTCTTACCGTGATTGGGGATAAGCGGTTGCCGCAGGGCATTGTGCACGTGGCTGGGCGATTCCGGCTCGATTATCAAACTTTTAGCTACGAGGAAATTGTTGAGGCGATGTTCGCGCAGATTCGGCGCGATGCGGCAGATAATGCAGAAATCTACCTCAGCCTGCTGGATAACTTGGCCAAGGTCGTGGCCCTGTTGCGTACTGCTGAGCGCCGGGGCGTGCTTGCCGACGCCGCCCGGGCCATCTTCTCCGATGCCCGCCGCCAAGTCGGTGGCGAGGTGGAGCGACACCAGCTGGAGTCTTCTTACCAGCACTTCCAGGCCAACTTAGCCGAATGGGCGGAGTCGGAAAAACCTGGCGAAGAGCACGCCGCGGACTAGGCTGCGGCGCGGTTGCCGCTCTCCTTAGTTGCGGAATCCATGCACTGGGGCGGGGATGAAGCCGCCGCGGTTAATGAACTGCGCATTACCCACTTTATTGACCGGGATCACCGGTGCGTAGCCCAGCAGCCCGCCGAAGCTCACCTCGTCGCCTACCTGGGCGCCAGGAACCGGGATCACGCGTACCGCCGTGGTCTTATGATTCATCACGCCAATGGCGGCCTCGTCAGCAATCATGCCCGAAATCGTCGCGGCCGAGGTATCGCCCGGCAGCGCAATCATGTCAAAGCCCACCGAGCAAATGGCGGTCATGGCCTCCAGCTTGTCCATGGAGATAGAGCCGGACTTAACCGCATCGATCATTCCCTTATCCTCGGAGACTGGGATGAAGGATCCAGACAGACCGCCGACGCGGGAGCAGGCCATCATGCCGCCCTTCTTTACGGCGTCGTTAAGCAGAGCCAAAGCAGCAGTTGTACCGTGCGTGCCCACCTGGTCTAGGCCCATGTGCTCAAGGATGTGGGCCACCGAATCTCCCAATTCGGCAGTAGGGGCAAGCGAAAGGTCGATGATTCCGAAGGGCACGCCAAGGCGCTCGGAAGCCATGGTGCCCACCAGTTGCCCGGCGCGGGTGATCTTGAAAGCGGCCTTCTTCACTTCTTCCGCTACCTGGTCCAGGCTGGCTCCTTCAAGTGATCCCAAGGCGCGGTCGACAACACCTGGGCCAGAAACGCCGACGGAGACTACGCAATCGGGTTCTTCGATGCCGTGGAACGCGCCGGCCATAAATGGGTTGTCACCCACAGAGTTAGCAAAGACCACCAGCTTGGCGCAGGCAATGGCGGAATTGTCCTTGGTCAGCTCGGCGGCTTCCTTGATAACCTCGCCCATCTTCCTTGCCGCATCCATGTTGATACCGGCGCGGGAGCTGGCGATATTGACGGAGGAACACACGACGTCAGTCGTAGCTAGCGCTTCTGGAATGGAGCTAATGAGCTTTTGTTCCGCGGTGGTAGCGCCCTTTTCGACCAGAGCGGAATAGCCTCCCACGAAGTTGACGCCTACCTCTTTGGCTGCCTTGTCTAGTGCCTTTGCGGCGTCGACGGGGTTTCCTTCTACACCGGCTACTACCAAGGATATGGGGGTGACGGAGATGCGCTTATTCACGATGGGGATCCCCAGCTCGCCCTCGATGCCTTCGCATACCTCCACTAGGCGACCGGCCTGCTGCGTGACGCGGTCATAGATGGCCTGGCAGGTAGCGTCCATGGTGGATCGGGTGCATCCAAGGAGGGAGATGCCCATGGTTACGGTGCGGATATCGAGACGATAGTTCTCAATCATCTCGATGGTGTCCAAGATTTTAGTGGTATTAAAACGCGTACTCATTTAAATCTCATTCATGGCGGTGAAGAGGTCTTCGGACTGAATGCGGATGGACTGGTGCTTTTCTTCCGCCACGGGGCGCATATGCTCCTTGATGGTCTGGATGGAGACCTGTTCCGCATCAAATTCGACGCGCAGGATCATGGTGAAGTAACCGCCCATGAGTGTTTGGGACACGTCAATGACGTTGATATCGAGTTGGGCAAGGGTAGTGGTCACCGCGGCGATAATGCCTGTGCTATCGGCTCCGGTGACGGTCATAATGGCATACATGCAAGCTATTCTATCTGCTCGCTGCAGCCACCGCCGCCATTTTGCCACCGGTACTGGCCGGGGTCGCTGCGGGCAAGAGGCGTCGTTGTTACGGTGGGGAGGTATGACTGATAAAAAGAAGATTCTGTACATCGGTGGACATGGCAAGGTCGGCCTGTTGGCCGCACCAAAGTTGGTGGAAGCCGGCCACGAGGTCCACTCCCTTATCCGCAATCCTGAGCAGAAGTCTGAGATTGAAAAGCTCGGCGCGACCCCAGTATTGGCCGATATTACTGAGCAGACCGTTGCGCAGTGGGCGGAGCTTTTCGCCGCTTATGACGCCGTAGTGTGGGGCGCTGGCAACGGCGGCCGCGGTGGGGCAGACCTTACGTGGGCCGTGGACCGCGATGGTGCCCTCGCTACCGTTGACGCTATGGAGAAGCTGCAGCAGGAAGGAAAGAACCTGCCTGCCTACCTCATGATTTCCTATGTCGGTTCCCAGGAAGCCACCACGGATCCCGCCGACGAGAAGTGGTATGCCTACGTTGAGTCCAAGAAGGAAGTGGACAATCGCCTTGCTCAGGCAGAGTTTCCGCACCTTATCCTCAAGCCAGCGATGCTGACCGAGGAGCCAGCACAGGGGCTGGAGCAGATCGAGGATAAGGCGCTAAAGGAGTCCATGACTTCTTCGCGCGAGCTGGTCGCCGATGTCATCGTCGAGGCCCTCGGCCGCAAAACCCTGCCGGAATCCCCGCTCGCCTTTGTTGATGGCGACAATCCGGTGAGCTCCATCAAGTAAGGCGTTAGACTGGCTGGCACTATGA
The DNA here is from genome assembly GCA_002154655.1 of Corynebacterium kefirresidentii. Classification (GTDB taxonomy): domain Bacteria; phylum Actinomycetota; class Actinomycetes; order Mycobacteriales; family Mycobacteriaceae; genus Corynebacterium; species Corynebacterium kefirresidentii. Next base: position 506,060 of record NGUZ01000001.1, read on the forward strand.
TTGCCACGCCTCCAGCTGTTTTAATTGATTGTGACCCCGGCATAGATGATTGCCTCGCCCTGATGTACTTGGCGGGTCTTCATCATGCCGGGGAAATTGAGCTGGTGGGCGTTACCACTACAGCCGGCAACGTCGAGGCCTATCAGACTGCGGCCAATGCCCGCTGGATCCTGGATCTATGCTCGCTTGCCGATGTCCCCGTAGCCCCCGGCTTGCCCCGCCCCTTAAAGGTCGATCTCACCACAACCCCTGAGACCCATGGTCCGACGGGGTTGGGCTATGCCACAGCACCTACTACCACGCTGCACTACCGCGATTGGCAGCAACTATGGATAGAAGCACTAGCCGCTCATCCCGATCTGCAGTTGATTGTTACCGGGCCGGTCACCAATCTTGCTGCATTTGAAAAAGCCCATGGTGAGGAAGCCGCGCAGTTCGGCGCCATTACCATCATCGGCGGCGCGGTTAACTACCGGGGAAATACCACCCCGACCGCGGAATGGAACTTTTGGGTTGATCCGCACGCCGCCGCCCAGCACTTTCATTCATCTGCCCCGCGCGTTCCCACCACACTATGTTCGCTTGAGCTAACAGAGCAGTTTCTCATTACCCCACAGCGCCTAGAAGCGGTCATGGAATTGTTGCACGGGCACCCTATGACACAAATCCTGCCGGATGTGTTGCGCTACTATTTTGAATTCCACCAGGCGCAGGGGGAAGGCTATCAGGCCCAAATCCACGACCTTTTGACGTGCATGATCGCCTTGGGGCAGATCGACTTTGAGGTTGTAGAAACTACCGTTGATGTCGAAGCGGAATCGCCGCTATTGCGGGGGACGAGCGTTGCGGACTTGCGAAACCACTGGGGCCGGGCCCACAACGCACGACTGGTTACGAGCGCAGATATGGAAGCCGCGCATCAAGAATGTCTGCGGGGGTTTAGACTATTGGCTTCACGCTAGTGGCTTTTAAAGAGCAGAACCTCTACTATTATCCGCGGCGCACGTGCCGTGCAGGATCGCTTTCCGAGGTGACATAGGAAAGCAGCACCATCCGCGGTCGGCGTATTCTATGCCCTTTTTCTATTTATGGATTTGGATTTTTATTGTGTCACAGCTTTCTCTCACCCCCGCCCGCAAGGCCATGGTCATCGCGGGTGCATTAGTCGTAGCCGCGACTTGGATTTACCTGGTGCTTTTGCGCCCCACGGACTGGCATTCTGTTGCTGGTTCGACTGAAGCGCTCGTTACCCTGAGCGGCTATCTTATCGGCGCCGCGCTCCTGCTTGCTGGCACCGTGCCGGCTTTACCAGCGCGTACCATTGCCATCATCCCGGTGGCGCTGGTCCTTAATATTGTCGTTGGTGAAATCATTGGTTCAATCGGCATCCCTCTCTATATCGATTCCGTGGGAACTATCCTGGTAGCCGCGCTTGCCGGTCCCATTGCTGGCTTGGCTACCGGCACGCTGTCTTCTGTCGTCTGGGGCTTGCTCAACCCCGCTGCTTTGCCTTTCGCTGCAGTGTCCGCCGCCACGGGATTCCTATCCGGATTCGTCATCAAGAAGGGCGCATTTACCAAGGTATGGTGGGTTATTCTCAGCGGCGCCGTCATAGGCATTGTCTCCGGCATGCTCGCCGCCCCTGTCGCTGCCTTTGTTTATGGCGGTACTGCGGGTCTTGGTACGGGCGCGGTTGTTTCGCTCTTTCGCGAGCTGGGCAATTCCCTTATCGCCTCGGTTACCCTGCAGTCCTTCATCTCAGATCCCCTGGATAAAGCGCTGGTTTTCCTTATCGTCTGGGCAGCGGTAAAAGCTTTGCCGCAACGCACCCGTGAATCGCTGCAATCACGCTGATGAGCCGCCTTCATCCTGCCACCGTAGTCACCATTGCGGCCTGCGGCTGGATTCTTACCTTGGCGCTGAACACCCCAGTGGCGTCGGCAAGCGTCATGCTCGTTGCCCTTGCCTGCGGTACTGTATCTACCCGCAACGCCTCCGTGATTTTGACTACGCTTGCACTGAGCGTACCAGCGGCCCTTTCCATGCTGGTCATTCATGCTCCCTACGGGGACACCCCAGTTGCGCCTCTGCTTACTGCCGACGGCCTGATGCTCGCCGGTAGCCTCAGCCTCCGCTTCTGTGCGCTCATGGCCTGCTTCATCGCAGCAATGGCGGCGCTGCGCATCGCGGATATCGCCAAATGGCTGCAAATCTCCCGCGCCGGACACAAGGTGGCGTATGTGGTTGGTTCCTCCCTCCAGACCTTGCCCCAAGGTGCGCATGCCTGGCGATGCGTCCGTGAAGCCAACCAATTGGCCGGAATCACCATAACCTGGCGCAATACTATCTCTCGCGTCATTATTCCTGTCATCGCTCGCCTCCTCATCCAAGGAACTCAACGCGGCCAAGCCCTGGCCGCCATCGGGTTCGACCAGGAAGGGCAACGCAGCTTATTGCGGCCCGTTGCCGATTCCAGGTTGTCCCGAGTCTTACGCTTCCTCATCCCGCTAGTGTGCCTTGCGGTGGTGATTGCTAGATGGATCTAGCCCACCTTCGCCCCACCCCTGGGGCCATCGTCCAGGTACTCGTCGATCCTGATAAAGCAGTAGAAGATGTTGCAGCGCAGCTAGCGGAATCTTTATCCACCGCAGCAATCATCGGCACGGATGCTTCCGCACAAATTAGTTTCCTGCGCGAGACCTGTATTGAAGAAGTAGTACTAGGCTTGGAAAACGCGGGTGTTCCTGCGGAGGAGATGCAAGTCCGCGGGGACCATATGCTTAGCGCAGTGGGCCTTTCTGCCTACTGTGAACATGACCCCGCGCAGCTGTCTGGCGGCCAAACTCGCAGATTAGCCGTAGCCTGTGTGGCCATCCGCGAGCCCGCGATCATGATCATTTGTGAACCCGCAGCTGGCCTCGATTCAGAGTCGCGCGCACAAGTGATTAACCTTCTGCAGGCAATGCCGCATACCTGCGTTATTGCGGTATCGAGTACTACCTGGCCAGAGCTAGGCGGAGAAATCATAGGAACAGAACCACTCGTAGCACCCCTCAACCTGCCGCGGGTATATGCGCGCGGGCGGCAGGGGAGCATAGGCCCGCTAATTGCCCAGCGAGGACCAAAGAAGAAAAGGTGGTGGCAATTTTCCCAGCCCACCGGAACAACCTTTAGCGTCGGACCTGTAGAAATCCCCACCGAGGAAGCCGGGGTGACGTGGTTGCGCGGTGATAATGGTAGCGGTAAAACGTCGCTCTTGCGCGCCGCCGCCGGGCTTGATGGCGGGGGAGTTGTACGAAATCTTCCCGCCCTTGCTATGCAGTCGCCGTTTGACCAGGCGGCATTTTCCACAGTGGAGGAATTTCTACCCAATGAAGCTTTGCGCAACCTGCTGGGATTAAATCCTGCTGATCATCCCTTAGATTTGTCATCATCACGCCTGCGGCTTGCGCAAGTGGCCCACGTTATTGGGCAGCACCGCCAGAAGGTGCTGCTCGACGAGCCAGATACCTTGCTTTCCGCCGCGGACCGATGGCTCATGCACCAACTAATCCACTACGGCCTACAGTCCGGCAGTGCCTTAGTGGTTACTTGCCATGATCCGCAGTTTGTGGCGGAAATATCAACCTATGCCCAAGTCACGGAAAAGAAATTACCGTCACCGCGCCGCTGAGCACATGCAAAAAGCTCCCGGCTATTGTGCGTTTCGAGTAACAAGCAGCCGGGAGCAGGACTGTTCAGACGGGATTAAGACAGATCCGCCTGACCGCCACGGATAGATTGCTCTACTAAGTCAAGGACTTTTTCCAGCTCTGCGGTTTCGCCCAAGGCGAGCCGGTTGATGAACCCATCCATAAACACCTCTAGATAGATAGCTAAGGTGTCGATATCAACATCATCGCGCAGGCGGCCCTTGTCCGCATTGGACGCCAAGCGTGCGCGTACGGCCTCGCCACGAACCGACTGGTTTTCCTTCCACCTAGCGGCGAAGGAAGGATCAGTGCGGAGGAGGGATGTGATTTCCAAGCGAGTGGCTAGCCAATCGTGACGCTCAGGATGTTGGAGCATCTCACGCATAACCTCAACCAAGCCATTGTGGGCTACGACCTCGGCCTGACGAGCGGCATCTTCTTGCGCCAAGGCAAGAAAGAGAGACTCTTTGTCACCAAAGTGGTGAAAGATTGCGCCGCGGGACTTGCCCGTTGCCTGTTCTAGTAGACGAACTGTAGCTCCCTCGTACCCGTGCTCTGCAAAACACCGGCGAGCGCCTACGAGAATGTCGTGCCGACGGCGGCTGAGTTCAGATTCGCTGACGATTGGCATGGTAGGCAACTCTCCTTAATGGGGAACGTCTAAAGAATAATAAATCAGTAATGTTGAATAAGAATAAAATCTATGCGACGAAACGCGGGGCCGCAGCGCCCTCTACTGGGGAGGGCGGTGCAACCCCGCGTTATCGACCGAACCTAGGCCCTTAGCCCCTTAAGGGGGGCTTAAGGATTGTGCGAAAAGCGCCTAGCTCTTGACCATCTGGCGCAGGACGTACTGCAGGATGCCGCCGTGGCGGAAGTAGTCAGCCTCACCCGGGGTGTCAATGCGGACGTCAGCGTCAAACTCGACGGTTTCGCCGGACTCCTTGGTGGCGGTGACGTGGACGGTCTTCGGGATGGAGCCTTCATTGAAGGCGGTGATGCCCTCAATATCGAAGGATTCAGTGCCATCCAGTCCCAAGGACTCGTGGGACTCGCCCTGTGGGAACTGCAGTGGGATAACGCCCATGCCGATCAGGTTGGAACGGTGGATGCGCTCGAAGGACTCAGTGATTACAGCCTTTACGCCAAGCAGGTTGGTGCCCTTTGCAGCCCAGTCACGGGAGGAACCAGTGCCGTATTCCTTACCAGCGATGACTACCAGCGGAATGCCGGCTTCCTTATAGTTCTGGCAAGCGTCGAAGATGAAGGCCTGTGGGCCGCCTTCCTGGGTAAAGTCACGGGTGTAGCCACCAGTGACATCGACCAGCTGGTTAGCCAGGCGAATATTCGCAAAGGTACCGCGCATCATAACCTCGTGGTTACCACGGCGAGAGCCCAGGGAGTTGTAGTCCTTGCGTGCAACGCCGTTTTCATCAAGGTACTGCGCAGCTGGGGTGCCTGGCTTAATAGCGGAAGCGGGGGAGATGTGGTCGGTAGTGACGGAATCGCCGAGCTTCGCCAGAACGCGCGCACCCTTGATGTCTTCAAGCGGGTTTGGCTCGGTAGGCATGCCATCGAAGTAAGGAGCCTTGCGGATGTAGGTGGAATCCTCATCCCACTTGAAGGTCTCGCCTTCCGGCACATCCAAGTTGCGCCAGGCATCGTCGCCCTTGAAGACGTCGGCGTAGTCAGCCTCGTACATCTCACGAGAGATGGCAGACTGAATGGTGTCCTCGATCTCCTGCGGGGATGGCCAGATGTCCTTCAGGTAGACATCGTTGCCTTCCTTATCCTGGCCTAGGGGCTGTGCATCAAAGTCAAAGTCCATGGTGCCGGCAATGGCGTAGGCAATGACCATGATTGGGGAGGCCAAGTAGTTCATCTTGACGTCCGGAGAGATGCGGCCCTCGAAGTTGCGGTTACCGGAAAGAACCGCGGTGGCGGCAAGGTCATTTTCATTGATGGCTGCAGAAACCTCATCCGGCAATGGGCCGGAGTTACCGATACAGGTGGTGCAACCGAAACCGGAGAGGTAGAAGCCCATTGCCTCGAGGTCCTTCCAGAGATCTGCACGCTGGAAGTAACCATCAACAACCTGGGAACCAGGGGCACAGATGGTCTTAACCCACGGCTTGGACTGGAGGCCCTTTTCTGCTGCCTTGCGAGCAATAAGGCCTGCGCCCACCATCACGGATGGGTTAGAGGTGTTGGTACAGGAAGTGATGGAGGCGATAGCGACCATGCCGTGGTCCAAGGTGAACTCGCCACCATTCTGGGACTCAACGGTAATCGGGTTGGAGTGACGGCCCTTTGCGCCAATAGCGGAGGACTCGCCGTGGCCTTCGCGGGCCTTGTTCAAACCGCCGGTGACGTCTTCCATGGCCGGAGCGCCGCCTTCTGCGGACATGCGCCTTGCCTCAACAGAGGTTTCATCGACGCAAACCTCGTCGGTGGTGTAGTTAGCCAAATCCTTGCGGAACTGCTCCTTGGCCTCGGTCAGCAGGATACGGTCCTGCGGGCGCTTTGGACCAGCAATGGAAGGAACGACGGTGGACAGGTCCAGCTCGAGGTACTCGGAGTACTTTGCCTCCGGGGCATCCTCTTCCAGCCACATTCCCTGCGCCTTGGCGTATGCTTCAACGCGGTCGATCTGCTCCTGTGGGCGGCCGGTGAGCTCGAGGTACTTGGTGGTCTCCTCATCAATTGGGAAGATTGCCGCGGTGGAACCGAACTCAGGGGACATGTTGCCGATAGTGGCGCGGTTAGCCAGCGGAACGGACTTGACGCCGTTGCCGTAGAATTCTACGAACTTCTGGACAACGCCGTGCTCGCGCAGCATCTCAGTGATGGTAAGTACGACGTCGGTTGCGGTGACGCCGGTGGGAATCTCACCGGTCAGCTTGAAGCCGACGACCTTCGGGATGAGCATGGATACCGGCTGTCCAAGCATCGCAGCCTCTGCCTCGATGCCGCCAACGCCCCAGCCAAGAATGCCCAGGCCGTTTTCCATGGTGGTGTGGGAGTCGGTACCGATACAGGTATCAGGGTAAGCAAGGCCCTCGTTGTCGAATACAACGCGGGACAGGTACTCGATATTTACCTGGTGGACGATGCCGGTTCCTGGAGGTACAACGCGGAAGTTGGAGAAGTTCTCAGCACCCCAGCGAAGGAACTGGTAGCGCTCTTCGTTGCGCTGGTACTCAATTTCAACGTTCTTTTCCAGCGCATCGGTGGAGCCGAAGGCCTCAACGATGACGGAGTGGTCAATAACCATCTCAGCTGGGTTGAGCGGGTTGACCTGATCCGGAGTACCACCCAAGGCAGAGACAGCCTCACGCATGGTAGCAAGGTCAACAACGCAAGGAACGCCGGTGAAGTCCTGCATGAGGACGCGTGCTGGGGTGAACTGGATTTCGGTGTCTGGCTCTGCTTCCGGGTCCCAGTTTGCCAGGGCGTTGATGTGGTCCTTGGTTACGTTCTTGCCGTCCTCATGGCGCAGCAGATTCTCTGCTAGCACCTTGAGGGAGTAAGGCAACTTCTCCAAGCCGGAGACGGAGTTGATGTCAAAGTAGTCATAAGACTTGCCGTTGACGTCAAGGGTCTTCTTGGCCTCGAAGGAGTTCAAGCTTTCAGTCACAGGGAGCTCCATTCCTTGTTGATAAACAGTGTGTTCTGTTTGGTACTCGTCGTCTGTCGTTACCGCGGGTCGGTGCTCCGCGTCTACGGTCACTATTGTGACAGGACGCGACCATGGGGCCCGCAGTGCTGAAGGCGACAAAGAACGCGATGGTTCACCTAGATATTGTAGAGGCTAAAACCTTCGGTCGCTGCCATTGTAACAGTACAAGCGTTCTGTTTCACCTTTTCGGAAAAACTGGCGAGTTGAGGAGTTGGGTCGCCTCAAGCTGCCCGTATCTTGGGGGAGAAGTAGTTTAGGGGCCCTATATATAAGGAAGGGATTCGCATGGTTCCCGCAGGGGTAGATATTTCTGACTTGGCGAATCAGCTCAAAGAGGATGGCGTGGCCTATACGGCCACGGCGCTTAGCCACGATGCCTCACTCAATGCGGATGTGAGCAAGGGGTTGCGGGACGGCGACGGTGTTGCCGTAGTTGATGTGATGGACGTTCGGGCCCCCGACGTCCGCGACATTGCCCAAGAGCTTCAAGATGCCACGGGGTTGAACACGGTCATTGTCCAGACCCCACAGCATGTCTCTTCGGTTAGTGATACTTATAGTCGAGCCGATATTGAGTCAGTACAGGCGCAACTGGCGCCCGGGCTTGACCAGGTGGACCTACTGACTAAGTACTACGGGGGACTAGACCAAATCAGCTTCCCGGTGGCAACAATTGTGGGAGCGGTTGCTGTGATTGCTGTGCTTGTCTTGGTTAGCTCTTTTGTGGTGGCAAGCCGACGCAAGTCTGAAGGGCTGTAAGCGGACCCCAGGGGTATTAAAGGCAGGGCGCCTCGACATTGAGCGCAGGATCCGAGATTCCAAGTAACGCCTCTTGAACAAGGTGGAGACTGTAGGAAAATAGGTTTGTTCGAAAAAGTTTCGGATAAGTAGCTGAAACTTTTGCGAACCGTTTTAAGAGGAAAGTAATTTACGTAAAGACCACCAGGGGATGGGGTAGAGGTGCCGGGCGGCGATGAACAAGTTGCTGTCTCGTTTATCCGTAGGAGTAATGAAGGCGTCTAAAACTTGGGCGCCGAAGCAGGGCCCATATCCGATGACAAAACGATTAGGGGTGTCGGTGAAAGGTTCGGGAAGGGCAGGGGAGGGGGTAAAGTAAACTCTTAGGGGTTGACTCGGGGTGGGGGAGTGGCCGGTTTGCTTCCATACTGTCCGCAGGGGCCGGTTTGAAGCGTGTGTCTATCCAGTTGGTGCGTGACTAAAATCACAATAACGGGATGGTAACAAAATCATTGCAGGTTAGGTGCCCATGTTGAGTCATGTGAATTAACTTGACTCACGTGAATTGCGGGAAAATTGTGCGAAACGGGCGTGTCGTGACGTAAGGTTCGGATGTCGACTCAGGGGACATTTCTTGCTTCCTGGGTTCATGGGCTTAGCCTTGACTGTCACGAGAGAACTCGCACGGGTATGTGGGGAAGCACGCCTCGAGCGAATGATGGAACATCGAGTGGCCGTTCTTGGAAGTCAATGAACCGGGCTCCATCGAAAGAGATTGGGGATGCAAGTTAAAAACTTGAGCGATTGCAATGTTCGAAAAAATTAAACATCAACCCACCTTCCGTTTATGAGGTGAGACGGGTTCATTAGAACTCCACCGTGTGGAACTTTTGGTGCGAATCTTTCGATAGGGCAGAGCGCGAAGCTCAGAGCCACGAAAGGGGCGCACGGATAGGTCCATAGGGTTTTGGGGCTAGGAACTCCTATTCACTCCGCCAGGGCCAGCTTCGTGTGGCCTGTTCATGGTTTGTGGCTGCTTGCCCTCGACGGCTCAGGATTGTTTTAAAGGGCTAGACCTTTTAACAAAGTCAGCCGGCGCCGCGGCGAGTCATGCCAGAACCCGTAGAGCAGCTCTCACGGCGCTCAGTGCAATAGAACGTGATCGGGGCATGCGGAATCTTGGGTTGTAAAACGCATCCTGGAACGTATGTCGCAAATATCGCGAACGAGTAAGTGGACTTCGCAGTCATGGGAACTTCTGCTGTGAACAAAGGATATGTGTAGACCTTTTGCGCCAGCCTGTTGATTTTGGGCGAGTAGTCTTTTAATCAATTCAGCCGGATCCAAAGGTGTCTGATTTTCGCTGTTGTGGGGAAACAGTAGCGATTTAAGGCAGACGGCTGGAATGCGATAAAGGTCAGGTTTTCCAGTTACAGCACGAAAAGTCCCTGGACTGTTGGGTGGTCCATAGAAACAACACGCCCGGAGTGAAGTCTCAGCCAATTGAGGCAGTCCATAACCATTTACCCCTCTAGTGTCTACGGGCGCTTGAGAATAGCTTCGCGTACCTATCTTTATCATCTCGAGGCGATTTTCTAGTTACCCCGGTTAGACATGCGATAACGCCTGCGTTTGTGCGAAAAAGGCAGGCGGGGAGCCCGGGCATTCCTATGCCCAGAAGCGTTCATGGGCACTTCTTAAAGGAACTGTGTGGGTCCAATCTAGGAGTATTTCAGTGGCCACCATTCGCCTTCCGCGCATTCGACATGTTCGCGCTTTCTTTGCTGCAGTAGTAGGTACCGCAGCCGTATCAACTCTTTCTACCGTAGCGCCAGCAGGCGCCGATGATTCACCGGCGGACAATGCTGGTGTAATCCAAGCACACGACTCAGAGCGTGCGGCAATTGACCGCGCGGTTAACAACGCAGACTCTTTGCAGGGGGCAGTTGAGGCTTCGCGTGCAGAGCTAAGTCGAGCGGAAGCTGATGTCGCTGAAGCCGAGGATCGTATCGCTCGGATCCAGAGCCAAATGGAACAAGTTAGCGACGATCCAGGGGCGAATGAAGAGTACCTTGCTAGCCTGCAGGGCGAGTTGGATCAGGCAGACAAAGACAAGCGAGACGCTGAGAATCGTGTGGTGCAAGGGCGTCGAGAGCTGGCACAAAATGAGGCTCGACTGAACGCTACCCAACGGTTTGCGGAGGCAACTTTTGCTCGCCAGCAGGGAGCGGAATCCCAGGAGGTAAACGAAAGCGGTCTTCAGCTCTCTCAGCAGGACACGCTTGATACAGGCCTAAATCCAGTTAATGAGCTTGACGATCAAAGGACTTCCGACGCCGTTACAGTCAACCCTGAAAACTTGACCGAAGAAATCAAGTCACAGACCTTTACCGACGAGGTTGTTGGGGAGGGTGCCCCGCAGGTTTCTGCTGCCCCGAACGCGTCCAATGATTCGGAAGCGCGAGGCGCTATCAACCAGGGTGGTACCGCTCCGGAAGCTGAATTTGGAAACGCCCTCAATCAGGGTGCTACACCAACGTTCCAGAACGTTGACTTCACCACTGGGTCCTCTGTAAATGATGCGCTCGGACTTGCGAATGATATCGCTGCTGCAGTTGATGAGGACGATGTGCGCACCCTCATGCAAAGCTCATCTGACTTGCTTGGATTGGGAAGCCCGAACACTGCACCCGCTGCTAGCGCAGATGCGCCTGAGGCAGACGGGGTGACGGAGTCCGATGATGCTATTGCGGGCGCAGATGCTGGGCGTGATGCTCAGATTGAGGCCGTCATTTCCCGTGCTGAATCTCAGGTTGGTGTGCCTTATGTTTGGGGCGGCGGCGATAACAATGGTCCTACCGGTGGGCTCCGAGATGGCGGAGTGGCTGACTCTTTCGGTGATTTCAACAAGACGGGCTTCGATTGCTCTGGCCTCGTAAAGTACGCCTACGCGGCAGCTGGCCTGGACCTGCCTCACTACACTGGCGCACAGTACCAGCAGGGTAAGAAGGTTCCTCGTGACAACGCGAAGCGCGGTGACCTTATCTTCTACGGTCCTGGTGGCAACCAGCACGTAGCTATCTACCTAGGTGACGGCCAAATGATTGAAGCGCCACAGTCTGGTCAGACTGTTTCAGTAGTTCCAGTTCGCTGGGGTGGCGCTACTCCCGACGTCGTGCGCCTTCTCTAATCTCCAACTTTTGGTTGGTATTGTTTAGGGCATGACTGACGCACAACAGAATGCCCAAAACTTCGACGCCCTCCTCGTCCTTTCTTTCGGTGGCCCGGAAGGAAACGAGGAGGTCGTTCCGTTTTTGGAGAACGTTACCCGTGGTCGAGGCATTCCTCGCGAACGGCTTGAAGTAGTGGGTGAGCACTATTATCACTTCGGAGGCGTAAGTCCGCTCAATGCGCTCAACCGTGAAATTATCGAGCATTTCCAAGGTGAGCTGAAAAAACGCGGACATAATCTACCGGTTTATTTCGGCAACCGGAATTGGCATCCCTTTGCCAACGAGACCGCAGAACAGATGTCTCGGGACGGTATCCGTAAAGTAGCTGTGTTTGCCACCTCCGCATGGGGTGGGTACTCCGCGTGCCGGCAATATGACGAAGATATTCAGCGCATGCGCGAGCATCTGGCGCAGCAAGGCCTGCCGGAGATTGAATTTACGAAGATTCGTCAATTCTTTGATCATCCGAAATTTGTGGCCGAAATGGCCACTGCCGTAACGGAGGTCTGGGAACAAGTTTCAGCTTATAAGGAGCGGACTACCCGGCTTTTGTTCACCGCGCATTCTGTCCCCGTTGCGCACGATAACGTTGGCGGCGCGGAAGGCGATAAAAACCTCTACTCCCGTCAGGTGGCCGAGGCGGCGCGGTTGGTGGCGTTGCAGGCCGGTATTTCTGATTATGACCTTGTATGGCAGTCACGCTCAGGCAATCCACGCACTCCGTGGCTAGAGCCCGACATTGTTGATCACACCACTGAGATTCACCACAACGAAGGTATCGACACGGTTGTGGTCTGCCCAATTGGTTTCATCTCCGACCATATGGAGGTTATTTGGGATCTCGATTCCGAGCTGCAGAAGGCGGCCGAGGATATGGGGGTCAGGGTCGTGCGTACCCGTACTGTAGGCCCGACTTCTCGGTTTGCAGAAATGGTGGTTGACCTAATAGAAGAGCTGGAGCATGGCCGCGAGAAGGAAACCAGCGGGCAGGTGACCGTGCAAGGGTGCACGCTCAATGGTGCGCCGTGTGCCGCGGGATGTTGCGATATTTGGTCTCTTTAACGCGCGAATTCTCCGAGCACATAGGCCACGCCCGTCATGCGGGCCTGCCGGATGTGGCGCCACAGGCGAAGTAATTGCGGGTCAAGGCTGTGATCGTTGATGCGGTCGGTAACCGTTTCGATGATCGCGGCGACTCGGTCGGCGCGGGCGAAGAGTTTGGCTGCTCGGGCCGGCGTTGATTGGGGAAGGCCGGGGGTGTCATAAAAGTCGCTTAAAGTTCCCACGGTGAGGCGGGGGTTGGGCAGTGCTTCAGTGCTATACCCAGTTACGGTGATAAGGTCAGCGGATTCATTAGTTGCCTGAGCAAGCAGTGCGTCGGCTTCCCCAGGGCTCAGCCAGGCGGGGGCAGGGAGCTGCTGCTTTTCGACGATCACCTGCCACGCGGTGTGGCTGCTATGGATATGAGGTATGAGGACTAAGTTGCGCGTGGGATTATTGGTGCGAACTATGATTGCTCCGGCGGAACTTTGGATAGCTGCGTGATAGGACTCCGATCCTGCGGGTAGGGCAGGGGGCTCTCCCGGCCCGGAAAGTGCGAGGCGTACAACGGGTTCCGCGCGCTCACCGCGCTTCGCGGTAAGTTCAGCGGTCTCTGCGCGCAGCATCGCCAGCACATCGACGAACGGTGCTTCATCCACACTCTCCGGACGCCCGCCCAGTTCCTTAAGAGCATCTAGCAAATCATCGGTGGTTTCGTGTCCCCACAGCCACGAGCCCAGCCAGACAGCAGTGTTTTGTAAAGGTGACCATACTTCGGCGCGCATATCCATGGCGAGCCAGTCTAATAGATAGACTAACGGGCCATGAGTTTTGATCCTTATGGCGGAGACATATTTGCTGGCCACTCGCGGTCGAAGCCGCGTCAATATCCTGAGGTGCCAGCTGAGCCCGGAATGGTAGTGGAAGTACGTGGTGACGACTTTGTGGGTGCTGTCATGGGGGTGGATAAAACCGTTTTCGGTGAGGTAGTTCGCCTTGAGGATCGCCACGGTGTGGAACGCGTTTTTAATTTGGTCAAAGGGGGGTTCCTAGTGGAGGGTAAGCCGGTTACGCTTACCCGATACGTCGAAAAGCAGGCACCCCGCAAATCCAACTCCGGTTCCCGCCGCGTAGAAAACGTCGAGGCTAAAGTCGCCGCGCCCTCGCGCATTTGGGTGGAAGGCGTCCACGACGCCGCTATTGTGGAAAAGGTGTGGGGCCACGACCTACGCGTGGAAGGCGTAGTGGTGGAATACCTTGAAGGCCTGGACAATTTGGAAGACCGCTTGGCGGAATTTCAGCCCGGACCCGGCCGCAGGGTAGGTGTGTTGGCTGACCATCTCGTCCAAGGTTCCAAGGAAACCCGGTTAACGGAAACCGTGGGAGAGCATGTCCTAGTCACTGGTCATCCATTCATCGATATTTGGGCAGCGGTGAAACCGCAGCGCGTGGGATTGCGTGCATGGCCAGAAGTACCTTATGGCGAGGACTGGAAGACCGGAATTTGCAGGCGCGTGGGTTGGAGCGACCCTAAGGACGGCTGGCGTCATGTGTATAACGCCGTGCATTCTTTCCGGGACTTAGATTCCAGTCTGATTGGCGCGGTGGAGCGCCTCGTGGACTTCGTTACGACGCCCGAACTGAGCAAGTCTGATTTGCTCTAAGGTTGGGAAAGATTGGCGCGTTCAATCAGGTTGACGGCCAACTGCCATCCAGCCAACTCCGCGCTCCAACCGGCCGCCTGGAGGCGCTGCGACATGGCTTGTTTAGAAATCCCTAGCTCTTCGGCGGCCTCATTTTGGTTCAGCCCAGCACGCACGAGTGAGGTAGCCTCGCGCCCCTCGATGGTGCGCTTGTGCAAAACATATCCCAGCAGGGCAAAGGTGGCCGCGATATCGCTTGCTTCGGAAGCGCGGCCACGCTTGTTGATCTTGGCGTAGACTTGGCCCATACGGGCGGACTTCCGCAACGCGGCGGTAGCTATTTGGCGTGCCCCCTCCTCATCTTCTTGGTTGCCGGGGCTTATACCGATGCCGATGGCCCAGTCGCCGTCGGCAAGCAAGGCCATGACGACGTCGCAGACGGCCGTTGCTGAATCAACTACGGCGCAAATATCTTCCACACCAAGCACATGGAAGTCTCCAACGCCAGAAAGAGTTGATAGGGCCGACGCAGAACGCTGGACCAACTCTGCACGACGCACGGAACGGCCACGGTAGCGGGCGTGGACAGCAAGCATGGAAAACCTCCCTTTAAGAACCTAATGCGAAATAGTCTACCGCTCGAACTTGACTTAAGGGCGAGTGGGAAGCCGCGAATCCATATACAGCCCGCTCGCTCCAATCGCAGCGAAAACCACCATAGCGAGGACGATGCCGGGAGAGGTATGTCCGGTGAGGGTATCGCCGAAGAACACGCCCAAAGCCGTAGTAGGTATAGAACCGACAAGGGTGGCCAAGGTGAAGTGGCTGAGCTTTACCGGAGTAAGGGCAGCAACGTAATTCAGGAGGCTAAACGGGACGCCGGCTACCATCCGGAGGGAAGCGATGGCCAGCCACCCGCGCCGCTCGAGATGCGCGTTGATTGTGAACACTGCGGGATGGGTCAGGTGCGGGCGGATCCAGGCTCCGAGGAGCTTGCGAACGATAAGAAAGGACAAAGCCGCTGATACCGTCAAGGCGCACAGGGAAAGCGCGAGTCCCTTCCACGGGCCAAATAATAGTCCTGCGGCTACCGTCCAGAAGGTTCGAGGAAAGGGAAACTGGGTAAATATGACATAACCTAGTGCGAAGATGAAGGGGAACCATGCGCCAAATCGGGTGGAGGCATCACGCAGGCGAGCCACATCCGGCAGATCGTAGAAATAAAGCACGGCGAGGAGGGCGATTACTGCAGCGAGAACGGCTATCCACCGCTGCACGGTCCACCGCTGGATTGAGCGCCAAGCGGACCGAGCGAGCGAAAGTAGGAAGTGGCCGAAATTGCGCACCCAACTCAGAAATGTGGTCATGGGGAAATCGTAGTCCTTGAGGGAGTGCAGGATAGAAAAATCCGGCGGCTACCTCGTGGTAACCGCCGGAAGTCTGTGCCCGAGGGGGGACTTGAACCCCCACGTCCGTTAATAGGACACTAGCACCTCAAGCTAGCGCGTCTGCCATTCCGCCACCCGGGCAGGGTGTTTGTCAGCCTCTCGGCTGGGCACTCCGATACTGTATCTTGTGTGGGGTGTGCTTTACAAATCGCCAGCGTAGGGCGCCGAAAAGTCCATGCGTGAAGGGTGGTGAAATACATGGGTGTAATCCGGCCTAGGCGTCGTACTGGGGTACGACTGTAGTGTGACCATGGCGTGCGGTTACACCACATCGACATCGCCTTGTGAGGTGGGGTACAAATGGGTCTATGACTTCTTATGCAGATGACTCCCGTTTCCCTGGACCAGATCCCTACGCACCGCTGCGTGATGTTCCTTCCTTTGTTCTTTCTTCCACCGACGTGGTCGAAGGCGATGAGCTGCAAGAAAAGCTTCGCGCTCCGGAAAGCGTTTCCCCTCAGCTTGCGTGGTCCGGTTTGCCTGAAGGCACTAAGTCCCTGGCTGTGACCTGTTTCGACCCGGATGCACCCACCGCTTCTGGTTTCTGGCACTGGGCGGCCTTCAATATCCCCGTTGAGGTAAGCGAGTTGCCTACCAATGCTGGTGCTGCAGAAGACCTGGGCATTGACGGTGTTATTAGCTTGCGCAACGATTCGGGCGAGCGCACCTACTATGGCGCCAACCCGCCTGCCGGTCACGCACCTCACCGCTATCTGTACGCAGTCCATGCAGTAGACGTGGAGAAGCTCGATATCGACCCAGATGCAACCCCGACTGTGCTCGGTTTCAACCTGCATTTCCACGCGCTCGGCCGTGCCATTTTGTGGGGCTGGTATGAGGCAAAGTAATGGCAAGTAGCTCTAGTGCATCGCAGGCTAGCCCTCCGGCCACTCTGCGGGTCGGCGGCGCCTTCATGGTGGTCGCATTCGTGCTGGCTCTCTTCGCGCTAATCTCTGTCTTTAAGGATGGCTGGGGAGCCGACTTCGCATGGACGTATTCGAATGTGGCTATTGTTGCTGCCGCGTTCCTCGTCGGGGCCTTTAGCACCATGAGTAAAGGCCAGGCGGGAAGCCGCGCCCAGGTTGTGGCATTAGTGGTTGCGATCGTAGTCATTGCGGCGAGCCGCTTCTTACCCGGCGGGATTTTATTTACCCAAGCGCAGTTTTGGGTGGTGTTCTACGCCGGCTTCGCAGTCCTGTGCGCACTTATTCTCAGGCGCAGCGCTATGGCGCAAGCCTAGCCAGTGCCGTGTTTAGTCAATGAAAGTCCGCCCCCAGCTGCTTAGGGTAGAGCAGTTGGGGGCGGACTATCTTGTTCAACGAAGAGTCTCTATAGGGATTGATCCACGGGTTTCCATGGCAGGCCAGAGCCAACCGCTTGGGAAATATTGCGCAAGCCGTGGGCGCGGATTTGGGCGGCAATGCCACGGTGGATATCGCGGATCCAATCCGGACCGCCATAGATGAGGCCGGTGTAGCCCTGCAACAAGGAAGCGCCGGAAGTGATGCGTTCCCACGCCTGCTCCGGCGTGGAGATACCACCGACGGAGATGAGAGTGAGCTGGCCTCCGACACGCCCATTGAGACGGCGCAGCACCTCCAGAGAGCGCTCGGCTACTGGGGGACCAGATACGCCACCGGCCCCCATTTCCGCTACCTCGGCAGGAGGGGTCTTGAGCCCCTCGCGGGAAATGGTGGTATTGGTCGCTACGATACCGTCGAGACCGAGTTCAAGGGCTAGGTCTGCCACTGCATCTACGTCGGAATCCGAAAGATCGGGAGCGATTTTCACCAACACTGGAACGGCGGTGCACTCTTGCACGGCAGAAAGAATGGGGCGCAGCGACTCCACTGCTTGTAGGTCGCGCAGGCCCGGGGTATTCGGCGAGGAAACGTTGACTACAAGGAAGTCAGCCAAGTCGCCCAATACGGAAGCAGAGCGGCGGTAATCTTCCACAGCGTGCTCGGCAGGGGTGACTTTAGTCTTGCCAATATTAATGCCAATAACATCGCTGTAGCGGCGCTTGCGGAGGTTTTCTGCAGCGGCCGCTGCACCCTCATTGTTAAACCCCATGCGGTTCAAGATGGCCTTATCGGCCTTTAGGCGAAAAAGTCGCGGCGCAGGATTTCCCGGCTGTGCTTGGGCGGTGACGGTGCCCAACTCCGCGAAACCGAAGCCAATCGGGGACCAGGTATCAGCAGCGGCGGCATTTTTATCAAACCCTGCAGCTAGTCCCAGTGGGCGGGGAAACTCTACGCCAAAGACCTCTTGGCGGAGCACCGGATCGTTGACCGGCAGCACCTTTGCCAAGGCCCGGTTGGCCGGACCAGCCGCCTGGAGTCCACTCAGTGCGGTGTTGATAATT
Source organism: Corynebacterium kefirresidentii (assembly GCA_002154655.1). Taxonomy (GTDB): domain Bacteria; phylum Actinomycetota; class Actinomycetes; order Mycobacteriales; family Mycobacteriaceae; genus Corynebacterium; species Corynebacterium kefirresidentii. Next base: position 523,899 of record NGUZ01000001.1, read on the forward strand.
CCGTGGATTCGCTCCGGGCTAAGCTGAAACATGCCACGCAATGCCACTTGGTAGGCCTGCGCGCGCAGTCGATCGATAGTGCTGGTCATGGTGTTAAGACTCCTTCTTCAGGTGCGGGGTGTCCACGAACTGGAGGCCGTGGCCGGTGGCAGAGGCGGCGACGAAGGTGCCATTGTTAAGTACGGCAATGTTTTGTGCATCTGGCACGGTAGAGATATCTCCGCGCAGTTCCGGAACACCTTTATTTATCTCATAGGCATGAGCCTTGTTCGTATCCGTGGCGCTGACCCACGCCAGGTTGTGCTCCTTGTCCCAAGCTACGCCCCATGGGGTGCCATTGACGTTGCCGTATTGGTGCAGGCGAACGACATCATCGGAAGTGTAGATAGCCAAGCGTCTGCCCTCAGTATCGGAGGCAAGAACAACGCCATTGTCGCCCACCGCGATGCTTCCTACACCCTGACCCACGCGCAGTCGACCGCCCGCGCGATCATTAGTCCAATCCACGTTTTGAATGGTGGAATCCTCGCGGTGAATGCGTACCACTCCATCATCACCCGTGGAATTGGGCGCGGCTAATAGCTGGTCCGAGCCGGCTTCGACCTCGATGTCACCTTCGCGTTTGCCGTCTTTATAAATGCCAACGGTGCTGGAATCGGCTGAGGTAGCAAAGATCTCGCCGCTGGAAAGCTGGGTGGCAGCAGTAACAGGAGTCTCCTCCTCCATACGGACCTCCTCGGGAGAATCCGGGGAAGAGGGATCGATGAGCAGGACCTTTTCCGGGCAGGCCAGTACAAAGCCCGACGACGATGAACTTAGATCGCCGCACTCCGCAGAAATGTCTAAAGCAGTTGCCTTATGGCCCGCAAACTCATTCTGGCTGCCGATAAGGAGCTGGTCCTTAGTGCGCACCGCAAGCGAGTTATCGACAGCAGCAAGGTCTGTGATGTCTTCCTTAAGGTCTACGACGGTGCCTTCCGGGTCTGCCTTGGCGGGCGAGGCCGCCGGGGTGGCATTGCCCTTGACCGCGGTTTCCGGATCGGCGCCCACGCCCACATCGGGCTGGCAGGCGGCCAGTGCGGTGGCGCTAAGCGCCAGCAAACTAGAAAAGATCAGTGCGGAGCCGGATTGAGATTTCACGGCTTCTAATCCTAACAGCGCGCGTTATAAAAACTCGAAGTCGTCTTCCGCTGTAGTGTGAAGCAGGTGATTTCTAATACCGCAACTGACGCTGTTTCTTGGGCGCAGGTCATTGTTTTGTCGATCGTGCAGGGGCTGACGGAGTTTCTTCCGGTAAGTTCCTCCGGTCACCTGCGCATTGTTTCCGAGCTTTTTTGGGGCAAGGACGCCGGCGCTTCCTTTACCGCCGTTATTCAGCTAGGTACGGAGCTGGCTGTGCTGGTTTATTTTGCTCCCATGATTTGGCAGATACTTACCGGTTGGTTCCGCGGCTGGACCGATAAGTCCTCTCGTGGCCAGGACTGGCGCATGGGTTGGATGGTTATCGTTGGCTCTATTCCCATTGGAATCATCGGCTACGCCTTCGAAGATGCAATCCGCGGAGCCCTGCGCAACCTGTGGATCACCGCCGCCATGCTGATTGTTTTCTCTTTTGTATTTATCGCCGCAGAAAAGTTGGGGAAAAAAGAGCGTGGCTTTGAGCAGTTGACTATGAAAGACGCTATCGTGATGGGCCTGTGCCAGTGCCTGGCGCTCATACCAGGTGTTTCTCGCTCCGGCGGCACCATCTCTGGTGGTTTGTTCTTGGGGCTGGACCGCGAGGTGGCCACGCGCTTTAGCTTTTTGCTTGCCATTCCAGCAGTCCTGGCTTCGGGGCTTTTCTCGCTTCCCGACGCCTTTTCTCCCGCAGCCGGCCAATCCGCTACCGGTCTGCAGCTCTTGGTTGGCACTGGCATCGCCTTTGCCTTGGGCTACGCCTCCATTGCGTGGTTGCTGAAGTTCGTGGGTAACCACTCCTTCTCGTGGTTTGCCGCATACCGCATACCCGTTGGTGTACTGGTAATGCTTCTCTTGGCATTGGGAGTCCTACAGCCGCTTTAACAAGCACCGCGTTACTATGGTGGCTATGCAATCTTGGCCATTACCTCCTTTCCGCCCTGTGCCCGGTGAAGCGGCGCAGCTGCGCTTGTACGATTCCGCGAATCAAACCATCGCTCCCGTAGAGGTCGCAGGGGATACCGCCACCATGTACGTGTGTGGCATTACGCCCTATGACTCCACCCACCTGGGCCATGCCGCGACATACTTGACGTTTGACCTTATCTACCGCGCCTTTTTGGACGCCGGAAAGAAGGTCCACTACGTACAAAACATCACCGATGTCGATGATCCACTGTTTGAGCGCGCCGAACGCGATGGGGTGGACTGGCGCGAGCTCGGTACGTCTCAGATTGAGCTTTTCCGCTCCGATATGGAGTTGCTCTCCGTCTTTCCGCCGCAAGATTATGTCGGCGCCATGGAGGCCGTCGATGAAATCGTGGAGATGGTCCAGAAGCTTCTTGACGCTGGTGCGGCCTACGTCGTAGATGATCCCGAACACCCGGATATCTACGCCTCCATCGAGGCCACCGAGCAGTTTGGATACGAGTCCAATTATTCTGCGGCTGAGATGCAGACCTTCTTTGCAGAACGCGGCGGCGATCCAGACCGCCCAGGAAAGAAGAACCCGCTTGATGCACTCATCTGGCGCGCTCACCGCGAGGGTGAGCCCGCTTGGGAATCGCCCTTTGGTCCTGGCCGTCCGGGCTGGCATATTGAATGCTCCGCTATCGCCACCAATCGTTTAGGTTCCACCTTTGATATCCAAGGTGGCGGCAGTGACTTGAAGTTCCCGCACCACGAATTTTCCGCCGCCCACGCCGAGGCGGCCCTGGGCGTGGACCGCATGGCAAAGTTTTATGTACACACAGGCATGATCGGCCTCGACGGGGTCAAGATGTCTAAGTCCTTGGGCAACCTTGTCTTCGTCCACAAGCTAGTAGGAGCAGGCGAGGAACCTTCCGCTATCCGCCTGGGCGTCTTCGCTGGGCATTACCGCGATGAGCGGGATTGGTCGGATGAAGTGCTCAAAGAGGCAAAGCACCGGCTGTCCGCGTGGCGGGAAGCAGTGGCTACGCCAGGAAGCATGGCGGGGGCGCAAGGGGTCGTCGCCAAGCTGCGCGCGGCGATCGCCAATGACCTCGATACCCCGGCGGCGCTGGCCGCTGTGGATGAGTGGTCGCAGGCTGAGCGTGGCATAGACGAAGAAGGAGCGGGCGATTTGGTCCGCACTGCACTAAATTCACTCCTCGGCGTGCAGGTTTAGCCAAGATAGGGCAGTATCTACAGCATGAGCATTCGCGCCGATTTCCAGCCCACCGTAGATGAGTTCATAAGTGACCTGAAGTCCTTCGCCACCGGCGATTACCTCAAAGAGGAGGAAAAGGAGTTCTGGGAGGCTCCGTTTGACGCCAGCGTCCTTCCGGAGCTGCGCGGTCACCTTGAGAATATGCTCGATGGGCTGGATGCCCTTCCGGACGATCCAGATGGCCCGCAGCTGGCAACCGTGTTGTCCAAAACCGTTCGCGCGCTGGCCGATTTTAATCGTGCCCAGCACGACGCTGTTCTCGAGCCGGAAGAGAAGGAAGAGCTTTCTGAGCTTATCTACAACGCCTGCGCGGCAACTGGAGCAGATGACGAAGCTCTATCGCACATTCCAGAACTAGACTTTTAGTTCTTGTCCTCCCGCTTTTTAAGCGCCGGCCCGCGGCATAATCGCAGCCTGGCGCTTACTTCTGTGCCCTTAGCGCATGGTCGGTTTCACCACACAGCCTTTTTAAAGAGAAAGTTAGTTTTAGTCTCGTGCAGCACCCCGAAGCCGTTTCTGGTCTGACAAAACCCGCCGCCATTTTCTGGGACATGGATGGCACGCTCACCAATTCGGAGCCGCTTTGGGCGGAGGCAACGTTTTATCTCTCGGAGCTCCTGGGGAAGCGTTTAACTCCCACCCAACGCCTTGCCACTGTGGGGGCGACTTTTGAGACGACTTTGGGGATCTGCGCAGATAATGCGGGCGTGACACTGCAGTCCGGTGACAGCGATCGATATCGCGCTCGGATGTTTGACTATGTCAAAGGGCTCTTCGCTCGCAAGCTGGAGATTTTTCCCGGCATTCCTGCGTTGCTGCATGAGCTGAAGGCGGATGGCGTGCCAATGATGGTGACGACTAATACCGAGCGCAACGTCGCCGATGCCGCCATTAGCGCGTTGGGGCGGCAGTACTTTGTCGATACCATTTGCGGGGATGAAGTACCTTCCGGGAAACCTGCACCGGATATGTACCGCGAAGCGGCCCGCCGCATCGGAGCAAAACCTGCGGATTGCTTGGTATTTGAAGATTCCGCGACGGGAATGCGCGCCGCAGTTGATGCTGGCTGTGTAGTCATCGGCTTGCCCGAAGATGACGAGGTGGAGGTTCCGCCGGAGGTCACCGAGGTCTCCCAGCTCCGCAACTCGCGGCACCTCGCCGGTGCTCGGGCCTCCGAGGTCTATGAGTGGTTCAGCAAGATTTCGGAATAGCAGTAGAACTTTAAGGTTTTACTACATTCTCTAACTACCTGTGGAACAATAGGTAAGCGTGAAGAACTTTGATTCCCTTTTTGCTGAATTATCCGAAAAAGCTGCCCAGCGCCCCGCTGGTTCTGGCACCGTTGCCGCATTGGATAAAGGCGAGCATCACATCGGCAAAAAGATCATCGAAGAAGCCGGGGAGGTGTGGATCGCCGCAGAGTATCAGTCTGATGCTGAGCTAGCAGAAGAAATGTCTCAGCTGCTCTATTGGACTCAGGTCATGATGCTCAAGCGGGGGCTTACCCCAGAAGATATCTACAACTACCTTTAAACAGCGCCCCACGGGACGGAAGGATCCGCATGATAAAAATTGCTGTACCGAACAAAGGCTCACTGTCAGAATCCGCCGTGGACATTCTTTCAGAGGCCGGCTACAAGGGGCGTGGACATTCCAAAACACTCAACGTGGTTGATGCGGATAACGGGGTTGAGTTTTTCTTCTTAAGGCCCAAAGATATCGCCATCTATGTCGCCCGCGGTGTTTTGGATCTGGGTATTACCGGTCGCGATTTAGCTCTCGACTCAAAGACAAGCTTTGATGAGGTTCTGCCATTAGGGTTTGGAGGATCTACTTTTCGCTATGCAGCCCCGCAGGGGGAGGAGTGGGATATCTCTCACCTGGATGGTCGCCGGATCGCGACCTCTTACCCGAATCTTGTCCGTGCGAACCTTGCCGAGCATGGAATTGAGGCCGATGTTATTCGGCTAGACGGAGCGGTAGAGATCTCCATCCGGTTAGGCGTTGCCGATGTCATTGCTGATGTCGTGTCAACTGGTACTACCCTGCGCCAACAAGGGTTGGCGCCGTTCGGCGAGCCGATCATTGAGTCCGAGGCCGTAGTAATCAAGCGCACAGGGGTAGAAGTTAGCGAAGAAGAGCAGGTGGTGCTCGACCGCATGCAGGGAATTTTGCACGCTCGCACCTATTTGATGATCGATTACAACATCGCGCAATCCAATCTCGATGCGGCTGCTGGTACTACTCCCGGGTTAACCGGTCCTACGGTCTCACCTTTGGCGCGTGAGGGCTGGGTGGCGGTGCGCGCGATGGTTCCCAAGAAAAACGCCAACCAAGTCATGGACCGGCTTTCCCAACTCGGCGCAGAGGCGATCTTGGCTTCTGATTTACGCATCGCCCGCTTTTAGGGGGAGCGAATTTTCTGGGTCGGCCCAAATAGATTCAGTCGTGGCTAACATTAGCGCTTGAGGTTACTCATCCGAATATAAGTCTCGACAGGCAAAGGAGCCGAGCCATCATGGCAAAGTCCTCTAAGAAAGAAGAAAAGGACACCAAGTCTGCAGCAAAGGACGTGAAGAAGAAGGAAGCTGATACTTCCACTCACGCTGCACAGCAGAAGGTGGCCGAACAGAAGGCACCTAAGAACTCCAGCAAGAAGACTCGTACCGAGACCGACCTTCTTGGCTCCTTGGAAGTTCCAGCGGACGCTTACTACGGTGTGCACACCGTTCGCGCCATGGAAAACTTTCAGATTTCTTACGTGACCATCAACACCATCCCGCACTTCATTCGCGGCATGGTCCAGGTCAAGAAGGCGGCTGCCATGGCAAACCGTCGCCTTCACGTGTTGCCTAAGAAGAAGGCCGAAGCCATCATCTGGGCCTGTGACCAGATCCTGGAAGAGGGCCGCTGCATGGACCAGTTCCCACTGGACGTTTTCCAGGGTGGTGCTGGTACCTCGCTGAACATGAATACCAACGAGGTCGTTGCCAACCTCGCTCTGGAATACCTTGGTGAGGAGAAGGGCTCTTATGACATCATCAACCCCAATGATGATGTGAACATGTCCCAGTCCACCAACGATGCTTACCCGACCGGTTTCCGCTTGGGTCTGCATGCAGCGGTTGATCACCTCATCGAGCGCATGGATGGCCTGCGCGCCGCGTTCCAGGACAAGGGCAATGAATTCCAGGACATCCTGAAGATGGGCCGTACCCAGCTCCAGGACGCTGTTCCGATGACCTTGGGCGATGAGTTCAAGGGCTTTGCCAATAACCTGAACGAGGAGCAAGCATTGCTGCGCGATGCTCAGCGCCGCCTGCTGGAGATCAACCTGGGTGCAACCGCAATCGGCACCGGCGTAAACACCCCTGCCGGCTACCGCCACCAGGTCACCGCAGCCTTGTCTGAGGTTACGGGCTTGGAAATGAAGACCGCACGCGATCTCATTGAAGCAACCTCTGACTGTGGTGCTTACGTGCTGCTGCACGCAACCATCAAGCGCGCAGCGATGAAGCTCGCCAAGATTTGTAATGACCTGCGCCTGCTGTCCTCCGGCCCTCGCGCTGGCCTGGCTGAGATTAATCTGCCAGCCCGCCAGGCTGGCTCCTCCATCATGCCGGGTAAGGTAAACCCGGTTATCCCGGAGGTTGTCAACCAGACCTGCTTCAAGATCTTCGGCAATGACCACGTCGTCACCATGGCCGCTGAGGCAGGCCAGCTGCAGCTAAACGTCATGGAGCCGGTCATCGGCGAAGCACTGTTCCAGTCCATTCGTATCATGGGCAACGCCGTCGATGCGCTGCACGAAAAGTGCGTCACGGGCATCACCGCCAACGCGGATGTGTGCCGCGCCTACGTAGAAAACTCCATTGGTATCGTCACCTACCTGAATCCGTTCATCGGCCACCACAATGGTGATTTGATCGCTAAGGAGTCCTTGGAGACCGGCAAGGGCGTCAAGGAACTCGTCCTAGAGAAGGGCCTGCTGGATGAAGCAACCTTGAACAAGGTTCTGTCCGTAGAAAACCTCATGCACCCAGAGTTCCGAGGCCAGCTCTTCATCGACGAAGACTAAGCCCACAGCGCTTTAGGAGCAGCAGGGCAAAGTGCCCGCGCAGTAGGCCCCCGCAGTTGCCGCCACTTTTACTTCACATGGAAGTAAAAGCAGGCGGAGGCTGCGGGGGTTTGTGCATGGTCAAGGAGCACTATTCACATTCATCTTTTATTCCCTTGTACAGGGACAATGCGTTTAAAATACCGGTCATTTTATAGCGAAATCCGTAAATTATGTGGGAATCAACACAAACAGGCAGTTTGAATGAATAAATCACCACAGCGGGTGCAAAATAGAAGTTGTTGAGGACGGCATGCACTCTTTATGGAGATGCGTGCCCATAGTTTGCATAGAGAGCGTATGGAGTACGTCCATGGTTATTGTTCATATAGTCATCGTTCTCGCGGCCATCGTTTTGGGCGCGAGAATTGGATCAATTGGCATCGGTATGGCCGGCGGCCTCGGCGTGTTGGCGCTTGGTCTCACCGGTGTTCCCATTACTAGGGAAGATATCCCCTTCGATGTTATCGGCATCATCATGACCGTCATCGCCGCTATCGCAGCAATGCAGCGAGCTGGCGGTATGGACTATTTGGTGCACATTGCGGAGAAGTTCCTGCGCAAAAACCCAAAGCGGATCACGTTCTACGCGCCAATTGTTACGTGGCTAATGACGGTTCTCGCCGGCACCGGGCACACTGCGTTTTCTACTTTGCCGGTTATCGTCGAGGTGGCCAAAGAAGGTAAGGTTCGTCCTTCGCGCCCGCTATCTATCGCGGTAGTCGCCTCTCAGATGGCAATCTGTGCTTCGCCTATTTCGGCAGCCGTGGTGTTGCTCGCTAGTCTGCTAGAGCCGACTGGGGTGGGCTATTTGCAGGTACTGGCGGTCGTTATTCCGGCAACGTTCTTGTCTATCTTCCCAGCTGCCTGGGTAGCTAATAAGTTTGGCAAAGAGCTTGAGGATGATCCGGTTTACTTGGAGCGCAAGGCACAAGGCCTGGTCAAGGAACCACTCGGCGCAGGGAACTACTCTCCGCAGAAGGGTGCCAAGGCTTCTGTTCTCGTGTTCTTGGTAGCCATCATCATCGTGATGGCGTGGGCCACCCTGACCTCGGAGCAGGTCGGGCTTATCACCGACCCGACCCTTCCACGTAATGAAGCCATTATGACGGTCATGCTCACCGCTGCCACCATCATCGTTATGATGACCAAGGTCCCGGCTGGAGATGTTTTGAATACCCCGGTCTTCAAGTCCGGTATGTCCGCATGTATTTGTGTGCTAGGCGTGGCTTGGCTGGGCACCAGCCTTATCAACCACTACATGGACGATATTCAGTCTCTGGCTGGCAGCGTTATCGAATCTTCGCCGTGGCTGCTCGCAGTGGTACTATTCTTCGCTGCAGCGTTGCTGTACTCGCAGGCAGCTACGACCAAGGCCCTTATGCCGGCAGCCCTTGCCCTGGGAGTAAGCCCCATTACCGCAGTCGCTGCCTTCCCGGCGGTGTCCGCTCTGTTTATCCTGCCGACTTACCCAACCTTGTTGGCAGCAGTGGAGATGGACGATACCGGCTCGACTCGTATCGGCAAGGCCGTATTCAACCACCCATTCCTGATCCCAGGTACGGTCAGCATCGTGCTCTCGGTCCTCTTAGGCTATGCATTCGGTTTCGTCTTCCTATAACTAGAGGAAGTTAAAACCATCCCCAAGGCGCCCTTCAGGGCGCCTTTTTGGTTGCAGTATCAGCGGGAAACTTAATCCATTTCACTTTCTTGTCTAAATGAGCCCTATTTAACTCAACCGCTCGGTAGGCTTAGGTCATGACTACTCAGCCATCTGATGTTGAAATTGCCCAAGCCCACCAATTGCAGCCGATTGCAGAGATAGCAGCCAAGGCGGGCATCCCTGCTGACGCCGTGATTCCCTATGGCACCACCAAAGCCAAGGTAGATATCACCAAGGTTGACTATTCCAAGGAAAACCGGGGCCAGCTGGTGCTTGTCACCGGCGTATCACCTACCCCTGCCGGCGAGGGAAAATCCACCGTTCTCATCGGCTTGACCGATGCCCTAGACCAATTGGGCAAGAAAGCGATAGTTGCCCTGCGAGAGCCCTCCCAAGGACCAGTGATGGGCATTAAGGGCGGTGCGGCTGGCGGCGGCTATGCACAGATTGTGCCCATGGAGGACATCAATCTGCACTTCACCGGGGATTTTCACGCGATTACCTCCGCAACCAACACCTTGGCCGCCATCATTGATAACCACATTCATCAAGGAAACGCATTGGGTATCGACCCACGACGAGTAACGTGGCAGCGATGCATGGACGTCAACGACCGTGCCTTGCGCAACGTGGTCACTGGACTGGGCGGCCCAGCCCACGGCGTGCCCGCTGAAACCGGTTTCACCATTACTGCCGCTTCTGAAATCATGGCCATTTTGTGCTTGGCCACGAATCTCGAAGACCTGAAGAAGCGTCTTGGCGATATCACCATCGGATTCACCTACGATCAACGCCCTGTTACCGCGCGTGACTTGAACGCAGAAGGCGCGCTCACGGCACTGATGCGTGATGCCCTTAATCCAAACCTCGTACAGACCCTCGGCGGGGTGCCAGCCTTGGTACACGGTGGACCATTCGCCAATATTGCCCACGGTTGCAACTCCCTATTAGCAACCCAAACCGCTCTGCAATTCGGCGATATTGTCCTGAGCGAAGCTGGCTTCGGCTCCGATTTGGGCGGGGAGAAGTTCGTCGATATCAAGGCACGCTTTGGCGATCTGGATGTTGCCGGTGCGGTTGTTGTTGCCACCATTCGTTCGCAAAAATACAACGGCGGAGTAGCCAAAGATAAGCTCACGGAAGAGAACCTAGATGCGCTCAAGGCGGGCATTGTCAACCTTGAGCGCCACGTAGAAAATCTGCGCAAATTCGGTATCAAGCCAGTGGTAGCGCTCAACCTCTTTTGGTCGGATACGGAGGCGGAACGCGAGTTTATGCGGCAGTGGGCCAAGGACTTTGGAGTGGCCTTGGAAGAAGCCAACGTCTGGTCCGAGGGCGGTTCAGGTGCGACTAAGCTGGCAGAAACCTTGCTGGAGAACCTGCAGGGCGGTGCCAAGCAGCTCTACGATCCGCAGCAGGGAATTGAAGCCTCCATCGAGACCATTGCTCGCGAGATTTATCGTGCCGACCGCGTGGAGTATGGGGCAAAGGCGCTTAAAGATCTGAAGTACATCCAGGACAATGGCTGGGACAAGCTACCCGTGGTCATTTCCAAGACTCAGTATTCCTTCAGCGATGATGCATCTGAATTGGGTGCGCCGGAAGGCCATACGCTGCATGTCCGTGAATTGCTGCCGCGCACCGGCTCAGGCTTTATCGTTGTGCTTACCGGCAATGTTATGACGATGCCGGGGTTGCCAAAGAAGCCAGCGGCCAACAACATAGACGTCGATAAGGACGGCACTATCTCCGGCCTTTTCTAAGGCCGCGTGGACCTAGTCCTTGTTATCCGCCGCGGAACCAGGCCACCCTGGATACTGCGGCGGCGTGCCGCCGAATTCGGGGCAGAGATCCTGGTGGGCACACCAGCCACATAGCTTGGAGGGCTTGGGGCGGAAATCCCCGGCGCGCCCATCGGCTTCAATTTTGGCCCACAACTCGCCGAGATCGCGCTCGAAGTACTCCAGCTCCTCTCGGTTTGGGCTAAGAAACATCGAGTCCAAGACCTTGAGGTACATAAGCCGCAACTGGTGGGGGATAGTGCCTAGAATGCGCCAGTAGACTAGCGCGTAGAAACGCATTTGGAATTGGGCATCTTGTGAATAGCGGGGCAGTGGTTTCTTGCCGGTTTTATAGTCAACGACGCGGACCTCGCCCGTCGGCGCGCGATCCACTCGGTCGATGAAGCCACGAACGGGAACGCCATTAGGAAGGACTGTGTTGACGTACATCTCGGTTTCTTGGCAATCAAAGCCCTGTGGGTTTTCCATCTGGAAATAGCCTTTGAGCAGTTCTCTGGCGGAAACGAAGAAGTCATAGGTGTCTTCTTCTGGCACGAGCTCGAGCAGTTCCGCGTCCTTTGCGGTCATGTCTGCCCACGAGGGCTTAATCATCTTTACTGCGGCAGGATAGGTGCGCTCTGCGCGCGGTAGCTTATGCATTTCTTCCAGTACGGCATGCACTAGGGTTCCTTTGACCTGTGCAATGGTTTTGGGTTCGGGCAGCTTGTCAATGGCCCGGAAGCGATAGAGCAGTGGGCACTGCTTGTAATCGGAAGCGCGCGAGGGTGACAGGGCAAGCGGGCGGGGTGTCGATGAAGTAGCCATGGTGTATCTAGCCTATCGCCGTGCGTTTCGTGGCAAGCTAGGAGGTATGAGTTATACCGAAGAATTCCTCGATTTCATCGCCGCTTCTCCCTCCTCTTATCACGCTGCGGAGGAGGTATCCCGCCAATTGCGCGAGGTGGGATTTGATCTACAGGATGAGAGCGAGGAATGGTCGGCCGCGCCAGGTGGCCACGTGATGGTCCGCGGCGGCGCGGTAGCGGCCTGGTATGTACCACAGGGGGCCGATAAGAATTCTGGTTTTCGCATCGTGGGGTCACATACGGACTCGCCGGGCCTGGTGCTCAAACCCACGCCGGACTTTTCGGCGGCGGGCTGGCAGCAAGTAGCAGTAGAGGTCTACGGCGGGGCGCTACTGCATACCTGGTTTGACCGAGAGTTGACCGTCGCTGGCCAGATTGTGACTAAAGACGGCACGCGGCATGTGGTAAATACTGGCCCTGTCCTGCGCCTGCCGTCTTTGGCCATCCACCTGTACCGCAAGGATGAGTTCAAACCAGACCGCCAACACAACATGCAACCTATCCTCAGCGTCGGTGACCCAGAGGCATCGATCTTGCAGGTAGTGGGGGAGAAGGCGGGCGTCGGCAAGCAGGATATTGCATCCTTCAACCTGATTACGGCCGATGCCGCCCGCGGTGAGGTCTTTGGGGCAGGAGAGCAGTTCATTGCAGCCGGGCGCATGGATAATCTTTCTTCTGTACATGCCTCCTTGGCGGCGATGAAGAATGCTGCCAAGGACTATCAGGGCAAGGATATTTTGGTCATGATGGCCTTTGACCACGAAGAGGTAGGTTCCAGTTCCCGCTACGGCGCGGGCGGGCCTATTCTGGCGGACGTCATTACTCGAACGTCCCGGGCACTGGGAGCTAACGAGGAGGAACGCTTCCAGATGTTTTCCCGCTCGAGTTGTGTCTCGGCCGATGCGGCACATTCGGTGCATCCCAATTACGTGGGCAAGCACGATCCCACGCACCACCCGATAATCGGCAAGGGCCCAGTGACCAAGATCAACGGCAACCAGCGCTATGCCTCCGATGCCACCACAGTGGCGTTGTGGGAAGCAGCGTGCGACAAGGCTGGCGTGCCGGTGCAGCGCTTTGTGGGCAATAATGACGTGCCGTGCGGATCGACCATCGGTCCCATCACCGCAACCCGTTTGGGCATCGACACCGTGGATGTGGGCGTGCCTATGCTGTCGATGCACTCGGCGCGTGAAATGGTGGGCGAGCGGGACCAAGTATGGCTTGCACAAGCGCTTGAGGCATACTTGGTGGGATAGTAATCGCAACCTCGAGGAGTCTTGAGACATGGCTTATTCCGGCCCCTTTGCCTATGGCGACCGCGTGCAGCTTACCGACGCCAAGCGGCGCCACTACACGGTCATCCTTGAAGAGGGAGGCCAGTTCCACTCCCACAAGGGCATAATTAACCACGATGACATCGTGGGCATGGATGAGGGTTCGGTTATTGAGTCCACCCTTGGCTCCTCCTTCCTGCTTTTCCGCCACCTGATGGTGGACCACGTCCTGTCCATGCCGCGCGGTGCCGCGGTGATTTACCCCAAGGATGCGGCACAGATCTTGGTAGAGGGCGATATTTTCATGGGCGCGCGCGTGCTCGAGGCCGGTGCCGGTTCCGGTGCGCTATCCATGTCTTTGCTGCGTGCCGTCGGCCCAGAAGGCCATGTGTATTCCTATGAGGTGCGCGATGATCACCTTGAGTATGCGGTGGATAACGTGAAGGAATACTTTGGCGAGCAGCCGGAGTGGTGGTCGCCGCGCCTGGGTGATCTGGCAGACGTTACCGCTGCAGACCTGGGTGGGCCGGTAGACCGCGTTATCCTCGACATGCTCGAACCATGGGAACACTTGGAGACCGTACGCGATCTCCTGATCCCAGGTGGCGTGTTTATGACCTACGTGGCAACGGTGCCACAGCTAATGAAGGTCATGGAAGGCATTCGTGAACTCAAGTGCTTCACTGAGCCCAAGGCATGGGAATCCCTGGTGCGTGAATGGAAGGTCGAAGGCCTAGCTACCCGCCCAGAGCACCGCATGAATGCGCACACCGCCTTCCTCATCTGGACTCGCCGCCTGGCCGATGGTGTCACCCCACCACGCCCGCAGCGCCGTGCCCGGAAGTAGGACCGCTTTAACGCCCAGAATTTAAAACGCAAGTGCCCTCTCTCGCTGCCCGCGCCGCGTTAGAGTAGTGGGCATGGATGGAGCCACGGACTATAAGCGGCAGGTCAGCCAGCTTGCCGCCCGCAATCAGAAGTTGGCGGGCTTATTAAAAGAATCGCGCGTGAAGCTAGAACAGCTTTTTGCCGAGCTCAATGCGCTGGCCGAGCCGGCATCGACCTACGGTGTTTTTCTCGGCTATTCTTCTGCCCACAGCGAAGTGGGAACCACCGCGGAGGTCTATACCAATGGCCGCATTATGCAGCTTAAGGTCTCGCCTAACGTGGAACCAGGCAGTCTCTCGGCCGGCCAGCAGGTTCGCTTGGGCGATGGTTTCGTGGTGGTGGAAGGCTGCCCTCCTGAGCGTACGGGCGAGCTAGCAACGGTGGTGGAGCGTCTTAACGATGACCGCTTGATAGTGGCAAATTCCTCTGGTGAAGAAAAGGTGGTGCTGCTTTCGCATGCGCTGCGCGAGGAAACTCGCGTGCCAGCAGGCGAGGTCGTGCTCGTGGACCCCAAAGCTGCCATCGCACTAGAAAAGGTGAAAAAGACTGAAGTCACCCAGCTTTCTTTGGAAGAGGTCCCGGATGTGCGCTATGAGGATATCGGTGGGCTGGACGAGCAGATTTCCCAGATTCGCGATTCCGTAGAGCTACCGTTTATCCATCCCGACCTCTATCACCAATACGAGCTGCAGCCTCCTAAGGGAGTCCTCCTGTATGGCCCGCCAGGGTGCGGTAAGACGCTTATTGCCAAGGCAGTAGCCCACTCTTTAGCCCAGCAATTAGGCAGCGAGGGCACGAGCTACTTCCTCAACATCAAGGGCCCAGAGCTGCTCAATAAGTATGTGGGGGAGACGGAACGCCGCATCCGCCTCATCTTTGAGCGGGCCCGCGAATTGGCCCAGCTCAGCGCTGACCGGCCAGTGGTCATCTTCTTCGATGAGATGGAATCGATCTTCCGCACTCGGGGCTCGGGTGTGTCCTCTGATTTGGAAACCACGGTTGTTCCACAGCTGCTCACGGAACTCGATGGAGTTGAGAGCCTGTCCAATGTGATCGTCATTGGCGCTACCAACCGCGAGGAGCTCATCGATCCCGCCATCATGCGCCCCGGCCGGCTTGATATCAAGATCCGGGTTAACCGGCCGAATAAACAGGGTGCCCGAGAGATTTTCGCCCGCCATTTCACCGATTCTGTGCCGCACCAGGGCACGCTGGACGAACTCATTAGCGCCGCGGTGGATGAGCTTTATGCCGATCGCCCCTTCGTACAGCTGCACTTTTCCAGCGGAGAACGCGAAATATTGCATTACCGCGACTTTGTCTCCGGCGCAATGATTGCCAATATCCTCTCTCGAGCCAAGAAGCTGGCTATCAAGGACGCCCTGCGGTTGCGCGCAGGCAGCGAGCAGGCGACAGGTGGGGACCACGAGGGCATCGCCAAGCAGCACTTGCTCGATGCCATCGCAGCCGAGCGCGCCGAGTCCGAATATGTACCTACCTCCACCAACCCGGAGGAATGGACCAAGATCATTTCCCAAGACCATTCCGGTGCCCGCGTAGAACGGGTGGAGTTATTGACCACAAGGAGGAGCGCATGAGCCGCATTGTAGGTACCGAAACCGAGTACGGAATTGCGACCCCAGAGCTGCCGGAGTACTCGCCTATAATTTCTTCCACTCACGCGGTGGTAGCTTATGCCGCGATGCACACAGGGGCGCGGTCACGCTGGGATTTTGCTGAGGAACACCCGCTGCGCGATTCTCGCGGTTTTGATCTCAAGCGTTACCAGACGGTGCCCGTTGTCGACCCGAATGCCATTGGAGTAGCCAATGTGGTCACGGCTAATGGCGCGCGCTTTTATGTCGACCATGCGCACCCAGAGTATTCCGCGCCGGAATGCACTAATGCCTGGGACGCCACGCTTTATGACGCCGCAGGGGACGCCACGCTCCTGCAAGCGGCTGCGGCCGTAGCGGGGCTGAGCGCGCAAGGAAAGTCCGTCCTTGCCAACCACGAGCCCTGTCCGGCCCTGCGTTTTTATAAAAATAACGTGGATGGAAAAGGCGCCTCTTATGGCTCTCATGAGAACTATCAGTACTCCCGTGAAACGGACTTCGACACCATGGCGCAGGCCCTCATCCCTTTCTTCGTTGCTCGCCAGGTAGTCATCGGCGCTGGACGCATGGGACTGGGGGAGTTTGGTGAGGAGCCAGGTTTCCAGATCTCCCAACGCGCTGATTATATTGAGCAAGAAATCTCGCTGGAGACCACCCTCAACCGCGGCATTATCAATACCCGCGATGAGCCGCATGCAGTCCATGCTGACTTCGGCCGCCTCCACGTCATCATTGGGGACGCGAATATGTCGCAGACGTCTACATTGCTCAAACTGGGGATGACCTCTCTGGTGCTCGATGCCATCGAAGAGGGCGTGGACTTTAGCGACCTTCGCCTGCAGGATGCTGTGGCGGAGGTCCCTCGAGTGAGCCGTGACCTTAAGCTGCAGCATCGCCTCACGCTTGCCGACGCCCGCCAGCTCACCGCCCTAGAAATCCTCGCCGAATACCGCGCTCGCGTCACCCCACGCATCGACGCAGATCACAAGGTTCTCGCGGCTTGGGACGAGGCAGTTGCGCTCTTGGCGGAAGATCCCATGCAGGCCGCGCACCTGTTGGATTGGGTGGCGAAGTATCGCTTGATTAAGGGCTACCTCGACCGCGGTATCGATCCGGCAGACCCAAAGCTGCGGCTCATTGACCTGCAATACGCGGAGATCGATCCGGCAAAGTCGCTACACCACGCGCTGGTGCGTAAAGGCCAGATGCGGCAGCTCTTTAGCGCCGCCGAAATTGAGCGTGCCGCAACCACGCCACCGGTTGATACGCGCGCCTATTTTCGCGGACGAGTAACGCAGAAATTCGGCGAGGACATCATTGCCGCAAGCTGGCAAAGCCTCACCGTACGAATAGGGGAGGGCACCGCCGCACCGTGGGCCACTGTTCCCATGGATATCGCCACTGGTCTCACTCAGGCTGAATGTGGAGAGATGATTGATGCCGCCGACACGGTCGAGGATCTTCTCCAAGGACTCACTGACAGCGGGATCCACCCCGAGTACCGTAATTAACAACCACGAATTAAAGCAGGATCCACAGAAAGGATTTCCCACCTATGTCCACTCACCAGTCTCAGGTCACCGGCGGTAATGGTGGCGATGACTCCGCTGGCGACGAGGATTTTACCTCCACGCAGCTCAGCATTAATACCACCGGCACCGATGAACTCCTCGATGAGATCGACGGGCTACTAGAAAATAACGCCGAGGAATTCGTGCGCTCCTATGTCCAAAAGGGCGGGCAGTAAGGGTGACTGACCAGCGCCCTGTCTTTGCCCGACGCATCATGGGCATTGAAACAGAATATGGCCTAGCTACCAGCGCGGGCTCGGAGGAACGGACTCTGAGCCCCGATGAGGTAGCGCGCGTGCTTTTCCGGCCCATTGTCCAGGAGCATTCCTCCTCCAATATTTTTTCAACCAATGCCAGCCGCCTCTACCTCGACGTCGGATCCCACCCCGAGGTAGCCACCGCCGAGTGCGATAGCTTAAGCCAGCTTCTGGCCTATGAATGCGCCGGCGATGCGATAGTCAACCGGCTGGGCGAAAAAGCGGAGCAAACCTTTGCTGCCGAGGAGCACCCGCGCGCGGTGTACCTGTTTAAAAACAATGTGGATTCAGCCGGCAATTCTTTTGGCTGCCACGAAAACTATCTCATTAGCCGCCATATGGTTCTCAAGGACCTGGGCCTTGCGCTCCTGCCGTTCCTCATCACCCGTCAGCTCATCTGCGGCGCCGGCATGGTCCAACCCGCTAAGGGCGATAAGCCCGCCCAATTCCTGCTCTCGCAGCGTGCGGACCAGGTGTGGGAAGGCGTTTCTTCTGCTACCACCCGTTCGCGTCCCATCATCAATACCCGCGACGAGCCGCATGGCGATTCCAAACGCTTCCGCCGCATGCACGTCATCGTGGGAGATTCCAATATGGCCGAGCCCACTATGGCGCTGAAAGTAGGTTCAACGCTGCTCATTTTGGAAATGTTGGAGGCCGGATTTGAGCTGCCGGAATATGAGATCGAAAAACCGATTCACCATATCCGCGCTATTGCGCGCGATATGACGGGATCGACTGCACTACCGCTTGCCGGGGGTGGATCCATCACTGCGCTGGAGGTGCAACAGCAGCTCTGTATGCGCGCAAGCCAATGGCTGGAAGAAAGGGAAGACGCTGGTACCCCTACCGCCGAAATGCGGCGCGTAGTTGATCTCTGGCAGCGCATCTTGCGCGCCATTGAAACCCAAGACTTCTCCAAAGTGGACAGGGAAATAGACTGGGTTATTAAACTCGCACTGCTTGAGCGCTATCGCGCGCGGCTCGGTGGGCGGTGGGACCATCCTAAGCTGGCGCAGATTGATATGACCTATCACGATATCCGTCCTGGACGCGGGCTCTACCATGTACTGCTGCGCAAAGGTCTTATCGATCGCTGGATTGAGGATTCTGATATTGAACGCGCGATGGACACAGCGCCGGCGACCACGCGCGCTGCGCTGCGCGGCCAGTTCTTGGCTACCGCGCGTAACTGTGGCGCCAATGTCACCGTTGATTGGACGCGGCTGAAGGTCAATCGGCCCGAACCGCGAACCGAGGAACTTTTGGATCCCTTCATTGCCCACGATGAACGAGTCGATGCATTGCTAGACTATATGCGTTCACACCACAGCTAGATCCACCATAGAGTCATATCAGGGAGACAACACAGCACGTGGCAGCACACAACCCCACGCCCAAACGGCATGATGAGGCGGTAGAAAGGCTCACCAACCTCTCCTTCGCGCTACAAGGCGCGGCAAACTCCGGCGGTAGCCCTGATCGCAGCGCTGCATGGATTCGTCGCCACGTTGCCGGGTACGGCGATAAGTCGGGCGAGGCTTTTGCCAAGTCCTTGGCGCGCGATATAGCGACCCTCCAACGCGCTGGGGTGCCCATTGTGCATTCCGGTGGTGAGGATGGCGCGCGCTACCGTCTTGACGCGAGTAGTTACCAGCTACCGCCGGTGGAATTTTCTCCGGAAGAGGCCATGGTTTTAGGCATAGCAGGGGGAATGGGTACCACGGGAGGCTTAAGCGATTTCTCTTTATCTGGGTGGACCAAGATTGCCGCCAGCGGCGCCTCGCGCAACCTTTCCGGCGCGCCGGTGTACACAGCGGTCAATGACATCACCCGCCTCGCACCGGAAGTTATTACCTCTGTCCTGGCTGCGGTGCGCAATCGACTGCGCATTACTTTTTCCTACCGCGCAAACCCGGCCGCTAAGCCAGTACGCCGCGTGATGGATCCTTGGGGAGTGGTCAACCGTGATAGCCACATTTACATCGTGGGTTTCGATGTGGACCGCGGCGCCCCACGTGTCTTTCGTGCGCTTCGTGTCTCCGATATCAAACGCTCACATCATCCTGCAGAACACACCGTCCCAACGGAAACCTTGCAGGCCTTGGTAGAGCGCGCTCTGCAGCGCGGAGAAAAGGTAGACGCGCGGCTTATTATTCCGGTGGGAAAGGCACAGGAGTTAATGGATGTGGGCGAGAAGCAG
Organism: Corynebacterium kefirresidentii; assembly: GCA_002154655.1. Lineage (GTDB taxonomy): Bacteria > Actinomycetota > Actinomycetes > Mycobacteriales > Mycobacteriaceae > Corynebacterium > Corynebacterium kefirresidentii. Next base: position 543,505 of record NGUZ01000001.1, read on the forward strand.
CCTGATGGCACAGTAATGCTGCGCAACGTGGATAAGGATTGGCTCGTGCGCACAGCGGCCGGGTACGCGCCAGAGGTACAGGTGGTCGAACCTGGCGGGGTGCGCCAGGAGGTCATTTCTCTTCTGCGCGCCGCCACGCAACGGCAGGAAGGACGCTAGCTATGGCCGATGCATCGCAAAAGCTCCAAGCGCTCGTGCGCTCTTTGAACCTGATTCCTTACTTTAAAAATCACCCCGACAAGACGCCGATGGAAGCGGCTACAGATTTGGGAATGGAACCCGGTGAGCTGAAGGAGGCCCTCGATCGCCTCTTTTGTTCCGGCACAGGCCGCAATACTGAAGACCTCATTGATCTCAGCTTCAGCTACCGCGACGGGGTAACCATTCACAATGATCAAGGCCTGAGCCAAGCTTTGCGGCTTACCCCCACCGAGGCCGGTGCTTTGCTCCTTACCTTAGAATCCCTGCAGGCCATGCCGGGGCTTATCGACGCCCACGCTGTCGAATCCGCCGCTGCTAAATTGCGCGGCATCATGGATGAGAAGACGGCGGCAATCTATGATTCACTGTCTACTCCAGCCCCTGAAGAAACGGATATCCAGGCGCTTTTGACCCAAGCGGTCAATGAACGAAAGCGGGTGCGGCTGCGCTACTGGAGTGCTTCGTCTGATACAGAATCCGAGAGACTGGTGGATCCGGCCCGCATCTTCATCGTCGATTCTGAGCCCTACCTAGCGGCGTGGGAAGAAGTAAAACAAGCCCATCGCACCTTCCGGATCGACCGCATTAAGAACGCTCATATGGAAAAAGAGCAGTCGCAGCCGCACCTGAAGGACCTCGATTTTGATGCCGCTTCACCCTTTAATTTGGGCAACGCGGACACCGTGAAATTAGCAATTCACCAAGAATTCACGTGGCTGGCCGAGTACTACGATATGCGGCTGGGCGAAGACCTGGGAAATGGGGAAATAGCTGCAACGATGCCTATGGGATCAGTGGAGTGGCTTATTCGCTTTGCCTTGGGTCAAGCTGATAGGTTGCGGGTAGTGGCTCCTCAATCCGTGGTTAAGCTCATTGCGGAACGAGGAAACGCCGCATTGAGCGTCTATACTCAATAGCCAGTTACTTGCCCGTTAACTGCGCCCGCTCACCGGCAGATTAGCCGGTGGTCTGCTGCACGGCATGCTGGCGCACTAATTGAAAGAGGTTTCTCCATGAGCCTAGGACCTATGGAAATCGGCCTAATCGTTCTCGTTATCGTCTTGCTATTCGGTGCAAAGAAGTTGCCGGATCTGGCACGCTCTATGGGCCGTTCCATGCGCATCTTCAAGTCTGAGGTTAATGAGATGCAGTCCGAGGATACCCAGCGTTCCCAGGCGCAGGCACAGCTGAACCAGAAGCAGCAGTCCGACGAGGAATTCTGGAACCGACCAGACATGCAGCCGGGCCAGCAGAACCACACCAACCCTCAGCAGTAAACGCCCCAAACCCGTCGTTGCGCGAACACCTCTACAGCGCGCGGATATGCCCTCGCAATCCGCGTAGCAGGGAAGTGTTCGCTTCTTTGCGTTGAAAGAGCCACACTGATGTCGCCACAGTCACAGCCTGTTTCTGCCCCGAAACCAAGCAAGAACGTGAAGGGGAAGCTGCGGTTTTCCCGTAAGCCGAAGAACCCCACCGGGGAGATGACCTTGGTGGAGCACCTGCAGGAGCTGCGCCGCCGCGTCATCATCGCTGTTTTAGCGGTGGTCGTCGGGGCGATCATAGGTTTTATCTGGTACCAACAAGCTCCGTTCGGTATCTCCCCGCTGGGTGAGATTCTCCGTGGCCCCTATTGTGCTCTACCAGCGGATAAGCGCGCCTCTTTCAGCGCGGATGGCGAATGCCGTCTTTTAGCCACCAGCCCGTTTGAAATGCTCCTGCTGCGTTTGAAGGTAGGCGCCTTGGCGGGCACGGTATTGTCCTCGCCAGTGTGGCTATATCAAGTGTGGGCCTTTGTGGTTCCTGGCCTTCATAAGAACGAGCGACGCTACACCTTGAGCTTCCTCACCGCTGCGGTGAGCTTGTTCCTCGCCGGCGCAGTGCTGGCGTATTTCATCCTCTCCGTTGGTCTGGAATTCCTTATGGGCATCGGTGTCGAATATCAAACCGCAGCGCTGACAGGTGAACGTTATTTTTACTTCCTCTTGGCATTGTTGCTCATCTTTGGCATCAGCTTTGAGATCCCCCTGCTCATTGTGTCGCTCAATCTTATTGGCGTGCTGGAATATGAGCATGTCAAGGACAAGCGGCGGATCATTATTGTCGTCGTGATGATTTTCGCCGCCGTTGTCACCCCAGGCCAGGAACCCTTTTCGATGTTGGTTCTCGCCGGCGCCTTAATCTTCCTCCTCGAGATTGCATTCCAGTTCTGCCGCATCCACGATAAGCGCATGCAACGCCAGCGCCCCGAGTGGATGGACCTTGATGACGAGACAGCCTCACCGCTCGGCGCCGGACCAGGAGCGGTCGGCGGGCCTACTCCCGTCGCGGCGCCAACCCAGGTACACCCTTCGCCCGCTCCTTCTCAGCAGGTTTCTCAACCAGTCCAGCAGGCACAGCGACAGCAGCCGCAGACGTGGACCACCGGCGGCACCGGGACTTCGTCGAACAGCGGCGGCTTTTTCGACGATGTCCTCTAGGCACGGGTAGCCTGGGGAGTCATGACTGAAACTCATCTGGATTCTTTTTCTGCAGCCCTGCCATACCCCTTGGATGAGTTCCAGGTTAAGGGCTGCCAAGCCGTGGAAGACGGGCACGGTGTGCTGGTGTGCGCGCCGACCGGCGCCGGCAAGACCATCGTGGGCGAGTTTGCGGTGTCGCTAGCATTGAGCCGGGGGACCAAATGCTTTTACACAACGCCGATTAAGGCGTTGAGCAACCAGAAGTATCACGACTTGGTTGAGGAACATGGTGAGGAAGCCGTCGGTCTGCTCACCGGTGATGTATCGATCAACTCCGATGCAGAGATCGTCGTTATGACCACCGAGGTGCTGCGCAATATGATCTACGCAGAATCCGCAGCACTAGATCGCCTTACCCATGTCGTCATGGATGAGATTCACTTTTTGGCCGATGCCTCGCGCGGCGCAGTGTGGGAAGAGGTAATCCTCAACCTGGCAGACCATGTCTCCATCATTGGCCTTTCTGCCACAGTGTCCAATTCGGAGGAGTTCGGCGATTGGCTTTCCACTGTGCGTGGCGATACCACCGTCATCGTTTCCGAGCACCGCCCAGTTCCGCTCGACCAGTGGATGATGCTGGGACGTAAGATTTATCCGCTTTTCGAACCCGAATCCGGCGGACAAGTCAACACCGAGCTGGAGCGTAGAATCCAGCGCCTTGAGGCCGGCGATACCGACGACGGTCGCGCAGACTATAAGTCCGGCAAGGGCTTTCGCGCACGCGCCCGCCACAAGGGCGGTGGGCGTAGCGAATTCCGCGGAAAGGGAAGGGGACGCTCCGGTGCTTCTCGCCAGCAGGATCGCTATCGCCCCTTGGGCCGCCCCGAGGTGCTCAAAGTACTCCAGTCCCAAGACATGCTGCCGGCCATTACCTTCATTTTCTCCCGCGCTGGCTGCGATGGCGCGCTCTATCAGTGTCTGCGCAGCCGCATGGTGCTTACCTCCCAGGAAGAAGCGCAGCAGATCAAAGAAATCGTCGATGCTGGTGTAGAAGGTATCCCCGAAGAAGATCTACAGGTCCTAGACTTCAAGCGCTGGCGCGAAGCCCTTTCCCGGGGCTTCGCGGCACACCATGCAGGTATGCTGCCGGCCTTCCGACACATCGTGGAAGACCTCTTCGTACGCGGCCTCGTCCGCGCCGTCTTCGCTACGGAAACCTTGGCTCTCGGCATCAATATGCCGGCGCGCACCGTGGTGCTAGAAAAGCTCATCAAGTTCAATGGTGAGGCCCACGTTGATCTCACCCCCGGCCAGTACACGCAGCTAACTGGCCGCGCGGGGCGTCGCGGCATCGATACCTTGGGCAATGCAGTCGTGCAATGGGCCCCCGCCATGGATCCGCGTCAAGTAGCCGGCCTTGCTTCCACCCGCACTTACCCTCTCATTTCTACCTTTGCGCCGGGCTATAATATGGCGATCAACTTGCTGGGCATGCTCGGGTTCGAAGACTCTCTCCGTTTGTTAGAAAAGTCTTTTGCCCAGTTCCAAGCGGATGGCTCGGTGGTGGAAGAAACCCGTGAAATTGAGCGCGCGGAACATCGAGTACGCGAGCTGCGCAGCCAGCTGGATGATGCCGTGGCGTCGCTAGCACCTCCTGCCAAAGACGGGGAAGATCCCGCCGAGGTACTGATGGACTACGTCCGCCTGCGCCGCGAACTCAGCGCTGAAGAAAAGCAGTCCAAAATCGATAGCGTGCACCAACGCAACCAAGAAGTAATCGCGGTTCTGGGCCGGTTGCAGCTGGGTGATGTTATCGCCATGCCCGGCAAGAAGCGCCCTATTCTCGCTGCGGTGGTCACGCCCGCTAACCAGACCGCGGATCCCCGCCCGTGGATTACCACGGAATCTGGGTGGTCTGGTCGGATCGACGCCGCCGGGATCAATAATCCTCCCATTCAGGTGGGGCGCATTAAAGTGCCGAAGCCGGTACGCAAGAACCCACGGCGCAATACACATTACGTGCAGGATGTCTTGCGCCGTGAGCACTTCGACCGCCCCAAGCGAATGAAGTCGCAGCCCCGTACTCGGCCCAATAAGCGGGTAGGGCAGTTGCGCGATCAGCTACGCGCCCATCCCGCACACGAGTGGCCGGCCACCGACCGCGAGCAGCTGGCGGGCTTGGCACAAAAACTGGCGCGACGCGAGCGAGATCGAGACAAGCTCCAGTCCAAAGTCAACAAAGCTACAGATACTTTGGGCCGCACCTTTGAGCGCATTGTGGATCTCTTGGCTGAGATGGACTATGTCGAATTCACCGGGGTGGGCGCCGATCGCACGCCAGTGATTACGGAGGAAGGAGAACGCTTAGCCAAAATCCACAGCGAATCCGATCTGCTGGTGGCACAGTGCTTGAAGCGCGGGATTTGGGATGAGCTGGATCCTGCCGAGCTTGCCGGCGTTGCTTCTTTGTGCTGTTTCGAAAACCGCAAGGCTACCAGTAGGCAGCCAGAAGCAGCTACCGAGCGCATGGCCGATGCCATGAATGGCACGTGGCGCGTTTATACCGAACTCACCGCCGATGAGCAACGGCATCGCCTGCCGCCTACCCGTGAGCCGGAGGCTGGTTTCGCCCTGGCCGTCCACCAATGGGCAGCCGGTGCCCCCTTGGGCTATTGCATGGCTGCCGCTAATGAAGCCGGCGCCGAACTTACCCCCGGTGATTTTGTCCGCTGGTGCCGTCAGGTCATTGACCTCCTGCAGCAGGTGGCGAAGACCGGCTATGACGGCGAGATTCAGCGCAATGCCCGTCGGGCTATCGATGCCATTCAGCGCGGTGTGGTAGCCATCGGCGCCTAAAGTCCGCGGCTGGGGCGGGTAGACTCTGGAGCATGACTGTTACTCAGACTTTTTCCGCTGATGTCTACGCCCAGCGCCTGCAGGCCGCCCAACAGGCCGCTAAGGACAAGGACATCGATCTGCTCCTCATCGGCACGGGTCCAGACTTTGCCTATCTCACTGGCTCTTGGGTTTCCTCGCACGAACGCCTTACCGTTTTGGTCGTGCCGCAGCACGGCAATGCCTGGATCGCTGCGCCTAATACCGATATCACCGATATCAAGGCCGCTCCGGTAGGAGAGCTGGATGTAGAGCTGCGGGGTTGGAACGACGGCGATAATCCCTATGAGCTAGCACTAGACGGTGCAGGCACTGCTCTAAACAACGTGGCCCTGGGGCAGTCGCTGACTGCAGACCACGTCCTGCGTTTTCAGGATCTGATGCCACAAACCAATTTTCAGTTGGCTACCTACGCGCTGGCGGAGCTTTTTACCCGCAAGGATAAAGCTGAGATTGCCGAGCTGCGCAAGGCTGGCCAGGCCATCGATGCAGTCCACGCACAGGTGCCAAAACTCCTCCAGCCGGGCCGCACCGAGGCGGAGGTGGCTCGGGAATTGGAAGAGCTCATCTTGCAAGAGCACACCGTTATCGATTTCGTGATTGTAGGCTCGGGTCCGAACGGCGCCAACCCGCACCATAGTTTTTCGGACCGCGTGCTCGCGGAAGGAGAACCGGTAGTCGTCGATATCGGCGGCACTCTGCCTTCCGGTTACCACTCCGATTGCACCCGCACCTACGTGGTCGGCGGGGACGTTTCCAAGGCGCCGCAGGACTTTCAGGATGCTTATGCCGTGCTTGCCGACGCCCAAGCAGCCGCCCGCGCCGCAGCCCACCCCGGCAGCACCGCCGCAGAGATCGACGCCATTACCCGCAAGGCAATCGCTGCGGCCGGCTGGGGCGACAACTTTGTCCACCGCACCGGACATGGCATTGGTCTATCTACCCACGAAGAGCCGTTCATTATGGAAGGCAATGACCTCACATTGGAAGAAGGCATGGCCTTTTCCATTGAGCCGGGCATCTACGTGGAAGGCAAGTGGGGCATGCGCTTGGAGGATATCGTGGTGCTTACCAACAATGGCTACGAGTCTCTCAACCTAGCTCCGCGTGAAGTCCGTTAAATGGCTGGCGTACTAATCCTCGGCGGCCGCAGTGATATCGGCGGCGAAATAGCTCGGCGGGTGGCTCCCGGTAAGGACATCGTGCTCGCTGCTCGTGGCACCCACGGAATGGACGGTAGAGAAAAGCAGCTGCGGGCCGCGGGCGCGCGCAGCGTGCACTTGCTTGATTTCGACGCCGCAGATTTTCCGTCCCATGCCGGCGTTGTCGATCGCGCGATAGAGCTAGCAGGACCTCTGGAGATTGCGGTTGTAGCCTTTGGCATCCTGGGTGACCAGGAGCGAGCGGAACGCGATGCTTCCCACGCGGTCGACATCGCCACGATTGATTACGCGGCGCAGATTTCCCTGCTCACCTTGGTTTCTGAGCGCATGCAGCGCGGTCACATCATCGCGTTTTCTTCGATCGCAGGGTGGAGGGCCCGTCGAGCGAATTACGTCTACGGTTCTACCAAGGCTGGTCTTGACGCCTTCTGTCAAGGTTTGGCCGATAAGCTGCACGGCAGTCGGCTAGGACTCATTACCGCACGCCCCGGCTTCGTGATTGGCAGCATGACAGAAGGAATGAAACCGGCGCCGCTTTCGGTGCGTCCAGAGGATGTGGCCGAGGCCGTGGTCAGCTGCATAGACCACGATGCACGGCGCGGGAGACCGCGTTCGCGCACCATCTGGATCCCCAGAGCTCTACAGGCCCTAGCGTGGATCATGCGTCTCGTGCCGCGCCCAATCTGGCGGCACATGCCACGCTAGAGGCTGCGATCCTGCTAGTGTGCGTGGAGCAGTGGGGAGTTGATGTCGAAGATGAATCCACGCGGGGCGAGTACCCGCAGAACCACCTCGGCATCGCCCTCAGCGATATTGTGAAAGACTAATCCACCCCACGGGGTGACGGTGATGTCTACTTCCAGCTGCCCAATGAGCTGTGCAAATTCGGCTGGAATTGCGCCTTTATGAACGCCTGCGCCCAGATCAACGATGCCCGCAGGCAGATGCTCATCCAGCCAGCCAATGGGGCCGGGTTCTGCCAGGGCGGAGCTTGTGTGTTCCCCGGCCTCCGCGCACTGGAGTGCTTCCTCATAATGACGGGCGGCGGCGTGTGGGGTAAGTAGGGCAGTAGGGGCGTCGCCAAGCGGGGAGCGCCCAAGGTGCAAAGAACCATCCTTGTCGATGTTTAAGCTCACACCAGTGGCACCCGCGGGCAAGCTATCCTTTTCCGCGATGACTGCAAGACCTAGCCCGCCTTCTATTGCACCCAATTCAGCCGCAATATCTTGAGCCGCCTGCTTGGCCGCTGCCGTTAGGGGTGAGGCCAGCACCGGCACCGAGGCGGCATGTAGATGCAGTCCCTGGAGCCGCCGCTTAAGCGCCTCCGCATCTGTGATTCCGCGCAGCTCGATGGCAGAAAACCGGTTGATGTACACAAATCCATCCGCGCAAGCACTGGCGCATTCTGCCAAAGTTACCCAATCTGGGGCGTGGGTGCTGCCGCCGGCAACGTGGATGCGGGTGCACGTGCCGTACTGAGGGTCATCGAAAAGCGCAGGAGTAAACATGCGCACCAGTTTAACCTGCCGCAGCTGCAGGATAGTTCACGAGTGTTGCCAGCGCATTTTCAGTCTGCCTCGTTAAACTGAGACCATGCCGTTTTTCTATTTTGCTCTCTACATGGTCGCAGAAACCCTGACTTTCTGGGCCGTATCCACATGGATCGGTGTAGGTTGGGCGCTAATCGCGCTCTTTGTCACCATGTTTTTCGGAATGTCCATCGCCGGCATTGAAGTCCGGCGCTTGATGGGAAAGCAGGTCGAGCGCACGGGAGACGGCACTTACGTTGTCCGCGGCGGCAATATGGGCAAGACTGCCAGCAACGTAGGTCTTACCTTGGTAGGCGGCATGTTGCTCTCCTTGCCTGGCTTCCTCACCACGATTCTCGGCGCCCTACTTATTTTCTCGCCCACCCGTGCAATCATCCGCACAGTTATGGCAGCGTCTTTGTACCGCAAGATCGAAAAAATGGGTGTCAAGATCTACGAGGCAACCCCGATGGCGCAGCAGCATGACACGTATGGCGATTTTGGCTCCTTTGGTCGCGGACAAGCCGCACACAGCGGGCACCCGAGTACTCAGGACGCTGGCCCACATGAGGTCTTGGATGAGGAAGAGATTCGCCGGTGGACTGAAAACCTAGATCCGGATGACTTTGGCCCTTCCGGTGGCGAGACCAAGGGCGGCAAGAGCTAGTGATGCCCATCCTTGCCCGCCTTTTAGTGGCGGGCCTTTCTGGTCTGCTTACTTATGCCGCCATTGAGCCCCGCGGCTGGTGGTGGGCCGCAGTCGCAGGCATGGGCTTGCTCTATGTGAGTTTGATGCCTTGGGGAACTAGGCACGTCTCCGCCCGTCTGGGCGCACTACTCGCGGTAGCGCATTCACTCGTGCTCTATCTTCTCACCTTGCCCTGGATCGGTGAATTGGTGGGAAGCGGGCCGTATATTGCGTTGGCAGTATGGCTTGCGGTTTACGCCATCCTATTGGGCTTTGGCGGCGCCGCGGTGGCACGGTGGAAGTACGGTTTTATTGCTTTCCCGTTCGTCTACCTCGCGGTGGAGGTGCTGCGTTCTTCTCTACCTTTCGGCGGTTTTTCCTGGGTCAAACTGGCCTGGGGACAAATCGACGGGCCGCTAGCCAAGCTGGCGCCGTGGGGTGGCACCTCGCTTATCACCGTCGCCACAGTACTGTGCGGCTGCGGAATCGCCGCACTGTTGTTTCACCGCGGCTGGATGATCAAGGGTATCGCCCTAGCAGCAGCTATCCTGCCCCTAATAACGGCGACGGTGGCAGGATTGGGTATCAACCGAGACAACGCTACTATTGGCGAAGCAAAGGTTGCAGCAATCCAAGGAAACGTACCCCGCATGGGCCTAGATTTTGCTGGGCAGCGCCAAGCGGTTCTCAATAATCATGTGGCCGAAACGAAGAAGCTGGCCGCGCGCGACAAGGACATCGACCTCGTCATCTGGCCTGAAAACTCATCCGATATCAATCCTTTCCATGACGGTAGGGCAGCCGCGGCAATCAGTGGTGCCGTTGATGCGATTGATGCCCCCGTTCTGGTTGGCACCGCTACGCGCGATGACGTGGGCGCCCGCAATACCATGCAGGTCTTTGCCCCTGGCCACGCGGTAGGGGACCACCACTATAAGAAGTACCTGCAGCCTTTCGGTGAGACCATGCCCATGCGGGATTTCTTTGCCAAATTTTCTGACTACGTGGATCTTGCCGGGGACTTCAAACCCGGCGATGGTCCAGGTGTGGTTTCCATGGCGGGCGTGCCGGTAGGCGTGGCAACGTGTTACGAAGTCTCCTTCGACAACGCCTTTAGAGAATCGGTCAAAAATGGCGCACAATTGCTGACTACGCCAACCAATAACGCCACCTTTGGCTACTCGGATATGACTTACCAGCAATTGGCCATGAGCCGGCTGCGTGCGATGGAGACAGACCGTGCCGTGGTGGTGGCGGCAACCTCTGGAGTATCTGCCATTGTTCACCCCGATGGCCGCGTCAGCCAGTCCACGGAAATTTTTACGCCGGCCGCTCTCGTGGAGCAGTTGCCTTTGCGTAGCGGCGAGACCTTTTCCGTTAGGTTTGGTTCGCCCCTGCAATGGCTCATGGTTATTATTGGAACAGTCTGCGCACTGGTAGCTTTGCGCACAAACCGCCTGCGACGCACCCCGCGCCGCTCCGGCACAGATACATACGTAGGAGCATAAACACTGTGAGCACGCTTGAAGCCTCGACCTTGGTCATCATCCCGACCTACAACGAGATCGAAAACCTACCTCTCATTACTGGACGCGTCCGCGCGGCGGTCCCAGAGGTGCATATCCTCATCGTGGACGATAACTCGCCCGATGGCACCGGCGACAAGGCCGATGAGTTCGCAGCGCAGGATGACCATATCCACGTTCTCCACCGCGAAGGCAAGGGTGGCCTGCTAGGCGCCTATATCGCTGGCTTTGAGTGGGGCTTGGAGCGTGATTACCAGGTACTGTGCGAGATGGATGCAGATGGCTCCCACGCGCCGGAGCAGCTGCACTTGCTGCTCGAAGAGGTAGACAAGGGTGCGGACCTAGTTATCGGCTCCCGCTATATTCCGGGCGGCGAGACCGTCAACTGGCCGGCTTCTCGCGAGTACCTTTCCCGTTTGGGCAATATCTACATTTCCGTGGCGCTGGGCGCTGGTCTGTCCGATATGACCGCCGGTTATCGTGCCTTCCGCCGCGAGCTCCTCGAATCCATTGATTTCGACGAGCTATCCAAGGCGGGCTATATCTTCCAGGTGGATCTGGCTTTCCGCGCGGTTAAGGCCGGCTTCGATGTCCGCGAGGTTCCTATTACCTTCACCGAGCGCGAATACGGCGAGTCCAAGCTTGATGGTTCCTTCGTGAAAGATTCCCTGCTGGAGGTAACCAAGTGGGGCGTTGCCCACCGCACGGAGCAGCTGCAGGATTTCGGCGGCGCCGTATCCAAGCTGGTCAATCGTGAGGTCAAGGATGGCTCCATTCACGATCTAGGCGTGCAGGCCCGCAAGGGCGCCGGCTGGGCATCTGACTTCGCCGGGGAAATTGCTCACCTAGCAAAGCACCAGATTGCACAGTTGAAGAAGTAGCCCATGCTTCAACGCTAAAGGCCCGTACCGTCCCTTAGTAAAACTAAGGAGGTACGGGCCTTTGTCTGCGGCAGAACCTTATGAGTTCTTTTGCTGCTGTTCCTGCTGCTCCTTTAGCAGGCGGGCTGCGGAACGGCGACGGGAGCGCAGGTGGTTAATGCGCTCTTCTAGGAGCTCGTCCAGCTCCTCAATGGAGCGGCGCTCACGCAGCATATCCCAGTGGGTACGTGGCGGCTTAGCCGGCTTAGACTCAACGCCTTCACCTTCTACAAGGTGGCCTAGCTTGCCGTTTTTGCACATCCATTCCTCAGGGATTTCAGCATCATCCGCAAAAGGCACCTCATAAATCTCGCCGTCTTCGGTGCGGTATTTCACCATTTGGCGCGGTGCGAGGTCGTGGTCGCGGTCGGTTTCGTAGCTGACTGCGCCCATACGGCTGCCACGGAGTACGCGATCTGCCATGCAACATCATCCTTTTCAAAGAGATCCCTGATTGAGTGCGAAGCAAAACTTCGCCTAAGAGCTACTAATTATAACGAACACCCTCGCGCCTTTGTTCCCAGCCCGCCCAAAATGGACTAAAGTGTATCGGGTGATCCGTACAGCTAGTCGTGAACGCAACGTCGGTTCCTGCCAGTGGTGTGGGAAGGACATTGATCAAGGCGGTAGAGGGCGGCCACGGAAGTTTTGCAGCGCCTCGTGCAAACAGCGGGCGTATGAGCAAAGAAATAATGTTAGTGGCACGGGTATTCCCGCTAACGCTGTGATCCTTACTCCGGAGAAGGCAGAAAGTTTGCGCGACGGACTTTTTGAACTACGTTGTTCCGCAGAAGATATCAATACCGCCGCGGAGGAAGGTGCTAGTGCGCAGGAGCTTGCCGGTTTGTGCGAAGAGCTTGTAGCCCTGGCCCGACGCCTAGAAGGACTTCGATAGAAGATGAAAAAGCTTTTTTATAACCGCAAGCTCGTCATTACCATCTTTGTGGTGCTCATTGTATTGCTCACCGCCGTGGCCATTGGCCCTATGGTGTATTCGCTTCTCAAGGGCGCCGGTGCAAAAACAGAGCCTATTTCCGCCGATGGAGCTAAGGCTGCGTCTACGGAACTAGATGGATCCTGGCAGGTTGCCAAGGGGCGTGCTGATAATCATACCTCGGTTGGTTTTACCTTCAATGAGATCCTACCTGCAGAAAAGACCACTACATCTGGTTCGACTACTGAGGTAACCGGTCAAGCAGAAATTTCTGATTCCACCCTCAAAACCGCGACGGTCACCGTGGATATGGATGAGTTGTCTACGGATAAAAAGGTCCGCGACCAAAATATGAAGTCCAAACTCTTTGAGACGCAACTTTTCCCAGAGTCTTCCTTTAAGCTCACCAAACCCGCTTCGCTTGCCGACGTCCCAGATGACGGCACCATTGGCACGGTAAAGCTCACCGGTGACTTGACCATCAAGGATGAGACGCACGAGGTTTCCCAAGACTTTGACGTTCTCCGCGACGGGGATAACATCGTCATCGGCGGCACCGTTCCAGTTAATCGCCTTGATTATGGCGTTGAAACCCCGGAAATGTTGGCTGCAAAGGTCGAGGAAAAGGGCGAGGTCAATCTCCGCATTTCCTTCAAGAAGGACTAATAAGGACGAGCCTATGAACACCCGCCAAATGATCCCGTTTATGTGGCTGCGCCTTCTTATAGTCATCGGCTTTACCATTTTCGTAGCCGTTCAACACATGTGGGTCATCGTAGCGATTTCTGCCTGCTTGGCGCTTTTGACAATATGGCAGCTGTGGAGTGCTTACCGTAATCGTTAAATAAGACATCCAAAGCGAGCGGGTAGTTACCCCGAATATCGTCAATGTGACGTTATATGGTGGTGTGGTTGCATGCTCCAGTAGGGTGTATTTTTGCCGAAATCCCCCCGTCCGACCACACATCGGGACCCACACGCCATAGATGGCTGACGCCCGTGGCACGGAGGGGCTCAATAGTGCTTAATAGTTAAGGCGCCTGGCGTCACAGGGGCAGACTGCATACTGGCGACCCTCAATAGGATTAGTCAGCCAGCTTGACGGCCCAGTGGCCACTGGAGGCTATCGCGGCAACTGCGCGACACCGCAAAGCAGAGCTTCACAGCAGAAGGCGGAGCGAAAGGAATCGCCGCAATAAAAGGAGCAAGCGGGGATCCTGATAAGAACGACCAGAGGGCTCGAGGTATGCCAAGGTATAAATGAGGAACTGCCCAACCATGGATAAATGTCCGATAATGTACATTATGTCATTTTATCTGGGTGCCATTTCCCCCTAGTGCGCAATCGCGCGCAATGACTTCTTCGCCGCATCTCCATTGCCCGCGATTTGTCCCCCGCTAGCATTCTGTGCCCCTTAAGGGTGCGTAAAATCGGCATTATGACGATTCAGCATGTAGTAGATAAGCCTTCCCGCGCAGCCCTCTTTCTAGTTCTCGAAATCAAGGACGGCTGCGAGCAAGCCACCCGCGACATGCTCACGGGGTTCGCTGGACTGTTTAAGTCCGTAAACTTCCGTTATAACGACGGCGAGCTTTATACCGTAGTCGGCATTGGCGCCTCCATGTGGCCTCGTTTGACCAGCGCACCTATGCCCGAACACCTCAAGGAATTTGCAGCTATTGACGCCGCACATAAGGCACCGGCAACACCGGGCGATATTCTCTTGCACTTCCGTGCCAATAATTATGACCTGTGCCACGAAATGGCTCGCCAGGTGCTCAATCAGCTGGGAGATGCTGCAACGGTCATCGATGAGACCCAGGGGTTTAAATACCTTGACCAGCGCGACCTGCTTGGCTTTGTAGACGGCACCGCCAATCCCCTCGCCGAGGAAGCTTTGGATACCGTGTTGCTTGACGACGCCGCCGATTACCCCCGTGGCTCCTATGTCACCGTACAAAAATACATCCACGACCTCGACAAGTGGAACGAGCTGAGCACCGAAGAGCAAGAAAAGGTCATTGGTCGCACCAAGGCTGACGATATCGAGCTCGATGATGATATTAAGCCTTCCAATTCTCACGTTGCTCTCAACGACCTTGAGGAAGATATCTACCGCGAGAATATGGTCTTTGGTTCTTTTGCTGCTGGCGAGATGGGTACTTACTTCATCGGCTATGCAAAGGATCCAGAAAACGTCATGGAACGTTTGCGCAATATGTTCATCGGCAAGCCGGAGGGGAACTACGACCGCATTCTAGACTTCTCCACCGCTCTTACTGGCACCAACTTCTTTGTGCCCAGCGCGGACCTGATGAAAAACTTCGACGAGCTACCGCCCGCCTAGCGTCGTCCCCCACGGTTGCGGTGGGCCAATCCAAATTGCACCGCATCAATCATTCCGAGCGTCATTAAGGCCTCGCGGAGGGCAAATTGGAAGGTCCACAGGCGGCGGAATAGTGGGTCGAACCCAGCCGCCGCGGCCTCCCGCAGGTGCCCATCAAAAAAGGATCGTTGCTGACGCAAAGATTCTAGGTAGTGCGTCCCCACGTGTGTTTCCGATACGATGCGCAGGTTCGAGTTCTTATCGACGAGCTGGTGCAGCTCCGCGGTAAGCGGATAGTCCAGTGCGGGCCACACATATGCCCGCAAGGCCTGAATCGAGGCCTTTCCGGCGTCGGTCATTGCTTCGGTCGCCACAAGGGACTGAATTCCTGCCCGGCCATTAGGGGTTAAGAACCGGTCGACTGCGCGAATATACTCTTTACGCTCCTGTGGGCTAAGCTGTTCTATCTTTTCCACGGTGACGATTGCGTCATAGTGTCCGCGCCATTGCTTGGGATTTGGGACAACCCCGGGAATGCGTTCCACATGGATGGAATCATCTGCCCCCTCGAGCACGAGCGCCTCACGCATGTGACTTATCTGCTCTACATCGCTGGTCAGTACGTCCACCGTTGCGCGCCGCTTGGTTGCGCGCATGGCAGGCTGCATTCCAGCGGCTGGGTACACCAATAGGTGGGTTCCGGCGCCGGTGCGAGTGACGTCGAGAAGCCAATCAGCGGCGCGACGCTGGGCATCGCCCAAATCATCTCTGTCCACACTCGTGGGCTCGCTTAGCGTCGTGACATCCACGAAGTGGCTTTTCGGTTCCTTGCGGCCGGCCTTGGGGCTATAGCTTTCTACTGTCTCCCTGATGGTCGTCGGCACACCGCTAGAAAAGATGCCACCCACATGGCTTAAACCATCACCGGAATAGAGCCGGACCAAATCCATCGGCAACTCCCCTGGCTCCGAATTGCCGGTGTCTAGCATCTTGGCCTTGGGAAGATATCCCACCCCCAGCAACCGCCCAAGCACTTTTACCAGCTGGGAGGACGAGCTGACGGACCACTCTCCTGCCATAAAGCTTTCTGCGAACCCCAGCCATCCACTAGCGGCGATTCGTTCAAACAAGGCATCGTGTCCGACCTTGAGATCTGGTCCGCCCTCTACTTCCAAGTCGAGTTCCAATCCGGCGTCATCGCAAGCCTTGGCAAATTCAGCCTCTGCCCGGCGGGCCTTTAAACCAGGCCAACGAGGTGAAGGGACTGTAGCCACATTGGGCCAGGAATCTGCATCGATGGAGCTCAAATGCTCGGGGCGGATAAAACTCATAATGCCAGGTGCGCTCCTTGGTGGGCGGAGGAAGTCACTATCGGCAATTACCTTAGTCAGCTTGGCACGCACCTCGGCTTAGGCGCTCCGCACAGGCGCATTGGTTCCTGCCGCGAAAATAATAACGATGCGCGGAAGTTTATCAGTCAATGAGTATGCACGTTCTGTTAGAAGTGTTTACACTGAATGGGTACAAAACATTAGCTTTCTTGAGGAAGGTCGCAATAAATCCATGACTGATACCGCTTATCGTCCCAATGGTGGCCGTCACCACGTTGTCGTGGTTGGCGCTGGCTTCGGTGGTCTCAACACCGTCCAGAAGCTAAAGAACGCCGATGTAGAAATCACTCTCATCGATAAGAAGAACCACCACCTGTTCCAGCCGATGCTGTACCAGGTAGCAACAGGCATGATTTCCGCCGGTGAGGTGGCCCCGTCCACCCGCCAGCTGCTGCGCGATCAGGATAATGTTCACTTCGTTAACGCCGAGGTTACCGATATCAACCTGGCTGACCAGACCGTTACTGCCGAGCAGGATGAGTTCTCCCGCACTTACGCATATGATTCCCTGGTGGTTGCAGCGGGCTCCGGTCAGTCCTATTTTGGCAACGACCATTTTGCCGAGTTCGCCCCAGGCATGAAGACCTTGGACGATGCCCTCGAGCTGCGCTCTCGCATCATCTCCGCGTTTGAGAAGGCTGAGCTTACCGATGACCCAGCGGAGCGCGAGCGCCTGCTTACCTTCATCATCGTTGGTGCTGGCCCAACCGGCGTCGAGCTGACCGGCCAGATTGCCGAACTAGCAAACCGCACCCTCAACGATGTCTACTCCAACTACGGGACCACCTCCGCCAAGATCTACTTGCTTGACGGCGCCCCACAGGTACTGCCTCCATTTGGCAAGCGCTTGGGCCGCAAGGCACAGCGCACTTTGGAAAAGGAAGGCGTACAGGTTCACCTCAACGCCATGGTGACCGATGTGACCGCGGATACCGTCACTTATAAGGACATGAAGACCGAGGAAGAGACCACCCTGACGGGTGCTACCAAGATCTGGTCCGCCGGTGTGGCCGCTTCCCCACTGGGCAAGATGGTGGCCGAGCAGGCTGGCGTCGAGGCAGACCGCGCTGGTCGTGTCTCCGTGAACGAGGACCTGACCGTGGGCGAGCACAATAACGTCTACATGGTTGGTGACATGATCTCGCTCAACCGCCTGCCTGGCCTAGCCCAGGTTGCTATCCAGGGTGGCGCGCACGTCGCTAAGCTCATTCAGGCAAAGGTGGACGAGGAGTCTACCGCCAATGAGAAGGAAGCCTTTGATTACTTTGACAAGGGCTCCATGGCAATCGTCAAGCGCTTCAACGCCGTCGTCAAGCTAGGCAAGACCGAGTTTGGTGGCTTCGCTGGCTGGGTAGCATGGCTGGGCCTGCACCTGACTTATGTGATTGGCCTGCGCAGTCGCCTGGCAGTGCTGGTGAACTGGGCAACCAATATTCTTTCCCGCGACCGCGGCAACCTAGAAATCACCACTCAGCAGCGCATTGCGCGCAACATCATTAACAAGAACGAGAAGTAATTACTCCTCGACCGCATCGCCGCCCTCCTGCCTCAATGCAGGACAAGGGCGGCGATTTTCTATTTTCCTGTCGTTACTCATTGATAGCGATAGCACCACCCCAACTGGGCACTGGAGCGTCGATTTTCGCACATAGTTTCCGTGACCTTTGTTAGGCTGAGGATCGCAACATGGGGTGCCGCACACGGTGCGGCTGAGAAATACCCATCGAACCTGCACTCAGTTAGAACTAGCGAAGGGATAGTTGTGGAATATAGTTTTCTCCGCGCGCACGATGCCGTGCGCGAGTCCACACCACTTATTCAATGTTTGACCAATAAGGTCGTTTCCAACGTCACCGCCAACGCCCTCTTGGCCGTTGGCGCCAGCCCGGCGATGGTTGATACTCCGGAGGAATCCCGCGAGTTTGCACAGGTAGCCGGTGGTGTTCTCATCAACTGTGGCACGCCTAGCTCCGAACAATACGGCGGCATGCGCGAGGCCATCGCGGGTGCGAATGCCGCACAGACCCCCTGGGTACTCGATCCGGTAGGCGCCGGTGGTCTCCCCCAACGCACCAAGTTCATGCACGAGGTGCTGCCCCTTGGTCCGAGGGCAATCCGCGGTAATGCTTCTGAAATAATTGCACTCGCGGGTACCGGACAGGGCGGCCGCGGTGTCGAATCTACTGATGAAGTGGAAGCCGCGTTAGATTCCGCACTAGCGCTTTCCCGGGACACTGGCGCTGTAGTAGCCATTTCCGGCCCCCGCGATCTTATCGTCCACGCCGGTGAAACCACGCGCGCTGCCTATCTGCATTCCGGTCATCCGATGCTCCAAAACGTCATTGGTACTGGCTGTTCACTCGGTGCTATCTGCGCAGCATATTTGGCGGCGTGGGAGGATCCTTTCGAAGCAATCATCGCGGCCCACGCACACGTGGGAGCGGCAGGCAGCGTGGCAGCTGAAAAGCACCACGCGCCTGGTTCCTTTGCCGTTGCTTGGCTGGACGCGCTCTACGATGTCCCGACGGCGGACATCGAGGGACTAATCAAGCTCACAGACGTCGAAGGGGTTTAGATGGCAATCGACTGGTCGCTTTACCTTGTCACCGATCCAGATCTGGCAGGCGGGCGAGAAAACGTGGTTCGCATCGTGAAGGAAGCTGTACGCGGTGGGGTTAGCGTCGTCCAGCTGCGGGATAAGGAAGCTAGTGATGAGCAGATTGAACACACCGCCCGGGAACTGCTGGCCGTACTCGGCGATGTACCGCTTTTTATCAATGACCGCGTGGAGGTAGCAGCAAAGCTTGGCTGCCATCTACACATTGGTCAAGATGACATGGCCTTCCGGGAAGCCCGAAGGATGCTGTCCGATGAGCAACTTATCGGCTTGTCCATTGGCAATCACGCCGAACTTGCTGCTATTTCGGATGATACCCGCCCGGATGTCATCGGTATTGGCCCTGTGTATTCGACGAACACGAAGAAGAACGCCCCGGCGGGGATGGGGCCAGATGCAGCAGCGGCCCTCGCCCGCGCCGCACGGGAACGCGGCATAGATTCCGTCGCCATCGGCGGCATTAAAGACCATAACGCGCACGAGCTGGCGGGAAGCGACTTTGCCGGCATTTGCGTAGTCAGCGACATCATGGCGGCCAAGGATCCTGCAGCAGCAGCCGCCCGACTAAAGGAGGCTTTCCATGGCTAAGGGAATCTATCCCCGCGTTCTGTCCATCGCTGGTACTGATCCCACGGGCGGAGCGGGCATCCAGGCTGACCTAAAGTCCATTGCCGCTGCGGGCGGGTATGGCATGAACGTGGTGACAGCCTTGGTAGCCCAAAACACCCAGGGTGTCCGCAGCGTACATGTCCCACCAGTGGACTTTCTACAAGAACAGCTAGATGCGGTCATTGACGATGTGGAAATAGACGCGGTAAAGATTGGCATGCTTGCTGACGCCGCCATCACCGCCAAGGTCGCAGATTTCCTACGTCGCCTGCCGGACGATGTTCCCGTGGTCTTGGATCCGGTCATGGTGGCTACCAGCGGAGATAGGCTGCTGGAGCAGGAAGCCGAACAAGCCGTGCGAGATCTGTGTTCCCAGGTGGATATCATCACCCCAAACTTGAAGGAATTGGCTGTTCTCACCAACACCGAGGAGGCAGGCGACCTCGAGCAGGCCATCGCCACCGCTAAACTGTGGGCGAAGGAAGCTTCTACTGCAGTTGTGGTCAAGGGCGGTCACCTCGATTCCGATATCGCAGACAATGCGGTAGTGAATCCGGATGGGTCCGTTCACCGCGTCTCCTCGAGCCGGGTGGACACGAAGAATACGCACGGCACAGGTTGCTCCCTCTCCTCTGCTCTGGCTACCCGGCTTGGAGCCGGCGATAGCCACACCGCAGCGCTCACGTGGTCCACCCACTGGCTGCACGAAGCCATTGTTCACGCGGATGCGCTCCAGGTGGGCAAAGGGCACGGTCCCGTGGACCACCTGCACCGCTCGCAGCGCCTCATGCGGGCGGCCTCTACCCTGCCGCAGCCCTACCTGTCCGGCAGCTTGAAGGAACCAGAAAACGTCGAGCAGCCCCGCGTTCCTGCGGCCGGACCACACACGCAACGTCTGTGGAACTTGGCGGGAAATCACTGGGAGGCTATCAAGGCTCTGCCCTTTATTCGGGCATTGGGAACAGGCGCTTTGGATAAAGAAGCCTTTGGGTTCTATCTCGACCAAGATGCCCAGTACCTCAACGCCTACTCCAAGGCCTTGGCGCGCCTAGCCAGCCTAGCCCCTGCAGCGGCACAGCAACTGCACTGGGCCGAAGGAGCGCATGATTGCTTGGCGGTTGAGGCCGAGCTGCACCGCGGCTGGCTGCAAGAGGGCATCACTACCGCAGCTTCTAGGGTTACTAGCGCCTATACGGACTTCCTTATCCGTTCAACTCATACGGATGACTACGTGGTAGGCGCTGCGGCGGTATTGCCCTGCTACTGGCTTTATGCAGAGGTAGGCCTACACCTCGCAGATTTCGATTCCCCAGAACATCCCTATCACTCCTGGCTATCCATGTACGGCGGTGAAGACTTCCTCAACGGAGTCCGCGCCAGCCTCGACATTGTCGAGCAGGCTCTCAGCGGAGCGGATGAGCGCACTCGTACACGGGCCGAGCGCGCCTACATCACAGCGAGCCACCATGAGGTAGATTTCTTCGACCAAGCCGATAGGCGCTTTTAGGCCAGAAGGTCCGACCCCGGACGCGAAAGGACGGCGACGAGGAAGGTGGAATGCTCCGAGAATAGCTTCATGTCCCACGAGGAGAAGGTGAAGTCGACTCGGTAGCCCACCTTCTGCGCCATATCAAGAAAGTCGGAGAACTCCCAGCCCCGGCCCTCGCCGAAGCCGGTGACCAGGCGACCACCTGGTTTGAGAGAATTAAAGATATTGCGCAAAGCGGGCTCGCGGCCTTCTTTTGCTAGAAAGCCCATCACATTGCCGGCAGACACGGCGATATCAAAGGGGCCTTCCGGCACCTCTTCCTCGCACAGGTCTCCAACGAACCAGTGGCCGTCCGGAAAGTCGTGCTCTGCGTGCTCAATAAGAATGGGATCTACATCGACTCCCACGACGCTGTGCCCGCGGCGAAGCAATTCGCCACCGACTCGGCCAGTGCCGCAGCCTGCGTCGAGGATGGTGGAGTTGCGCTCGACCATGGCATCAATAAGCCGGGCCTCGCCATTGATGTCCTTGCCTTGTGCGGCAAGCAGCTTCCATTTGCGGGCAAAATTATGGGAGTGCTCGGGATTAGCTTCGGTTACTTCTTTCCACGTAGGCATAGATTCGATTATATTACCCGCCTTCGGTGTAAGATTTAGCCGCTGCATAAAATCGCCGTCGAATTTTTGCGAACTTGTCCGCACTACCGCGCAAAGGAGGCTGAAACGATGCCATCCGTACCTTCACCCTTTAGGGGCCGCAAGAAACCCGAGCCTCCAAGTAAGCCCACCTCCCTGCCGGTACCGCCGGAACGCGCGATTGAACACTGCCGCGTCTTTGTGGATGGCGAGGCGCTTCCCGGGGAGTATTCCACCAGCTCCGCGCTGGAAGCCATAGAGGAATACGGCCGCGGTTTTATTTGGGTGGGCCTCCATGAGCCCTACGAGTCCCAAATGACCAAAGTGGCCTCACAGTTTGGCATCCACGAACTCATCGTGGAAGACGCAGTTATGGCTCACCAGCGTCCCAAACTCGAACGCTACGATGACCAGCTCTTCGTCGTCGCCCGCTCCGTGAACTATCGCGACCACGATGAAGTAACGGATAAGCGCCAGATCATTTCCACCGGTGAGATCCAGATGATCATGGGCTC
Organism: Corynebacterium kefirresidentii; assembly: GCA_002154655.1. Taxonomy (GTDB): domain Bacteria; phylum Actinomycetota; class Actinomycetes; order Mycobacteriales; family Mycobacteriaceae; genus Corynebacterium; species Corynebacterium kefirresidentii. The sequence continues at coordinate 565,406 of NGUZ01000001.1, forward strand.
CAACTTCATCATTACCGTGCGCCACGGGGCAAAGCTTCCCAACTTGGCCTACACGGTGGAAGATGAGCAGGATCTGGTGGAGCTTGGCCCGGTGGCTATGGCCTGGAAGATCCTGGATATGATGGTGGACCGTTACTCGGAGATCTCTCGTCTCATCAGCATTGAGGTCGATGAGCTGGAAGAAGAAATCTTTACCCCTAACCTCAAGTTTGATGTAGACCGAATTTACATGTTCAAGCGCGAGGTGCTGGAGATGAAGCATGCCATCGACCCACTGTCGGTGGCGCTTAAATCCATGGTTTCTGATCACAAGGATCTGATTTCTAAGCAATTGCGCTCGTATCTGCGCGACGTCAACGACCACGAGCTCGTAGTCAAGGACCAGGTCTCCAGCTTCGATGAGCGCCTTACCTCGCTTATCGATGCCTCGGTGGCCAAGGTAACCATGCAACAAAACTCAGATATGCGCACCATTTCCGCAGTCGTTGGCATGTGGGCCGCACCCACCCTGGTGGCAGGTATCTACGGTATGAACTTCGACATCATGCCGGAGCTGCATTGGGCTTTGGGCTACCCCATGGCGATTGTCATCATGGTCTTGGTCGTTCTCGGGCTCTGGGCCTGGTTCCGAAAGAACCACTGGCTCTAATCCCTCCGGTACGCTCGTGCACTATGAGTGATATCACTGTTTACGGCGCTACCGGGCTGGTCGGCCAATTGGTGGCGCGCTACCTTGCCTCGATTAACGCGCCCTCTGTGACTCTGGCCGGCCGGAACCGACCGGTGCTAGCCGCGCTGCGCGATGAACTCAATCAGCACTGGGACATCGCCATCGCCGCCGCCGATGATGCCGACGATGTGGAGCACATGGTGGAACATACCAAGGTACTAATCACCGTGGTCGGACCCTACAGCCTTTATGGGGATAACGTCGTTGCCGCCTGCGCGCGCCATGGCGTAGATTATGTTGACCTGTGCGGTGAGGTTCCCTTTATTCGCCGCAGCATCGATTCCCACCATGCCGTGGCCGAATCTACAGGTGCGCGCATCGTTCATTCCTGCGGCTTCGATTCCGTGCCTTCAGATATCGGGATGCTCAACCTTTATAAGGCCGCAGCAAAGCCTTTTGCGCGGGTTGAAATGGTCGTAGACAAGCTGAAAGGCGGGATCTCGCCGGGCACCATCGAATCTTCCCTGCAGGTCTCGCTCGCTGCGCACGCCGATAAGGGAGTTGCCCGCAACCTGCATAATCCTTATTCCCTCGATCCAGATCCGAAGGCTGGTCCACGCTTGGAAGGACTCCAACGGGACTTTGAGGTCAAAGAGTTGGATGGCGTTGGCTGGGTGGGTCCATTTTTCATGTCCATGTTCAATACCCGCGTGGTGCGCCGCTCCAACGCTCTGCTTGGGCGGGCGTGGGGCAAGCGCTTTTTTATAAGGAAGCATGGTTTGCGGGGGCCGGACTAGTCGGTCGCGCACGTGCCTATGGATTGGCACTCACTACCAAGCTGCTGTTTGATGGCACCCAATCACGCTTGCGCCCGGTGGTGGAAAAGGTCCTGCCCACGCCTGGGCTTGAGGGCGCGCATTTCCAAGTCAGCCACCACGGCGTGACTGAGGACGGCGAGCGCTGGCTTGCAACCGTCTCAGCGCAGGGGGACCCCGGCTACGAGGTTACCGCCATGATGCTGAGCCAGGCTGCACTCTGCCTACTCGAATCGCGCGCCGACTCTGACCGCACAGGAGGCGTACTTACCCCGGCCACCGGACTAGCTGAGCCGTATTTGGAACGGCTATCCTCCCAAGGGATGTCCTTTACTGCCGAGCGGGTGAGCTAACGCAAAATCATGGTGCGCAAAGTGGTGCGGGCAATGAGCTCCCCGCCCTGGCGCATCTCAACGCTCCACAGGTGGGTGCGCCCACCAAGCTGCACTGGTGTGGCCACAGCCTCCAGTTCCCCCTGTCCCGTAGAGCGGATAAAGTCGCTGGAATTATTCACTCCTACTGCGGGGGCGTCGGCAGCCACCACGCTCGCGATGGAGGCCACGGTTTCTGCAATGGAACAGTACAGCCCGCCATTGGCCACTCCCCAGGGCTGATGATGTTCGGGCTTAACCTGCAGTTTCGCGCGCGCCTCGCGCGGGCCTATATGGGTAAATTGCAGCCCTATCAATTCCGCAAGGCCGCCATTGAGGGCATTAAGTGACGCCAGTTCTTCTGCAGTGAGTACCCGCGTATGAGCGAGGTGAAGCAAGTCATTGAGTTTCTGCGTATCCGACATAGTCCACCAGCCTAGCCATTGATGACAGCACCGCATCCCAGTGACGTAGGATAGGCAGCATGACTGATAAGAATGAACTTGCTCAAATTGGCGTCGTGGGATTGGCGGTCATGGGATCTAATTTGGCCCGTAACTTTGCCCGCAACGGCAATACCGTAGCGGTCTACAACCGCAGCCCTGAAAAGACCCATGCGCTCATTGAGGCTCACGGTGAGGAAGGCAATTTCGTGCCTTCGGAGACCATCGAGGACTTCGTGGCTTCTTTGGAGCGCCCACGCAAGGCAATCATCATGGTTAAGGCTGGCAAGGCCACCGATGCGGTCATCGATCAGCTGGCTGAGGCCATGGATGAGGGCGATGTCATTATTGATGGCGGTAACGCGCTGTTCACGGACACCATTCGCCGCGAGAAGGACGTAGCCGCCCGCGGCAAGCACTTTGTGGGTGCTGGCATCTCTGGCGGCGAGGAGGGTGCGCTCAACGGCCCGGCCATCATGCCTGGTGGACCGAAGGAATCCTGGGAGACTCTTGGCCCGATTCTTGAGTCCATCGCCGCCAATGTTGATGGCACTCCATGCGTTACCCACATTGGTCCAGATGGCGCCGGCCACTTTGTAAAGATGGTCCACAATGGTATCGAATACGCCGATATGCAGGTCATCGGCGAGGCTTATCAGCTGCTGCGCTACGGCGCAGGCATGGAGCCGGCCGAGATCGCAGAGGTATTCCGCGAATGGAACTCGGGCGACCTTGACTCCTATCTCATTGAGATCACCGCTGAGGTTTTGGCCCAAAAGGATCCGGAGACTGGTGCCCCGCTTGTCGACGTCATCATGGACGCCGCCGGCCAAAAGGGCACCGGCCGCTGGACTGCCATCAACGGCTTGGAGCTCGGTGTTCCCATTACCGGCATCGCTGAATCGGTCTTCGCCCGCGCGCTTTCCTCCTCCACCGCTCAGCGCAGCGCTGCCCAAGAAGGCCAGCTGCCTGCCGGCACTATCAAGGAGCTGGACGTGGACAAATCCGAGTTTATTGAAGACGTGCGCCGCGCCCTTTATGCAGCCAAGCTCATTGCTTACTCCCAAGGCTTCGATGAGATCAAGGCTGGATCCGAGGAATTCGGATGGGATGTGGACCCTCGCGACCTAGCTACTATCTGGCGTGGCGGCTGCATCATCCGGGCCAAGTTCCTGGATCGCATCCGCGCAGCCTACGACAAAAATGCAGACCTTCCTGCCCTCATCCTCGATCCTTACTTCAAGGGTGAGCTGGAAGACCTCATCGATCCGTGGCGCCGAGTAGTCGTTGCTGCCACTCAGCTGGGCCTACCGGCCCCAGTCTTTGCCTCTTCCCTCTCCTATTATGACAGCCTGCGCGCCGAGCGCCTTCCCGCCGCCCTGATTCAAGGCCAGCGCGATTTCTTCGGCGCGCACACCTTCAAGCGCACCGATAAGCCAGGTACCTTCCACATCGAGTGGTCTGGAGACCGCAGCTTGACCCAAACCGACTAGATTCGTATTGCTTTGATGGGGCCCTTCGGGGCCCTTTCCCATATTTAGCAGGCGCTTCCACACGAATGCGGCGATCCGCCTTACTGCCGATAGTATGGGTAAACAATGACTACCTTTGCCGATCTCGGCTTACCCCAGCGCCTAGTGCACGTATTGCGTGACCAAGGCATCACCGAACCATTTCCCATCCAAAGCGCCGCGATTCCCGACGTCCTCGCGGGCAAAGATGTACTCGGCCGCGGCCCTACCGGTTCCGGAAAGACCTTTACCTTCGGTTTACCCATGCTCGCGCGCCTTGCCGGAACGGGTGCTTCCAAGCCCGCTCATCCCCGTGCGCTCATTCTTGCGCCAACTCGGGAGTTGGCCACCCAGATTTACCAGCGTCTTGATGAACCTGCGGCAACGCTTGGCTTGAGAGTTCTCGCCGTGGTGGGTGGAGTAAATATCAATCACCATATCCGCTCGCTGGCACGTCCCGTCGATGTTCTCGTCGCCACCCCTGGCCGCGCCCAGGATCTCATAAACCAGGGAAAGCTGCATTTGGATGCGGTCCGCATCACCACCCTTGATGAGGCCGACCAAATGGCCGATATGGGCTTTCTACCCCAGGTACGCAAACTCCTGCGGTTGACCCCAGCAACAGGTCAGCGATTGCTGTTTTCGGCGACCCTCGACGGGGACGTCAATAAGCTAGTGGAGCAATTCCTCCACGATCCTTTTGTCCACTCCACCGCTCCGGTTCAAGCTGCTGTGGACTCCATGTCCCATCATCTCTTTTTCGTCGGTGACCGTCCGGCGCGGAATGAAGTAGCCTTGCGAATTGCTGCTCGCCAGGGCAAAACCATCATGTTCATGCGTACGAAACACGGGGTGGATAGGCAAGTCAAAAAGCTGCGCCGTGCTGGCATCAATGCTTATCCGCTACATGGAGATAAGGGGCAAGGCGCGCGCACCCGCGCCATCGAGGGCTTTAGCGATGGCAGCGTACCCGTGCTGGTTGCCACCGATATTGCCGCGCGCGGTATCGATGTTGCGGATGTTTCCCTCGTCGTTCATATCGATCCACCCGCAGAACACAAGGCATATCTCCATCGCGCTGGGCGCACGGCACGTGGCGGCGCGGCGGGGACCGTCGTTACTTTGGTCATGGATGAACAACGCGAGGAAGTATCCGCGCTTATTAGCAAAGCAGGGGTCACAGCTACTGAGCACGATATTTCTAGCCGCGATAATCCCGCAGGTGCACCTGTGCTCAAGGAGGTAACGGGTGCTCGCAAACCGAATGGTCCCGCCCTTCCCCCGCCTGGGCAGGCCACGCCCCAGAACCAAGCGAAGCCCGCAAAGAAGAGATCCCCATCTCAACGCCGCCGCCCAGGTAGTAGAAACACCCGCCGCCGCGGCCGCTAAGACAAGGAGGAATGCCCTCGTGCACACTTTGAGCCCGGATGATTGGCAAGCTCAGCTGCAACAACACGAAAAGCAAGCCACCGACCGCTTAGAGCGTTTCCGCCACCCTGGCAGCTACCATCCTGTCTTCGATTTTCTCTTTGAGTACTACCCCGTCCGGCCTTCCCACTTGAAGCGTTGGCACCCGGGTGTAGGAATAGCGCTAGAAGGCACTCCCCCACACGCCGAATGGCGCGACTACCACGCCACCCCAGACGGCGTAACCGTCGATGTGGCTGGCTTTCTACAACGCCGCGGTAGCTCGGTTCGTTATATCTCGAATCTACTTCGTTGCTCGGCAAGCAACCCCGCCCACTTTGACTGCTTTGGCCTGCACGAATGGGCGATGGTTTACCACACAGACACCCCACGCCATTCGCTTCCTTTGCGCCTAGGTGCAGAAGGCACAAACCGAGTTGTGGATGAACACTCAATCAAGTGCTCCCACTACGATGCCTTCCGTTTCTTTACCCCACCAGCTCGTCCGCTTAACCTCACCGTGCTGCACCGCGAAGACCAGCCCGCAAATGACCAAGCGGGCTGCGTACACGTCACGATGGATCTTTATAAATGGGCGTGGAAGCTGGGCCCTCTGGTTCCTGGCAAGCTATTCCTTGAGTGCCTGGATCTGGCGATTAAAGCACGCATCCTAGACATGGAGGCCTCTCCTTATGACTGCCGTGACTGGGGTCTCGGAGTAGTGCCCATCGAAACCCCTGAAGGCAAAGCCGAATATGTCTCTCGGCAGCGTTCCCTGGCGCAGAAGGCCGAACCGCTGCGAGCCAGGCTTGTCGCTGTGATAGATCAGTCACTCGCCCCGCTACAATAAGCCACTAACAACGGCAGTTTGCTTGGGAGGAACACACCACATGGCACGGCATTCAAATGGGAAAAATACCTTCGCAGTAGCGGGATGGGTTATTGCAGTGACTGTCATCGCGCTTCTGGCCATCATCGCCTTGGTGGCCTTCCTCTTGCGAGGTATGGACAACGCCGATGAGGACGATGCGGCTGCTCCCGCAGCTGTTGAAAGCAGCAGCGAGACTACAACGGAGATGACCACGAAAGCGACCTCCAGTGTCCCCACTTCCGCCGCGCCTACCAGTTCTTCCTCTCCACGGAGCTCCGCCCCAGCTCCTAGTTCCGCAGCACAACCCAAGCCCGATCTAACGATGGCTGCAAATACCCTACTTCTTTTGGATACTTCCTCCTCAATGGCTCCCATCTACGGTCCTGTCTCCCAGGCCTTGGGCACCACCGCGTCTGACCTAGCTGATGACGGCGGGGCTGTGTCCTTGTGGAATTATTCTTCACCTATCTCTGAGACGGCAACGGTTGGCTACCGCCAGAACTTGGGCTTTGGTGATGGCAATGCCGTATCCGGCACGCTCGGCGGCTTTGGTACCGGCGGTGTTCCCCAAACGCGCAGCGCTGTTGTAGCGGCTGTAGCTAACGCCGCCGACCAAGCTGCAGGTAGCGGCGACAAGGCGCGGGTGCTCGTGGTGACTACAGGTACCGAGCAAGACATGGATGATGCTCAATTTACGGCTGCACTTAAGGACGCTGCTTCGAAAGACGTTTCCCTCAGTGTCGTGCACGTAGGTGAAGGAAACGTGGATGCGGCGCTAAAGTCCGCAGCCGATAGTTTCACCACCGTTGACTCAGCGGACGAAGCCAAGCTTACTGGCGCTATTTCTAAGGCCGCAGGCGTTTAATATCCAACCGCCCTTTCCTTCGGCACCGGACAATTATGTTCGGTGCCTTTACTTCTATCTCCATAAAGGTACCGACAGCTAGGTACAGGTGGCACTTCAATAATCGAGCCCGTGTTAAAAGCCGGATCGAAGCGCCTTGGGCTAGGGCCCGGCGACGCGCAGAGATACAAGGTTCCGAGGGGTCACTTAACGTAGGCTGCTTGTTGTTTAGAGATCAAAAATCCACCCTATTTCCCCGTGAGCCGGGAAATAGGGTGGATTCTTATGTTCGAAGCCTAGGAGCTCTTGCGCTTGCGACGGGCAGCAAGCTCGTCGAGCCCGACGACGTTGTCCTCGGCGAAGTCTTCGATGCGTTCCGAAGGGAAAGAAGAAATGGTGCCGGACAGTTCCTTCAAAATACCAGGAACTGCAATACCAAAGACGCCCTGGCCACCGGCAAGCAAGTCAATTACCTCATCGTTAGAACGACACTCATACACGGTGGTGCCATCTGATACGAGAGTGAGCTCTGCCAAATCATTGACACCACGATCCCGCAGAGACTCAACGGCCAAACGGATATTTTGCAGGGAAATGCCGGTATCTAGCAGGCGCTTAACAATCTTGAGTACCAATACATCCTTGAAGGAATACAGGCGCTGGGAACCAGAACCACGTGCCGTTCGAATGGACGGATTGACCAAGTTGGTGCGTGCCCAATAGTCAAGCTGGCGATAAGTAATGCCGGCAACCTGGCAGGCAATAGGCACGCGGTAGCCCACTTCCTCATCAGGTCCGACATCAAAAAGTGATTCCTGTACGTAGGTGGATTCGGACTGGGAGTCCTCGATAATGCTCACGTAATTACTCCAATGGGGTTTGTTGGAAGTTCTAAAGATCAATTAAAAGCCAAGCGCATGCACCCGTCAAGCGCTGCCTACTCAACTTTCAAGTACAACTTTAGACTTCTAAAACCACATTGTCACCATTAGTCACACGCGTGTCATTAACTTTTTTCTTCATCATCCCCCGAAAGGAAATCCTTTTCTTCCATTCCCAAAGACCTCATCATGGCCTCGAAATCCGCATCTGCCTGCGCATTCCCTGATGCCGATGTGGAAGACTCCGCGTTTTCGCTGCCATTTTCCGAATCATCTTGAGAAGGGGTAGAAATCTCCAAGTCGAAGTATTCTTTCAGATCCGCATCACTGGCATAAACGGATACCTGCGCGAGGAGCTCCGCCTCGGCAGAAATGGGGACATTGAAAAATTCGGATACAGCTAGCGCATCGCTAACCCGAGCATCATAAACCTCGCCGTTCGCAGCCTTAATGTCTACCATGAACGTTCCCTGGTGGTAGTTGGCAACGTCAATGGATTCCACCCCGCCTGTTGCCTCAAGGATCTCGCAGATCAGGTCGTGCGAGTTGGGCCGGTTTGGCTGGTGCCCATCTAAAGCGGCGGCCAATTGCATGCCCTCAATGGGAGAAATCCACACGGGGATCAAGCGATTTTCCTCTGGCCAGCGCAACAATGCACAGACATCATCTTCAGGACCGACTTGGTGGATTCCGTGGAACTCTAGGGTTACATCACTCATGACTACCACTCTCCCACAAAGACGGGAACGGTGGCGTATTAAGCCTGGTATTCGTCACGCAGGTCTGATTTCACCAGTGTCGCATGCAAAGAGACCACGAGCGCGGTCATCTGCTGGGAGATTTCTTCCGCCTTCTGGTGTGCAGTATCAGAGTTTGAGTGTGCCACTGGAGCCGCGGCCTGGGAAATCAGGTCAGCCTGCCGGCGCGCGTTATTGCGCAGGGACTTAAGTTCACGGGCACCGAAACCAAAAGCCTTGAGGGCCACGGCGGCTGAGACAATAGCCACGTCATCGGTATTGAAAAACCCAGCAGCATCTGGGCGAATGAGGCCGTACTTCACTAAGGATGCGACGTCATCTTCACTGGACCCCGCCTGCGTGGCTACCTCTACATCAGTCAAGCGCGTGACGACAGGGGCCTTAAACTGCTGTGGGGACAAGAGGGTTTCGGCATGGCCCGCAGAAACAATGGCGGTGACCTGACCGGAATCCATGGCCTCTAGCTGCTCACGGATAACCTTTAGCGGCGTATAGTTATCGCGCTGAGTAGTAAGAATATAACGCAGCCGGTCCACATCTTCTTGGGTGAAGCGGCGATAGCCGGAGGCGGTGCGCTGCGGACTAATGAGGCCCTCAGATTCAAGGAAGCGAATCTTGGACACCGTGACGTCTGGGAATTGCTGATTCAGCGTCTCCAAAACCACGCCAATGGACATGGTCTTAGCCTTTTTAGCTTTAGGGCTGGTACGGCGTACTGCTGCTGCCGAAGAATCTGCTGCGCTCACTGTGTCTATCTCTTAGGGGTCCTGAAAAGTTCTTATCGTGCCATACGTAGACTACACCGCCCTTCCTAGAAAGGAAGCGCGGCTGGTCTACGAAAGAATTAGCTCTGGTTAGCGATGAAAACCAGACGGAACTTGCCAATCTGGATTTCGTCTCCTACCTCGAGCACCTGGGAGTTGCGTGGCTCGCGGTTCACGTAGGTTCCGTTGAGGGATCCAACGTCAACTACCTCAAACTTGTCATCATCATTCTTGCGGAATTCCGCGTGGCGGCGGGATACCGTAACGTCATCGAGGAAGATGTCCGCCTCGGGATGGCGGCCAGCGGTGGTAGTCGCCTGGTCCAACAAGAAGCGGGCACCCGCATTCGGGCCGCGCTTGACCACCAAGAGTGCCTGGCCCTCTGCCAGGTTATCGGTACCGGCAACGGCAGTCTCGTTGCCATTCGCGCCGTTTTCCATCTCCTTGAGCAGGTCTGCGCGGAATACAGATGTGGTCTCTACCTGTGGTTCCGGGGTTCCGGTGTTCTCGCTCATTGTTACCTCCGGGGATTAGTTACGAGTTACTTATGACAATACTAGCGACTTATTTGGGTCCGCGACCCTTTGGTGGAGATTTATTTCACCGGAAAATGTTTCCGATGCCGCTCAGCACGGAATTTCCCTTGCCCGCAAGGGGGTTATCGGAAACCATGTAGGTCCACGTAGCACTCGGGCGGGCTAGTCCGGCGTCATCAAGGTGCGCCCCGTCGGCGTCGATAAGCACGGTGCGGAAGGTTTCCACAGACTTTTCGACGGCCCGCTGAGCCAAGTCTTTAAACTCCCTTACCGCAATGCGGTGGTACTCATCGATCGGCGTCTCGCGGGCGATGGCGCGCAAGTGAATGGACTCACGAACATCGTCCATGAGCTCCAGATGGTCGGCCCATGCTAGGTCCAAGTGATAAAGCATGATTTCGCGTGCAGCCTTGATGCGAGCTTCTTCAGGAACCTCCGCCAGCTCTGCTGCGCGCTCTGGGGCGCGTTGGGAAAGCTCCTGCCAGGCTTGATCGCTATCCAAAAGCTTGGCTCGGCGTTCATCGATGATGATGCGTTGATCAGCTAAAAGCTGATTGTACTTCCACGTCTGGGCATGGATCTCGAGCAATTGCCCCTCGGTCACGCGCTGGCAGTGCGCTACAAAATCACTGACCCGTTTGGACTCGATACGTCCGTCCTCCGCCGGTTGGGCGCGGACAGTTTCGCCGTCGCCACCTTGCTGAACTACGTCATCTTCCAAGGAGACAAAGAAGAGGGAAAGCCCCGGATCTCCTTGCCGGCCCGCACGGCCGCGGAGCTGGTTGTCCAAGCGGGCGGTGCGGTGCCGCGAGGTACCGATGACCGCAAGGCCGCCTAGCTCCGCTACTGCGTCATGGTCGGCCTCACTAGCGCCGCCCAACTTGATATCAGTACCACGACCGGCCATCTGGGTAGAAACGGTAACGCGCCCGATATCTCCGGCCTCGGCGACTATCCGCGCCTCTTGCTCATCATTTTTGGCGTTGAGGACATTAACCTCAATGCCCCGCTTGCCCAGTGCATCTGCCAGATCCTCCGATTCGGCGACATCCTGCGTGCCCACCAGGATGGGTTGTCCCGTGGCGTGGATGGCTGCGATTTCTTCCACGATAGCGGCAGATTTATCCTCGACCGTCGCAAAGATACGGTCTTGTTCATCAAACCGCTGCAGCGGCTTATTGCGGTCAATAACAGAGACGTGCAGACCGTAGAACTGGCGCAGCTGATCGGTTGCCTCCACCGCGGTGCCCGTCATCCCGCACACCAGTGGGTAGCGCCGCATAAGTTCTTGCAGGGTGATGGTATCGAGAATGCGCCCGCCTTCAGAGACTTCCAGGCCTTCCTTGGCCTCTACCGCCGCTTGCAGGCCATCGGGCCAGCGCTGCAGGTCGGCAACGCGGCCCCGCGAGGCATCGATAAGCTGCAGCTTGCCATCAACCACAATGTAGTGAATGTCTCGGATAAGCAGCGCCTTGGCATGCAGGGCAAGGTTAACCTTCACCAAAATGGTGCCGATATTCTCCTCGGAATAGAGCGAATCAATGCCCAATTCTTGCTCCACACGGCGCGCACCATCTTCGGTCAATTGAACGGTGCGGCCGTCCTCAGAGATGATGTAGTCCAGCTTTTCGCGCAGGCGGGAAACCACATTGGTGATATGTCCGGTGGGTGCTTCGCCCGGCCGGTTTCCGGCAAGTACCAGCGGCACAAGGGCCTCATCTACCAAGACGGAGTCGGCTTCGTCCACCAAGGCAACATCCCCGGCGGCCTGCACGGTGTGGGAACGGTCAGTGATCTGGTTATCGCGCAGCAGGTCGAAGCCTAGCTCGTTCACGGGCGCATAGATAATATCCTGTGCGTAGGCAACGCGGCGTTCATCCGGAGTCATGCCCTCTGTTACCGAGGCAACGCTCAGGCCAAAGAACTCCACTACGGGGCGCATCCATTCGGCGTCGCGAGCAGCAAGATAGTTATTGACGGTAACTACATGGACGCGCTTTCCGGTCAGCGCAAAGCCGGTGGCAGCCATGGCACCCACCAGGGTCTTGCCTTCGCCGGTGGCCATCTGGATGACGTCTCCGGTGAGTAGGCGCAGGACCGCTTGTGATTGCACGTTAAAGGGGTTCATGCCCAGGGTGCGTTCGCAGGCCACTGCCAGGGCCGCGAGGAACTGCGCCTTATCCACTATCTCACCGGACTGAACGGCATCGCGCGCGGCCTGGGCCACAGCTGCGTCATCGTGCTGGCTCAATGTCCGGGCAGCTTCGTCTGCCGAACCCACGATGGCCTTGGATTTCCTATCATTACGCTCGCTTTGCGAGCCCATTGCCTTCCAGAACCAATCAAACGCGCCCATGACTCATCCTCCTTAAATGGATTGCTCCTATCGACTGTAGTCAACCTCGTATGGCTTGCGGGAAAGAGGCCCGTTATTCTAGTTCTCATGCAATCCGTCAATGTAAAGCTGCCTTCGAGCCGGGGTACTGAGATGGCTGGAACCATCGACTTCCCGGATTCTCCCCCGATCGCCTACGCCATCTTTGCCCATTGCTTCGCCGGCTCCCGCCATACTCCTGGTGCCGCCCGCACCGCGAAGCAGCTCACCGAGTTCGGCATCGCCACGCTGCGCTTTGATTTTCCCGGCCTGGGCCAGTCCGCCGGTGAATTCGGCGATACTACTTTTAGCCAAAACGTCGATGACATCCACGCCGCATCCGCGTGGCTGACGGAACACTATTCTGCACCCCAATTGCTCATGGGCCACTCGCTGGGCGGAGCCGCCGCTTTGAAGGCAGCTACGACCATGAAGTCTCTCAAAGCGGTTGCTACCCTCGGCGCCCCGTTTGATCCAGCCCACTCCGTGCTTCACTACGCGGATAAGATTGGCGAGGTCGACGCCAATGGTGAGGTAGAAGTCGTCCTCGGCGGCCGCGGGCTCATCATCTCCCGCAAGTTCTTGGAGGACCTGGCAGATACCAACCCCGAGGAATATCTGCCTAAGCTACGCAAGCCTTTGATGGTGTTGCACTCTCCCATCGACCAAACCGTGGGTATCGATAATGCGCAGAATATCTTCCTCCTCACGCGCTACCCCAAGTCCTTGGTCTCCCTCGACAAGGCCGACCACCTGCTGACCAAGCAAGGTACGGCCGCTCGTGCAGCGGACCTCATCGGGGCGTGGGCCGAGCAGTTTATCGTTCCCGATTACACCCCGGAAGAAGTAGGTACCGACGCCGCCGTTGCGCAGCCGGCCACCGGCACCAAATTCGGCGTGGTCGTGCGCCACAATGACCATAGCCTTAGCGCTGACCGCACTAAAAAGAACGGCGGCAAGGGCAAGGGTTTTACCGCCGAGGGCCTTCTTATGTCCGCCCTCGCCACGGCGTCGACCCAAGCAATCAAGGAGGCCGGCAAAAAGCTCGCGCTTGACGACGTCCATGTGAGCATCACCCAAACCGGCCCTACCAGCTTCGAGCGCCGTATCGAACTCGCCGGTAACCTCTCAGCGGAAGAGGTATCAATTTTGCACTCTGCCGCGAAGGATACTGATGTCGAGCGCATGCTAGGCAACGTCACCATCGTGGACGCACACTAATGCCTGCTTATGATTCCTCGCGCCGCTGTCCGTGTGGCACCGGCCTTTCCTACGGCGAGTGCTGCGGCAAGTACCATGCCGGTAGCAATGCGCCCACCGCAGAAGCGCTCATGCGCTCCCGGTTTAGCGCTTTTGTCACCGGCGACGAGGAGTACTTGCTGCGCACGTGGGATCCTGTCACTCGACCTGAGGCCCTCGACTTGGCAGACTCCCCCATTAGGTTCTACCGCCTCGATATCCTAGATACCCAAGGCGGCGGCCTTATGGATAGTTCCGGCGTGGTGGAATTTGAGGCGTTTTATAAGGGAGCAGCTGTCGGTTCGCAGCGCGAACGTTCCTCGTTCCGCCGCTTCGACGGTACGTGGGTGTATTCCACCGGCGAGCTTTAACGCAGGTTACACCCCAAATTTCACAGTAGAATCCTACTGATGTAATCTAGATAAGTCGCACAGTGCGACGGCGGGCTATGGCGCAGTTTGGTAGCGCACTACACTGGGGGTGTAGGGGTCGCAGGTTCAAATCCTGTTAGCCCGACAAAAAGCGGCCAGCACCTACACGGTGCTGGCTTTTCTTATACTGCAAGCAAAATCGGGGTTAAGGGTCAAAATGTGTGTCTGGCTCGGCGTGTCGCGGGGGTTAGATTTGG
>NGUZ01000199.1 GCA_002154655.1 Corynebacterium kefirresidentii
ACAAGTTTGCTGAAATTATTTAATAAGGAGCTAAAAAATGTCTGAAATTGCAGTAAAAATAGATCATGTCAGTAAATATTTTCGACTCCCTACCGAAAGTTCAACAAGTCTTCGTACTACCTTAATCAATAGGCTCCGTGGAGTCAAGGGATATAAAGAACAACACGTATTAAAAGATATAAACTTTGAAGTAGAAAAAGGGGATTTTTTTGGTATCGTAGGTCGAAATGGTTCCGGAAAATCAACACTTTTAAAAATTATTTCACAAATATATACGCCAGAAAAAGG
>NGUZ01000200.1 GCA_002154655.1 Corynebacterium kefirresidentii
ATCTTTTGCAAAGCGCCATAAATAATGATGTTTCAGTTCAACATCTGTCGGTGCACTGATACCATTAACTTCATAACCAGTTGGATCAAGCTTTTCCCTAATTCGTTTAATGTTACCACCTTTACCTGCTGCATCCATTCCTTCAAATACAAGAATTAACGGAATCTTTCTATCATATAATGCAAATTGTATTTCACGCATCCGTTTCTGCAATTCCGTAATTAATGTTTTATATTCTTCTTTAGAAACCTTTTCCACATCTTTATCAAACATTTCAGTAGAAAAAC
>NGUZ01000201.1 GCA_002154655.1 Corynebacterium kefirresidentii
AGCTTCTTGCTTTAGTTTGCGCACCAATCACGCCTTCATCTTTAGGCGTACGTTTAATATCTGCGCCTAATGCACGCATAATTGATATTTTTTCTTCAGAAAAGCCCTCTGGCGCAAAAATAACACATTTTAAATGATACCGATTAGCAGCAATTACAAGTCCTATTCCAGTATTTCCCGCTGTAGCTTCAACAATCGTGTCCCCCGAAGAAACTCGACCTTCTTTTATGGCTGTTTCAACAAGGTATTTACCTAGTCTATCTTTTACACTACCACCTGGATTGAAT
>NGUZ01000202.1 GCA_002154655.1 Corynebacterium kefirresidentii
ACCAGTTGTGACAAATGATTTAACTGGTAAAGCGACAACTAAAACACCGATTACGGTAACAACGGATCCAAATACTCATGTTGATTTACTTGATAAAGATAATCATGTAATAGGTTCAGGTACGACGGATAGTAATGGTCGAGTTACAATTACACCGACGGTGCCTATCCCTGAAGGTAATGTACGTGCTAAAGCGACTGATAATGCGGAACATCCAAATAGCTCTACATCTGATCCTGTTAAAGCAACTGATACAACGCCACCAACGGCGCCTGTGGTTACTAGT
>NGUZ01000203.1 GCA_002154655.1 Corynebacterium kefirresidentii
CTGAATCTTTATCGGTAAAAAATCGTGATAGCAGTGGAGTGAATGTGATTTTTAGTAACTTTAAAAGTTTACTCACAACACCACGATTTGTTTTACCTATGCTCATTCAAGGCGTTACATTCATCATGTTATTTAGTTACATTTCTGCATCACCATTTTTAGTTCAAAAAATATATGGTGTTTCGCCATTACACTTTAGTTGGATGTTTGCAGGAGTGGGAATCACACTTATTATTGCGAGTCAGATTGCTGGAAAATTAGTAGACTATTTTCACCCACAAGTGC
>NGUZ01000204.1 GCA_002154655.1 Corynebacterium kefirresidentii
CTATCTGTTTATCTGTACGTTCTAATGACGCTTTTTGAGCATTTATTCGTTCTTTAATTACAGCTAAGTCAGAGCGTTTTTGGTTTAATTGTTGTTGCACTTGAGTGGTATTCTCTTTACCTTCTTTAGATAATTGAGTATAACGTTCAATATCTGTTTCAAGTTGTTTTAACTTACCTTGAATAATAGTTAATCGCTCTTGTTTTTCAGTTAAAGTAATGCGACTATTTTCACTTTGGTAGCCATCATTTTTCTCGAATTCAAATTCCTCATGTTCATCTTTA
>NGUZ01000205.1 GCA_002154655.1 Corynebacterium kefirresidentii
TTAACAAATATAAAAATAGTAAAGCATTGAACCATCGTTTAACTGCTGCTACATTCTATATTAAAATGAATGAAAAAACAGTTCCGGAATTTAAAAATAAACACTTAAGATTAGCTATTGCGCAAGCTATTAATAAAAAAGGATATGTAAAATCTGTTTTAAATGACGGTTCTTTAGCCTCAGATAATTTCACTGGTATTGGAACTGCTAAAACACCAGACGGCAAAGATTTCGCAAGTACAGTTTCATCTCCATTAAAATATAATACCAAAGAAGCAAAACAA
>NGUZ01000206.1 GCA_002154655.1 Corynebacterium kefirresidentii
ATTAAATCTTGTGGACGTTTTGGACCTGATAATGAAGCTTCAACAGTAGATAAATCTAAGTCGATGACATCCGTATATTCAGGGTCTTCTTTATCTACAGTGAAGAACATATTATTTTGTTCTAAATAAGCTTTAACTAATTCAACATGCTCTTCTTTACGTCCAGTTAATCTCATATATTTAAGAGATTCTTCATCAACTGGGAAGAAACCACAAGTTGCACCATATTCAGGCGCCATGTTAGCGATTGTTGCACGATCTGCTAGTGGTAAGTCAGTTACAC
>NGUZ01000207.1 GCA_002154655.1 Corynebacterium kefirresidentii
CGAACCAATAGCTAAATGACATGATGCGTTTTCATCAAATAACGTGTTGTAGAAAATAGTATTACGATTTGAAATTGGAGAATCATCAGGTACTAAAGCGACTTCTCCTAGTCGCTTAGAACCCTCATCAGTATTGATCAAATCTCTAAGCATATCTTCGCCTTTGTCTGCTTTGAAATCTACGATTTGTCCATCTTTAAACGTTAATGTAAAGCCATCAATGATTGTACCATTATAACTTAATGGTAATTTATTTGTTACATATCCATTAACGTTGTTACG
>NGUZ01000208.1 GCA_002154655.1 Corynebacterium kefirresidentii
TATGTTCGCCTTTAACTACTTTATTTGCCTTTAATGTGACTTCAACAGGGTCTATTGCTGTGTAGTAATAAATAATAGGATGCGCTTTAGCTAATAAGTTTTGTAAACGGAAGTTACTTCCACGTCCTACTTGTACACCATTTATTGATTGATTAGGAGCAAATATATTCCCAACAGCACCTTCGCCAGCACTAGCTGGTTGAATAAGAAATGGTATATTATATCCAGGAATATAAATCTGTTTACCTAAATCATTTTTATTTCTTTCGCCAGGTCTTAA
>NGUZ01000020.1 GCA_002154655.1 Corynebacterium kefirresidentii
ACCGCCCTCTTCTTTGCGTTTTACCAGCCCACCCAGCTGGTGGAAGGCCTCATCTGCAAAGCCAGGAGTACGGCACTAGGGCGTCCGCGTTGCCTTCACCAACGCAATGCAATTAAGCCACCTGGTGGGCGTTTGCATGCGCGTACAAATGCTCGGCCGCTCGGCGGTGAAGAGTTGTGGAACGTTGCGGGGCGGAGTGGCTTTCCATTGTGGGTGGTCCTGGCAATTTATTTGCGTTCAGTAGGATCGAGTGCCGTCTCATTGAACCGGTCTGGGCGAGCGTTTGGCCTTGCGCTGTATGGTTCACGCTGCGGCAGCGCAAGAGGATCTAAATTCCGGCTTTTTCGTTTGGGGTTGTAGAATAGGGCCGGTATTTCTGTGCTAGTTCCAACCAAGAAAGGGTAGGGCTGAATGTCGGAGCGCAATCACAACGGGCGAGGTGGACGTGACCGTAAGCCACGCAATAACAAAGGCCGTGATTTCAAGGGCGATTCCCGGAAAAAGAAGTCTTTTTCGCCGCAGCGCTCCGGTTACCGTGAAGAACGCATCAATCGTCGCATGAGTGACCCAGACATCCCGGCCGAGGTGGATGTTAACGATTTGGATCCCATGGTTTTGCAGGACCTAAAATCGCTCTCGAAGGAAAACTCCGAGGCCGTCGCCAAGCATATGATCATGGCTGCGACCTGGATGGAAGACGATCCCAAGCTTGCCTTGCGCCATGCACGTGCTGCTAAAGACCGTGCCGGCCGCGTGGCTATCGCCCGAGAGGTCAATGGTATTGCCGCTTATCGTGCAGGTGAGTGGAAGGAAGCGCTGGCTGAACTGCGCGCTTCCCGGCGTATTTCCGGCGGGCCTGGGCTGCTGGCCGTAATGGCTGACTGTGAGCGCGGCTTGGGACGCCCAGAAAAAGCGCTCGAGCTTGGGCGCGCGGATGAGGCGGCCGACCTAGATGATGAATCTAAAATTGAGCTAGCCATCGTTCTAGCCGGAGCCCGCTTAGATATGGGCCAAGCCGAGTCTGCCGTTGTAACTATCCAACGCGCTCATCCTGATCGCGATGCACGCGGGGTAAGCGCCTGCCGTCTCGCATATGCTTATGGCAATGCTCTGCTGGAAGCGGGTCGCAAGGACGAAGCTAAGGAATGGTTTGAGCACGCCGTCTCAATTGATGAGGGCGACTGGACCGATGCAGCGGAGCGCTTAGAGGAGTGTAAGTAGTGACGGTTCTAAGCAAACACGATGCTCTTCTGCTCGATCTAGATGGCACCGTGTGGGAAGGCGGCCGCCCACTTTCTAACGTGGTGGACGTCATCAATACCTGTGGTGTGCCGGCGGTGTACGTGACCAACAATGCTTCGCGCAGCCCAGAAGCAGTGTCGAAGATGCTGGCAGACATCGGGCTCGAGGCGACCACGCAGCAGATTGTTACCTCTGCCCAAGCAGTCCTTCAACTAGTGGCGGATGAGGTGCCAGCCACCTCCAAAATTCTTATTATTGGTGCTGATTCCTTCCGTGATTTGGCCCGCGAGATGGGCTTTGAGGTGGTCTCCAGCGCTGATGACAAGCCTGCCGCTGTTGTGCAGGGTTTTGACCGTTCTGTTGGCTGGGAGCAATTGACTGAAGGGGCTCTGGCCATCCGCCAGGGAGCGAAGTTTTTCGCATCGAACCTAGATACTTCTCTGCCTATCGAGAGGGGATTTGCCGTGGGCAATGGTTCCCTCGTGGCCGCCATCCAGTCCGCCACCGGGGTAGAGCCGGTGTCTGCAGGAAAGCCCGAGCCAGCCATGTTTACTTTTGCGGCGAAGCAAATTGGTGCGAAAAAACCGCTTGCTGTGGGCGACCGTTTGGATACTGATATCGCCGGTGGTAATTCCGCTGCCATGAATACCTTCCATGTGCTTACCGGTGTTTCTGGGGAACTAGAACTTATTGAGGCACCTGTGGAGGCGCGCCCGAACTTTATTGGTGCAGGTATGCACGAACTGGCTTTGCCGGTATCCGTTGCCCGACCTGGAGCACAGGGTGGATTTACTGCTCGGTGTGATGGACATGATCTTCTGCTGGAAGGCGGCGACGAGAAGTCCACGTCAGTGCAGGCATTAAGAACTGTGTTGGAGGTGGCGTGGGCCATGCCGTCTCCTCCACGCTATGTTCAACCGCGAAGCGAGCGCGCGGAAAAGGTTGTTGCGCAATGGCGGTAAAGCCGCATGATTTTCGTGCCGTGAAGGAGCCGGCGGAGATCGATGCTGACGTAGCAAAGATTTTAGGAGAAAACGCAGCGGATTTGGCCGCTGAGGTGGAACAGCTGGACCGCGCCCACAATGTGTTGCGCGATGCTTTGCAGGAGAATTAATGCCCCCACAACGTCGTAGGTTAGACGCGGAGCTGGTGCGCCGGAAGATTGCGCGCTCTCGTGAGCAAGCCCGGGAAATGATCAAGTCCGGCCGTGTCACGGTCGGTGGTTTCAAGGCGCAAAAGCCGGCGTCGATAGTAGAACCAGAGGTCTCCATCAAGGTGGAGGAGTCCGAGGAAGATAAGTGGGCCTCCCGCGGTGCACACAAGCTTTTGGGAGCCTTAGCCGCGTTTGACGTCGATATGAATGGTCGCATTCTTGATGCCGGCGCGTCTACCGGTGGCTTTACTGATGTGTGCTTAGAACACGGCGCGCAGGAAGTTCTTTCAGTGGATGTCGGGTACGGACAGCTGCTCTGGCGCCTCCAAAATGACGATCGAGTAAAAGTTCTCGACCGTACCAATATCCGGAATCTGACGCTCGAGCTTACCGACGGCCCTTGTGACGGCATGGTTGGAGATCTGTCCTTTATCTCCCTCCGGCTCGTATTGCCAGCCATTGTGGAATGCCTAAAGGACGGTGCCTGGTTATTGCCGATGGTGAAACCGCAGTTCGAAGTGGGCAAGGACCGCCTTGGCAGCGGTGGTGTCGTTCGTTCACCGGAACTGCGCAAGGAGGTAACCAAGGAAGTCGCTAAGTTTGCCCTGTCGCTCGGGTTGAGCATGCACGGAGCTGTAGCGTCCCCGTTGCCTGGGCCAAGTGGCAACGTAGAGTATTTCCTTTGGCTGAAAAAAGACGGCGCGCCCACGGATCTGGCTAGAGTAGAAGAAATGATTGACCGTGCAGTCGAGGAAGGCCCGCAATGACCCGTGAGATCCTGTTGGTGCCTCATGCCAACCGCGAGCAGAACCTGCAGGCAACGTCGCGAGCAGCGGAGCTGCTACAAGATGCTGGGATTACTGTTCGAGTGTGCGCGGACGAGAAGGTCTTGCCTGGGCTAAAGCACGTCCCCCACACCGAAGACGCGGCTTCGGGGTGCGAATTAGTCCTAGTACTCGGTGGCGACGGAACCTTCCTCCGCGCAGCGGATATGGCACGTTCTGTGGATATTCCGGTGCTAGGAATCAACCTCGGGCATGTGGGATTTTTGGCTGAGTGGGAAGTCGAATCCCTAGATCAGGCCTTAGTGCGGGTCATAGACAAAAGGTACCGCATTGAGGATCGACTCACCATCGATGTCACCATCTTTGACGAGGAAGGAACCCTTCTCAATCGCAGCTGGGCTCTGAATGAAGCTTCGGTAGAAAACCAAAATCGCTCTGGAGTATTGGACGCAATTTTGGAAGTTGACCGCAGGCCGGTGTCTTCCTTCGGTTGTGATGGGGTGCTCATCTCCACGCCTACTGGGTCGACCGCCTATGCGTTTTCGGCTGGCGGGCCGGTGCTGTGGCCCTCGCTCGACGCGATTTTGGTAGTACCGAATAATGCGCACGCTTTGTTTACTAAGCCCCTAGTCGTCTCGCCCAATTCTTTAGTAGCCGTTGAATCAACCATGCGTACAACTCCGGCGACCGTGATTTTGGATGGTTTCCGTGAGCTCGCCATGCCGCCGGGAGCTCGCGTGGAGGTAGTGCGAGGCGCGCGTCCGGTGCGATGGGTACGCTTAGATGACCAACCTTTTACTGACCGTTTAGTCTCGAAGCTGCGCCTGCCCGTAGAAGGGTGGCGCGGGCCGAAGGAGAAGTAGTGCTCGTCGATATTTCCATTAATGACTTGGGCGTTATTAGCCAGAGCTCCGCGGAGCTCTCTACTGGTCTAACCGTGCTTACAGGTGAAACTGGCGCGGGCAAGACCATGGTGGTTACTGGATTGCGGCTTTTAGCAGGTGGACGCGCGGATGCTTCCCGGGTGCGGGATGGGGCGAAGAAAGCGGCAGTAGAGGGGCATTTTTCCTCGGGGAAAAATTCTATCCGCGAGTTGGTCGAATCAGTAGGTGGGGAGCCCGATGAAAATGGAGAATACATCGTCTCCCGGACGGTTTCTGCTGCAGGTAGATCGAGGGCCTATTTGGGTGGTCGGGCGGTGCCTGCGGCAACCTTAGGCGAATTTGCGCGCGAACTTATTACGGTTCACGGCCAAAATGATCAGCTGCGTTTGCTTGCTCCCGAGGAACAATTGGGTGCGGTAGACCGTGCGGATCCTACGTTGGCCGAGGTACGCCGTCGCTATACCGAGGCTTTTAAAGAATGGCGCCGCTTAGCCAAGGATTATAAGCGGCGTACAGAGCAGCGCCGCGAAATCGCGCAAGAGGTTGACCGCCTGCAGTTCGCGGTGGATGAGATCGACGGCGTTGCGCCGGAGCCGGGTGAGGATGGGGAGCTGGTGCAGCTGGTTCGCAAGCTGCAAGACGTCGACGGTCTTCGCGAATCCGCGGAAGTTGCACTGGCTTCTATCGACGGCACCGAGGAACTGGAGGAGGCTGCCTCGGCGTTGCTGGGCCGGGCGGTTTCGGCATTGGCGGGGACTACCGACAAGGAATTGGCCGCCTTGGGCGAACGGCTCAGTGAGATTTCTTCACAACTGGGCGATATTTCCGGTGAGCTGGGAGGGTATCTGGCTGGGTTGCCGGCGGATCCGCAGCTTTTAGAAAAGTCCTTGCAGCGCCAGCAGGAGCTTCGTACATTGACCCGCAAATATGCCGGGGATATTGACGGAGTTATAGCTTGGCGGGATGAAGCTGCAGCAAAGCTCGAATCCATGGATACCTCAACTGAAGCCCTAGAGGAATTGAAAAAGCAGGTCAAGGACGCTGAATCGGTGATGGTTGAGCGGGCTGGGGAGCTGACAAAGGGGCGTCGGCAAGCGGCGAAGGCTTTGGGGGAGCAGGTTACGCAGGAGCTGCACGGCCTAGCCATGCCGAATTCAACGTTGACGGTTGAGCTGACGCAGGCGAAATATTCTAAAACTGGCGCGGACGCGGCCGAGCTGCAGCTGAACGGAAAGCCGATCGCGTCTGCAGCTTCAGGCGGCGAGCTTTCCCGTGTCATGTTGGCCTTGGAGGTGGTGCTAGCGGATGAAGACGGCGCCACCCTGGTCTTCGATGAGGTAGATGCTGGTGTGGGCGGACGCGCGGCGGTGGAAATTGGTCGCCGCCTGGCACGCTTGGCCGTGCACAACCAAGTTATCGTGGTAACACACTTGCCGCAGGTAGCAGCGTATGCCGATGCGCACCTGCATGTTTCGAAGGAAAAATTCACTTCTGGTGTGGCCGAGCTTTCGCAGGACGAGCGCGTGGAGGAGTTGGCGCGCATGCTGGCAGGCTTGGATGATACGGAGACTGGTCGCGCGCACGCGCAGGAGCTTTTTGAGCGGGCACAGCAAGAAGCTTCCGCGCGCCTAACCCACTAGAAACAATAATCACGTCACAATAGGGGTCATGGCTCTGTTTTCCCGTAACCCCGAGCAGCCTGGTGCACTGCGCGATTGCACTCCGGGCGCTAAGGGGATGAAAAAATTTAGTGAAGGCGATGTCGCCGTAATTGATGCGGCTAATATCTCTCGCCACGAGGCCCAGACCCTCGTTGACCTTAAACCCTCCGCCGTGATTAACGTGGCGGAGTTTTCTACCGGTACGGTCCCCAATTATGGCCCGCACATTTTGCTTGACGCCGACATTACCCTCGTTGAGGGCGTTGGCCAGTCCTTCGTGTCTGAGTTCAAGGATGGAAAAAAGGCGCGAATCGGGGAGGATGGCACCGTCTTTAGCGGTGATAAAGCTCTTGGCACGGGCCGCGTGGTTACTCGCGAGCGAGCAGAAAAGAACTTCACCGCGGCGCAGGGTGCGCTGATTGACCACATGGAATCCTTCTTTGGCAACTCCATTGATTTTATTAACTCTGAGGGGCCGCTGCTTATCGACGGCCTCGGGGTTCCCGCCTCTGGCTCTGAGATTGCAGGCCGCAAGGTCGTGCTGTTTTCGCCGACAGACAGGCACCGCGAACAGCTCAAGCAGCTGCGGAACTTTATCCGCGAGTATGAGCCGCTGCTGATTGCGGTGGGAGAAGCTGCAGATTCGTTGCTGGCACAGGGGTATAAGCCAGATTTCATCATTGGTGATCCCAATAGCGTCAGCGATGAGGCCCTGCGTTGTGGCGCCCGTGTGGTTGTTCCTGCGGATCCAGAGGGCGAGGTAGAAGGCCTTGACCGCATCCAGGACCTCGGCATCGGTGCCATGACTTTCCCGGCAGCGACGCATTCAGGTACCGATTTGGGTCTGCTTTTTGCTGATTATCACGGCGCAGACCTCATCGTGCAGGCAGGCGGTGGGGTAGATCTTGATGATATTTTTGCGGATCGCACCAACCCGTCGGCGGTGCTTTCCCGGCTTAAGGCCGGCACCAAGGTGGTTGACGCGGATGCGGTGATTAACCTCTACAGTGCACCTTCGTCCAACCTTGGCTGGCTGTGGGCACTGCTGGGAATCTTGGTTGCCATTGCGGCGGTTATCCTCATTGTCGGTTTCGGCGGAAGTCAGGACTTTGCTAGTAACCTCAGCGAAACCTGGTCCAGGCTCTTTGGGGGCGCATAGAGCATGGCAAAGACTGAGCTAGTAGCAGGCTTGGGCTTCGGCGCCGCAGTAGGCGTGGCGCTGGGTGCCCTGGTCATTGCTCCCAATCTGACCACCGGCATGGCCGATGACGATCCGATCCGTGAGGAGCACCGCAAGGTCGTCCAGGACAATAAGATTTTGCAGACCCAAAATGAGGCGAGCGATAAAATCGTGGCTGATTCCGGGGCGGAGCTAGTAAACGGGGCATTGTCTCAGCGGCCCGTGCTCATCGTCACCACCGATGATGCTAATGGCGGAGACGTGGACGCAATCCGGAAGCTCTTGGAAACTTCCGGTGCCACGGAGGCCGGTGAGATTAAGCTGACCAAGGACTTTTTGCGCCCCGAAACTAAAGACAAGCTTTTGCCCATCCTGAAAGACACTGCGCCTAAGAAGGCAGATACCAAGGATCTGGATTCTGCGGGAGCGCTCAGCGGTGAGGTGTTAGGCACTGTATTGTCTATGGATCCTGAGAGCACGAAGCCCATGGCATCGGTACAAGAGCGTGCGGATGTGCTCCATAAGCTGCGCGACGAGGGCTTCATTGACTACGAGGATGGCACCATCGTTCCTGCCCAGGCCATTATCGTTGTCTCTGGCAATGGCCTGCGCGGCTACCCTTCCGATGCTTTGGCGGAATTTGTTACCGGGTTGGATGATGTCAATGGTTCTGTAGTGTTTAGCGGGCGTACCAAACAAACTCAGGACGATAAGGCACTTGCCCAGGTGCGCGACCAAGATGCGAAGCTGTCCACGGTCGATGGCACCGAGCGCGCAGTGGAGCGCATTGCCGTTATTTTGGCCACCGAGGAGCAGCTCGATGGTGGTCAAGGCGATTATGGTGCCACAGAGACCGCGGATTCTGCCCTACCGGGAAAGGAATAGCTCATGGCGCATGATTTCAAGGTGCTTGACTCGCAATTGCTTGTCGACGCCCCCATTCTCGCTCTCCGCCGCGACGAGGTTGTCATGCCCGGCGATGTTTCTGCCTCCCGCGAGGTAGTAGAGCACCTAGGCGCGGTGGCAGTGGTGGCACTGGACTCGGACGAACGCATTGCCATGGTGTATCAGTATCGCCACAGCGTGGGCAAGCGCCTGTGGGAATTACCGGCAGGTTTGCTCGACGTACGCGGCGAAGATGAGCTAACCGGCGCGAAGCGGGAGTTACAGGAGGAAGCTGGTCTGAGCGCGCAGGCGTGGTCAGTGCTGACGGATTTGGTAACTTCACCGGGGTTCTGCGAAGAAGCGGTCCGGGTCTTCTTAGCCTCCGACCTTTCTGAGGTGCCGCGCATGGAGGCTACCGGGGATGAAGAAGCTGATATGGAGGTTGCTTGGGTCCGGCTCGAGGATGCCGTCGACAAGGTATTGCGAGGCGAAATCGTCAATTCCATCGCCTGCAGCGGCATTTTGGCGGCTTATGCAGTGTTGCGCGGTGGCAAGGCGACCCGCAGCGTGGATGAGCCTTTCACGTTGCGGCCGACGTCGATGAGTGCCCGGCGCACGGGCGCGGACCTGAAGCAGCTGTGAGTGCAGTCGAAGATATAGCGCAGACGTGGCTTAACCATCTGGCGGTTGAGCGTGGCGTTTCTGCCAATACGTTGAGTAATTACCGCCGTGATGTCCGGCGCTATGTCACTTGGTTGGAGGACAACGGGGCAGAGGACCTGCGCGCGGTAACGCGGCCTATGGTGGAGGCCTATCTCAAGGATCTGCGGTCAAAAATGGCTGCGTCCTCGGCTAATCGTGCTCTCATCGTAGCCCGCGGGTTGCATAAATTTTCCGTGGCAGAAGGCGTTGTAGACGTCGATGTTGCGGTTGAGGTTACCCCTCCATCAACTGGACAGCATTTGCCTGAGACGTTATCGGTGGACGAGGTTAGCGGCCTTATTGAGGCAATTCCCACCGAAACCCCGGTGGATGTGCGCGACCGTGCTCTGCTGGAAATGCTCTACGGTACTGGCGCGCGAATCTCAGAAGTAATCTCCCTAAACGTTGATGACGTTTCCTCCGCGCAAGAGGTAATCCACCTGCACGGAAAGGGCGACAAAGAGCGGATTGTGCCCTTGGGTTCGCATGCCCGCCAGGCCATTGACGCCTATTTGGTGCGGGCTCGTCCGGTGCTGAGCAAA
Organism: Corynebacterium kefirresidentii; assembly: GCA_002154655.1. Taxonomy (GTDB): domain Bacteria; phylum Actinomycetota; class Actinomycetes; order Mycobacteriales; family Mycobacteriaceae; genus Corynebacterium; species Corynebacterium kefirresidentii. The sequence goes on from NGUZ01000020.1 coordinate 9,035, forward strand.
GGCACAACGCCGGCGTTGTTTCTCAATACCCGCGGCGGGCCTTTATCGCGCCAAAGCGCGTGGGCAGTGTTAAAGACAGCTGCACAGCGTGTAGATCTGGGAAAGTCCATTTCTCCCCACACCTTGCGGCATTCTTTTGCGACGCACCTGCTTGAAGGCGGCGCAGATGTGCGCACCGTGCAAGAATTGCTGGGACATTCATCCGTGACGACAACGCAAATATATACTCACGTCACTGCCGACTCCTTGCGTGAGGTGTGGCGCACTGCTCACCCCCGTGCCTAAGAAAGGACATATATGTTTTCTACTCGTGTAGCCGGCGCGGTACTTTCTACCGCGTTGCTTTTCCCCGCGGTGGCGCAGGCACAGCTGCCGCCGGAGGTTGAAGCTGCTATTGCTTCGCCTATCTCGGTTCCGGCCGGACAGACCACGACCGTTAGCCTGCCAGTGCCCGCCGAGGCGAGCTATTCGAGTGATGGGTGGAACGTCTCTGCCTCTGGCACCACTGCTACCATTACCGCCCCAGCAGAAGGCGGCCAAATCTCTGTTCCCGTCTCCGCCCAAGGTATGAATGCGACTCTCACGCTCGTGGCCGATGGTTCGGTGGCGCAGGAGGACGTTCAGGAAGAAATCGACGGTGCAGAGGGTGCTCCAGCTCCAGCGCCTGGCCCGGCGCCGAATAAGTCGGATGAAGGCGGCAATGCCCCGGCAGGCAAGGGAGACGAAGGTGGGGCGGACAAGCCCGCGCCGGCGAAGGGGAAGGAAAATCTCCCGGTAGTGCCAGGTAAAAAACCGGAACGTAAGCCTGCAGGGGAGGCCAATCTAGAAGGCGCGGAATACGTCAACCTTGAATCCCATATTGAAGGCAATACTATTACCGCGAAGATGGGGCTCAAGCAGGCCTATGACCTCTACCAGCAGTTTAAGGACACGGAAGAAAACGACGTTAAGCTGCGCTACCTTGATGGTGAAGGAAATATTATCCAAGGCGTAAAGCGCGACGTGGATGCTTCATCACGCACCCTCACTCTGACGTATCCAGAGGGAGAAGCGCCTGATAATCCCTTCATTATGCAGTTGCTGCGCAATGATGGCTCTGGTGCCGCCCTCATCGTCACTTTGCAGGACCCTAATTATCAATCTGAGTCGGAGAACCTCGATAAGCGGCAACAGGAAGAACCCAAAGATGAAAATGAGAGCTCGCATATGGGCTGGATTATCGGAGGGGCAGCTGCGGCGATCCTTATCGTTCTGATCGCTCTCGTGGCCGCGCTCAAACGACGTTCTAGTCAACGCTAAAAGCTTGATATAAACTAAGTCTCGGTACTTTCTTGCTGTAGCGGGTACGCTTTAATGACAACGTTGTAATCAACCCTAAGCCAAGTGTCATGGTCCGGAACTTGGCGTCAAGGAAGCAGGTGTGACTGTGAGCGAAGAGGGTCTCTTTTCTGCCTCTGATGTAGAGGTGGGGCTGACCGGTCGTCCTATCCGCGAGTTGCCAGAACCCGCACCCTTGGAAAAGCATGGGCCGGCCACCATTATCTCGATGTGTAACCAAAAGGGTGGCGTGGGTAAGACCACCTCCACCATTAATATGGGAGCCTGCCTCGCTGAGTATGGGCGTAAAGTCCTCTTGGTTGACCTTGACCCGCAGGGTGCGCTTTCGGCAGGTTTGGGGCTCACACATGACGATATCGAGGACACTATCTATGACGTCATGCTCGATAGCCATACTTCTATTCACTCCGCTATCCAGCACACTGGGGTAGCAGGCCTGGATTTGGTACCGGCTAATATTGACCTTTCTGCTGCGGAAATTCAGATGGTCAATGAAGTAGGCCGCGAACACACGCTAGCTCGGGCCCTGCGCCCAGTGCGGCGCGATTATGACTTCATCATCATCGACTGCCAGCCCTCCTTGGGGCTGCTTACCGTCAACGCGCTTGCCTGCTCCCAGGGCGTGATCATCCCAATGGAGTGCGAGTTCTTCTCCCTGCGTGGTTTAGCGCTATTGACTGACACGGTGGAAAAGGTCTCTGACCGTATCAACTTTGATCTTGAGGTCATGGGCATCTTGGTGACCATGTTTGATCGCCGCACGAAGCATGCTCGGGAAGTTATGTCCCGAGTGGTGGACTATTTTGGCGATAAAGTCTTTGACACCGTAATTACTCGGACCGTTCGTTTCCCGGAAACGTCAGTGGCCGGAGAGCCGATTACTACGTGGGCGCCAAACTCTCCTGCTACGCAGCAGTATCGCAACCTGGCCAAAGAGGTCATTGAGCGCTCGACCGTTTAAGGTATCGTGACCCAGCCGGAGATTACGGGCTTTCGCATTGCACTGCGAAATTTTGAGGGCCCATTTGACCTGCTTTTGCAGCTTATCCAGTCCAAAAAGATGGACGTGACTGATGTTGCGCTTTCAGAGGTAACGGACGAGTTTGTCGCCTATACGCGGCAGCTGGGCGAGTCTGCGGATTTGGATGAGACCACTGATTTTTTGCTGGTGGCAGCGACGCTTTTGGACTTAAAGGCGGCGCGGCTCCTGCCTCGCGGTGACGTCGACGAGATTGAAGATTTGGAGCTCCTGGAGTCGCGCGACCTTCTTTTTGCTCGTCTTTTGCAATATAAGGCCTATAAACTAGTAGCGGACCAATTTGCGCAGTGGCAGCGCGAGGCCCAGCGGAGCTATCCGCGGGCGGTAGCTATCGAGGAGAAGTTTGCGGAGCTACTGCCTCCTGTCTCCCTCGGCCATACGCCAGCCAGTTTCGCAGAGCTCGCCGCGGGAGTCTTCCGCCCAAAGCCGCCGGAAGAAGTGGCCACCGGCCACGTGCACTCTGTGGCGGTATCGGTTCCAGAGCAAGCCGGCAAGATCCTGGAAACCCTAAAGCTACTGGGCGCCGGTCAATGGATGAGTTTTGGTTCCCTGACCCGCGATTGCACGGTTTCTATGCAAGTTGTGGGCCGTTTCTTGGCTCTTTTGGAGTTGTACAAGGCCAAGGCGGTTGACGCACAACAGGAAGAAGCGCTGGGCCAGTTGGACCTTTCGTGGACGGGTTTGGACGTTGACCCAGCGGTAGTTGCCGCCGCGAACTGGGACTAAGGACGCTGCTGGATAAACTTCAGGGTCTCAGGGGCCAGCTCGCGATCAGAATAGACGCGTACGTCAGGCTCATCTGGGTTGTCCTCGGTGCCCACGCGGCGGCCTTCCCACACTTGTTGGAGTCCTTGCTTTTCAATGACCCGGATCGCTGCTGGGTGGTTGGTCGTCACTCGGGCGGTGATGGGGGATTCAGGATCAACCTGGCGGATGCTCTTTAGCGTCGCCGAAGTGATCTCTGTAGCAAATCCTGAGCCCCAGTGAGCAGGGCGGAGGCGGTATTTGATGTCCCAGAAATTTCCGTCTTCGACAAAAATGGCCCCACCAACTCCGACGAACTCAGAAGGATTATGGCGCATGTAGGCGGCCCATGGTCCAAAATGGTGGGCGTCCCACGACTGGGAGGAGGATTGCGCGAGTGCACGGGTGGTGCGGATATCAGCAAAGCGCCCGTTGGGTCGGTGGCTCCAAATTCGTCCGTCGCTGTAGACCTTGTGGGTCTCTTCGATATTGGCGGCGGACAGTGGGATGAGAATGAGTCTGTCAGTGCGGGTAATAGTTTCCATGGCAATATGTTACCCGACTCACATTTAGAAGCGAAAGTGATTTAGGAAATTTCAGGCGTCGTTTTCCGCTGCAGTAAGCTTGGCGTCTATGGACCTTCCCCTCATCTCGCAGCTCCGTTCCCGCCTTGAGTCAATCTTGCTCGTGCTCGATTCCCCAGCTTCGGTGGAGTCCTTGGCGCGTGCTTTGGGGGCGGAAAGGGACGTCGTCAGTGATTGCCTGCGCGCTGTCCAGCGCGAGCTGAATAATCGTGGTTCTGGTATCGAGTTGCGCGAGACCCAAGAGGGGTGGCGCTTTTATACGCGTTCCGAAAACGCAGGCGCGGTAGAAGAATTCCTCTTGGATGGCGCCCAGACAAAGCTCTCGCGTGCGGCCCTAGAGACGTTGGCGGTGGTAGCCTACCGCCAGCCCGTAACCCGCCAGCAGGTTGCCGCTGTTCGCGGCGTCAATGTCGATGGTGTTATGCGGACCCTAAGCCTGCGCGGATTGGTGCGGGAGCTGCCGCAGGATGATTTTGAAGGTGCCGCGCACCGCTATGAGACGACGGAATTGTTCCTCGAGTTATTAGGGATTGATTCTTTGGAGCGCTTGCCGGACTTGGCGCCGCTATTGCCTGACGTGGAGGCGATCGACGAGGAGTACTAGCGTGGGGTAAGATTGCCCAGGTAATTTCATATCTTCGAGAGAAAAGGACACGTACGTGACTCCTCCCGCTCGCCGTGACGGCACACCGGATAAGAAGCAGCGAGACAGTGACATCATTGTCTCTAATGCTAAGCCGGCCCGTCACCAGCATGTGTCAAAGAAAAAGCAGAAGGCTACTGCAGAATCCGTAGCCCGAGAACTGGGCGCCGATTGGCTGGTCGATGAAGACAAGCCTAAGGGGGAACGTCTCCAAAAGGTGCTCGCTAAGGCAGGCGTTGCTTCACGTCGCCACGCTGAAATCCTCATCGATGCCGGCCGTGTTGAGGTCAACGGCAAGATCATTTCCAAGCAGGGCGTTAAGGTAAACCCCTCTGTTGACGTCATCCGAGTAGATGGTGTGCGCGTCAATGTCAACGAGGAGCACGAATATTTTGTGCTCAACAAGCCGCGCGGCATGCAGTCCACTATGTCTGATGACTTGGGCCGCCCGTGCGTAGGCGACGTGGTTTCGGAAAAGGTAGCTGCTGGCCAGCGTCTCTTTCACGTAGGCCGCCTCGACGCCGATACCGAAGGTCTGCTTATTCTCACCAATGATGGCGAGTTGGCCAACCGCTTGATGCACCCTAAGTACGAGGTGACCAAGACCTACCTCGCCACTGTTTTGGGTGAGGCCGACCGGAAGCTTGTGCGACAGCTCAAGGAAGGAATCGAGTTGGAGGATGGCCTGGCAAAGGCAGATTTTGCGCAGGTTGTAGATACCAACCAGGGATATTCTTTGGTTCGTCTTGAGCTGCATGAGGGGCGCAAGCACATTGTGCGCCGCATGTTGAAAGAGGCGGGCTTCCCCGTGCAGCGTTTGGTGCGTACCAAGCTTCATACGGTGCAGTTGGGCGATATGAAGCCCGGTGGTCTGCGAGCTCTCAATTCCAGCGAATTGACTAGTTTGTATAAGGCGGTGGAGATGTAATGATTTCTAATATGCCGAATCAGGGCCTCATCCTGGCTGTGGATGGCCCTTCTGGGACTGGTAAGTCGACCACGTGCCGCGCCCTAGCCAAACAACTCGATGCAAAGTACATCGACACTGGTGCCATGTACCGTGTAGCAACTCTTGCCGTGTTGCGTAAGGGAGTGGACCCTGCGGATACGTCCGCGGTGATTGCTGCTACAGCCGATCTGCCATTGGAAGTTTCCGATGATCCAGATTCCACCGAGGTTCTTCTCGGCGGCGAGGATGTCGCGCGCGTTATTCGGGAAGACGAAGTCACTCGCAATGTCTCCACCGTATCTGCTATTCCGGAAGTTCGGGAAAACCTGGTAGCCCTGCAGCGCAAACTAGCCCGCGAGGCACATCGCGCTATTGTAGAAGGGCGCGATATTGGCACCGTTGTGCTTGCTGATGCCCCTGCTAAAGCATTCATGACCGCCTCTGCTGAAGTCCGGGCCCGCCGACGTCAGGCGCAGAACGAAAGGGCAGGAATCGCTTCAGACTACGAGACGGTACTCGCAGACGTGCAGCGCCGCGATGCGGCAGATTCTTCACGCAAAACCTCGCCGTTGCGCCCAGCAGACGATGCAACCTTAGTTGATACCTCGGATATGAGCCCTGAGGATGTCATACAGGCCCTGATTAACGTGGTAAAGGAGTCGGTCAATGACTAAGCATGATCCCCAGGAAGAGTCGGAGACTCAGTTCCATTACCCGGCCGGAAAGTTTGATGATGAGGTGGTAGAAGCCTCTCCTGGTTGGGCCGCTGATGACTTCAATGCCGAGGAATTTGACTATGAGTTCGATGACTCGGAATTCGGCGAGGCCGATTTTGGTGAAGAAACAGAAGGGGAAGAGCCGCTAAGCGAAGAGGAATGGGAGGAACTCTCCCGTGCTTTCGGTGTTGAGTCCGATGATCACACCGAAGAAGCTCTGTGCACAGTAGCCATCGTGGGTCGCCCTAACGTGGGCAAGTCTTCCTTGGTCAATCGTTTCCTTGGCCGTCGCGAAGCAGTGGTAGAAGACCACCCGGGCGTTACCCGTGACCGAATCTCCTATGTAGCGGACTGGAATGGGCAGCGCTTTTTGGTACAAGATACCGGCGGTTGGGATCCGAATGTCAAGGGCATCCATGGTGCAATCGCTCGCCAGGCAGAGGTGGCGATGGAAACCGCTGACGTCATCGTCATGGTGGTAGACACCAAGGTGGGAATTACTGCGACGGATGAGGTCATGGCCCGCCGCTTGCAAAAGTCGCCCGTGCCGGTGATTTTGGTGTCGAATAAGTTTGATTCCGATAATCAGTATGCGGACATGGCTGAGTTTTATGCGCTGGGTCTGGGCGATCCGTGGCCGGTATCTGCTCAGCACGGCCGCGGCGGCGCGGATGTGCTCGATGAGATTTTGCGGGTATTTCCGGAAGAGCCGCGGCAGACCGCGATTACTTCTGGTCCGCGCCGCGTCGCTTTGGTGGGCAAGCCTAATGTGGGTAAATCCTCCCTGCTCAATAAGCTGACCAGTGAAGAGCGCTCCGTGGTGGATAATGTCGCGGGCACCACCGTGGATCCGGTGGACTCTTTGGTACAGCTGGATGAGCAGCTGTGGAAGTTCATTGATACTGCCGGACTGCGCAAGAAGGTCAAAAACGCGCAGGGACATGAGTACTATGCCTCCTTGCGTACGCGCGGCGTTATCGATGCTGCCGAGGTCTGCATTATGCTTATCGACGCCTCTGAGGAGATTTCTGAGCAGGATCAGCGCGTGCTTAATATGGTGCTAGAGGCAGGCAAAGCCCTCGTTATCGCATTCAATAAGTGGGACCTCATGGATGAGGACCGCCGCTACTACCTAGACCGCGAGATCGATCAGCAGCTGAGCCATCTACCGTGGGTTACGCGTGTGAATATTTCCGCCGAAACGGGCCGCGCCCTGCAGAAGCTGGAACCTGCCATGATCGAGGCGCTGGAAAGCTGGGACCAGCGCGTGTCTACGGGTCAGTTGAATAACTGGTTGCGTGAGGCCATCGCAGCTAATCCTCCGCCGATGAAAAATAACCGCCTGCCGCGCGTTTTGTTCGCCACGCAGGCATCCACGCAGCCGCCGACGATTGTCTTGTTCACGACAGGATTTTTGGATGCGGCCTATCGCCGCTACCTTGAGCGCAAGTTCCGTGAGCGTTTTGGCTTTCATGGAACGCCCATCCGCATCGCAGTGCGAGTGCGGGAGAGGCGCGGCAAGAAGCGCTAGCAGTATGCCCGTTACGCTGGGATTATAGCATTCAGGCGAGCGATTTTTGCACTGAAAACGGTGTGAGAATTAGCTCGCCTGTCCGTTTATGTCCGTTCATGTGGGGATCGATAGGATATAACCAGTTATAGATCCTCTCGTGATGGAAGGCTTTGTATGTTAGCCAGCGTAATCGCGCCAGATTCAATTCTGGCCATCGTGCTCCAGATCATCATCATCCTTAGCGCCCTGCTCTTGGGCACTCGCTATGGTGGCATCGGGCTGGGACTAATTTCCGGCATCGGTCTGATGCTCATGGTCTTTGTTTTCGGCCTCGCCCCGGGCGAGCCTCCGGTGTCAGTGATGCTGACCATCATCGCAGTCATTGGTTGCGCGGCTACCTTGCAACAGGCCCGCGGGTTGGAAGTGATGATGCAATTTGCCGAAAAGTTCCTTCGCGCCCACCCAGAGCGCATCACCATCCTCGCGCCGCTTACTACCTGGTTCTTGACGGTCCTATGCGGTACGGGCCACGTGGTGTACACGATGTTTCCGATCATTGAGGATATTGCCCTGAAGAAGGGCATCCGCCCAGAGCGCCCAATGGCTGTCGCCTCGACGTCGGCGCAGATGGGTATTACGGCCTCTCCAGTGTCTGTGGCCACCGTGTCCTTGGCGTCTATCATCGCGGAAAATGCCGGCGCAATCGATCACGCCTATTCCATTCCACAGATCCTGATGGTGGCTATGCCTGCGTCACTTGCCGGCGTTATCCTCGCCGCGCTGTGGTCGCTGCGCCGCGGCAAGGACTTGGACGAGGATCCGGCATTCCAGGAGCGAATGAAGGACCCGGAGTTTGCAGAGAGCATCAACCAATCCACTGGGTCGCTCATGGATGAGGAATTTTCCCCGGAGGCAAAGCGTGCGGTAGTTATCTTCCTCGTCGCTATCGCCAGCGTGGTCGCCCTCGGTGCCTTTGAATTCCTTCGCCCGCTTGTTCCGGGCGATGATGGCGAGCTGAGCCCGCTGTCTATGAACCTGGTTATCCAAATGGTCATGCTGGTAGCCGGCGCAATTATCTTGCTCAGCTGCAAGGCAGACCCAAAAAAGATCGCTTCCACCCCGGTGTTTAAAGCCGGCATGACCGCAGTATTCTCCGTGTTCGGTGTGGCCTGGATGGCGGATACCTTCTTCGAAGCCCATATCGACGCTTTGGAATCCAACCTGGGCTCCGTAGTGGAGGCCGCCCCATGGGCCTACGCCGTGGTGCTGGTCATCGTGTCTAAGCTGGTTAACTCGCAGGCCGCGGCCTTGGTTGCAATTGCTCCGATTGGCCTGCAGCTGGGTATCGACCCTGCCGTCATCGTCGGTTTCTACGGCGCGGCCTACGGCTACTTCATCTTGCCCACCTACCCCTCGGACCTTGCCTGCATCGGCTTTGACCGCACGGGAACGACGCACATTGGCAAGTTCGTCATCAACCACTCCTTCCTGATTCCCGGCGCCATCTCGGTATTTACTTCCTGCGTCGTGGGCTCGCTCCTAGCGCAGATCCTGCTTTAATCCGACTCCCGTACCAGCACGAAGGCATCCGTGCGGTACGGGATGTGCAGTTTTTGTCCGGGCGTATATCCCAAGTGCTCGTAGAGGTACCAGTCCAGGTTGTGGGTCATGCGCTCATGGATGGCTTCGCCGTTGCGTAGCCAGTAAGACCGGGTATGCATTAGCTGGTGAAGTTGTTCCGGGGTAAGTTCGTGCTCCCAGGTCAGGCGGAGTTCTCGCGCTAAAGACCACGGCGCCGTATAGTCCGGGTAGAAACCCGGTTTATGTACATCACCAGAGTGCATAATGCGAGAAAGCCGCAAAACCCATGGGTCGGCATTGACATCGAGCGTATTCCAGACCAAGAGGATTTTTCCGCCCGGCGCTAGGACGCGGTCAAGCTCTGCGCAGGCGGCTGCCACATCAACCCAGTGCCAGGTTTGGGCGAGGCAGGCTGCGTCTAAGGAGGCGTCGGCAAGCGCGGTGTTTTCGGCCGTAGCACGCAGGACCGGCAGGTGTAGACGGGAAGCGAGAACTCCCGCCATATCGGCGGAAGGCTCCAAGGCTATAACCCGCTCATTGGGAAGGGAGTCAGTGAGCTTTCCAGTACCTGCACCTATATCAGCTACGGTGTGGGCAGGGGCGATAAGGGCAGTGACTTCGTCCGGATAGCCAGGGCGTACATCGTGGTACGTGCTAGCGCCGCGGCGGAAGGCTTGGGCGGAGGCGGTGCGTTGCGCGGCAGTGCGGAAACCGGGGCCTTGCTTCGTGGAGGCCTTGCGGTAGCTAGGAAAGTGACAGGGATCTAGGCGGCGAGTCGACATAGCTCATCTAACCTACCGCGAATTAGAATGGCTGCCTATGAGGACACTTCCCGCAGCATCAGATCCCAGGTGGCTGCTGAAGACCGTCTTTTCTCGTCCCGCTCTCACCGTGCCGGCCGCGCTATGCATGGTTGTGTCCTTTCTGCTTAACGCCACAACCCCAGTGATAGTGGGCCATGCCATCGATGAAGCCGTGGCGCAGGGATCCCTCCATCGATTGGGCCTATGGCTAGTGGTAGTAGTAGCCGCATTCGGTCTTAATGCCCTAGCCGCCTGGTACGGGCGCGGGCTTAATGCCCGAGCCATGTTGGTAATTGGCCACGACGTCCGCATGGCCATCACGGATAGGATTCAAGACCCGCGTGGAATGGCGGGCAAGCCCCGCAGCGCCGGCGAGTTGCTGGCTATCGCCTCCACGGACGCTAGGCGGGTGCAGAATGCGGTGATGATGACGGTATTCCCCGTCGCAGAGATTAGCGCCATTGTGTATGTGGCTATCATGACCAGCCGCATCAATCTGCCTTTGGGTATCGCCATTTTGTGTGGCGGCCCGCTCGTGGTGTGGGGCTCGGTGCGCGCGGCACAGCCACTGCGCGCCCGCTCAGGAATCCGCCAGGCGGCGTTGGCCAAAGCCAGTGCGATGGCCACAGATGTGGTGCAAGGCCTGCGGATACTCAAAGGCTTGGGTGCGGTAGCAACGGTGAGCACGCGGTATGCCCAGGCCTCTGACACTGCCTATGAGCGAACGGTAGACGCCAATGCCTCCCAAGCGCGCCTCAATGCTGCTACGGAGATTTTGGGCTCGGTGTATGTCATTGCGGTGGGCATTGGGGCAGGTGCGCTGGCAATGCATTCCACGATCAGTGTGGGTGAGCTTATTACGGTTATTGGTCTGACGCAGTTCGTCATCACGCCGATGACGATGTTGGGGCGAAATATTGCCTCGCGCTGGGCGGCCGCGCAGGCAAGCGCTGCCCGCATTACGGACGTCCTTGCCGCTCCCAGCGTGGAAGGCAAGAAACCGCAGCTTCCGGCCCTCGCCTCTGGAGTGAGCGTGGTGGCCGAGCCTGTCCCAGATGACCTGGTCTTCCTGCCGCGGGAGCGTTTCCTTGTTGCGCCGCACGACACATTGCTTTTTGAGGGAACCGTGCAGGACAATATTTCTTCCGATAGCGCGGTTGCCAAACGGGCGCTTTACACGGCCGCGGGAGAAGATATCCCGGGTGGTTTAGATCGCGAGGTGGGGGAGGGCGGCCGGAATCTTTCCGGTGGACAACAGCAGCGCGTGGCGCTAGCACGAGCAATTGCGGCGGACCCTGCGGTCCTTATTTTAGCCGATCCCACTACCGCCGTGGACTCGGTGACTGAGCAAGTCATTGCGCAGCGGGTAGCACACCACCGCAGTATAAAGCCAACGCTCGTTTATACCGCTTCGCCGGCATGGACTGCTGTGGGATCGAGCCTATGATGCGGTTTCCTACGGCTTCGTGGCGCCAGGTGCGCGAAGAAATTGGCCGGCAGCTTTCCGACGTCCCCGGTGCGCGGCCGCAGGCTGCCGTGGCCCTTGCTTTACTCACCGCGGGCGCAAGCGCCAATGTAGCGATCCCGATCCTGCTGGGAAAGATTGTTGATGCCGTCATCACCAAAAGTGCAATTTCTACCATTGGCCTTTCGTTGATAGTGGTAGCCGTGGTCTCCGCAGCGCTCTCCGCAGCGGGGTTCTTTCTTCTCTCCCGCCTTATAGAGCGGGTGATTTCGGCTTTGCGTGAAGACATGGTGTCTACCGCTTTGCGCTTGCCCACTCATCGTGTGGAGGAAGCGGGCACCGGGGATTTGGTCTCTCGCTCCACCGATGATGTAGCAGAGCTCTCGGCAGCGGTCACCGAGACCGCACCAGTGTTGGCCAAATCTGCTTTTGCCATCGCCACCACCGGGGTGGCGCTACTTAGCCTCAATTGGCAATACATACTGGTAATAGTTGCAGTTACGCCGCTATATGTAGTCGCCGCTCGCAGGTACCTGCACCGAGCCCCTGGCCGCTATGCCGACGAGCGTGCGGCCATGGCTGAGCGGGCGCGCAGGCTTCTTGAGGCAATACGAGGGCGAAAGACCGTGCGCGCCTTTGGACTGGAAGGACAGATGCATGCCGGCATCGAACGTGCCTCCGCGCAAGTGGTAAAGGATGGCTACGCAGCGCGTAAAACCATGATGGTTCTACAGCTGTGGATGACTGGCATCGAGCTCACCATGCTGTGCTGTGGTCTTGGGGTGAGTTTTTGGGCGGTGCAAACGGGAGCACTCACGGTTGGCGCCGTAACCTCAGCCATGCTTCTGCTTATCCGTTTGCGAGGCCCGCTCATGGGATTGATGCGGGTAATCGACACCGTACAATCCGGCTACGCCTCGCTGTCTCGCATAGTCGGGGTCGTCGTTGACCCGCCGCGGGCGGTGCCGGATTACGGCGCTCCAGCCCCATACGGAGAAGCCGAAATGCGAAATGTGAGTTTTAGCTACGACAACGGCGGCTGGGCTGTACGAGACATCAGCCTCAATATTCCTGCCGGGCATACGGTGGCTTTAGTTGGGGCCTCCGGTGCGGGTAAGACTACCGTTGCCGCACTTTTGGCTGGCTTGCGGGTTCCTGAAGAAGGAAAGGTCTTGGTCGACGGGGTAGAGGTAGCACTTCTTTCGGACGCTGAGCGCGTGGCGCGATTAGCCATGATCTCCCAAGAGGTACACGTTTTCTCAGGCACCCTCCGCGAGGATCTTTCTTTGGCTGCCCCTCAGGCAAGCGACGCACAGATGCTTCAAGCACTCGAGCGGGTGGGCGCACGCTGGTTCGCGCACCTAGACGAGGGCCTGGATACGGTTATCGGCTCACAGGGAGTCCAATTAGATCCTGTGGCGTCCCAACAACTCGCGCTGGCACGAATATTGCTTTTGGACCCGAAAATCGTCATTATGGATGAGGCCACTGCGGAGGCGGGTTCGGTGGGAGCCGAAGCCCTCGAAAAGGGCGCCATCGAAGTCACCCGTGGGCGTTCGGCGTTGGTCGTGGCGCATCGGCTCGACCAAGCAGCACGGGCGGATAGAATCATCGTGATGGATAATGGCCGCGTGGTTGAACAGGGAAGTCACCACGACCTGCTAGATTATGGTGGCCGTTATAAGCACTTATGGGACGCATGGCAGAAGGGACGACAAGGATGAACGCGAGGTCACTTCGGGCCGTGCTCGGTGCGGTAACTGTGTGTTTCCTTGCCGCTGCTGGCACTTCGTGTTCTAGCGAATCAACAGAGTCCCCGCACGCGGCAGAGACCACCAACACCGTTAACCTAGGAATCCCTACCTCCGCACCCTTGAACGGCCCTGAGCCCGGCTCTTATAGGACGATCAACCTGCCCTCCGGGCGTTCCTTTATCCTCAGTGTGCCCAAAGACTATACTGGGGATAAAAAATGGCCTATCGTCCTCGCCTTTCACGGGTGGGGTCAGTCTGCCGAAAATCTCCGTGGTTATTCTCGCCTGGATGCCGCAGATGCCATCATGATTTTCCCAGAAGGCAAGAAAAAGGCGTGGAGCCCCGCTCCATATGCCAAGACCTCGACAACGGAAGATAAGAAGTTTGTGCGGGAAATAATTGATGCGGTCCGCGCTACTTACCGCGTAGATGACGGTCGAATTTTTGCCACCGGCATGTCTAATGGCGGCGGATTCGCTGCCTATCTGGCCTGCCAGATGCCCGATACCTTCAAATCCGTTGCCACCGTTTCCGCTGCCTATTATGAAGACATTCTGAAAAACTGTGCGCACTCTCCCGTCGGGCGGTTGGATATGCACGGCACCGTAGACCCTGTGGTGGGCTATTACGGAGGCACTCGCCACAAGACCAAGTACTACTCCGTGGAGTCCGTGCTGGAACAGGACCGCAAACGCAATGGTTGTTCGACCAAGGTCGATACCACCCGCTTGGTCAATAATGCGCTCGATATGAGGTGGAGTGGTTGTACCGCACCGCTCGAACATATCCGTATTGCCGGGGGTTCGCACGTGTGGCCTGGAGGCACGGCGGACGCGCATAACGAGGTTGGTAGGTTCTTCGCTACCGATCGCGTCTTAGATTTCTTCGGAATTCCTGGACGTCCGTCCGGTACCGCACAAACCTAGCACTGCCTAAAGACCTGAAAGGTAGCACCTGGAACCTTGCGTACCCTCTCCATGCAAATATCTGCAACGGTAGAAAAGCCGGCGCGGTGAGCCGTGCTCCGCGGGGAGGTAGCCTCCGGAATTTGCACAAGATGGAAGGTCCTGGACCCCCCATCTTCGGCGTTGAGCTCTATAACCGCCTGCGCTGTGGTGCCGGACCCAGCAAAGAAGTCTAAGACGCGAGCATCCTTGCCACCACCAATGGACAGAAGGTGTTTAATCAGGCGTACCGGCTTTGGAAAATCGAAGATGCCCTCTATACCCATTGCTTCCTCCGCATCGCGTCGGCCGGTGCGGGTCACTCCAAAGCGCTCGCCGTCCAGGATCGAACGTGGGCGTGCTCCTACCTTCTGGTAGTTCTTGGTGTAGACAAACCCGCGACGGAAAACCAACTCATCGTAGAACTGTTCCACCTTGTCGAGGCTCCATCGCCAGCGAGCGACCTTTTTCTTTCCCACCGGTTGGTCTGGCCAATACTCCTTTCCATCGGGCCCTGAAATAGGAAAATCTAGAGAAGGAAGGTACCCGAGGGTTTTAGAATCTAGGCGTACCAAGGAGTATTTTCCCTTGTCATCCTCATGGTTATATTTAGTGGAGGTATGACCTTGGATATCGATATTGAAACCGGGGTTGTCTGAAGTTCGGGCGTAACACAGGATGTATTCGTGCTCTACCACGGCGTATTTTGCATCATTTTTGCCAGTACCGGCCTTCTTCCAAATCAATTGGCCGGCAAAGCATCCCTCGCCAAACACCTCATCGAGTACCTTGCGGGTATTGGCTACCTCGTCTTCACCAATGGAGACGAAGATGAACCCCTCAGGGGACAGTACTTCACGAGCCAAAATTAACCGGGGGAGCATCATCGATAGCCATTCCGAGTGCCATTCCGCATAACTTCCTGAACGCAGCTGGCGACGTAAACGGTAGTTATCGCGGTAGACAAAGTCTTTGCCCGTGTTATAAGGGGGATCGATATATATGACGTCAAAGACCTCTCGGCGGGCGGCTAGCTCTTGCAAAACTGGAAGATTATCTGCGGCAAAGATCCTATTGAGGGAGTCACCCGGTGTACTGAGAGCATAATCGGGTGGGAAATTCCGTGTTAAGGGTTGATTTGCAGCTTCTCGGGCTGCGTCTTTGCCTGGCCAAACTAAGCCAAAAAAATCCCTGCCCGTATCCGGGTGTGATGGGTGCGGTGGGTTAGCAGTAGCCATGGTGCAAAGCCTTTGTCAGGAGGGGGAAACGTCAATATCGTCTAACGCTAGCATTCGCAAGAATTAGGACAGTTGGCCTTAGCTAAAATGCCGCCGCTGACTAGTAGTTTGGGGCTTTGGAGTGCGGCTAAGCCGGTGGCCTTACATGGTCGTTAGGCTGTGGGGGCCTCCATTTATGCTTCTGAGAAGAACTCCGCTACAGAGCGGAATTGCTTTTGATTTAGCGGAGGCAATGTTTGGTCTAGTGACTCAATCGCTCGATTTGGTGGCATGGAGCTAGAAGTATCGGTACGTTGGGATGTGTTGCCGGACACGGCAATAATTAGACAAAGCTAGAACTAGAAGAAAGGATAACCACATGGGTATCTTCGATAAGGCCAAGGATGCACTGAACTCCGACAAGGGCGAAGAGATCACCGATAAGGGCTTGGACAAGGCAGCTGACGCAGCTAAGGGCAAGCTGGGCGAGGACAAGGCAGACCAGATCGACAAGGCTCGTGAAGCTGCTGATGGTAAGCTCGGCAACGAGTAAATAGCTTTCACCCGCTAGACGGGTGAACAGTTAGTTTTTATTTTGGCCCCCAACCCGTCAGGGTGGGGGCCAAAATGGTATCCCAGTTTAACCCAATGGGCTGCTAAAGGTCTATACCAGTGATATCACCTATTTGTGGGTGAAATGCGCTATAGAATGGGCGGATCCGCCTGAACTTTTGCAGGAAATCGCTAGGATTATTTGCGTGAACAATCTTGAAGGCACCGTCTCCCACGCGGGCTCCGCTAAGCAACGCTTGCTGGAGCAGAGTGCTCGTATCCTGGCCAAGGGTGGGCGCGACGCTTTACAGGTTTGTGCTGTCGCGGAACAAATCGATGTGCCAGTCGATGAAGCTAAGTCCTTTTTTGAAGACGACCACGACCTTTATATTCAAACCAGCCGGTTCTTGGACGAGCGTCTCCGAGTAGCTGCCTACGAGGCACTCGATAAATTGCCGGATGGTGTGACCGCGATTCAGAAACTTCGCGAGTCTGCCAAGGCTTACTTCAACTTAGCTGTTGATAATCCCACCTACTTCGCCGCTTATAACAACTGCGAGACGGCAACGAGTTTTCCCAACTTTGAGGAAGGCATCGAAGAGGCGAAAAGCTTTGATGCCTTTCCGCCCACTTTCCGCTGGATGCTTGAACAGATGCGGGAAGCAGCCATTGCAGCACGCGGCGATTTTGATCACCGTTTGGTAGTGACCCAAGCTCTTACTTTTTTGTCTGAGTTGCAAGGTATCACCCACTTAGCCACGTTCGGCATTATGCGGCATCTTTCGCCGACGGCGAAGAAGCAGACCTTTAATGCTTGCATTGAGACTTTGTTCTCTGGTTTGGAAGTTAGCTTGCGTGACGGGGAGATTGCGCCCTTTGAACCGCGAGCACTCGTTGGCGATCCAGCGGAACCGTTTACTACAGCAGCGAAGGACATGCCAAAGTCTACGATTGAGGAAAAGCGCGCAGCCGTCTTCCGTGGTGCGGCCGAAGAGATTGTCTATAACGGTCTTCCTAGCTTGCATCTCGGCTCTGCTGCCGCACGAGCAGGCGTAGATTTGGCAGATGCGGAGCATCTTTTCGACGGTAATTCTCACCTGCTGCGTTCTTTGGAAGAATCTTTGGATGAAGCCAATACGCTAGCAATCATGCGCCAGAACCAGGCCGTGCCAGAAGGTTCTCACGGACTGGATTATATTAAGGCAACCGGCTTTGGTTATTTGGAGTATGCGCTGGAAGATCCCGTCGGCTTTGTTGCCCTCATTGAGGTCTCTAGCCGCTCGATCGTCCCCGTTTCTTTCGACGAGACCGGCGATACTGAGCAACCATTTGATATGGGCAAGGCATTTACCTTCATCATGAATTTGGTGCGCGATGCCATTGCTGAGTCGAATGGACCACGTTCGCCGTGGATACTTTTCACCCAGATTGCAGCTTTGTGGGCTTCCATCCACGGCCTTTCGCAGCTAAGTACCGTAGGGGCCTTGCGCTATCACTCGGCCAATTTTTACTTTGGCCTAGCTTCTAAGGTGATGGACATACTCCTTCAGGGCATGGTTAACGTACTTGAGCTAAAAAAGCCCGATTAAGCATCCACAAGCAGCAAGGGGATTTAGGCACTGGGCGTCGCGTTTTCTAAATCCATCCTTGTGTCTGCGCTATGGTTGCTGCCTCAAAGCGATTTTCAGCCGCGGTTTTGGCGATGAGCGAAGATACAATATTGCGTACCGTGCCATTGCTCAGGTGTACCTTGCGGGCGATCTGGTGAGTTCCGCTACCTTTCAAGACAAATTTTGCGACTTCCTGTTCGCGTGCGTTCAGTGGATTTTCCTGAATGAAAATGGTCTCTTGGGCGAGTACTGGGTCAATCACCTTAAGCCCGGAGTGCACCCGCCGAATGTCTTCGGCTAGTTTTTCTGGCGGGGTATCTTTGACTACGAACCCGGAAACTCCGGTCTCCAGCGCCCGTTTCACGTAGCCACCGCGTCCGAAGGTAGTGACTATGAGGCTGCGGCAGCCCGTTCCTTGCAGTTCAGCGGCGGCATCTAGCCCGTTCTTGCCGGGCATTTCAATATCCAGCAGAGCAACATCGACGCTATGCTTGGCGACGAGCCCCGCAACCTCCGCACCCGTTGCGCACTGTGCCACAACGCTAATGTCTGGCTCTGTTTCCAAGAGAGCAACTAGCGCCCCTCGCACCAATGATTGGTCCTCAGCAATGAGAACTCGAATGGTTTCAGGCATCGCCTACACCTCCGTCGGTGCTAAGAGGAAGAAAATCGTTGTCTCCGTCCATAGTAACCAAGGCGAGCGTGCAGTCATTGCGGCGCGTAACAAGCAGCTGCCCGCCAGCTTTTGTCACGCGGTTGCGCAGACCACTAAGCCCTCCTTGGGGGCGGAACAGGCTTTCTTCTGCACCGAATCCGCAGCCATCGTCTGCTACCTGCAGTTGGTGGTCTGTCACTTGGACCCAGCAGTGGGTGGCACCGGAGTGTCGGACCACGTTGGTGGTCAATTCGCGCAGAGCCCAGGAAAATTCGGCGTCATAAAGACCAGAGGCCTTAGTAGCCGAAGGCAAATAGGGTGCAATACCCGCGGTTTCGAGCGCCCTCCGGGCGGCGTGGATTTCGCCTTCAAAGGTGGGCATGCGCATCCGAGTCACTGTGGAGCGGACTTCCGCCAGACCTCGGCGAGAAAGCTCACTTACCTCTTGCAGTTCCTGCCTTGCTCGCTGTGGATCCGTATCTATTAGCCGGCGCGCCAGCTCGGACTTAAGATTAATCACGGTAAGAGAGTGCCCCAAGAGATCGTGAACATCGGTAGCAATATCCTCGCGCTGGCGTGCCAGCTCCAATCGGCGTTCTAGCTCTGCGCGACTATCTTGACGCTGGGAAAAGGTGCCGAGCAGCACTAAAAATATTGGCCAAGCGAAAAGGACGATGAGGACCCAGCCGATATTTTTGGGCGTAAGGTACCAAGTGGCAGCAGCCACCACAGCCCCTGTAAGAAGGGTGAACGCTAAGCTGTGGCGCAAAGGAAGGTTAAAGCCGAGCAACGCCGCCAAGTACGGCGCAAAAATGACGGCAATGCTCCCGAAGAAGACAGTCGACAATACCGCGATGGCTGCAAGTGCAAACCAATACAGCCCGATTCGCTGCTCTACCCGCCATCCGCGGGGGTAGTAGCCTCCAGCGCCGAAAGCGAAGAAATAGACAAGACCGAACACTAGAGCGCACGAAAGGGCCCCGATTTGATTAGTGAGGGTCATCCCCGGCGCGGCAAAAGTGCTCCCCAGTCCGGGAATGAGAAAGACAAACCACACACTGGCAAAAAGCGCACTTTTGAGGCTGAAACCGCGGAATGGCTCTCGGAGAGATGACATCAGCGCCGAGCTTTGTCGCGGGAGCGTAGCAGGAGGCACGCGGTCAGGAAGATTGTCGTCCATACCGCGAAGTTTAGCCACGCCATCCACAACGGGTGCGTAATCGTGCCTTCATCCCCGTTGAGGAACTGGCTTCCTTCTGCCAGAGGCCACTGGGCTAGTACAACTGGACCGAAAAGGGGAGTGAAGCGGCCCCACTCCATTAGCGGCTTGGTCAGCGGTGTGAACACATTCGCCGCGAAAAGAAAAAGAACAACAGACGTCGAGGCGATTGCGACGGAGTTGTCGGTGGGCAACGCCATTGCCCACACCAAGCCATAAAAGCCCAAGGGAATGGAAACTAGGAGGCAGGAAATGAAGCTTAAGATCCACTGGTGTGGCTGCATTTCCGCATGTGTAGCGGCGCCAGTCAAATATACTGCTGTAATGGGTAGCAGGGCTTGAAAGCCGATGGATATGAGGTTTGCCCACAGCAGCTGGCGTGAGCGTAATGGAGTAAGCGCTAGTTGGCGTGCCCACCCAGTCTTGGCATCGGTGACGGCGGAGCCGGCGGCTGCAACGGAACCGGCGACGCCACCGTAGAGAGCCATACTGATCATTTCTAAGGCAGCAAAATTTCCTTCTTTAAAGGGGGTATCGCCAAAGTCCATCATGGCGCCGAAGAGGAGATAGAAAAGCACCGGCAAAATGGTGCTGAAAAATATCGGCGTGAAGTTTCGACGCAGGCGCAGCAGGTTATGGGCAGCAAACCGCAGGGTTCGTGCAGTGGTGGTTGCAGATTTTATCGTCATGGGAGATTCCTTGTGTAAAGGTTTACTGGAAGTGGCTGGTTAAGGTTGGGGCGCAGTCATCGTTAAAAATGCGTCCTCTAAGGAGCGATTCCGAATTGTGATGTTGCGCGCCGAGGTGTGGTTAAGGAGGTATCTTGCAAGCGCATCAGAGTCACTGGTTACCATGCGGGCGTAGTCGCCAGACTGGGAAATCTCGGTAGAAATCGGTAGCTCGTCTGTAGAGGGGACTGGCCCTGCGAACTTCGCCTCGACAATGCGCTGGGCCGACTGCTCGCGAAAATCCTGGGCGCTTGCATCCGCACGTAGTTTGCCTTCATGAAGGAGAATAATCCTTTGCGCAAAATTGTCCGCCTCCTCCAGATAGTGGGTAGCAAAGACAATAGTTCGTCCCAACTCTGCCTGGCGGCGCATGGTGGTCCAGAACTCGTGGCGAGCATTAGCATCCATTCCTACAGTGGGCTCATCGAGCAAGAGAACGTGGGGATTGCCTAAAAGCGCGAGCGCGAATCGCACACGCTGTTGCTCGCCACCAGAACATTTGCCCACCTTTCGGTGAAGGATCCGTGTGAGGTCGGCTTGTGCGGCTATATCCCCGACTGGCAGGGGATGTGGAAAGGTAGAGGAAATCATCTGCAGGGTGTCAAGGACTGTGAGCTCGGGTAGGAGGCCGCCGGTTTGCAATACGGCGCCGATCTCCGAGCCTTGTACGGCAGCTCGCGGCGTGCGGTTAAGGACTGAAATGCTGCCTGTGGTGGGGGTGGTGAGGCCAAGGATGAGGTCAAAGAGGGTGGTTTTGCCGGCACCATTGGTGCCTAAAAGTCCTACGATTTCGCCCTGGGAGATACTAAATGAAACCTCGCTCAGCGCACGGACTGGTTCTGAGTCCCTCGTGGTGAAAGTTTTACTCACTCCGGAAACTTTTATGGCTGGCGTGTGTTTCGCCCTAAGGTCTGTCGTGCTCATACCTAAAAGGTATTCGGGGCCAGCAAGAATGGTGAATAGGATCTGTCATGAAATTTTCATGACAAGTGTCATGGCGCGATAGGCTGGGTGAGTGCTTACTACTCTCGCAGCGGCCGCTGGGCTATTTGTGGCCACCAATATCGATGACATTATAGTTCTATCCCTCTTTTTCGCCCGCGGTGCTGGGCGCAAGGGCACAACTGCCGCGATACTGATGGGCCAGTATCTCGGTTTCCTTGGCATACTGGTGGCCTCTTCCGTTGTCGGATTGGGCTTCAACGCCGTTATACCGACCGATCTCATTCGCTACTTTGGCCTCATCCCGTTGTTGCTGGGCCTGTGGGCGGCGTGGCAAACATTCCGAGGTGAGGATGACGATGAGGATATTTCCGGCAAAAAGCTGAGCACGCTGGCGGTCGCCGGAGTCACTTTTGCCAATGGAGGGGACAATATCGGCGTATACGTGCCCGTTTTTACTACCTCTACGCCGGCCGAAGTAGCAGTTTATTGTGCCGTCTTTCTTGCGCTTGTAGCCCCACTTGTTTTGGCGGCGCGGTTTGTGGCAACTCGGCCAGGAATCGCCGAAGCGCTGGAGAAGTGGGAGAGTGTGCTCTTTCCCGTGGTGCTCATTGCGCTGGGAATCGCGATTTTGGGGTTAAGGGTCAAAAAGTGTGTCCGGAATCGCGGATTTTCACGGATTGACCTGT
>NGUZ01000209.1 GCA_002154655.1 Corynebacterium kefirresidentii
TGTTTCGTTAAAGCCATTAATAAAGGCATTGGTATATTTAATCACGGTTTCTGCAGTTGTTCCATATGCACGTGTGTTCACAATTGTGTTACGCCAATTTTTTAAAATATCAACGCAAGGGTCAAAGTTAATGTTAACGCCAAGTGCTTGTGATTCTCGACCAGATACGTAACCTGCATTATAAGCGACTTTACTGTCTTGAGCGGCTTCACACTGAGCTGCTGAAGCGATATACGTACCATCTTTACAAGCTCCATTGCCACCAGAGTCACAGTTTGC
>NGUZ01000210.1 GCA_002154655.1 Corynebacterium kefirresidentii
TGGGACTTTAACTGAGTCAAACTTAATATACAATTCTACTCAGTTCAATAAGTTTTAGCTTATTTACAAAGAGACTTAGTCCTCGACTCTCTCGTTAGATTATTTATTTTCTTGAATGTTTAAATAATGCTACTAATGATAATATGATTGCGATAATTGAAACTATCCACAAAGCAATTGAGCCACCTGAAGATGTTTGTTCACTAGCAGTATCTTTTGATTTTTCATCTTTTACATCTGCTACATTTGCATTCTTTTTAACTTCTAACGTTGGCGCT
>NGUZ01000211.1 GCA_002154655.1 Corynebacterium kefirresidentii
GTATTAAATTTAAGACAATCGCACTTACTGAGAAGGAATTTGTAAGTATGTATCAGGAGTGGCAACATCATGAAGAATAAATTAATTATAGGTAGATATTTACCTAATAACTCTGTAATTCATCATCTAGATCCACGAGCTAAAGTTTTATTTGTATTTATGTTTATTATTTTAATATTTTTTGCTCATTCTTTTGCAACGTTCGGGTGGATTATTTTATTAATTTTAATGTTTATGTTTTTAGCGAAGATTAAATTATGGTTTTTAATTAAAGGAT
>NGUZ01000212.1 GCA_002154655.1 Corynebacterium kefirresidentii
CAACGAGATGCGCCTGCAGCTCTAATAGGCATTGATAATGCTGCACCTTCTGGAATGTTTTGTATTCCTATACCAATCGCTAAGCCTAAAGCACCTAGAAATGTAGCTTGACTATTACCAGTTGCAATTCCACCAAAAGCAACACCAATCGATAGACCTTCTGGAATATTATGTAATGTAATAGCTAGTACTAATAGCGTATTCTTACTTAAAGAAGTCTTAACACCCTCGCGGTACTGACTCTTATCGCCAATTCTTTGATGTAAATGAGGAATAA
>NGUZ01000213.1 GCA_002154655.1 Corynebacterium kefirresidentii
ATAAGTAAATCAGCAATTGAGCGCTCATCTGTTTGATCTGCACCTTGATCACGATCCACAAGTAAATCCTCGGAATTAATGTCATTAATAAATCGATTAGCATCCACAACGGTTACCATCGTATCGAGTTTACAGATTGACGTTAAATCGATACCTAATGCTTCGTCAATATAAGAGAATGTTTGAGCCACAGGTACCGGTTCAGATATACCTGTAGATTCAATCACGATATAATCAATATTCCCCTTTTCTACTAAGCGCTCAACTTCTTGTAAT
>NGUZ01000214.1 GCA_002154655.1 Corynebacterium kefirresidentii
AATAGTGCTTGGAATAGAGATAATTTGAAGTATACAAATGACAATTTCAAAGCGATTGAAGATGCTTTAAACGATTTCTTAAAAAGTTTAAAGAATATTAACGCTGACACAATACCTTCCGACAATTCAGTAACAACAGAAAAGCTCAAAGATAAAGCAATTGTAAATTCTAAATTAGCTGATCAATTTTCAAGTGTCAGAACGTTGAATGATAATGAAGATATTTCATTAGTCAGTAGAGAAGGTATTTATTTTAAATCGACGACAATTAGACTC
>NGUZ01000215.1 GCA_002154655.1 Corynebacterium kefirresidentii
GAATATTAAAACAACATAAAGGAGTATTTATGGGACAAAATAATAACGAAGGTAAGATCAATCTGGTCCAACTTGTATTATTAGGACTAGGAAGTTTAATTGGTTCAGGTTGGTTATTTGGTGCATGGGAAGCTTCTTCTGCAGCTGGTCCTGCAGCCATTTTATCTTGGATTATCGGGTTTATAGTTATAGGAACGATTTCTTATAACTATATCGAAATAGGAACAATGTTTCCGCAATCTGGTGGTATGAGTAACTATGCTCAATACTCACAC
>NGUZ01000216.1 GCA_002154655.1 Corynebacterium kefirresidentii
ATTGTTCATTTAGATGAGGATACTTCTGAAGAAGATGTATTAAAAGAATTAGACCGTTTAAACAATGATGATTCAGTAAGTGGAATATTAGTTCAAGTACCTCTTCCTAAACAAGTAAGTGAACAAAAAATCTTAGAAGCGATTAATCCTGAAAAAGACGTTGATGGCTTCCACCCTTCAAATATCGGTAAGTTATATATTGATGAGCAAACTTTTGTTCCATGTACACCACTAGGCATTATGGAAATTCTTAAACATGCTGATATTGATTTAG
>NGUZ01000217.1 GCA_002154655.1 Corynebacterium kefirresidentii
GATAATGGTGTTCCTATCCAAGTAAAGGTCGTTTGAAAAATCAGCCACATAATGACTAGAAATATTGGAATACCTAAGTATCTATTCATTATTATTTTATCGAGTTTTTCAGTTAAAAATTGCTGTTCTTCATTCGGATATTCAACGACACCATCTAATAGACGATCAATGTATTGATTTCGAATTATTTCAATATGTTGTCGTATTGATATATCTAAGTGTTGACTTAACTTCTCTTTAATAGGTTCAATTTGTTCGGAAATGACTGAAGGT
>NGUZ01000218.1 GCA_002154655.1 Corynebacterium kefirresidentii
GAGGAGTTAGGGGATGCTGCGGGAGGTCTCGGAGGCGTTGCTGCAGCCGGATTGACTGCGCTTGCGATTGGTGTGTCTCCAGTCTACGCACTAGTTATTGGTGCTGCCTGTGGTGGCATGGATCTCTTACCAGGTTTCTTCGCAGGGTACCTTATCGGTTACGTTATGAAGTACACTGAGAAATACGTTCCAGATGGCGTTGATTTGATTGGTTCAGTAGTTCTACTTGCGCCACTTGCAAGATTGATTGCAGCAGGTTTAACGCCAGTCGTT
>NGUZ01000021.1 GCA_002154655.1 Corynebacterium kefirresidentii
ACTGATAAACTCAACCGAAACATAGGAAGTGTTTCCACGACCACTAGAATCTGCCCGTGAGACGGGTGCTACCGGCAGGACTCCTGTCTGCGGGAGCTTTGAGCCCTGTGGAACACCGCATAGGCACCAACGAGGAATACAGCTAGGAATATCCCGGCGATCGTGAAGTAGAAAAATCCATTTCCTAACCTACGAGAAATATCCGGCAATGAGGTGGAATCCGATCCCGCCAGGGCCTTGGCAATGTATACCGCATTCAAACCGCCAATGAAATAACCGAGGCAGAGCAATGATGAAATACCAACTGCAATCTTTAGCAAAACTGTTAAGGATGAATGGTGGGGTCCTGTAGCCTTTAACTCCTCTCATTTTGGCCTTCAGGACCAGCAAACTACACCTTTCTAAGGCGCTGTGTACAAACAGGCGTGCTCGGTAGCCATACCATCAGTCACAGAAAGTCACTGTAGAGATGAAGGTATGGGGTTTAGCGATAGGATATGGGATATGAAGAAGATCCGAACGATGCTGGACGGGGTAAACGAGATTCACCTATTTCAAGGCCAGCGAGTAGCGCAGGCAGCGCAGCAAGCGCATCTGCGCAATCGGACTCGCAGTTATCGGGCGCACCGGAAAATAAACGCAGCGATTTCCCGCCAGTTGGAGGAGCGCTCCCTGGCGTAAATAGACTTTCTAACCTTGACGACCAAATTGCTGTGTGGGCGCATCAGGGGCCAACTCCGCATCCACAGATAATCAAACAGCACAATGACATTCAGCCGGGCGCAGGCGATCGGATTATGGAGGACGCTCATCCTTATACCGGCGATACTCGTTCTTTTTGACCCACCGGAATCGATAGTTGGTACTGCGGCGGTGGGCCTGGCGGCAGCAAGCCCACTAGTCCGCACCCTCATTGGCCCTAAGCAATCTCAGAAGGACCAGTTGGAGAGCGTGGAGCGGGGAGGGGGTTAAATCTCGAAGTAGGCGCGCAGGTCGGCCGCAATAGCATCAAGGCGGTCGGCGTCGGGGGATTCGATGTAGCACTTCAGCTTCGGCTCGGTACCGGAGGGGCGCACGATGACGCGGTCATCGTTGTTGGTGAAGAACTTGGAGCCTTGGGCGAATTTCTCTACCTTCGCCACCGGCGAGCCGGCCAGCTCCGTGGGTGGGGTAGAGGCGACCTTGTCCATGGCTTGGGCGATGATGCTGAGGTCATCTACGCGGAAGGTCAGCGGTTGGGTATACAGGGCCCCGACGGTGGCGTAGATGCCCTCCAATCGCTCCAGCAGGGTGGTTCCTGCGGCCTTACATTCGGCCGCGAGGCTGGCAAGCACTACCGAGGTAGCGATGCCGTCCTTGTCACGGACAGCGGTGGGATCGGGGCAGAAACCAATGGCTTCCTCGTATCCAAAGGCAAGATCCGGTGTGCGGGCGATCCACTTGAAACCGGTGAGGGTCTCCTCGTGGCCGAGGCCGTAGTGGGCGGCGATGCGCCCGAGCAGGCGGGAGGAGACGAGGGAATTGGCAAAATTGCCGGTCGCCCCGCGGCGGGCCAGATAGTCGCCCAAAAGGGCGCCAGTTTCATCGCCGGTGAGCTGGCGCCACGTGCCGGAAGGAGTGGGCACGGCGGCGGCGCAGCGGTCGGCGTCGGGGTCATAAGCGATAAGGATATCGGCGCCGATCTCCTCAGCGTGGCGGATACCCAGATCAAGGGCGCCGGGCTCTTCCGGGTTGGGGAAGGAGACGGTAGGGAAATCCGGATCCGGTTGGGCCTGCTCAGGAACCAGCGAGACGCGGAAGCCACAGCGGGTGAGAAGTTCTTTGCCCAAGGCAGCACCAACGCCGTGCATGGCCGTGAGCGCGATGGTGACATCGGAGCTCTCGCCTATGAGTTGTGCCGCACGGTCGAGGTACTCGGCGCGGGTATCGACGTTCTCGACATTCGCCGCAGAAAGCGGGATTTCATCGGCATGAGGTGCCGCGGCGATGGCTTCCGCGATTTCGGCATCGGCGGGCGAGATAAGCTGCACGCCTTCCGCAGGGCCGGTGGCGATGCGGCCACCCAAGTAAACCTTGTAGCCGTTATCGGCCGGTGGGTTATGTGAGGCAGTGACCATAATGCCGGCATCCGCCTTGAGCGAGCGGACCGTGAAGGCGGTGAGCGGAGTGGGGTTTTGTGCGGGCAAAACCAGGGCCCGGCCGCCAGCTGCGGAGATGACCTGCGCCGCATCGCGCTGGAACTGCGCGGAGCCGTGGCGGGCATCGCACCCAATGGCCACGACTGGGGTATCGACCTGCTGCTTGAGCCAGGTGATGAGCCCGTAGGTGGTGCGGATGACCACGGCGCGGTTCATGCGGGACTCACCCGGGCCCACGGCGGCGCGCAGGCCCGCGGTGCCAAAGGCCAGGGGGCCGGCGAAGGCGGAGGCGAGCTCGGCGGTATTGCCCTCTTCAATCCAGGTCTTTACCTGGCGGGCAGTCTCCGGATCGGGGTCGTGTTCGGCCCACGTACGGGCGTAGTCATAATCTACGGCGGCGTTCGACATGGCCTAGAGCTCCTCGAGGATCTTGGCGGAGGAGGACAGGCCCAAGCGGGTCGCGCCAGCCTCAATCATGGCTAGGGCGTCCTGTGCGGTACGGATACCGCCAGAGGCTTTCACGCCTAACTTATCGCCTACAGTCTCGCGCATGAGCTTTACGGCATGCACGGAGGCACCGCCGGCTGGGTGGAAACCGGTGGAGGTTTTAACAAAGTCCGCCTGGGCGGCTGCGGCGGCCTTGCAGGCGAGGACAATGGAGTCGTCGGAAAGCGCGGCGGATTCAATGATGACCTTGAGAACCTTGCCCGGGATGGCATCGCGCACGGCCTGGATTTCGGCCTGCAGATCCTCGGCGCGGCCTTCGATGGCTAGCGGGATATTGATGACCATGTCCACCTCTTCGGCGCCATCGGCAACCGCGCGGGCTGCCTCAGCGGCCTTGATCTCCGGCTTTACTGCCCCGGAGGGAAAGCCGACGACGGTGGCAATGTGCAGGGAGTCAGGAACCTCGATGGGCAAGGCGGAGGGAGAAACGCATACGGAATAGGTGCCCAGCTCGGCTGCCTCATTTACCAGGGCGCGGAACTGTTCCGGGGTCGCCTCCGGCTTGAGCAGGGTGTGATCGATGATGGATGCGACGTCGGTGCGGGAAGTCATAATTTTCTCCTTAACGGGCTGGGCGGGATTCGGAACGGGCCATCTTGAGGTCAGAAACTACGTATAGGGCAATGCCAATGGCGGCCACGGCGGCCAGGATCCACAGCACGGTGTTATAGCTGGCGAGGTCCTGGAGCTTGGCGGTATAGGCAATTCCCAGCGGGATGGCGATATTGATGGTCAGGTTATAAAAACCAATGGCGATGCCGGACTTGGCGGCGCTGATATTGCGCAGCGCGGTATTAACCAGCGGCGCGTACATCAGGGAAAAGCCGGAGGCGAAGGCCACGATGGCTGCGATGAGAATAGCGACGTGGAGTTGCACAAAAAGCGCGGCCGTCACCAGTGCGCCGGCAACTAAGGCGAAGGCGGTGTAGATGGTGGCGCGGGAGGATAAAACGGTGCCGATCTTTCCGGAGAAGATGCCGATGAGGATGGCGCAGATATAGCCCGGGATCATCAACAGGGAGGCTTTATCGATATTCATGCCGTGCAGGTCATGCGCCGCAAAAGGCAGCAAGAAGATGAAGCCCATCTGGGTGGAATAGACGAAGAAGACCATGAGGATGGTCCACACGTAGCGGCCGTTGGTGAAAAACTCCGGGGTGACCACGGGATATTTAGCGTGGCCGATGTAGTAGGCAAAGCCCACCACGCCGAGGACAGCCACGATGAGATAGATCCAGTTGAACTCCTGCATGAATAAGGTCAGGCCAGTGGCAAAGACGGCGATGAAAAATAGGCCGAGCACATCGAGGTGTCCCTCCACGGCCTCATCTTCTGGCACCAGCTTGATAATCGGCGGGATGGTCAGAATGAGGATGAGCGGGATGAGGAACATCGCCGTCCACGAGACATAGGTGGAAATAAAGCCAGAGGTCAACGCGCCGATGAGCAGGCCGGCCTGGAAAGCGGCGGTGGAAAAGCCCAGGTAGGTCTTTTGATCGGCCTCGCTTAAGTGCTTGGTCACATAGATGACATAGAGCGTCTCCGCGGCGGCGAGGCCGGAGGTTTGAATGAGACGACCGGCCAGCACTATGGGCCAGAAGCTAGAAAAGGCGAAGGCTAAGATCGATCCCACGGCAATGAGGACAACGCCGGTGAGCATGAGCTTGCGGATGGAAATGGAATCCGCCAGCGCGGCGTAGACCACGGCGCCGATGCCAATGATGACGCCGGCGAGGGAAGCCTGGAGGGAGGCGGTCTTAACGGAGAGGTCGAGCGCCTGGGCAATCGGCATGGTCATCGTCTTAAAGCCGTTATCAATAACCAATGAGAAGACGAAGACGAAGAGCAGGATGGGGACGGCGACCTTGGGGTTTAGCGCGGGACCTGGCCGCTTGTCCTGCGAGGAAGCAGAGGCAGTAGAAGAAGTCACGGGGAAGGCGTCCTTTTAGTCGAGCGCGTTAAGTGGCAGCGCGAGTTCAATCATGGTGCGGAAGGCGGTTTGGCGTTCTTCGGCAGAAAGCTTGGTACCGTGCACGAGGTTGTCGGAGACGGTGAAAAGCCCCAGTGCGTCGACGCCGGCTTCGGCCGCGGTGGCATAAAGCGCGGCGGATTCCATCTCTACGCCGAGCACGCCCATGTGCGCCCAGCGTTCGTTGACGGACTGGTCAAAGTTATAAAAGATGTCCGAGCTCAAGATATTGCCCACGTGAATGTGCGCCTGCTGCTTCTCGGCTTCATCGACCAAGGCCTTGAGGAGCTTCCACGAGGCGGTGGGGGCGTAGCTGCCCGGCAGGTTGTACTGGCTCAAGAAATTGGAATCGGTGGAGGCGGAGGAGGCGACGATGACATCGTGTAGCTCGATGTCTTCTTGCATAGCGCCGATGGAACCGACGCGGATGAGCTTCTTTACGCCGTAGTTGTGGATGAGCTCCCAGGAGTAGATGCCGATGGAGGGAACACCCATGCCGGTGCCCATGACCGAAACGGGCTTGCCTTTATAGGTGCCGGTAAACCCCAGCATATTGCGCACGCCGTTGAACTGGACAGTGTCTTCCAGGAAGTTCTCGGCGATGAACTTCGCCCGCAGCGGGTCACCGGGCAGGAGGATGGTTTCCGCAATGGGTGCGCCCTGCGGATTGATGTGTGGGGTGGCAATATCGGTGGCGGACATATCTGCGCTCCTCGGTATGGGGTGTGGGATTTTACACACCAAGCTTAAACCCTCAGGGCCTCGAATCAATGGCCTTATTTGCGGCTTTTCAACAACTGCAGAAAGCCTCACTGGACTCAGCGACCAGCGTCCGTGCCGAGGTCACTGCCCACGGTGAGCATTGCCACGCTTGCCGACGCCCCTTTTTCCCACACCCCCAATCCACATGCCTTCGCGCGGCTGCTGGCGCACGGTAGGAGGCGTGGCCGAGCGCCCCGCAGGGGTGGGCTGGCATGCCGTTTGTCTAACTGCCTTCGAAAGGCGCGAAAAGGTGTCACAGGAGCTATGCATTTTTACGCCGTGACGTGGCGATTTGTGTAAAACGTTGAAAGCAGGTTAGATTATTGGAGTCCGCAACGGAGAGCACAACGAAATAGCGATGTGTTCAACGCTAGGATGTGCCCCCTTAGCTCAGTCGGCAGAGCGTTTCCATGGTAAGGAAAAGGTCGACAGTTCGATTCTGTCAGGGGGCTCCATTCATGTTTGGAGCAAGGAATTCCTCCAAGGTGAATATGGCGGTGTAGCTCAGTGGTAGAGCAAGCGACTCATAATCGCTGTGTCGCGAGTTCAATTCTCGCCATCGCTACCGGGAAAGAAAGGCGCCCGCAGGGCGCTTTTTTATTACCGCGCTGAAGGCAGTCCAGGCGGTGTCTAGTTTCGGATTGGAACTATGGCTCTGGTAAGGTCTTCAACGCTTGATGCTGAGGCATTGAGGAATAAAAGAATAGGGGCGTGGCGCAATTGGTAGCGCAACGGTCTCCAAAACCGTAGGTTGCAGGTTCGAGTCCTGTCGCCCCTGCATAGTAAACCCCGTCACGTCAGGTGGCGGGGTTTCTTCATGCCCTATTTTCCTCTCGGCGCTTGGCCCGCCCACTTGTTATCAAAGCCACGCCTTGCAAATGCCGTGGTCAGCTTTTCATGCTGTGCAAGCTTTGCTAGGGTTGACAAAGTTATGGAGGTGCGCGTTAAGCGCCCTATTAGATTTAGTTCCCAAGGAGGGTTAGCTGTGAGCGATGAGCAGCAGCCGAAGAATTCGGGTGCACCGCGCCCGACCGGTAAGCGTCAGCTCTCTGGTGCGGCTACCACGTCCTCCGCGGACTACGCCGATAAGCACGTCGTCCGCGTAGAGGATAAGAATCACGATGACACCCCAGGTGGTGGCGTAGCCGCCTTCCCAGGCGAGGTCGTATCCGAGATGAAGAAGGTGGTGTGGCCTACCGCTAAGGAGATGCTGCAGTACACCCTCATTACCTTTGCCTTCCTCATCGTCCTGACCGTTCTGGTGTGGGGTGTGGACACTCTGGCCGGTCTCGGAGTTGAGCAGATTCTCTCTGATTAGTAAGATAGCCGCATAATCTTTTATCCCGCTGTTTCCGCTGAAGGAACGGCGGGATACTTTTTGCCCATACGCGGGCGGGTAGGCTGGTCCTACGCAACGCGCCGAGGAATTTTTGGAGTAAGAATCATGAGCGACGAGAATAACGTCGAAACCGTAGGCACCTCCCTCGAGGAGGCTATGCAGGCCAACGTGCAGGAGCAGGCGGCAGAACATGCTAGCTCCGTAGAGGAAGCGCAGCAGGAGGACGCTACCCCAAGCGCGCCCGCAGCAGTAGAAGCAGCAGAGTCCACCGACGCCGCAGCTGAGCCTGCTGAGGCAGCCGAGGCACCGCAAGCGGAATCGGAATCGGCAGCGGCATCGGCCGACGCCGAGGGGGCGAACGCCGAAGGAGCGGACGCCGAGGGCACGGCAGAGGGCGCAGCTCCAGAGGCTGGCGAGGATGAGTCCGAAGACGCCGCCTACCGCAAGCGCCTGCGTGCCTTTACCCGCGAACTGAAGAAGCAGCCGGGCCAGTGGTACATCATCCAGTGCTACTCCGGCTACGAAAACAAGGTAAAGACCAACCTGGACATGCGCGCCCAGACCCTCGAGGTAGAAGATTCCATCTTCGAGGTCGTTGTACCTATTGAGCAGGTGCTCGAGAACAAGGACGGCAAGAAGAAGATTGTGAAGCGCAAGCTGCTGCCGGGCTATGTCTTGGTTCGCGCTGAGCTTAACGACGCCGCATGGTCCGTCATCCGCGAAACCCCTGGCGTGACCTCCTTTGTGGGCAATGAGGGCAACGCCACCCCGGTTAAGACCCGCGATGTGGCTAAATTCCTGATGCCGAACGAAGCACCGTCCACCAAGGGCGATGCCGCCCCGAATGAGGCTGAGGGCGAGCAGGTCGTGGCCATGCCAGAAAAGGAAGTGGCAAAGAAGTACGCCCACGACTTCGAGGTAGGCGAGGCAGTGACCATCCTGTCCGGCCCGCTGGCCGCAGTCTCCGCCACCATTTCCGAGATCGACCCGGAGACCGGCAAGATGCAGGGACTGGTGTCCATCTTTGGCCGCGAGACCCCAGTGGAGTTGTCGCCGACCGAGATCGAGCGCATCTCCTAAAAGTGATTTTGTGCAGGGCGCACGGTGTTCTAAACTGGAACGCCGTGCGCCTTTGGCGTGCGTATGAGAAAAACGTTTCATCCTCCGGTGGCCCACTGAAGGTGAGCATCCGGACGGGATCCCGTTATTCATCGTGGCGGCTATCCCGGTAACACAGGAAAGAGGTAATTCGATGGCTCCTAAGAAGAAGGTATCCGGCTTCATCAAGCTGCAGATCGAGGCAGGCGCCGCTAACCCGGCACCGCCAGTTGGCCCGGCACTGGGTGCCCACGGCGTCAACATCATGGAGTTCTGCAAGGCTTATAACGCCGCTACCGAGAACCAGCGTGGCAACGTGGTTCCGGTTGAGATCACCGTCTACGAGGACCGTTCCTTCGACTTCAAGCTGAAGACCCCGCCGGCAGCTAAGCTGCTGCTCAAGGCCGCTGGCATCAAGAAGGGCTCCGGCGTCCCACACACCGACAAGGTCGGCTCTGTGTCTTGGGATCAGTGCAAGGAAATCGCAGAGACCAAGTTTGCGGACCTGAACGCACGTGACATCGAGAACGGCGCTCGCATCATCGCCGGTACCGCCCGCTCCATGGGCATCACCGTTGATGGCGCACCGGAGAAGTAAAAACTTTATGTGGTAGGGCCAGCTACGGCCCGCCGAACACCACACCAATCCAGAAAAGGAATTGTTAAATGAGCACCAAGTCTAAGGCTTATAAGGCCGCTGCGGAACTGGTAGATAAGTCCCGCCTGTACCGTCCGATCGAGGCTACCAAGCTGGCCAAGGAGACCTCCTCCAAGAACT
The DNA here is from genome assembly GCA_002154655.1 of Corynebacterium kefirresidentii. Taxonomy (GTDB): domain Bacteria; phylum Actinomycetota; class Actinomycetes; order Mycobacteriales; family Mycobacteriaceae; genus Corynebacterium; species Corynebacterium kefirresidentii. The sequence goes on from NGUZ01000021.1 coordinate 8,592, forward strand.
TCGACGCCACCGTTGACGTCGTCTTCCGCCTGGGCGTTGACCCGCGCAAGGCTGACCAGCTGGTTCGCGGCACCGTTTCCCTGCCTAACGGCACCGGTAAGGACGTTCGCGTTGCTGTCTTCGCTGAGGGCGAGAAGGCTACCGCCGCTCAGGAAGCTGGCGCTGACATCGTTGGCACCGCTGAACTGATCGAGCAGATCAACGAGGGCAACATCGACTTCGACGTTGCTATCGCTACCCCGGATCAGATGGCCAAGGTTGGCCGCGTTGCTCGCGTCCTGGGCCCGCGTGGTCTGATGCCGAACCCGAAGACCGGCACCGTTACCGCAGACGTTGCTAAGGCAATCTCTGAGGTTAAGGGCGGCAAGATCTCCTTCCGCGTTGATAAGGCTGCTAACCTGCACGCCATCATCGGCAAGGCATCCTTCGATGCTGAGAAGCTGGCTGAGAACTACGGCGCCCTCATGGACGAGATCCAGCGCCTGAAGCCTTCTTCCGCTAAGGGCATCTACATCAAGCGCGCTACCATCTCCACCACCTCCGGCCCGGGCATCCCGGTTGACGGTTCCGTGGTCAAGGATTACACCGCGTAAGCAGTTCTAACGCACTGCGTTCAAATTTAAAGGGCTTCGAGGATTGCCTCGAAGCCCTTTTTCTATGTCTTAGCCCGCCTGCAGCTACACGGCGTCAATATCGTCTGGCACCCAATCGCCGCCGTCGTAGTAGACGTTGCGTGCCAAAGGAATTTGGTGCGAAGCAGACTCCAAGATGTGCATAAAATACCCGGCTGTATTCGGAATGGCGAGGGTATCTCCTACAGCAATGCCATCCGGGAAGTCCAGTTCGCGGCGCAGGATAACCTCGTCTTCAATGCAGTAGGCTCCGACTACAAAGCCGGTGCGTGGCTCGCGGGAGATTTCCTTTGCCGGGCCGGCCGTGGGTACCAGGAGGGGGTCGAGCAGGATGTCATCTGCGGCGGTCCGGCATTGGGTGCGATTCATCGCCACGCCGATAAGGGGCAGGCCATCAGAGCGTTCTTTGAGGAAGCTCACCTCGGTAAGGATGACTCCACAGCCGTCGAGGAGGCTGCGGCCGGGCTCTAGATGCAGGGCGATGTCCCGCTCGCGCAGCTCCGTGCCAGCGGTGCCGTAGCCGGGGACATCACCGGAGAGGAGCTGGTCCAGCCACTGACCGCGCGTCGGTTCCTGCCAGAAAGGGTAAGTATTGGAGAGCGGATCCGATTTCCACGTGAACGGTTCACCGGTACCAGCGCGTTGGGAGGCGATACGCTCGAGGTAATTCTCCCACTGCTCGCGGGATTCTAGGTAGCTCATGGGCACGCCGCCGCCGATATCGATGAATTCTGCGGGCTGGCCCAATGCGCGTAGGTGCTCTACCAAGGCAATTGCCTCTGCAAGGGCGGTTCGGCGGTCGGCCTCGCTATAGCCATGCAGGTGCACGTGGACGCCCACAACACGAAGTTCCTGTGGCCACTCGGCTTGCCGCCATGCCGACAGCCTTTCCCCGAAGCGGGTGGGAGGTAGGGAGTTCGGATCTGGAGCGAGGCGTGGTGCCACGCAGGCGGTGGTGTCTAATGCCCGCGCGATGGCGGCGATGCGGCGGGACTCGGCGCGAGAATCACAAGAGATAGTAACTCCCCGCGAAACCGCGAGGCGGAGCAAGTCGTCGGTTTTGATAGCGGCGCTGAGGATGATGCGCTCTGGAGCAACACCGCGGTCGAGCACTTGGCGGAGCTCGTTCTCGCTGGCTACATCCACCCCGAGCCCGGCATCGCGTGCAGCATCGACAAAACACAGCGCCTTATTGGCCTTGCGTGCGAAAAACACCTGCGTGTCCACGCCGTGGGAAGCGCCCGCATCGAGCAACTCCTGGGCAGTGTGGCGCAGCGGAGCGGGATTCAACACGTTCACCGGAGAACCGTAGCGCGAGGTCAATGCGCTGACGTGCTGCGGGTTTTCGACAAGCTCACGCATCCACCGTTCCCACCGGGCGCGCAAGGGGACGGTGCCGTGGACGGGTAGTGGTTCTACAGGGGTGGTGGTCATGGGTTTCCTACTTTCTCCGCCCAGCGGGGGATGTCATCGTGCACGGAACGGTTAAGGGAGTCATGGCCGGGCAGGGAGAGCTCGTTCATTCGGCCAATTTCCACCACGCCAGGAACGTCGTGGAAGGGGGAGGGGGTGGCTTGGGGAGCAACGGTGGCGTCAATAAGCAGGTCCACGCCGCCCTTTTCCCGCCAGGAATCTATCTGCTCAGGCGTGCCTAGGTAGTCGGTATTCACCACACCGGAGTGGATCAGCTCGAGTAGGCGCCTAGCTGTGACCGGTGGCGGACCAAAAGCCACGCGCTCAAGGGTGCGTGAAAGCTCGCGGAAGCCGGGCATGGGGCCATGCGCCTTGTGCCAATCGACGCACTCTTGGAATACCCCACGAAACGCCGCACCCACGGCCGCGGCCGGGGTGAGCGGACCGGTACCTTCGGCCGCACGTAGGGAAGCCTCGAGCTCAGCGACCGCATCGCCAGTGAAATCCTTACCATCAATAACAGCTGCTAGATCCGCACTAGAGAAGTCACCGAACTCGGCTGCGGCCCCGATGAGGATCTCGCGCAAGTCTGCGGCGTTAGTGATATGCGCACAGGCCTGCCGCCACCGCGTCGAAACCTCCGGCAGCGGTGCCTCCGGAGAGGGCTTTACCTCCATAAAACGCCCGCTGCGGCTCACCGGATAAATGACCTCGGCGGTATCGCCATAAAGCAGGCATACATCGATAAAGCTTAAGGCGGCACCGCGTACGCCGATTCGCCGTGGAGCGCTAGGGAGATCGGCGCCGAAATAGAGACCGGTGACGGGCACCCGCGAAGCTTCGTGGACCAAGGAACCAGCATGGAGATGGTCGTGGCCGGTGCATACTAGGACGTCGTCGAAAGAGGCGCCATCGACCACGAAGCCTTCTCCGTCGCCGCTCACTTCACTTACGCGGTGCGGCAAGTGGCGGATGCCAACGTGCGCCGGTGCGCGATGTAATGCGGCGGACCAGGTATCGGCGAGGAATTGGCCCACTTCGGCGCGCGGTGGGAAGGCATCGGTGGTGTCCCCACCGCGGCGGGCCCGCCAATCGTTGAAATTATCGTGGGCGGTGGTGACGATGGCGCAGTTGACGTTGAGGCGCCACTGCAGCGGCTGCTGCGGACGGTAGACGGCGCCCGCACCGGCCGGATACGGATCGAAGACCGTGACATCGATGGGGATGCGGGCGCGCTCGATGAGTTCCTCTACGGCCCAGAGACCGCGCGGACCGCCTCCGATGATGGCAATGCGTCGGGCAGGCTTAGCGGAAGTCACTGCGTCGTCCCTTCGCTGCGCGCGGCAAGTTCGGCAGGTGAAATGCCGAAGTTTTCGCACACCCAGGAATCGTTATAGATAGTGTCTAAGTAAGGCTGGCCGGCGTCGTGTAGCACGGCAACCACCTCCGCCCCCGCCGGCAGGGAGGGTGCAAGGCGCTGGAAGGCTGCGATGACAGCACCGCCGGAAGCACCTGGCAGCAACCCCTCGGCCCGGGCGAGCCTGCGGGCGGCCACGATGGCCTCGAGATCGGGGACCCGCTCGATGGAAGAGGGCGAAAATTTGGTGGATAGATCGGTTACGATACCTGCGCCATAGCCGGGCAGCATGCGGGTGCCACGCTCACCGCCAAAAAGCACGGAGCCTTCTGCATCAACGCCGATTGTTTGAGTCTCAGCACCCACCTCGGAAAGTTTGCGGACACAGCCGCCAAGGGTTCCGGTGGTACTCATAGCCACGAGCACATGGCTGGGTGCCTGCCCGAGTTGATCCAGGATCTCAGTCATAGTGCCCTCCGCGTGGGCGTGGAAGGCGGCTTCATTGGAATACTGGTTGAGGTTGAAAGAATCAGGGATCTCTTCCAATAGCTCGGCCACGCGGGTGCGGCGGGCGGTGAGCCAATCGCCGGTTTCGGGATCTGGGTGGTCGAGCAATTCCACCCGTGCGCCGTAGGCCCGCATGGTGGCCACCGTGGAGGCGTTGACGCGCGGGTCCACCACGCAGTGGAACTTCATCCCCTGCAGTGGGGCCTGACGAGCGAGAGCCATGCCCAGGTTGCCGGAGGAAGATTCCACCAATGTCGACCCTGGGCGGATATCGCCGGCGGCAAGGGCCGCCTGGATGAGTGCTCGGGCGGTACGGTCTTTTGCAGAGCCGCCAAGGTTGAACTGTTCGAGTTTGAGATAGAGGTGGACATCCGGCCGAGGATTGATCGCCTCCACTCGCATGAGTGGGGTATTGCCGATGGGCGGGTGCGCTTGAGAATGAATCCTAGGGCTCATCATTGGCCCCATGGTAGACCTTTATTTCTGCCTCTTCCGCCGGCCTAGTCCTTGATCTCCGCATAGGCGTCGAGGGCGGCTTGGCGCGATTCCTTCAGGTCCACTATGGGTGGGCCAGACAGCGCAGGTGCCCAGCGGCGCACATATTCGCCGTCGGGGTCGAAGCGCTTGGCCTGGGTTTCGGGGTTGAAGATGCGGAAAAATGGTGCGGCGTCATCGCCGCAGCCAGCCACCCACTGCCAATTGAAGGGGTTGGAGGCGGCATCGGCATCTACCAACGTATCCCAGAACCATTCCTCGCCCAGGCGCCAGTGGATACCGAGGTTCTTGGTGAGGAAGGATCCCACCACCATCCGTACGCGGTTGTGCATATAGCCGGTGGCCCATAGCTCGCGCATTCCGGCGTCGACAAGCGCAATGCCCGTCGTACCGGACTGCCAGTCTGTCAGGCGTGGGTCATCCCAGGACCAATCGAAGCGGTCGAATTTTTCCCGTACGTTCTCGGTAGCGAGGTTGGGCAGGTGGTAGAGGCGGTGCCAGGCAAAGTCACGCCACAGCAGCTCGGAGTGGAACTTGGCGCACTCCGGCTCCTCGGCCGCGGCGAACCACACCTCGCGCGGGGAGACCTCACCAAAGCGCAGGTGCGGTGAGAGGAGAGAGGTGGCATTAAGCGCGGGGATATCGCGCTCCTTGGCGTAGTTGGCCAGATCCAGCTGCGCCAGGCGCTCCCGCGCACCGGCTTCCCCGGGCGTCCAGTGCTCGGCCAGGGATGCGGCCCACGCCGGCTCGGTGGGCTTGGGCCAGGAACACGCAATGCTTGCCGACGCCCCCATCTCCGGCACCCCCTCCGGCTCATCGCCTGCCACTTGGGAGGACGCGGCCTTGGAGAAGGGGGTAAAGACCTTATAGGGCTGGCCCTGGCCATTGGTGACCTCCCAGGGTTCGACCAGGGTGAAGCCGGGTGAAGAAGTGGCGGTAATGCCACGAGCCGTCAAGTTTTCCTTGACGGCGGCATCAACCTCGCGCAGCGGGCCGTGGTAGCGGCGCGTCCACGTGACGGTAGTGGCGCCGAGTTCGGCGGCTAGGCGGGGGATTTCCACGCGGGCATCACCGGCGACGCGAATGAGCTCCACGCCGTGCTCCGCGAGGTCATGTGCCAGGGCATAAAGGGAGCGCTCGCGCCACCACGTGGTGGCGCCGCCCAACGGGCGGGTGCCCGGATATGCAGGCTCGTCGAGCACGACGGCGACCAAGGGACCGCCTGCAAGCGAGGCGGCTTCGGCCGCGCGGCGAAGGGCCTGGTTATCGTGTAGGCGCAGGTCATCGCGGAACCACATCAGGCAGGTCATGGCGGCTATCCTACGCGGCGAAAACGGGGATTTGGAGAAACCGTGGGTGGGAAGGTAGTGTTTTCCACGAAGTTTGAACGGCCGCTTCAGGCCGAGTCAAAGTTCACCGAAGACCGTTGGTCATCCATTTGGATCGAAGGTTCTCCATCCTAGGAGGCGGCCCACGCAGGAGACACTTTGCGATTATTCGCGGCATTCTCTTATGTCGCGCGCCCTGTGCTCTTGCACGGGGCTTTTGTTATTTCGGGTAACCGAAATAAGGAAGGTCCCGGCGGAATAATAAAAGAGATGTTTTGGAAGGAGGCGAGAGACAATGGCAAACCCAAAGAACACTGCAGACCTGGCAGAGCTGAAGGAGAAGCTGGCTGGCGCTAACTCTGTTGTATTGACCGAGTACCGCGGCCTGACCGTATCCCAGCTGCAGGAGCTGCGTAACGATCTGGGATTTGACGTTGAATACTCCGTCGCCAAGAACACCCTTTTCAAGATCGCTGCCAAGGAAGCTGGCATCGAAGGTCTTGATGATTTGCTGACTGGCCCGACCGCAATTGCGTTCATCAAGGGCGAGGCAGTGGATGCTGCGAAGGTCATCACCAAGTTCGCTGATGACAACAAGGCACTCATCATCAAGGGTGGCTACATGGACGGCAACGCACTGTCTGCCGACCAGGTTGAGGCCATCGCCAAGCTGGACAACCGCGAGACCACCCTCGCAAAGCTGGCTGGCGCTATGAAGGGTTCTATGGCGAAGGCAGCCGCTCTCTTCAACGCTCCTGCAACCAAGGCTGTACGCACCGTCGCAGCTCTGCAGGACAAGAAGGAAGCAGAAGCTTAAGTCGTCACAAAAGACGCACAATTACAACACCGTGTGCGCGGCCTAAATCACGCGCAGCGCACACACAACACAGAAAGGACTTGCCATCATGGCTAAGCTCACCAAGGACGAGCTCATTGAAGCTTTCAAGGAAATGACCCTCATCGAACTGTCCGAGTTCGTTAAGGAATTCGAAGAGGTATTCGACGTTGAGGCTGCTGCTCCGGTTGCTGCTGTTGCAGCTGGCGCTCCGGCTGAGGGCGGCGCTGGTGCCGCTGAGGAGAAGACCGAGTTCGACGTCGTTCTGACCGACGCTGGCGCTAAGAAGATTGGCGTTATTAAGGCTGTCCGCGAGATCGTCTCCGGCCTGGGCCTGAAGGAAGCTAAGGAAATGGTCGAGGGTGCTCCTAAGGCTATCCTCGAGGGCGCTTCCAAGGACGACGCTGAGGCTGCTAAGACCAAGCTGGAAGAGGCTGGCGCTTCCGTCGAGCTCAAGTAATTTCACTGAGCTTTACGCTTTCAAATCCCCACTTCTGCCGCTCCGCGCGGTGGGAGCTGGGGATTTCCTCGTTTTGTGTTTGCGAGCGTAGTGCGTGGAGTGCAGCAATGGCCAATAGTGTCAAAGTATGACACCATGGCGTTGTGGAGTTTAGGGGGGATAGCTTAGAGCGCTTTCACACAGATGGTAAGGCGCCAAAGTATGTACCTCCTGAACTGTGGAAGATCCTGCGCCGCAAACTCATCATGATTGACCGGTCCGTTTCCCTAGCTGATTTAAGGATTCCACCAGCAAATCGTTTGGAGAGGCTGAAAGGCCAGTGGGACGGATTTTATTCCATCCGCGTTAACGCGCAGTGGAGAGTAGTCTTTCGATGGACAGGGGAAAGGAGCTGTGGACGTTGACTTCATCGATTATCACAAATGAGGGAGAGGAAGCTTCGGATATCATATCCGTTCCACACCCTGGGGAGGTTCTGCGCGAGGAGTTTCTGGAGCCGCTCGGACTTACTCAATACCGCTTAGCCAGGGATATTTTTAGCTCTAAATCCCAAATTTCAAAGCTGGTCCGTGGACGCATTGGGATTAGTGCGGAAATGGCGCTTCGTCTCTCTGCCTATTTTGGCAATTCGGCGGAGTTTTGGCTGGGACTGCAGGAAGAGTTTGATCTTTGGTGCGCGCGCCAAACCACGGATACTAGCAGTATCGTTGCTTGGAATAGGCACACTGCTTAGAAATCAATCCGGCACGGCGGGGTGGCCTGTAGAAACCAGGAATTTCCGCCAAGGGCTGTAGAATTAGCCCCCATGCTGCCCAAGTCCCGCATTTTTTCCGTCCTGCTCCTAGGCCTCGGTGTCGCGTTGATCGCCGCTGGTGTTGTGGCGCCGGCATTTTTGGATTTTTCCCCGCGGCTGCCGCTGAACCTGAAAAACAGCACCTGGACATTGCACGATGATTCCGCGGATTCCCAGCAATTGTCCAAGGATGGTTCCGCGCCGTATTCAGGCCCCATGACTTACCAGATCAACATGGATATCCAAGAGCCCTCGGACGAAGAGAAGGCTACCATGCGCATCGGTGAGACGCGTATGCGCGGCGAGGGCGAAGGCTTAAACGACTTGAGCCAGGCCCAAGTGTGGACCTACCCGGTGGACCGCCTGAGTGGTGAGGCTATGGGGGAGGCTCGGCTTAGCCATACGCTTGCTACGCCTTCGGACACGGTGACGGTAGATGGCTACTGGCTGAAGTTTCCCGCCGATGCGGAAAAGACCAATTACCCAGTCTTTGACCCGACGCTGCGAAAGGCCGTCGATGCGGTCTTTGAAGAAGAGATGACGATGGACGGTCGCACGGTCTACCGTTATCACCAAGAGATTGAGCCGACGAATGTGGCACAGCTCTACGCAGCCGATGGCAATACCACCAGCCTGCCTAAGGAGGACGGCGGAGAGGAACAGGGCTACCTGACCCACTCCGGCAGCCGCGACTTCTATGTGGATCAACAAACCGGCCTGGTAGTGGGCATGGATGTGGATATCGATGACTACTACGCGGACCGTGAGGGGGTGGGGCGTGAGCGCGCCTTCGTCTTTAATGGCTCTACTTCTGAGGAGGACCAATCAGCACTGCTGGAGGAAGCGAAGGACTTCCCGCGCGACCACGTAGCGGAGATTATTCGGTGGATTGCAATCGGCCTCGGCGTGGTCTTGGCCCTGCTCGGAATCATTGGCGCACTGGGGCTATTTGGCGGAAAGAATAAGCATGCCCGCCGGCGCGGCCACCACGCGCACAACGGTGGAAGCGCGGTGCCGGTGAGCCGCTAAAAGAGCAGCTAGGAGCCTCAATCGCCGGCGGGGTTGCGGTATAGAGAGATTTTAGTGGTAGGGTGCTCACTGGTTGTCGCGCACATAGTCGTGGCATGGACGCGTTAGCGCCGTGGCGAGCACGAGCTTGCCCCCCTAGCGTGGTAGCGACACGCCCCAATTGTGGTGTGTCTTTACATGACAGGTCTTTTCCTATAAGCTATTTCGTTGCGCTGGAATCTGGATCTTCGGTGCACATTTAGCCTTTCAGGCCGGTGATGGCAAAACCGACTTGACAAGGTGATTTTGTGCATTCTGAACCCAGACACTCCACAGCAGACCGAATGCTAGAATTACCAGCGGTTTTGCGGCTCGTCGGCCAGGGCGAGCAGGCAATCCGCGTGAGGTGCTGGAAGGACCCATCTTGGCAGTCTCCCGCCAGACCAAGTCAGTGGCCAATATCCCCGGAGCCCCGAAGCGATACTCGTTTGCAAAAATTAGCGAGCCCATCGCCCTGCCGGGTCTCCTTGACGTACAACTTGATTCTTTTGCTTGGCTCGTCGGCTCGCCGGAATGGCGCGAGCGCGAGCAGGCTGCGCGTGGCGATGATGCCCGCGTAACGAGCGGCCTCGAGGACATCCTCGAAGAGCTCTCGCCGATTGAGGACTACTCGGGCAATATGTCCCTGTCCTTGTCGGAGCCGCGCTTTGAACCGGTGAAAAACACCGTGGATGAGTGCAAGGAAAAGGACATCAACTACTCCGCGCCGCTGTACGTGACCGCAGAGTTTATTAATAACGACACCCAAGAGATTAAGTCGCAGACCGTTTTCATCGGCGATTTCCCGATGATGACGGATATGGGCACGTTCATCGTGAACGGTACCGAGCGCGTCGTCGTCTCTCAGCTGGTGCGCTCCCCGGGCGTGTACTTCGATCGCTCGATCGATAAGTCCACCGAGCGTCCGCTGCACTCCGTGAAGGTTATTCCTTCCCGCGGTGCATGGTTGGAGTTCGACGTCGACAAGCGCGATACCGTTGGCGTGCGCATTGACCGCAAGCGCCGCCAGCCGGTTACCGTGCTGCTTAAGGCACTGGGCTGGAGCGAGGAGCAGATCAAGGATCGCTTCGGCTTCTCCGAGCTTATGATGTCCACCCTGGAATCTGATGGTGTGGCAAATACCGATGAGGCATTGCTGGAGATTTACCGCAAGCAGCGCCCAGGCGAGCAGCCAACCCGTGAATTGGCACAGTCCTTGCTGGATAACTCCTTCTTCCGTGCGAAGCGTTACGACCTGGCAAAGGTCGGCCGCTATAAGGTCAACCGCAAGCTGGGTCTGGGCGGCGACCACGATGGTCTGATGACCCTGACCGAGGAAGACATTGCCGTCACCCTCGAGTACCTGGTCCGCCTGCACGTAGGCGAGCGCGAGATGAAGGCGCCAAACGGCGAGATGATCTCCTTGCACACGGATGACATCGACCACTTTGGTAACCGCCGCCTGCGCACCGTAGGTGAGCTCATCCAGAATCAGGTCCGCGTGGGCCTGTCCCGCATGGAGCGCGTTGTGCGCGAGCGCATGACCACCCAGGACGCGGAGTCCATCACTCCGACCTCCCTGATTAACGTGCGCCCGGTCTCTGCTGCTATCCGCGAGTTCTTCGGCACCTCGCAGCTGTCCCAGTTCATGGACCACAACAACTCGCTGTCCGGCCTGACCCACAAGCGCCGCCTGTCCGCGCTGGGCCCGGGCGGTCTGTCCCGTGAGCGCGCCGGCATTGAGGTGCGAGACGTTCACGCTTCTCACTACGGCCGCATGTGCCCGATTGAGACTCCCGAGGGTCCGAACATTGGCCTGATTGGTGCGCTGGCTTCCTATGCCCGCGTGAATGCCTTTGGCTTCATCGAGACCCCGTACCGCAAGGTTGTGGACGGCAAGATTACCGATCAGGTGGAGTACCTCACCGCCGATGAAGAGGACCGCTTCGCTATTGCTCAGGCTGAGGTCGAGCAGGATGCAGAGGGCAACCTCACTAGCGAGCGCATTGAGGTCCGCCTGAAGGACGGCGATATCGGACTTACCGATGCCTCTGGTGTGGACTACGTTGACGTGTCCCCGCGCCAGATGGTGTCCGTGGGTACCGCCATGATTCCGTTCTTGGAGCACGACGATGCTAACCGTGCCCTGATGGGTGCGAACATGCAGAAGCAGGCCGTGCCGCTGGTTCGCTCCGAGGCTCCGCTGGTAGGTACCGGCATGGAGCAGCGTGCTGCTTATGACGCCGGCGACGTTGTTATCACCCCGAAGGCCGGTGTGGTAGAAAACGTCACCGCTGATGTCATCACCATCATGGATGATGAGGGCCAGCGCGACACCTACATCCTGCGTAAGTTCGAGCGCACCAACCAGGGCACCAACTACAACCAGACCCCGCTGGTTTCTATGGGCGAGCGCGTAGAGGCCGGCCAGGTTCTGGCCGATGGCCCTGGTACCCACAATGGTGAGATGTCCCTCGGCCGCAACCTGCTGGTTGCCTTCATGCCGTGGGAAGGCCACAACTACGAGGACGCCATCATCCTCAACCAGCGCATCGTGGAAGAGGATATCTTGACCTCCGTCCACATCGAGGAGCACGAGATCGATGCTCGCGATACCAAGCTGGGCGCTGAGGAAATCACCCGCGAGATCCCGAACGTTTCGGAAGACGTTTTGAGCGATCTGGACGAGCGCGGCATCATCCGCATCGGTGCCGACGTCCGCGCCGGTGACATCCTGGTGGGTAAGGTCACCCCTAAGGGCGAGACCGAGCTGACCCCGGAGGAGCGCCTGCTGCGCGCCATCTTCGGTGAGAAGGCCCGCGAGGTTCGCGATACCTCCATGAAGGTGCCGCACGGTGAGGTAGGCAAGGTCATTGGCGTTGCCCGCTTCTCCCGCGATGATGATGACGATCTGGCCCCTGGCGTCAACGAGATGATTCGCGTCTACGTGGCCCAGAAGCGCAAGATCCAGGACGGCGATAAGATGGCCGGCCGCCACGGCAACAAGGGTGTTGTGGGCAAGATTCTGCCGCCTGAGGATATGCCGTTTATGGAAGACGGCACCCCGGTAGACATCCTGCTGAACACCCACGGTGTGCCACGTCGTATGAACATCGGCCAGGTCCTCGAGGTTCACCTGGGCTGGTTGGCACACGCCGGTTGGAAGGTCGACACCGAGGATCCGAAGAACGCCGAGCTGCTCAAGACCCTGCCGGAAGAGCTCTATGACGTTCCTGCGGATTCCTTGACCGCGACCCCGGTCTTCGACGGTGCTACCAACCACGAGATCGAGCGCCTGCTGGCTTCCTCCCGTCCTAACCGCGACGGCGATGTGCTGGTGGATGAGCACGGCAAGGCCACGCTTTTCGACGGCCGCTCGGGCGAACCGTACAAGTACCCAATTTCGGTTGGCTACATGTACATGCTCAAGCTGCACCACTTGGTCGATGAGAAGATTCACGCCCGTTCCACCGGTCCTTACTCCATGATTACCCAGCAGCCGCTGGGTGGTAAGGCCCAGTTCGGTGGCCAGCGCTTCGGCGAGATGGAGGTGTGGGCAATGCAGGCATACGGCGCTGCCTACACCCTGCAGGAGCTGCTGACCATAAAGTCCGATGACGTCGTCGGCCGCGTGAAGGTCTACGAAGCCATTGTTAAGGGCGACAATATTCCAGATCCGGGCATCCCTGAGTCCTTCAAGGTGTTGCTCAAGGAGCTGCAGTCTCTGTGCCTGAACGTGGAAGTTCTTTCCACCGACGGCACGCCGATGGAGCTGTCTGGCTCTGATGACGATGACATGGATAGCCCATCGCTTGGCATTAACCTGTCCCGCGATGAGGGTTCCTCCGCTGACATCGCCTAATTAGTTTCTTGGTCCACCGCGGGGTAAGTCCCCGCGGTAGGGCATAAACGTTCCATTCATACAAAGCCATCAATTCCTCGACAACGAGGATGAAAGGGAGACATTACGTGTTTGACGTAAATCTCTTCGACGAGCTCCGCATCGGTCTGGCCACCGCAGACGATATTCGTCGCTGGTCCAAGGGCGAGGTCAAAAAGCCTGAGACCATTAACTACCGCACCCTGAAGCCGGAGAAGGACGGCCTCTTCTGTGAGCGCATCTTCGGCCCCACCCGTGATTGGGAGTGCGCTTGTGGTAAGTACAAGCGCGTCCGCTACAAGGGCATCATCTGTGAGCGCTGTGGCGTTGAGGTCACCAAGTCTAAGGTTCGCCGTGAGCGCATGGGCCACATTGAGCTGGCCGCTCCGGTAACCCACATCTGGTACTTCAAGGGCGTTCCTTCCCGCTTGGGCTACCTGCTGGACCTGGCTCCGAAGGATCTCGAGCGCATCATTTACTTCGCCGCCAATATCATCACCTCCGTGGATGAAGAGGCTCGCCACAACGACCAGTCCACCCTGGAAGCAGAAATGCTCCTGGAGAAGAAGGACGTTGAGGACGATACCGAGTCCGAGATCGCAGAGCGCGCCTCTAAGCTGGAGTCTGACCTGGCTGAGCTGGAAGCAGCTGGTGCCAAGGCAGATGCCCGCAAGAAGGTAAAGAACGCTGCTGATAAGGAAATGCAGCACATCCGCGAGCGCGGCGAGCGCGAAATCGCCCGCCTAGATGAGATTTGGAATACCTTCATCAAGCTGGCTCCGAAGCAGATGATCATCGATGAGACCATCTACGAAGAGCTGGTTGACCGCTACGAGGATTACTTCACCGGCGGCATGGGCGCAGAAGCCATCCAGACCCTGGTCCGCAACTTCGACCTCGAAGCTGAGGCCGAGGAGCTGCGCGAGATCATCAACAATGGCAAGGGCCAGAAGAAGATGCGTGCCCTCAAGCGCCTGAAGGTCGTTGCTGCCTTCCTGCGCTCCGGCAACGATCCGGCCGGCATGGTGCTGGATGCCATCCCGGTTATCCCGCCAGAGCTGCGCCCAATGGTGCAGCTGGACGGCGGACGCTTTGCTACCTCCGACCTGAATGACCTCTACCGCCGCGTGATCAACCGAAATAACCGTTTGAAGCGCATGATCGACCTGGGCGCTCCAGAGATCATCGTGAATAACGAGAAGCGCATGCTGCAGGAGTCTGTGGACGCGCTCTTCGATAACGGCCGCCGCGGCCGTCCGGTTACCGGCCCGGGCAACCGTCCGCTGAAGTCCCTGTCTGACTTGCTCAAGGGCAAGCAGGGCCGTTTCCGCCAGAACTTGCTGGGTAAGCGCGTGGACTACTCCGGCCGTTCCGTTATTATTGTCGGCCCGCAGCTGAAGCTGCACGAGTGTGGTCTGCCGAAGCTCATGGCGCTCGAGCTATTCAAGCCGTTCGTCATGAAGCGCCTGGTAGAAAATGACTACGCCCAGAACATCAAGTCCGCCAAGCGCATGGTTGAGCGCCAGCGCCCAGAGGTGTGGGACGTTCTGGAGCAGGCCATTTCCGAGCACCCAGTGATGCTCAACCGTGCTCCTACGCTGCACCGCCTGGGTATCCAGGCCTTCGAGCCGAAGCTGGTTGAGGGTAAGGCTATTCAGCTGCACCCGCTAGCTTGTGAGGCATTCAACGCCGACTTCGACGGCGACCAAATGGCAGTCCACCTGCCGCTGTCCGCTGAGGCTCAGGCTGAGGCCCGCGTCTTGATGCTGGCGTCCAATAACATTCTGTCCCCGGCATCCGGTAAGCCGCTGGCCATGCCGCGTCTGGACATGGTTACCGGCCTGTACTACCTGACCATGGACAAGTCCGAGGACGAGATCGGTGGCAATGGTCGCTTCCGCGAGGCTGAAGAGGATAAGCCAGCAACCGGCGTTTACTCCTCCTACGCCGAGGCCCTCATGGCCTATGACCGCGGCACCGTTGGCCTGCAGGCCCCGATCAAGGTCCGCATCGATCACCTTCGCCCGCCGGAGGATATTGAGGCAGAGCAGTTCCCGGATGGCTGGACCAAGGGCCAGGCATGGATGGGCTACACCACCATTGGTCGCGTCATGTTCAACGAGCTGCTGCCATGGAACTACCCGTACCTCGAGGGCATCATGGTCCGTAAGGGCGGCGGCTCCGGCAACAAGGTCCTCATCGGTGACGTGGTCAATGACTTGGCCAATAAGTACCCGATGATCACCGTGGCTCAGGTGCTGGACAACATGAAGGACGCCGGCTTCTACTGGGCAACCCGTTCCGGCGTGACCATCACCATGTCCGACGTTCTGGTTCTGCCGAATAAGACCGAGATCCTCGAGTCTTATGAGAAGGAAGCAGAGCGCATCGAGCGCAAGTACTGGGAGCAGGGTGCTCTGACCGAGCGCGAGCGCTACGATCGCCTGGTTGAGCTGTGGAAGGACGCTACCGATACCGTCGGTGAGGCCGTCGAGAACATGTACCCGGACCACAACCCGATTCCGATGATTGTGAAGTCTGGTGCGGCCGGTAACATGCGTCAGATCTGGACGCTGGCCGGTATGAAGGGCATGGTTGTGAACTCGCACGGTGATTACATCACCCGTCCGATTAAGACCTCCTTCCGCGAAGGCCTGTCCGTGCTGGAGTACTTCAACAACTCCCACGGTTCCCGTAAGGGTCTGGCCGATACCGCGCTGCGTACCGCTGACTCCGGCTACCTCACCCGTCGTCTGGTGGACGTGGCCCAAGACGTCATCGTCCGCGAAGAGGACTGTGGCACCCGCCAGGGCGTCCGCGTTCCAATCGGCGAGGAATCCGGCGACAAGGTTGTTCTCTCCGAGCTGTGGGAGACTTCCGCATCCGGCCGCGTTATCGCAACCGACGTCAAGGACGCCAACGGCGAGGTTGTGGCCGAGGCCGGCTCCGATCTCACCGAGGAGCTCACCCAGAAGCTGCTGGAAGCCAAGGTTACTGAGGTTAAGGTACGCTCTGTGCTGACCTGCCAGACCCCGGCCGGCGTGTGCGCCAAGTGCTACGGCAAGTCCATGGCTTCCGGCCAGCTTGTCGATATCGGCGAGGCCGTCGGCATCGTGGCTGCGCAGTCCATTGGTGAGCCGGGTACCCAGCTGACCATGCGTACGTTCCACCAGGGTGGTGTCGGTGGCGATATTACCGGCGGTCTGCCGCGTGTTCAGGAGCTCTTCGAGGCCCGTAACCCGAAGAACCGCGCTCCTATCGCCTCCGTAGATGGCACCGTGTCCCTGTCTGACGAGGGCAACTTCTGGACCCTGACCATCACCCCGGATGACGGCTCTGATGACGTGGTTTACGAGAAGCTCTCCAAGCGTCAGGGTCTGGCTCAGGTCCGTCGCCCGATGGAGTCCAACCCGGATGCGATGATTGAGCGCTCCCTCAAGGACGGCGACCACGTGGAGACCGGTGACCGCCTCATGCGCGGTGCGGCCGACCCGCACGACGTGCTCGAGGTTCTCGGCCGCCGTGGCGTGGAGCAGCACCTCATCAATGAGGTTCAGGCTGTGTACCGTACGCAGGGTGTGGCTATCCATGATAAGCACATCGAGATCATCATCCGCCAGATGCTGCGCCGCGGTACCGTCATCGATGCGGGTACCACGGACTTGTTGCCGGGTAACCTGATTGACCTTTCTGAGGCTAAGCAGCTCAATGCTGCTCAGGTTGCAGAAGGTGGCGAGCCGGCTCAGCTGCGTTCGGAGATCATGGGTATTACGAAGGCTTCCTTGGCTACCGAGTCTTGGTTGTCTGCTGCATCGTTCCAGGAGACCACGCGTGTGCTTACCGACGCCGCTATTAATAAGCGCTCCGATAAGCTCATCGGTCTCAAGGAGAACGTGATTATCGGTAAGCTCATTCCGGCTGGTACCGGTATTTCCCGTTACCGCAATATCTCTGTTAAGCCGACTGAGGCTGCGCGCAACGCTGCTTACTCGATTCCGACTTACGGCGATTCTATCTATGGTGATGACGGTTTTGGTGAGTTCACCGGTGCTTCCGTCCCGTTGGATGAGGACTTCACCTTCTAGGTAAAAGCGAGGGCAGCAACGCCGTAAATGCTGCACATAAAGAAGCGTGTCTGGACCCCAGACACGCTTTTTTCATGCGAAAAATCGCGGATAGCTAAGAGAATCTGTATTGATTTCCAAGAAAAATATTTAGCTGATTTATCACCAACTTAAGGTAGCCAAAAATCCAAAGGGCCACTGACTAGGTAAATCTTCCCTATTGCGAGATGTGGACATCGTTAACCACCCATAATAATAAAATTAAATAATTATATCGGTTGTACTGGCCAGCCAATTTCAATAATGTCACAGGTGGAGGACGGTCCGGAATCAGCTAAAAGTCAGTTGTGCGTACGTCTAGGCAAGGAATGAAGGGCATGCTTCTGTTCTCTGTGTTCTCTAATTTTCATAAGGAAGGCAGTTTCATGAAAATAAAGAGTATTAACGGCGTAACTCGCCGTCGCGGCACTACTATCGCTGCCGCTGCTCTCTCTGTAGCTCTCGTGACTCCATTTGTTCACCCAGTTGTAAATCCGGGGGCCTCGCCGGTTGCTGCTGCTCAGGATGCAGCAACTGCGCAGGATCGCAGTGTTGACTCGAAGGGTACTTCGGAAGCGACTGCAATTCGAGCGGATGGTACTTGGGGTCAGAAGAAGGGCTACCAAGGTACGGTCTATTTGGATCGCGACTCAAACCTACAAGACCAGGATAAAGCTGACAAGGCTATGTCAGGCGTCAAGGTTTTCTTGCAGTATGTCAATGGCAAGGGCCAAGTTTCGCCTATCTACTACACTACCTCCGATTCCGAAGGCAAGTTCGTCTTCGATCTGTCTAATGCGCCGAAGGATGCGTTGGGTAACCCAGTCGAATTCAAGCTTTCGGGAGATGAGAAGTTCCAAGTACGCACGTGGGCGGAAAATCCGGATCCAGCCAAGTACACCTTGGTGGGCGGCGGCGACATGTACAGCGGTCGTTTCCATAACCGTTTGACTCGTAAGTGGGAGACTTGGGATTTCACTGCTGGTATTAACCGCATTGTGGATTCAAGGGTTGTTTTCCAAGAACGTCCGAACGTAGATGGCTGGCTTGCAAAGCCTGAAGCTGAGTGGACCGAGGCGCCGGCCGCTGATAAGAAGTGGCCAGAGGGTGGTAATTATGGTACCGCACGGGGCAAGGTTTGGTGGGAAAACAATGAGGACGAGGGCACACTTTCCAACCAATACTTTAAGGATTCTTCAGATCGTGCCGCTACTAATGTTAAGGTCGTAGGCTCCTATGTCAACGATGAAGTAGCACGTCAGTTTGACGCTTGGAAGGCCGCAAACAAGAACTACAGTCGTGAACAGTTCCGCGCTGCCCAGAAGGACATCGTTGACAAATATCAGGCTGAGCACGGCGCAGGCTCTCATATTGCGGAGTCTCGCGTAGCTTATGTAAAAGACGACGGTTCCTTCTACCTTCCCTTTGCTGGCTTGTATGGTGTTGACCGCAACAAAAAGGGCAACAAAACCACGGACGAAGAATGGGGCACGCTCGTCTCCGCAAAGGATGAAAAGCATGACAGTCTAATGCAGTGGAACGGCACTCTGGGCCAGCGTCACCGCCACATCAACAAGGACTACATGTACTTGTATCCGGTAGTCGGTGATAACCGTGACCTATGGATGGGTAATTACCAGGACAATATGTTCCAGCCCGCCGATGGTGGAGGCCTAGGTGAGTCGTTGGAGTCAGATAATATTTCTCAACAGAACTTCGCGTTGTTGACTCCGCGCCCGATGCACGACGTCTTCAACTACGACAACACTTCTTCCATCGCAGCTCCTGGTGATACCGCCAAGTCGAAGACTACCGGCCTGGTCCCTAATCAAAAGTATGCTATCGAGTGGTTCGCGGACGGTAAATCCACCGGTAAGGTTTGCACTGTCACCGCTAACAAGCTAGGTGAGTTGGATTCCTGCGACTTCACCGTTCCGAAGGATCTATCCAAGGCAACTGTGTACTCTTCCCAGGTATTCGCCGCCGATGCTTCGGGCAACCCAACGGGCACGCTCCTCCTGGCAGATTCATTCCTGGCTGACCCGACCGTTGTGAAGGATAGTGAGTCTTTCGCGCCTGAGTATAAGGATGGTTCTGGTAAGCCGGGCGATGATGCGACGGTTCCGGCTCCGACCATTAAGGACAAGGACGGTAAGGAGACCACTGCTCCTGAGGGTACGAAGTTCGCCCTTGGTGATAATGCGCCTGAGGGTGTGAAGGTTGATCCGTCTACTGGTGAGGTGACTGTTCCGGTTCCGGCTGGTGCTAAGCCGGGTGACAAGATTACTGTTCCGGTTGTTGTGACGTATCCGGATGGTTCTACGGATACTGTTGATGTGACTGTCACGGTTTCCGAGCCGGATGCTCCTGCTGTGAAGGATAGTGAGTCTTTCGCGCCTGAGTATAAGGATGGTTCTGGTAAGCCGGGCGATGATGCGACGGTTCCGGCTCCGACCATTAAGGACAAGGACGGTAAGGAGACCACTGCTCCTGAGGGTACGAAGTTCGCCCCTGGTGATAATGCGCCTGCTGGTGTGAAGGTTGATCCGGATACCGGTGAGATTAAGGTGACGGTGCCGGCTGATGCCAAGCCGGGTGACAAGATTACTGTTCCGGTTGTTGTGACCTACCCGGATGGTTCTAAGGACACCGTTGATGTGACTGTCACCGTCGACAAGCCGGATGTTCCTGCTCCGTCGATTGCTGCTGGTTCTGAGACGGATGAGGTTCCGGCTG
>NGUZ01000219.1 GCA_002154655.1 Corynebacterium kefirresidentii
TTCAAATCAATCTGACACTCAATCATATTTTAAACATTTAGGAGATATGAACTATCAAATTATGATTGTAGATCACTCATATCATAAAACATTTTTTGGTGAACCATTCCGAAAAGACACTATTTCAGATTCAGCAATTAACCAAGTACTAAAAGGTAAAGCCTACCATGGTATTAAAAATAAACCTTTCGAACTATTTATAACTGGCTTTTTTGATAATGAAACGGATAATACTGTGGGTATCCCTTTTAACCAAAATAATCAAAAGCTTGC
>NGUZ01000220.1 GCA_002154655.1 Corynebacterium kefirresidentii
ACTTCATCAGAGAAGCAAAAATAATTGAGAATATCAGGCATAAAAAAGCCAGTAAATGAATTACTAAAATCATTTGCTGGCAATTTTTATCATTTATTTAATTCAGTTGTAACATCTTCAATTGTAGGAATACTCTCTATTGCACCATATTTAGTTGTAACCTGTGCGGCAACCATGTTGCTAAATCTGAGAATGTCCTGTCCTTCTTCTTTAAGCAACTTAGTAATATTTAATTCGTCACTCAATAGCATTCTACTTATTGCAGCTCCTAT
>NGUZ01000221.1 GCA_002154655.1 Corynebacterium kefirresidentii
CAAGATATGCATCGATAACGCTTGGCGAAGAAGGTGAAGATCCTGAATTCTCTCTACCATCTTGGTTTGCGATGTTATTTAGTGCCGGTATGGGAATAGGTTTAGTGTTCTACGGTGCAGCTGAACCTATGGCAGATTTTGCCTCACCACCTAATGCTGATCCTAAAACTACTGAAGCATATACAGAAGCATTACGTTCTACATTTTTCCACTGGGGATTCCATGCTTGGGCTGTATATGGTGTAGTTGCATTAGCTTTAGCTTACGCACA
>NGUZ01000222.1 GCA_002154655.1 Corynebacterium kefirresidentii
TAAGATTTCTGGTTTAAAGAATGCATGTAAGCTATCCATTACAGCTTTTTCAGTTTCTTCAGTAATGTCACCAGTATCTTTAACATTCTCAAGTAATACTTGTGAACCGATGTTACTTGTCATAATAATGATAGTGTTTTTAAAGTCAACACTGCGTCCTTTAGAATCAGTTAAACGACCTTCGTCTAATATTTGAAGTAAAACGTTGAATACATCACTATGTGCTTTTTCAACTTCATCTAATAAAATCACTGAATATGGATTACGTCTA
>NGUZ01000223.1 GCA_002154655.1 Corynebacterium kefirresidentii
GATGCTTACTTAAATATTGAACCAGAATATATTGCGGTAGATAGTCAAAGTAAATATGCCTATGTAACATTACAGGAAGTCAGTGCCATTGCGAAGGTCGATATCGCGAAAGGACAAATTGTCCAAGTGAAAGGGTTGCCTTACAAAGATCATTCGCTAGCACAAAATGCAATGGATGTATCAGATGAAGATGGTAAATCTGAGTTGCGCCGTGCGCCAGTATTAGGACTGTTACAACCAGATGGCATCGATACGTATGACTACAATGG
>NGUZ01000224.1 GCA_002154655.1 Corynebacterium kefirresidentii
TCATACTTGTAGGACTGGCATTATAAGCATCATTTATGATAGTAATATCATCATCAGTAATATGGCGTTCCATTCGCATACCAGTAAGTTGAACATGATTAATGTTATGTTGAAT
Source organism: Corynebacterium kefirresidentii (assembly GCA_002154655.1). Taxonomy (GTDB): domain Bacteria; phylum Actinomycetota; class Actinomycetes; order Mycobacteriales; family Mycobacteriaceae; genus Corynebacterium; species Corynebacterium kefirresidentii. Next base: position 116 of record NGUZ01000224.1, read on the forward strand.
AGTCTCATATTTAAGTCCTAGTTCATGACCAATAGCAATAGCGATAGCTGCATTTTTCATATTATGGATTCCTAGAATAGGTAATTTATAATGTTCATTACCGTTAATAGAGAAAGCAATGCCATCATTTTCACTATGTTCTACTTCGCATACT
>NGUZ01000225.1 GCA_002154655.1 Corynebacterium kefirresidentii
CAAAAATATAAGTTTTTGCCATTGTTATTATCCACCCTTATCATTTAATTTTTCATCTTATTTTATCATGTTTCATTTAGCTACATCTACCTCTGCGCCTAATGAGTTTACAAAATGTCCTAAAGCTCATTTATGACCACTCTCATTGAATGAAGCAACACCATCTTTCGGAATAGTAATGTTATACCCCAAATTATAGGCTGAAACAGCAGTGTGTAAAATACAAATATCTGTACAAACACCCACAATTTCAATATCTTTTATATTT
>NGUZ01000226.1 GCA_002154655.1 Corynebacterium kefirresidentii
TCATTGGCCTGGTACCAATGAAGCAATAATGATTGATACATGGAAAGGTATGGAAGATTTATATAAAGATGATAAGGTTAAAAATATTGGTGTAAGTAACTTCAATGCAGAACACTTTGAAGCTTTATTAGCTCAAGTTTCTATTAAGCCAGTCATCAACCAAGTAGAATTTCATCCATATTTCACTCAAAATAAACTACGTAAATATTTAGAAGTACAAAATATCCATATGGAGTCATGGTCACCATTTATGAATGCCCAAATCTTA
>NGUZ01000227.1 GCA_002154655.1 Corynebacterium kefirresidentii
AAGATTGAAAATGGCACTGACTGAAGATGGCGTAACAGCGTTCATGTTTAATCAAGAGCGTTGGGCAGAGTTGCCAGACTCTAAATTACCTACGCAAGTTTCAATTACTATTTTAGAGGGACTCAACCAACGCATTGTAGAGATGGGAAATCATGTTACTGAAGGTGAATTAAATCGTTCTATCAAGCTATCAGATGGTAGCAATGTACCGGTTTCAGAATTGCTTGCCAAGTTATCATGGCATGAGCGTCATCATTTAGAGCACATT
>NGUZ01000228.1 GCA_002154655.1 Corynebacterium kefirresidentii
ATTTTGTCGTCTACTTCTTCTAACTCAGCATCTTCGTCAATGAGTAATTCTGTTTCTTCTCTCTCTTGTGGAAATTCAAAACCACATGCAGGACAAACGGAATATGAACTTTCAATAACGCTATAACACTCTGGACATTCTTTTATAGGAATTGCGTCATTATCCTTATTTTTCTTACGTTCACCTTTAAAATGAACATTCCAATCGTGTTCAGTATTCGGTAATCCATGTCGTCTATAATTTCCAACATGATCAATGATTGTTGCT
>NGUZ01000022.1 GCA_002154655.1 Corynebacterium kefirresidentii
GATGTTCCTGCTCCGTCGATTGCTGCTGGTTCTGAGACGGATGAGGTTCCGGCTGATGGTTCGGAGAAGGCCTTGGATGACAAGGTTGAGAATCCGACTGATGGCATGACGGGTGAGGTCCTGGATAAGGACGGTAATCCGATTAAGGGTGCGACGGTTACGGTTGATCCGTCTACCGGTGAGATTAAGGTGACGGTGCCGGAGGGTACTGCACCGCAGGATGGCAAGGTTGTTGTCAAGGATAAGAATGGCGACAAGGTCGGTGAGGTTGATGTGAAGATCACCAAGCCGAAGACTGATGTTCCTGCTCCGTCGATTGCTGCTGGTTCTGAGACGGATGAGGTTCCGGCTGATGGTTCGGAGAAGGCCTTGGATGACAAGGTTGAGAATCCGACTGATGGCATGACGGGTGAGGTCCTGGATAAGGACGGTAATCCGATTAAGGGTGCGACGGTTACGGTTGATCCGTCTACCGGTGAGATTAAGGTGACGGTGCCGGAGGGTACTGCACCGCAGGATGGCAAGGTTGTTGTCAAGGATAAGAATGGCGACAAGGTCGGTGAGGTTGATGTGAAGATCACCAAGCCGAAGACTGATGTTCCAGACACCTCTAATGCTTCTGTAGTGCCTGACGCTGTGACCGTTGTTGAGGGTCAGGAGGGTAAGCCGTTCGAGGTTGCTAAGAACATTCCTGAGGGTGGCAAGGTTGTTGTTGATGGCTTGCCGGATGGTTTGAGCGTTGATGAATCCACTGGTGAGGTCACCGGTACTCCATCCACGATTTCTGACTGGGGTAAGGATGAAGAAGAGCGCGATGTTGAGGTAACTGTTTCTGTCACCGATAAGGATGGCAAGGAAGTTGCTCAGGGCACCAAGACTGTTACGGTTCAGCGTGATACCGATGGCGATGGCCAGCCGGATGTCACCGACACTGATGATGACAATGATGGTGCTACCGATGCAGAGGAAGCTGCTGCAGGTACCGATCCGAAGGATGCCTCCTCCAAGCCGGAAGCCAAGCCAGGTGATGACCAGGGTGCAACCTCCGTCGATAAGTCCGGAGTAAAGGACGTCAAGCCTTCGGGTGAAGACCAGAACACTGGCATCAAGGTGACCAACCCTGATGAGGGCACTAATGTTTCTGCCACGGATAAGAATGGCAAGGACGTTCCTGCCAAGATTGATGACAACGGCAACGTCGTTGTTACTCCGGGTGAGGATGCCGAAGGTCCGATTACCGTAGTCATCGAGGACGAAGACCTTGACGGCGGCAAGACTGAGGTTGAGGTTGGCGTTAAGGACGAAGAGCCGGGCAACCAGGGCGGTTCTTCCAACGTGCCTGGCGGATCCTCCTTGCCGGGCCTGTCCTCTGGTTCTTCCAATGTTGATTGGGAGCGCTGTGCACCGGCTGCTGCTGGCGTTGGCTTGCCGCTGCTGTTCCTGCTGCCAATTGGCCTGGCTTCGCAGATGAACATCCCGGGCTTCTCCCCACTGGTAAAGCAGGTATCCGCTCAGATTGATGGAATTAACCGTCAGCTGGGGCAGCAGAATACTGCATTGCAGAAGCAGCTGGGTATCTACAATGGCCCGCTTGCAAAGCAGGCTAGCCAGATTGACCTGATGCTGAAGAAGGTTAGCCCAGAGGCTGGCCGCATTGGTGGCGGAGTTGCTCTTGCTGCAGCTGGCGCACTTGCACTGGGATTGCTCATCAACTCCTGTGCACCAGGCGCTGGTTCCTCTAGCTCCTCCAAGTAATCGTGGGAGTGGGGCTGATTAGAGTCCTGCACCTGTGAGCCATGGGAAGGGCGTAATCTTCTCAACCTCTTAGAGAAGGGGAATGGCCGTTGGCCCAGTTGAATCCTTTAGGATCACTGGTGCTAACGGCCATTCTTTGTGTTTTGCTAGCTAATGGGTTGGTGCTTTCGACCAGCTAAATTAGTTGCACCGCTATGTCTACTTCGAGCTTTGTTACCTGGGGTCCTCAGTGTTTTTGCGGAAGTAGATAGTTGTTCGGCTAGTTGTAGGAATGCCTGGGTTAGCTGTGTAGGGGGTATACTGGGTCCTGTCATAGTTTGGTTTGCTGAATGATCGGCGGACTAATTTCTTGGCCCTGTTGCTCCACAGGATTTGTCAGTAATGCGGTTGGGTGGCCGTTGGGGGAGGGGAAGCGATGGCGCTTGCTAGTATTAACACAGTCTTTAGTCAGGTGCGCCACTACGGCGGATGCTAAAGAGTGAAAATTGTACAGCTCACGGGTGCTTCTTCCTGGACAGAGAAGACAACGTCTTAAAGGCAGGTAGAGGCTGAGATACCGCCACATACGCGGTGAACCGTCAAACCTGATCCGGATAATGCCGGCGAGAGGGAGGAAAATTATGTCTACTACACGTGTGTCCGCTGCCCCGAAGCGCAGTTTGAATTGGCGCGTGGTCGATATCGTGGTTGCATCTGTTCTGGGTGTAGCCTGCGGCTTCGTATTCTTGGGGTGGAACGCAGTGGGCTATGCCTGGTTCCAGGCCATGGATGCTATTACCCCGGGGTTGGGCGGTATTGCGACCGGTATTTGGCTCATTGGTGGCGTGCTGGGTGGCCTTATTATTCGTAAGCCGGGTGCAGCTGTATACGTAGAGGTCCTAGCGGCTACTGTGTCCGCATTTCTGGGCTCCCAGTGGGGCATTGAAACCTTGTACTCCGGCTTGGCACAAGGGCTCGGCGTAGAGATCATCCTGGCTATCTTCTTGTACCGCAAGTTTGGCTTTGGTGTGTCGGTATTAGCTGGCATGGCGGCTGGCTGGGGTGCTTTTATTCTCGAGCTATTCCTTTCCGGTAACTTGGCTCGCTCCTTCGAGTTCCAAATGATTTATTTGGTCACGCTGACTATCTCTGGTGCTATCTTGGCCGGTGCTTTGGGCTACTTTGTGGTGAAGGCGCTAGCGAAGACAGGCGCTTTGGATCGCTTCGCCGCAGGCCGTGAACAGCGCGCTTAGGACGTGTGGGCACCGTGACTGACTTTTCCACTCTGGCGGGAAGGCCCACTAAAATCACCGCCCGCGGTTTTGGCTGGACGCATGCCGGGCGCACCCAGCCAGCGTTAGCTGATATCGACCTGGTTATTGAGCCAGGCGAGCGGGTATTGCTTTGCGGCGACTCTGGATCCGGCAAGTCCACATTCCTGGCAGCTATAGCCGGGGTGCTGGGCTCCGATGAAGAGGGAACCCGCGTGGGAGAACTCCTTTTGGAAGATTCCACTGGCGCGGTGGAAGAACCGGGCCATTCCATTCCCGTAGGGCTGGTGTTGCAGGACCCAGATTCGCAGGTTATCTCAGCTCGGGTGGGAGACGATATTGCTTTCGGCTGCGAGAACCTAGCGTATCCGAGGGAAGAGATTTGGCGCCGCGTAGCCGCGGCCAAGGATCTGGTCGGCCCGTTCGTGGATATGGATTTCCCCACCGAGCGCCTGTCTGGTGGGCAAAAGCAACGCCTTGCTTTAGCGGGGGTAATCGCTATGGGTGCCGGCGTGGTGCTGCTCGATGAACCCACTGCCAATCTTGACTCTGCCGGCGCCCGCGATGTGGTTCGCGCCGTTTCTGCACTGGTAGAAGAGACTGGGGCTACCCTCGTGGTGGTAGAGCACCAACATTCGGCCTGGGAAGGACTGCTTGACCGTGCCGTGGAAATTGCGCATGGGCGCATCGTGGCCGATGGCCCCTTTGAGCAAGTAGCAACGCGCCGCCGTGTCGAAGGGCTCCCGCAGGCCCGCGAGATGGGCGATGGTGCAGCTGGGGAAGGCGACGCTGCGCTCTGGAGTAAGGATTTGGTTACTCGCTTCGGCCCACCGCGCACTATTTCTCTTCCGGCGGGCGCCTCGACTGTGATTACAGGTCCTAATGGTGCAGGAAAATCGACATGGTTGATGACCATGGCGGGCTTGCTGCCGGCCATCTCCGGCGAGATCGGAGTGGCAGACTTTGTGCGCCGTGGGGTCAAGGGGCCACCGATTCGGTGGAAATCTCGTGAGTTGGCAGACCGCATTGGATTCGTATTCCAAAACCCGGAGCACCAGTTCGTTTCTCGCACCGTAGCGGAAGAGCTGCGCGTGGCACCAAAAGTCATGCGAGTAAAACCGCCAGAAGAACGGATAGCGCAATTGGTGGATTCCCTGCGCCTGGAGCACCTGTTGGAGGCTAATCCCTTCACGCTTTCTGGAGGGGAGAAGCGCCGCCTTTCAGTAGCTACTGCGTTGGTAACGTCACCTGAGGTGGTACTCCTTGACGAGCCGACTTTTGGGCAGGATCCGCAGACCTTTGTGGAGCTGGTGCGCTTGCTGCGCGAGCTGGCCGATGGTGGCACCACCGTTGCCTCCATCACCCACGATCCTTTGTTTATCCAGGCTTTAGGGGATCATCATGTGGAGGTGGATGGTGCCTAACCTTTTGCGCGGAGCCAATCCGCTGACGCGAGTGTTTTTGATGTTTATCTGGGTCACTCCCATTTTGGCATCCATTGACTGGGTTTCAGCAGCGGTCTCATTGGTGCTCACCCTGATTTTCGCCCCGTTATGCGGGGTATCGTGGGTGCGAGTCTTTAAGGCCGGATGGTTCCTCTTCTTGGTCGCCCCGATTTCCGGCGTTTCAATGCTGCTTTATGGTGAGCCCAGCGGCACCGAATACTTCCACTGGTGGCTTATTCATGTCACCGAAAATTCACTTAGCCTGGCCATCGCTATTACGTTGCGCGTCTTTGCCGTAGCTTTGCCCATGGTGGTGCTTGCCCGCGATATTGATCCGACCGAATTGGGCGATGCTCTCTCGCAGATCCTGAAGCTGCCATCGCGCTTTGTCATTGGTGCGGTGGCCGGTGTGCGCATGATGACGCTCTTTCAATCCGATTGGCAGTCGCTGGGGATGGCGCGCAGGGCGAGGGGACTGACGGACGTCGGCAAGCTGAAGCATCTGCTTACTATGTCCTTCGGGCTATTGGTCATCGCGTTGCGCCGCGGTGGCAAGTTGGCCACGGCTATGGAGGCGCGCGGATTTGGGCGCACCCCACCCGGAGGAGGGGCACGCACGTGGGCGCGTTCCTCCCGGCTGCACGCCCGCGATGGCTGGATTATGGCCATAGGTACTGTCCTCGCTTTTGTACCGGTGGTAGTTTCGGTACTCACTGGGGCCTGGAGATTCTTCGGCCTATAAACCGCGAAAGCAGTGATTGAGCGACCATGGACTTTGATAGCCAACAAGAGCGCCTCTTAGAGGACGTCGTCAAGCTGGCGGCAGCTAGAAAGCGTGCCTTCAAGCCAGTGACCGTGCTTATCGACGGACCTTCGGGCGCCGGGAAAACCTGGACTTCCGCCGCGCTGGCCGAGCGCACCAACTGGCGCGTGGTACACCTCGATGAGTTCTACCCAGGCTGGCACGGCCTGGACAAGGGCTCTGACATGGTGGCAGAGCAGGTATTGCGCACCATGAACCCCGGCTATTGGCGCTGGGATTGGGAGGCGGATACCCCTGGAGACTGGGCTAGCCTCGACGTGCGCGATGACCTCATCGTGGAAGGCGTGGGCTCGGTAACCCCGGCCAATATTGCGGCAGCAAAGGAGAGGGGAACGGTAGTGAGCGTGCTTATCGACGGCCCTCGCGACCAACGCCGCGAACGCGCCATCGCCCGCGAGCCCGACTACGAGCAGTGGTTTGAAACCTGGGAAGCACAGGAAAAGGACTACTTTGCCACCAAGGCTGCTGAGGCTGATTTAGTTTGGGAATGGTCCTAGCAGGAAGAAGGTGCCGATCGCGTTTTGTATAAAGCGTGATCGGTTTGCTAATCTAAACGGCAGTTCACTATGCGTGCCTTGCTGGCGCGCGGTGAAGAGTCTGATCCTTAACAAGGCACCGACCTTGGGAAGAGTTCTGGACATGCGGCAGCGCCCCGGGAAAGAGCGCCCATTTTTGCATGTTTGGTTCTTTTCCTTCGGTATTGGTGCAATTCGACAGAAAGACTGTTAAATGCCAACTATTCAGCAGCTGGTCCGCAAGGGCCGCCACGATAAGCGTAAAGAGGTTTCCACCGCTGCGCTGAAGGGTTCCCCGCAGCGTCGCGGTGTATGCACCCGCGTGTACACCACCACTCCTAAGAAGCCGAACTCCGCACTGCGTAAGGTTGCTCGTGTTCGCCTGACCACCGGTATTGAGGTTTCCGCCTACATTCCGGGCGAAGGCCACAACCTGCAGGAGCACTCCATGGTCCTCGTTCGCGGCGGCCGTGTGAAGGACCTTCCTGGTGTTCGTTACAAGATCATCCGCGGCGCTCTGGATACCCAGGGTGTCAAGGACCGCAAGCAGGCACGTTCCCGTTACGGCGCAAAGAAGGGACAGTAATAAACAATGCGTAAGAATGCTGCTCCGAAGCGTCCTGTAGTAAAGGACCCAGTATACAACTCCGAGCAGGTAACCATGCTCGTTAACAAGATCCTCCAGGACGGCAAGAAGTCCACCGCAGAGCGTATCGTCTACGGCGCTCTCGAGGCTTGCCGCGAGAAGACCGGCACCGATCCGGTTGGCACCCTGGAGAAGGCACTGGGCAATATCCGCCCAGACCTTGAGGTTCGCTCCCGCCGTGTCGGTGGCGCTACCTACCAGGTGCCGGTTGAGGTTCGCCCTGACCGTGCAAACACCCTGGCACTGCGCTGGATGGTGACCTTCACCCGCCAGCGTCGCGAGAACTCCATGATTGAGCGTCTCGCAAACGAGATCCTGGATGCCTCCAACGGCCTCGGCGCTTCCGTTAAGCGTCGTGAGGATACTCACAAGATGGCTGAGGCTAACCGCGCCTTCGCCCACTACCGCTGGTAATTTCAGCACTCATTTCAATGGCCCAAGCAACGAGAAGAAAGTTTCGCGCTGGCTGTCGGCAGGTTTTCTCCGGCGGCGACACAAAACTACATATCTCTTGCTTGGGTCATTTTTTGCCCTAATGGGTGTGATTTCTGGGCAGCATGCCTGCCCGGTCCAGCGACATCGTGGAGTGTCCAGTACACTGAAGCGATGGAAGTCTAGGCGCATGCGTGCACCTAGGACGGCCAATAGTGGCAAAAATTAAAAGACCTTATCCATGCAGGCGTCATAGCCAGAAACCTGGTCACGGCGTCGACGACTATTAAGTTGGGGTATAAACGTGGCACAAGAAGTGCTTAAGGATCTGAACAAGGTCCGCAACATCGGCATCATGGCCCACATCGATGCTGGTAAGACGACGACCACCGAGCGTATTCTCTTCTACACCGGTATCAACCGTAAGGTGGGCGAGACCCACGACGGTGCTTCCACCACTGACTGGATGGAGCAGGAGAAGGAACGCGGCATCACCATTACCTCCGCTGCCGTGACCTGCTTCTGGAATAACAATCAGATCAACATCATCGACACCCCGGGTCACGTTGACTTCACCGTTGAGGTTGAGCGTTCCCTGCGTGTTCTCGACGGCGCCGTCGCAGTCTTCGACGGCAAGGAAGGCGTTGAGCCGCAGTCCGAGCAGGTGTGGCGTCAGGCAGCTAAGTACGACGTTCCGCGTATCTGCTTCGTCAACAAGATGGACAAGCTGGGCGCTGACTTCTACTTCACCGTTCAGACCATCATCGACCGCCTGGGCGCTAAGCCATTGGTTATGCAGCTGCCTATCGGCGCTGAGGATGACTTCGACGGCGTTGTCGACCTGCTGAACATGCAGGCAATCACCTGGCGCGGCAAGGTCGAGACCGGCGCTGAGCCTACCTACGAGGAAATCCCAGAGGACCTCAAGGACAAGGCGGCTGAGTACCGCGAGAAGCTGGTTGAGACCGTTGCTGAGTCCGACGAAGAGCTCATGGAGAAGTACTTCGGCGGCGAGGAGCTGACCATTGACGAGCTCAAGGCCGGCATCCGTAAGCTCACCATCAACTCCGAGGTTTACCCGGTTTACTGTGGTACTGCATACCGCAACAAGGGTGTGCAGCCACTGCTCGACGCTGTGGTTGACTTCCTGCCAAGCCCGCTGGACGTCGGCGAGGTTATCGGCCACGCGGTAGGAAACGAGGACGAGGAGCTTACCCGTAAGCCTTCCGTTGAGTCCCCGTTCTCCGCACTGGCATTCAAGATCGCTGCCCACCCATTCTTCGGCCAGCTCACCTTCACCCGCGTCTACTCCGGCCAGGTCACCCCGGGTACCGAGGTTATGAACTCCACCAAGGGCAAGAAGGAGCGCATCGGTAAGCTCTTCCAGATGCACGCCAACAAGGAAAATCCTGTTGAGCAGGCAGACGCCGGTAACATCTACGCTGTTATCGGTCTGAAGGAGACCACCACCGGTGACACCCTGTGTGACAAGGATGATCAGATCATCCTTGAGTCCATGGACTTCCCGGATCCGGTTATTAAGGTTTCCATCGAGCCGAAGACCAAGGCTGACCAGGAGAAGCTGGGTACCGCTATCCAGAAGCTGGCTGCTGAGGACCCAACCTTCACCGTCGAGCTGGATGAGGAGACCGGCCAGACCGTTATTGGCGGCATGGGTGAGCTTCACCTTGACGTCCTGGTGGATCGCATGAAGCGCGAGTTCAAGGTCGAGGCAAATATCGGTAACCCGCAGGTTGCTTACCGTGAGACCATCCGCAAGAAGGTTGAGTCCATGGAATACACCCACAAGAAGCAGACCGGTGGTTCCGGCCAGTTCGCAAAGGTTATCTGCACCATCGAGCCGTACAACCCGGATCCAGAGACCCTGGAAGAGGGCGAGTCCGCAACCTACGCATTCGAGAATGCCGTTACCGGTGGCCGCGTTCCGAAGGAATACATTCCTTCCGTTGACGCTGGTATCCAGGATGCTATGCAGTACGGCTACCTGGCAGGCTTCCCGATGGTTAACATCAAGGCCACCCTGGAAGACGGCGCTTACCACGACGTCGACTCCTCCGAGATGGCCTTCAAGCTGGCCGGCTCCCAGGTCTTCAAGGAAGCAATGGCCAAGGCAAAGCCAGTTCTGCTGGAGCCGATGATGGCCGTTGAGGTTGTCACCCCTGAGGAGTACATGGGCACCGTTAACGGTGACATCTCCTCTCGCCGTGGTCAGGTATACGCCATGGAAGACCGCTCTGGTGCGAAGGTTGTTAAGGCTAAGGTGCCGCTGTCCGAGATGTTCGGTTACATCGGTGACCTGCGCTCTTCCACCGCTGGCCGTGCAAACTTCACCATGGTCTTCGATTCCTACGCTGAGGTTCCATCCTCCGTGGCTCAGGCCATCATCGAGGAGCGTACCGGCTCCGCTAGCTAATCGTTAGCCCCGTTCCACCCGCGGATAGTCCGGGCTGGTAATCTTCGCCAGTAGATGCCAGACCCGCCGCGGAGCGGGACAACTGGGCCAGGGTAGCGGCGGGCTGAGTTTGCAGCTTAGTCATCTAGGTTGTGAATTGAGCCGGCCGTTACCCTCCCAGGATCCTTTTTAGAAGATTCTTGTCGAGGGAAATGGCCGCGATATTTCGCGGGGTTACCTCCTATAACGGCGGTTTGAAAAAACCGTGGCATAAATCTAGGATCGTGTAACTGGCACGTAAAGAAAGCGTCATTAGCGCTTTGCCCCACATACTGTGGGTCGGGTGCCAATGACAACTGTCAACCACGTGGCTGCGAAGGTCGTAGCCACCATATAGTCCAGGAGGACATACAGTGGCAAAGGAGAAGTTCGAGCGTACGAAGCCGCATGTGAACATCGGCACCATCGGACACGTCGACCACGGCAAGACCACCACCACCGCAGCGATCACCAAGGTTCTGGCTGACCAGTACCCTGAGGAGAACCAGGCATTCGCGTTCGACATGATCGACAAGGCTCCTGAGGAGAAGGAGCGCGGTATTACCATCAACATCTCCCACGTTGAGTACTCCACCCCGAAGCGCCACTACGCACACGTTGACGCTCCGGGCCACGCCGACTACATCAAGAACATGATTACCGGCGCTGCTCAGATGGACGGCGCTATCCTGGTTGTTGCTGCAACCGATGGCCCAATGCCGCAGACCCGCGAGCACGTTCTGCTTGCTCGCCAGGTTGGCGTTCCTTACATCCTCGTTGCACTGAACAAGTGCGACATGGTTGACGATGAGGAAATCATCGAGCTCGTTGAGATGGAGATCCGTGAGCTGCTCGCAGAGCAGGATTACGATGAGGAAGCTCCTATCGTTCACATCTCCGCTCTGAAGGCTCTCGAGGGCGATGACAAGTGGGTACAGTCCGTCGTTGAACTGATGGAAGCCTGCGACAACGCTATCCCAGATCCGGAGCGCGCTACCGATCAGCCGTTCCTGATGCCTATCGAGGACATCTTCACCATTACCGGCCGCGGTACCGTTGTTACCGGCCGTGTTGAGCGTGGCCGTCTGAACGTCAACGAGGACGTTGAGATCATCGGTATCCAGGAGAAGTCCCAGACCACCACCGTTACCGGTATCGAGATGTTCCGCAAGATGATGGACTACACCGAGGCTGGCGACAACTGTGGTCTGCTTCTGCGTGGTACCAAGCGTGAGGACGTTGAGCGTGGCCAGGTTGTTATCAAGCCGGGCGCTTACACCCCGCACACCAAGTTCGAGGGCTCCGTCTACGTCCTGAAGAAGGAAGAGGGCGGCCGCCACACCCCGTTCATGAACAACTACCGTCCGCAGTTCTACTTCCGTACCACGGACGTTACCGGTGTTGTTCACCTGCCAGAGGGCACCGAGATGGTTATGCCTGGCGACAACGTTGAGATGTCCGTTGAGCTCATCCAGCCGGTCGCTATGGACGAGGGCCTGCGCTTCGCTATCCGCGAGGGCTCCCGCACCGTCGGCGCTGGCCGCGTTACCAAGGTTATCGACTAATCGATACCCCGTAACCGCTCAGTAGAGCTATAAAGAATCCGCTTCACTTTTGGTGGAGCGGATTTTTTGATCCTTAACCCATTTGCTCCGCGATGTGCAGGAGCGTCGGCAGTAGTTATTGCTGCCTAGGCGGGCGATGCTGGCCTATAGAAGAGACCTCCCGCTGCATCCTGTTTGAGTGATGCTGCGGGAGGCTTCAGCGCATTGCGCTTTTAGGTGTGCAGGAAGCTGCTACTTTTCCCAGCCGATGTCTTCCTTGGGGAGGATGGCGAAGCCTTTGGCACCGTAGTTGGCCAGGCCCTTCTTTACGCCGACCATTTGCGGGCCGTTGGCGAAGGGGAGGATACCGTAGTGGCCGAAGGCCTCAGATTCGAGCTCATTGACACGGTCGATTTGTTCGTCCTGGGAAGGAAGCTTCTGCAGCTCTTCAATCTTCTTATCAAATTCCTTGGTGCCAGTGCTGGACATATTTAGTGTGGAATCGCTGGCGTAGTACTGGCCAAAGTAGGCGACTCCAAATGGATCGGAGGAAGCAATGGCGGACAGGAAGAGGTCGAAGTCTCGCTCAGAGGTTACCTTGGAGAACTCAGCAGAAGGGCGCTCTTCAATCTTGAGGTCAACGCCGACGTCCTTGAGCATCTTTTGAAGTGCGGCGGCAAGGGACTTGGATACCTCATCGTCGCCGATGAGGATATAGCGCAGGGATAGCTTTTCGCCGGCTTTAGCATAGATTCCGTCATCACCTTGTTGATATCCAGCATCCTCGAGCAGCTTCTTGGACTGCTCAGGGTCGAACTTGATGACGTCCTTGATATTGTCCTTGTAGCCCTTCTGGGTGGAGTAGAGGGTAAGCGAGCCCGGCATCTCTTCTTCATAGCCCAGGCCGTTATAGCGGATCTCGGCCAGCTGATCGCGGTCGATGGCGGAGAAGACGGCGTGGCGCACGTCCTCATCCTTGAGCTGTGGCGCCTTGGAATTGAGGGTGAGGATGACATTGGCAGGGCGTAATGCTGCGCGGATGTCGATGTCCTCGCCCATTTGGCCGGCAATGGTGAGGCTATTCTTATCGGCCACACCGGCGGCGTCGATTTCCCCGGCCTGGAATGCGTTGATGGTGGCCTGGGATTCCATGACGCGGTAGCTTACCTTCTTCAGCTTCGGCTTATCGCCCCACCACTTTTCGTTGGGCACGAGGGTGAGGGTGCCGCCCTTGAAGTCCACGTTGTCTACCTTGAATGGGCCGGCGCCGTACTGCGGGTTCAGCTTGCCTAGATACGCCTTGTCGAATTTTTCTGGGCTATCGATGGCGGGGTGGAGAAGCTCGTTGAAGAGTCCCTGCCACCACGGGTAGGGACCATCGAAGGTAATGACCACGTCCTTGTCGGTAGCTCCCTTTTCCACGGAGGTGATGCGCTCGTATCCGTCGGTGGAGTTTACCTGGACGTCTTCATCTTTGCCGTTTTTGAAGCGCCAGGTATTTTCAAAGGCCTTCCAGTCGATGGGCGTGCCGTCGTTGAAGGTGGCGTCCTTGTTGATCTTGTAGGTGACGACGGTGTTCTTGCCCTTCTTGTCTTCCTTGGCCTCGTCGATGTAGTCGGGGTTTGGGGTGTAGTTTCCCTCGCCGTCGTAAAGCGCCAGCTGTGGGTTGTACCAACCCCATACCGTGCGGGTATCGGTGACCATATTGGCGTGGAAAGTATTTTGCTGCTCGGTCAGTTCGTCGATGGGGAGGGTGAGCTCGCCGTCGTCCTTGAGCTCGTCGCGGGATTTCTCGTTATAATCGCCGGCTGGATTGACTTCGATGTCGAGACCGCCTACGGCCTTATTAGAGCCTCCGCCCGAGTTGGCGGCACAGCCGGTGAGGGCCAGCGCTGCAGCAGAGAGGGTTGCTACGGTAGCGATCCGGAAGCGAGTGAACTTGTGCATAATCGGGTTCTCCTTGAGTGAGAGGAAAGTAAAAGATGTGGCAGCGATTCAGCCGCCGCATCATTTCAGGTGTGAGGATAACTATATAGAACGGGTAGTGTGCGGCGTGTCACTTTCGGGAAATTGGGGACGCATTGGCCGGACGGGGGTCGCGTCGCCTGCGAGCAGCCTCCGGATCCGGAATCGGAATGGCATCCAGGAGCTTCTTGGTGTAATCCGCTTGGGGGTTTTCAAAGACCTCGTCGGTCGGCCCGGATTCCACAAATTGGCCCTTATACATGACAGCCAACCTATCGGAGAGGTGGCGCACCACGGAAAGGTCATGGGCCACGAAGAGGTAGGAGAGGCCCAGCTTGCGCTTGAGATCTTCGAGCAAGTTGATGACGCCCGCCTGGATGGAGACGTCGAGCGCGGAGACGGGCTCGTCCAGCACCAAAACCGAGGGGTTGGTAGCCAACGCGCGAGCAAGGCCGATGCGTTGGCGCTGTCCACCGGAGAAGTGGCTAGGAAAGCGGTCAAGCTGGGAGGAATCAAGGCCGACAAGGCCCATGAGCTCATTGATGCGGGCATCCACGTCGCCATCAAAACCGAGGGAATTGAGCGGTTCGGCAATGACCTCGCGAACCGTAAGACGCGGGTTAAGAGAGCTCATCGGGTCCTGGAAGACAATTTGGATGTCCTTACGGGCCGCGCGGCGCTCGGAGTTGCTCATCCCGGCCGCGTCTTTCCCGTTGAGCACCACCGCGCCATGTTCGGGTTTGAGGTCCATGATTTCCAGCAGGGTGGTGGTCTTACCGCAGCCGGATTCGCCCACGATGGCCATGCATTCACCTTTGCGGATATCGAAGGTGAGACCGTCAACTGCCTTGACCGTTCCTACCCGGCGCTTTACTAATGCGCCCTTGGTGAGCGGGAATTCTTTGCGCAGATCCGTGACTTCTAGGGTGGTGGGGCGTTCATCGCGGGGTATACCAGCCATGACATCATCGGCCAGCTGTGGCGGTTTGAACATGAGATCGCCGCCGATCTTGCGGTCGCGGATTTCGGGTGCGCGCAGGCAGGCGCTTTCGTGGCCCGAGGCATCGTCAAGCGGAATGAGCGGGGGCTCGCCGTCGGAGCAGGCGGGCTGCGCCACGGGGCAGCGCGGGGCAAATTGGCAGCGCTGCTTGAGATCGACCAGCACTGGTGGGCTGCCCACGATGGGTGTGAGTGGTTCTTCGGCCGACACGTCTGGGCGTGGCGTAGAGCCGAGCAGGCCCACGGTATAGGGCATGCGGGGTTGGGAGAAGATGGTATCCACATCGCCGCGCTCCACGGGGCGGCCGGCGTACATGACCATGACATCATCGGCCGTTTCTGCCACCACGCCCATGTCGTGGGTGATCATGATGGTTGCGGCGCCGGTTTCGCGCTGCGCGAGCTTGATGACGTCCAGAATCTGCGCCTGAATGGTCACATCCAACGCGGTCGTGGGCTCATCCGCGATGAGCACGCGCGGGTTATTCGCAATCGCAATGGCAATAACCACGCGCTGGCGCATGCCGCCCGAGAACTCGTGTGGGAAGGACTTCAACCGCAGGTGTGGATCGGGGATGCCCACGAGATCGAGCAACTCCGTAGCCTCTTTGAGTGCCTGCTTCTTGCCGACGTCCCTATGGGCCTGAATGGCTTCCACCAACTGCGATCCAATATCGAAAACCGGGGTGAGCGCGGAGAGCGGGTCTTGGAAGATCATTCCAATGCCGTTGCCGCGGATCTCGGACATCTGTTTATCGCTCAGGCCGAGCAGCTCGCGGCCTTCGAATTTCACGGATCCGGTGATCTTTGCATAGTCCGGCAGCAGGCCCATGATGGACATAGAGGTTACTGATTTACCGGATCCGGATTCACCCACGATGCCGAGTGTGCGGCCAGGGTAGAGATCAAAATCTACGCCGCGGACCGCGGAGACGGATCCGGCTTCGGACGGGAAGTTAACGCGCAGGTCTTTGACGGACAAGACAGGCGAGGTCATGCTTTGCCTCCGGAATTCGAGTTGGGGTCGAGCGCATCGCGCAGGCCATCGCCGATGAAGGCCATGGACACGGTGAGCAAGGTCAGGGTTGCAGCAGGGAAGTAGAACAGCCATGGGGAGGATTGCACTGCGGCGGTGCCGCCCTGCAGGAGGGTGCCGAGGGAGACGTCGGGAAGCTTGACGCCCAAGCCCAGGAAGGACAGGGCCGTCTCGGAGCCCACGGTGCCCACCACGCCGAAGACGAATTGGATGATAAGAAGCGAGCCAATATTTGGGATGACGTGGCGCACGATGGTCCGCAACTTGGAAACACCCATGTAGCTAGCTGCGCGGACATAGTCTTGCTCGCGCACCGTAAGTGCCAAAGACCAAATCACGCGGGCCTGGTACATCCAGCCAAAGACGATGAGGACTACGATGAGTAGCTTCCAGTCGCCACCAGAATCCGCTACCACCAGCGCAATGAGCAAGAAGGAAGGGATGGACAGCAAGAAGTGGATGACCGCCAGCACCGCCTTTTCGGCTACACCGCCCCACAGGGCCGCGGCCGATCCGACAAAAGCGGAGATGACCAAGGTGGCCAGTGATACCACGATGGCGATGGTTAGCGACCTTCCCAAGCCGTGAATGGTCTGGGCGTAGAGGTCATTGCCGGTATCATTCGTGCCGAACCAGTGCTCGGGGCTCGGCGGCTCCGAGAGTGCAAGGAAGTCTGGCTCGGTATAGTCCCACTTGGCAAAGAAGCCGCCGAAGAGGGCTGCCAGCATCAAAAAGACCAGGATGATAAGGCCTAGGGTAGCGAGCTTATTGCGGAAGAAGCGGCGCAGGTAGAGCTTGTAACGCGAAGTGCCACGCGGCATCTGCTCTAGGGTGGCAACTTGCTCGGCCTCGGCCGGGGAGAAGGGGTCCCCCGTTGCGGCCTCGCTGTGCGCGGTGATTTCCCCGCGCGGTTCCTGCTTGAAATAGTTGCGGTCTTTAGATGGGGTCATTTAACTCACCCTCACTCGTGGATCAAGCGCAACGACGACCACGTCCGCCAATACCGCGGAAATGGCTGTCATGGCGGCGCCAAAGGCGGCGACGGCTGCTGCACCGTTGACGTCGTTCTTGCTAATGGTTTCGATGAAGTACTGGCCCATGCCGTTCCAGCCAAAGATGCGTTCAGTCATCACCGCACCGGTGAAAATACCCGGAATGGAAAAGGCCACCGAGGTAGCTACCGGAATGATGGAGGTGCGCAGCGCGTGCTTGCGAATGGCTTGCTGGCGGGTCAAGCCCTTAGCGCGAGCGGTGCGTACATAGTCTGCATCCAAGTTATCCAGCAGCAAGGTGCGCTGGGTCATGTGATAGCTGGCGTAGCTAATGAAAACCAGCGAAATAGTGGGAAGAACCAAGTGCTGCGCGGAGTCCATTAGCTTGGGGAAGAAGCCTTCCACATCCAGCGAGTGGGAGCCGACGACATAGAAAATCTTCTTTCCGGTGAGCTCGTTGATCTTGAGCGCGCCCCACACCACAGCGATAGAAGCGACCACCACGTGGGTATTCATTGCGATGATGGAAATGCCCTGCCAGATGCGGTCGCCGGTCTTGTACTGGCGCGAAGCAGTATAAACACCCACGGCCACGCCGATGAGGATGGACAAAATAGTAGAGAGCAAGAGCAGCTGCGCGGAGACCCAGATGCGGTAGCTAATTTCTGAGTTCACCACCTCGCCCACTGGGGATTGGCCCCAGTCCCATTTGGTGAGGATATTGGTCAGCCACGTCCACCAGCGTTGCACTAGCGGGGTATCGGGGCTGAGGTTATAGGGCTCAAGAAGGTTATTGATTTCCTCCGCCGAAAGCGGCGGGCGGCGGCCGATGTAATTGGACCGTGGGTCCAGGAAGTTGGCCGCCAAGAGATAGGCGAGGTTGGTAGCCAAAAAGATCATGAGTAACCAGCCCAAGGTCTTTTTGATCAGATATTTAGTCATAGAGATTCTCCGTGCGTGGTTAAGCAGGAAACGGGATGTAAATGTGGTTCCAACGAGCGAATCGTTGTATGTGACCAATTTAATAATCTGTTATGCGGAGCACAATTAAAATAGCCCCGTGACATAAATCCCCTTTAACGTGATAGGTATTAGTGGGGGTGGCGATGCGGGAAAATAGTGTAATAAAGCGCCGATGAACAGGGGATATGGCGTTCACGATTGTTGAACACTTATAGTATTTATTTAATTGAATGAAATTAACTCGGGGGTGAATATCTTCGCCCGCGCCCCGACCTCTTGCTTGTCGCCGGCGCTGGGTAGTCTTGGCGGATATGGATGACCCCACCCGCATCGATCCCACTCTTGAGTCCCTCCGTCGCGCCTGGGAAGGCCAACCCGACCTCAGCCTCGCCACCTTCTTTGCCATGCTGGCTAATCGGGGCATCGGTTGGGGTGCGAGCGATGCGGAGTTGGTAGCGGAGTTGCAGCGACAAGCGGCCGTGCATCCACCGCTTCTGCCCTTGGATAACGGACGCATTGCGGAAGGGGAGTGGCTGGTGCTTGCCGACGCCCCCACTAACCGCATTACCGCCACCCCCACCCACGTCATCGTGCGCCGTCCACAAGCTCAACCCGTGGTATGGGCATATGATTCCATTCGCCCAACCGGACCCGGCCGGCCTTTTACCATTCGTGATACAGAGGGCTTTGAACACCGCTTTGGCGTGGTCTCCAGCCTTATGCGGCTGAGTGTTCAGCGTCCAGAACTCGACGGTTTGAAGCGGCAGGAGTTAGGCGATTTCGTCTTTGTTCTTCGCTTCTCCGGGACCATTGGCGTTCTTGACCATGGGTTACACCTATTTGTCAAGGAAAATCGCCGCGTTACTCGCCAGGATTATTCTTGGCAGCGAATAGAAAAATGCCGCCCCGGAGAGGAACTGGAAGTGATCCTCGGGGGCGGCGAATCGGCCCGTTTGGGGGCCATTGAAGAGGTCCTAGTGGCAGAGACCCCGAACCCGCTATTCGGATAGGTCCTTCAGTGGTCCCACCTTGCTGAATTGCAGTTTATAAATGGTGTCCAAATCCGCGTCCGGGAAAGCCGCGCGGAAATCGCGTTCATTGGTCTCCACGGCGCCAGTAAGGCGCTCCACCGGGGTATCCGGATTGGCCATGACCATGTACTGCAGGGTAGGGCGGGCGCGGTCATAAGCCACGAGCCGCTCCACGTGCTCGACGCCCTTAATTCCATCCAGATCCTGGGCCACGGCACCGGCAATAGCGTTCATCGACGTCGTAATAGATCCCTTGTCATTAGACGATGCAGACTCCACGTTATTAAAGCGACGGTGGCGCAGGTTAGCTACCACGAGCCACAGGCCTACGATAAGCAGTAGTGCGGAACCACCGGCCAGCGCCCAGACCCACCAGTCATTGTCCGCCAACGTCTTCCATGCATCGTGGTCTACCCACAGGGCTAAATACTTGGCAAATTCCACATTGAAGTGGATAAGGATGGGCCACACGCCCAAAGCGATGAGGATAATTCCCAGCAGGCCAAGCAGGATGCGGTCAAAAGTAGCAAGTTTTCTAGACATTGTTATCCAACTCCGGAATCTTTTCTACAGCTACGGTGACCTGCGGCGGATTCTTCAAGTGGGCCAGGCACTGCGTAACCGCGGTCTCTACTCGGCCCTGCAGTTCGGCATCGTCGGTATCACCATTGACGGTGACCTTAGCGGTCTTTTTATCCGCTGAGGTCTGTGCGGAGGCAACACCCGGCACGCGGCGAGCAGTCGCCGAAGATAGGCGAGCGATATCTACCGGCCGCATCCACATGGACGCCGTATCGGAGGACAGCTGCAGGTGCGTTGTGCGGCGCGTCTTTAGCGCTGCAAATAGGAAGATAAGGCCGACGATAATGGATGCGACACCGGCCCAAATCATCCAGGTCTGCAGCTGTTCAGTGGCGACGAGGTTAAGTACTGGCTGTACCCACGATTGGGCATCGGAACCGGAACCTACAAGCCACGTCTCGCGCACGCCGACGACGCCCGCGGCGATCAGAAGCAGCCCTAGAATCACAGCCCACGATCGCGCCGCTGGAGACGCCTTCGGCTGCTGCCCAAAGTGTTCAGGCATGTGCTGTTCAGCCATGGTTGCCTCCTTGTGGGCGGTAGGGGTTTATGGAAATGGCGCGCAACGGCTCCGGCCGTGGCACATCCACGTGCAGTGGGCGAGGGTTGGCCGGGGTGACCTCAATACGTTTGAGTGCTTGTGGTCGAGGGGCTTGTACCTTTCGCGCAGGAACGGACTTAGGGGTCTGCACGCGGCGCGGTGTCCACTCGTGGCGGATCTCGATATCACGCAGCGGCTGTGGCCGAGGAGCTGTCACCTGTACTTTTCGCGACAGCGGGCGAACCTGTCCGCTGGGGACCAGCTTGGCTGGGCGCGGTGCCGCCACGCTGTGAACGTGTACCGGCTTAGGCTCTTTGAGAGGCCGCAGCGCATGTTCACCTGGGGAAGAGATTTCGCGCAGGTGGTGGTCAGGGAGATCAGCAGAGACGCTGCGTACCTCAGCCTCGCGCGGAGTGCTTACGGACCGCACCGCGATGTCGGAGTCCGGGGCAGTGACGCTGCGCACCGGTGTTTTCTGCGGTGTGGCAATGCTGCGTACGTTGACCGACTCGGCAGTGACCGGCTGCCAGACCGGCGAGGGCGTGATGTGCGGCGCGACGGCAGCAGCAACCTGGCGCTGCTCCACTTCTGCCGCTGTTACCCGATTGCCCGGAACGGAACCGCCAACGGTGACATTAACGCGTGTAGTGGAATAACCGGTATGTGCCGCGATGGCTTCTGAAATGGCGGCGCGGGTATGCTCCGCCACCGTAGTAACCGGCGAGGGCCACACCACGCCGATAGTGGCGTTGACGGCCGCTACTTCGCGCTCTGAGTCCATCTGGACCGAGACCCGTGGAAAACCGCGGCCGCCGATGCCCGCTAGCTTGGCCTCTATGGCCTTGGTGCCGGGGACGCTAGCGATCGCGGCGGTAACGATGTGTTCCATGGTCCGCAGCGAGATACGCGTGTGGCCCTGAGTGGAACTATCTGTCATTAACCTTGGCCTTTCTCCTTACCAATGAGGCCATTCCACACAGAGGTGAGATCGATACGGCCATCAAAGTGTGCTCCCACGATTCCGCCAATGGCAGCAAGGAGTACGGCGAGCAGGGTCGGACCCCAACCTAGGTGCAAAAAGAAGGCAAGAATAAGGCCGGAAATGATGCCCAAAGTGGTGTAATTTTTCATATCTATTCCTTCGATGGAGCAGCGGATAAGCCATCCACGGCGTCAGAAAACTCAACGTCAATGCGCTGCAGTTCGGGACATGCCCCACGTGCGGCGGACCGGATATCTTCTGCCAAGGCATAAAGGTCCGGCGCCGCGCTGATATCGACGCGGATGTTGATCTGCAGGTGGCGATCATCGCGCGGATTAGGGCGCCGCATGCCGACGATGCGCTCGCCTGGGAGGTACAAACTCACCGAACCGAACGAACCGCCGTCGAGTGCAGCGACGCCTCGGACCTTCGTGACGGCCTCTGCAATAGCGCGGGCGTGGCTTACCTCGAGCTCGAAATGTGCTCGGGGCTCAGGCATTGGGCTTAGGCCTGACCCTGGTTCAAAGCAGCCTGGTCTTCAGACTCGGACTCATCCTTCGGCAGCTTGACATCGTGAACAACAACATTGACGCGCTCGACGCTCAGGCCAGTCATGCGCTCTACAGCATTCATGATGTTGCGGCGGATAGCCTCAGCGAGCTCGTGGATGGCCACGCCGTACTCAGCCGTAATTGCAATCTCGATGCGGGCGGAGCCTTCTGCTACCTCTACGTCTACGCCCTGGCGGACGTCCTCGGAAGCACCGAAAGACTCGCGAATATTGCCGATCATGCGGGCGCCGCCGCCACCCAGGGAATCCACGCCGGAAACCTCACGGGCTGCAATGCCGGCAATCTTGGAGACCACGACATCATCGATGGTGGTGGTGCCGTACTGGGTTTCCAGGTTGTTATTTACCTCGCGCTCCTCGGAAGCCGGAACCTGGTTATCGGTGTTTTGTGCAGGAGTCTTGTTTTCAGACATGGGCGATTGCACCTTTCTTTATCGAGTGCTGTGAGAAAGCGGTATTCAACTATCTAGGCAGGACAAATTGTCCATAGCCAATGACACCGAGCTTAGATACATCTCGGCCGAATGTGTGGTGAGGAGCAATAAAATTGTCCAAAACGTGATTTTTGGCACGGTTTAGGACGCGGCTTGAAAAACCGCAGCCCAACATGCTTAAATACAAAGGTTGCTTTAACAGGGCAGCGAGAGCCGAGATGTGGTGCGAGCAACGGACGTCGTCAAGCGCAGTCTCGGGGAGACGCTGAGCTGGTAAAGCGAACATGACACCTTCGTTGTCGCCATGTTTCAAGGGAACTTGAAACATTGACTGGAAGGTCATCCGATCGGGCTAGGTCCGCGTTAGAGCAGTGACACCCCGAGAAGATGGACCGGAGAAGGGGCATGGCAAATAAACAGCGGCAGTAGACGAATTGGACACTCTCCACGTGTAATGCGTGAAAACCGTCCTCTTCACAATACTTTGACTACGGGTCTTGTAGCCCGTCGAGAGCACTGCGTTCTGGCACTTGCCATGTACCGCAACTCTTGGTCGTCATGACAGTCAGACCACTGGCGTTGTGTCAGGCCCCCAAGCCCGGACAACGTTATAGAGAAATCGAGAAGCAATTTCCCACCGCTTCACGCCCCGGAAACGCCGGGAATGTGAAAGTGGGGAAGCGAGGAAGAGGATAAGCGTGGCGGGACAAAAAATCCGCATTCGGCTGAAGGCCTATGACCACGAGGCTATCGACGCTTCTGCAAAGAAGATCGTCGAGACCGTTACCCGTACCGGTGCTCGTGTAGTCGGCCCAGTGCCGCTCCCAACCGAGAAGAACGTATACGCAGTTATTCGTTCTCCGCACAAGTACAAGGACTCTCGCGAGCACTTCGAGATGCGCACTCACAAGCGCCTGATCGACATTCTCGACCCAACCCCGAAGACCGTTGATGCTCTTATGCGCATCGATCTTCCGGCAAGCGTCGACGTGAACATCCAGTAAGCGACTTTGGTGGAGAACAAATAATGAGTGAAAACGAGATCAAGGGCATTCTGGGCAAGAAGCTCGGCATGACCCAGGTCTTCGACGAGGACAACCGCGTTGTACCGGTTACCGTCGTCGAGGCAGGGCCATGCGTTGTCACCCAGATTCGCACCCCCGAAACCGATGGCTACAGCGCCATCCAGATCGCCTTTGGCGAAATCGACCCACGCAAGGCAAATAAGCCGGTTGGTGGTCACTTCAAGAAGGCTGGCGTAACCCCGCGCCGTCACGTTGCGGAAATCCGCATGGACGACACCTCTGCTTATGAGGTTGGCCAAGAGGTCAAGGTTGACATCTTCGAGGGCATCACCTTCGTTGACGTCACCGGCAAGACCAAGGGCCACGGCTACGCTGGTGCCATGAAGCGCCACGGCTTCGCAGGCCAGGGCGCAGCTCACGGTAACCAGGCCGCTCACCGCCGCGTTGGTGGCATCGGCGGCGCTGCTACCCCGGGCCGCGTCTTCAAGGGCAAGCGCATGGCTGGCCGTATGGGCCAGGACCGCGTGACCACCCAGAACCTGAAGATTCAGAAAATCGATGCCGAGTCCAACCTGCTGCTCATCAAGGGTGCTATCCCTGGTGCGCGCGGCGGCCTCGTCACCGTTAAGACCGCAGTGAAGGGCGGTGCACACGCATGAGCAACCTCAAGCTAGACGTCCACACTTCCGAGGGTAAGACCAACGGCTCTGTAGACCTGCCTGCTGAAATCTTTGACACCGAGGCATCCATTGCTCTGATGCACCAGGTTGTTAACGCTCAGCTTGCTGCTGCACGCCAGGGCACCCACGCAACCAAGACCCGCGGCGATGTCCGCGGTGGTGGTCGCAAGCCTTTCCGTCAGAAGGGCACCGGCCGTGCACGCCAGGGCTCCATCCGCGCACCGCACTACACCGGTGGCGGCACCGTCCATGGCCCACAGCCGCGCGACTACGCACAGCGCACCCCTAAGAAGATGATCAAGGCTGCTCTCTTCGGTGCACTGTCTGACCGTGCTCGCAACGAGCGCATCCACGTCATCGAAGAGCTCGTACCGGGCCAGAAGCCGTCCACCAAGTCGGCTAAGGCCTTCCTCGAGTCCCTGACCGAGCGCAAGAACGTGCTCCTGGTCATCGGCCGCGAGGACATCAATGCTCGTCGTAGCGCTAATAACCTGCCTAACGTTCAGATCCTGGACGCTGGCCAGCTCAACACCTACGACGTTCTCTACTCCGATGACGTTGTGTTCTCCGTTGAGGCGCTACACACCTTCATCAACCGCGCAACCGGCGCGGATAAGGAGGAGAACTAATGGCTAAGATTTCTAACCCACGCGATATCATCATCGCCCCGGTTGTATCCGAGAAGTCCTACGGTCTGATGGAGCAGAACGTGTACACGTTCTACGTCTCCACGGACTCCAATAAGTCCCAGATTAAAGATGCCGTAGAGCAGATCTTTGACGTCAAGGTCGACTCCGTGAACACCGTGAACCGTGCAGGCAAGCGTAAGCGCACCCGCACCGGTTACGGCCAGCGTAAGTCCACCAAGCGTGCATATGTGACGCTCCGTGAAGGCAGCGACTCCATCGACGTCTTCGGCGGCGGCGCTTAAGCGTCACCGGAGAGCCGAAAGGAAAAGGAAGAATTATGGCTATTCGTAAGTACAAGCCGACAACTCCGGGTCGCCGCGCATCCTCCGTTTCTGAGTTTGACGAGATCACTCGTTCTACTCCGGAGAAGTCCCTGCTGCGCCCGCTGAGCAAGACTGGTGGCCGTAACAACTACGGCCGCATCACCACCCGCCACATCGGCGGTGGCCACAAGCGCCGTTACCGTCTGATCGACTTCCGTCGTAACGACAAGGACGGCATCCCGGCAAAGGTCGCTCACATCGAGTACGACCCGAACCGCACCGCAAACATTGCACTGCTTCACTACGTTGATGGCGAAAAGCGCTACATCATCGCCCCGAAGGGCCTGAAGCAGGGCACCATCGTTGAGTCCGGCCCGAATGCAGATATCAAGGTTGGCAACAACCTGCCTCTGCGTAATATCCCGACCGGTTCTACCATCCACGCTGTTGAGCTCAAGCCGGGCGCTGGCGCTAAGCTGGCTCGCTCCGCTGGTGCTTCTATTCAGCTGCTGGGTAAGGAAGGCAAGTACGCAGTTCTGCGTATGCCGTCTTCCGAAATCCGCCGTGTGGATATCCGCTGCCGCGCCACCGTTGGTGAGGTTGGCAATGCCGAGCAGATGAACATCCGCTGGGGCAAGGCCGGCCGTATGCGTTGGAAGGGCGTTCGCCCGACCGTCCGCGGTGTCGTTATGAACCCGGTTGACCACCCACACGGTGGTGGTGAGGGTAAGACCTCGGGTGGTCGCCACCCTGTGTCCCCATGGGGCCACAAGGAGGGTCGCACCCGCAACCCGAACCGTTACTCCAACAACATGATCGTGCGCCGTCGTCGCCCGAACAAGAAGCGCTAAGAGGAGGTAAACAATGCCACGCAGCCTTAAGAAGGGCCCGTTCGTCGATGAGCACCTCCTCAACAAGGTGGATGCTCAGAACGATGCAGGCACCAAGCAGGTCATCAAGACCTGGTCTCGCCGCTCGACCATTCTCCCCGATTTCATCGGTCACACCTTCGCCGTCCACGACGGCCGCAAGCACGTGCCGGTTTTCATCGAGGACTCCATGGTCGGCCACAAGCTGGGCGAGTTTGCACCAACCAAGACCTTTAAGGGTCACGTCAAGGATGACAAGAAGGGACGTCGATAAGCGATGAGTGAGACCATCACCTCCGCATCCGCCACGGCCCGCTACGTCCGCGTCACCCCGATGAAGGCACGTCGCGTGCTCGATCTGGTCCGCGGCAAGTCCGTAAGCGAAGCCCTGGCTATCCTGAAGTACGCACCGCAGGGTGCTTCCAAGCCAGTTGCTAAGGTCGTTGCTTCTGCAGCCGCTAACGCTGAGAACAACTTCGGCCTCGACCCACGCACCCTGGTCATCTCCGAGGCTTATGCCAACGAGGGTCCGACCATGCGTCGTTTCCAGCCGCGTGCACAGGGTCGTGCATTCATGATTCGTAAGCGCACCAGCCACATCACCGTGGTGGTCGAAAGCCAGCAGGAAGGGGCCAAGTAATGGGCCAGAAGATCCATCCTCACGGCCTACGTTTGGGCATCACTTCCGACTGGAAGACCCACTGGTTCGCCGATAAGGACTACGCGAACTACGTAGCCGAAGACATCAAGATTCGTAACTACCTCAACAAGGGCCTCGAGCGCGCCGGCATTGCCGACGTCGTTATCGAGCGCACCCGCGACCGCGTCCGCGTCGACATTCACACCGCCCGCCCGGGCATCGTGATTGGCCGCCGCGGTGCTGAGGCTGACCGCATCCGCCGCGAGCTGGAAAAGCTCACCGGCAAGATGGTTGCCCTCAACATCCTCGAGGTCAAGCAGGTAGACGCAAACGCAACCCTGGTTGCTCACTCCATCGCGGAGCAGCTGGTTAACCGCGTCGCATTCCGTCGTGCAATGCGCAAGGCTATCCAGTCCGCTATGCGCCAGCCACAGGTTAAGGGCATCAAGATTCTGCTGTCCGGCCGCCTGGGTGGTGCTGAAATGTCCCGCGTTGAGCGTTACCACGAGGGTCGCGTTCCGCTGCACACTCTTCGCGCCGAAATCGATTACGGCACCGCAGAGGCCCACACCACCTTCGGCCGCATTGGCATCAAGGTGTGGATCTACAAGGGTGACGTCGTCGGTGGCGTACGCGAGTCCGAACTGAACGCTCCGGCACAGGGCCGTGGCCGTGACCGCAATGGTCGCTCCCGCCGCGGTGGCCAGCGCCGCCAGCGTGCACAGCAGAAGCAGGAGGGCTAATCCATGCTGATTCCTAAGCGTGTTAAGTACCGCCGTCAGCACCGCCCGAACCGTCGCGGCGTGTCCAAGGGCGGTAACCGCATCAACTTCGGCGATTACGCTATCCAGGCTCTCGAGCCGGCGTACATCACCAACCGTCAGATTGAGGCCGCACGTATTGCCATCAACCGCCACGTCAAGCGTGGTGGCAAGGTGTGGATCAACATCTTCCCGGACCGTCCGTTGACCCAGAAGCCGCTCGGCGTTCGTATGGGTTCCGGTAAGGGCCCGGTCGAGAAGTGGGTGGCTAACGTTAAGCCAGGCCGCGTACTTTTCGAGATGAGCTACCCAACCGAGGCCGTTGCTATTGAGGCTCTGCGCCGTGCAGGCCAGAAGCTTCCTTGCAAGGTCCGCATCATCAAGAAGGAGGACCAGTTCTAATGGCAACCGGTACCCCCGCCCACGAGTTCCGTGAGCTCGACAACGCTGAGCTGCAGTCCCGCCTGAAGGATGCGAAGGAAGAACTGTTCAACCTTCGCTTCCAGAAGGCCACCGGCCAGCTGACCAACAACCGCCGCATCGGCACGGTTAAGCGCGACATTGCCCGCATCTACACCGTTCTGCGCGAGCGCGAGCTGGGCCTGTCCGTTGCTCCGGGAGCTGAGGCTTAATCATGAGTGAGGCTAACGTGACTGATTCCAAGAAGGCACCTACTCCGAAGAAGGAGAAGGTCAAGGGCGCTCCTAAGGTTCGCACCGGCTATGTAGTATCCGACAAGATGAACAAGACCATCGTTGTCGAGCTGGAAGACCGCAAGCAGCACGCCCTGTACGGCAAGATCATGCGTTCTAACAAGAAGGTTAAGGCGCACGACGAGGAAGAAACCGCAGGCATCGGCGATCTCGTACGCATCGCTGAGACCCGCCCGCTGTCCAAGGACAAGCACTTCCGTCTCGTTGAGATCATCGAGAAGGCTAAGTAAAAACTAGCCACAACAAAGCCCCCGCTACCGAACCTGGAGTTCGGAGCGGGGGCCTTCGCCGTTTTAAGGCTTCGCTACGGTCGGGCCCGTCCATAAAACCAGTAGGGAACCCACGTGACGTCGCTGGTATCTAGGCCCCACTCATTCACCGCGAGTCCTCGTACGCCCTTGGCTAGCTCCCCCTCGCCGGAAGCCCACACGTACCCGGGCCCGGGCGCACGGGCATAGTCCGCTCTTAGAGCGGCTACGACAGCATCCGCCTCCTGACGCGGTTGGGTATGAATGATGCGCAGGCTGTGTACGCTGGTCTCCCACCGAGTTGCAAGGCCCGGCTCTACCTCGTCCTCGCTGGTTACCACGGCCATAACGTCGGTGGATCGAAGCATCGCCGGGTTATGGTTTTCTTGGTAGGCCAAGATGTGTCGCAGGGCGGGCAGGGCGGATGCATCGGCGACTAGAAGTTGTGCCGACTCGGTTGGTCGCCACAAGTCGTTGCACGTAAAGAATCCCGCCGTATCGCCGGC
>NGUZ01000229.1 GCA_002154655.1 Corynebacterium kefirresidentii
AAACTAACAGCTAATACTACTAGTGCAGTCCATCTTTTTTTTGATGTCATCATATCAGTAGTTTTTGTAAAAAATGAAATCATTTAAGTTCCCTCCAATCCTTATAGACCGTTCGATCGGTCTATAAGGATTATAATCTATTTTTTTACATATTACAACAAAAAATCTTGCGAAATTTAAATGGCTGTATTGTGTTATACAATTATTCTTTGAATTTTTGTGCTATCATTGATAGTACTTAATACTCATTAAAGGCGTGATGAACTT
>NGUZ01000230.1 GCA_002154655.1 Corynebacterium kefirresidentii
AAATATAACTGGCTCTAGCTTTTTATGGCCTTTAAACACAATTTATATGAAAGAAGAGCTTGGTAAGAGCCTGACAATTGCTGCGATTGTTCTAATGGTTAATTCATTTGGAATGGTAGTCGGAAATTTACTAGGAGGTTCATTGTTCGACAAGTTAGGTGGTTATCGAACAATAATGATAGGTACCGTTACATGTTTAATCAGTACTACACTTTTAAACTTCTTCCATGGTTGGCCATGGTATGCGATTTGGTTAGTATTGTTAG
>NGUZ01000231.1 GCA_002154655.1 Corynebacterium kefirresidentii
CCAAGCACGTGAGGATGTTAATAACGGTGCTATATATATTAATGGGGAAAGACAACAATCAGTAGACTATGAATTAAGCAATGAGGATAAAATAGATGATGAATTTACAATCATTCGTCGTGGTAAGAAAAAATATTTCATGGTTAACTATAAATAATAAGGTGTAATTTTATTGGCAATGTAGCGAAATCTTATAGACTTTGCGCATTGCCCTTTTTATGAAAAATAAATAGAGTACGGGTATAATAAATATGTTATAAAGATT
>NGUZ01000232.1 GCA_002154655.1 Corynebacterium kefirresidentii
TGAAAGTTTCTGGCTAAGATAAATAGAAGAAAGAAGGAATAATATGAAGTACATGATTGGTGTTGACATAGGAACAACGAGTACGAAATCAGTATTATACGATGAAAATGGACAATTCATCATGAAACACAACATTGGTTACCCCTTACATACTCCCAATGTAGACGTTTCTGAAGAGAACCCTGACGAATTATTCGATGCAGTACTAATGACTGTGAAATATGTTGTTAGAGAAGCAAATATAAAAAAAGAAGACATCAAACTT
>NGUZ01000233.1 GCA_002154655.1 Corynebacterium kefirresidentii
TAAAGAAACATTCTTTTTATAGCCTTTTGTAGAAAGTAACAATAATTTTGATCTGTTATATAAATTCTGTACTTTATCTCCTTCTGAGCGAAATTTTTTATTATAATGATCGAAGTTTGAAGAAAACCAGACCACTTTATGACCTTGTTGATCTAAGATACGTGTTAAATTCCCCATACGTCTTAATCTAACATTATCACTATCAGTAGGTAATGGTTCACCATCAGATACTATCCATATTTTCATTTTATAACCACCTTCAAGT
>NGUZ01000234.1 GCA_002154655.1 Corynebacterium kefirresidentii
TCTATGTTTTCTTCTTCTGAAGACTGGTTAGACTGATCATAAACAGGTTTTTCTTGACCACTTTCCACGCGTAGTGAACTTGCATAAGCTTCACTTGCAGGGCCTTCCATTACATTACCTTGTGGAATAACACCATTTGCAACTGCACTATTATATGCAGCAATTTTATCTATTTCAGAGTAATTGTTGCTGTTAATAACTGCTTCTAATGTGGCGCGGTCTGTTATATTGTGAATATCGATTTGCTTTGCATTCTGAGAAGAC
>NGUZ01000235.1 GCA_002154655.1 Corynebacterium kefirresidentii
GACCCCCTAAAGAAATATGGAAGTTCAGTTTATTAATAACTACATCTTCAATTTCAGGAGAACCACTGAAGCTATGCATAATTCCGCCTACTTCTTCAGCATGTTCTTCCATTAAGATATCTACACAATCTTGCGTAGCTTCGCGATTATGAATAATGATAGGCAAGTTCACTCTTTTAGCGAGAGCAATTTGCTTTCTAAATACGTCTTTTTGAACATCAGCTGGAGATTTATCCCAATGATAATCTAAGCCCATCTCTCCAA
>NGUZ01000236.1 GCA_002154655.1 Corynebacterium kefirresidentii
TGCTAATGCATAAATAACAATGGTAAGAAATGCTACCCAAATTCTCTTCATTCTATTCCTCCAAAAATAATAATCAACATTAGTTAGTTTATCGTAAATTTGTATGTTATACAAAATATAGATAACCTTTTCGCTTGAAAAATTGACCAAATTTGATTAATATAAAATATAGATTAGCACTCATTATATTTAAGTGCTAAAAAGGAACCTGTTAAGGAGGAACGATCATGCTTAAACCATTAGGAAATCGTGTGATTATTGAAC
>NGUZ01000237.1 GCA_002154655.1 Corynebacterium kefirresidentii
CCTAAGAAAGCCACGTTAAAGGAGTAACACATAATGAAGAATTGGATTAATCGATTGATGACGATACTTGGTGTCATACTCATCTTAGTAGCAGTGTATCTATTTGCTAAACCGCATATCGATAATTATTTACATGAAAAAGATAACGACAACAAAATAGAACAATATGATAAACAGGATAAGTCTAGCAATAAACAAACACCAACCATCCCTAAGGATAAAACTAAAATGGCAGGGTATATATCAGTGCCAGATGCAGAGATT
>NGUZ01000238.1 GCA_002154655.1 Corynebacterium kefirresidentii
ATTGTTTTAGATGAACCTACTGCCGGATTAGACCCAAAGAGCCGTCAACAAGTAATGGAGCTATTTAAAGAAATACAACTAAAACAAAATAAAACAATTATACTTGTATCTCATGATATGAATGAAGTTGCGAAATATGCTGAAGAAATTATCGTGATGAATGATGGAAATATTATCGAGCAAGTCACACCAAAAGAGTTGTTTAGACAAGGTAGTAAACTTGAAGAGTGGCATATAGCATTACCAGATATTGTTCAGTTACAA
>NGUZ01000023.1 GCA_002154655.1 Corynebacterium kefirresidentii
CCGCTACACCTGCGGCACCGGCTGCGCCTGCGCCAAGTGCACCTTCTGCTCCGTCTCCGTCGGCACCTACGCCGCCAGCTGCACCGCAGACTCCCCAAGCGCCGGCAGCTCCCGCCGCACCAAGCGCACCTACCCCACCGAGTGCCCCAGCAGCATCTGCACCGAAAGCACCAGCCGCTCCAACACCGCCGAGCGCACCCGCAGCGCCTGCAGCTCCAAGCGCACCGGCTGCGCCTGCGCCAAGTGCACCTTCTGCTCCGTCGGCACCGACGCCGCCTGCGGCCCCGAAGCCCACGCAGGCTGCGCCGCCAGCACCGCCGGCGGCTCCGGCACCGCCGGCGTCGGAAAGCGTGCCACAGCCGCCTGAATCTGAGTAGGCGCGCAGGGGCATGGGTGCGTACGCTGTAGTCCATGCATTTTAATGCGGGACTCCCCACCGATGCCCTGCTGCTGGCGGCAGGCGCGACCGAAAATACACACTCCCTCGTCTCCTTCGCTTGGATCATGGCCGCGGCCCTGCTGGCGCCGCTGGTCTCCTATATGTTGGGCCACCGTCTTCCATCGGTAGCCCTCTTGCTGATTTTCGGCATGATTATTGGCCCTTCGGTGCTCGACCTAGCCGCCGAGGACGAAGGCATCGAAATGCTCAAGGAGCTCGGCGTGGGAGCGTTATTTCTCCTCGCGGGCTTTGAAATTCAAATCTCCACCCTCAAAACCAAGGAAGCCGGAACGGCGCTATCCACTTGGGCAATCTGTGCTCTCGCCTGTGGGGTGGGTGCCTACTTCCTGGTAGATAATGTGCCAGGTGCCATCGTGGTCGCTTTGGCACTGACGTCAACGGCGCTGGGCACGCTCACGCCGATGCTGAAACAGGACCGCATTCTGGGTACCAAGGTGGGCAACTCTGTGATGATTCACGGTGCCATTGGTGAGGTCGCCCCCATTACCGCAATGGCACTCTTGTTGGGTACTCGTTCCACGCTGACGACGATGATCATTTTGTTGTTCTTCATCATCATCGCCGTTGCCGTCGCCATCATGCCGGCCGCTATCGCATCAGCGATCCCTTGGGTAAAGACCGCCTTTATCTCTGGTGCGGGTTCAACCAACCAAACGATTCTGCGTCTTATCATCCTTATTCTGGCCATTCTTATGGCCGTTACCGCAGTCTTTGAACTCGATATTGTGCTCGGTGCCTTTGCTGCCGGCATCATTTTGAACCGTATTATCCCGGATGAATTCCACCGCCGCCTAGAACACCGCCTCGATGTGGTGTTTTATTCGATGCTTATTCCGGTCTTCTTTGTCGTCTCTGGCATGAGCATTAGCTGGGATACCATCTCCAATAATCCGTGGAAGGTACTGGGCATTCCAGCTCTCATCTTGGTGACGCGTGGCCTGCCCGTCTTCTTGCGCGAAAATGTTGGGCATACCGGATCTGATATTGAAACCTTCCGCGAGCGCCTCCAAGTAAGTTTGTATTCCGCCACCGGTCTGCCGATCATCGTGGCGGTAACGTCCCTGGCGGTCAATTCCGGAATCATGGAGGCCGAGAATGCCTCGATCTTCGTCTCCGGTGGAGCGCTTACCGTCGCCATCTTCCCCTTCTTGGCCAGCTTGGTGGGCGGAAACCAGCAAGAAAAGAAGGACGAGAAGACCCCTGACGCTGAATCCAAGGACCTATAGGCTGCGTTCGCTGAGAGCACGTCCCTGGAAGGGCAGAATTTTCCTAGACTGGAAAACGTGAGTAATAACTTTGGTTCTTCCCCTGTCAATCGGACTCTGCGTCTGTCCGATTCCGAGCGCAACGATGCCATCAATGACCTCGCCCGCGCCGTGGGTGAAGGCCGGTTAACCATGGAGGAGTTCGAGGATCGCTCGGACAACGTCATGCGCGCCAGAACCCACCAAGACCTCGTGCCCGTCTTCCAAGATATTCCGGCGCGTGGTTCCCACGAGGTCAAGATTTATTCTCGGGGAGACGTCACCCGTGCGCATAATGCAGGCAAGAAACCGAAGTTTGCGACTGCCCTTTCCGGCTCTGTGGTGCTTGCAGTAGCAAGCCCCACGCTGATCTTCTTGAGCGCTACCATGAGCAACCCATGGCTACTGTTAGGTGGCGTCACAGCAGCCTCCCTCATTCCAATTTTGTGGATCATGCTTTACGTCGCCAAGGTCGGCCCCTCCTCGTGGCATGCACCATCCGTACGCCAGATTGAGCGGCAGCAGCTGCGTGAGATTCGCGCTCTCACGGCACATGAGCGCGCGCAGCAAAAAATGATCGAGGAAAAGATGTGGGCCGATCGCCGTATGCAAGCTGGCGAAATCACCGGCCAAGCCATGGATCTGGCCAAGCGGAAGTTCAGCGAGTGGAATAAAAAATAGTCATCGCCGGTGTTGAAGCATTTTGTGCAGCTGTGAATCGTGGCACAATATTGCCATGACTTCTCCCAAACACCGCATCTTTGACCAATCCGACAAACTCAAGGGCGTCGCGTATGACATCCGCGGCGAGGTCTCTGCGGAAGCGGAACGCATGGAGCTCGATGGCCACACCATCTTGAAACTCAACACCGGTAACCCGGCCGTCTTCGGCTTCGAAGCACCCGATGTCATCATGCGCGATATGATCGCCGCCCTGCCTACTTCCCAGGGCTATTCCACCTCCAAGGGAATCATTCCTGCCCGTCGCTCCATCGTTACCCGCTACGAGCTGGAGGATTTCCCACCCTTCGATATCAACGATGTCTTCTTGGGCAATGGCGTCTCCGAGCTCATCAGCATGACCACTCAAGCGCTGCTTAATAACGGCGATGAGGTTCTCATCCCAGCACCGGATTATCCATTGTGGACCGCAGCTACTTCTCTGGCAGGTGGCACCCCAGTGCATTACCTGTGTGATGAGGAGGATGATTGGAATCCATCCATCGAGGACATCGAGTCCAAGATTACGGATAAGACCAAAGCCATCGTGGTCATTAACCCTAATAACCCGACGGGTGCGGTCTACTCGCGCGAAGTACTGCAGAAGATCGCCAACATCGCCCGCGAGCATAATCTACTCATCTTGGCCGATGAGATCTATGACCGCATTCTTTATGACGGCGCGCAACACATCTCCATCGCTTCGCTAGCCCCTGACCTGCTCACCATCACGTTTAACGGCCTCTCTAAGGCCTACCGCGTGTGTGGCTACCGTGCCGGCTGGATGGTACTTACAGGCCCTAAGCACCACGCCCGTGGCTTCATCGAAGGCCTTGAGCTTCTGGCCGGAACTCGCCTGTGCCCGAACGTACCGGCGCAGCACGCTATCCAGGTGGCGCTGGGTGGCCGGCAGTCCATCTTTGAGCTCACCGGTACCGGCGGGCGTCTTTTACGCCAGCGCAATATCGCCTACGAGAAGCTCAATGAGATTCCCGGCGTTTCCGCGGTAAAACCCATGGGCTCGCTCTACCTCTTCCCGCGCCTGGATCCGAATGTGTACGAAATCCATGATGATGCCAAACTCATGTTGGATATTTTGAAGGCGGAAAAGATCCTCATGGTGCAGGGAACCGGCTTTAATTGGCCGAACCCAGATCACTTCCGCGTGGTAACGCTGCCGTGGGCATCCCAGATCGAAAACGCCATTGAGCGCCTTGGCAACTTCCTGGTGAGCTATAAGCAGTAGCTTTCTTCCCCACCAGTTGCTAATGATAGTAATAATCCATAAAAATATGGTGCATGGGAAGACATTCTGCGGCACCTAAACCTCAGCCGACTCGAAGTTCATGGGGTCGGCTATCTACTTCGTTAGCTCACCATCCATGGCGGTTAGCCTTGCTCGGCGTGCTCGTCACAGCTCTTATAGCCACCATTGCGGGCATGGCATTGCTGTGGCCTACTAGCCCAGCCAGCGAGCACACCTCCACCGATTTTCAGCAAACCTATGCCCTCAACCACCCACAGGTCGAAGGCACGGTCGACACGACAGACCACTCGGCTTGCCAATCGGAACTTACTGGGCAGGCCTTCGATAAGCCACCGCTCATTCCTGGGTCTGAAGAAGTGCAGTGCGACCGCGCCTTAGTCAATATCACCTCCGGCGAGGACGAAGGACGCATGACCCAACTGGTCACCTACGACAATGCCGGCGATCCGCAGCTTAAACCGGGCGACAAGATCGTTCTTTCCAAGGCTAATGACCCCTCCGGTGCTGTGTCCTATGCTTTCGCTGATTATCAGCGCACCGGAAACCTAGCTTTATGGGCAGTTATCGTAGCCGTGGTCATTATCGCTTTTGCGGCATGGCATGGCGTGCGCGCCATTATCGGCTTGGTGCTCAGCCTAGGCGTGATCTTTGCATTCCTCGTCCCCGCTCTTATCGACGCCCATAATCCCCTGTGGTCCGCCCTTGTAGCCTGCTCTGCCATCATTCTGCTGGCCGTTCCTCTCGTCCATGGCATAAATTGGAAATCGGCATCGGCGGTGGGTGGTTCCCTCACCGCTCTCATTCTCGCAGCGGTGCTGGCATGGGCCACTATCGATGGTTCGCAGCTACAAGGCTATAGTTCCGAGGACAACCTCAAGTTACTTCTTTATATGCCTGATGTATCCATCGTGGGCGTGCTCTTGTGCGGCTTTGTAGTTGGCGCCTTGGGCAGCCTTGCCGACGCCGCCGTGGCCCAAGCATCCACCATTACCGAACTCCACGAAGCGGATCCTGATGCCCGCCCTACACAGCTTTTCCTCTCCGCAATGAAGGTGGGCCGCGACCATATTGCCTCCATGGTCTATACGTTGATTCTCACTTATACCGGCGCGACCTTGCCGCTGCTCATGCTGATCACCGCAGCGGAGCGCCCCGCAGGCCAGATTTTGAGCAGCGATCTCGTCGCAACGGAACTGCTGCGTTCCGGAGTGGGCGCGATGGCATTGACCCTCGCGGTTCCCATCACCACGGCCATTGCGGCTTTCACGGTGCCAAAGCGTACAAAAGCCTAAGCAGAAGGCTGAGCCAGCATCGACGCTGCTCAGCCTCTACTTTTAGCCCGTCCGAATCCGCCTAGAGGGTGCGGCCCAAGGCCTCAACCTTCCAGCCTGCCTGCTGCCAATCCTCGACAGGCAGCACATTGCGGC
This sequence comes from Corynebacterium kefirresidentii, assembly GCA_002154655.1. Lineage (GTDB taxonomy): Bacteria > Actinomycetota > Actinomycetes > Mycobacteriales > Mycobacteriaceae > Corynebacterium > Corynebacterium kefirresidentii. Next base: position 5,119 of record NGUZ01000023.1, read on the forward strand.
CGTCGATAATGTGCTTATTGTCCACGAGCTGGCCCGCCTGCTGCGGATCCAATTCCTTGAATTGCTTCCATTCGGTAGCAAGAATCACCAGCTCGGCCTCGCGCAGGGCGTCATCGGTGTTTGCGGCGTAATCCAGAGTAGGGAATACCTTCTTCGCGTTGTCCATGCCCTCTGGGTCATAGACGGTTACTGCCGCACCGGCCAAGGACAAGGAACCGGCCACGGAAAGGGCGGGCGAATCGCGCACGTCATCGGAATTTGGCTTAAACGCGCAGCCCAGCACGGTCACGCGGTGGCCAAGCAGAGAGCCATTGAAGGCTTCCTTGGCAAGGTCTACCACGCGGTCGCGGCGGCGCATATTGATAGCGTCCACCTCGCGCAGGAAGGTCAGCGCCTGGTCGGCGCCAAGCTCGCCGGCGCGGGCCATGAAGGCGCGAATGTCTTTAGGCAAGCAACCGCCACCAAAGCCTAAGCCCGCGCCTAGGAACTTGCGGCCGATGCGCTCGTCAAGCCCGATGGCGTCGGCAAGAGCGGTAACGTCCGCACCCGCAATCTCGCAGATTTCGGAGACGGCGTTGATAAAGGAAATCTTGGTGGCTAGGAATGCGTTAGCGGAGACTTTGACCAGCTCCGCGGTCTGCCAGTCCGTAACGATAAATGGCGTGTCTTGCGAGAGCGGCTGGGCATAGACCTCACGCGCGACCTTTTCAGCTCGACTTTCATTGTTGGTTTCACCAACGCCGAGCACGATGCGGTCTGGAGTGATGGTGTCCTTGACGGCATAGCCCTCGCGCAGGAACTCCGGGTTCCAGGCAATTTCCACGGTGGTGCCTTCTGGGGCAAGCTCATTGGCTAGCTCTTGAAGCTCCGCGGCGGTGCCGACCGGGACGGTAGATTTACCGAAGATGATGTGATCGCCCTTGAGCTTGGGCACCAGGTCCGTAATAACGGCCTTAACATAGGTCATATCCGCCGCGTAGGAACCACGGCGCTGCGGAGTACCGACGCCCAAAAAGTGCAGGTTACCGAACTCGGCTGCTTCTTCGTAGTCCGTGCTGAAATCAAGGCGGCCGGCCTCGATATTGCGCTCCAGAACCTCGGGTAAGCCCGGTTCATAGAACGGAACCTGGCCCGATTTGAGAGCGGAAATCTTTTTTTCATCTACGTCCACGCCTAGTACTTCATGGCCGAGCTCGGCCATGCACGCAGCATGGGTTGCACCCAGGTATCCGGTGCCGATTACAGTCATACGCATAAGGCCCCATCTTAGAGACCTTATGTGAATGCCGGTTTAAGCCTATCGAAAATTCAGGTAAGACTTCGATGGCGTCGGACCACGCTGGCCTTGGTACTTCGACCCCAGCGAACCCGTGCCATAGGGGCTGTCAGCTGCTGAAGTCATCTTGAAAATCGCCAGCTGCCCCACCTTCATGCCCGGCCACAGGGCAATGGGCAGGTTGGCGGTATTAGAAAGCTCGAGCGTAATGTGACCGGAAAAGCCTGGGTCAATAAAGCCCGCGGTGGAGTGGGTCAACAATCCTAGGCGGCCGAGGGAAGACTTGCCCTCCAAGCGACCGGCCAAGTCTGCCGGCAGGGTGAATTTTTCCAGCGTGGCGCCCAGCACGAACTCGCCTGGGTGCAGGATGAAGGACTGATCTTCTTCTACCTCCACCAAGGTGGTGAGATCCGGCATTTCCTCTTTGGGGTCAATATGCGTGTATCGCGAGTTATTGAAGACCCGGAAATACTTATCTAAGCGCACGTCTACGGACGAGGGCTGGATGAGCTCGCCGTCGAAGGGTTCGATGCCCAATTCTTCGGCGTCAATGGCGGCACGGATATCACGATCTGAAAGAAGCACGGCCCCAATTCTACTCATGCCAAAGGCCGCGGTGTATAGTAGGCCGGAGCGCGCAAGCGCGCAGTGCCGACGTAGTTTAATGGTAGAACTGCAGCTTCCCAAGCTGCTAGCGCGGGTTCGATTCCCGTCGTCGGCTCCAATGTCGTGAGTCGCGACATGTTTGACAGATGAGCCGCGACATCGTTGACAAACCGGCATCTCAGTTGCTTTTTGTTCTGGGGTGCCGGTTTCTTCGATCGGGCGGTCAAGTGCAAGGGTTCACCGTTCCGAGCAGCAGTACCAAGACGTCAGAAAAACACTTACGCCTGACGGTCGACACTCTTCCGCTATCCGACTTTAGAAGGTGCCTTAGGTCCTAAGTGGCCACACTTTGTATCGGCGCCACTAGGCTGCGGCCTTGATAGCGTACAGCTTTGACGATGGCCATATTGCGGTTGGGACTGTTCATAGTGTCAAACATGTCCCGACTCACCTGTCAAGCATCACGACGATTCCCTCAGAACCAAACTATCAAATATACCATGACCTCAGACAATGCGCATATCAGACACTTAACGCTTGACGTAGCATAGCCGGCACATGATAACGCTCTGAGAGGATTCTTGAGGGCTTGATTTGTGTAATGTACATGTTCAGAAACTTTGCACCAAATGCTTAACAGCAGCTAATTTCGACTTCATACGATGACTGCAAGATGCTAGAAGACATCCGCGCTATAAGGCGCTAGATTTTAGGGTTGAGCATTCATGAACGAATGTCCCAACACCTGGGCGGGAAGCAACCTGTACCAATACAGAGAGTTAAAGTAATGGCGAAACACTCCACATCAAAAACACCTAATACCAATGCCGTCATTGCACTCGCGCTCATCGTTCTTGGATTAGGCGTGCTGCTTTACCCCGTGGTAGCTACGCAATGGAATAACTACTCACAATCTCGCGCCGCTGACGAGTATTCCAAACTAGAGAAAAATGTTCCTCCAGAAACCTTACACACGGCTTTGGAACAAGCTCATAGATATAATGCACAGCTGGGGGAAATCGACGTGCATGACGCGTGGAATACTTCAGATAATGAAAACTCACCTGAATACCAGCGCTATCGCCAGTACCTCTCTGTCCTTTCAGAAACCGAAGCGATGGGACGAATTATCATTCCGTCCATTGACTCTGATCTTCCCATCTATCATGGCACCTCGGAGCGTGCCCTCTCCCGCGGCGTCGGACATCTTTACGGCACTGATCTCCCAGTGGGAGGCGTTGGTAGAGGTGAGGGACGGCACGTAGCCCTATCCGCCCACACTGGCCTGCAAAATGCCACGCTCTGGGACAACCTTTCTAAGGTGAAGAATGGAGACAATTTTTATATTGCTGCCGGTGGCGAGAAACTTAAATACGAAGTCCATGATGTTCGCACAGTGGTGCCCTCAGATACAAGCTCGCTCAAACGGCAAGCTAACAAAGATCTCGTCACTCTCATTACCTGTACTCCTTACGGGATCAATACTCATCGACTCCTTATCACTGGGCATCGAGTACCAATGGATCCCGCTGACGAATCCGCATTCGGCAAAACCGGAATTCACTGGCAGTGGTGGATGTGGGCGATTTTGGTCACCGCGCTCATCATAACCGTCCTTGCAATCATTTGGTGGTTCAAATTCGTGAAAGGAGGGGGGACCGCAGCGCGACAGTCGCCAAGCAAATGACCATAAGGGTCCTAGTAGTCCCAAACGCTAGGACCCCGGGGGCAACCGATTACGCTTGGCGTCGCCTCAAAGCAGTGCAGCCTGTGATTACGATCAAAGAACCTGTGAGAACCCACAGACCCACGCCTGCCCCGCCGGTTTTAGGAAGCTCCCCCTTCCTGATATCAGCAATCTGTATAATCCCGACTTTTCTGTCACAGCTCGTGTCGCTGGACTTCTCGCACTCGGTTCCGGAAGTAGCCAGTGCGCCACCTGAAAGTATCTTTATAGCCGCATTTCCGTTATCATCCCATGCCGTGGAAAATTTAACAGGCTCACGCAGCAAATTGTATCCCTGCGGCGCTTGGGTCTCGATGAGATAGTAGATTCCGGGTGCATCGAGGCCATTTAACCGCACACGACCTTCTGCAGCAGTCGTCGACTGCTGCACCGCCGGATTAACATCCGTATTAACGCTGCCATCAGGGTTAAACTGCAACTTTCCGTTAGCATCGCCTCTATAAACAGTGAACTTAGCGCCACTCAACAATCCATCGTTTTGGATTTTTCCTGCGGCCTTGGAATCATAGCTAACCTTTTCGAGAAGAACGTCCATCTTCTGGTTTTTTAGAGGAATACAATCGGTATCTTTCCATCCGCCCATTTCGGCTTCGTTCATAAGCCCAAAATTCGGCTCATACAGCCCATCCTTGACATAGCAGCGAAAATTACCGGCTGGCTGGCTTGGCTGTCCAGATGGCACCACCGAGTTGTCCAATTTAGCCCGATCTAGCTTGAAGCGAACGGTGACTTCATAAACGTGTTGTCCAGTACTTCCGTCAACTCCTTTTGGCTTAATGATCTTTGGTTCCGCATTACCGTTAAGTTCAAAAGGGCCAGCACCCGGAGAGTACGTAGCTTGGCTAGGCTTGTTGAATTCATCTTTAAAGACAACCGAAGCGCCAGTAACCGAAGCTGCGCCCACAAACTTCGGCGTATCAGTCAACTTTCCGTAGATTACTTCGTTACTGTCAAACCCTGGCGCATCCGGGGCAGAAACGACAACGTTGTATTTCACGGTGTATTCGTTGTCAGAACCTTGAACTGGTCGTGGTTCACTGTCGACAGCAACTTTATCGAAGCAAGCTTCAACCGCTACGTTATCGTCATCAGCCGGACGAGCTTCAGAGTCCGTAGGCAGGAGCCCCACCTTGTTCGGGCTACATACTGTCTTAAGATTGCCGTACTTATCTTTGCGCACTGGAGCGGAGACTATAAAGTCCACCTTCGCACGGCTAGGAATAGTTCCCACGTATCCACGCAGATAGCGCGACTCACCACTAGTTGCAGACGGCACATCCATTCCTGCGTAGATACCAGACCCAGTTCCAATCTGATCAGATCCAGGCATACGACCATTCAACTTCGTTGAGTCTGGGCCAAAACCCTCAAATCGGGCGGTGGGACCATTCGCATTCACGCCGTAATGAGTATCTGTAGGTAGGTAGTCAAAAAATGAGCCTCCAGCGCTCGGGTTATTGGTAGTATTTTCGACCGTAATAGTCCAATAAGTTCGCACTTCCCCGTCCGTTACCTTGGTTTCCGAGCGCAATTTTCTCACTGCGAGGTTAGACTGCAGCTCCGGGGGCGGCGGAACTAAATTAGACGCGCCATCTGTATTGAATGAAGACGGCAGATTATTCATTATGTTGACCAACTGGAAACTTGGATCCGTAGATTCCGCGTTAGCAATTCTTAGTTCAAACCCCATTTGGTTTGCTTGGCTGCTTCCTGATCCGAATCCCAAATTCCCATTGGAATAGGTCCAGGCTTTACCCCATGAAGATGAAGGATTAGAAATTCCCCTCCCATCTATAGTTTTTATATTAGTCAGATCCCAGGTTGCTATCTGCCCAGTTGTCGTGTCAATTCGCTCAAGAATTAGCTTTTCGCCGGCTTTCGCCTTGCTCTGGAAGCCCCACATGTACTTCTGCGAGTTTGGAAGGACCGCCCAATCTTCCGCATATGACATTTGATTCCCAAACACACGTTCAGCAGTCACAGTATCAGTATTAATCTTATAAAAACGCCGAGTACCGGAGGTTGATGTATTAGCGACAAAGAATCCCTCGCTGGTATATACCCCCGCGTTAATCACATTCCGGTCCCCGTCGGTTTCAAACGCCGAGTCACTACTCCCAGCCTTATGAATCGGTCCTAGGTTGTGTATTTCTCCTGTAGCGGGATCAATCTGCAGAAGATTTCCTCCAGGAAAACAAGGGTCCCCTCCACGATCCTGACTAATAGCATAGAGCCAGTTATCCTTAGGGTTGAAAGCTAAAGCGTTATATACCCATGAAGTCTTCCCAACCACTTGGTAGTCACGACCCTGATCAAACTGACGGTTTAGGATCGAAGTATCACGATTTTGATTGGAAGGTGTGCTTGTCACAACATATACAGGACTGCCGTTCGCAAACTCCTCTGGTGTCAGTTTACGTGGCGCTTGCTTCGTCTGTACCTTCGACTCAGCCGTGCACACAGGCGTAGGAATGGTAAAAGTAGCAGAAAATACGGTAGAGGGGGCCCCACGATAAACGCCCATAAACTGGATTTGTGCGTTTCCACCAATTGTTATTTCAGGGAGTATAACCCTGTATTTCCTCCCACTTATCTTCTCATAAGTCGCAGCCGCTTCATACCAGCCGCCGTTCTTTCCCGTGTAAAAAATCTTTTGATTGAGCGAATCCGTCGATAAATAACTATCGACATTGGACTCGAGGATGACTTCAGTCCCCTTCCTCAGAGTGATTGTGCCGTTGGTAAGTTCGCCGGCGGGAATCTTAAAGTCAGGAATATAGAGATTCCCCTTAAGAATATAATTCTGCTGTTTATCGATTCTGAACGTACGATCCCCTGCAGCATAAGAAGTAATGCTGTACGGAGCAACGGAACGCAATTCCTCCCGAGGCACCGTCATTGATTCTTGGGAAGCACCCTCCGTCTCTTGTGGCGAATTTTCCTCACCGAGTTCTCGCACATCATCAGTATCACGTTCCGCTTCATCGGAAGCGCTTCTAACGTTGATCGCAATTCCACTAAGGGTTGCGCTTTGCTTTGCAATTGGAGCTTCCAAGGAAACCTTCGTACCCGAAGACACTGTTGTAGCAAGATCCGTGACCCGTAATGTAGCGGGACTTCCTGCCGCATCTATGGTCAGATTTTCTCCCTCACTGACAGGAATTTCTCTGTCGCCAATAGTTAGTTTGTAATCCCCCTCTGACAGAACAAGACTTGGTTCTACATCGAAACGAAACTCGAGTTCTTCAATCGTCCCGTCGTTATCAAAATGTCCTTCGAAGGTCGCAGACTCCCCATCACTGATATCTAATGTATCAGCGGAATCTAGTTTAACCGTGACACCAGTGGCTTGTGCTGAAGCAGCAGCGCCCACAATCTCAGGGACGGCAGAAGGCACAATCAATGCAAAAATGAGAGTTACAACAGCAACGATCGCCGCTAAAGCGTAAGGGTGGCGCCTTGTCGGCAGAATTTCATTTGTCGTATTCCAGGACATTAGCGTCCCTCACTTTCCATGTTTTTCTTACGACCAACGACGATGAGAATGAAGCCAGCTCCGAGAAGAATGGCTGCAATAATGACCAACCTAACTACTTGGGCACCAGTGATTGCTAGTGATCCACTTTTCGTCGTAGAACCTGAACTGTTTGGCGGAGTCGTTGAGACCTCAGCGATAGCAGTAGAGGCTGTCGAAGTGCTTGGAGAAATGGGCGGAGTATTCGGGGGACTTGTCGTCGAAATCGTCGGTGTTTCTGGCGGAGTAACTGGCGGTGTTAGCGGCGTTCCCGGAATATGAGTTTTAGCTACGATAACGCCTGGAACGGGTGTCGGGTTTTCCATTATCGAGTAAAAAGGAACAGCCACGATAAACTCGCTAATTTCCCGATAGGAGTCACTAGGTGCGCTGGAGCTCACGACGTAAAACCCAGTAGCCAGATTCTCAAACGTCGTTTCGCCCCGAGCATCAGTAACTTGAGTCCGCTGTCTGTCTCTTTGCCAGTTTTGCAATTCTGTTAAACTTAGACCCTCGACGCGACTTACATCGGCCGGTTTCGTTGGGTCAAGCCCAACTAGTCGGTCAAGATGAATGCTAATGCCCTCGATCTCACCAGCAGGCAGATCCCCATCCTTTTCTGGATTTCCTTGAGTGAGGCGAATTGTGAGCACATCAGTACCTACTGTCTGTTCCACACCAGTAGGACTTTGAAGCCCTGCGACCTGTACCGCGTCGGCTGTGCCTATCCCCATGCAACCGAACATGCACGCTAGACCGGTAGCGGCTACCTTGGCCAAATTCACTCTAAAAGCCCTCATCGTTTTGCTCCCACGGGTTACTTACCCCTTCAGAATCCTTTGCAGCATCTCCGCGCACTAGCTCTTGTTCGATCGTGCTATCTGCATTCCCATTTTTTCGAAAAGCCCCGTTTGTTCCTAGGGAATCGTGGTTCTTTTGCTGAGACCATATCCACCTCGCGAACCAACAGCCCAGAACTAAGACTGCGGCGAGAAGTGCATACATCCACCACTGCCAACCTGCACCATGGAAGTTATCGAATACTTCCTTATCATTTGCGTTCATCGGTATCTGATGACCACGCACCAACAACCGGTGACTGTTAATTCCATATGGTGTACAAGTTATAAGTGTTATATAGTCTCGATCTGCTGCCGCCTGTAGGCTATCGACCTCATGTGGTAGTACCACGGAGATATCATCGACTTCATATTTCAATTTATGACCGGCAACTTGAATGAAAAATTCATCGCCCACAGCTGCTGAGTCCAAATGATCAAACATCGTCGAATTTGACAAACCCGTGTGGCCAGTGATTATCGAGTGCGACCCTACTCCGCCCACAGGCAAGTCCGAACCATATAGATGCCCTAATCCGCGCTGCAATGTGTCAGTTGCCGTTCCGTGAAAAACCGGTAAATCCACGTCGATTGCAGGAAAAACCAAGCGGGCCATGGCGTCCGTTTCAGCTAGTTCTCCCAGGTACTCTTTGTATTCGGGATTATCTACCCCAATGTGATTGAGCCAAGGGTCCAAGATCGGTCCAGTGTTCCGCTCACGGTTGTATCTATGTGCACTCTCCCATAAAGAGTCTTGTATCTGTTGGGGAGCGGTGTCATCTAGACGCGCGTATTCTTCAGCTGCCCGCGAGGTATTCCAATTATTCCATGCTGTAGACACCACTGGATACAGCATTACCAATAGACCGATGACAACAACAACTACAGGAAGCGCCAACCCTCCATGTCCCAATTTCCTTCTTTTTCGGTCGGGGCTTGACGCCACCACCAGGGCGTTCGATTTTTCCACGGTATAGCTCCCCACTGACAACACACATCACAATGTTTAGCGCACTACGCACGTCACTGCGATTTGAAGTTCGAAAGGGCGAGGAATAGTCAGAACAAAGTTTGGGAAGCTGCGGAGGCCTGAAACACCGCTTCCCAGCTCGTGCCGTAGATAGCCGCCCAACCAATCTACGGCACCAGCTGAACTACCGCCTAGTCTCGGCTGCTCCGACGAGCGAACCACACACCAGCTGCGACAATTGCTGCGCCAATCGCAGCCAAGATTCCTACACCAGCACCACCCGTCATAGGTAGATTCGGCGTATCTTGCTTGATGTTGTTGATCTCAGAGACCAAAGTAATTTCATCATCACCGGCAAGTTCACCGGTCTTTTTAATATTGTCGCGAGTGAATTCTATCTCGGTCACTGGTTTATCTGGAAGTGCGTACCCAGCTGGAGCTTTCGTCTCTTTCAAGCAGAACTTTTTGCGGTCTGGGGCTGCAATCTCTTTGTTATCCGCAAAGTCAGTTACATGCAGGCCATCAATAGTCACAGAACCGTCATCACCCGTCGACCACTTATTGGTTCCATTGACGGTCAATGGACCGTTACCCAAATCACTAGCCGAAGTACACTGGTACAGCTCAAATTCTGCCCCTTGCAGAACCTTGTTGGCTTCCTTGCCGTCCTTCTTTACAACTTTCAACTTCCCGTGGTAAGTGACAACTTCGTTGGTGTCGTTGTTAACGTCGCTTCCCGTATTGGGATTCGTGAAGATGACCGTACCTTTGTTCTTGAGCTCAGTCGTATTTCCAACCTCTTTACGCTTAACATTAAAGGTTAGCGACATCTTCGCTCCGGAAGCCACTTTACCCAGTCCCGCAGAATTGAGAGTCACTGTCAAAGTGTTGTTATTACCTGCTGAAGGGGCATCAACAGTGTAATCAGTCGGATTCAACACGGTGTTTCCGGCCTTAACCTCGGTAACCTTATCGAAGGCCAGACGCGGATCCAGCTGATCCTTGAACACGAACTTTTGCAGCGACTTACCTTGGCCCCACGTGGGAGCATCTGCCGTAATGGTGTAGCTGTAGAGGTCTTGGATATTCTTGTCTGCGTCCTTAACCGTTTTCTCGGTCTTCGTTTCCGTATTCTTCGGATATGCAATCACGTCATAGTTCCATGCATCCGACGCATCATTAACCATAGGTACGGAAACAATGAACGGAGCACCTGCCACGATGCCGTTTGGTGCCTTGGTCTCCTCTACCAAGTAAATACCCAAATCTAGATCATCAAAGAAGGCTTTACCCTCAGCATCGGTAGTCGCTTCTTTGGTGGTGGTTGTTTCATGGCCCTTGGCATCAGCCGCAGTCTTAGGGAACTTTGCCCAATCACCTTTTTGCAAGTCGTAGTCCAGCTTTGTGAGCTTATAGGTCACGCCGGGGAGAGCCGTGCCAGGTACGCCATCCATTTGCTCACCCGTGGCGGAATTACCGGACTCTGCCCCCTTTTTCTTGTACAAAGTAATCGAGCCGGTCTTACCAAAATCAATATTGGCCTTATTTACACCGTCAGGTTGCGCAATCTCAGTAGGATCCGCGGCGAATGCACCTGGCGCGGACACCCCCAATGACAAGCCAATAATCGCTGCAAACGACACTGAACGAACTGCACGAGAAACCACAGTCATGGCAAAGTTCCTTTACATTACTCAGATTATGAGACTTACGCCCCACCTATGAACTGCGACCCACACCAAGAAAGCTATCAACCCATCAATACCTAAGCCTTTAATTCCACGATGGACATTTCGGTTAAGGGGAGGTCTTGGGATGTTCACTTCGCTAGGCCACGGGATTGTGCAAACCCGGCTGGATTGGTTGGAATTTCGGTTTCATACTTACGGTTTGCAGTGAATCGCCGAGTGTTAGCTTACGCCATGCTGGATATTAGCTGCAACCGTTTACAGCGAAAATACAGCTTTTGAGATTGTCCCAAGCTACTCAGTTCTGGCGGCGAAGGCTTAAAGTCAAAGGACGCCTTGTCTGAATTTTGCCGCGCATCAAAATCGTTAGCGCAAGAAGCTGCCGCTAACTGCAGCGAACGATGGGCTGCGGGTCATAGACCGTAGTGGTGGTCTCGCGGGAGAGCTCCTTGCCGCCGAGGTCCTTGATGATGCGGGTATCGGACGTCGTAAAGCCTGGCGCACCAGAGGAAGGCGAGCAGTCGCTGCCGGGCACGGACATCGGTTGTGGGTCGGTCTTAGCCCAGCGGCCGTTATTTACTGACTCGACGTCAACGGTCTTGGTGCCCTTCAAACGCACGGTAATCTTGCCGCCCCCAAAGTCGGTCTCAATGCGGACCGGGGTATTGAAGGTATTGGTGAACTGCAGGTCGATGGCGCCTTCGTAAACGGTGGCTTCGCGGCCGGCGGGGTAGCGCGAAATGTAGTACGAGTGCGGGGTGTGGGCGGTATCTTCCATGCCCGCAAAGTAGGCAGCGTTGTACAAGGTGGTGGCGAACTGGGAGATGCCGCCGCCGACGGCGGAACCGGAGTGGCCATCAATAATGATTCCGGATTCCACGTAGCCCTGGGCAGTGCCGCGCGGGCCGGTGTAGCCGTTGAGGGAGAAGGTCTCGCCTGGGTTGACCACGGCACCGTTGACCTGCTGGGCCACCAATTCGATGTTCTTGCCCGAGGCAGCCGAGTAGCCCTCGGTGGTGAACTCACCGACGGTATCGTTGAAGGTCGCCTTCTTGGCGTCTTCGGTGGTGAACTTGGCAGGGTCTGGTTTATAGGTAGCGTCCCACTCCCGGTCATCGCCGGTCACGCGCTTGTCAAAATCCTTCATGGTCGGTTCCCAGTCGATGATTTCGCCATCTTCGGACGGGGTGACCTGCTTGTCATTGCCGTTGAAGGAAATCTTGGCATTCACGCCGGGCACATCGGCGCCCTCAGAGCGCTCCGCCAACAGCTCTTGCGCGCGGTTGGTATCCACGGCGAGCTTGAGCTTGCCGTCCTTCTTTTCAATGCTGGTGAATTGCGAAATTTCCGGCTTATTCAAGGTAGCGGTGACATTATTTTTAGCCTTCAAGGTAATGGGATTATCCAGCGCCTTAGCGGCGTCGCCAGTGCGCATGGCCTCGATGGCCGCATCATTAATGGCCGGTTCTACCTCTTCTGGATCCACGTCCACGCCCTCGGAATCGAGCCAGTTTTCCGTGACCGCGTTGTGCAAGGAGCCGGCATCCACGGTTTGGCCAAGCTTCGGGTCGGTGACCTTGAGCTCGCCGTTGTTAAGCTCCAACATGCCATCGACAGGGTCGGTGGAAAGGTTTTTCTTCACCCGCTCCAAGGCAGGCTGCAGCTGGGCTTCATCTACGTTGGTCTCTACCGGAATATCCCGGGTGGAACGGAAGAAGCTATAGAGGCGGGTGAAAGGATTGAGGGAAGGCTCCTCAATATTGTCCACGGCCCGCTGGTTATCCAGGGCAAGGCCCGATTCGGAGGGGACGAGTTCCGTGTGGAGGTCACCGGAGGTGACGGAGACGGGTTCGGTTTCTACGCCCGCGAGCTCATCTTCGAGCTTCTCCACGGCGGCGGTGCGATCCATGGCGGAAATATCCACGCCGTTGACGGAAACGGCGCGCGGAATTTTGTCCTGATTTGCCGCAACATCCCAGGCATAAGCAATGCCCGCGATCAGGACAAGGCCGACCAATACGCCGAGCGCGATGAGCCAGCCTTTAGCACCGTTTTTTCCTTCTGCCTTTTTCACGCCTTAAAGGTTAACGGTTTTAGTGGTATTTTTCCTAGTCCTGTGCGGCCTCGGGTGCAACGTCGGCCGGCGGAACGCTGACATGGCAGGCCGCGTCCTCGAGGCGCTCGCGCGGCAGACGACCCTCATCCACGGCACCGACAACGGCATCGATTACCGCATTGATATCGCCTTCAGTGGACCACAGGGGCATATCGGCACCGGCATTGAGGGAGGTCACGACGGCGTCGGCAAGCGGGAGCGAATCCGCAATCGCCTTCATGCCGCCGATGTCATCGGTATAGATAGGGCCGTCGTACTGCAGGGTCTCGCGAGCCAAGCCATAAGCCTCCGGCAGCATAGAGGCAGGAGTCTGGCCATCGCCCAAACCGGGCACGGCGAGGTGGCCCATCATGAGCGCGGCATGCGGCGCTTGGGGAAGGGCGGTTTTAAAAGGAATGAACTCGTGTCCCTCCAGCTCTTCCAGCGGCGGGGTAACGGCCTCGGCCAGGTGGGTATCGCCAGATGCTCGTCCGTGTCCCGGGAAATGCTTGAATACGGCCTTGACCCCGGCTGAATCCAACCCGCGCGCAAAGGCTGCGCCGTATTCACCTGCCTGGGCAGGATCGGTGGAAAAGGACCGATCGCCCACCACCTCTAGGCCATTGCCATCGACATCGAGCACCGGCGCGAAGTCCACGTTGATGCCATGCGCCTTGAGAGTGGTACCAATCTCGTGCGCGAGCTGTTCCACCTCTTGCGGGGAACGCTCGGCTGCCATTTGCTGCGGTGCAGGATACTCGCCCAAGATCTCTGAGAAACGCTGCACCCGCCCGCCTTCAAAATCGATGGAGACCTCAAAGTCGCGGCCTACCTCTTGGCGCAGGGCATTAATATCGCGGCCCTCTTCCTGCAGCAGGTTGGGATCCGCCCAGCTGGGGATAAAGATTCCGCCCACACCAGCATCTAGTTTGGCCTTGGCATCGTCGTAATTGGTGACCGGGGGCATCAACACGGAGGCGGCCATGGCGCGGATGTCCTGCTGCGGGGCTGCTTCCTGCGAAGTCTCTTCTTGCATTTCTTGCGTCGCGGCCGGTGAGCTCGATGCCGCTGGGGTGGTGGAGTCCTGACTCTCGGCGTCCTCCTGAGGGGAGGTAGAGCAGGCACCCAAGGCCGTTACGAGGGCGAGGCTGGCGAGAATGCGCGGAGTTTTCATGCCTTCCAGTGTGCAATATTCCTCGCCTTCTGTCTGAAACGGTGGGTAGACTAGCCACATGAGTAACGGCGAGACAATGCTAATTGCCTACGATGGCACCGAACGAGCCGGCCGCGCCCTCGAGCACGCGGCCCAGCTGCTGCGGCCCACCACGGTAGAAATTCTCACCGCCTGGGAGCCAGTAGCCCGGCAGACCGCCCGCGCCGTCAGCCGCACTGGAATGCACCAGTCCACCGTCTCCCCCGACGGCGTCGAAGAGGATCCGGCCTATGAAGAGGCGCTCAAGATTTGCCGACAGGGCATCGAACTAGCCGAAAGCCTGGGCTTGGCCGGCCGCGCCCACTTGGTGGAATCCGCCACCACTATTTCCTCCGCCATCATTGATGCAGCACACGAGCTGGACGTGGATGTCATCGTGACCGGCACCCGCGCCCTGACAGGTTTCCGCGCCTGGTGGACCAACTCCACCGCCGATCAGATTGTGCGCAATGCCGGCCTTCCCGTCTTTATCGTGCCGCAAGAAAACGAGGAAGACGCGGACGATGATGAGGCAGAATACTTCTAAATAGCTGCTAGTATTTTTAGCCATGGCTCTGGAAACCGATTCTTTGAACAAGCGCACCCTTGGCCCCGCCATCGGTAGCGCTGTTGTGGGCATCGCGCTCGGCGTCATCACCATCATCGGCATCGCACAATTCTCCGGCACCGATACCGTGCCAGAAGGCAATGCGGTTTCTGCTTCCGATGCGGTTTTGGGCGGCCCTGAGTACGGATCCCGCAACTAGGTGTGCGTACCCTCCGCGGGCGGCTCGCCCGCCCCTACCCGCTGGGGATCCTTGCCTTAGCGCTCATCCTCCTCGTGCAGCCGTGGGGGCTGACAGCTGCCGATACCAAGCATGATCTGGCCGCCAATCCGCTGCACTTTCTCCGCGGGGCGCTAAGCGCCTATACGGATACCTTTACCCTGGGACAACTACAGAATCAGGCCTATGGCTATCTTTTCCCCCAGGGGCCCTTCTTCGTTTTGACCCAGCCACTGCCCGATTGGCTGGCCCAGCGCCTGTGGTGGCTGGTGGTCTTAAGCGTTGGCTTCATCGGCTTTCATAAGCTCGCCTGCAAGGTAGGCCTGCGCGGCGGGTGGGTCTGGGTGGCGGCGATGCTCTACGCGCTTTCCCCTCGCGCGCTTTCTACCCTGAGCGCCATTTCTTCCGAGACCTGGCCGGTCATGCTCGCCCCCTGGGTCATCCTGCCCTTCCTCAATGCCAAGCTCACGTGGCGCGATGCCGCCGCAGCCACCATCCCCGTGGCGCTTATGGGCGCGGTCAATGCTACAGCCACCATCGCGGCTTGTACCCCGGCGGCAATAATCCTGCTCTACCGCCGCGCATTCAAACCCGGCGCGGCCTGGCTCCTAGGGTGCCTGGCGGTATCGGCGTGGTGGATCGGCCCGCTTATCGTACTCGGCCGCTATGCCCCGCCGTTTACGGAATTCATCGAATCCGCTCGCGTGACCACGCGCTGGCTCAACCTGCCAGAAATTCTGCGCGGAACCACGAGCTGGACACCGTTTGTAGATACCGAGCGCGTGGCGGGCAATGCGCTGGCTACCGAATCCTTCTTCGCGCTGGTCACCATGGGCATCGCGGCCGTGGGCATCTACGGACTCACCAAACTGCCGCGTGTGTGGTCCGTCATGTTGGTAGTGGGCATCGCGGTGCTGGGCTGCCAGGTGGCGTGGTACCTCGATGCTCTCGATGGTCCGCTGGCCGCGTTGCGCAACCTGCATAAATTCGATCCGCTGGTGCGCATCCCCCTGCTTTTGGGCGTGGCGCGAGCCTGCGCGAACCTGCCGCTGCCAAGGAGCTTACGCCCGACCAAAAAGCAGACGCTAGGCGCACTGACGCTGCTGTTGTGCATCGCGGTCATCTCCCCGGCATGGTCGCAGCGCTTGCTGCCGCTGGGTGCCTATAAAGAGGTGCCTTCCTATTGGCACGAGGCCACGGACTTTATCAATACCCACGCCACCGATACTCGCACCCTCATCTACCCCGAGGCGTCCTTTGCCCGGCAGACCTGGGGGTGGACGCGGGATGAGCCGGCCCAGCCGTTGCTCGATGTCCCTTGGGCCGTGCGCGATGCCATTCCGCTCGTACCACCAGAGGCCATCCGTGGGCTCGACGGTGTGATGGCCGCGCTCAAGGAAGATCCGGCCACCGGCGTGCGTTCCCTGCAGCGCCTCGGCATCGGCGCGGTGATGGTGCGCCACGATCTCTTCACCGGTGAGGACGAGGCCCTAGCCAGTAAATTTGGCGGCGAAGTCCACCGCTTCGGCGAGGTCGATGTCATCTTGCTCAACCACGCCGGCATGTCCTTAGGGCCCACAGACCCAGTCCGCGTGGCCGGCGGCGGGGAAGCCTTGGCGCTTCTCGACGCCCACTCCACCCCCACCACCCGACAGCTCGTCGATCGCGACGCCGATATCGTCACCGATACCCCGACGCTCACGGACCGCAACTACGGCACCCTCGATGGCCCCATCTCCGCACCCCTGGCCGCGAACGACCCCAGCCACGTGAATAACCGTCTGCGCGATTATCCTTCCGCGGGGCCTCTTAGCCAGGTCGAGACCCACGGCGGTTCCGTGGCGGTCTCCTCCTCGGCAGCCGATGCCACGGCCTTTGGCGGGGCCCAACCGCACAAGTCCGCTACGGCCGCGGTGGATGGGGAGAATTCCACCGCGTGGTGGCCCGCGCCGGGCGATGACTCCGGGTGGATTGAGCTGCGCGGTCAATTCACCCAACCGCGTCTAAAGCTCATGGCCACCAGCGCCACTACGGTTACGGTGCGCTCCGGCAGCGCCGCAGTAGACGTGGACTTACAGCCCTTCCGCTCAGAGGAGGTCCGCGTTCCCGGCGGCGATACCGAGGCCATCCGCGTGGAATTGTCCCACCGCACCGGCATCGCGGAACTAGGGGTAGAAGGCCAGCCGGTCGAGCGCGTGGTGACCGTGCCGGATACCTCCCCCGATGCGCACCAATTCTTCTTCCAACAGATGCTGCAAGATACCGGCGTGCTCATCCGCGATTTCACCGCGCCGCGCCCCATGCGAGTAAAGGTAGATTCCACCAAGCCCGTGCTTATCGACGCCCACCGCTACTCCCCCGGCGATTCCCTCACCCTGAGTCCCGGCACGCACCGCGTGCGCACCACTGGACCGTGGGTGAGCCTTCGCGAGGTGGGCTGGCGCCCGCCGGAGCCCTCGGAACCCACTGGATACTCGATTAAAGCCAGTGAGGAAGACCGCCTCTTGGTCACCGGACGCGCCTTTAATAAGGGCCTGCGCGGTTATTTGGACAATGAAGAGCTCACCCCGCGCGAGATCGACGCCGCCACCCAGGCTTTTGTCATTCCAGCCGGCCTATCTGGCGACTTCCATATGTCTTTCACCGCCCAGCCGGTTTATCGCGCCACCCTCCTCTTGGGCGGCTCCTTGGGATTGCTGACGCTCGGCCTGTGCCTCCTAGCGGCCGCGCGCCGCCCGTCCCGGCCCACCTGGCGCGCACCGCGTGGGGGCGCTGCCTCGGCCGCCGTGGCACTTGGTGCACTGGCCCTTACCGGCTGGCCGGCCGCAGTGGCGGCCGTGGCCGCGTGGTTGGTAGTGCGCTGGACCACCATCCCGCGCGCCTATCTCGCCCCCGGTGTAGTCGCTGCGGCCGGAGCCATCCTCGCCCGCGCGCCGTGGACGTCTGGTTCCTATGCGGGTGATTCGCTCTTGCTTAACTGCTTGTGTGCCGCGGGCGTGGCCTGTCTTTTTGCCGCCGACCGAGGAGAAGATCCCGGCCGGGACGCTCGATGAGCGTATAGCTAGCGGCCGAAACCACCACGGTGCCCACCACAGTCACAGCCAGAATGACCCAAAAGTCCAGGGGTTTCCCGCTAAAAAGCGGCACCCCGGTAAGGGGAAAGGCCAGACCCAAGATGGCCACATGCCACAAGAAAATGGAATAGGACCATGTACCCAGTGCCTGCATGAGTGGGCTGGTCAGCCAAGATTTCTCCCGCGGGGCGAGTGCCACCGGTACCACTACGACCGCAGCAAAGGCCGCGCCCGCCATGATGCGGCGAGAAAATTCCGCGGGTTCGGGATGGATAAGCCCCTGCGGCCCAAACCACTCGCGACTGGCAACCCACAGCACCACCGCCGCCACGAGCCACCACGCCCAGCGCGGCCGCAGCACGCGCTGCACTCGCCGACTGATGCCGGCCTCTTCGCATTCGGCGGCCAGCATTCCCACGGCAAACCACGAGGCATACGCCGGCGGCCAGATCTGCGAATTGACCTGGTCCTTGGCGTAATCGGCTACAAAGGGCACGAATCCCCACGCCCAGCTGAGCACTCCTGCCACAGCAATGGCGGCAATGCGCCAGCGCCGCGGCAGCGTTCCAAGCAGCCACACCAGCACAGGCAATAAGAGATAAAAGAAGAACTCCACGCACAGCGACCACAGGTGGGTAAGGCCTGGGGCCAACCCGTCGACCACATAAATTTGCGTGGAAGTCAGGTTGCTCAGCAATTGGGTGAGGGTGAGTGAGTGGGCGTCGGGAAGCAGAAGCATCACCGCCACCACGCAGGCATAATAGGCCGGCAACAGACGTGCCACGCGCGAGCGCGCATAGCCGGATAAGCTGTGCAAGCCACGGCGGCGCCACAGCAGGAAGGCGCTGAGGGCAAAGAATACGGCGACGAAAAAATCGAAGCGCCCGGCAAACCCCCACCCAGTTCCGGTCTGAAAAGACACGTGGGTGACAATGATTCCAAGGGAGGCGACCGCGCGTAGACCGTCTAGCTCCGGCAGATGCTGGGGTACGCTTTTCACAGATGCCTGCGGCTGCACGCTTGCTCCTAACCCCGGATCGACCTGAAACTGATTGGACATATTACTGCAATGAAACGCTACCTTTGGCCACGCTCGCCACTGGCGTGGGTTGTCATTGCCGCCGTCATTTTCTTAGTGCTGGGCACTGTGGTGCCACCGCTATATAACAATCAGACCCGGCCCCTCGCCTTCGACCAAAACATCAACACCGTGACCGCTCCCTCTGCCGGCGTGTGGATGGATGCGCCCGCCTTTATCGCCGGCGCCAAGGCCACAGGCGATAGCAAGAATCCGCAGTGCCAAGAAAAGAAGGCACCCATCTGGTGCTACCTGCACCATGACCTGCTGACCATCGAGCGCAACACCACGACCGCTGAGGTGGCAGAAGACGATGCGCTCGCTCACTCTGATTCTTTATCGCGCCTGCTAGCCGGCGAGACTCCGCTCGCCCAAATTACCGAGCACTCTGTGTTGAACCGAGAATCCACCTACCCTGTGGCGGCCCCTAAGGATAAATGGGAATTCCTCCTGCCGGCAGTGGATACGGGCATGGCCCGCACAGATTTCGAACGAGATGGCATCAACTACTTTTTCCCCTCCGGAACCGAGCAGCGCTCCTATCCCTTTTTCGATCTGGCCTCGCAATCCTCCACGGCGGTGGACTTCACCACTACGGAGAAGTTAGACGGTATCCCTACCTACTCCTTCCACCACGATATTCAGCCCATTTCCCTGGCCGATATGCGCAGAAACATCACCACCGAGGCGGTCGATTCCGGTAGCGGCGAAAAGCAGCTGGCCGCTAAGGACTTCCGCATCTCTGGTCCGGCGAAGCGATTCTATGACGAAGACTCGCGCAAGCTCCTCGGCCTAGATCCCACTGACCGGGTCACGGTGGAACCTTTTTATACCGTCGGCCGCGATATCTCCGTGGAACCCACCACCGGCACCATGGTGGATCTGCGGGAGAATATCAAGATTTTCTTCGCTGCCGACGAAAAACAAGCCGGCACCATGGTGGCCAATGACGATACGGAGGATCGCTCCATCTTCGCTGCTGATATGCGCTGGTCCGATGACACTCGCGCGGAGCGCCTCGACGAGGTGCGTCCGGTCATTCGCACCATTCGTGCCTTGATGGTCGTCGGCTGGGCGGGCAAAGCCATCGGCGTCGGCCTATTGCTCTGTGCTGCCTATATGTACATGCGCCGCCACCGTGAAGGCTAAGCGTCTAGTACTCCTCGCCTGGGGCTTCATCCTCGTGGCCGCGGTGTGCTGGCCCTTCGCCCTGCCCGGTGAGTTCCTGTGGCGCGATATGGCGCTGCTTGACCATCCGGCGCTTTCCCCTTCTGCTTTCGGCGGCGGCAGTTTGCCCGCCCGCAAAGCCCCGCAAGACGGCTTCTTGGCTGTAGTAGGCGGCGCGTGGGCGGCGCGGGTGCTCATTTTTGCCGCCGCCGCGTCCTCCGCGCTCAC
>NGUZ01000239.1 GCA_002154655.1 Corynebacterium kefirresidentii
TACTAAGCCAAGCACATTTGCCAATATTGTACCTGCAACTAGTCCGATTAAAATCGCAATGGATTTTAAGAATCCCTTCGTAAATCTTTGTAAAATAAGAATAATGACTAAAGTAGCGCCTCCTAAAATTAAATTTTTAGGATTTCCATAGTCTTTAGCACCTTCTCCACCAGCTAAATAATTCATTGCTACTGGCATTAAGTTAATTCCTATAATTGTAACCACACTTCCAGTTACGACAGGTGGAAAGAATTTAACTAAAT
>NGUZ01000240.1 GCA_002154655.1 Corynebacterium kefirresidentii
CTACCATAATTGTAAAACGGGTTGATTTCTGTCTTTGCGATTTCGCTTGTTGCATCGCTTTGTAATTAGGCACTAAGCTAAGAATAAGTAAGACAATAATTAATATAATTCCTATTGTGACAGACATTAATTTGTACCTCCATTTCGTTTGTCAATCCATTCCCAAATAAAACCAGCTGCTAGGCCAATGATAAGCCCCGCAATAATTCCAATCTCAAGCGTAAAAAAGATTCCACCTATAATTAAGCAAACAATTAAAGAGA
>NGUZ01000241.1 GCA_002154655.1 Corynebacterium kefirresidentii
AGATTCACCATCGTAACCTCTCATCCAATCACTCATATAGTAATTGATACCAAGGAAGTCATTTAAATCTTTAGCCGCTTCCAATACTTTATAATCCTCTTCTGGTATATCTAATTTACCACCATTTACTGATAAAATGTGTTGAACGCCTTCCATAGTTTCACGAGAATATTTACCAAGATAAGTTGCATCTAAAATGAATTTATTATGAATAATATCTTCTAATTCAGCTGCTCTAACATCTTCAGGATTCGTTGGATCAT
>NGUZ01000242.1 GCA_002154655.1 Corynebacterium kefirresidentii
ACTATAATGATAATCAAGTAAATAGTAAAGAAAATTGTCTTTCCATAAGGAATATGTAAGAATGCGTTGAAAATTATTGAAAATAAGTTGAATAAAACCAAACAAATAGTTAAGGCTGTTAGATATTTTTTCATTTTATTCCCTCCCACAATGTCATGTTAAGATTTCTAGTACTTAAAATCAATATTATGAAATGAGTTAAAGTAGTAGAGTTCGATATAATAAGAGCTATCAAATAACAAAGTAAATAATTAATTAGAAGG
>NGUZ01000243.1 GCA_002154655.1 Corynebacterium kefirresidentii
CATCGTTTCGGATATCCTACACCTGGTTTAGTTTCTACGTTGTTGAACCACATGTATTCTGCACCTGGACGGTTAGTCCAAGTGTTCTTACATGTTACGCTGCAAGTGTGGCAACCTATGCATTTATCTAAATTTAACACCATTGCAATTTGCGCTTTAATCTTCAAGCCAATTTACCTCCTTCATCTTTCTCACTGCTACATATACATCACGTTGATTTCCTATTGGTCCATAATAGTTAAAGTGATAACTAATTTGTGCGT
>NGUZ01000244.1 GCA_002154655.1 Corynebacterium kefirresidentii
CAAAAACAAATGTTGTTAATCACTAACAACTTATATCAAGCAGATAAATTAGAAACTGATATTTTACAATATATCGATCATTCTGAAGTTTATAAATATCCTGTACAAGATATTATGACTGAAGAATTTTCAACGCAAAGCCCTCAACTTATGAGTGAACGTGTAAGAACACTGACTGCATTAGCTCATAATAAGAAAGGGTTATTTATCGTTCCTTTGAACGGATTGAAAAAGTGGCTCACGCCATTTGAACTATGGAAAG
>NGUZ01000245.1 GCA_002154655.1 Corynebacterium kefirresidentii
TCATAAGGCAGCTGTAGCCATCGCAAAACGTGCCGCACGACCTGATACTTTCATACTTGGCACAGTAGGTGGTTTCAGAAGTTTACAGCAAGAGGAATTGCCTTTGTCCACCATTCAGTATCACGCTGAAAATCAAATCGATACACTCGTTGAAGAAGGTGTCGATGGGTTATTATTCGAAACTTACTACGACTTAGAAGAACTGACAAATATTGTTACAACAACACGTCGTAAATACGATATACCTATCATCGCGCAATTG
>NGUZ01000246.1 GCA_002154655.1 Corynebacterium kefirresidentii
AAACGCCTACATGTGTACCGATTGCATTTGCAGTACCTTGATTATCACCTGTCAGCATAATTGTTTGCTTGATACCTAACTGATGAAGTTTTTGAATCACATTTTTACTTGTTTCACGAACCTCATCTGCAACGGCAATTACGCCGAGAATTGTTTTTTCCGTTCCAATAATCATGGCTGTTTTTCCTTGGTTTTGTAGGATTTTTACATTGTTTTCAAACCCAAGGCTAAAATCGGAAACATTTAATTCCTTGAAAAGTT
>NGUZ01000247.1 GCA_002154655.1 Corynebacterium kefirresidentii
AATTATTAAACTGAAGCGTGTGCTCATTCCTATGGAGCAACTCCTAAATGAAATAATAGATGAATCACCATTAGACGTATCACATGAATATCAATTATTGATTAAACATATTCATAGTAGATTATTAAGACAAACAGATACGTTAATGGCCTGTGAGCATATCACAGATGATATTAAAGATAATAACGAGTCTTATCGCTCTAATAGAATTAATGGTGTGATGAATGTCTTAACCATTATTTCGTCTATATTCTTTCCGC
>NGUZ01000248.1 GCA_002154655.1 Corynebacterium kefirresidentii
ATTTTTGATCAATATCGTTTCTAATTGTTAAACGTACATCTACGAATTCTGTTCCTGATTGTGTTGCGCTTTCTTCAAATTTAGTAATCACTGTTTCATAAGTTCCGTCTTGAATTCCACCGTCAAAAGTATCTTCCATGTTTAAAGTAAAGTTTGTCATAATTAAAATTCTCCTTTAGTATTAAAATATTTTTCTTCGGCTAATTTACGTGCCTCAATTGCATCTTGTTTGTTTTCATAAGTTCCTAAATTAATTTGTT
>NGUZ01000024.1 GCA_002154655.1 Corynebacterium kefirresidentii
CCTACGGACACAGGATCCGTACAAATAGGGTGTCCACTAAACGAGGGTAACCTCATTGCTGCTTATGCAGTAGCGGGGTTTATTTTTTCGACCAGATACTGACCATGTGTGGTTAGTATGTGGTTAGTGTGTGGTAGAGACCGTACAGTGACCAGATAGCGACCACGTGTGGTTAGTGTGTGGTGGCAACCAGATAGCGACCAGATACAGACCAAGTACTGACCATCTATGGTTCGTGTATGGTAGCGACCATACAGCGACCATACAGCGACCATACAGAAGCCATCTACTAACCACATGTGGTTAGTGCCTAAAGCCACCTACGGGTGGTTTATTTTTTTGACACACCGCGAGGTGACAAGAGTGCCACCGGGGTGTGCCAGCCACGAGGTAGTAGCCCCTTTAAAAGGGGCAATTTTAAAATTGGTTGCAGCGAAATCGCTCCAACCCGGCCAATTTTCATCGTGTGCCACGATACGTCACCAATTTTAAAAATTGGATACTTTAAAAATCCCCTGACCAGGAGTTTTAAACCTGCGGTTTAATTTTAAAATACCCGAAGACGCGTTTAAATGGGTACTTTTAAAGAGTACTTTATTACCCATTTACCCACGTCATCGTACGTTTTTACCGCGCCAGCGACCACCGTAGGTGGTCTAAGGGCGCAAGGGGGATAAAGGGCATAAGAGAGAGTGGCACACTTGGGGCAAGACCCCTGCGTGTGGTCGGCAAAGCCGACGCCTCTCTTATCCCCACATTTAAAAAAGACCCCACCCAGCGGGGTGAGGTCTACGGTGGCCTATTCGGCTTAAAATCTATGCAGCAACATTCAGTTGCTGGGGCCTGACCCCTTTTGGGTGGACACCTGATATCCAGCCCGGTTGGGTTAGGAAGAAAGGTAATCTACCACCATGTCCAGGTACTCCGAACAGTTCAAACGCGATGCCGTGGCCCTCTATGAGAACAATGAGGACCTCTCACTGAACGCAGCATCAGCAGAGCTCGGTATCAACCGTGCCTCGCCGCATTCTTGGGTCAAGAAGTACGGCACCGGCAAACGTGCGCGCATTAAAGCCGTGCATGAGAAAGCCCAAACGGCGAACAATTCCGAACGGATCCGCCAGCTAGAAAAGGAAGTCTCTAAACTACGCGAAGAACGCGATACCCTGCGCAAGGCCGCGAAGTATTTTGCTTAAAGAGACTCACTGGTGATCCGCTTCCAGTTTGTCTATGCCCACCAAACCGAATACTCGGCTCACACGGATGTGCCACGTTTTAAAGCTCAATCGCTCCTCGTTTTATAAATGGGTCCAAACCCGTGAAAAGCTCAGGTTAAAGATGTGTTCCGATGCCCTTATTGGTGCGAGAATTACAACCATCTTCGATGATGAGCACGGGCTTTATGGTGCTAAACGCATCGCTGCAAGCCTCAACAGTGATACGAATTTCGGCCCGATAAATCACAAGAAAGTCGCACGCATCATGAAATCCATGGGACTTAAAGGCTTTACCAAGCGCCGCCGATGTGCCACTACCAGGCGCAAGCCTGGCCACCGTGTCATGCCGGACTTAGTAGGCCGTAAATTCACAGCCACCGAGCCGAACCGCATTTATGTTGGCGACATTACCTACCTGCCCTGTAAGGGTGGCAAGAACATGTATTTGGCCACAGTCATTGACACGTATTCACGGAAACTTGCAGGTTATTCGCTCGCAGACTGTCAGATGCGAGTGTCACTGGTCGTCGATGCAATAGCCCGCGCGCACGGTGTGCGTGGCAGTCTTGACGGGGCTGTATTCCATTCCGATCACGGCAGTGTGTACAGCTGACAAGCCTTTAGGAGCTATTGCTCGTCGTTGGGTGTGCGCCAATCCATGGGCGCGGTAGGAACGAGTGCGGATAATGCCCTGGCAGAGTCGTTTAACGCTACTTTAAAGCGGGAAGTCTTACGTGATAGGAAAGTCTTTGACAATCCCATTATCTGCCGGCAGGAAGTCTTCCGGTGGTGCATGCGCTACAACACGCGCCGGCGACACTCGTGGTGCAACCTTCTAGCTCCCGATGCCTTCGAAGCACTCACATCAGCTACACTGACCAAAGCAGCATAGCTAACCCCCGACGTGTCCACTGTCCGGGGGTCAGGTACCCAGCAGTGCGTTGCGCTGACCGGTCAGTTCTTGCCGCTGTTCGGTAAGGGTGTCGTCCTCTGGGGCGAGCGCGCGCCGCGGCGTGTCCAGGCCGACATCGACAGCACGGTGGTCTACCGTGCTGCGAAATTGATCAGAGACGACGACTAGCTGTAGCCCTGCTACACGCCCTGTACGGTCTTCTGAGGTCTGTTAGGGTTCGTCGGCAGTAGTGCCTCAATTCGGTCTCTGGCGGTAAGAAACCCGTCTCAGCATTCGTTCTGAGGCGGGTTTGTGTTCGTCTCGTTAGTTCCTTGCGGCGCGTCGTGCGAGTTCGTTCATGCGTTCTTCTGCGGCTTCTTGGTAGTGCATCGCGCTGGCGACGTCTGAGTGTCCTAGCCATGCCATGATCTCTGCGAGTGTAGCCCCTGCCTGTGCAAACCGTGTGCCTGAGTAGTGCCGCAATGCGTGGAAGTGTAGGTCTGGGCGTCCTGCTTGTGTTCGCGCCTTTCGCCAGTGGTACTGGAAACCTGAATAGGTAACGTTGAGCAGTTGGTCTCCGTGCGTGTTTACGTGGTCTGCGATTGATCGTGCGTCGTTGCCGAAGACAGTTACGCTGCGCACTCCGGCTCGTGACTTGGGCCGTTTGACTTCGCGGGTGCCGCCTGCGAGTCGTACCTCTGCCTTGTCCACGTTGATGTGCACGGCGTCGATCTCGCCGCGTTCGTCCCGTGTGACCGTGAAGTCATCACGTGTCAGTGCTTGTATCTCTCCCCAGCGCAAACCCGCCGCTGCTGCAGTAATGACTGGGTAGCGAAGGTGTTCAGGCATCGCCTCAATAATGATGTCTAGCTCTGAGTCGGTTGGTGCCGTCACGGTGAGTTCTGTGGATGTCTTCGACCCGCCGCGTACCCTGCACGGGTTTTTTGCTATGAGTCCGTCTTCCTCGGCGGTCTTCAACACGCTCTTCATCAGGTCGTATTGGCGTCCTACAGACGTCTTCTTGCCGGATTTGAGTTGTTCTGCGTGCCACGTTCGTACTTGGTCGGGCGTGATCGCGTTGATCGGCATGTCGGCCCATACGCTGAGCCTGTCGGTGAGATAGCGCCTGTACTCCTCGCGTGTTCTGCTGGCGAGCCTATCTCCCTGTGAGTTCGTGCGGGTGTCAACCCATTGTGTTGCGTATTGCTTGAACGTGACTGCACCTCGCTGTCGTTCTGCCGCCTCGCGTGCTTGGGTCTCTTCTCGTTCGCGTGGGTGTGTCCATGCGTGCTGGGCTATGAGGGCGTGTTCGCTGGCGAGCCACACTTCTGCGTCTGCACGCCTGTCATATGTGGTTGGTCCTGTGATGCGTTTGCGGGTGCCTTCTGCTGACGGGTCCGGGTAAGACGCTTGCCAGCGTCCGGAGGGCAATTTCTTGATTGACCCCCACCGTGCGCGGCGTCCTCGTGATTGTGGCATGCGCTCCTCCTTGCGTGCTACATACATGCTACATCTATTGGCACTGATTGACGTTCAATGGCGTTCAATGTCGTCAATAAACGTTTATATGCAGGTATTTTATATTTCTACCTTAATTACTTTACCTGGTTCGAGCCCAGTTGGAGGAGCAAAATCCCGCTTAGCCTTGCTAAGCGGGAACTTTTGTATTCAGCCCTATTACCTCGAGGCTAGAACGGCTTGTGCCCTAGTCGTTGATGTACAGATACTGCTTATTTACGAACTCATCTAGGGCGAAGACAGAAAGTTCGCGGCCATAGCCGGAATTCTTGATGCCGCCGAATGGCAGCACTGGGGAGAAGTACTGTCCCAGGTTGACGTGAATCATTCCGGTATCGATCTGGTCAGCCACGTTGGTGGCACGCTCAGTATCCTCAGAGAATACTGCGCCGCCCAGACCGTAGTTGGAGTTATTGGCCAGCTCCACTGCTTCTTTTTCGGAGGAGACCTTATAAATTTCGGCCACAGGGCCGAAGAACTCCTCATAGTAGGAGTCGGAGCCTACGGGGACGTCGGTAAGCACGGTTGGCGTGTAATAGGCCGCGGTTTCATGCAGCTCGCCACCGGTACGGATGGTGGCGCCATTGTCCACGGCGCGCTGGACCTGCTTGTCTAGGTTCTCTGCGGCGCTGCGCGAGGACATTGGGTAGTACTGGTTATCCGCTGGGCTGGAAGGATCACCTTGTGCCATTCCCTCGGCGATGCGCACCATTTCATCAACAAACTCGTCGTAGATATCCTCCATGACGATGATGCGCTTATTGGAGGTGCAGGCCTGGCCGACGTTCTCGATGCGCTTGACCCAGGCTTCCTCAGCCGCCTTAGTGATATCGGCGGCATCGAGAATGATATACGGATCGGTGCCGCCGAGCTCCAGCACAGCCTTCTTAAGGTTGCGGCCGGCGATTTCCGCAATGGCGGCGCCGGCACGCTCAGAACCAGTGAGAGAAACACCCTGGACGCGCGGATCTGCAATAACGTCCGCAATCTGGTCATGGTCGGCATAGATATTGATGTACACGCCCTCCGGTAGGCCAGCCTCGCGGAAAATCTCCTCGATAGCAGCGGCAGACTTCGGAGTAATTTCGGCGTGCTTTAGCAAAATACAGTTTCCGTTCATTAGGTTCGGTCCGGCAAAGCGGGCGACCTGGTAGATCGGATAGTTCCACGGCATGATACCCAAAAGAGAGCCAACGGGAAGGCGGCGAACCACGGCCTTTCCGCCGGGTACATCGACTGGTTTGTCTTTATTGTGCTCTGCCGCATTATCCGCATAGAACTGCAGGATATCGCCGGAGAAGTTGATTTCCCACTCCCCTTCCGGGGTGGCTTTGCCCATTTCTTGGGCCTCAATCTTGGCTAGTTCGCCCTTACGCTCCTTAAAGAGCTCAGCAGCACGGGAGACAATCTTGGCGCGCTCGTCAATTGGGGTCTTACGCCAGGTTTGAAAGGCCTCGTGAGACTTGGCTAGTGCATCCTGGATCTGCTCGTCGGTAAAGGTATCGAAGGTTTCTACCACTTCATTTGTGGCGGGGTTGGTAACTGCGTAGCCCTTAGACATCGGGACTTCCTTCCTATGGGGTGTTGATATTGATGTACATCGCGCAGGCATTGTGCCTGTCACAACAGTACGCGACTTTTGTTATCCATGTCACCGATTTAAGCGCCGACGGCCATCGAGCCGTCCTTCATTTTCACGCCCTCATCCTGCTTCATGTAGGTGGCATCACGGGTGAGCATCTGACGGACCATGTCCTCATTCTTTTGGATTTCTGCTTCAAGGGCTTCCTTGTCTTGGCGCAGCAGGTCAAAACGTTCTTGCACTAGTGGGGCTTCCATCTCCAAGATGGGCTGCATCACGGACTGCGCCACGCCACAGGCATCAGCCACCTCATCGCCGTGGATGATGCGCACGTGCGCAGCGGTCCAATCTGCAAGCGTGTCTTCTGGGAAGCCGGTGAGCTCCTTAGCATTGACAACGAAGCCGGACATGAGAGCATCGACAAGCTGGCGGGCAGCCTCGTTAATCTCGCCGTCGACGGCATGGATGGCGTCCATGGTCTCCTGTGAGGCCTCTACGCCATCCTCGCCGCGGAAGAGATCGGGACGGATGCCCAACATGCGGCCGACTATCTTCCACAGGTAGAACACATCCTTTTCTTCTTCCGCGGTGAGCTGCCAGCCCATGCGGCGCAGCCCGGCATAAGGGATATATGTGAAATCAAACCAGGTGCGTAGCATGTCGAATTCACTAATCGGCGCACCATACTCGGAATAGTCCAACCCCTTGCGGTTATGTACGCGGCGTACATGAGCGTGAATCGCGCGCACCATACCGGTATGGATAAAGCCCTCCCCTCCCGGCTGCAAAGCATCCGGCAAGTAGAGCGAATAGGTCCAGTTTGTGGTGTAGGCAAGACGCTTGACGGCACCGTCAGTAAGCTCGCCAGTATTAACCAATAGGTCAGCGATGGCCGGGGTGGCATACGTATGCACCAAGGAACCAGGGCCCAGCGCCAGACCGTGGCTCAACGGCGGAATAGATAGGTAGGTGCGGCGACCGCGCTCGAGTTGTTCCGCGTCCAGCCCCGCAAGCGCCTTGGTCATGTCCTCAATCAATGCCGCTACCTCCGGCAGGGTATCGTCATCGGCGGTGCCGCGAGCTAAGGCCTCGCGCAGGTTGGGCATGATTTCCTTGACCGTATGACCGCTGGTGAATAGGGCGTCTGCCACGGGATCCATAGCCCAGAAGGCCTCTTGGTAACGGTCTGCGCGCTGCGTGCCATATTTTGCCACGAATTCTTCGCGGCTGCCGCGGCCGGCCGGCCATTCATTTACGGTGGTCAGCGGTGCTGGTGCATTCATTGTGGTTTCTCCTTATAGTCTGGTGAGAGTTGGTGAAGTCGGTCTAACTGCGGGCTTCTTTCGAGTCATCGTGCAGGGTGTAATCGGACTTGGTATCTGGCTCATTCTTAGCGATGTAGTCTTTGATCACCTCCGTCACAGCAGTCCAAGGGGGTTTGCCATTATTGGCACGCTTTATCCTGGCCCTTTTCGCACCTGGCAGCTTGTCCCGAATTCGGGCCGCACGAGCTTCCGCTTTAGCGGCCGCCTTGAAGAGGATGGCCCAAGGCCTAAAGTTGATCTTTTCCCAGCGTGTGCCCTGCACCATAAACTTGGTGTCTTTCTCGCCGCAGATGGTAGATAGTGCGCCAAGGGCCACGTGCGGCACGAGAGGGTTGAGGCTTTCCAGGATGGACATCAGCGCGGTAGCCACACGCTCGTGGTAAGCAGAGGAATATCCGCCATTGCCATAGATGTAATCAGTCATCTTGCGCATTTCATCGCCAGTTTTAGGGATAAGGCGCTCCTCCGCTCCCATCATGTAGAGGATGTATCCCCAATACTGAGCCACGTCATCCCACTCCTGGCCGCTATGCGGACGGCCAAAGAATTCGTCGATCGCGAGCGGCATCATGCCAAACCAACCTTCCCCAGAGACGAGGAAGCTGGAGCCGATCGGACGCCCGAACTCGTTATAGTGCTCTGGGCCCCACATCTTTTCCAATCCACGGTTTGCCTGCGCATGGAGCAAACGCACGCGCACCGCCGCCTTACGGCCCTCACCAAAACGCTCGAAGACGTTCTTTTTGCCCAGATCCACAAAGAACTGTGCAGTCTCGATGGACCGCTGCATGGCTTGGAACTCAAACATGCCGGTCTCACCCGTGGCCGCAGAGGTGCGGTCTTCCAACGTAGTTGCCCAATAAGCAAAGGCGATAGCAAGAATCTCTGAGGTGCGGGTGACGTTGTAATAGGCCACGCGCCCGCGTTCAGCGGCCTCGAGGTCTAGCCAACCAGGGATCCGGTCTACTTCCTGGAAAAACTCCACTAACTCAGGGGCAGGGTCATGCACCGTATCGATGCCCTGATTGAGTGCCTGCTCAAATTTTTTCCGCGATTCCTTCGCACCATCACGGCGGAAGGCTTGGGCGAGCTTCTCACCCGTCTCATCGGTTTGCCACATGTGGTCATCTAAAAGGCGGGTTTGCGCAGTACCGTAGCCCTCCCAGGAATCTTCCACTGAGTGCCAGGAATCAAACATATTGTGACGCAGCACGGACCAGCTCGGGGTGGCGGTGCGCCGCTTAGGCGCCGGGCGTAGCGGCATCCCATCGCGGTAAAAATAGCGAAAATCCTCATAAGGATTATCGGACATCGGCAGGATTTCTGGCTGCGTTGTTTCGCTCGCCAGTGGCTTAGTGGGGGTTGACATTGCAGTCACTTCACTTTCTAATCTTTAAGTCGGTGGCGCGGGATCTAGCGCTTTGCTTCTTTCGAATCGTCGTGCAAAGTCCAGGCCACCTTGACGTCGGGCTCGTTATTTTTGATGTATTCCTGCACCTCTTCCAAGGCGTTCGACCACGGCGGGCGACCTTGAGTAGCTTTCTGCTTCTTATAAGCTTCAGCGTCTGGTCGTCGGTCCGCTTCGCGGGCTTCTTCAGCCTCTTTACGGGCCTTTTCCTCAAAATCCTTCGCAGCCTGGCTAAAGTCCAATTCGGCCCAACGGGTCCCCTCCACCATGAACTTGGTATCTTCAGGGCCGACCAACGTAGCCAAGGAGCCCAACATTTCTAGCGGCAGATTGGGATCCATTTGTTCCACAATGGACATCAGCGCAGTGGCAACACGCTGGTGATACGCGGAAGACCGCCCACCATTTGCGTAAATGAAGTCGGTCATTTTGCGCATCTCATCACCATTTTTTGGAATGAGACGGTGCTCTGCACCCATCATGTGCAAGACATAAGCCCAGTACTGAGCTACGTCATCCCAATCTTGTCCAGAGTGAGGACGACCGAATAGCTCGTCAATGGCTAGTGGCATGAGCGCAAACCAGCCCTCACCCGAAACGAGGAAGCTCGAACCAATCGGCCGTCCGAACTCGTTGTAGTGTTCTGGGCCCCATAGCTTTTCCAGTCCCCTATTAGCCTGTGCATGCAAAAGGCGAACGTGCACTGCCGCTTTGCGGCCTTCCCCAAAGCGATCAAAGACATCCTGTTTGCCCAAATCAACAAAGAACTTGGAAGTCTCTAGCGCGCGCTGCATCGCTTTGAATTCGAACATGCCGGTCTCACCCGTGGCCGCAGAGGTGCGATCCTCCATGGTGGTAGCCCAATAACCAAAGTTGAAGGTGAGCAAATCTGCGCTTGGCGTGGCATTGTAATAAGCCACGCGCCCCCGCTCAGCGGCCTCCAGATCAATCCACTCGGGAATAGTATCTACCTGCTCAAAGAACGCAACGAGTTCTGAGGACGGTTCTTCGACGGTTTCGATGCCCTTATTTAGAGCTTGCTCAAAGTCGGCCCGAGCTTTCTTGGCGCCATCGCGACGGAAGGATTCAGCCAAAGCGGCGCCTTGTTCATCCGTTTGCCACATATGGTCATCTAGGAGTCGTGTTTGGGGTGTGTCATACCCGGCCCAGTCATCGTGGACAGTGTGCCACTTGTCAAAAATATTGTGGCGAAGCGTGGACCAACCTGGTTTGTCTACGCGCCGCTTAGGTGCCGGGCGCAGCGGCATCCCATCGCGGTAAAAATAGCGGAAATCCTCATAAGGATTATCGGACATCGGCAGGATTTCTGGCTGCGTTGCTTCGCTCGCCAGGGGCTTAGTGGGGGTTGACATTGCAGTAGCTCTCCTTCTTCATGTAAGTGTTACACCACACACTGTTGAACAATATGTGGTCTACCTCACCTTTAATGCGTAATGGTCATCGTATAGAGGGCCAGATCGCGCCGCAACGAAAATCGCAGAGGTTTAACCATTTTGTTTTGTCTTAAACCTTTCGAAAGGGGGTGGAAGGCCTTGAATTACACTCCCCCACCACGGGAAATAAAACAGAAGAGCCCCCTGGAAGACCTTTTGATTGAAATCGTTCACCCACCCATGTGGGTGTATCAACCACGGTCAATTGGCGCAGAATTACCGTATGAGTGACATGGAACTCATGCAATGGCTACTATGTCCCCAATTACTAAAAAGGCTAAATGGCGTGAAGTGCTGCCGCGAGACGCCAACGAGTTACACGGCGTTTAAATGCTTCTCATGCTTCCCTCGCTCCACCCACGCCATTGAGCAGAAAGGGGCCACAATGGATGAAGCTGCCTTAAATCACTCCCAGACACGAGACATGGTGAAAAAGAGCGAAGTTTCGCGGCTGCGGGCCACAGCACTACAGGTCACCCCAATGGCTGATGACCTTATGGTGTTGGAATTCCGCTTAACAGATGGAGAGCCCCTCCCCGAATACTCCCCCGGCTGCCACGTAGACGTCACGCTCACTGGGCCAGAGGATACGGAGTTAGTGCGCCAGTACTCCGTTTTTGAAATGCCATCCGAAGAGACCCCCTGTGGCGGCGCCGGTGCGGATTCAACCTACGGCATCGCCGTTAAGCGCGAAGAGAATTCGCGGGGTGGCTCCCTCGCCATGATGCAACTTCGCGCAGGCGATGAGTTTCTTATCTCCCCAGCCCACAACAATTTCGAGCTCGTTGACACCGCCAATTACTACGTACTCGCCGGCGCCGGTGTGGGTATTGCGCCTATGCTATCCATGGCCCAATCACTGCAACGCCAGGGTAAACCTTTCATGGTGCTCTACTTTGCTTCAAGCCTTACCCGCGCCGCACTCCTGCCCCAATTGCGCAGCATATGCGGCGAAAGTCTCATTGAAGTTTTTGGCTCGCCCCGTGCACGGCAAGAAGAAATCTACCGCCACTTGTTATCCCAGGCCCCACAGGAAACGGAGTTTTATGTATGCGGGCCGCAAGGGTTCATGTCCGCCGCGAAGGAGATCGTGCTGGACTATCTGCCCCACCAGAATTTCCACTGGGAAAACTTCCACCCAGACGTTAAAGCGCTGAGCGGAGAGAAAAATGCCGGTGCCGGCGATTGCGCTTTCGACGTGGAATTTTGTGGGGAAACCGTACACGTTGCAGCCAATGTCACTGTACTCGAGGCACTCGAGGAAGCTGACTTGCCGGTGATGTCACGTTGTTTAGAAGGCACCTGCAGCACCTGCGTTATGAAAGTGATAGAAGGCAAGCCAGATCATCGAGATTCCGTCTTTAATGAGCAAATGCATGCAGACGGCGCCTTTGCGCCCTGCGTTTCACGGTCACTGGATAGACGCCTGGTGCTCGAGCGCTGGCGCCGCTAAGGCACTACGTTTTAGAGCGAACGCACCATCACGACCCCAATGATGACTAAGGCCAGTCCCACTACGCGGTGAATAGGGGGCAGTCCCCGGCGCGCATGCCCCCAGCCGAGCGACTCTACTACCTGACCGCACACAATTGATCCCACCAGCGATCCAATCACGGTTGTTCCCGTGCCCAAGATGGGAGAAAGCGTAGCCCCGCCAACCACGAAGAGAGCCCCTAGCACTCCACCGAACCACATCCACCATGGACCAGGGGCGGGACGGGTGAAAAGAGCACGCCGCGGACCACGGGGGACAATAGACAGCACTGCAAGCAAAAGCACGCCGACCGCTAGAGAAATCTCGCCGGCGGGAAGGGGGCTGCCCAATGCACGGCCGAGGAAGCCGTTGACAGCAGTTTGGGTTGCTGAGCCCATTCCAATAAGAACCCCAAAAAGCCGCCACAACCACAGCTTCACACCACTGGCTGTGGCGTGCGTAGTAGCGGCACCGCGCCCGATTTCCAATACCAACGCGATTCCCACCAACACCACGGCCACCCCGAGGATGCGCAGCGGGCCGACTCCAACGTGTGGGGAATTAAATATTCCGGTGGTATCGCAAAGCAGCCCCATTGTTACCTGCCCCAAGATGGGCAGGATAACGGTCTCCACGCTTCCTATGCGAGGAAAGAGCAGAATATTTCCTACGATGAAGGAAACCCCCATAAACCCGCCGAGCCATACCCACCAGGGCTGTTGGGCAGCGGTAGCTAAATCCGGCATGAGGTTTCCGGTAAGGGTAAGAGTAAAAAGCGCAGAAACGGCTAAGCCAATAATAAAGGAAAAGAATCCTGCCACTATTGGGGAGCCAATACTTTCACGAAACCGCGTATTAATGGCTGTCTGTACTGGCACTATGGCACCAACTAGCATGGCGGCAATGACCAACATAGGGCGTCCTTTCTTGTAGGAAGTTGGGGGCATCGCCAAGCATGGCTTCTGCCTCATTGCACAATGCAGAAACACTGAAAGTGCAGGCCCAGGGTTGTGGGACCTGCACTCTCGGCGTGGTGGTAGCACTGCCGCGGAATAGTGGGGGCTAGCTACCAGAAGGGTTATTCATCCGTGGGAATGGAATCAGTTTTTTCCAATAGCTTGGCCACATAACCGGTATTGAACTCACCGCTGCGGAACTTTTCGCTATCGAGCAGCATCGCCTGGAACGGCGCCGTCGTCACCACTCCCTCCACTTCTAGCTCATCGATGGCGCGCAGCATTCGAGCGATGGCTTCATCGCGATCTTCTGCCCACACGATAAGTTTGCCGACCATAGAATCATAGAAAGGTGGGATCGTGTAGCCGGTTTCGATGTGGGTATCCATGCGTACACCAAAGCCGCCTGGAACGCGATAGTGTTCGATCTTGCCGGGGCGAGGAGCGAAGTTTTGATTCGGGTCCTCAGCATTGATGCGGCATTCAATAGCGTGGCCGCGTATCTCAATATCATCCTGCCTGATGGACAACTTCTGTCCGGAAGCAATGCGTAGCTGCTCCTTGATAAGGTCCACACCGGTAATCATTTCCGTAACCGGGTGCTCGACTTGGATACGGGTATTCATCTCGATGAAGTAGTACTTGTTTTCCGTGTTGTCGAAGACGAACTCGATGGTACCGGCGTTTTTGTATTTAACTTCCTTGCACAGGTTGATGGCAGCTTCCTGCATCCCCGCTCGCAGTTCCTCGGTCAGTACCGGGGACGGGCCCTCCTCAATAAGCTTCTGGTTACGGCGCTGGGAGGTACAGTCACGCTCCCCCAAGGCCACGACATTCTCTCCATCCGAAAGCACCTGGATCTCAATGTGCCTAATATCGGTGAGATAGCGCTCGATGTACACCGAGGGATCGTTGAACGCGGATTCGGCCTCGTTCATGATCTCATTGAGATCCTTTTCCAGCGTTTCCTCGGATTCAACCACGCGCATGCCGCGACCGCCACCACCGGCTGCAGCCTTAATAAGCAGCGGGAAGCCTGTGTTGCGGGCAACTTCCATCGCCTCATCAATTTCGGTGACTACTCCATCGGAGCCGGGCACGGTGGGCACCCCGGCAGCTTGCGCGATGCGCTTTGCCTCGATCTTATCCCCCATCAAACCGATGTGTTCGGCAGAGGGACCGACAAAGCCGATGTTTTCTTCTTCCACCATGCGTACAAAGTCGGGCTTTTCAGATAGGAATCCGTAGCCGGGATGGATGGCGTCAGCCTTAAAAGCCATGGCCGCAGAAAGGATGAGCTCGGGGCTGTTATAGCTTTTCGCGGCGTTGGCTGGGCCGATGCAGACTGCCTTATCAGCTAGTTTGACAGGCAAGGAATCCTTATCACCCTCGGAGTAGACGAGGATGGATTTTATCCCCAGCTCCTTGCAGGCGCGGATAACACGCAATGCGATCTCACCGCGGTTGGCGATCAGAACGCTATTTAAGAGATCTGACATGTTTTCCTCCAGATCGTTGTGCGGGAACGGGGCTTACTTTGGTTCGATGATCATAAGTGGCTGGCCGTGCTCAACGGCATCCTCGTTGTCCACGAGGATTTCCTTGACAGTTCCGGCAAACTTGGCCTCAATATTGTTCATCAGCTTCATAACCTCGACGATGCACAGCACCTGTCCTACCTCGACCTCATCGCCAACCTTGACGAATGGGTCCGCGCCCGGCTTCGGGGAAGCATAGTAGGTACCGACCATAGGAGCGGTGACGGTCTCGCCCTCTGCCGCCGGAGCTCCGGAAGCCTTCGACTGCTCCTGATCAGCTGGTTCTTGTGCAGCGGGTGCCGATGTGGGCTCTTCCTGCGCTGGCGCCTGCTGTGCGGGGACTTGCTCTGCCGGGGATGCGGCTGGAGCAGCTGCAGGTGCGGCAGCTGCTTCCGGAGCCGGGGCTGGGGCTGGGCGGTTGAGGCCGCCAGGCGTGCGGGACATGGCGAGTTCGATGTCGCCATACTTGATCTGCAGCTCCTGGATGTCATCGGAAAGGTTGGCCCACTTCAGGAGGGCCTTCAGATCCTGCAGGTTGGTGGTATCAGTCATGATTACTTTTCTCCTTTAGTGAGGTTAATTTCCAGGTCAGAGGTCTTGAGGTGGAAGTCGGTGGTATCGGAAGAGTTGTAGATTTGCTGGACGAGGGAGGTCAAGACGCCTCCTTTGACGCCTTCGCCCTCGCCGGCGCGGCCCTCAGCTACGAAGCGCTTCATTTCATCGACTTGGCTGCCGGCGAACATAACGCGCAAAAGCAGGGTGTCGATGTCCTCGTCCGGATGCGCCTCTTTCAGGCCCGGCAGTACTGGCTTGAGTTCTGGGATTTCCTCGGTGATTTCGGAGGAACCGTTGGCCAGGATCTTTTCCAATACCTCTGGGTCCAGCGGGGCCAGAGGTTCACCGTAGTAACCCAGGGCATACTTCTTAATCTCATTTGGGACCACGGAGTAGCGCTCACCAGTCATCACATTCATGACGGCCTGTGTGCCCACGAACTGGGCAAATGGCGTAATCATGATGGGGTATGCCAGCTCTTCTCGCACGCGAGCCACCTCATAGAGAAGCTCCTCAAATCGATCTCCTAGTCCCGCAGTTTCCAGCTGAGATTCGAAGTTCGTCAGCATGCCGCCTGGCAGCTGGTGCATGTAGTGGAGGCCGTCGAAAGCACGCGGCACACCCACCGGCTTATCCTCAGTATCGGCGATTTCTTGGATCCGGTCGCTGGCAGAGGCGATGCGATCATCGTCAACGTTGACGGTATAGCCGAGCGCCCGCAGATCTCGTACCAAGGACTGGGTCGCAGGCTGACCGGGGCCGTTGGCAAGCGGAGC
The DNA here is from genome assembly GCA_002154655.1 of Corynebacterium kefirresidentii. GTDB lineage: Bacteria > Actinomycetota > Actinomycetes > Mycobacteriales > Mycobacteriaceae > Corynebacterium > Corynebacterium kefirresidentii. The sequence continues at coordinate 14,696 of NGUZ01000024.1, forward strand.
GATGGAGGTGTGAATGGAATCCACGCCCAACTCCGCACCAAAGAGATAGGTCAATGGGGACAAGCCGGTCAGGGAGTGGGTGTGTACCTCCAGCGGGATATCTTCTCCAATGGAGCTGCGGATAGCCGGGATAAGGGTTCTCATGCGGTCCGGAGTGAGCAATCCGCCGGCGTCCTTCAGCATGATGCGGTCGACGTCGGTGCGTTCAAGCAGCTCCTCCGCCTTTTGCTTGTAGAGCTCATCGGTGTGCACTGGGCTAAGGCAGTAGGACAGCGCACCAAAGGTCTCAGCGCCAAGTTCCTTGGCAAGCTTGAGGCCCTTGTCAATGTTGTCGATGTCATTGAGCCCATCAAAAGAACCAATGACACGGAAGCCGTTGGCATAAAGGCGTTCAGTCCAGTTAAGGATGGCATCATCCGGCAGGAAGTCAAAGGATGCCAGATTCTTGGAGCGAATCAGCGCGCGGAACTTAGTACCGGGGGCGGCATGCTCGTGGACGAGGCGCACACGCTCCCACGGATCCTCTTTGAGATACCGCACGGCCACGTCGAACTGAATGGGGGCAACTAGGTCAACGTGCTCGAACCCGGCATTGGTGATGTCATCCAGCAGAGAAAGGATGTGTTCCGTGGTCATGCGGGTGGCCCAGATACTCTGGTGCGCATCGCGCAGGGTGGTATCGATGATCTTAATTTCACGCTCGCTATCGGCTGGGCGTCCGCCCGCGGCCATGACTTCGGCGAGGCTTTCTGTGCTCAATTCCTCGGGACTAAGAGCAGTCATAAATCCCTCCTTAGGGTGTGGCTCCGACAAGACTCGGGTGGCTTAGGACTCATACCTTTCCGTCCGTGTCATGTGTCACACGCTACACCAGTGTCCACCACTGTGAACCTAAAACTTTTGCCTAAGGAGGGCTTTCCCGCCGTTATCCAAGCTCAGAAACGCTAGACATTTACCCAACTACCCCCAAGTGGGGTCACAATGCGCACCCAAGTTCACAATGCGAACCATAAATCTAACCACAGGCTGTCCCCGAAAGGGGTTCATCACGTGCAGTTTCCCACTCGGCAAACAACATCAATGACGTCACCGCCAGCTCAGTGCTTTAGATCTCCGCCGCCCTTTTGTGTGATCTGGGTAATATTTTCCCCAACCGTACCGGTCCCACTACAAGGAGAACTCATGACATCCACCACCAAACCGACATCGCCACCAGATACCGAATCCGGCAAAAACGCAGCTTCTACCACCGACATCAAATCCCTAGGAGCCAGCCTTACCGGGCAAATCCTAGAGTGGTATGAGTGGAGCTCCTATGCAGTCTTTGCCCCATTCATTGCCACCGCAATGTTCAATAAGGGCGACTCCACCTCCGCCCTTTTAGCTACCTTCGGCGTTTTTGCCGTTGGTTTCCTGGTGCGTCCACTCGGAGGAATCGTCTTCGGCCGCGTAGCAGATAAGCGCGGCCGAAAATCCGTACTTATGATGACCATCATCATGATGGCCATCGCCTCCGCGATCATCGGAGTCATGCCCACCTATGAGCAGATCGGCATTTGGTCCTCTGTGGGTCTTTTGGTGATCCGTATCCTGCAGGGCTTCGCCCACGGCGGTGAATCAGCTGCCGCCAATAGCTATATCCCAGAAATCGCCCCCAACGCCCACCGCGGTAAATGGGGCTCTATGGTCTACGTTTCCATTTTCGGTGGCTCCGTCATCGCCTACGTGCTCGGCGGCCTAATCTCCCTCGTACTCAATGATGACCAACTTGCCTCATGGGGCTGGCGCATACCCTTCTTCCTCTGCGCGCTCTCTGCCTGTGTAGCGCTATACCTACGCCGCCACATGAAAGAGTCCGATCATTTCAAGGAGATCGACAGTTCCGAGCCCAGCGTAGACACCCCAGCGCGCAAGGAGCGTCCAGCAATCCCACAATCCGCCTCCGCTACTCGTCCGACTTGGATCAATATCCTGCTCGTTATCGGCATGGTCTCCGGCGTTACTTCCGCGCACTACACGTGGACCTCCTACGTTTCTACCTACGCCATTAGCCACGAAGGAATGACCACACAAGGCGCATACTGGGTAACGGTGGTTGCTCAAATTGCTGGCCTTATCGCTCTGCCTCTGTGGGGCAGTCTCTCGGACAAGATTGGGCGCAAACCCGTCATCTATATCTGCGCGGTAGGTATGGCCGTTTTGCAAATCCCACTCATGGCGTTGATCGATTCCCGTCCGTGGACCTTGCTCGTCGCTTCTACTGTAGGCGTGATTATCGTCGCCGCCGGTGGCGCGCTGCTATCTTCCATCATGTCCGAGGTCTTCCCTACCGCCCAGCGCACGCATAGTATCGGACTTGCATACTCCCTCTCTGTGGCTGTCTTTGGCGGAACCGCGCCCTATATCTACCAGTGGTTTGTCGCACACGATCTGACGTGGGCCTCTGGCTTTTATGTCATTGCCCTGTGCATCCTCACCATCATTAGCATGTACATTCTCCCGGAAACCAAGGGTGTAGACCTACGCGATGTCTAACTAGTACCTCTCTCATTCCCACCTAGGGCTGGGCCGAAGCATGAATCATTTCGGCCCAGCCTTTAGCTAATTCAGCACCAAAGAACCCTACTCATTAGAAATGAAAAAGAAAGCCCGCCTTCTGGGTGCTAGAAGGCGGGCTTTCGGGAACAGTTCAGGACTAAGACAGGTCCAGCGTGAATGGGGCATCAGTAACCTCGCGGATGGAGTCCTCGGTCTCCCCCTCAGCCATCTGAACTAAGGTCAGACCTTCTAACTCATCAACCTCGAAGACGGCGCGGTCCGTAATAATAAGGTCCACGCAGCGCGCGCCGGTGAGCGGCAGTTGGCATTCTGAAAGAATTTTGGACTTGCCATGTTTGGACACGTGCTGCATCATCACCACGATGCGTTTGGCGCCATGAACCAAATCCATGGCACCGCCCATACCTTTGACCATCTTGCCCGGAATCATCCAATTGGCAAGGTCCCCGAATTGGGATACTTCCATGGCGCCGAGTACCGCTACGTCGATAGCACGCGATCGGATCATTCCAAAAGATTCCGAAGAAGAAAAGAAAGAAGCTCCGGGAGCAGCAGTGATGGTCTCTTTGCCAGCATTGATAAGCTCCGGGTCCACCTTATCTTCGGCCGGGTACGGGCCTACGCCCAAGATGCCATTTTCAGAATGAAGCACCACTTCAAGGCCCTCCGGCAGGAATCCAGGAATCAACGTTGGCATGCCAATTCCTAGGTTGACGTAGTCGCCATTTTTCAATTCCTGTGCGGCCCGAGCCGCCATTTCTTCACGTGACCAGGTCATTACTTGCTCACCGTCCTAAATTCAATTCCAGTTTCTTGCTTTCCCACTTCTACGACGCGATCGACGTAGATACCCGGCACGTCAACCTCGGCCGGCGGAATCGCCTCCACCAATTCTTCCGCCTGCACAATGGTGATATCAGCGCAACGAGCGGCATCCGGGTTAAAGTTCTGCGCAGTCTTGGCAAAAGCTAGGTTGCCGTATCGATCTGCGCGAGCGGCATGAACGAAGGCAAAATCTGGGGTCAGTGCCTCCTCCAGCACGTAGAGCTCGCCGTTAAACTCACGAGTTTCCTTCGGCTTAGAAGTCTGCGCTATGGACCCATCCGGGTTATAGCGGGTGGGGATATCCCCTTCCGCAAGCGGGGTTCCCACGCCGGCCTTGGTATAGAAGGCGGGAATGCCAGCACCGCCGGCACGCATACGCTCGGCCAACGTTCCCTGCGGGGTAAATTCCACAGTCAGTTCTCCTTCGAGATACTGGCGGGCGTACTCCTTATTCGTTCCGAGATAGGAACCAATAGAGCGGGAAATGCGATGATCTTTAAGCAAGAGCCCGAGCCCGAAATCGTCGGTACCAAGGTTATTGGAAATGATGGTGAGGTCTCCAGAGCCGAGTTCGCGCAGAGCATCAATTAGACGCGCCGGAATTCCCACGAGCCCGAATCCGCCCACCGCAATGGAAGCGCCGTCTGGAATATCTGCTACGGCATTTTCTACTGAATCGATGACTTTATCTAACATGGCTTCAGCCTACGTGTGGTTCATATGTTGCACAAGGGTTCACAGTGCGAACACTTTTGGATACAATTACGAGACGTAGGCCACTTCATCAATTTTTAGAATCGGAGACCACACCTTGAACGACACCCCCACGGTGCAGTCACTCGCCCGCGGATTAGCCGTTTTGCACTCTTTTAATGGCGAGCGCCCACGCCAGACTCTGGCCCAGGTTGCCGAGGTCACAGGGCTAGCACGTGCCACTGCACGTCGTTTTTTGCACACCTTGGTAACGGAGGGGTACGCGCGCACGGATGGCTCTGAGTTTTGGCTTACCCCCCGGGTTTTGGAACTGGGCTATTCCTACCTATCGAGTTTGGGTCTTCCCGATATTGCCCAGCCCCATTTGAGGGAGTTATCCACCAAACTCGATGAATCCTGCTCTGTCAGTGTGTTGGATAGGGACACCGTGGTTTATATCGCCCGGGCCGCTGCACACCGCATCATGGCCACCAATATCACCATCGGCACCCGCTTTCCCGCGCACGCGACCTCAATGGGACAGGTACTGTTAGCGGATCTCACTCCAGCACAGTTAGACGAATTCCTAGAAACGGCGTCGCTGGAGAAAGTCACCCCTCACACGCTTACCGCACCCGCGGATCTTCGGGCGCGCCTAGCGGAGATCCGGAAACGCGGTTGGGTCATCGTAGACCAAGAGCTGGAGAAGGGCCTGCGTTCCATTGCAGTTCCTATTCGCGATGGTTCGGGCCGCACTGCTGCAGCCATCAATGTCTCAACCCAAACATCCGTCTATTCCACTGAGGATCTGACCACGCGCATCCTGCCGGAGCTCATCGCAACCTGCAAGGCAATCTCCCATGACCTTGCCACCACCGAACTTTCTTAAAGGAGAATTATCATGCATACCCGCGACGTAGTCCTTTGCTACCCCAAGCGCACCCCTGTCGGCCGTTATGGTGGCGCGCTAAAGTCCGTCCCCGTCCAAGAGCTAGCTAGCCTCGTGGTCAAGACCATTGTGGATGAGTCCGGTATCGACCCCACCGAAATCGATGACGTCATCTTGGGCCAAGGTTCCCCTAATGGTGCCGCACCCGCTTTGGGCCGCGTGGCTGCCCTCGACGCTGGCCTGCCCACCACCGTGCCTGGTATGCAGCTCGATCGCCGCTGCGGATCGGGTCTGCAGGCCATTATTACCGCAGGTGCCCACATTGCTACTGGCGCTGCCGATGTCATCATCGCCGGCGGCGCGGAGTCTATGTCCCGCACCGAATACACCGTTGATGCGGATGTACGCTGGGGAGCAAAGGGAGGAAATATGATCTTTCGCGATCGCCTCCAAGAAGCCCGCGAGGCCGCCGGCGGAAAGCACCACCCGATTGCCGGCGGCATGATTGAGACCGCCGAAAATCTCCGCCGCGAATACTCCATCGAGCGCGTCGCCCAAGACGAGCTCGCTGCACGTTCCCACCGCAATGCCGCCGCTGCACAGGAACAATCGCTTTTCGACGCCGAAATCATCCCCGTCACCGTCCCCCAGCGCAAGGGGGAGCCTATCGTCGTAGACAAGGATGAACATGTCCGCCCAGATTCCAGTACAGACAAGCTATCTCAACTGCGCGCGGTCATGGGCAAGGAGGACGAAGAGGCAACGGTTACCGCCGGTAATGCCTCGGGCCAAAACGATGGTGCCGCGGCCGTCCTAGTGACTACCCGTGAAAAAGCCGAGGAGCTGGGTCTCACTCCAATGGTCACGCTCAAGGGATGGGCCCTAGCCGGCGTGGATCCGGAACGCATGGGCATCGGCCCGGTGGAGGCTTCCCGTAAGGTCATGGATCGCCTCGGCATCACCTTCGATGATCTTGACCTCATTGAGCTCAATGAGGCCTTTGCCGCCCAAGCGCTGGCTGTACTCAAAGAATGGGGCATTTCGGCAGATGATCCGCGCTTCAACCCGCACGGTTCTGGCATTTCGCTCGGCCATCCCGTGGGTGCTACCGGTGCCCGCATCGTCGTCACCGCCGCGCATCACCTTCACCGCACCGGCGGTAAGCTCGCGCTGGTTACCATGTGCATTGGAGGCGGACAAGGTCTAGCAGCGATCATCGAGGCCGACTAAGCACTGGCCCACGCTCATTAGTGCAAGTGGTTGCTTGCACTACAATCGCACTTGGTTACTCGCCGTAGCGGCGCCCCACGTGAACGTCTACGCCGCCGAAGAGGCTATAGCAGTTCACAATAATTTCTGGCGCGTCTACCGGGAGGTCATTCGGATGGATGGCGCCGTTCTCTACCTTGAGGTCATGTCCGCCAAAGAGTCCAACGCCGCTGACGTGGACGCGGAAGCCTTCGGGAATATAAACATCGACGCCACCAAAGACGCCCGCCGCGTTGATGGTGGTAGTACGGCTGTGCAGGGCGACGCCCGTGAGATCAATATCCACGCCGCCGAAGAGGCCCAGGGCTGTCAGGGAACGAGCTACTGCCCCACCGCTGACAGCGGACCCGCCGAAAATCCCCACCGCAAGGGAGCGGGTCTCCTGCACGCTCGGCTGCACTTGGCGGATGGCTTGCTCCACCTTGGCGATGGCTTTAGATTCTTGCTGGCCCGCATAGGGCTTTGCGACTTTTCGTTCTTGTCCGAATAGGAGAACTTCTGGGGCCTCTACAAGGTCAGCCAGCGGCTCGATGAGCTCAGCGCGGGTCGTTGCATTTACGCAGGCGGCCGAACGCTTTTCAAAATCATCGAGGTCAATCTGCCCTGCCGAAAGCGCATCTCCTAAGATGTCTGCAGCCTTCGTGCGTTCCTGGTGGTTACAGCGGATATCCAGCGGTTTCATACCTTTAGTATATCCGCTTTCTCCGGCAGGCGTGCGAGTTATTCCTCGCCTTGGGGCCCCTTAGAGGAATCGGCCTCCGGCAGAAAATCTTCTACGCGCTCGCCCACCCCGGTCAACTCTGCGATGGCCGCAATAGCGCGCTGCGCGCCCTTGCCATCGCCATAAGGGTTGACGGCGTTGGCCATGGCGTCGAATGCGGCGGCGTCGGAAAGCAAAAGCTTTGCCTCTGCCACAATGAGCTCGCGATTAGTGCCCACCAGCTTAACCGTGCCGGCAACAACGGCTTCGGGGCGCTCGGTGTTCTGGCGCATGACTAGCACCGGCTTGCCCAATGCTGGTGCCTCCTCCTGGACTCCGCCGGAGTCAGTCAGGATGATGGTGGCACGGTTTTGTAGCTGCGTGAACTGGTCATAAGGCAGCGGATCCGTGATGATGATATTTGGCAGGTGCTCGACCTCCGGCAGGACCGCCTGGCGCACCTTGGGGTTGAGGTGCAGCGGCAATGCGAAGTTAATCTCCGGATAGGCTTCTGCCAAGTCCTTAACTGCACCACCAATTTCCTTCATCGCCTCAAGATTCTCGCGGCGGTGGGTGGTAACTACTACAAGCCGCTTATCGGACTCTGCGGCTTCCTGCAGGGCAGGATCCGCGAACTTCGTATCCCACGATGCTGCTTCCAGCAAAGCGTCAATGACGGTATTACCGGTGACCACAATGTCCTTGGAACGCACATTCTCGCGGCGCAGATTCTCCATCGAGCCTTCGGTTGGAGCCAGGTGCAGCTCGGCTACCTGGCCGATGAGCTTACGGTTCGCTTCTTCTGGGAAAGGCGAATGGATATCGCCGGTGCGCAAACCGGCTTCAAGGTGAACGATCTTTACCCCGCGATGGAAACCGGCGAGTGCTGCAGCCATAGCGGTAGAGGTATCGCCCTGGGAGATGATGACGTCCGGCTTTTCCTCTTCAATGATGGAGTCCAAACCAGCAATTGCGCGGGATACAATTTCATTGAGTCCCTGGCCCGGCTTCATAAGGCCGAGATCGTGCTTCGGGGTAATGCCAAACATGGTGTTGACCTGCTCCAGCATCTCTTTGTGCTGGCCGGTAGAAACCGGGATGGATTCGAAGCGCTCATCATTATCCAGCGCCTTGATCACAGGGGCGACCTTGATGGCCTCCGGTCGGGTGCCGTAAATGGTCATAATCTTGGGCTTAGTCATTATTCTCTTCCTTTAGAGTGATGGAGATACTTCTTCATTGAACCATGCACGGGAGAGCTGTACCCCCGCTCTGGTTTTAGAGCTTTCTATCCGCTGACGCTCACGCCGCCGTCTGGGGCGATGGTCACCTTCGCCGCCATGGCGCGGGCCAGATCGAGGCGTTGCCATGAGCCTCCTTCTGCTTGCCAGTCCAATGGGTTGCCGGCTGGGCGGGCGGTCTGGCGGAGCACCTCGGCGCGCTGGTTCCAGGTCAGTTCTGGGTGGGATGCTGCTAGCAGCACTGGAGCGGCCTGCGGGACGACCATCGGGGCGTCGGTTCGGTAGCGCGGGGCGAAGTCATAGTCCATGAATGTGGAGTATTGTTCTACCGCATCGTCGGTGGACCGATAGTCGGTGCCCTCTGCCCTATCCTGGGCCACCAGTTCTTCTACCGTCTTGCCGGTGCGCCACTTAATTTCTTGGCGCACTTCCATCGAGGCTTCCCATAGGGCATGGCGCATGCGCTTATCGTTGAGGCGATCTGCCGCGGCGGCTTGGCCGGTCATTCGCCCACCGATGACATCCAATGGGTAATGCACGCCGAGGACCACCCGGTGGTTGCCGGCCTCAGCGCCGCGCAGCATGAGTTGTGGGCCTACCTCTGGCAGCATGAAGGACATCAGCGTGGTAATCCAGGTTGCCTGATTGGTGTGGCCCGAAGGGAAGGCTGGCGAGGTGGGATAAAGATCCTTGGAACCGTCGTCATAGCGCTTAATCGCCTGCGGCGCGCGCTGGTACGGGCGCTGATAGTTGAAGTAGTACTTCTCTGACATGGTGGAATTGGCTAGCCCGCCTGCACGAGCGGCGTACCCATTGCCCAAGAGGTACTCGGTTTTGGGCAGGCGGTGCTCGGCAAGCGAAGCACGGAAGGCATCGCCCAAGTTCTTGCCCATGGCATCAGACACCGCGTTGAGCACGCTGGTGGAGCTGGCCTTGGCGTCGGACTGCGCTCGCTGAATAAGGGCCTGGTCCCCTGCCGCAGCGTTATTTATGGCCACGGCCTTATCCATATTTTCCTGGCGGATTTCTGGCTGGGTTTTAATGTGGTCAAAGAGTTGGACTACCTGCCAGTAGTTGCCGAATTGATACGAGGAAACATCGGATTCAAAGCCCGCAATATAGTCCGTGCTAAATGGCTCCGGAACCGGCGCTCCGGGATGCTGTACCGGAGGAGCGCCGGTGGTCTGCTGGGTAACAGGCTCGCGCAGCTGCGGCACGGCTACGGGGAGGGCGGCGCTGGCAGTCGGTGCCAGCGTTATGGTCAGCCCGGTGGCCGCGCACAAGGCGAGTGCGCGAACTGCCGGGCGGAGATTATTCCGATAGTTCAACGTGGAAACCTTTAACTAGTAACGAATTCCCACGCATAATATCTAGCTAAAGTTACAAAAAGGTGAACGTGACGCTAAACCCGCGTGCACAAAGCCGGGGGCGGCAATTGAACCCTTCCCAATACTAACTAGCAATCCTCGGACCACGCTGAGGCTTCATGCGCAGTTGCAGCCTCTGTGTGCTGGCTACTCGATTCCGCGGAAATGCTCGCGGTAACTAGCGCGGCCAGCGCTACTGCCGAGGCCGCGGCCGAATCCCTACGCGTATTTATTGCCACCTCTTTAAATTAGCGCGTATTCCCGGTAATGAAAAGAGATTTTCTACAGCAAGACGAGCTGTACCCCTTAACGGTGGCTAGCAGCGAGCAACGGGCCTTCACGGTAGGCTAGTGGAGAACTTTTACTCGTACTGGAATAAGGGGACACGCTAAATAATGATCCAATTCGTCTTCGGCGCCGCAGCAGGATACGTTTTTGGCACCAAAGCAGGCCGCAAGCGCTACCACCAGATCAAGGGCGCCTACGAGAAGGCCGTCAACTCCCCCGTAACCAAGTCCGCCGTCACTTCTGCGCGCAAGGCTGTGGCCAATCGCTTGGACCCGGAACCGCGCATGCGCGAGGTTCGCGATCTATCTTCCAAACGCAAGGGCAAAGGCCGGTTGCGCGGCTCCCAGGTGGACAATGCGGACCGCATTTATGAACCCGATGAGGACTAAATTAGTTTCAGCCTCTTCCCTCCCCTCGCTGCGCACCTGAATCGGTGACATGGCGAGGGGATATTTTTAACCTTGGGGAGGCGTGCCGCGGAAGGCGCGGTCATTGAGCTCGCGGCGGGCTTGCTCAAGGGCGACGAGATCAGCAAAAAGAGAGTTATAACTAGCCTCATCATCGGCGGGGCGCATCCGGCCAAGACGAGCCTTCAGCTGGGCGATTTGGTCGCCCACCACGGTTTCTTGCAGGCGGGAAAGCACGGAGTCAGCGTATTTTTCGGGGCCGACGTCGGTTGGCAAAATGGCTTCTACGGCAAGCTCGGAGACGAAGTTGCGGCCGGTAAGGTCCTTCATTTCGCCGGCCACCGCGGCAATCCACTCCACGGCCGGCATGGTGG